>NC_011901.1:0-1273750 GCF_000021985.1 Thioalkalivibrio sulfidiphilus HL-EbGr7
AAAGTAACCAGTCGCCGGTCGCATGTCAATGATGATGCGGCTTTCAGGGCTACTCGGGGGTGTGGATAAGTCTTCGGCGCGGGGGTAGACTCTTGCCCTCACCGGAAGTCCACGAATCCTCCCCGGAGACCCCAGATCTTGGCCGTCAGTCCACTTTGGCAACAGTGCGTGGCGAGGCTCGAGAGCGAGCTCTCCGAACAGCAGCTCAACACCTGGATTCGCCCCCTCCAGGCGGTGGAGGACGACCACGCCCTGCGTCTGCTGGCCCCCAACCGCTTCGTCATGGACTGGGTCCGGGACCATTTCTTCCAGCGCATCGACGCCATGGTCACGGACCTGGGCACCCAGCGGCGGGTGATGCTGGAGGTGGGTTCCGGCCGCCCGCCGGCCCCGACCGTGGAACCGCGTCCGAGCCCGGCGCCGGTGACCGCCGCGGTGAACGTGCAGCCGGTTTCACACCGGCCTGCCGCCAGCTCCGCGCAGTTCACCAACAACCTCAATCCCAATTTCACCTTCGACAACTTCGTCGAGGGCAAGTCCAACCAGCTGGCCCGCGCGGCAAGCCTGCAGGTGGCCGCCAACGTGGGGCTGGCCTACAATCCGCTGTTCCTGTACGGCGGCGTTGGCCTGGGCAAGACCCACCTGATGCATGCTATCGGCAACGCCATCCTGGCCCATCGGCCCGGCGCCAAGGTGGTCTACCTGCATTCCGAGCGCTTCGTAGCCGACATGATCAAGGCCCTGCAGCACAACGCCATCGACGAGTTCAAGGGCTACTACCGTTCCGTGGACGCGCTGCTGATCGACGACATCCAGTTCTTCGCCGGCAAGGAGCGTTCCCAGGAAGAGTTCTTCCACACCTTCAATGCGCTCCTGGAAAGCCAGCAGCAGGTGATCCTGACCTGCGACCGATACCCCAAGGAGGTGGACGGTCTGGAGGAGCGGCTCAAGTCCCGTTTCGGCTGGGGGCTCACGGTGGCCATTGAGCCGCCGGAACTGGAGACCCGGGTGGCGATCCTGCAGCGCAAGGCGGAGCAGGCCAACACGGAGCTGCCCAGCGAGGTGGCCTTCTTCATGGCCAAGCGCATCCGCTCCAACATCCGCGAACTGGAGGGCGCCCTGCGCCGGGTGGTGGCCAATGCCCACTTCACCGGCCGACCCATCACCCTGGACTTCGCCAAGGAGGCCCTGCGGGACCTGCTGGCGCTGCAGGACAAGCTGATCACCATCGACAACATCCAGAAGACCGTGGCGGAGTACTACAAGATCCGGGTCTCGGACCTGCACTCCACCCGGCGCAGCCGCTCCATTACCCGGCCACGCCAGCTGGCTATG
The DNA here is from genome assembly GCF_000021985.1 of Thioalkalivibrio sulfidiphilus HL-EbGr7. Taxonomy (NCBI): domain Bacteria; kingdom Pseudomonadati; phylum Pseudomonadota; class Gammaproteobacteria; order Chromatiales; family Ectothiorhodospiraceae; genus Thioalkalivibrio; species Thioalkalivibrio sulfidiphilus. Next base: position 1,336 of record NC_011901.1, read on the forward strand.
GCACTGGCCAAGGAGCTGACCAATCACAGCCTGCCGGAGATCGGCGATGCCTTCGGAGGCCGGGACCACACCACGGTGCTGCATGCCTGCCGCAAGGTGGTGGAGCTGCGGGAAACGGATCCGCGCATCAACGAGGACTATGTGAACCTGCTGCGTACCCTGAGCAGCTGAGCATGCAGGGTGTAAGGTGATCGGGCATAAACCTGTGGACAAGTTGTGTGGAACCCGGGGGTAGCGCCCCTGTGCTGACTTATCCACAATCCATACACAGGCTGTTGAGCAGGATAAACACCTGAAGCCCACAGGCAGAGACATTTCAAGGCTTTGATATTAATAGAATAAAATGACTTATACCTGTCAATCAGGCGTGCTTATTACTATCATCATCCTATAAACACTTAATAACTATTCGGGACCCAGCCATGAGATTCAGCATCCAGCGAGAAGACCTGCTCAAGCCCCTGCAGCAGGTCATCGGGGCGGTGGAGCGCCGTCAGACCATGCCCATTCTTGCCAACGTGCTGATCAAGGCGGATGAGGATCGTTTGAGCGTCACCGGTACGGACCTGGAAGTGGAGCTGGTGGCCGAGGCCTCTGAGGTCAGTGCCAGCCCCGGCGAGGCCACGGTACCCGCCAGGAAATTGCTGGACATCTGCAGGGCGTTGCCCGACGAGGCAAGCCTGGAGATACAGGCGGAAGGAGACCGCGTACTGATCACCTCCGGTCGTGCGCGCTTTACCCTGAGTGCCCTGCCCGCCGCTGACTTCCCTGCCCTGGACGAGATCTCCAGCAGCAAGGAACTCACCCTCACGGAACGGGAACTGCGTCACCTGATCCTGCGCACCAGTTTCGCCATGGCCAATCAGGACGTGCGTTACTACCTCAACGGGCTGATGCTGGAGGTGGGTCAGAACGTGATCCGCACCGTGGCCACTGACGGCCATCGCCTGGCCCTGTGTGAGCTCAACACCACGGTGGACACCGCCTCCTCCCAGCAAGTCATCATTCCGCGTAAGGGCGTACAGGAACTGCTGCGCCTGCTGGAGGACAGTGATGAACCGGTGCGCCTGCAGATCGGTGCGAACCATATCCGCGCCACCCTGCCGCGGCTGCGCTTCACCTCCAAGCTCATCGATGGCCGCTTTCCCGACTACGACCGGGTGATCCCCAAGGATGGCGACCAGGTCATGAAGGTCGAGCGGGAAGCATTGCGCAAGGCACTGGCCCGCGCCTCGATCCTGTCCAACGAGAAATACCGCGGCATCCGCCTGGTGCTGGGTGACGGACTGCTGCGCATCCAGGCGCACAACCCGGAGCAGGAAGAGGCCGAGGACGAGATCGAGGCCCAGTACACCGGTACCGCCATGGAGATCGGCTTCAATGTCACCTACCTGCTGGATGTGCTCAACACGGTGGAGGGTGACGTGATCGAGGCCACCTTCAAGGATGCCAACTCCAGCGTGTTGATGCGTGACCCGGGCGCCACGGATGCGCTTTACGTGGTCATGCCCATGCGCCTTTGATCGCTGATCCGGGCCGCCTGCCCGGACACCCATGATCCTCAACCGGCTGGAAGTCCGAGGCCTGCGGATCCTGCGTCACGTGCGCATGGATCCCGTGTCCGGGCTCAATCTCGTCCATGGTGTTAACGGCGCCGGCAAGACCAGCCTGCTGGAAGCCATCCATCTCCTCTCCACCGGCCATTCCTTCCGTACCCGGCAGTTGTCTCCCCTTCTCGCGCCCGATTGCGATGCCGTCGAAGTGGTCGCCCGCATCCAATCTACTGGCGGCGGCGAACCCTGGCCGGTGGGCATCCGTAAAACCAGGGACTCCACGACAGCTCGTATCCGTGGCGAGAACGTCCGCAGCCTCGCGGATCTGGCCCGCCTGCTCCCGCTCCAGGTCATGCACCCGGAAAGTCATCTGCTGGTCAGCGGCGGACCCGGTTACCGCCGTGCCTTCCTGGACTGGGGCTGCTTCCACACTGATCCGGCCTACCACGACCACTGGCGCCGTTACCGTCACCTGCTGTGCCAGCGTAATGCCGCGCTCCGGGACCGGTCCCCAGCCAGGCTGCTGTCGGCCTGGGACACGGCCCTGGGTGAGGCGGGCAGCGCACTGGATCTGGCGCGTGCCACGCACCTGCAGACACTCCTTCCCTACCTTGATTCCCTCAAGCAGGAACTGCCTGAGACTTCTGGTCTCGCCCTCGAGTACCGCAGGGGCTGGAATCCAGAAGAGTCTTTGTCGGAGTCGCTTGCTCACTCCGTACAACGGGACCGCTCGGCAGGATTCACCCAGGTCGGCCCCCATCGTGCAGAACTGCTGTGCCGCCTCGATGGACGGCCTGTGGCACAGGTTGCGTCCCGCGGTCAGCAGAAATCCGTGGTGCTGATGCTCAAGATGGCCCAATCCCTCTGGCTGATGGAAACACTGGGATTTCCACCGGTAGTCCTGGTGGATGACCTGCCGGCGGAACTGGATGCAAGACACCGGGGCTGGTTGATGAACTGCCTGCAGGGTCTGGGGTCGCAGGTTTTCGTCACGGCCATCGAGTCGGATCAGGTTCCCCTGTCAGGCTGGGATTCCTGGCAGATGTTTCACGTGGAACATGGAACCCTTCGGGTCGGGGATTGAAGAGCGGTCGGTGGTATAATGGGCGACTGTGTTACCAGAGGACAAGGTATGACTGATCCGCAGCAGGCCAAGACTTACGACTCATCCAACATCAAGGTGCTCAAGGGGCTGGACGCCGTCCGCAAGCGCCCCGGCATGTACATCGGTGACACGGATGACGGCACCGGCCTGCACCACATGGTGTTCGAGGTGGTGGACAATGCCATCGACGAGGCCCTGGCCGGCTACTGCAACAAGATCCAGGTGATCATCCATTCCGACGGCTCCGTGAGCGTGCAGGATGATGGCCGGGGCATCCCGGTGGATATCCACCCGGAAGAAGGTCGGTCCGCCGCGGAAGTCATCATGACGGTGCTGCATGCGGGCGGCAAGTTCGACGACAATTCCTACAAGGTCTCCGGCGGTCTGCACGGTGTGGGTGTGTCGGTGGTGAATGCCCTGTCCGAATGGCTGGAACTGACCATCTTCCGCAACAGCCGCGTGCATCGCCAGGTCTATCGCCTGGGTGTGCCCGATGCCCCCCTGGCGGAGGTGGGTGACACGGAACTGACCGGCACCCGGGTGCATTTCAGACCCAGCACCGAGATCTTCTCGGACACCGAATTCCACTACGACATCCTGTCCAAGCGCCTGCGGGAGCTGTCCTTCCTGAACTCGGGTGTGCGCATCCAGCTGAGCGACGAGCGCAGCGGCAAGGAGGATGTGTTCGAGTACCAGGGCGGAATCCGTGCCTTCGTGGAGCATCTGAACCGCAACAAGACCCCCCTGCACCAGAACGTGATCTACTGCGTGGCGGACCGGGACGACATCACCGTGGAAGTGGCCCTGCAGTGGAACGACTCCTACCAGGAGAACATCTTCTGCTTCACCAACAACATCCCCCAGCGGGACGGTGGCACGCACATGGCGGGTTTCCGCGCCGCCCTGACCCGTGGCCTGAACCAGTACATGGAGGCCGAGGGCATTTTGAAGAAGCAGAAGGTGGCCACCACCGGTGATGATGCACGGGAAGGCCTGACCGCGGTCCTGTCGGTGAAGGTGCCCGACCCCAAGTTCTCGTCCCAGACCAAGGACAAACTGGTGTCCTCCGAGGTCAAGGCCGTGGTGGAAGGGGTGCTCTACGACCACCTGCAGAGCTTCCTGCTGGAGAACCCGGGTGATGCCAAGGTCATCACCGCCAAGATCATCGATGCCGCGCGCGCCCGGGATGCGGCCCGCCGTGCCCGGGAGATGACCCGGCGCAAGGGTGCCCTGGACGTGGCCGGCCTGCCCGGCAAGCTGGCGGACTGTCAGGAAAAGGATCCCGCCCTGTCCGAACTGTTCCTGGTGGAGGGTGATTCCGCCGGCGGTTCAGCCAAGCAGGGTCGCGACCGTCGCACCCAGGCCATCCTGCCCCTGAAGGGCAAGATCCTGAATGTGGAAAAGGCCCGTTTCGACAAGATGCTGTCCTCGGCGGAGGTGGGTACCCTGATCACCGCCCTGGGTTGTGGCATCGGCAAGGATGAATTCAACGCTGACAAGCTGCGTTACCACCGCATCATCATCATGACCGATGCGGACGTGGACGGCTCCCACATCCGGACCCTGCTGCTGACCTTCTTCTACCGCCAGATGCCGGTGCTGATCGAGCGCGGTCATGTCTACATCGCCCAGCCGCCGCTGTACAAGGTGAAGAAGGGCAAGCAGGAGCAGTACGTCAAGGACGAGCTGGAGCTCAACAACCTGTTGCTGCAGATGGCCCTGGAGGACGCCCGGCTGATGATCCATCCCGAGGCCCCGCCGGTGAGCGGCGAGGCCCTGGAGGACCTGGCGCGCCGCTACATCGGCGTCATGGGGGCCGTGGAGCGCCTGTCCCGCCGCCATGACCGGGATCTGCTGGAACGCATGATCTTCTCCACCCCCATGGATCCCGCCCGGATCGAGGACCCCCAGGCAATCCGTGCCTGGTTCGACGGGCTGGTGGAGGGCCTGCGCAGCGATGCCGCCGGGGCCGCCCGCTACACCGTGGATGCGGTGCCTGATGGCGAAGGCGGCACCGAGGTGCGCGTCACCCGCCTGATCCATGGCGCAGAGCAGGTGGAGCGCTTCGGACGGGATTTCTTCGCCTCCCCGGAATACCGGGCCATCCGGGATCTGGCAGAGCGCCTGGACGGTCTCCTGGACCAGGGTGCCGCCGTGCACCGTGGCGAGCGCCGTCAGCCGGTGAGCAACTTCCGCCAGGTGATGGACTGGCTGCTGGGCGAGGCCCGCCGGGGCCTGAACGTGCAGCGCTATAAGGGTCTGGGCGAGATGAACCCGGAACAGCTCTGGGAGACCACCATGAATGCCGAGACCCGTCGCCTGCTGCAGGTGAAGATCGAGGATGCGGTGCGCGCAGACGAGGTGTTCACCACCCTGATGGGTGATCAGGTGGAGCCGAGACGCGAGTTCATCGAGGCCAATGCCCTCACAGCCTCCAACATAGATATCTGATTTTAAAGGGTTTTACTTCCAAGCGTCCGGCGTGCGGACACAAAAAAGCCCGGGTTGATCCCGGGCTTTTTTGTGGGCTGGAGAGATTCAGCCGATCAGTTGTACAGACCCATGTCGCGGGCGCGGCGTTCCTGGTCAAGCTGCTTCATGATCAGGGCCAGGGCGTCGGTGTAGGGCACGCAGCCGTTGGCGCGGATCACGTCGCGACCCTGACGGGTTCCCACGAAGCGCACGAACTGCTGCACCTCGGCATTCTTGGGGTTGTCCGGGTTGGAGACCACGTACAGCGGGCGGTACAGGGTGTAGGCGCCGGTGCGGATGTTGTCGTAGCTGGGTTCCAGACCATCGAGCTTGAGGATCTTCACGTCACGGCGCTGGGCCGAGCTGATACCGGTCACGCCCACGGACCAGGGCGTTGCCTCGATGGCGCGCTCCAGGGGACCGCTGGAAGCGAAGAACTGGGTGGCGGTGAATTCCTGATCCATGTTGGCATAGATCAGGCGGCGCTTGGCAAAGCCAACGCCGGAGGTCTTACCCTGGCGGGCATAGACCAGCATGGGCTGGTCAGGACCGCCCAGCTGACTCCAGTTGGTCAGCCGGCCCAGGAACATGTCACGCAGCTGCTCCAGGGTGATGTTATCCACCGGCACGTCCTTGTGGGCCATCACCACCAGGGCATCCCACGCCACCGGCTCCAGGTGCGCGCCGACCTCGGCCTCATGGCCATCCAGGGGCAGGCGGCAGGTACCGCCCATGTCGGCACCCATGGAGACGGTTTCGCGAATGCCGCGCGAGGCTCCACCGCCGACCAGATCGATGGTGATGCCGGTTTGTTCCTTGAAGGCGACCGCCAGTTCTTCCATGAAGGCATGACGGGAAATACCGCAACCGGCCCAGGACAGGGTGGTTTCGGCGTAGGCCAGGTTGGCAGTCAGGCCCAGCAGGCCTGCAAGAACGATTTTGCGCATCATGTTCATCACCCTTTGGTAGTGTGGCGCAGTTCGCGCTTTTATTGTGATTTATGTCTCTATTTAAAGTATTTGTCTTGGCTGTTGACAATGTGTCCCTGTCCAGACGGTAGCAAACAGCCGCTGATCGTCACATTTCTGGGAAATATGTGAGGAAAATCACTATCTTGTTGTTGATGCAGAAAATATAAGATGCATCCAAGCCCAGCCTTATTCCATCGCTGCGCGCATATCAGTCCAGGGAGCAGGGACATTACGGCCGTGAAGAGCCGCGTGATAAAGTGAGGGTCGCAAACATCTGACTGATCGAGACCCCAAGACCCGCCATGGAAAACCCCTTGCTCAAGCAGGAAGGCCTGCCGGCCTTCAGCCAGATCAGACCCGAACACGTGGAGCCGGCCATCGATCGCCTGCTGGCCGAGAACCGCGCCGCCATTGCGAAACTGCTGGATCGGGACAGTGGCTTTACCTGGCAGAACCTGGTGCATCCCCTGTCCCTGCTGGAGGACCGGCTCAACAGGGCCTGGTCGCCGGTTCGGCACATGAACTCGGTGGTCAACAGCGAGGAGCTGCGCGCCGCCTACAACGCCTGCCTGCCCAAGCTCTCCGATTACGGCACCGAGATCGGCCAGAACGCGGCGCTCTACGCGGCCTACAAGTCCCTGAGCGAGGGTCCCGGCGCCGGGGATCTGGACGAGGCCCAGCGCAAGGTGGTGCGCGATGCCCTGCGTGACTTCCATCTGAGCGGCGTGGATCTGCCGGAAGACAAGAAGGCCCGCTACAAGGCCATTGCCCAGGAACTGTCCAATCTCCAGTCCCGTTTCGAGGAGAACATCCTGGACAGCACCCACGCCTGGAAGAAACCGGTGCTGGACCGTGCGGCCCTGGCCGGACTGCCCGATTCCGCCCTGGACATGCTGGCCCAGGCCTCCCGGCACGCCGATCAGGAAGGCTGGCTGATTACCCTGGACTTCCCCGCCTACTACGCGGTGATGACCCATGCCGAGGACCGTGCGCTGCGCAAGGAGCTCTACACTGCCTACGTGACCCGGGCCTCCGACCAGGGGCCCCATGACGGCAAGTACGACAACAGCGCCCTGATGGAACAGATCATGGCCCTGCGCCATGAACAGGCCCAGTTGCTCGGCTATGGCGATTTCGCGCAATTGTCGCTGGCCACCAAGATGGCGGAATCACCCGAGGCCGTGGTGCACTTCCTCAAGGACCTGGCGGCACGCGCGAAGCCCCGTGCAGAGCAGGAACTCGACGAACTGCGCCGCTTTGCCGCCGAGCACCTTTCGATCGATGATCTGCAGGCCTGGGACATCGCCTACGCCAGCGAGCAGCTGCGCCAGCATGCCTATGCCCTGTCCCAGGAGGATCTCAAGCCCTACTTCCCGGTGAACCGGGTGGTGCCCGGCCTGTTCAGCCTGGTGGAGCGCCTCTACCAGGTGAGCATCGTAGAAGTGGACGGCGTGGACGTGTGGCATCCGGACGTGCGCTTCTACGAGATCCGTGATCCCGACGGCACGCCCCGCGCACAGTTCTACCTGGACCTCTACGCCCGGCCCAAGAAGCGCGGCGGCGCCTGGATGGACGAGTGCATGAACCGGGTGCGGGACGGGGACCGGGTGCAGATCCCGGTCGCCTACATGACCTGCAACTCCACCCCGCCGGTGGGCGACAAGCCGGCCCTGTTCACCCATGACGAGGTGATCACCCTGTTCCACGAGTTCGGCCACGGCCTGCACCACATGCTCACCCGGGTGGACTATCCGGACATCGCCGGGATCAACGGCGTAGAATGGGACGCGGTGGAACTGCCCAGCCAGTTCATGGAGAACTGGTGCTGGGAAAAAGAGGCCATCGACCTGTTCGCCGGCCACTACCAGACGGGCAAGCCGCTGCCCCAGGCGCTGTTCGACAAGCTCATTGCCACGCGCCATTTCCAGGCGGCCATGCAGATGGTGCGCCAGCTGGAATTCTCCCTGTTCGACGTGCGCATTCACGGCGAGTACGATCCGGCACGGGGTGCGCGCATCCAGGAGATCCTCGACCAGGTGCGCGCCGAGGTGTCGGTGGTCAAACCGCCGGCCTTCAACCGCTTCCAGCACGGCTTCTCGCACATCTTCGCCGGCGGATACGCGGCGGGCTATTACAGCTACAAGTGGGCCGAGGTCTTGTCCGCAGATGCCTTCGCCCGCTTCGAGGAGGAAGGCCTGTTCAGCCCCGACGTGGGCCGGGCGTTCCTTGAGAACGTGCTGGAGAAGGGCGGCTCCGCGCCCGCCATCGAGCTGTTCAAGGCATTCCGGGGACGCGAGCCCAAGATTGATGCCCTGCTGAGGCATTCGGGACTGATCGAGGAGTCCAGAGGCGCAGCCGCATGAAGGCGGCTTTGGAAGTCTCTTGCCTCTAGAGCATCAAATGAAAATCGCCACCTGGAACGTCAACTCTCTCAAGGTGCGCCTGCCCCAGGTGCTCGACTGGCTGGCCGCGCAGCAGCCGGACGTGCTGGCGCTCCAGGAGACCAAGCTCACCGATGACGCCTTCCCGGTGGAGGCCATCCGCGAGGCCGGCTATCACTGCGTGTACTCGGGCCAGAAGACCTACAACGGCGTGGCCATTCTGGCCAGGCACGAGCTGCTCGATCCGCTCACGGACATCGACGGACTGGATGATCCCCAGCGGCGCATCCTCGCCGCCACGGTGGACGGCGTGCGCGTCATCAACCTGTACGTGGTCAATGGCTCGGAAGTGGGTTCTGAGAAGTACGCCTACAAGCTGGACTGGCTGGGCAAGGTCACCGGTTTCATCGCCGGGGAGATGAAGCGCCACGAAAAGCTCGTGGTGCTGGGGGATTTCAACATCGCCCCCGAGGACCGGGACGTGCACGACCCCGAGGCCTGGCACGAGAAGATCCTCTGCTCCACCCCGGAGCGCGAGGCGCTGAAAAAGATCCTCGACCTGGGCCTGAGCGACTGCTTCCGCCGCTTCGAGCAGCCGGAGCAGAGCTTCTCCTGGTGGGACTATCGTGCGGCGGGCTTCCGGCGCAACCTGGGCCTGCGCATCGACCTGATCCTCTCGAGCCCCGCGCTCACCGAGACCTGCACCGCCTGCATCATCGACGTGGAACCGAGGCGGTTGGAACGTCCCTCCGATCACGCACCCGTGGTGGCGGAGTTCGTGAGTTAACGTGATTAAAAGCAAACCGCTAAGGCAGGCGAATGTATGCGCAAAGGACGCCAGAATTTTTGGTCTTGCTAAGGACCCTGCGCGGTTTGCTTTGCCTTACAGTCGTTTCTCCTACAGCCGCCGCATTCGCGGTAATATCGCCGCATCATGAAATACCGAGACCTGAGAGACTTCATTGCCCAGCTGGAAGCCCTGGGTGAACTCAAGCGCATCGGCGTGGAGGTGGACCCGCATCTCGAGATGACCGAGATCTGCGATCGCACCCTGCGCGCCGGCGGCCCCGCCCTGCTGTTCGAAAAACCCAAGGGACACACCATGCCGGTGCTGGGCAATCTGTTCGGCACGCCCCGTCGCGTGGCCCTGGGCATGGGCGAGGATTCCGTCGAGGCCCTGCGGGAGGTGGGCAAGCTGCTGGCCTTCCTCAAGGAACCGGATCCGCCCAAGGGCCTGAAGGAGGCCTGGAAGACCCTGCCCATCTTCAAGAAGGTGCTGGACATGGCGCCCAAGAAGGTGGGCAGCGCGTCCTGCCAGGATCTGGTAAGGGAAGGCGCCGACGTGGATCTTTCCAGCATCCCCGTGCAGACCTGCTGGCCCGGCGATGCCGGACCGCTGATCACCTGGGGACTGGTGGTCACCAAGGGTCCCCACAAGGAACGCCAGAACATGGGCATCTACCGCCAGCAGGTGATCGGACCCAACCGGGTGATCATGCGCTGGCTGTCCCACCGGGGCGGCGCCCTGGATTTTCGCGACTGGTGTGAGAAGTATCCCGGCGAGCCCTTCCCCGTGGCCGTGGCCCTGGGCGCCGATCCGGCCACCATCCTGGGCGCCGTGACCCCGGTGCCAGACAGCCTCTCGGAACACGCCTTCGCCGGGCTGCTGCGCGGCTCACGCACCGAACTGGTCAAGTGCCTGGGCTCGGACCTGCTGGTGCCCGCCTCCGCCGAGATCGTCCTGGAGGGGGTGATCCATCCGGGAGATACCGCACCGGAAGGGCCCTTCGGCGACCACACCGGCTACTACAACGAGGTGGACCAGTTCCCGGTGTTCACCATCGAGCGCATCACCTCGCGCAGGGATCCCATCTACCACAGCACCTACACCGGCCGTCCGCCGGACGAGCCGGCCATCCTGGGCGTGGCCCTCAACGAGGTGTTCATCCCCATCCTGCAGAAACAGTTCCCCGAGATCGTGGACTTCTACCTGCCGCCCGAGGGATGTTCCTACCGGCTCGCCGTGGTGACCATGCGCAAGCAGTATCCGGGACATGCCAAGCGGGTGATGATGGGCGTCTGGTCCTTCCTGCGCCAGTTCATGTACACCAAGTTCGTGATCGTCACCGACGCGGACGTGAACGCCCGGGACTGGCAGGACGTGATCTGGGCCATGACCACGCGCATGGACCCCGCCCGTGACACGGTGATGATCGAGAACACGCCCATCGACTACCTGGACTTTGCCTCCCCCGTCTCCGGCCTCGGTTCCAAGATCGGCTTCGACGCCACCAACAAGTGGCCCGGTGAAACCACCCGCGAATGGGGCACGCCCATCGTCATGGACGAGGCGGTCAAGCGGCGTGTCGACGAGATGTGGGAAACGCTGGGGTTATAAGTGGCCAGTGGCAAGTCTCAAGTGGCAAGGAAAAACCACCTGATTTCCTTGCCACTCACCACGTGAGACTTGCCACGGCGCTTATATCGTCCACACTCATTGATCGGGTCTGAAGCCGAAACGATCAGGAGAGGGGAATCCGCATGCGTCACATCATGGTGCTCAACGCCAAGGGTGGTTCAGGCAAGACCACGCTGGCGACCAATCTTGCAGCCTATTACGCCAGTACCGGCAAGGACGTGGTGCTGGCCGATTTCGACCCCCAGGGTTCAAGCCTGGCCTGGCTGGAGGCGCGCGGCGCCGGGCGGCCAAGGATCCATGGCATGAATGGGGCCGGTGACGGCCTCAAGGGCGTGCGCAAGGCGGACGTGATGATCATGGATTCCCCGGCGGCGGTGCACGGCAAGGACCTGACCGCGCTGCTGCGTCGCGCCGAGACCGTGCTCATCCCGGTGCTGCCCTCGCCCATCGACATGCGCGCGGTGGCGAAATTCATCCACGAGGTGAAGGACTCCGCGCCGGTCTCCGGCAAGAAGGTCAAGCTCGCTCTGGTGGCCAACCGGGCGCGGGAGGTGACCAACATCTACTGGGAGCTGGAGGCCTTCCTGGGCACCCTCAAGATACCCTTCCTGACCCACCTGCGGGATTCCATGAACTACATCCGTGCCGCCGAGCGCGGCATCGGCATCCACGAGATGGCCCCCTACGCCACCGCCCTGGACCGTGAGCAGTGGAAGCCCATCATCAGCTGGCTCAACAGCAAGCGCAGCCAGCCCTGACATCCATGCTGATCATCTTCAAATCACCCGCCCATGGCGACATCACCTATTTCGGCGAGATCGCCGAGGCACTGATCCGGCTCATGGGCCATAGCGGTACGGTGCCCGGGGCCATCGACGCCGAGGAGGTCCCTGCGGCGCTGGCCCGTCTCAAGGCGGGACTCGCCGCGAGTGTGCCCCGTTCCGGGGCCGCAAGCCGTGAACAGGAAGACGAGTCCGAGGAAGAGACACCCGTGCCCCTGAGCAACCGCGCCCTGCCCCTCGTGGAACTGCTGGAGGCCGCGGCCGCCGCCCGTGCCTACGTGATGTGGGAATCAAAATAGCGTTTCGACCCACCCCTGTTTCGGAGCCAGAGCCATGCCATACGTGAACATCAAGATCACCCGCGAGGGCGCTACTCGTGAACAGAAGCAGGCGCTCATCGAGGGTGCGACCCGCTTGCTGGTGGACGTGCTGGGCAAGAACCCGAACACCACCGTGGTGGTGATCGAAGAGGTGGACACGGACAACTGGGGCGTGGGCGGCGAGAGCATCACCGTGCGGCGCGCCCGGGGCGACTAACCAGGCCCGTGCACCAGGGCAAAGCAGGGACCTGTCGCGAAGCTTGCGGCTGACCGTGGGGGCGGCTGACGGCGGGCACGGCCCGCCCTATGGCGATTTGTCTGGAAGTCCGCGGCCTTTGCATCACGGTACGACCGACCCGGTTGCATAGGGCGGCCCATGGCCGCCGGCTGATCGTGAACCTGCGGCTGATGGCGGGCACGGTCCGCCCCGCGGAGGCGCGTGACCTGACCCGTATGGCCAGGCCCTGAAAACGCACAGGGGGTGAACGAACTGCAGTCGTTCACCCCCTGTGTTGACGCTTCCAGGATGGGGTAGGGTCCCGACCATACCCCGTTTCCCTGTCAGCCCGCGTTCTGGGTCGGGGCCTTCTTCTTCACGCGGCGACGCTTGGGACGCGCAGCGGCGCGCAGCTTCTTCGCCAGAGCGGTTTCCATCTTGCCCAGTTCGCGCTCGGCGGCCTTTTCCAGGCGCGTGGCGCGCGCCATGAGCTGGGACATCCAGTTGCTGGCCTGCTTGTGTTCGGCGATCGCGCCCTTGACGGCCTCCTTGGCCTTGCGCATCTCGTCATTGGCCTTGGCGACGGCATTGCGGGCGGCTTCCTTGGCCTTGCCGCTGGTGGCGGCGACGCGGGCCTTGGCCTTCTCGACACGCTCGGCCACCTTGGCGTGTTTGCTGTTGGCAGAGGCGATCTTCGCCTCGGCGCGAGCTACGTCCTTGCCGGCGCGTTCAATGGCGCGGCCGAAAACGGTACCGGGGGCGACGTTCCTCTGGGGCTTCTTGCGGGCTTTCTTTTTGACGGCCATGTAGGACTCCAGACGTGTGAGTGAAGATGTTTTTTCAACGCCGTTGAGGGCGTGGTCAACAGGAGTCTATAACACGTTGAGGAAAACCGCTAAAAACTCGTCAATGGAAAACACGGCCAGGCGCCATGACTGCAACGTCACCGGCGTGCCTGAAGTGAGAAAAAGGGATCGAAAAAACACTTCACGGTGTCGAGCCCCCCGAGATTTTCAGTCGCCTTGTGCAATGCCCGCGTAGGTCCCATCCCCGCAACAATGCAACGAAACCCTGACTAAGGACACGTGACATGAGCGATGCAAAGCAGGCTGATCCGCAGCCCCGCGCACGCATCAACCCACCGGTGTTCTATGCCTCGGCGATCCTCGCCCTGGCGTTCGTCTTGTATGCGGTGGTGTTCACCGAGTCTGCGGCGTGGTTGTTCACAAGTATCCACGAATGGGTGACCCATTCCGCGGGCTGGTTCTACATCCTGTCCGTGGCGTTATTTCCTGGTGTTCGTGGTGGTCATGGCGCTGACCGATTTCGGGCGCATCAAGCTGGGTCCCGACCACAGTGAACCGGATTACAGCTACGGTTCCTGGTTTGCCATGCTGTTCTCCGCGGGCATGGGCATCGGCCTCATGTTCTTCGGCGTGGCGGAACCCATCATGCATTATCTGTCCCCGCCGGCGTGATGCAGGTGAACTCGGGACTTGAATACCTGTTCGGCATGCCCAACAACATCTCGGTTCAGGTGATCCTCATCGCGGCCATCACGGCGGTGGCCACGCTCTCGGTGGTGGTGGGTCTGGATGGTGGCATCCGGCGAATCTCGGAGCTGAACCTGGTCCTCGCATGGTTGCCCTTCGTGGGCATGTTCATCGCGTGCGTCTCCAGGGGTCGCAGCATCCGGGAAGTGGAAGGCGTCATCGCGGCGGTGCTGCTGGTGGCGGGCGGCCTGAGTGCGCTACAGACGGCGACCATTGCCAGCGCCCTGCTGTTCACGGATGTGCTGGATCAGTACGAACGGCACATGCACTTTTTGACGGCCGTGCGCTGAGGCCCTGTGTGGACACGCCGACCCCGGCACGAACCGCCATCGCCGATGCAGGCAAGCCGTTCGGACCGGGGTCAGGGCTGGCGTTTGATCGTGTATCAGCCGTACAGGCACAGGTAGGCGGTATCCACCGCCACCTTGAGCTGGAACTTCTCCTTGGCCTGCACCTGGAAGCTGTCGCCCTGGGCAAAGGTGATCCAGTCATCCTGGCCGGGGAGCTTCACGGTCAGGGCGCCGCTCACCACGGTCATGGTCTCCCGTTCGGCGGTGCCGAATTCATACTCGCCCGGGGCCATCACACCCACGGTGGCGGGCAGGTTCTCGGCCTGGAAGGCAATGGACATCACCTTGCCGTCGAAATATTGGTTGGTCTTGAACATGGATCAGGCTCCAAAGGGTTTGGCGGTGCGAAAGTATGCCATGAGCCCATGAAACCCGCTGCCGGATTCGGGGTCTGTCAAACAACGGACACAGTATGAATGGAGACGTCACCCATGAGCTTTAAGACTGAACATCAGCCCGGCATGACCGAAACCCCCGCGCCCCAGACCCGCGGCTTTCGCCTCAACCACAGCATGTTGCGGGTGAAGGACCCCGAGCGCTCACTGGCATTCTACAGCCGGGTGTTCGGTATGCGTCTGCTGCGCAAGCTGGACTTCCCGGAACTGGATTTCTCCCTGTATTTCCTCGCCGCCCTGGACGAGGGCGAGACCGTGCCCGAGGACGTGGGCGAGCGTACCCGCTGGACCTTCTCCCAGCGGGGCATACTGGAGCTGACCCACAACTACGGCACCGAGATCGACCCGGACTTCCATTACCACGACGGCAACGCCGAGCCCCAGGGCTTCGGCCACATCTGCTTCGCCGTGCCGGACCTGGATGCCGCCGTGAAGTGGCTGGACGATAACCAGGTGAGGTTCGTGAAACGCCCGGAGGACGGCGCCCTCAAGGACGTGGCCTTCGTCACCGACCCGGACGGTTACTGGATCGAGATCCTGGAGCCGGCGCGGCTGGGCAGGCTGGGACAGACATGAAAAGTGGGAAGGGTGAATTGGGAGGTTGGAAGACAGAACCCTGCAAAGGGCCGTGATTGCCTGGAGATGAGCGGTGCGATTGATTCCCTTCATCCTGGTCCTGTTGTTGCTCGCCGCCTGCGCGCCGGTGCGGGTGGCGCCGGGTGAGGCGGTGAAGACGCCGGTGATCGAGGACGGCGCGCTGATCACCCGGGACGGTGCGCGGCTGCCGGTGAGCCGCTTCGAGGCCGAGACGCCCCGGGCGGTGATCGTCGCCCTGCACAGCTTCCGGGACTACCGCGGCGCCTACGATCAACTGGGGCCCTGGTTCGCTTCGCGCGGCATAGACCTCGTGGCCATGGACCAGCGGGGTTTCGGTGATGCACCGCACCGGGGTTACTGGGCCGGCGAGCAGGCCATGCTCGATGACGTGCGCGATCTCGTCGCGGTGATCCACCGGGAACAACCGGGCCTGACCGTGTACCTGTTGGGCGAGAGCATGGGCGGATCCGTGGCCCTGGCGCTGATGGGCGATGGGCAGGCGCCGGCGGTGGCGGGCCTGATCCTCGCTGCCCCCGGGGTGCGCGAGGGCATCCCCGCCAAGCCCTTCTGGGACGGTGCCCTGCGGCTCTCCGAGCGCCTCGCGCCGGGGCTCACGGTGCCCATCAACCAGGACTACGACGGGGTGCTGGCGCCGGAGGCGGTGGCCCGTTTCCGGGACGACCCGAAGGTACTGCGCCGCATCCGGACCGATACCTATGCGGGGCTGGTGTGGCTGGCGGAGACCGCCTCCCGGCGCGCGGACCGGGTGCGGGTGCCCATGCTGGTGCTCTACGGCAAGCCTGACCGCACCATCCGCCAGGAGGCCATCTGTCACCTGGCGCGGCATCACGCCACGGGCCAGGTGGACCTGCGTATTCGCGACCACTGGCCGCACCTGCTGCTGCACGGCCCGGACCGGGAGGCCGTGGCCGGTGAGATCCTCGCCTGGCTGGATGGCAAGCGAAATGAATACGCCGTGAACCGTCACTGCCCCGCCTGATCCCGTACAATCCCCCGCCATGCATCCCCGACGCACGCTTCTGCCCCTGTTGTTCCTGCTGGTCTTGGGCCTCTCCGGTTGCGGCCGGGAGTTGCCGCCGCCGGAGGAGCGTATCCGAGCCCTGGTCAGTGAGGCCCGGGAGGCCGCCGAGGCCCGGGATCTCTCCGCCTTGCGCAATCTGATCGCCGACGACTACCGGGATGCCCAGGGCCGGGAGAAGGGCGACCTGGTGAACATCCTGCGGGTGCTGTTCCTGCGTCACCAGTCGGTGCACCTGCTCACCCGGGTGGGCGAGATCGGTTTCCCCGAACCGGGCCTGGCCACGGTGACCGTGTACGTGGCGATGGCCGGGCGGCCCTTCCCGGAACAGGACATCGGCCTGCTGCGCGCCGACCTGCACCGCTTCGATGTCAGCCTGCGCGAGACCCGCGGCGGTGACTGGCAGGCGGTGGACATCGCCTGGCGTCGCCCCGACCGGGCCGACTGGCCCTTCTGAACCAGGAGTTTCCATGGGCAACGAGTCCCGAACCGTGCTGGTGCTGGGCGCGAGCCCCAAGCCGGAACGCTTCGCCCACAAGGCCATCCTGACGCTGACCCGCCATGGCCACCGGGTCATCCCGGTGGGTCCGCGTCCCGGGGAGATCGGCGGCTGGCCGGTGCGCCAGCGGCTCGACGAGGTGGACGAGCCGGTGCACACGCTCACCCTGTACCTGGGACCGGCCAGAAGCGTGCAGGAGATCGACGCCATCCTGGCCCTGGCGCCGCAGCGGGTGATCCTCAACCCGGGCACCGAGTCCGCCGAGCTGGAAGACGCCCTGGACGGGGCCGGCATCGCCTGGGTGCACGACTGCACCCTGCTGATGCTCGACGGCGGGCGGTTCTGAGGCGCACGGCCCGGTGGGCGACTGGTGGCGGCCCGAGCACTGGTGGAACGAGGACAACGCCCTGTGGGTGCTGTTCGCCAGCGCCTTCGTCTCCAGCACCCTGCTGCCGGGTTCCTCGGAAGGGGTGCTGGCCGCCTCGCGTCTGAGCGGCTTCGATCCCTGGAACCTGCTGTGGGTGGCGACCCTGGGCAACACCCTGGGCGGCCTGACCAACTGGTGGCTGGGCCGCTGGATCGCCACCCGTTACCCGGCCCGGCGCCTGGTCAGGGCGGAGCAGGAAAAGGCCCTCGAGCGGGTGCGCCGCTTCGGCTGGCCGGTGCTGCTGCTGTCCTGGCTGCCGGTCATCGGTGACCCCCTGTGCCTCGCCGCCGGCTGGCTGCGGGTGAACTTCTGGCTCTGCGCCCTGGCCATCGCCATCGGCAAGGCGGCCCGCTACGCCCTGCTGCTGTGGCTGATCCCGGTGGCGGGAAGCTGAATCGTGATTCCAACGCAAAGGGCGCAGAGACGCAGAGTCCGCAAAGAAAAGCTTTTGAAGCTAAAACACTTTGCGGACTCTGCGTCTCTGCGCCCTTTGCGTTAGCTGCTTGACCACCGAAGCCCGCACAGCAATGTGTTAAAATGGCACACCCATGCATTCCAGGGGACCGCTTCTCATGGGTCTGCCTTCTGTTTCTCCCGTCAGTCTTCGCACCGCCCTGCTCGCCTTCGTGCTGCTGCCCCTGCTGGGGGTGATGCTGCTGGTGGGCGCCTCCGGGCTGCGCGCCGTGGAGGCGCGCCTGGAGGCGCGCATGCAACAGGACATCGAGCTGGTGGCCCGGGCCATCCAGCTGCCCCTCAGCCATGCCCTGGAACGGGACCGGCGGGGCAGCGTGCAGCAGTCCCTGGATTCCGCCTTTCGCATCGACCAGGTCTACGGTGCCTATGTCTATGACGCCGCCGGCGAGCTGGTGGCCGCCAGCGGTCCGCGCAGCCCCTCCATGGCCATTCGCCAGCAGGCCCGGGACCTGACCATCGGCGGCAGCCAGGGGCTCTACCAGGAACAGCCCGGCGGCCCGGTGTATTCCTTCTTCCTGCCGCTCACCGATGCCGGCGGGCGCATCAACGGCCTGCTCCAGGTGACCCGCCACGGGGCGGACTTCCGGGAAGACCTGGCACAGTTGCGCGGCCAGGCCCTGGCCCTGCTGGCGGCGCTTACCCTGCTGTTCCTGGGGGTGGTCGTGCTGGGCCACCAGCGCGCCGTGGGCCGGCACGTGGACCAGATGGTCAAGGCCATGGCCCGGGTGGCCGCCGGTGAACGGCGCTGCCGGGTGGCACCCGCCGGGCCCCAGGAACTGCGCGGTCTCGCCAAGGCCATGAACGCCATGCTGGACAGCACCGAGCGTTCCGAGGCGGCCCTGGCTCGGCAGCAGGACGAACAGCGGGCCCTGGAGGCGCGGCTGCGGGAATCGGAGAAGCTCGCCGCCATCGGCCAGCTGGCCGCCGGCGTGGCCCACGAGCTGGGCTCGCCCCTGGGGGTGATCGACGGCAAGGCGCAGCGCGGTCTGCGCCGGCTGATGGACGACGACCCCCTCAAGAGAGACCTGGGCGAGATCCGCGCCGAGGTGGCACGCATGGGCGGCATCGTGCGCCAGCTGATGGACTTCGGTCGGCGCAATCCCCTGCGCCGGCGCCCGGAATCCCTGCCGGAACTGGTGCGCGCCGAGGCGCGGCGTGTGACCCGGGGGGGATGCCGGGTGGCGGTGGAGGTGCAGGAGGGTGGCGAGATGCCGCCCCTGCCCCTGGACCGGTCGCGCCTGGAGCAGGCCCTGGGCAACCTGCTGCGCAACGCCGTTCAGGCGGCCCGTTCCCGGGTACGCGTCGCCTGGTCCCATGATGACCGGCAGGCCCGGGTGGTGGTGGAAGACGACGGACCGGGCATCGATCCGTCGGTGCGTGCGCGGCTGTTCGAGCCCTTTTTCACCACCAAGGCGGTGGGCGAGGGTACGGGCCTGGGCCTGTCCGTGGCCCACGGGGCGGTGAGTGACCACGGCGGCACGCTGGTCGTGGACCGAAGCCCCCTGGGCGGTGCCCGCTTCACCCTCAGCCTGCCCCGGGAGGCCGGCCATGACTGAGGCGAAGGCACGCATCCTGGTGGTGGAGGATGACACCGGCCACCGTGGCCTGCTGCGCGACGAGCTGACGGACGCCGGTCACCAGGTCACCGCCGTGGCCGATGCAGAGGCCGCCCTGGCGCAGCTGGATGCGGAGAGCTTGGACCTGGTGCTGAGCGACCTGCGCCTGCCCGGGGCGAGCGGCCTGGAGTTGCTGGCCCGTTGCCGGCGCATGGCCGCCGCCCCGGGCTTCATCATCATCACCGCCTTCGGCACCATCCCCCAGGCGGTGCAGGCCCTGCGGGAAGGGGCGGACGACTTCCTCACCAAGCCCGTGGACCTGGAGCACCTGGTGCTGGCGGTGGGGCGGGTGTTGCGCCACCGTGCCCTGCAGGCGGAGGTATCCCGTTACCGGGCGCTGCTGAACGGCGGCGATTTCCACGGCCTGATCGGATCGAGCCCGCCCATGCTGGAACTGTGCGAGGCCATCCGGCGCATCGCCCGGGCCCCGGGACCGGTGCTGATCACCGGCGAGTCCGGCACCGGCAAGGAGCTGGTGGCCCGGGCGGTGCACGCCGAAAGCGAGCGCGCCGAAGGGCCCTTCGTGGCCATCAACTGCGCCGGCATCCCCATGGAGCTACTGGAGTCGGAGCTGTTCGGCCACGTGGCCGGCGCCTTCAGCGGTGCCACCGGCGCCCGCAAGGGCCTGTTCGCCGAGGCGCACGGCGGCAGCCTGCTGCTGGACGAGATCGGCGAGATGCCCGTGACCATGCAGGCCAAGCTGCTGCGCCTGCTCCAGGACGGACGGGTGCGCCCGGTGGGCAGCAATCGGGAGCAGCCCGCGGACGTGCGCATCCTGGCCGCCACTCACCGGGACCTGGCATCCCTGATCCGGGACGGCGATTTCCGCGAGGACCTGTTCTATCGCCTGGAGACCTTCCATCTCGCGGTCCCGCCGCTGCGGGCGCGGGGCGAGGACGTGGAGCGCCTGTCCCTGGCCTTCCTGCGCCGGGCCGCCGCCGCCCAGGACCGGGCCATCCGCGGCATCACCCCCGAGGCCCTGCGCGCCCTGCGCCGCTACCCCTACCCGGGCAACGTGCGCGAACTGGCGAGCATCCTGGAACGGGCGGTCACCTTCTGCCGGGGCGAGGAGATCACCGAGGCAGACCTGCCCGAACGCGTGCTTGAAGATGCCGCGCGTTCAGCGGGGGCAGAGGCCCTGTGGGGGGATGCCGAGTCCCTGCCCACCCTGGCCCAGGTGGAGGAGCGCTACATCCGCCACGTGCTGGAGCGGGTGGGTGGCAACAAGCGCCAGGCGGCCAGGCTGCTGGGTATCGGACGGCGCACCCTCTACCGGCGTCTGGGGGAAGACTGACACGGTCCAGGCTGACCCATGTGTCAGGATGACACGGTTTTCGGGCCAAGCTGCCCGCCAGAGACCCAGGCGAGAAAGCATTGATAAACATGAAGTTGTACGGGATGCCGTGGCTCGGGAAAGGGATGGCATGGTGTCTGCAACGTATACGGGGAACATTCACAGCAACGATCCGGAGGATCCATGCCCATGACATTCCGCAAGCTTCCCCTCGCCATTGCCCTCGCCGCCGCCTTCGGCTTCTCCGCCGCCGCCCATGCCCAGGGCCAGCCCCAGCAGGGTGACCCGAGCTACGGCGCCCAGCCCCCGGCCGGCATGGAGCAGCAGGGCGCGCAGATCGATCCCCAGACCCTGGACCGCTTCGTGGACGCCTTCGTGGCCGTGCAGGAGATCCGCCAGGATTTCTCCGAGCGCCTGCAGGGGGTGGAGAACGAGGCCGAGGCCCAGGCCATGCAGCAGGAGGCCCAGGAGGAGATGATCAGCGCCGTGGAGGACAAGGGCCTGAACGTGGAGGAGTACAACCAGGTGGCCATGGCCCTGCAGTCCGACCCGGCCATGATGCAGCGGGTCCAGCAGATGGCTGAAGAACGCATGTAAGCCGCACAAAAAAGCCCCGCCCCTCCTTTGAGGGGCGGGGCTTTTTTGTGGGCAGAGACAAGAGGCAAGTGGCTAGAGGCAAGAAACAGCAGAGGCGTGGGTCGGTCTTCAAGCCCGACGACCGATGCGTATCGAGGCCGCTGCTGTCGGCCTGAAGGCCGACCTACCGGTCAGGCTCCTGGCGCAGGGCGTCGCGGATGCCGGACTCGATGTTGGGGTAGCGCAACTGGACGCCCAGGGCCTGGAGGCCCTTTTCCGCCTTGATGATCCTGGATTCGCGGATGAAGGACATCATGGCGGGCGAGATGTGTTTGTCCGCCTCGGAGAGCGGCACGCAGGGGGGGCGTTCCAGCCCCGCCAGGTCGGCCACGGTGTAGATGAAGTCGGTCATGGAGGCGTGCTGACCGTCGCCCACGTTGAACACGTCGCCCGGTTCGCCCCGCTCCAGGGCGGCGATGCACAGGCTGGCCAGGTCCTCGGCATGGATGCGGTTGCCGGGTGGCGCCTCTTCGGGGCAGATCACCGGGGTACGGTTGCGGATGCGCTCCAGGGGCAGGCGGCCGGGGCCGTAGATGCCCGGCACCCGCAGGATCACCACCGGCGTGCCGTGCGCGGCCATGAAGGCGCGCAGCTGGTTCTCGGCGTCCATGCGCCGGCGGGCCCGGTCGGTCTGGGGCCGGGTGGGTGTGTCCTCGGTGACCTCGGCGCCCCGCTGGTCGCCGTACACGCCCGTGGTGCTCACGTAGACGATGCGCGCCGGGGGCTGCGCCGCGCAGGCGGCAAGAAAGCCGCCCATGCGCGGGTCGCTGATGCCCGGCTCCGGGGGCTGGGCCAGGTAGATCACCGGCCGGCCCGCCAGGGGGATGCCGGCGGCCTGTTCCGGGATGTCCAGGTCGGCACGGTGCACCGGGATGCCCTCGGCCGCCAGGCGTTCGGCGCGCTCGGCGCTGCGCACCACCGCCAGGACCTCGCGGCCGCGGGCCATGAGTTGCCGGGCGGCGCGCAGGCCCACGTCGCCACAGCCGATGATCACTACTGGTTCCAAGGTTTTTCCCCTTGCGCAGATGGGCGAGAATAGCGGGCTTTGATTCTACACTCCCCGGCCGCCCGGCCGGGCGCATCAAGGAACCCCCCATGAGCTTTGAGATCACCATCCGGCCCAGCGGTCACGTGTTCGAGGCCGAGGACGACGAGACCATCCTCGAGGCGGCCCTGCGCCAGGGCTTCGCCCTGCCCTACGGTTGTCGCAACGGGGCCTGCGGATCCTGCCTGGGCAAGGTGCTCTCCGGCGAGGTGGATCACGGCCCGAAGCGCCCGCCGGCGCTCAGCGAGAAGGACGAGGCCGAGGGCAAGGCCCTGTTCTGCCAGGCCATCGCCATGAGCGACCTGGAGATCGAGGTGCGCGAGATCGGCGCCGCCCGGGACATCGTCATCAAGACCCTGCCCTGCCGGGTGGTGAAGCTCAACCGGCTGAACCACGACGTCATGGAGATGCAGCTCAAGCTGCCGGCCACCGAGCGCCTGCAGTTCCTGGCGGGTCAGTACATCGACGTGCTGCTCAAGGACGGCCGCCGGCGCAGCTTCTCCCTGGCCAACGCCCCGCACCGGGACGAATTCCTGGAACTGCACGTGCGCCACGTGCCCGGCGGCGTGTTCACCGACCAGGTGTTCGGCGAGATGAAGGAAAAGGCCCTGATGCGTATCGAGGGCCCCCTGGGCAGCTTCTTCCTGAGGGAGGACTCGGAGCGCCCTGTCCTGCTGATGGGCGGCGGCACCGGTTTCGGCCCGCTCAAGGCCATCCTGGAGCACGCCTTCGAGATCGGCGTGAAACGCCCCCTGCACCTGTTCTGGGGCGTGCGCGCGAAGCGGGACCTGTACCTGGATGAACTGCCCCGGCAGTGGGCCGAGGCCCACGAGCATTTCCGCTACACCCCGGTGCTCTCCGAACCCCAGGCCGAGGATGCCTGGACGGGCGAGACCGGCTACGTGCACGAGGCCCTGTTGCGCCAGTATCCGGATCTCGCCGGCTTCGACGTCTACATGAGCGGCCCGCCGCCCATGATCCAGGCCGCCCGGGCCGCGTTCGCGGCTGCCGGCCTGCCGGAGGAGCAGCTGTATTTCGATTCCTTCGAGTACGGTGAGAAAGTCAGTGGCTAGTCTCAAGTGGCTAGTGGCAAGGGATAAACCTCGACGGTTTAACTTGCCACTTGAGACTTGCCACTGCCTTTATTCGGCCAGGCGCAGGCCATCCCGATAGCAGGCCTGGGCACGCTCGTTCTCGCCCATCTCTTCCAGCAGTTCCGCCAGTTCCCGGTAGGTCTCGGGGCGCGGGCGCAGGCCGGTGCTGGCCTCCAGGTAGGCCCGGGCCTTGCCCCAGAGCTTCGCCCGTCGGGCCAGGCGGCCCAGGGTCAGCAGCAGGGCGGCGTCCCGGCCGTGCTGCTTCGACCAGCCCTCGGCGGTCTCCAGGGCCCGGGCAGGGTCTTCCACCGGCAGGGTGCCGTAGAGATGCACCAGGCCCTCGTCCCAGCCGGACTTGAGCGCGCTGCGCAGCAGGTGCTCGGCCTGGTTGATCTCCTTGAGACGGATCAGGGCGCGGGCGTGGGCCTCCACCAGCCGCGGCCGGTGGCGGGCATCCCGGGGCAGCCGCTCCCAGAGGCGGCGCACGGCGTCGGCGTCGGCGGCCTTGGCGAGCAGCTCCCGGGTGGCGCGGTTTTCCATATCCGCCAGGTCCGTCTCCGGGAGGACCTTGGCGCGGCGCAGTTCCGGCAGCAGCTCGAACAGGGCGGCACAGTCGTTGAGTCGTTCGTGCAGCCGGGCGCGCAGCTTGAGCAGGTAGCGGTGCCGGGGCACCAGCTCGTTCAGGTGGTTGAGGGTGGCCAGGGCCTGTTCATGCTGGCCGTGGGCGATCTGCAGCTCCGCCTGGGTCAGCTCCACGGCCACGTCGGAGCCGGACTCGCAGCGGCTGGCCTCGGCCAGGTAGTGATCCCGGCGGGTGTAGGCGCCCAGCATCTGGGCGGCGCGGGCGGCGCTCAGCCAGTGGATCAGCGGGGTCTGGGAACGGCGCGCGGAGCGCACCAGGAGCTTCTCGGCCCGTTCCCAGCGGCCCTCGGCCATCTCGATGAGGCCCTGGTTGAGACCGCGCCGGGCGGCCTCGGCCTGATGGCGTCGGCGCAGATCACGCACCCCGCCGGGCAGGCCCCAGAGACGGGTGAGCAGGCGCAGCAGCAGGTACAGGCCGAAGAACAGCAGCACCAGCGCCACCAGGAAGACCGCCAGCGAGGTCTCCACGCTCAGGTTGCCGTAGGCCAGCAGGGCGTAGCCCGGCTCGGTGAGGAAGAAGTGGGTCACCGCGGCCGTGGCCAGCAGGGCGATGAGCAGGATGAACAGCAGGCGCAGCATGGGGGCTTATCCTTCCAGCTCGTCCAGCAGGGTGAAGGAGCCGCTGATGTCCGGCGGCTCGGGGCGCAGGGTCACCCCTTTGAGGGCCTGCAGGCGCTCCCGCAGGCCGGCACCTGCCGCGGCGTCGAAATGCTCGTCCAGCAGGGCGGTGGCCCCGTCCAGGTGGCGCTGGAATTCGGCGTCGTCGCGACGCAGCACGGCGATGCGCGCGGCCTCCAGGCGCAGGGTCAGGAGCTGGCGCAGAAACAGTTCCACCTCCGCATCGGGCAGGCCACGGATGGGCTCCGCATGGCGCCGGATGGAGATGTGTTCGGCCAGGGCGGCGCGGATCTCGCTGTAGGCCTGCACCCACCAGGGGGCCTCCGCGTCGGCGCCATCGCCGGCGATCAGGCCCCGGTCCTCGGCACCGAGGCCGACGTCCTGGGGCACCTGTCCCTTGAGCGGGATCGGGCGAAGCTCCGAGGCCAGGCGCTCCAGGCGCAGGGCGATGCCGGGGATGTCCGGGCGGGCCATGTCCTCCAGGGCCTGGACCTCGGCGGCGATGGCCTCGCGCACCGGCAGCAGGCGCGGATCGCCCAGCTCGGCCAGGATCTCGTCGGCGGCCGCCAGGGCGCGCCGGGCGCCGTCCGGGTCGTCCATCAGGCGCAGGCGATGGGCGGCCATGCGCTGCAGGTGCTTGACCTCCATGAGCTGCCAGCCCCGTTCCTGGCGGGTGGTGCGATCCTGCAGCCGGGTCAGGCCCTGCTCCACCGTGCCGAGGCGGGTGTCGATGCGCGTGGACAGTTCCTCGCGGCCGGCGGTCTCGCGCCCCAGCCCCGCATCGAGCCGGGCCAGGCGCTCATCCCGGGCCTGCAGCTCGGCGGTGAGGCGTTCCAGCTGGCGGGCCTGGTCCGTGCGCACGTCCTCGCCCTGTTGCCAGAGGTAGAACAGGGCGGCGCCCACGCCCAGGGACAGCAGGAAGGCCAGGGTGGCGATCAGCAGGGCGGCGGACTGGCCGCGGGCGGGGGACGAGGCGCGGGCCGCAGTGTCGGCGGATTTCGCCGGCGTGGGGGTGGTCTTGCTCACAGTGGGTTCTTCCTTGCCACTGGCTGCAGCGGAGGCGGTGCGCTCGGGCTTGGGTTCGCCCTTCCTGGCGCCGCCCTTGCGGCCGGGCCTGGACTCGGCGGCCGGGGACGTGCCCGGCCTGGCGGTGGAGGATTCGGTCGTGGCGGTCTCGCTGCCGGTGGCGGTGACCTCGGCCTTGTCCTCGGCGCCTGCGCCCTTGTCCTTGTCATTGCTCATGCTGCGGCTCCCGGGCCTGTGCCCATTGCAACACTGCCTGCATCATCGATTCATCGCTGGGGTCCTCGGCCACCCAGGGGTCGCCGTTGAAGCCCAGTTCCCGTGCCGTCTCCACCATGCGCGGCGCGCCCACCAGCAGCGGCGTCTTGCGCAGCCACATGCGGCCCAGCTTGCCCACCATGTCGAACAGGTTGCGCAGGCCCTCGCTGCTGGTGCTGGTCACCAGGTGCAGTTCGCCCCGGGACCAGTGGATCATGAGTTTGCCCGTGTCCGCATCGGGGCGGCCGCGCCGGTAGGCTTCGGCATATTCCACCACCGCTCCCCGTTCTTTTAGCGTATCCCCCAGCAGTTCGCGTCCGCCGTCGCCGCGAAAGATCACAATGCGCTTGCCGGCCACGTCCTGCAATTCGGGTTCTTCCAGCAGGGCCTCGCTGTCGAAACGCCGGGGCGGACAGATGTGGGCCGGATGTCCGGCCCGGGCCAGTTCCTGGGCGGACTTCTGGCCCACGGCGCCAATGCGCAGATGCTCCGGCCAGGGGCGTCGGGCATGGATGCGGTTCACGGCCATGGACACGGCGTTGGGGCTGATGAAGATGGCGATGTCGAACGCGTCCAGTCGGTCGATCAGGGCGTCCAGCCGGCCGCTGTCCCGGGGCTCCAGGATCTCCAGCACCGGGAAGCGCAGGGGCACGCCTCCGGCCTGCTCGATCATGCGGCAGAAGACCTCGGCCTGGTGGGCCGGGCGGGTCACCAGCACGCCGGCACCCTTGAGCGGCCCGATCACGGCCTGCTGCTGGGGCTGGCTCATGACCGGTCCGCGTCCGGGCCCAGGCCCAGTTCGGCCAGGATCGGGCCGGCGCCCTCGTGGAGCAGGAGATCCGCCACGGCCCGGCCCAGGGCCTCGGCCTCGGCGCGGGGGCCGGACAGCTCGGCGCGCAGGATCAGGCTGCCGTCCGGTTCGCCCACCAGGCCGCGCAGGCGCAGGGTGTCGGCATCGGTCAGTTCCGCGTAGCCGGCGATGGGCACCTGGCAGCCGCCGTTGAGGCGTGCGTTCATGGCCCGCTCGGCGGCCACGCGCACGTGGGTGTCCGGGTCGTCCAGACTGCCGATCAGGGCCATGACCTCCGGGTCGTTCTCCCGGCACTCGATGCCGATGGCCCCCTGGCCGATGGCGGGCAGGCTCTGCTCCGGGGTGATCTCCGAGGCGATGCGCACCTCGAAACCCAGGCGCTTGAGGCCCGCGGCGGCCAGGATGATGGCGTCGAACTCGCCGGCGTCGAGCTTCGCCAGGCGGGTGTTGACGTTGCCGCGCAGGTCCAGGATCTGGAAATGGGGATGGTCGTGGCGCAGCTGGCACTGGCGGCGCAGGCTGGAGGTGCCCACCCGGGCGTCCCGGGGCAGCTCGTCCAGGCTCTTGAAGGTGTTGGACACGAACGCGTCCCGGGGATCCTCCCGGTCCAGGATCACCGGCAGGCACAGGCCTTCGGGCAGTTCCATGGGCACGTCCTTCATGGAGTGCACGGCGATATCGGCGCGACCCTCCAGCAGGCCGGTCTCCAGCTCCTTCACGAACAGGCCCTTGCCGCCCACCTTCGCGAGCGGGGTGTCCAGGATGCGGTCACCCTGGGTGGTCATGCCCACCAGCTCGACCCGCACCCCGGGGTGACGGGCCTTCACCAGGGCGGCGACGTGTTCCGCCTGCCAGACGGCCAGCGGGCTCTTGCGGGTGGCGATGCGAAGGGTGTCCAGGGGCATGAGGGTCGGAGTCCAGGTTGGGGTACGGATTGAACTAAAGGCTGCCCCATGGCGTCCTATGAGGCAAATAGGCGATTATATCCATTTATGCCTGACCACGGGATTGACTGATGAAGAACCTGTTCCGCGCACTGATCGTCTTCGCCGCCCTGCTGGGCGTGGTGACCTGGGCCCAGTCGGGCAGCCGGGACGCCGAGGGCGAACTGCTGCGCGAGATCACCGACCTGCGCGAGGAGGCGGCCCATGGCCTGCCCATCCTGGTGGAATTCGCCCTGCATGCCTGCCCCTACTGCCGGGTGGCGGAGGAGGAGTTCCTCAAGCCCATGATCCGCAGCGGCGCCTACGAGGACCGGGTGCTGATCCGCAAGCTGTCCATGGATCGCAGAACGGTGATCGATTTCGACGGCCAGGAGATCCGCACCCATGAACTGGCCGCCCGCTACGGCGCCCGCATGGCCCCCACGGTTGTGGTGCTGAGCCCCGAGGGCGAACTGCTGTCCCGCCCGGTGGTGGGTCTGAAGACCGTGGATTTCTACGGCGGCTACCTGGACCGGGCCATCGATGAGGCCGAACAGGCCATGGCCGAGCGCGGCCAGCCCGAGGTGGTAGCGGCACGCTGAGCCCGCTGTTCTTCCAAGGCCGCTTGATCAACGCAGAGAGCGCAAAGACGCAGAGATCGCAAAGGGGATTTTGATCAAAAGCTCTGCGCTCTCTGCGTTCATATCCAGATCTCGACCGGGCCCCCGCCGCCTGGTCGCCTACAGGGACTTGAGGAACTTGCGTACTTCTGCCACGTGACGACGGCTCACCTCCAGGCGCTCCCCGGTGCCCTTGAGCACCACCTCGAAACACCCCTGTGCGTTCTTCTCCATGCCGCCGAAGCTGTGCTTAGCCACCAGGGCGTTGCGGTGGATGCGCAGGAAGCTGTCGGCGAACTCCTCTTCCAGTGACTTCAGCGGCTCCTCGATGAGCACCTCGCCGCCCGTGTGGCGCACGGTGACGTATTTCTGGTCCGCCTGGAAAAAGTGGATGTCCTCCACCGGGATCAGTTCCAGGTTGCCGCGCACCCGGGCGCAGATGTGGCTGCGGCTGGATTGACCCACGGAACCGCCCAGCGCACCCATCTGCGCCTTGTTGGGCCGGCCGGCCGCCTCCAGGGCCGCCTTGAGCCGCTCGCCGCGTACGGGCTTGAGCAGGTAGCCCACGGCGTGGGTCTCGAAGGCCTCGATGGCGTGTTCCTCGTAGGCGGTGACGAAGATGACGGCAGGCGGCGTGTCCATCTGGGAGATGTGGCGCGCCGCCTCGAGGCCGTCCATGCCGGGCATGCGGATGTCCATGAGCACGATGTCCGGCTGGGTCTCCTGGGCCAGGCGCACGGCCTGCACGCCGTTGGCGGCGGTGCCGCAGACCTCGTATTGGCTGAGGGATTCCAGCAGGGAGACGAGACGCTCCCGGGCCGGGGCCTCGTCATCGACGACCAGTACTTTCATCAACATTCCTCCTTGGCAGGACCAGGATGACCCGGTAACGGTCGGTCTCTTCGATCACTTCCATCAGTGCCTGGCCGCGGAAGGCCAGGTCCAGGCGCTGGCGGATGTTGTCCTGGGCGATGCGGTTGCCCGGTTTGCGCCGGTTGCGGGGCGGTGCCAGCGGGTTGACCACCTCAATCTTCAGGTTCTTGTCGGAAAGACTCAAGCCGATGGTGATCTCGCCGCCCTCGGTGAGGGGCTCGATGCCGTGGTAGATGGCGTTCTCCACCAGCGGCTGGAGCACCAGCCCTGGCATGGGATAGTCCATGGGCAGGGCCTCGTCCAGTTGCCAGTGGACGTTCAGGCGCTCGCCCAGGCGCAGGGCCTCGATGCGCACGTAGCGGCGCGCAAGCTCCAGTTCCTCGCCCAGGGTCAGGGTGTCCTTGTCGGTCAGGGTGGCGCGGAACAGGTCGGCCAGGTCCTCCACCGCCATCTCCGCGGCATCGGGGCGAGAGCGGGTGAGGCTCGCGATGGTGTTCATGCTGTTGAACAGGAAATGGGGGCGAATGCGCGCCTGCAGGGCCTGGATGCGGGAGCGGGCCTCGGCCTCCACGTTCTGCTTCCACTGGTGCTGCACGTACAGATAGCGCAGGGCCACGGCGCTGACGATGGCGCTGATGGAGACCGTACGGCCCAGGAAGCCCAGGTGATCGGTGACCGGCATGTGGGGTTTCAGGCCCAGGTAGCTGCCGGTCCACAGCGCCAGCAGGGAGAAGATCACCGTCACCACCAGCACGATCAGCCAGGCGGCGCCGGCGGCCTGCAGGGGCGGCAGGCTGAGCAGGCTGCGACGGGCCAGGCACAGCACCAGCACGGTACCGAGCGCCACCCACTGCACGAACAGCGAGGTGAACGCGAGCGCCACCCAGAAGCCCTCCGGCGCGGGTCCCCGGGCCAGCGCCAGGATGAAGGCCAGCAGCTGGGCGATGAGCACCACCAGGAACAGGGTGTGGCTGGAGCAGAAGTTGGGCAGGAACGCACCCGCGTCCGCACCGTTGCCTGTCCCCTGGGCCGACTGTTTTTCCTCGGTCATCGGTATCCTCCCCGCCGGCTAGTGTGAAGCGCGCGGGGACGCTTGGGAAGTGTCGGTGTTCTTGCCGGCGCGGGAGTTTAGGAGCCTCTCGGACTTAGGTTGTTCCCACTCGGCTCGCTACGGGCACCTAAGTCCGACAGGCTCCTAGGGGAGTAGGTATAATGTTGGGTTCAGACCAGCGAGGATCATCCATGAGTACCCAGCATTCCGGCGACAAGCTCTGGGGCGGTCGCTTTTCCGAGCCCACCGATGCCTTCGTCGAGGCCTTCACCGCCTCCGTGAGTTTTGACCAGCGCCTCTACCGTCACGACATCCAGGGCTCCAAGGCCCATGCGCGCATGCTCGCGCGGGTGGGTGTGCTGACCGAGGAGGAATGCGACAAGATCCACGACGGGCTGGATGCCATCCTGGCCGACATCGAGCGCGGCGACTTCGCCTGGTCCGTGGAGCTGGAAGACGTGCACATGAACGTGGAGGCGCGGCTCATCGAGCGCATCGGCGACGTGGGCAAGAAGCTGCACACCGGCCGTTCGCGCAACGACCAGGTGGCGACCGACATCCGTCTCTACCTGCGCGAGGCCATCGACGCCCTGATGCAGGAGATCCGTCGCCTGCAGGGCGGGCTGGTGGATCTCGCCGAGCGTGAGGCCCAGACCATCATGCCCGGCTTCACACACCTGCAGACCGCCCAGCCGGTGACCTTCGGGCATCACATGATGGCCTGGTACGAGATGCTGGAGCGCGACCATGGCCGCCTGGCCGACTGCCGCAAGCGGGTCAACGTGCTGCCCCTGGGCGCCGCCGCCCTGGCCGGCACCCCCTACCCGCTTGACCGCCACTACACCGCCGAACTGCTGGGTTTCGATGCGGTCACCGACAACTCCCTGGATGCGGTCAGCGACCGGGACTTCGCCATCGAGTTCTGCGCCGCCGGCGCGCTGATCATGACCCACCTGTCGCGCTTCTCCGAGGAACTGATCCTCTGGGCCAGCGCCCAGTTCGGCTTCGTCGACCTGCCGGACCGCTTCTGCACCGGCTCCTCGATCATGCCCCAGAAGAAGAACCCGGACGTGCCCGAGCTGGTGCGCGGCAAGACCGGCCGGGCCAACGGCAACCTGATCGCCCTGCTCACCCTGATGAAGGGCCAGCCGCTGGCCTACAACAAGGACAACCAGGAGGACAAGGAACCCCTGTTCGACACCGTGGACACCCTGGCCGGCAGCCTGCGCGCCTTCGCCGACATGGTGCCCCACATCCAGGTGCGCGCCGAGGTCATGCGCGCCGCCGCGAGCCGAGGCTTTGCCACCGCCACGGACCTGGCCGACTACCTGGTACGTCGCGGCATGCCGTTTCGCGACGCCCACGAGGTGGTCGGCCGCGCCGTGCGCCACGGTGTGGAGACCGGAAAAGATCTCGCCGAGATGAGCCTGGATGAGCTGCGCAAGTTCTCAAAGACCATCGAGCAGGACGTGTTCGAGGTGCTGACCCTGGAAGGCTCCGTGGCCGCCCGCAACGTGCACGGCGGCACGGCGCCGGCGCAGGTGCGCGCGCGCATCCGCGCCGCCCGGGCGAAGCTGATGCCGGCAAAGGGCTAACCCGCATATCTCACCGGTCGGACACCGGCGGACGCGTAACAGGCTGAAACGCGAGTGGAATACTCTGAAATCGTCGGCAATCTCAGCATGACAGTCTGTTCCCGCCGGAGTCCTATCGCGGTTCAGGCTCGTCTTCGCGCCCGTAGGCTTGCTCTTCACTCAACCCATAGCTATTGCTATGGGTTTCGCTCCAGAGCGGCGTCTACAGACACGAATCCTTCGCCTGCTCCCGCGATCCCGGTGAGATATGCGGGCTAAAGGGTGCAGTGAGGAAGGCCGGGGCCTTGTCAGGCCCCGGCCTTTTTTGTGCTTAGGGGAATGACATTGTCGGCGCGCCCGGGCAGGGCCGCGGGTTCCAGGGGCGCGGGCATGTGCAGGCCGAAGCCCTGGCCGTAGTTCACGCCGATGGCCTTGAGGTGATCCATCACCGCCTCGTGGGCCACGCATTCCGCGATGGTCTGGATGCCCATGATGTGGCCGATGTGGTTGATGCTTTCCACCATGGCCCGGTTGATGGGGTCCTCGTTCATGTCGCGCACGAAGCTGCCGTCGATCTTGAGAAAGTCCACCTTGAGCTGTTTCAGGTAGCCGAAGGAGGACATGCCGGTCCCGAAGTCGTCCAGGGCGAACCGGCAGCCCAGGTTTCTCAGTGCCGACATGAAACGCTCGGCCTGGGTGAGGTTGGCGATGGCGGTGGTCTCGGTGATCTCGAAGCAGACCCGGCCGGGCTCCACCCCGGTGCGCGCCAGCATGTCGAGGATGAAGTCCAGCATCTGGTTGTCGCACAGGGACTGACCCGAGAGATTGATGGCGTAGAGCCCGTGCGGGCGCGGACCCGGGATGCGCAGGTGGTTCAGGACCCGCGCGATGACCCAGCGATCGATGGCCGGCATCAGGCCGTAGCGTTCCGCCGCGGGGATGAAGGCCATGGGCGCGATGATGGCGCCGTCCTCATCCAGCATGCGCACCAGCACCTCCGTGTGGGGGGGCTCGTTCCCGGACACCGGCACGATGTGCTGGTGATAGAGGCAGAAGCGATCCCGCTCCAGGGCCTCGTTGATGCGCTGCACCCAGCTCATCTCTCCCTGGCGCCGGCTCAGGGCCTGGTCGCCGTGCTGGATGATGTGGATGCGGTTGCGGCCCTGTTCCTTGGCCAGGTAGCAGGCGGCATCCGCGTCGCTCATCAGGCTGGCCACGCTCTTGATATGCTCATCGATGGGCGCCACGCCGATGCACACCCCCACGGTGTAGATCTTCTCCTGCCACTGGAAGCGGAACTCGGCGACCGTGGCGCGCAGGGTCTCAGCGATCTGCCCGGCACGCTCCATGGGGCAGCCCTCGAGCAGCACGCCGAACTCGTCCCCGCCCAATCGTGCCAGGGTATCGTTGTCCCGCAGTTGTCCCTGCAGGCGGCGGGTGAGCTGGCGCAGCAGTTCGTCGCCCGCGGCGTGGCCGCAGGTGTCGTTGACCAGCTTGAACTGGTCCAGGTCCATGAACAGCACCGCATGGCCGCGCCCTTCCTGGCGGGCGGTGGTGACCAAGAGATCCAGGCGGCGCTCGAACTCGGCGCGGTTGACCAGGCCCGTGAGGCTGTCATGGGTGGCGGCCCAGGAGAGCTTGCGCGCCATCTCGCGGGCCTGGGTGACGTCCCGGAACACCAGGGCCGCGCCGATCACGTGGCCGTCGCGGTCGCGGATGGGCGCGGAGACCTCCTCGACCGCAAACTCACGGCCATCGCGGGAAACCAGCACCACCCCCTGGTGCAGGCTGGAGGCGGTGGCATCGGGAACCGCATGGATGAGCGGATGGGGGACGGGATCGCCGCTGCCCTCGTGGAAGGTGCGAAACACCTCCGCCAGGGAACGGCCGCGGGCCAGGTGATTGCGCCAGCCGGTGAGGTGTTCGGCCACCGGGTTCAGGTAATCCACCAGGCCCTGGGTGTCGGTGGTGATCACCGCGTCGCCGATGGCGTGCAGGGTCACCTGGGCCCGTTCCTTCTCCCGATAGAGATCGGCTTCCACCCTGGCCGTGCGCAGGCCCACCGTTCGGCCCACCAGTGCGCCCAGCAGCAGCGCCGCCAGCCCCAGCAGGCTCATCAGGATCACGGCGGAGCGGTAGCGCGCGGCAGCCTCCTCGACCATGGTTTCGCCCGCTTCCCGCTGCAGCGCCAGCAGGGCGTCGAGGTTGGCGAGCACGGCATTCTGCAAGGGGATGGCCTGTTCCAGCAGCACCCGGTTGGCGTGCTCGGCCTCGCCGTTCAGGATGTGCTCGAGCACCGCCTCCTGGGCCTGCACCGCGCGCACGGTCAGGCCCCGGGAATCCTCCAGCAGGGCCTCTTCCCGCGCGCTCAGGCTCATCTGGGTCAGGCGGCCGCGGTTGACCATGAATTGCGAGGCCTCCTGGCGGAAGTCCATGATGCCCGCGTCCAGATCGAAGGGGTCCGTGGTGATGGCCAGGCGCAGGAGGGTCACGGAGCGTTCCCGGGCGGCATTGCGCATGTTGCCCAGCAGCTCGGTCTTGACGTTGTGCTCGTGGACGATGCGTTCCAGCCGGTCCTGCACGTGGGCCATGCGGCTGAGTCCCAGCACGATCATGATCGCCATGAGGCACAGCACGATGCCGAAACCGACCAGGATGGTGCTGCGGGAACGGGCCGCGAAGACCGGCGAGTGTGGTCTTTCGGCCAATTGCACCTGATTGTCCTTCACCCCGGCGTCTCCTCCAGAAGGGTGTTTGCCCGGCCAGAACCGGGTATCCCCGCGCAAGACACGGGGAAAACACGCTCTTGTTATTGATACGTCCCTGATGAGGCGTATTTTTTATGTTTTTGTGCCGTCCTACAGGCCAACTATGCCCCGAAGATCAGGAATCGCCAACACCGCCCGTCAGTGATAACAAGCATTCGGGGCCGTAAACCGGCGTTTTGCCGGCCGGAGAGAGGGATCAGTCGGCAAGGCGCGCCAGAAACCAGGCGCGCAGGTCGGAGATCTCCGCCTCGCAGACCTGGTGGGCCATGGGGTACTCATGGGATTCCACCGAAAGTCCCAGGTCCTCGAGAGATTGAGTAGCCGCCCTGGCCGCTGTCAGGGGGATGATGGGGTCTGCCTGGCCGTGGGCCTGGTAGATGGCGGAGGTGCGCGGACCGGCCAGGGGCTCGAGGCCGGCATGGGTGAGGTTCGGCAGGTAGGTGGACAGGGCGAACACCCCCTCCGGCCGCAGCTCGGTGCACAGGGCCGTGGCCAGGGCCACGGCGCCCCCCTGGGAAAAGCCGCCCAGCAGCAGCCGGGGGCAGCTCGCGCGCAAGTGTCGACCCAGGGCCTCGATGGCGGCGATGGATTCACGCAGGTCGGGCCCAGATTCCCGTAGCGGCGAGAGGCTCAGCAGGTCATACCAGGCGCGCATGGCCATGCCGCCGTTGATGGTCACGGGCCGCACCGGGGCATGGGGAAACACGAAGCGCACCGGCGTGGCCTGCGGGATGCGCAGCACGGGGACCAGGGGTTCGAAATCGTAGCCGTCGGCACCCAGGCCGTGCAGCCAGAGGATGGCGGTGCGGGGCTCGGGACCGGTGTCGATCTGGAGGGTTTCGAGGCGGGGTGGTGAATCCATGGCTTTGGATGATAACCCGATACGATGAAACATGATTCTCTCGCCGGGACGCGGAGACGCAGGGAATAGTCCTGACGCGTTGGATTTTCCAGCGCCTCTGCGCCTCCGCGAGAGAATGGGGTTCGGTATGTTCCAGCAGGCACAAAAAAGGCCGGGCCCCTTGCGGAGCCCGGCCTTTGGGCTTTGAGACTTAGCCCACCTGGACTTCGGTGGAATCGGCCTCGCCCTTGTTGTCGACCCAGGAGATCTTGAGGGTGTCGCCGGCGGCGGCGCCGGTGAACTGGAACGACAGGTAGGGGTTGCGGGAGATGGCCGGACCCCAGTAGGCGGTCAGCACGTTCTTGCCCTTGACCTCGGCGACCACTTCCTTGATGTAGTGGGCGGGGATAGGCTCACCGGCCTTGTTCTTGCGCTGGCCGGTCTCCATGGGGTGGCTCATCAGGGCACGCACGGTGGTGGTGTCGCCGGCGAGCTGAGCACGTACACGAATGCTGGACATGGTATGTCTCCTTCAAATAGTCGTTAGGCAATCAAGGTGTCGGTGGGGGGCTTAGCCGCCGCAGCCGCCGATGGTGACCTTGACTTCCTTGGAGGCGTTGTAGAGCCGGCCGTTGGCCTTGACCACAGCGATGATGTCGGAGGTCTCACCCATCTTGATACGGGTGGAGACGAAGGGCTTGGCGCCCTCGCCGAGCTTGTAGCTGGAGGTCAGGGGGGCGTTGGCGGTGGCGGCCAGGATGGCGATGTCGGTGACGCCGCTCATGCCGGTTTCCACGGTGATGGGCACCACGGCGCCGTTCTCGGCGATGTCGGGGGCCTGGATGCTGATGTCGCCGGCGGACATGGAGTCGGAGCCCATGGCGTTCTTGATGGCGTCAGAGACGGAACGGGGACCGAAGGCGGATTCGGGCCATGCGGCCAGGACGGTACGGGGGGCGAGCATGCCCGCGCCCACGGCGACGCCCACGGCGCTGGCGGCCAGGGTGCCCTTCAGAAATACACGACGCTTGCTATTCATGTCATCTCTCCTGCTTGTAGTGGTGTGACACGGTTTACGGTCAACAGGGATACAGCAAGCCCTGTGCCATTCGTAGAAATTATTGCGGGATCAATGGGATAGGCAGGGCAGGCGTGACGAATACCACCCGCATCATTGCGAATTGCAATGGCTGCAAGTTGCAATTCGCAACCCTCAGGAGGGGTCGGCTTCCTGTTCGTACTGCTGCAGCTTGCGCCAGAGAGTGGACTTGTTGATGCCCAGGGCCCTGGCGGTCTGCTCCCGGTTGCCGTCCAGGCGCTGCAGGGTCTTCAGGATGTAGCGCCTCTCCAGGGTGGCGAGATCGGGCTGGTCGGCGTCCAGGGCCTGCGCAGCCGCAGTGGAGGCGGCGCCGGTGCTGGGCCATTGGCGGTCCAGGTGCAGCACCGGGCCGTCGGCCAGGGCGATGGTACGTTCTACCAGGTTGCGCAGCTCGCGCACGTTGCCGGGCCAGTCGTAGGTCTGCAGGCGCTCCAGGGCGTGGGGGTCGAAGCCCTCCACCTGGCGGTGGTAGCGCTTTGCGAATTCCTCCACGAAGGCCTGCACCAGGGGCGGGATGTCCTCGCGCCGGGCACGCAGGGGCGGCATGTGGATCTGCACCACGTTGAGACGGTGATAGAGGTCGTGACGGAACTCGCCGGCCTCGATCATGGCCTCCAGGTTGCGGTTGGTGGCGGCGATGAAGCGCACGTCGATGGGGATCGGCCGCACGCTGCCTACGCGCATCACCTGCTGCTCCTGCACGACCCGCAGCAGCTTCACCTGCATGGCATCGGAGATATTGCAGATCTCGTCCAGGAATACCGTGCCGCCGGTGGCGGTCTCGAGCAGGCCCGCCTTGGTGTGGGCGGCGCCGGTGAAGGCGCCCTTCTCGTGGCCGAACAGCTCGGATTCCAGCAGGGTGTCGTTGATGGCGCCGCAGTCGATCACCACGAAGGGCTTGTCCGCGTCGGGGCCCTGGGTGTGGATCGCCCGGGCCACCAGTTCCTTGCCGGTGCCGGACTCGCCCTCGATGATCACGTTGCAACGGATGTCGGCCACCTTGTCGATGAGCCGGTACACCGACTCCATGGCGTCGCCGTGGCCGACCATGCCGTAACGCAGGCGCTCGTCCTTGAGCTGGCGCTTGAGCAGGCGGTTCTCGCGCTTGAGGCGCTCGCCCTCCAGGGTGCGCTCGATGAGCAGCAGCAGTTCGTCGGTGTCGTAGGGCTTCTTGATGAAGTCCGTGGCGCCCAGGCGCAGGGCCTCGATGGCGTTGTCCACCGAGGAGTAGCCGGTGATGATGATCACCGGCACGTCGGAATCCACGTCGCGGATGCGGGACAGCAGGTCCATGCCGGACAGCCCGGGCATGGCGAGGTCGGTGATGATCAGGTCGGCGCCCTGCTCGATGAACGCGGTCAGGGCCTGCTGGGGGTCGCGGAACACGTGCACCTGGTGAGGGGTGCCCTCGCAGAAGCGCAGGAACAGCTCGCCGGCCCGGGGGTCGTCGTCGACGAAGAAGATGTTGGCGGCTTCGCTCATGGTGTCAGTTTAACTTGATGCTTTTCGCGCCGGTTCGTTCCCGAACTGCGAGACCGGTCATGGCGCGGCCTGACGGCGGGCAGCCGGCAGGCGCACCGTGGCGGTGACGCCGCCACGCTCGTTGGGACGGATGTCCAGATTCCCGCCGTGCTGCTCGACGATGCCGAGGCTGATGGACAGGCCCAGGCCACTGCCCTTGCCCACGGGCTTGGTGGTGAAGAAGGGGTCGAACATACGGTCCTGGACCTCCGGCTTGATGCCGCAGCCCTGGTCGCAGACGCACACGTTGACCTCCCCGTCCGGGTCGTGGCGGGCCATGATCACCACCTCGTCGCCGGCCTGGCTCGCCTGGATGGCGTTGAGCAGCAGGTTGATGAGCACCTGCCGGAGCTGGTTCACGTCACCTTCCATGACCAGGCCCTCCTCCACCTCCAGGCGCACGCTGACCTGCTGGTCCCGGGCGGACTGGTTGACCAGGATCAGGGTCTCCTCCAGCCACGGGCGCACGTCGATGGGCACGTAGTGGGGCGGCACCTGGCGGGCAAAGTTGAGGATGCCGTTGACGATGCGCGTGGCCCGCTCCGCCTCGTCTGTGAGCGCGCGCAGGTCTTCCCGGGCGCGCGGGTCGTCATCGGGCAGTTCCCGGCGGATCAGCTTGGCCAGGGACAGGATGTTGTTCAGGGGGTTGTTGAGCTCGTGGCCGATGCCGGCGGCCATCTCGCCGATGGAGGCGAGTTTGGCGGACTGCAGCAGCATGCGCTGGGCCTGGTCGCGGTCGGTGCGGGCCTTCTCCAGGGTCTCGGCCATGTAGGTGAAGGAGTCCTGCAGCTCGCGGATCTCCTGGGTGTTGTGGGGCTCGTTCTGCTCCAGGGGTTCACCCAGGGCGTAGGCCTTGAGGTTGTGGGTGAGCCGGGTAATGGGCTTGGCGATGCGCCGGGCACTGAGCTGCGCCAGTAGCAGACTGACCAGCAGGGCCAGGCCAGCCATCAGCAGGATGCCCTGGCGGATGCGCTTGAAGGGCGCGCCGATGGCGTCATGGGGGATCTCGGAGATCACCACCCAGCTGACCAGCTGGTTCGGGTAGGGGTGGTACTCGGCGAAGAACACCCGCGATGGGCGGGTCTGCAGGTTGGCGGCGCCGAAGGGTTGCACGTTCACCTGCCGGGCCAGGCCTTCGCAGAAGGTGTTGGCCACGCGCATCTCCGGATGCTTGGCGCTGGTGAACAGCAGGCCGGAGGCCTCGTCGAACAGGATCAGGCCGTCCCGGTAAGGATAATCGGGATTGAGTTCCGCGAGGCTCAGGCGTCCCTCGTTGAGGCGCGGGGCCAGTTCCAGCATGCGGTCGATCTGCAGGCCGGTAGAGTTGGCCAGCAGGTAGCCGACCACCCCCTCGCCCTCCCGTTCGATGGGCACGGCGGCGTCGTACATGGGCGGGATGGCGCCGAAGATGTAGTCGCTGCGGCTCTCAGGCAGCAGCAGGTAGCTCACCTCGCCCCGGGGCAGGGCGCGCAGGCGCTGCAGGAAGGCTGGATCATCCAGCTCCTCCTCGGCGTAGGGGTAGGGGTCCATGCCCGGGTAGTGGGTGGGCATGACCTGGCGCTCGCGGATCATGATCAGGGTGTTGCCCCGGGTGTCCAGCACGCGGATGGTGCCGATGTCCGGGATCAGGGCGGTGAACTCTTCCAGGAAGATGCCGAGCTGCGCGGCGCGCAGGTTGAACTGGGGGTGCTTGCGCCCGTCCCGGGCCTGCTCCAGCACCGACTGGAAGCCCTGCATGGGCGCCGAGTTCACCAGCGCGCCGATCACCTCCCGCTCGAAGCGCAGGCGCCGGTCCATCTCCGCCACCAGGGTATTGAGGCTCTGACCCACCTGGCGGTCCAGGTCCTGGCTGTACTGGCGCTCGCTGTAGGCGGTGACCACCAGCACCAGCACCGTGAGCGGCAGCACGGTGGCCAGGGAGACCCACAGGAAGATGTTGGTGCGAAGGCGCAAGGGCGTGTTCGGGGCGGCCGGAATTCGGGCCATTCTCGCATGCCCCGGCGCGCGCCGTCATGGGCGTGCAGAAATGTCCGCGACGCACTGTGGGACGGCGCGACACTGACGCTATAATGCCCAGCCATT
Source organism: Thioalkalivibrio sulfidiphilus HL-EbGr7 (assembly GCF_000021985.1). Taxonomy (NCBI): domain Bacteria; kingdom Pseudomonadati; phylum Pseudomonadota; class Gammaproteobacteria; order Chromatiales; family Ectothiorhodospiraceae; genus Thioalkalivibrio; species Thioalkalivibrio sulfidiphilus. The sequence goes on from NC_011901.1 coordinate 41,279, forward strand.
CATCGTCTTATCGAGGACGCAAGCCGATGCGCATCTGCTGGTCCAATCTCCTCATGATCGCCGTGGTGGTGGCCCTGGGCAGCCTGTCGCTGCTGGCCAGCTGCGGTCAGAAGGGCGACCTCTACCTGCCCGAGGCCGAGGCGGCGCCGGCCGAGGAGACGCGCAACGAAACGCCGCGTCCGTAGTCTATTTCTCAACGACGCGAGTCATTCCCGCCATGCGGCCCGGAGTTGGGTCGCGTGGCGGAAACCCCCAACCCCGGCCCATCGGAGCCAAGCCCTGCATGGATCATTTCCAGTATCGCGACGGTGTGCTGCACGCCGAGGAAGTCCCCCTGAGCCAGATCGCCGCCGCCCACGGCACGCCCTGCTACGTCTACTCGCGGGCCACCCTGGAGCGGCACTGGCGGGCCTTCGACACGGCCCTGGGCGACCATCCGCATCTCATCTGTTACGCGGTGAAGGCCAACTCCAGCCTGGCGGTGCTGAACGTGCTGGCGCGCCTGGGTTCCGGGTTCGACATCGTCTCCGTGGGCGAGCTGGAGCGGGTGCTGCGCGCCGGCGGTGAGGCATCGCGGGTGGTGTTCTCCGGGGTGGGCAAGCGCGCCGACGAGATGCGCCGGGCGCTCGAGGTGGGCATCCGCTGTTTCAACGTGGAGTCCGAAGCGGAGCTGGCGCGCCTCAATGGCGTGGCCGGCGAGCTGGGCGTCGAGGCGCCGGTGTCCATCCGGGTGAACCCGGACGTGGATGCCAGGACCCATCCCTACATCTCCACGGGACTGAAGGAAAACAAGTTCGGCGTGGACATCCGCGTCGCCCCGGCCCTGTACCGCCAGGCCGCCGACATGGCCCACATCCGGGTAGTGGGCGTGGACTGCCACATCGGCTCCCAGCTCACGGGCCTGAGCCCCTTCGTGGATGCCCTCAAGCGCGTGCTGGAGCTGGCCCGCACCCTGGAGGCGGACGGCATCGGCCTGGATCACCTGGACCTGGGCGGCGGGCTTGGCATCCGCTACCGGGACGAGGAACCGCCCCTGCCGGACGCCTATGCCCGCGCCCTGTTCGAGGGCCTGGCCGACACCCGCTACGAGATCCTGCTGGAGCCGGGCCGGGCGATTGCCGGCAACGCCGGCGTGCTGCTCACCCGGGTGGAATACCTCAAGCACACCGAGCACAAGGACTTCGCCGTGGTGGACGCCGCCATGAACGACCTGATCCGCCCGGCCCTCTACGGCGCCTGGCAGGAGATCGTGCCGGTGGCGCCCCGCCTGGGCGAGTCGCGCACCTACGACGTGGTGGGACCGGTGTGCGAGACCGGTGACTTCCTGGGCAAGGAGCGCGCCCTGGTGCTGGCCGAGGACGACCTGCTGGCGGTGCGCTCCGCCGGCGCCTACGGCTTCACCATGAGCTCCAACTACAACACCCGCCCCCGCGCCGCCGAGGTGATGGTGGACGGCGAGCAGGTGCATCTGGTCAACCGCCGCGAGAGCCTGGAAGAGCTCATGGCGCGGGAGACGCTGCTGCCGTAGCGGGCTGTTCGATTCAAAAGAAAATCGACAGGATTCACATGATTTACAGGATTGTGTTTAAAGGCCTTTAATCCCGTTAATCATGTAAATCCTGTCAACTCCCTTGCCGTTTGGTTTTTTCCATGCACCGAACCCCCGAACCCGAACTGATGCTCGACCCGGACCAGGCCCGGGCCTACGCGGAGGCGGACTTCGAGGCGCCCCACAGCCGCTTCGTCGAGCTGTTCCGGGAGGCCTTCCCCGGTCTGGCGGTCAGCGGTCCGGTGCTGGATCTGGGCTGCGGACCCGGGGACATCAGCATGCGCTTCGCCCGGGCCTTCCCCGAGGCGAACGTGGACGGAGTGGACGGCGCCCCGGCCATGCTGGCCGAGGGCGAGCGCCTGCTCGCCGGGAGCGGGCTCGAGGGTCGGGTGCGCCTGGTGCAGGCCTGCCTGCCGGCGGATGCCCCGCCCCGCGAGCGCTACCGGGGCGTGATCTCCAACAGCCTGCTGCACCATCTCCATGAACCCGCCGTGCTCTGGGATGCCGTGGCCCATTACACCGAGCCCGGCGGTTTCGTGTTCATCATGGATCTCATGCGCCCCGATTCACGGGCATCCGCCGAGGCCATGGTGGCGCAGTACGCGGCCGACGAGCCGCCGGTGCTACAGCGGGATTTCTTCCACTCCCTGCTGGCGGCGTTTCGCGTGGACGAGGTGCGTGAGCAACTGGACAGGGCCAGCCTGGCCGGCCTGGATGTGCGGGCTGTGAGTGATCGACACCTGGTGGTGAGTGGGTTGATGCGCGCCGGGTGAGCCGGGTTGCCGAGGCTCACGCCGCGCGGGGCGCGACCTCTTTCTTGATGATGTCGCCGCGCTCGGCCTCGGCCAGGCGGAGCTCATAGGTGCTCTGAAGATTCAGCCAGGACTGGGCGTCCCCGCCGAAGAAACGGGCGAGACGCAAGGCGGTGTCCGCGCTCACTGCACGACGTTCATTGACGATTTCATGCAGGCGCGTGGCCGGGACCCGCAACGCGCGGGCCAGGGCATTCACGCTCATGCCAAGTGGCGCCAGATACTCCTCGCGCAGGATCTCCCCTGGATGAATGGGACGCATGCGGTGGGTGGCCATGGTGTCCTGTCCTCTAGTGATAGTCGACGATCCCGACGTCATAGGCATTGCCATCTTGCCAGCAGAAGCACAATCGCCACTGCTGGTTGATGCGGATACTCCATTGTCCTTTCCGGTCGCCGGTCAGGGCCTCGAGGCGGTTGCCCGGTGGACTGCGCAGGAATTCCAGCGTCGTTGCGGCATCGAGCAGGGCCAGCTTCCGCTCGGCCTGAGCGCGAAATGCCCGAAAGCGGCGTGGGTCACCGCCTTCGAACAAGGCGCGGGTATCCTTATCCGCGAAGCTCTTGATCATGGATTGAGGTTATTACGCGCCACGTAATACGTCAAGCGGAACAGGCGGTGCAGCTCATGGATGATCCGGGAGACTGGTCACCCCTTCACCCGTTCCAACTTCCCCGTTCCCACTTCCCACTTCAAAAATGCCTTTCCTTCCCCCCGGTGAGCGTCTACGCTACCGGAATGCGCATACAATTCAGCAAGATGCACGGCCTCGGCAACGATTTCGTGGTCATCGATGCCATCCATCAGCCGGTGGATCTGAGCCCCGATCAGGTGCGCCTGCTGGCACACCGGCGCTTCGGCGTGGGCTGCGACCAGGTGTTGCTGGTGGAGCGCCCCTCGGACCCGGCGGCAGCCGACTTCCGCTATCGCATCTTCAACGCCGACGGCAACGAGGTGGAGCAGTGCGGCAACGGCGCCCGCTGCTTCGCGGTGTTCGTGCGCGAGCGGGGGCTCACCGCCAAGGACCACATCCCGGTGGAGACCGCAGCCGGCATCATCCATCTCCAGGTGCAGCCGGACGGGCAGGTGACCGTGGACATGGGCCCGCCCCGCCTCAAGCCCTGGCAGATCCCCTTCGAGGCGGAGAGCGCCATGACCTCCTACCCCCTGGAGGTGGAGGGCGAGACCTATGAGATCGGTGCCGTGTCCATGGGCAACCCCCACGCGGTGCTGCGGGTGGACAACGTGCAGACCGCGCCGGTGGCCCGGCTCGGTCCGCTGATCGAGGCCCACCCGCGCTTTCCCCGCCACGTGAACGTGGGCTTCATGCAGGTGGTCTCTCCGGGCGAGATCCGCCTGCGGGTCTACGAGCGGGGCGTGGGCGAAACGCTGGCCTGCGGCACCGGGGCCTGTGCCGCGGTGGTGTCCGGGCGCATCCAGGGCCTGCTGGACGAGACCGTGGCCGTGGACCTGCCCGGTGGACGGCTTGTGATAAACTGGGCCGGACAAGAAGAGGCGCCGGTGATGATGACCGGCCCCGCCACTCAGGTCTTCACAGGCAGCATCGACATATGAGCACCCATACGAACCTGGCCGAGGAAGCGCTCAGCGAAGAGGCCGTGGAGGCTTGGCTGCGCAGTCATCCGGATTTTTTCGAACGCCACCTGGCCCTGCTGGACGTGCTCAAGTTGCCCCACGCCTCCGGCGGCGCGGTCTCCCTGATCGAGCGCCAGATCGGCTGGCTGCGGGACAAAAACCGCCAGTTGGAAAGAAAGCTCCTGGACCTGGTGCAACTGGCCCGGGAGAACGAGCGCCTGAGCCAGCACATGCATCACCTGGCCCTGGGGTTGATGGACGCCGACAGCCTGGACGCGGTGCTGGCCACCACCCAGGAGCAGCTGCGCACCGAGTTCCGCGCCGACCACGTGGTGGTCCGGCTGCTGGGTGATCCCGCCCAGGGTCTGCATTTCGTGGCCGAGGGCGACCCCGCGCTCAATTCCCTGGAATCCCTGTTCGAGACCCGCCGCCCCCTGTGCGGACGCCTGAGCGATGAACAGCTCACCGCACTGCTCCCCGAGGCCGACACCCCGGTGCAGTCCGCCGTGGCCGTGCCGCTCATGGACGGCAACCGCCGTCTGGGCATCCTGGCCCTGGGCAGCCGCGAGGACACCCGTTTCCATCCCGGCATGGGCACCCTGTTCATCGGCTACCTGGGAGAGATCATCTCCCACGCGGTGGCGACAAGGCTCAAGGCCTGACGCCAGCCTGCGCGCCGGGCAGACTTTCCTGCGTTCATAGAGGGGGTCCGCAAATAAACGCGAATCAACGCAAATCGAAGCCGGGGCACAGGTATTCGACGTTCTTGTCCCCTATTTGCGTTCTTCGCGTTTATTTGCGGACCCCTTCCCTTTTCTGTCGGACCGCAGCCCCTTGAGCGTCGCCAAATCGCCCTGGATCGATCGTTATCTCCGCCACCTGCGCGAGGAGCGTCGCTACTCCCCCCACACCGTCGAGAACTACGCCCGGGACCTTCGCCGCCTGTGTGAAGCGGTGGGCGATGACTGGTCCTCGGTGAAGGTCCATGACATCCGCGCCCTAGTGGCGAAGGAACACCGCCAGGGGGCCGGCAGCAAGACCCTGCAGCGCCTGCTGTCGGCCATCCGGGGCTTCTTCAATTACCTGATCCGGGAAGGGGTGGCGGACGCCAACCCGGCCCTGGACGTGCGCGCGCCCAAGTCCGGGCGCAAGCTGCCCGGGGTGTTGGACGTGGACCAGGTCGCCCGGCTGCTGGACCTGCCCGGGGACGAGGCCCTGGTGGTGCGCGACCGGGCGATCCTGGAGCTGTTCTATTCCTCGGGCCTGCGTCTCGCCGAGCTGGTGGGTCTGGACCTGGTGGACGTGGATCTCGGCGATGCCCAGCTGCGGGTCACCGGCAAGGGCCGCAAGGCCCGGGACCTGCCCATCGGCCGCCACGCCGTCGCGGCGCTCAAGGCCTGGCTGCCCATGCGCGCGGGGCTCGCCGCCGCCGATGAACAGGCCCTGTTCGTGGGCCAGCGGGGCCGGCGCCTGGGGGCCCGGGCGGTGCAGACCCGGCTGGCGCGCCATGCGGGGTTGCAGGGCCTGGACCGGCGCGTGCATCCCCACCTGCTGCGCCATTCCTTCGCCAGCCACCTGCTGGAATCCTCCGGCGACCTGCGCGCCGTGCAGGAGTTGCTGGGCCATGCCGACATCAGCACCACCCAGGTCTACACCCATCTCGACTACCAGCACCTCGCCAAGGTCTACGACGCCGCCCATCCCCGGGCCCGGCGCAAGCCCTCCAGCTGATCCTTGGCGAGCTATCCATGGAATGCCGCGGGCGGGGCCCGCGTCCTGACACATTGAGCCCCAGGAAACCATGAACACCATGACCGTCCAGCAGCAGATCCTCGCCCTGCGCGAACAACTCAACACCGTGGTGGTGGGCCAACACCGGCTGCTGGATCGCCTGGTGATCAGCCTGCTCACCGGCGGCCACGTGCTGGTGGAGGGCCTGCCGGGCCTGGCCAAGACCACGGCGGTGAAGGCCCTGGCCGACGGTGTGCACGCCCGCTTCAAGCGCCTGCAGTTCACCCCCGACCTGCTGCCCGGGGACCTCACCGGAAGCGAGGTCTACCTGGCTGACCGCCATGAGTTCGTGTTCCGGGAGGGCCCCCTGTTTAACGAGATCCTGTTGGCGGACGAGATCAACCGCGCCCCGGCCAAGGTGCAGTCCGCCCTGCTGGAGGCCATGCAGGAGCACCAGGTCACCGTGGCCGGGGTCACCCGGCCCCTGCCGCCCCTGTTCATGGTCATGGCCACCCAGAACCCCCTGGAACAGGCGGGCACCTACCCCCTGCCCGAGGCCCAGCTGGACCGTTTCCTGCTGCACGTGGTGCTGGACTACCCTTCCGCCGAAGAGGAGCTGGCCATCCTGCGCCTGGACCGGGCCAGGCTGCGGGGCGAACGTCCGGACACTGACCACGGCCCGGTGACCGTGGAGACCGTGCTGGCGGCCCGGGCGGAGGTGGCGGATCTGCACATCGACCCGTCACTGGAGGCCTACATCGTCGCCCTGGTGGGCGCCACCCGCAGCGGCGCCGGCGCCGGGCAGCTGGCCCTGGGCGCCTCGCCCCGGGCCTCCCTGGCCATCGCCCGGGCCGCCAGCGCCGAGGCCTACCTGCGCGGCCGGGACTACGTGAGCCCCGACGACATCCTGGCCGTGGCCCCCGACTGCCTGCGCCACCGGGTGATGCTCAGCATGCAGGCCCACATGGACGGGGTGGACCGGGACACGGTGCTCGCCGGGCTCATCGGCGCGGTCCCCGTGCCCTGATCCATGCGCGCCTGGCTGCAAGCACGCTGGCGTCGCCGCCCCGGGGCAGGCGCCGATCCGGCCGTCCGGCCCCTGCTGGCGGCGGACGAACTGCAGACCCTGTTGCGGCTCGCGGAACAGGCCCCGCCCCGCCCCCCCGGCGGCGAGTTGCCCGGCGGCGAACGGCCCTCGCCCCTGCGCGGCCACGGCCTGGACTTCCAGGAGCTGCGCCGCTACCAGGCCGGTGATGACGTGCGCGCCATGGACTGGCGCACCACCGCCCGCACCGGCACCCCCCACATCCGCCTGCATCACCTGGAGCCCCGCCCCTGCCTGTACCTGCTGGTGGACCTGGGGGCCAGCATGCGCTTCGGCACCCGGGTGCGGCTCAAGGCGGCCCAGGCGGCGCGCATCGCCATTCACCAGGCCCTGGCCACCGTGGGCGAGGGCGGCAGCGTGGGCGCGGCGGTGCTGGGGGAGGATCACCCCCGCCAGTGGCCGGTGCGCGGCGGTCGGGGCCATGCCCTGGCACTGGCCCGGGGGCTGGCCGCGCCCTGCCCGCCCCTGGAATCTGAGGCGACGGCGACAGGTGCCGCCCAGTTGGCCGCCCTGCTGGCTGGCCTGCCCCGGTTGCTGCCGGCCGGTGCCGGGATCCTGGTGCTCAGCGACCTGCGCTGGCTGGACCTTGAGCAGGCGGCGGCCCTGGGGCGTCTGGCCGCCGGTGGACGGACCGTGACCGTGGTGCGCATCACCGACACCGCCGAGCGCAGCCTGCCCCCCATGGGCCGGGTGCCGTTCCGGCTGCCCGGTTCGGACCGGCCCCTGTGGCTGGACACTGCCCGGCCGGGGGTGCGCGCCGCCTTCGACGCCCACGCCGAGGCCCGCGCCCGGGACTGCCGGCGCTGGCTGAGCGGCGCCGGCGTGGGGCTGCTGGAACTGGGCGCCGAGACCCCGGCGCGGATCTGGGTCCGGCAACTGGCCGGACCGGGGGTGCCACGGGCGCCTCGGCGGCACCCGTGAGCGAGCTGATCGACATCTTCCCCCCCGAGGCCCCGGCCCTGGTGCCGTCGGCGGGCCTGGGCGGCGCCGGGCCGGCGTGGCTGGCAGTCCTGTTGCTGCTGATGCTCGTTCTTGCCCTGGGGCTGGCCCTGTTGTGGCGCCGGCGTCTGGCCCTGCGGGCCTGGTGGCTGGCCCGGTGCCTGGCCCGGGGCCAGCGGCCGCCCCGGACCCTGGCCCGCCAGGCCCTGGCCCTGCTGCACCGGGCCTTCGGCCCCGCCCCGTGCGGGGAGCTGGCCGAGCTGCGCGCCCGCCTGGACGCCCTGAGCTACGGCCGCGCAGTGCCGGACAGCGCCCGCTTGGGGGAGGCTCTTGCTCGATTACGGGCCCAATTACGGGTCCGATCGCGGGTCCACTTGAGGACCCGCGCGTGAATGCCTCACTGGGCTTGGGCGTCGGCCTGGAACTGGCGGCGCCCCTGTGGCTGCTGCTCCTGCCCCTGGCCCTGCTGCCCCTGTGGCCGGGCCTAGGCGGGCGGCCCGTGGAAGGGGGGCAGACCTGGCTGCGTCACCCGGACGCGGCGGGCCTGGGCAGCGCTGCCCGGCAACGGGGGGCGGGCGCCGTGCCCTGGCTGCGGGTGCTGGCGCTTGCCCTGCTGTTGCTGGCCCTGGCCCAGCCCCGCAGCCCCGGCGAGTTCATCCCCGAGCCCGTGGCGGGCCGGGACCTGGTCCTGGTGGTGGATACCTCCGGCAGCATGCTGGTGCGGGACTACCGGGCCGAGGGCCGCCCGGTGTCGCGCATCGAGGTGTTGCAGGGGGTGGTCACCCGCTTCGTGCGCGCCCGGGAGGGGGACCGCTTTGCCCTGATCCCCATGGCCGAGGAGGCCGCCACCCTGGTGCCCCTGACCGGGGACCGGGAACTGGTGGCCAGCCAGCTGGCGCGCCTGCGGGCGGGCATGCTGGGGGACGACACCGCCATCGGCGACGGCATCGCCCTGGCCCTGCGCCAGCTGCAGGCCTCGGGGGCCGAGCGCCGCCCGGCGCTGATCCTGTTCTCCGACGGCGAGAGCAACGCAGGCCTCCTGCGCCCCAGCGAGGCCCTGGCCCTGGCCCGGGCGGCGGGGGTGGCGCTCTATACCGTGGAGATCACCGGCGGCCAGGCCCTGGCCCCGGTGGAGGGCGAGCCGAGCCTGGCGGACATGGCCGAGACCACCGGCGGACGCCATTTCCACGTCACCCGCAGTGCCGACCTGGAGGCCGTGATCGCCACCATCGACCGGCTGGAGGCCGCCGAGGCGGCCCCTCCGGGCGGCGAGCGCCTGTGGCGGCCCTGGTATCCCCTGCCCCTGGGCGGCGCCCTGGCCCTGCTGGCCGTCGCCGGATTGCTGGCCCTGAGGCGCGGCCCGTGAGTGCCGCCATGACGGTCTGCTGCGGGGTGAGGCGCATCCCCGATCCCGTAGGCGCGGCGACCCCGCCGCGAACGGGCGTTCGGCCCGGGGTCGGGCCTCCTACAGGGGTTAAACCTGTTGCGGTGGGGTGTGAAGGTCGGCTGCGGGATGCGGGGCATCCCAGGTCCCGTAGGAGCGGCGACCCCGCCGCGAACGGGGTAGCCCAGGCGGGCCGGGGGTTCGGGCCATGAGCGTCGGTCCATGAACCTGGGCACACAACTGGCGCTGCTGGAGTGGCGCGCGCCCCTGTGGCTGCTGCTGGCCGGGCTGCCCTGGCTGCTGGCGGCCCTGGGGCGGCTGCGGGAGCGGCCCCTGCGCCGCTATGCCGACCGTGCCCTGCGGCCCTGGGCCCTGTACCAGGCCGGCCGGGACACGGGGCTGCGCTTCGGGCTCCATGCCCTGGCCTGGCTGCTGCTGGCCGCCGCTCTGGCCGGGCCCCGGGTACCGGCCCCGGTACAGGTGGCCGGGGAGGGCCACCGGGGGGATGTCTCCCTGATGCTGGTGCTGGACGTCTCGGCCACCATGCAGGCGCAGGACCTCGCCCCCCGGCGCCTGACCCGGGCCCTGCTGGAGGTGGATGGCATGTTGGAAGGGCTGCGGGGGGAGCGGGTGGGCCTGGTGGCCTTCGCCGGGCGCGCCCTGATGCTCGCCCCGCCCACCCACGACCGCCGCCTGCTGAGCCATTACCTGTCCCGGGGCCCCGAGGCCCTGGCGGACCCCGCCGGTCTGTCCGCCAGCCGGGCCGTGGCCGAAGGCCTGCGACTGGCCGGCGAGGCCCTGGAAGGCAGCGGCGCGGTGGTGCTGATTACCGATGGCGACGCCCGGGCCTTTGCCGGGGCGCGGCTGGCCGCCATGCAAACCCAGGCGCGGGCCCTGCGGGACGCGGGCCACACCCTGTACGTGCTGGGCGTGGGGGGCACGGAGCCGGTGCCGGTGCCCGACGGCGCGGGTGGCCTGCTGCGGGAGGGGGGCGAGACCCTGCTCTCGCGCCTGGATGCCGAGGCGCTCACCCGCCTGGCCGAGGTCGGCGGCGGCCACTATGCCCAGGCCGGCGCACTGGGCCAATCTTCACTGGGCCGGGCCTGGGAGCGGCTCTACGCCGACGCGGTGGTCCGTCTGCCCAGCAGCCGTTCCGTGACCCACTGGCAGGAACTCCACCCCTGGCTGCTGGCGCCGGGCTTGGTCCTGCTGCTGCTCTCCTGGCTGCGCCCCGCGCCCGCGCCCGCGTCCGCCCTGGTGCTGGCGCTGCTGCTGCCCCTGCAGCCCGCCCCGGTGTCGGCCGACGAGCCTGCCCTGGCGCTGCAGGCACACAGCGCCTGGAACGCCGGGGCCTTCGCCCGGGCCCTGAACGCCTATGCACGCCTGCCCGGCCACCCCGGGCGCCTGGGGGAGGGGGCCAGCGCCTACCGGCTGGGGGATTTCGAGCACGCCGCCGAGGCCTTCATCCAGGCCTGGCTGACGGCCCCCGGCGACCGGGAGCGGGCCGAGGCCCTGTTCAACCTGGGCAATGCCCGCTTCCGCCAGGAGGACTACGCCGCCGCCGTGGAGACCTACCGGGGGGCCCTGGCCTACCCCTCGCCCCATCGCCAGGCCATCGAGCACAACCTGGCCCTGGCGGCAGGCCGAGAGCGGGAGGCGGGCGGCCCCGGCCTGGCGGGGCGCCGCGCCCGCCAGGCCACCGAGGACGTGGGGCGCATGGACCTGGAGGAGACCCCGGGGTTTCCCGAGGACGAGGAGACGCCCCGGCTGCCCACCGAGGAGGGGGACCGGGAGGCCCTGGGTGAGGCGGTGGCCCGGGGCGAGCTGGAGGGCCGGGCCGAGCGGCCGGCGGGCGGCCCCGGGCGGCGCCTGGCCGTGGACCGGGAATACGACGCAGCCCTGCTCAAGCAGGATCAGCTGGAGGACCGGGATCTGCGCCTTTGGCGCGCCCTGCGCGACCGCGAATCGCCCGGTGGCGGGGGCGCGCCATGAGGCGGTGGCGGTGGCGCTGGCTGTGGGTCTGTCTGGCGGCCCTGCTGCTCTGGGCGCCGGCGGGCGCCGACACGCCCCGCCTGCAGGTGCTCCCGGAGACCACCCGCCTGGAGTTGGGCGAGCCGCTGATCCTGCGCCTGCGGGCGGAGCACAGCGCCGGGGACCTGTTCGCCCTGGACCTGTCCGCCCTGGACCGGGATTTTGACTGGCGCTGGGAGCAGCGCAGCCGCGGCAGCCGGGGACCCGACCGGGTCTGGGCCCGGCAGGAGCTGCAACTGCGGCTCTATGCCCGGCGCAGCGGCGAGCTGGCGCTGCCCGCCCTGGCGCTGCTGGATGCCCGCAGCCCGCCCCTCACCGTCCAGGTACAGGCGCCCCGGCGCCTGGGCCTGGCCTTGCGGGCGGGCCTGGAGCATGACATGCCCTTCCTGCGCGAGCCGGTGCTGGCCTGGCTGGAGATCGACACGGATCACGACCAGTTCGAACTGCGCGAGCCCCCGCGCATCCTGTCCCGGGCGGTGCACGTGGAGGCCCTGGGCCGCAGCCGGGAGCGGCTCGCCGACGGCCGCTACCGGCTGCGCTACCAGTGGCTGCTGACGCCGCTCTATCCGGGCGAGCTGGCACTGCCCCTGGACTGGCTGGCCGTGCACGATTTCCAGCGCCAGGGGGTGCAGCTGCGCTACCTGGCCCCGGGGCTGCGCGCCCAGGTCCGGGAACTGCCCGCTTACCTGCCCGTGGACCTGCCCCTGGCGCCGATCCGGGCCAGCCAGCGACTGGAGGGGGGCGATCCGCAAGGGGCCGAGCCGCTGCGGGGGGAGCCGTTGCTGTGGGTGCTGGATGTGCGGGGGCGGGGCCTGAGTCCCCGGGCCCTGGAGCGCTGGCTGGCCCGTGAGCTGACCGCCCCCGAGGGCCTGCGCCTGCACGCGCCGGTGATCCGGCAGCTGGACGGCCCGGACCTGTCCCCGGGGGAGCGCCTGCTGCGGGTGGAGGTGCCGGTCACGCCCCGGGCCGGGGGCGACCACGCCCTGCCCGGCCTGCGCCTGCCCTGGTTCGATACCGGCACAGGGCGACTGGCGGTGACCGAGCTGCCTGCACTGGCACTGACGGTGCGGGATCCGCTTCGGGTGTTGCTGTGGCGTTCGGCGCTCGCCCTGCTGGGCCTTGCCCTGAGTCTGCTGATGCTCTGGGGGTTGCTGGCGTGGCTGTGTCGGCTGCGGGTGCGCCGGGCCCTTCGGGCGGGCATCCGCCAGGCGGCGGATGCCCCGGCCATGGCGGCCGCGTTGCGGGCCGTGCCCGGCTCACCCGCCGCCCTGGGCCGGTGGCTGCGCACCCAGCGGGCAGGGCCCGCGCTGACCCGGGCGGTGCGCGCCCTGGAGGTGGCCTGTTACGGCCAGGCCGGGGCGGATCGGGAGGCCCTGCGCAAGGACCTGCTGGCGGCACTGCGCGGCCACCGCCTGGTGCTGCCGGGCGGATTTGTGAACCCGTCGCGTTGACCCACCGGGGCCGGGCTGGCAAGGTGCCCGAAAGGCAACCCGCCTCATTCTGAACAGTCCAAGGAAACCTCATGCGCCCGTACGCCATCGCCGTTCTACTGGCCGCCAGCCTGACCCTGCCGGCCTTCGCCGCCGAACCCAACATCACCCCCGGCCAGTGGGAGTACACCAACGTCACCCGCTTCGAGGGCATGCCCATGCCCGAGCAGACCCACAGCAACCGGGAATGCATCACCATTGAGGACATCAAGAAGGGCGAGGCCTTCCTGGAGGCGCCGGAGGACTGTCAGGTCACCCACATGGACCTGCGCCGGGACGGCATGAAGTACGCCATGGAATGCACCCAGCAGGGGGTGCGCATGAAGATGAACGCGGACATGCGTTTTCGTGGCATCGAAGTGGACGGCACCATGCGCGCCGACATGGACACGCCCATGGGGCCCATGAGCATGCACATGAACATCACGGGGCGGCGCATCGGGGACTGCTGATCAGGGCGCCATGATTTGATTCAGGAAAGCAGCGCAAAGGGCGCAGAGACGCAGAGCTCGCGAAGGTTTGTCAGGTCATTCCTTTGCGGCCTCCGCGTCTCTGCGCCCTTTGCGTGATCAGCCGGGTGCGGGAAGACAACCGCCTCAGTCCCCGGCGTGGTGCAGCACGAAGGCCTGCTCCACGGTGAAGCTGCCCACGCCCTTGTAGTTGGTCATCACCCCGCCGATGGATTCCAGGTAGTCCTTCATCTCCCGGTTCATGTGCGGGTTGCCGCACAGCATGACCCGGTCCTGGTCCATGTCCGCGGGCGGCAGGCCCAGGCGCTCGAACAGGGCGCCGGAACGGAACAGGTCCGCGCCCCGCTCCGGGGTCTCGAAGGGCTCCCGGGTCACGGTGGGCACGTACACCAGCTTATCGCCGCTGCGAGACTCCAGCTCTGCCCGGTAGGCCAGTTCCACCACGGTGCGCACGCTGTGCACCAGGATCACCCGCTCGAAGCGCTCATAGACGCCGCGGCCCCGCACCAGGGACATGAAAGGGGCGAGTCCCGTGCCCGTGGCCAGCAGGTAGAGATGCCGTCCCGGCAGCACGTGGTTCACGGTCAGGGAGCCGGTGGGCTTGGTGTTCACCCACACGCTCTCACCTTCCCGCACCCGGGCCAGGCGGCTGGTGAGCGGGCCGTCGGGCACGTGGATGCTCAGGAACTCCAGGTGCTCGGTGTCGTTGCTGGAGGCGATGGAGTAGGCCCGGGCGATCAGCTTGCCCTCGTCGCGCAGACCGAGGGTGACGAACTCGCCGTCCTTGAACTGGAAGCCCTCGGGCCGGGTGGTGGTGAAGGTGAAGGTCTTCTCCGACCAGCGGTGGACCGAGGTGACGCGCTGTTCCTGGTAGGGCACGGGCTTGAACCTCCCTGGTTGTGGATCTGTCCATCACGCTACCAGAGCGCCCCGGGTAATAACAGAGTGTAGAAGTAGGGAATTATCCGCAGGCCCATGTCCACGGCGGGCCCGTGGCCATGAGACTTGCCGCAGGCCAGCGGCTACAATGACCGTCTTTGCATGATCGGGAGTTCAGACCTTGGAACAGTTTCGCGGAACCACCATCGTCTGCGTGCGCCGCAACGGCCGGGTGGCCCTGGGCGGCGACGGCCAGGTGACCCTGGGCAATACGGTGATGAAGGGCAATGCCCGCAAGGTGCGCCGCCTGTACGGCGACAAGGTGCTGGCCGGCTTCGCCGGCGGCACCGCCGATGCCTTCACCCTGTTCGAGCGCTTCGAGGGCAAGCTGGAGAAATACAGCGGCAACCTCACCCGGGCCGCCGTGGAACTGGCCAAGGACTGGCGCACCGAGCGTGCCCTGCGCCGCCTGGAGGCCCTGCTGGCGGTGGCCGACAAGGAGACCTCCCTGCTGATCACCGGCAACGGCGACGTGATCGAGCCCGAGGACAACCTGATCGCCATGGGCTCCGGCGGCCCCTTCGCCCAAGCCGCCGCCCGGGCCCTGCTTGACAACACCGAGCTGTCCGCCCGGGAGATCGCCGAGCGCGCGCTCAACATCGCCGCCGACATCTGCATCTACACCAACCGTCACCTCACCATCGAGGAGATGTGATCAGGGGACAGGGTTTTGACCTTGCCACTTGAGACTCGCCACTTGAGACTGCCTTAAATGTCAGACATGACCCCCCGTGAGATCGTCCAGGAACTGGACAAGCACATCGTCGGCCAGAAGGACGCCAAGCGCGCCGTGGCCATTGCCCTGCGCAACCGCTGGCGCCGCCAGCAGCTGCCCGAGGCCCTGCGCCAGGAAGTGACCCCCAAGAACATCCTCATGATCGGCCCCACCGGCGTGGGCAAGACCGAGATCGCCCGGCGCCTGGCGCGGCTGGCCAATGCCCCTTTCATCAAGGTGGAGGCCACCAAGTTCACCGAGGTGGGCTACGTGGGCCGTGACGTGGAATCCATCATCCGCGATCTGGTCGACGCGGCCATCAAGCTGCTGCGCGAACAGGAGATGGGCAAGGTGCGCTTCCGTGCCGAGGAGGCCGCCGAGGAGCGCGTCCTGGACGTGCTGCTGCCCGCGCCCCGCCAGGCGGGCTTCATGAGCGAGCCGGCCTCCGCGCCGGAGCAGAGCGAGACGCGGCAGAAATTCCGCAAGCGCCTGCGCGAGGGCCAGCTGGATGACAAGGAGATCGAGATCCAGGTGAGCGCCACCCCCGTGGGCGTGGAGATCATGACACCGCCGGGCATGGAGGAGATGGCCAGCCAGCTGCAGAGCCTGTTCCAGAACATCGGCGGTGGGCGCAGCCAGACCCGCAAGCTCAAGATCCGCGACGCCATGAAGTTGCTCACGGATGAAGAGGCCGCGCGCATGGTCAACCAGGACGAGCTCAAGCTGCGTGCCGTGGCCAACGTGGAGCAGAACGGCATCGTGTTCCTGGACGAGATCGACAAGGTGGCCAAGCGCGGTGAATACGGCGGCGCCGACGTCTCCCGCGAGGGCGTACAGCGGGATCTGCTGCCCCTGGTGGAGGGCTGCACCGTGAACACCAAGTTCGGCATGGTGCGCACCGACCACATCCTGTTCATCGCCTCCGGTGCGTTTCACCTGTCCAAGCCCTCGGACCTGATCCCGGAGCTGCAGGGCCGCCTGCCGATTCGCGTGGAGCTGTCCGCGCTCACCGCCGAGGACTTCGTGCGCATCCTCACCGAGCCCGACGCCTCGCTCACCGAGCAGTACAGCGCGCTGCTCCAGACCGAGGGCGTGGAGGTGAACTTCGCCGAGGACGGCGTGCGGCGCATCGCCGAGATCGCCACCCGGGTCAACGAGCGCACCGAGAACATCGGCGCCCGTCGCCTGCACACGGTGATGGAGCGCCTGCTGGAGCAGATCTCCTTCGAGGCCCCGGATCACCAGGGTCCGGTGAGCATCGACGCCGCCTACGTGGACGAGCGGCTCGAGGAGCTGGTGCAGGATGAGGATCTGAGTCGATATATTCTTTAACCCGCTAGAGACAAGATCCAAGTTGCTAGATACAAGACACGTGGGTCGGGCTTCAGCCCGACGCCTCGGGTGACCGGAGCCACCGGTGTCGGGCTAAAGCCCGACCTACGGCCCGGCCCACGGATACAACAACAATCACTGACTGCGGATTGAGAGCCATGACGACCAAACACCGTCCCACCGAAATTCACCTGCACCAGAAGAGCCGGGTGCTGGAGCTGGTCTACGACAACGGCGTGCGCCACAAGCTGCCCTGCGAATTCCTGCGCGTGTACTCCCCTTCCGCCGAGGTGACCGGCCACGGTCCGGGCCAGGAAGTGCTGCAGCTGGGCAAGGAAGACGTGAACATCAATGCCATCGAGCCGGTGGGCAACTACGCGGTGAAGCTGGTGTTCTCCGATGGCCACGACACGGGCATCTTTGACTGGAACTACCTGTACCGCATGGGCGAGGACCAGGATGCCCTGTGGCAGAAATACCTCAAGCGCCTGGCCGACGCGGGCCACCAGCGCAAGGTGAACTGAGGACGTGAACGCATCGCCGCAGAGGCGCGGTGACGCAGAGGAAAATCAATTCGACAGGATTAACATGATTAACAGGATGTTTAAAACCGAGTCTTCTGTTCTTGGTTATTTATCATGTGAATCATGTTAATCCTGTCCATTCCTTTCTTTCCTCTGCGTCTCCGCGCCTCTGCGGCAGAAGTGAACCGGATCGAACCATCACAAGGCCACCCCGATGACTGACGACAACACCACCCATTTCGGTTTCAAGCAGGTGCCCAAGGAAGAGAAGGTGCGCCGGGTGGGCGAGGTGTTCCATTCGGTGGCGGCCAGGTACGACCTGATGAACGACCTCATGTCCATGGGCGTGCATCGCCTGTGGAAGCGCTACACCATCGAGATGGCGGCGGTGCGTCCGGGGCAGCGGGTGCTGGACCTGGCAGGGGGCACCGGTGATCTGGCCTCGCGCTTCGCGCGGCTCACCGGACCGACCGGCGAGGTGGTGCTCTGCGACATCAACGCCTCCATGCTCAACGTGGGCCGCGACCGGCTCACCGACGAGGGGCTGGTGGAGAACCTGCGCTTCGTGCAGGGCAATGCCGAATGCCTGCCCTTCCCCGACGAGCACTTCGATCTGATCACCATCGCCTTCGGCCTGCGTAACGTCACCGACAAGGACAAGGCGCTGGCCTCCATGCGCCGGGTGCTCAAGCCCGGCGGCAAGCTGCTGGTGCTGGAGTTCTCCCACCCGGTGACCCCGGGGCTCAAGCCCGTCTACGATCTCTACTCCTTCAAGGCCCTGCCGCTCATGGGCAAGCTGGTGGCAGGTGATGCGGAGAGCTACCAGTACCTGGCGGAGAGCATCCGCATGCACCCGGACCAGGAGACCCTCAAGGCCATGATGGAGCAGGCGGGTCTGGAACGCTGCGACTACTTCAATCTCACCGGCGGCATCGTCGCCCTGCACCGGGGCTACCGGTTCTGACGTGGTTGACGCCGACATGGACATGAGTGTGTTGGCCGCCTTCAGCGCCGCCCTGGAAAAGGCGCTGAACGGCTACCTGGAGCTGGATCCCGACAGCCGCGAGCGGCTCGCGGCCATGCACGGCGGCGTGGTGGCCCTGAGCTTCACGCTGCCCGAGGCGACCCTCTACTTCATCCCCGGCGCCGACCGCCTGCAGGTGAGCACCGCCTGCGACGCCGAGCCGGACACCCGCATCAGCGGTTCCCCCATCGCCCTGGGACGGCTGGCCCTGGCCGGTGAGACCACGCGCCTGCCGGAGGGTGTACGCCTGGAGGGCGATGCCCGGCTGGGCCAGCAGTTCCGCGACCTGCTGCGGGGCGTGGACCTGGACTGGGAGGAGTGGCTGTCCCGGCTGACCGGCGATCTCGTTGCCCATCGCGTCGGCGAGGCCGTGCGCGGCGTCACCGGCTGGGGAAGGCGCGCCGGCGAGAGCCTGCGCCTGGACCTGGGCGAATACCTGCGCGAGGAATCCGGCACCCTGCCCGGCCGTGACGAGGTGGAAGGCTTCATGGACGACGTGGACCGGATGCGCGAAGACGTGGACCGGCTGCAGGCGCGCATTGCCCGTCTGGAACAGATCCTGCGGGAACACAAGCCGTGAGCCGCGCGGTGCCGCTGCTCACACCTGCCCAGCTGTGGCGGCTGGTCACCATCAACCGGGTGCTGATCCGCCACGGGCTCGACGAGGTTGTGTTCGCCATCCACCTGTTCCGGCCGCTGCGCTTTCTCATGTACCTGGCGCCCTGGAACTGGTTCCGCCGCCACCGCGCCGGTCGCGGTGAACGCATCCGCAAGACGCTGGAGGACCTGGGCCCGATCTTCATCAAGTTCGGCCAGATGCTTTCCACCCGCCGCGACCTGCTGCCCGACGACATCGCCGCGGAGCTTTCGAAGCTGCAGGACCGGGTGCCGCCGTTTGCGGTGAGCGAGGCCCGGGCCATCATCGAGCGCTCCCTGGAACGGCCCATCGAGACCCTGTTCGCCCGCTTCGATGACACCCCCATCGCTTCGGCCTCCATCGCCCAGGTGCACGGTGCGCGCCTGCACGACGGCCGCGAGGTGGTGGTCAAGGTGGTGCGCCCGCTGATCCAGAAGGTCATTCGCCGGGACCTGGAGCTCATGTACATCCTCGCGGAACTGGCCGAGCGCTACTGGCCCGAGGGCCGGCGCCTGCGTCCCGTGGAGGTGGTGCAGGAATACGAGAAGACCATCATCGACGAGCTGGACCTAGTGCGCGAGGCGGCCAACGCCACCCAGCTGCGGCGCAACTTCGCCGGCTCGCGTCTGCTCTACATCCCCGAGGTCTACTGGGACTACACCCGCCGCGACGTCATGGTCATGGAGCGCATCAGCGGCATCCCGGTGGCGGATATCGACAGCCTGCGCGCCCGGGGCGTGAACATGCAGCTGCTCTCGGAGCGTGGCGTGGAGATCTTCTTCACCCAGGTGTTCCGGCACAACTTCTTCCATGCTGACATGCACCCGGGCAACATCTTCGTCAACGCCGAGCATCCGGAGGATCCCAGTTACCTGGCCGTGGACTTCGGCATCGTCGGCACCCTCTCGCCCATGGACCAGCGCTACCTGGCGGAGAACTTCTACGCCTTCTTCAACCGCGACTACCGGCGCGTCGCGGAACTGCACGTGGAGTCCGGCTGGGTGCCGGCGGACACCCGGGTGGATGAGTTCGAGTCCGCCATCCGCAGCGTCTGTGAACCCATCTTCCAGAAGCCGCTCAAGGACATCTCCTTCGGTCACGTGCTGCTGCGCCTGTTCCAGACCGCGCGACGTTTCCACATGCAGGTCCAGCCCCAACTGGTGCTGCTGCAGAAGACCCTGCTCAACATCGAGGGCCTGGGCCGCCAGCTCTACCCGGACCTGGACCTGTGGAAGACCGCCAAGCCCTTCATCGAGCGCTGGATGGACGAGCAGGTGGGCCTGCGCGCCATGATCCGCGGCGCCCGCAAGCACCTGCCGCGCATCCTGGAGAAGCTCCCGGAGATGCCCGAGCTGTTGCATGCGGCATTGGCCAGCCAGGGCCAGGTGGCTGACCATCACGCGGAGCAAGCTGCCCGAGATGAAACGCTGCGCCAGGAGATCCGCGCAGCCAATCGTCGCACCACCCTCGTCCTGACGGGTGGCGTGCTGTTTATCTCCGCGACCCTTCTGACCGCGCTCGTAGCGCTGCCCGGCGCCCTGGGTGTGCCCTGGGCGGCCTGGGTCCTGTTCGTCGCAGGTGCGGGTCTTCTGTCCGTGGGCCTGCTGCGAAGCTGAGACCGGCACATCGGCTCCACTGCCAGCAGCCGCATTTCCTGCTGCGGCACTCAGGTCGTCCCCGTCCAGTCCCCGACCGGCATCCGGTGCGGGGCATGCATTTCCCCTCTTCGCCGGGATGACCGACAATCCCCTACAGCGTGCATTGCAAATCACAATGCGATGCCTCGTTCTTGGCCCTGATTGCAATCTGACTCGGAGGAAATCGTGGGTCGTAGCATCAAGGTTCTGATTCAAAACAAAAAACCTCTATGGCATGGAAGATGCTTTATGTGTCTCGGGCGCCCGTACTCCCCTGGGAGTCAGCCCGAACCTCAAGGCAGTCTCCATGCGCAAGAGGATCGGGGGAGGGCGTGAATGTTTTTTTCATGGTTTGGCAAGAAGAGACGCACAGGAAAGCGAATCGGTATGCAGACGGCAATCATGGAGCCACACGCAGTGGATGTGCCGGGTCTTGGCATGGTCATCGTTGCGCGCACAGTCAACTGCATCGGTGATGGCTGTCCCAAGCCCCAGTTGCTGACGCTCAAGGCGCTCAACCTGGTGGACGAGGGCGAGATCGTGGAGTTGATCTCCGACAACCCCACGGCGGTAGAAACCATCCCGGCCATGATGCTCGCCGCCTACGGCAGTCATCTGGCGACGGTGCGTGGTGATGGTTGCTGGAAGGTGTATGTGCGCAAGGGCGTATGAGGTCGACCATGTCGAGGTGTCTGTCAGTGCCGGACGTTAACCCTATCTAAACAAGTTGTCGGGGGAAGAGATGAGTAACAGAGATGTATGCGATGTGGGTGTCGCCGGTATGGCGGGAACCAGTACCAAGGGCAAGGTGTATGCGGGGGTGATCGTTGCGCTGGTGGCCCTGGCCTCCGTGATCGCGCTGTCCATCGACAGCCGATTCCTTTACATGCTGGTCTATGTCTGGTTCGGCGTGATCTACGGTCTGTTCCTCCAGTATGGCCGCTTCTGCATGGCCTCCGCAGTCCGTGACCTGTTCGCGGTCGGCGTGCCGCGCATGGCCGTGGGCGTAATGATCGCCGTGGCCTTGTACTCCCTGACTGCCGCGGCCGTGACCATGGCCGGTTTCAGTACCTTCCATGCGCACCCGTTGGGATGGCACATCATCATCGGCGGCGCCATCTTCGGTTTCGGCATCATCTTTACCGGCGGCTGCGCTTCCTCATCCCTGTACAAGAGCGGTGAAGGCAACGTCGGATCCATGCTGGTGCTGGTGAGCATCTCCTTCTCCCAGGCCATCTTCGTGGCCAGCGACTGGTTCAGCGGGCTGGTGCCCGAATCCTGGACCCAGTCCGCCCTGGAGAAGGGCATGCCGGAGGAGTTGACCATCACCTCCACCTGGTTCGACCAGTTCATGGCCGGTTACATCTGGGATCTGCAGGGCGGCACGGTGGCCGAGATGATGGGCCGCGAGGGCACCTTCTTCGGCATCTTCGTGGGCAATGCCCTGCTGGGCGCGATCCTGCCGACCTTCGCGATTCTGGTGTTCCTGTACATCGTGGCCTATCGCAAGGGCTACATGCGCCGCGCGAAGATCCAGAACCCCGCGTTCGGGGATCACATGCGCGGCATGTGGAGCATGTTCACCTCCTCCAAGAACACCGCGCTGGCCGGCCTGGGCATCGGTATCTTCGCGGGTCTGCAGATGTGGACCACCGGCGCCCTGCGCGACTACTACGGTATCTTCAACTTCGGCGAGATGCTGGAGGACATGGGCTACTACACCGGTATCTCCATCCAGGGCACCGTGTTCGATCCGGGTTACTGGTACATCACCACCCAGGAAGCGCAGTGGGGTGGCTGGGTGCTGAACAAGCTCGGCGTGGACAACATGAGCAACATCTTCTTCGGGCTGGAGAATGGCCTGCCCAACCCGCTGCTCAATGCCCCCGGCATGATGTCCATCGGCATCATCCTGGGTGCCGCGATGCTGGCCAACATCAACCGCGAGTTCAAGTGGAAGCTGCCCAGCATGGAGACGGCGATCTTCGCCATCGTGGGCGGCACGCTGATGGGCATCGGTGCCCGCGTGGGCATGGGTTGCAACGTGGGCGCCTTCTTCGCCGCGGTGACCAATGGCGACCTGACCGGCTGGATCTTCCTGTTCGGCATGGCCCTGGGCGGTTACCTGGGCGTGAAGGCCTTCACCTGGTGGATGGAGTGGCGTGCGTCCCGCAGCAACGACGAGTTCGCCCTTTGATTGAAGTGCACCGGGGCCGGGCGCCTGCCCGGCCCCAATGACAAATGACAGTTGGCATACCAACGGGAGGATGCTTCCATGGCAATGAAATTCGAGAAATCGGGCGATGGCGCCTACATGCTCAACGTGACGGGCTACACCTGCCCGCACCCGCAGATGTACACCAAGAAGGCCCTGCAGAAGATCGAGTCGGGTTCGGTGCTTACCCTGGTGTTCGACAACCCCTCGTCCGGGGAGTCCATCATCTCCATGTGTGAAAGCGAAGGTAACGAGCTGTTCGAACGCAGCGATTCGGGCGGCACCTTCACCTGGAAGATCCGCAAGGGGTAAGACATGCAGCTTGGAATCGTGGTAGTCGATGATCGCTGCGCGCCGCACGCGATCGGCCTGCTCAAGGCGGCCCAGGCGCGTGACTGGACCAGCCGATGTTTCCTCACGGACCGCGGCGTGTTCCTGCTCAAGGACCCGGAGTTCCGTGGCCTGCTTGACGAGGGCAAGACCCATTTCTCCATCTGCGAGCTGAGCATCGAGCGCTACGCGGACGACGGGGTTTCGGTGCATGAGCTCGAGGACAAGATCGTTGTCGGGGGCCAGTATCAGAATGCGGAGCTGGTGCACAACAGCGATCAGGTGCTGGTTTTCTAGGAGAACGAGATGAGTAATGGCGTAAAGCAGATCCTGGTCGTGGCCGGTGATGACAAGGTGGAAGCCCTGCGCATGGCCACGGGCCTGACCTTGCTGGATGATGCGGTGCGGGTCGCCGTGCTCGGCGATCTGGATGAGACGGCGGACGATGTCCAGTTGCAGCTGGAATCGCTCGAGTTTGCCGATGTGCCGGTGGAGCGTCTGGGCAACGGCCCGGAGAGCTACAAGGCCCTGGCGGGGATGATGATCCAATCCGATACGGTGTTCATGGTATGAGTCAGTCCATTTGCAAGATCCTGTTTCTCAAGATGCCGGGTGCCGGTGATGAACTCTCCGGTGGGGTGGTCGCAAACCTGCCGGCGGACAGCGTGCACCATGAGTTCATGGAGGTCTCGTCAGGGCAGTACGAGGCCATTCTCGACCGACTGGAGGCGGGGGTGCTGCCGGTCGTACTGAAAGCCCCAAGGTGATTGGCAGGGATGCCATGTAGTGACCAGCCGGTTTTTCGGTGCCCTCCGGCTGGGTATTCATGCGCGGTCCCGATGCAGGGGGTCGTTTCCCAGGGCGGCGTTCTGCATATGCCAGCCGGGATCCCGCGCCAGGCACCGATGCGTGTATTTGGTGTGAGGCCTTGAGCCGGGACTTCAGCTTGTCTGAACTCCCGGTTTTTTTTGGCCCGACGGGCAGCACAGAGCGTGTGAGCGTCGTGGGTGATGGACGGTTGCAGATTGCAGACCAATGCAACGGATTCTTAATCTGCAACGAGGCCAGACTGGTGAGAGTTATTTAATCTACTGATTGTATTGATTATTCGTGGCTGGCACGCAAAGTGCTGAATGTTTGGTTGCTAAGACTGTCAAGCAGCAGACCTGGACCACAGGCAGAGGATCTGTCTGAAGTCCTCGGTCAGACAAGAGTGAAGTCACAAGGCGACGCACTGTCCATCGGGGGGAGACCGGATGCCGGTGCCAGAACAACATTTGGAGGGGTTCCAGCAATGCGACAAGTAACAGGTAATTCAGCCCTGGCGCGGGCGCGCGGATCGGTGGCGTTTGCCGCCGTCCTGAGTTTGGCGCTGGCCGGTTGTGGCGGTGGCGAAAGCAGCAGTGGAGGCAATCTGGCGGCAGCGAACATCAACACGCCGGCGCAGATCGCTCAGGTATCCGCGGATGACTACAACGAGAACGTCAACGGTCTGATTACGGGTGCCACGCTCAGCCGCTGGATCAACGACTGGGAGAATGAACGACCCGAAGGTGTGACCGGGCGTCTCATCATTCTGCAGAATGCTGCCGGTGGTGCTGGTGCCGAGTATGTGCGACCCGTGCCCGGGCAGGTCTTTACCTACCAGGTGCCTAATTCCGAACTGATCCAGACCCGGGACAACGGTGTCACCGTGACTGTCAGCGTGGTGCCGGACGGCCCCTCCATGGATGCCTTCCTGAAGAAATACAACATCGATCCTCGTAAGGACATGATCGTCTGTGCGATGGGCGGCGCGAGCAATCCCCTTGCCATGAACCAGGGCCGTTGCTGGTACATGTTCCGCTACTGGGGTGTGGACAAGCGCAACCTGGCGCTGCTCAATGGCGGCAACAGCTGGAACCTGTCCAGTGGTCAGATGCTGCCGGGTGATTTCTCCGCGACCGCGTCCACGCCGCCGAACACCGGTACGGCCTCGGTGCGCGATCTGCCCGCCGACAACACGGCCCTGCAGGCCAGCATTGCGGAGATGATCGCGATCGCCACGCCGACCCCGCAGAACAACACCCGAAATGGCGTGTTCGTGTGGGATGCGCGCAGCCTGTCGCAGTACAGCGCAGGCGAGGCACGGGAGATGGGTGAGCAGGGGTGTGCGGATGCCTACTGTGGCCCTGTCGCTGACTACATGACCACCTTCCAGAACCGTGCCGCACGCCAGGGTCATCCCCACGGTACCCTGCAGCTGCAGTACACCCATATGCTGGTGCCGGGCGAAGGCTACCGTTACAAGGACAAGGCGGAACTGGAGGCCTATCTGAGCGGCGAGGCGGATGCCAATGGCATGCGGTTCGTGGACTACACCTATCAGGCCGTGGGCGTGGGCAACGCCTACCAGCCGGGTGACACCATGTACGTCTACTGCGAGACCACCTTCCGGGCCATGATCACCGGTGTGGTGTCTGCGGTCGTCCTGGGCCTGCCGACCCGCTTCTACGACGGCGCCATGACGGAGTGGAACTCGTTGTCCAACATCGTGACCGACCAGGGCACGCCGATCCTTCCGGCCGACTCTCCGTGGCGCACCGACCTGGCAGATGTTTCCTTCTTCCGGGCAGCAGCGTCTTCGGATCTGGTCGGCTCCCGTGAGATCTCCAATCCCTATGGCGATCGCACTGACGCGCACATCCGCGCTGATCGCTTGTACAAGTTCGGTACGGCCACGCCTGGTGGTGGAAGCGGCGGTGGTGGCGGTGTCGCACCCCCGGCCAATCCCTGTGGAGGTTAACGAGCATACCCTCCTTCCCTTTGAGCCCGCTTCTGCGGGCTCTTTTCTTTGCGGCCGGGCTGCGTGGGTATGCCTGAAACCCTATAATCAACCTGCGTCGTCCATGGAAGTCACACCTCATCGCGACAGAGTTTTGACCCCGTACGCCATGGACGCGCGGCGGATGAATTCAACATCGAGGCACGAGCATCCGCCACGGGCACCGGAACGGCCCGGGAGCCGGAAGGCTGCGCCCGCCAACCCCGTGTGTCGATCATGAAAAGTCGTACCGCCTATCGTTTGCTCGCTGCCGTGGCCATCCTCGGGCTGCTGACGCTCGTGGCCCTGCCGTTTCTCTCCCTGGAGAACGGTGGCCAAGGGCGGGTCGCCGGCACGGACGGTGATTTTCTGGATCAACACTGGGCCTTCCCCCTGGCGCCCCAGGGCGCACCGCCCCATGACTTCAGCTTCAACGAGGCATCCCTGGATGCGCGCAGCTGCGCCCAGTGCCATGCCAGCCAGTTCGAGGACTGGAAGACCAGCCGCCACAGCCAGACCATGAACGCGGGCATCCGCTGGCAATTCCATGTCTTCAGCCAGGCGGAATCCAACAAGTGCATGGACTGTCATTCGCCCCTGGCGGAACAGAAGGCGCTGGTGGCGCGGGAGCTGGGCTGGCCCAACGCGCCGGCCGCGGCACCACCGGATCACATTCCCTCCGGTCTGCACCACCAGGGGCTGACCTGCGCCGCCTGCCATGTACGGGGCCATCAGCGCTTCGGTCCGGAACATCGACTGGGGCTCTCCGGCGATGAGCCCGGGCTGCCCCATGGTGGGTTCCATCCCAGGCCCGCCTTCAGTGACAGCCGCTTCTGTGCCGCCTGCCACCAGTTCCCGGAGGACGGGCCGAAACTCAATGGCAAGCTGCGTCAGGACACCTACAACGAATGGCTGCGATCCCGCTTCGCGGAACAAGGGGTGAGTTGCCAGAACTGTCACATGCCAGACCGCAGGCACCTGTGGCGCGGCATTACCGACCCGGACACGGTGCGCAGCGCCATGGCCATCGATCTGCACGGCGCGCCCGGAAGCGGCGATGTCATGGAGCTGACCTTGCGCATCGCCAACGTGGGTGCCGGGCATCATTTCCCCGCCTACATGGTGCCGAGGATCGATGTTTACCTGGAGTTGCTGGACCCTGACAGCAATGTGCGGGCGCGGGTGATCCATCACGTGATCCAGTGGCGTGCCAGTGTGGATCTCACGCAGGAGGAATTCGATACACGCCTGCCGGCGGGCGAGTCGGTGAGCCTCGATGGACGCATTCGCATGCCGAATGAGCCCGGCTGGAGCCTGGGGCTGCGTCTCGAGGTGGCACCCAAGGAGCATTATGAACGCATGTACCAGGACATGATGCGCCAGGCGGATCGCATGGACCCCATGACCCTCGACCTGCTGCGCATCGCGATTTTCGAGGCGCGCCAATCCCGCTATCGGGCGGTCCAGGAACGCTTGTCGCTGGATGAGCCTGTCAGCCTGACCCTGCGCTATACGCCCATGGTTTCCCTGAGCAAGGACTGAGCCTCGGCAATTGCATTTTGAGGTCGCCGAGGTGCTGCTGCGTTATATGCAATCGAGTTTGTAGGGGTTCTGTTTGTAAGTAATTGAGTTGTAGGAATAAATAACTATGGCACGGTTCCTGTATGCCAAGACGAGAGACGACATGCGAGGCAACGCGATGAGACTCATGATCCTGCTGGCGACGTCACTGCTGATGTTCCCGGCAATGGCCCAGGCAGATGGCCGGACGCAAGACCGGGGAGCCGAGGCCACACAGGCTGAAAATGTCACTGAGGCGCCTCAGCGAAGGGGTCGTCTGAGGTTTCGCGATGGGCCCGTCTGCATGTGTTCACAAGGCATGAGTGAGGAGGATATCCAGCGTGCCGAGAGGGAGCGTCGTGAACAAGCCGGTCGCAGGAACTGAGCAGGTGTAGTCAAGCAGGACATTGAAGACGAACAAACGAAGCAATCAGAACAGATGAGACGGAGGGGTAGATGATGGGTAACAAAAAACAGCGCAAGGGCTTTCTGGGTCGCGTCCTCGGCAGGTTGGGTGTGGGAGGCATGGCTGCGGTGTTCTCGCTGGTGGCCGTGGTTGGTTGGGCGGCGTTGACCGTCGAGAGCCTCACCTATGATCCGCACAAGAACATGATCAGCCTCGACCAGAAGGACTGGGGCGCCGAGGTGTTTGACGCGATCCATGACAACGTGATCGCCCAGGGTCTGGTGCGTCCCGCCAACGCCTGTGGCCTGGGGGCCTCTTCCTGCTTCCGCTGCCACAACGGCCGCCGTGCTCCCGAGCCCACCACGGATCCCATCGCCGCCCCGTGGCATACCGATCATGCGCGGGTCAACAACTCCTGCGCAGGCTGTCACAGCGGCAATCCGCGCCTGATGCGTGAAGAGATGGCCCATCAGAACCTGATCTCCAAGCCGCTGAATTCGCCCAGCGAAAGCTGCGCAAGCTGCCATCGCAGCGCCTCGGAGCTGGAGGGTTTCCTGGATCGCTACCTGGCAGTCCAGCAGTAAGGCCAAAAACAACAACTCTCAGGGGGATGACCCAATGCAAATCGGAAAGCTCGTGCAAGGCTTCAAGCCCAAGCGCCTGACCACCGCGCTGGCAATGATGGCAATCGCTGCTGGCCCCGCCGCCGTGCAGGCGGGGCCGACCATCATGTACGGCGACGAGGGTTTCCTGACCCTCAACTATGAACTGCAGATCTGGTCCCAGTATCGTGACTTCCGTTCCGCGGAAAACGATGGCGATTCCTACGATACGTTCCTGCGTCGCAATCGCATCACCGTGCTCGGCCAGTACAACGACTACGTGGGTTTCTATGCACAGCTGGAGGCCGGCAACGACAGTCGCTACGGCAATGACGAGCGTCCGGTGTACTACCGGGATGCCTACATCACCTTCGACTGGGACGACTCTCTGCGCTTCATCGTTGGTCGCTTCAAGAACACCTTCAGCCGCGAGAACCTGGAGGCCTGTCTTGAACCCCTCACCCTGGACCGGGGCATCATCTCCTACACGCCGTTTGGCGGCACCCGGGATACGGGTATAGCGATGTGGGGCAACCTGGCCGATGCCAGGGTCCAGTACCGGCTGATGGTGTCGGACGGCCGGGAGGGTGACAACGTACCCAGCGACACCCCGAGGATCACCGCCCGTGCCCACTACAGCTTCTTTGATCCTGAGTTCTCCTATGGCTATCGGGGTACCTATCTCGGCACCCAGCGGGTGCTGACCATCGGCGCGGCCTACGACTACCAGGCCGATGCCGTGTACGGCAACCTGCCCGGCAGAACCGACAAGCAGGATTACTCGGCCTGGACGGTGGACCTGTTCTATGAACAGCCGCTGGAGGCAGGCACCCTGACCCTGTCCGGCGCCTACTTCGACTACAGCGTGAACGGGGCGCTCAAGGGAGACGAGCTTCTGGTTGACAATACCGTCACGCCGACGGCCGAGATGACCGGATATTACGTCAAGGCGGGCTGGCTGTTCCCGCAGCGCATAGGCATCGGCCGTCTGCAGGTGTTTGCCAGGCATGAGGCGTCCGATTATGATCGCAATGATGATTTCTTTGATCAGACGATCAATGCCGTCGGCGCCAACTACTACCTGGACGGCCAGCAGCTCAAGCTGACCTTCGAGTACGCGGACGTGAGCTTCGATGCGCAGCATCCCACGATCAATTCCCTGCGCGATCACAAGCAGGCGACCCTGGGGTTCCAGCTGCTGTTCTGACCTGATTGGCCCGGGTCCGTTGTCTGAGGCCCGGTGAGGAGCGTGTCATTTCCAAGACCAATGCCACTGCATTGACGGCGACGGGCGGCTCTGCCGCCCGTCGTCTTGGCATACCCAGGGCCTGGCGTCTAAGAGTCGGCCTGATCCTCATATCACTCAGTATCGCTACCCTGCTGGTGATCAGCTTCGCACCTCTGGGTGGGATTGTTATCTGGCTCGCGATCCTCTGTACCTTGTGCGGCATCGCAGCCGGCTATGGCCTGTCGACCTGGCGTTATCAGGCCGGACTCCGCATCCTGAACGCGGGCATGATCGACGCCCAGGACGGCAACCTGAAACCGGTTAAGATACCGAAGGTCCGCGATCCGCTGCTGCTGCGCCTGTACCGGGAATACAACAAGACGATCACCACGCTGGGCGGGATGTTTGCTCTCGTGGAGGAGTGCCAGAACCGGGTGCTCACCGAGCGCAACCGGATGAACGTGGTGGTCCAGGTGCTGCCCGCCGCTTTGCTGGGTGTGGACGACAACCTGTGCATCAACACGGTCAACAAGCAGACCGAGACGCTGTTCGGCAAGAAAGAGCGATACCTGGTCGGGGTCAGCCTGTTTGATGTGCTGTCGATCACCGATGAAACCCGGGAGATCCTGAGAGACGCATTTCTCTACAAGCAGGATATCCGCAACCAGGTCATCAACATCCATCTCAACGACGCGGAACGCTGGCTGTCCATGAATCTCTCCTTCGTCACCCAGGATGAGGGCGAGATGGCCGCGGTCATCACGCTGCTGGACATCACCGAATACAAGCAACTCCAGGAAAGCGTCTACACCCGTGAAAAGCTGGTGGCCATGGGACAGCTGGCTGCGGGTGTGGCCCATGAACTGAACACCCCGCTCGGCAGTATCCTGGGATACTCCCAGTTGCTGATCGATTCCTGTGAGGATCCGCAGCGGGCCAGGCATTTCGCGAGAACCATCAGCGAACAGACAAAGCGCTGCTCGCGCATCATCCACAACCTGCTCAACTATGCGCGCAAGGAGAAGTGCCAGGGTGAGTTCTGCGATGTGAATGCGCTGGTGGACGAGGTGGTGGATACACTGATCAGTTGCCGATTGAAGAGATACGAGATCTCCCTCGAGCGGGATCTCAAGGACAGCCCGATCGTGGACGGCGGCTGCGGAGAACTCGATATCGTGCTGACGAACCTGCTCATCAATGCGGTGCAGGCCCTCAAGGGCGTCGAGAAACCCATGATTCGGGTCAGTACCGGACTCAACGAAGGTGGTTTTGCCTACATCATCGTGGAAGACAATGGACCGGGTATCCCGGGAGAGCTGCGCTCACGAATATTCGAGCCTTTCTTCAGTACCAAGGACGTGGGTGAAGGCAGCGGACTGGGCCTGTCCATCAGTCACGCCATGGTCAGCCGCCGAGGTGGAACGCTGCGGTACGACTCTGATTACAGAGACGGCGCACGATTCGTCATACGACTCCCCAACGCCACACAGGCGACAGAATAGATATGCTTGCAACGAACCTAAGCGAACCAGATTTGCCCGCAGAGAGCGGCATGAACGCAC
The DNA here is from genome assembly GCF_000021985.1 of Thioalkalivibrio sulfidiphilus HL-EbGr7. Classification (NCBI taxonomy): domain Bacteria; kingdom Pseudomonadati; phylum Pseudomonadota; class Gammaproteobacteria; order Chromatiales; family Ectothiorhodospiraceae; genus Thioalkalivibrio; species Thioalkalivibrio sulfidiphilus. The sequence continues at coordinate 71,898 of NC_011901.1, forward strand.
AACCCGTTGTGGTGATCACCGAAGACGATGAGGTGATGCGCGAACTGGTCGTCAACGTGCTTCACGGCATCGATGCGACGGTGATCCCGATGGAAAGTTCCCAGGAATCCCTGGATTTCATCGAGAACAACGAGGTGGCCGTGGTTGTCACGGATCTGCGCATGCCCAGGATCGATGGCATGAAGGTGCTGGATTTTGCGCGTCAGAAGAATCCGCTCACCCAGGTAATCTTGATGACGGGACACGCCACGGTGGAGTCCGCCGTGCAAAGTCTCAAGGCCGGTGCCTTCGATTACATCTGCAAGCCTTTCGAGAACGTCGAGTTGCGGCACACGGTGGAACGGGCGCTTTCGCACTGGAATCTCAGCCGTGAGAACATGCGGCTGAGAGAGGAAAACAAGGTCTTTGCCGAGGGCGACGTCATCATCGGCCGCTCAGCGGCCATGGACGAAGTGCATCGGCTCATCGATGCCGCCGCTGCCTATGACTGTTCGGTGCTGATCACAGGTGAAAGCGGTACCGGTAAAGAACTGGTCGCCAGACAGATTCACCTGAAAAGCCCGCGGCGAGACAACAGTTTCGTGGCGATCAACTGCGCCGCCATCCCCGAGCAGATCATCGAAAGCGAGCTGTTCGGCTATCAGAAGGGCGCCTTTACCGGGGCGGAGCGCGCCAAGCCCGGGCTGTTCGAGACCGCGAACGGCGGCACCATCTTCCTGGACGAGGTCAACAATGCCTCCCTGTCGCTGCAGGCTAAACTGTTGCGCGTGCTGCAGGACGCGACCTTCTACAGACTGGGCGATACCGAGCCCAGGCATGTGAATGTGCGGGTGCTCGCCGCGACCAACCGGGATGTTCCGGGCCTCATCGCCCAGGAGACCTTCAGGGAGGATCTGTACTACCGGCTGCGGGTCATCGAGATCCACATTCCCGCCCTCAGGGACCGGCGAGACGACGTGCCCCTGCTGGCAAATTATTTCATCAGCAAGTATGCCAAGCGCTTCAACAAGCCGGTTGATGGCATGTCCACGCAGGTGCTGGGCGCCCTGATGCGACACGACTGGCCCGGCAACGTGCGTGAGCTTGAGAACGTGATTCAGCGTGCGCTGATTCTCTGCCAGGGCAAGGTGATCGATGAGGGTGTCCTGCCACCGGAGATCTCGCGCGGCACGGAGTTGTCGGTACGCGCCATCGATCACATGCAGCCCCAGACCCTTGAAGAGGTCGAGGTCTATTTCATCCGCAAGACATTGCGCGAAACCAACGGTGACCGAGCCCTGTGTGCCGAGATCCTGGGCATCGACAAGAGCACTCTCTGGCGCAAGATCAAACGCTACAGCATCGAAGAGTAGCCATGATGGGACGTCCCGGTAGATATTCGTTCATGCGTCTCTCCACGCTGCTGCTCGGTTGCGTGATCAGCCTGCCGCTCGGGGCCTCGGATATCGAGCAGCGTCTGGAGCGTCTCGAGGCACAGGTGCAGTGGCTGATGGAACGCGTGGGGGCGCAGGATGCCCAGGCGCCCGAGCCGATTCCAGACCCCCCTGCCCCTACCGTGACGCAGCCGGCCGCGGCTGCGCCTATCGAACGGCAACCGGAGCGCCGTGTCTCCGGTGCCGTGGCACCCGCAACGACAGGTGAGGCGAGGCTGCGTTATTTCCTGCGCGCTGAGGTCATCGGGGCTGAACCTCCCGGCGAGCCCCCCATGATGGATGGTTTGTATACCCTGGAGGAGAGCCTGCGTTTCGACCCGGCCAGTTATGGCGTCGCCGAGCGCAGCGTGCTGTCCCGCTATCGGGATCTCACGCTCTACAGGTCCGCTGCCGTGCTCATCGAAGGGGTCATGGACCTGCCCGCAGCGGGAACCTATCAGTTTCAGGTGGCACCCAAGCCGGCGCGCGAGGGTGGTGGATCCCCGGTCGCCAATGAGATGACGGTGCGACTGCAGGTCGCGGGTCAGACGGTGATCGCGATGGATGGCGTGCGCAGCTGGAGAAACCAGACCTATCGTCATGAGCTTCCTGCCGGACAGCACGCGTTCACCCTGTGGGCGGTCGCCAACTCCCCGGGATACGGGCCTGCCCCCATCGATTCCCGCCTGGAGATCCAGGTTGCCTTGCCCGGTCGTGCCGGCCTGGTGCCCCTGTCTCGACTGGTCAGCGCCGCTCCGTGAGCACACCGATACCCTGATCCCCCTGGTTAACGGATGCTGGCTGACGGGCCGATCCGGACCTGCCGAGCGCGTCTGCGACCGGCGCACCTCTTGCGTCCCGCCCTGTGTGTCATGGTCGGCGAGGCAAGCCATGCGCGGCTCCCGCCGTTCATCGGGCCGTCATCTCCCTCTGTCTTATCCCCCCTCACCTGCAGACCGGTTATTGGCGTAATGTGTCCAAAAGCGTGATGTGGTTCACAAGTTGGTGAGCCCTGACCCCAGGAGCCGGGACGTGCCAAGCAGCCACCCGGCCAGATTCGACCCAGAGGGAACGCTGCCGGAGGAGAAGATCCCATGAACCGCCCGCGCCGGCGTCTGTGCCGGTTTGGCATTCGTCAGAAGGTGGTGCTCGTGTTGCTCACGGTGCTGCTCACGGCCCTGTCCGTGAGCGGCTGGCTGGTGCTGCGCGACATGGAGCGCAACGTGCTCAGCGAGACCGAGCGGCGCGGCGTGGAGATGGCGGAATACCTGTCCCGGTCCCTGGCCTACAGCGTGGTGGGCTACGACTACCACACCATCCAGTTGCTGCTGAACCAGGTTGTCCAGACCGGTGACGTGGTGCATGTGCGCGTGCTCAGCGACCGGGGCAACACCATGGCCGAGGTGGCCCATCCGGACCGGGAGGCCGTGGAGCGGGTGGGCTTCGAGCGCCCGGTGCGCCTCAATGACGGCACGGTGGTGGGCAACCTGGAGCTGGAGCTCAGCATCGAGCCCATCGTGGCGCAGCTGGCTGAACAGAAAGAGTCCCTCATCAAGCGCGAGGTGCTGGTCATCCTGCTCATCGCCCTGGGCGAGTTCCTGGTGCTGTCCTGGATCATCATCGGCCCGCTCACCCGGGTCTCCCGGGCCCTGGAATCCAACGTGGACGAGAACGGCGTGATCCTGCGTGACATCCCGGTGGATTCCCGGGACGAGATCGGCGAGCTGGCGCGGCGCTTCAACGAGATGCGTGCCCAGCTCAATGCCGCCAACCAGAAGCTCCATGGCCGGGTGGAGGCCGCCGACCGGGAGCTCAAGGAGGCCTACCAGAAGCTTCTGGAGCAGTCCGCCGCCCTGCAGCACTCCAACCTGGAACTGGAGCGCCTGAGCCTCACTGACCCGCTCACCGGGCTGGGCAACCGGCGTGCCTTCGACCAGAACATCGAGGCCGACATGGCACTGTTCCGCCGCCATGGCGATATCAGCAGCCTGCTGGTGCTGGACCTGGACTGTTTCAAGGGTCTCAACGACACCCACGGCCACGACATCGGCGACCTGGTGCTGTGCCAGTTTGCCGACGTGCTGCAGGGTCATGCCCGGGAAACGGATGAAGTGTGCCGTCTGGGGGGCGAGGAGTTCGCCGTGTTCCTGCGCCGGGCCGACGAGGACGGCGCCATGGCCATGGCGGAGAAGCTGCGCGAAGCAGTGGAGGCGATGGTGGTCAACGTGGACGACGCGCTCAAGATCAGCGTCACCGTCAGCATCGGTGTCGCCACCCTGTCCACCCGCCTGCGCATCACCTCGGCACTGGCCCTCTACAAGGCCGCGGACCAGGCCATGTACGCCAGCAAGCAGGCGGGCCGCAACCGGGTCACCCACTACGACAGCCTGATCGCCGAGTCTCTGACGCCTGCAACGCACATTGCCTGAGGAATCCATGCCATGAAGCGTGTTCTGTTTTCCTGTTTGCTCCTGGTCGCGTCCCTGGGTGTCCAGGCCAATGAACCGCGTGCCGCCGATGAGCTGGTGTTCGGATCCGTGGCCATGGACATCCCGGCGCAGATGTACCAGCGGCTCGCGCCGGTGACCGAGTACCTGAGCGCGGCCATGGACATGCCCGTGAGCCTGCGCCTGTCGCCCAACATGCCCGATGCCATCAAGGAGGTGAGCGAGGGCCGTTCGGATCTCGCCTACCTGACCCCGGTGGCCTACGTGCGCGCACGGGTCCGGGGCGAGGTGGAGCCCCTGGTGAAGACGGTGACCGACGGCGAGGAGGCCTTCAGGCTGATGATCGTGGTGGCCGAGGACAGCCCCATCCGCAGCGTCGAGGACCTGGCCGGCAAGCGCTTTGCCTTCGGTGATCGCGCGGCCCTGCTGCAGCGGGCCACGGTGGTGGGGGCGGGCATGGCCCTGGAGACCCTGGGCGAGTATCACTTCCTGGGTCACTACGACAACATCGTGCGCGGCGTGATGACCGGCGATTTCGACGCGGGCATCCTCAAGGACACCACCGCCTTCCGCTGGCAGGGGGAGGGCATTCGCATCCTGTACGAATCGCCCCTGCTGCCGCCCTACGTGATCGCCGCCCGCAAGGGCCTGGACCCGGTCTTGACCGAACGCCTGCGCGAGGCCCTGCTGGCCGCCCGTCCCGACGACCCGGTCTCCGGCCCGGCGATGCGCGCCCTGGACCCCAGCTACGACGGTTTCGCGCCGGTGACGGATGCGGAGTACGACGTGATCCGGGAACTGATCCGGCCCTTCGATACGCCGCCGGCTCAGGCGGGGCGGTAGGTAAAGTCAAAAGCCGGAACGCAAAGGGCGCAAAGGATGCGCAAAGGACGCAAAGGTTTTTTCTAGAAAAGACCTTCTTAGCGTTCTTTGCGAGAACTTTGCGCCCTTTGCGTTAATGCTATTGATTATCTGAACGGAGACGCAGCCAGGCACTCAGACGTCGAGCAGCAGCTTCGCCGGGTCTTCCAGCAGGCCCTTGATGGTGGCCAGGAACTGCACGGCCTCGCGGCCGTCGATGAGACGGTGGTCGTAGGAGAGCGCCAGGTACATCATGGGGCGAATCACCACCTGACCATTTTCAGCCACCGGGCGCTCCTGGATCTTGTGCATGCCCAGGATGGCACTCTGGGGCGGATTGATGATGGGCGTGGAGAGCAGCGAGCCGAACACGCCGCCGTTGGAGATGGTGAAGGTGCCGCCGGTGAGGTCGTCCATGGTCAGACCGCCGGACTTGGCCTTCTCGCCGAAGGCATTGATGGCCTTCTCCACGCCCGCCATGGACAGGGTGTCGGTGTCGCGCAGCACCGGCACCACCAGGCCCCGGGGCGAGGACACGGCGATGCCGATGTCGAAGTAGCCATGGTAGACGATGTCTCTGCCGTCGATGGAGGCGTTCACCTCGGGGAAGCGCTTGAGCGCCTCGGTGGCGGCGCGCACGAAGAAGGACATGAAGCCCAGGCGCACGCCGTGACGCTTCTCGAAGGCATCCTTGTGGGTCGCGCGCATCTCCATCACCGGCGCCATGTTCACCTCGTTGAAGGTGGTGAGGATGGCGGCGTTGTGCTGCACCTCCAGCAGGCGCTCGGCGATGCGTGCGCGCAGTCGGGTCATGGGCACGCGGCGCTCGGTGCGCTGACCCGGTAGCGGGGCGGGAGAAGATGCCGCGGGCGGCTGGGCTGTCGGCGCGGACGGTTTCTCCGCAGCGGGTTTCGCCTGGCTTTCCTGTTGTTCCAGGTGACTGAGCACGTCCTCCTTGAGGATGCGCCCGTCCTTGCCCGTGCCGCGGATGGCGCTGGCATCCAGATCATGTTCGGCCACCAGCTTGCGCACCGCGGGGCTGAGCGGCGGGGTCTCACCGCGCGCATTGGCCGCCTCCGCCTTGCCTGCGGTCGGTTTGGGTGCTTCGGATTTGCCGGCCCCGGCCCCGGCCCCGGCCCCGGCCCCTAGGCGCCCCACCACCTGGCCGGCGGTGACGGTCTCGCCTTCGGCGGCGAGGATCTCCTCGATCACGCCATCCTCCGGAGCCGGCACCTCCAGCACCACCTTGTCGGTCTCGATGTCCAGCAGGATCTCGTCGCGGCTCACGGCATCACCGGCCTTTTTGTGCCAGCTGACGATGGTGGCATCCGCCACGGATTCGGGCAGCTCGGGGATCTTGACGTCGGTGCTCATGAAAGGTCCTTGTGACTTGAATTGTTGGTTTTGTCAGTCGTTCGCGAGGGGCAGCCCGAGGGCCTTGTGGATCACCACTTCCTGCTGGCGCTTGTGCACTTCCAGATAGCCCACCGCGGGGGATGCGGAGGCCGGCCGGGTGACGTGCTGCAGGTAGCGCTTCTCCCCCAGCACCGAGCGGATGTGGTGCTGGCTGGAATACCAGGCACCCTGGTTGAGCGGCTCCTCCTGGGCCCAGACGAAGTCACTGGCCTTGGTGTACGGGGCCAGGGCCTCGGCCAGTTCGTCCTCCGGGAAGGGGTAGAGCTGTTCCAGGCGGATGATGACGACGTTCTGTAGCCCCGCCTCCCGGCGCGTCTCCAGCAGTTCGTAATAGAGCTTGCCGGCGCACATCACCACCCGCTCGACCTGCCCGGCATCCAGGTCATCGATCTCGCCGATGACGTTGCGGAAACGGCCATCGCTGAATTCCGACAGGGGGCTCACGGCGAGTCGATGACGCAGCAGGCTTTTGGGGCTCATCACCACCAGTGGCTTGCGGTAGGGGCGGATCATCTGCCGGCGCAGCAGGTGGAAGATCTGTGATGGCGTGCTGGGCACGCACACCTGGATGTTGTGCTGGGCGCACAGTTGCAGGTAGCGCTCCAGGCGCGCCGAGGAGTGCTCCGGGCCCTGGCCCTCGTAGCCGTGGGGCAGCAGCATCACCAGGCCGCACAGGCGCCCCCATTTCTGCTCGCCGGAACTGATGAACTGGTCGATGACCACCTGGGCGCCGTTGGCGAAGTCGCCGAACTGGGCCTCCCAGAGGGTCAGGGTGTTGGGCGCGGCGGTGGCATAGCCATACTCGAAGGCCAGCACCGCCTCCTCGGAGAGCAGCGAGTCGATGACCAGGAAGCGTGACTCGTCGTCGATGAACTTGCGCAGCGGGATCCAGCGCTGGCCGGTCTTCTGATCGAACAGCACCGCGTGGCGATGGAAGAAGGTGCCGCGTCCGCTGTCCTGTCCCGAGAGGCGCACGGCATAGCCTTGCTCCAGCAGCGAGGCATAGGCCATGGTCTCGCCGAAGCCCCAGTCGGTGGGCAGCTCGCCCTCGGCCATGCGGCTGCGGTCCTCCATGATCTTGGCGACGCGGGGGTGTAGCTCGAAGCCCTCCGGCAGGCGTTCCAGGCGGCGCCACAGGCGCTGCAGGGTTTCGAGACTGACCCGTGTATCGGCGGGCTCGGTCCACTCACGGTCCTTGTAGGGGTTCCAGTCGGCGATGGGGTGATAGGGTGAGGGTTCCTGGCACAGGTGGGGCACCATGGAGTCGCCGGCATCCAGCCGGTCGCGGCAGCTGCTCACCAGCGCCTCCACCTCCTCTTCCTTCATGACACCCTGCTCCACCAGGCGCTGACCGTACAGGGCCCGGGTTGTGGGCAGCTTGCGGATCGCCTGGTACATGGCCGGCTGGGTCACGGCGGGTTCGTCGGCCTCGTTGTGTCCATGGCGCCGGTAGCAGACCAGGTCGATGACCACGTCCTTGCGAAACGCCATGCGGTAATCGAAGGCGATCTGCACCGCGAACACCACCGCCTCCGGGTCGTCGCCATTCACGTGCAGGATGGGTGCGTTGACCATCTTGGCCACGTCGGTGCAGTAGTCGGTGGAACGGGCGTCACGCATGGTGCTGGTGGTGAAGCCGATCTGGTTGTTGATGACGATGTGCACCGTGCCCTTGGTGGAAAAGCCCCGGGTCTGGGATATGTTCAGCGTCTCCATCACCACGCCCTGGCCGGCGAAGGAGGCATCGCCGTGGACCACCACCGGCAGCACCTCGTCGCCGTCGGCGTCCTGGCGGTTGGTCTGGCGGGCGCGCACCGAGCCCTCCACCACCGGGCCGACGATCTCCAGGTGCGAGGGATTGAAGGCCAGGGCCACGTGCACCGGGCCGCCGGGCGTGTTCATGTCCGAGGAAAAGCCCATGTGGTACTTCACGTCGCCGGTGCCGTTGCCGCGCCGGTGGGTGCCCTCGAACTCCTGGAACAGGATCTGCGGCGACTTGCCCAGGATGTTCACCAGCACGTTGAGCCGGCCCCGGTGGGCCATGCCCAGCACGATCTCCTGGATGCCGGCGCCGCCGGCGCGCTGGATGAGCTCGTCCAGCATCGGGATCAGGCTCTCGCCGCCCTCCAGGGAGAAGCGCTTCTGGCCCACGTAGCGGCTGTGCAGGTAGCGCTCCAGGCCCTCGGCGGCGCTCAGGCGGTCGAGGATGTAACGCTGTTGCGTGGTGCTGAAGCCGGGGCGACCGCGGCTGCCTTCCAGGCGTTTCTGCAGCCAGCGCTTCTCGGCGGTCTCCATCAGGTGCATGTACTCGGCGCCGATGGTGTCGGTGTAGGTGCTCTGCAGGATGTCCAGGATCTCGCCCAGGGTCGCCTCGGCCGGGCCGCTCAGGGAGCCGGTGTTGAACACCGTGTCCAGGTCCTCTTCCGCGAGGCGGTGGTGGGCCAGGGTCAGCTCCGGGGTGGCCTCCGGCTGGTGCAGGCCGAGCGGGTCCAGGCGCGCGATGCGGTGGCCCAGGAAGCGGTAGGCGTTGATGAGCTGCAGCACACGCACCTGCTTGCGTTCGTGCTCCAGGTTGACCGTGGACAGGCCCGCACGGGCGCCGTGCCGGGTGTCGGTGAGCCGGCGGAATTCCTCGCGGATGCGGCTGTGGGGCAGGTCGCGTCCGCCGCCGGTGTCGGCCTGAAGCTGCTCGAAGTAGGCGCGCCAGGCGGGATCGATGCTGGCCGGGTCCTCCAGGAAGGCCTCGTACAGGGCGTCCAGGTAGGCGGCATTGCCGGCGTCCAGGTGGGAGGTGCTCCAGCGGGCCTTGAGCCCGCCGGTGGAACTGGAATCATTCATGTGCGTGTGTCGGTCGGAATGGCTGGGTCGATACTCGTTGGTCCACGTATATACATAGACGTTCCCGCAGGAGCCGTCCAAGGCGCCCGGGTTTGGTAGACTGGTGGAATGGACGTGACCACCCTGCTCGATTCCCTGAACCCTGCCCAGCGGGAGGCCGTGAGCGCCGACCCGGGGCCGGTGCTGGTACTGGCCGGCGCCGGCAGCGGCAAGACCCGCGTGCTCACCCACCGCATCGCCTGGCTGATCCAGGTGGAGGGACTTTCTCCCCACAGTATCCTCGCCGTGACCTTTACCAACAAGGCCGCGGCGGAGATGCGCGGGCGCATCGAGGCCCTGCTGGGCATGCCGGTGCGCGGCATGTGGGTGGGCACCTTCCACGGCCTGGCCCACCGGCTGCTGCGGGCCCACTGGCAGGACGCGGGCCTGCCCCAGGGCTTCCAGATCCTGGATTCCGACGACCAGCTGCGCATGGTCAAGCGGGTGCTCAAGGCGCTGGAGCTGGACGAGGCCCGCTGGCCGCCGCGCCAGGCCCAGTGGTTCATCAACGCCCGCAAGGACGAGGGTGTGCGCCCCCAGCACATGGAGGATCACGGCGATCCGGTGAACCGTCAGCTGGTGCGCATCTACAGCGCCTACGAGGCGGCCTGCAAGCGCGCCGGCGTGGTGGATTTCGCCGAACTGCTGCTGCGCGCCCTGGAACTGCTGCGCGACACCCCCGCCCTGCTGGAACACTACCGGGCCCGTTTCCGCCACATCCTGGTAGACGAGTTCCAGGACACCAACGCCATCCAGTATGGCTGGCTGCGCCTGCTGGCGGGCAGCCGCATCCCGGTGTTCGCGGTGGGCGATGACGACCAGTCCATCTACGGCTGGCGCGGCGCGCGCATCGAGCACATCCAGCACTTCAGCCGCGACTTCCCGGGCACCCGCACCGTGCGCCTGGAACAGAACTACCGTTCCACCGGCAACATCCTCCGGGCCGCCAACGCGCTCATCGAGCACAACGACGGCCGCCTGGGCAAGAACCTGTGGACCGAGGACAGCGAGGGCGCGCCCATCGCCCTGTACGCCGCCTTCAACGAGCAGGACGAGGCCCGCTTCGTGGCCGGGCGCATCGAGGAATGGCAGCGCGAGGGACACCGTCACAGCGAGGTGGCCATCCTGTACCGTTCCAACGCCCAGTCCCGGGTGTTCGAAGAGGCCCTGATCCAGGCGCGCATCCCCTACCGGGTCTACGGCGGGCTGCGCTTCTTCGAACGGGCCGAAATCAAGGACGCCCTGGCCTACCTGCGCCTGGTGGCGAGCCGCGAGGACGACGCCGCCTTCGAACGGGTGGTCAACCAGCCCGCCCGCGGCCTGGGCGAACGCACCCTGGCGCAGATCCGCGACCTGGCCCGGGAACGGGACCAGTCCCTGTGGAGCGCTAGCGCCCACCTGCTGGAAACGGGCGGCCTGACTGCCCGGGCGGGCAACGCCCTGCGCGGTTTCCTGGCCCTGGTGGACGGGCTCGCCGAGGCCTGCCGGGACCTGCCCCTGCACGAGCAGGCGGAGCACGTGATCCAGCATTCCGGTCTGCGTGATTTCTATGCCGCCGAAAAGGGCGAGAAGGCCCAGGCACGGGTGGAGAACCTGGACGAGCTGGTGAGCGCGGCCCGGGGCTTCAGCTTCGACCCGGAGACCCACGGCGACATGGATACCCTCACCGCCTTCCTGGCCCACGCGGCGCTCGAATCCGGCGAGGGCGAGGCGTCCGCCTTCGAGGACTGCGTGCAGCTCATGACCCTGCATTCCGCCAAGGGCCTGGAGTTCCCGCTGGTGTTCATGGCGGGCATGGAGGAGGGCCTGTTCCCCCACCGCATGTCCGTGGAGGAGCCCGGGCGCATGGAGGAGGAACGCCGGCTCGCCTACGTGGGCATCACCCGGGCACGTCGGCAGCTGGTGCTCTGCTACGCGGAATCCCGCCGGCTGCACGGCCGGGAGACCTATAACGCCCCGTCGCGCTTCCTGGCCGAACTGCCCGCCGAGCTGATCGAGGACATCCGTCCCCGCGCGCGCATCAGCCAGCCGGTGTTCCGCCGCCCCGAACAGGTGGCCAACGACGCCGGTGACGGCCTGCGGGTGGGGGTGCGGGTGGCCCACCAGAAGTTCGGCGAGGGGGTGATCACCGACTGCGAGGGCCAGGGCAGCAACGCCCGCATCCAGGTGCATTTCGCCGACCACGGCGCCAAGTGGCTGGTGGCGGGGTATGCCAAGCTGGAAAAGGTGTCCTGAAGTGGGAAGGGGGAATTGGGAAGTGCGAAGTTAAGACTCCCACCTCCCCTTCTCACTTCAACCCCCAATTCACCCTTCGTACGTCAGCTTATCTGTGACGCCCATCAACAATCCCGCCGCTTTGCCAGCCGACCTGCCGGCGCTCTGCCAGAATGGTCTTTATGAACGAACTTCACAGTTCTGATCCCCGCAAGGCTCAGGTCATCTCCATGGCGAGAGAGGCCGCCCGTCGGCGTACGGCGCCGGCCCAGTGGCGTTCCGGCCATGCCGAGGGCGAAGGCGAGTACGAGTACACGCCGCCGGCTGCCCGCATGCGCCTGGTGATCGTGGACGATCAGTCCACCGGAAGGCGCATCCTGCGGGAGCTGCTCCAGGACGTGGGTCAGGGGGTGGAGATCGTCGACTATGCCGCGCCCCAGGATGCCCTGCTGGATGTGCGCGAGAACCTGCCGGACCTGATCGTCACCGACTACCGCATGCCCGGGATGAACGGCACCCAGTTAATCCGCGCCGTGCGCGCCCTGCCCGGCGGCGCCGACGTGCCCATCGTGGTGGTGACCGTGCTCGAGGACCGCAACGTGCGCTACGAGGCCCTGGAGGCCGGCGCCACGGATTTCCTGTCCCGCCCCCTGGACCCGGTGGAATGCAGGGTGCGCTGCCGCAACCTGCTGCAACTGCGCCGCCAGGGGCGCCTGGTGCGCAAGCGCGCCCAGTGGCTGGAGCAGCGGGTGCTCGCCGCCACCCAGGAGGTCATCAAGCGGGAACGGGAGACCCTGTTCCGCCTCGCCAAGGCGGGGGAATACCGGGACGAGGGCACGGGTAACCACGTGCTGCGCATGGCCCGCTACGCCCGCTGCGTGGCCGAGGCCCTGGGCCTGGACGAGGTGCTGTGCGAGACCATCGAGCTGGCCGCGCCGATGCACGACATCGGCAAGATCGGCGTGCCGGACCATATCCTGCTCAAGCCCGGTGAGCTCACCCCGGACGAGCGCGAGATCATGATGCGCCATGCCAGCATCGGTCATCAGATCCTCATGGAATCCGATTCGCGCTACATCCAGATGGGCGCGGTGATCGCCCTGAGCCACCACGAGCGCTGGGACGGCGCCGGCTATCCCCAGGGGCTCGCCGGCGAGGCCATCCCCCTGCCGGCGCGCATCGTCGCCGTGGCCGATGTCTATGACGCCCTGCGTTCCGACCGCCCCTACAAGTCCGCCTGGAACCGGGATGCGGCCTGCGATTTCCTGCGTGACGAGGCCGGCAGGCGCTTCGACCCCACCGTGGTGGCCGCCTTCCTGAGCTGCTTCGAGCGTATCTGCCAGGTCGAGGACAGCTTGCGCGACACGACCTAGGGTGCGAGCATTTTTCCAGTGGTTCGCCCACACATGGCGGGCGGGCCGGCTCCCGGGAGGGCCGCCGTGAACGATCCCAGACAACGCCCGAGCGGCTCGGGCCAGGCCTCGCCGTCGGCGCTAGCCATGATTCGCCAGCGCCTGGCCTCCCGTGCCGACAGTGAACACCAGCAGGCGCTGCTGCGCCTGGTCATCGGCCTGGCGGTGTTCGTCTATTTCCACTCGCCCCTGTTCGCGGCGGTGGTGGATCCCCCCGCCCTGGAATACGCCCGTCTGGGCAGCACCCTGTTCCTGGCCTTTTCCCTGGGAATCTTCCTGGCCATCCTGCTGTGGCCGGAACCCAGTCCCTCGCGGCGTCTGCTGGGTCTGGCGGGGGACATGACCGGCGCCTCCCTGAGCCTGCTGCTGGGTGGCGAGGCCGGCGCGCCGATCCTGGCGGTGTACCTGTGGGTCATCGTGGGCAACGGTTTTCGCTACGGCCTGCCCTACCTGTACGCCGCCACGGTGATGGCCCTGGCCGGGTTTGCGGTGGTGTTTACGCTCAGTCCCTTCTGGTCCACCCACCCGGTGTTCAGCTTCAGCCTGATGCTGGTGCTGATCCTGGTGCCCCTGTATACCGCCACCCTGCTGCGCACCCTCAAGGGCGCCATCGACCGGGCCAACGAGGCCAACCAGGCCAAGCCCCGTTTCCTGGCCAACATGAGCCACGAGCTGCGCACCCCGCTCAACGGCGTGATCGGCATGAGCGACCTGCTCATGGACACGCCGCTCAACGACGAGCAGCGCGACCTGGGTCGATCCATCCACACCTCCGCCCGGGTGCTGCTGGGCCTGATCGAGAACATCCTGGACATCTCGCGCATCGAGTCAGGCAAGCTCAGCAGTGAGCGGGAGGATTTCGACCTGCATCGCCTGGTGCACGGCACCCTGGGCATGTTCGAGGCCCAGGCCCGCGGCAAGGGTCTGCACCTGGGCGCGCGCATCGACCCCAGCGTGCCCTTTGCCCTGCATGGCGACGCCCTGCACCTGCGCCAGGTGCTGGTGAACCTGATCGGCAACGCGCTGAAGTTCACCGAACGGGGCCAGGTGGAGCTCTCCGTGCAGCTGCTGGAAGCGCCCGCCGAGGATGCGGTGCGCCTGCGCTTCAAGGTGCGCGACACGGGCATCGGCATCCCGGAGGAGGCCCAGGCGCGCATCTTCGAGAGCTTCGAGCAGGCGGACACCACCGTCACCCGTCGCTATGGCGGCACCGGGCTCGGCACCACCATCGCCCGGCAGCTGGTGCAGCTGATGGGCGGGACCATGGGCCTGGAAAGCCGCGTGGGAGAGGGCACCACCTTCTACTTCGACCTGCCCCTGGGCCGGCAGGCGATCCCGGAGGAGGCAAGCCACGGCGCGCTGGCCTCGGAAGGCAGCCGGGTGCTCATCCTGGCCGAGGACAAGCTCGCCGCCGGTCTCGGCGAACTGCTCACGGGCTGGGGACTGGTGCCGGAGTCCGCGGAAAGCCCGCCCCAGGCCCTGGCACGCCTGTTCCACGGCGGCGAGAACCCGTCTGAGCCCCATGCGGTGGTGCTGGTCCAGCGGCGCATGCTGGGCGCCGATCCCGCCCATTTCCTGGGCCTGCTGCGTCAGGACGCGAGCCTGCGACGCCTGCCCCTGATCCTGCTGGATGAGGGCGCGGCGGGTCCGGCCCAGGACGTCTGGCTGCGTGCCGGCTATTCTGCCGTGCTGGGGGCGCCGCCGGACAAGACCCTGCTGTTCAACGCCCTGCACGCGGCACAAAGTGCGACGGAGCCCGCGGAAAACGTGGTCTCCCTGGCCGACCATTATCGCAGCCGTGCCGGCGGTGTCCGTGCCCTGCGCATCCTGGTGGCCGAGGACAACACGGTCAACCAGCAGGTCATCTCGGGCATCCTCGAGCGGGCCGGCCACAAGGTGACGGTGGTCGGCAACGGCGAGGCGGCGCTGGACCTGCTGTCCGCCCGGGCGCGGGATTTCGATCTCATGATCCTGGACATGAACATGCCCGTGATGGGCGGGCTGGATGTGCTCAAGGCCAGGGGCTTCATGGCCGAGGAGGCCAGGTTGCCGGCCATCGTGCTGACGGCCGATGCCACCACGGAGGCCCTGGTGGCCTGCCGCGAGGCAGGCGCCGAGGCCTACCTGACCAAGCCGCTGGACGCCCGGCGCCTGCTGGACACGGTGGCGGGGCTGGCCCTGCAGGGCGCCACGAGACCTGCAACCCTGGAGACGCGGCCCGAGCCAGCCGCGCCACAAACTGCGACAAAGGAGGTCGATGTGCTCAATTCGGAAGTCCTGGACAGCCTGGTGCGCCTCGGTTCGGGGCCGGTGTTCCTGATGGATCTGCTGGATGGTTTCCGGCGTGATGGCGAGCAACAGCTTGCCGACCTGCGTCAGGCGGTCACCATGAACGATTACCCGCGCATGCGCGACGCCCTACATGCCCTCAAGGGCAGCGCCGGGGAGATGGGTGGCGCCCTGCTGGTGCGCCTGTGCCAGGCGGCGGAGGGGCTCAAGCCCTATGAACTGGGCACGGACAAGCCCGCCACCTACGTGACCCACATCGAACAGGCCTTCCGCGAGACCTGTGCCGGGGTGGACGCCTACCTGCGCCGCCGGCGCGGCGATGCCGATGCGCTGACCTGAGCCGCGCCTGCAGCGATTGCAGGTGCGGTGCCTGCTCAGGACCCGCCCTAGCCCGCATATCTCACCGGTCGGACACCGGCGGGCGTGCAACAGGTTGATACACCAGTGAAATACGTCAAAATGGTGGCCGACCTCAGCATCACAGTCTGTTCCCGCCGGTGTCCTATCGCGGTTCAGGCTCGTCTTCGCGTCCGTAGGCTTGCTCTTCACTCAACCCATAGCGATTGCTATGGGGTTTCGCTCCAGAGCGGCGCCTACAGACACGAATCCTTCGCCTGCTCCCGCGATACCGGTGAGATATGCGGGCTAGTAAATCCAGACGATTTGTACATAGGTAGGTCGGGCTTCAGCCCGACGCAGCGGCGCTCGATCAAGCCATGGGTGTCGGGCTAAAGCCCGACCCACGAAGCGATCATGGTCCACGATCGGCCCGATGTACCAAGCTTTCGAAACCGCAGACCTAAGCGAAAAAACCGCTGAACGTACCCCTCCGCGGGGTACGTTCAGCGCAGTGTCAGGCTCGATCCCTGCCGCGGCCTCATGCCGCGTCGCGGCCGCGGGCCGACTGCCGGGCCACCAGCCTTTCCATCATGCGCAGATCACGGGGGGTCAGCCGCAGGGCGGCGTCCACCCAGATCTCCGTGATGCCGATCAGCTCCTCACGGGTCACCGGATTGCTCAGCCGCTTGGCGGCGCGCAGGGCACGGAAGCCGTTGCGGGCACGGTTTTCCCGGGCGATGTAGTCATACACCGCCTGCTCCCCCTGGCCGTCTTCCGCCAGCACGTCCACCACGCCCATGGCATGCAGTTCCTCGGCGGTGTGGATCCTGCCCGACAGGATCAGCCGCTCGGCGCGCACCGGGTCCAGCTTGCGGGACAGCAGGCTGTAGGCGCCCATGCCCGGGAACAGGTTGAACAGGATCTCCGGCAGGCCCATCCGCGCGCTGCGCTCGGCGATCAGCACGTGGGCGGACATGGCGCCCTCGAAGCCGCCTCCCAGGGCCTCGCCCTGCACCAGGGAGATGGTGGTGATGTCGCGGCCGTCGATACCGCTGATGTTGGTCCAGAGCATGTCGATGCAGGCATGGGCATAGCGCTGCAGGCTCTGGCGGTCGCCGGCCTCCACCAGGCTGCGGAACAGGGCCAGGTCACCCCCCAGGTTGAAGATCCCCGGGACCTTGGAGGCCAGCACCATGTAGTCGATGCCCGCATCCTCGGGTGCATCCAGCCGGTGGGCCATGTCATCCCGGAAGCTGGACAGCTCGGACAGCAGGTCCGGGCTGAAGCAGGGGCGCGGCTGTGCGTGCATGTAGTACCACATGACGCGGTGCTGCGTGTCCAGCCAGGTGGACAGGTTCGGCTGGCTGGGTTCCTGGGCGTGCTCGGGGATCTGGATCTGGGGCAGGTGGCTCATGGCAGTACTCCTTGGGGATGACCCCTGGGTGGGATGGACACATCTTCCATGTTAGGAGCCGCCGGGCCAGTTAAGTTGCAGTGCATCACATTCCGGAGTGAAACACGGCCGTCATCTGGGAAAATCAGGGGTTTGCGCCAAATTGGCGCAGGCTGGCCCGCAGGTCGGGGCCGTAGCAGAGGGGTGGTGAGATAGGCGGGCTGGGCGTGTCAGCCCGCCCAGTGGCGTTGCAGCCCGGATTCCTCGGCGATGCGGGTGGCGAGCACGGCACGGGCCCGATCGCCGTCGTGGCCCAGCATGAGCAGTTCCAGCCAGGCGTCCAGGGCCGCCAGGCGCAGCAGCACCGGCCAAGCGCCCCGTTCGATGGCCTTCAGCGGGCGCAGGCGATGGTAGGCGTTGAGCAGGGCGGCGCTCAGGCTGCGGTCCAGGCGCCCGTCCGGACCCCGGCAGCAGTCGTTGACCGCCACCGCCACGTCCAGCAGCAGGGCATGGCGACAGGCATGGCCGAAGCCGGTGAGCCCGACTTCGCCCCGTTCGTCGAACACCAGCCGCCGGCGATTGGGGGCGCCGTGGACGATACCCTGGGGCAGATCGCCGAAGCGGTACAGCCCCTGATAGCGCACCTCTTCCTGGAGCAGGGCCTGGTCAGCCTGCGCCAGATAGGGCGAGAGGATCTCGACGCACTGGCGACGCCAGCGGTGGCTGCGATGGGGTTCCCGGGCGGACTCGAAGTCCTGGCAGGCGACATGAATGCGGCCCAGCAGTGCGCCCACCCGGGCGCAGTCCTCGGCGCTGAACTGTTCCAGATGCCGGCCCTCGGGCCAGCGCACCAGGGCACCGGGATAGTCCCCCAGGGGGCGGATCCAGGCGCCGTCCCGGCCGCGCACCACGCTCGGCACCGGCAGTGCATGGCCCGCCAGGTGATCCAGCAGCGCCTCCAGGAAGGTGTCGGTCATGCCCGGGCCCACGAGCCAGAAATGCCCGGTGTCGGTGATCACGTGCCCGCGCCGCCCGCGCCGCCCCGGGTGGAATTCCTGCAGGGGGCCCAGATCGTAGGCGGCGAGAAACGCCTCCAGCTCCCCACGGGTGGGCAGCGGGTTGCAGGGCGGGGGAAACGGGCTGGCGTGGGGGACGGAACTCACCAGCGGAAAATGGTCCAGGCGGGGATCATGAGCCCCGGGTCCAGCTCGTGGGCGCGGGAATCCAGGTTGCCGTCACCGTCGGTGTCCACCAGGTAATAGGGCGGGCCGCTGGTGGGGGTGATGCGCACCATGTACAGCTGGCCGTGCAGGCGGTATTCCTCGATGATCTCCCCGTCGCGGCGGATGATGGTCACCTGGGGCTCCATGATCTCCCGGGTCACCGCTTCGCTGTCGTCCAGCAGGGGCGGCGGGGGCGGCACCTCGGCAAATGCGAGGCCCGGTATCAGCAGTGCGGCGGCAAGCAGGCTGGTCTTCATCATCACAGCTCCATGAGCTTTTCTTTCTCTTCCGGCGAGGGCTCGAAACCCCGGGCCTCGTAGTAGTCGAAGATGGCGTTGACCGCGTCACTGGGCTCGTCCACCAGGGTGTAGAGCTTGAGATCGGACTCGTCGATGGTGCCCTGGGCCACCAGGGTGTCCTCGAACCAGTCCAGCAG
This sequence comes from Thioalkalivibrio sulfidiphilus HL-EbGr7, assembly GCF_000021985.1. Lineage (NCBI taxonomy): Bacteria > Pseudomonadati > Pseudomonadota > Gammaproteobacteria > Chromatiales > Ectothiorhodospiraceae > Thioalkalivibrio > Thioalkalivibrio sulfidiphilus. The sequence continues at coordinate 90,217 of NC_011901.1, forward strand.
CCCCTTCCAGAAGGCGCTGTGCACCAGGATGATGGGGATGCGCCGGGTCTTGCCGGTCTGCACCAGGGTGAGGATCTCCGCCAGCTCGTCCAGGGTGCCGAAACCGCCGGGCAGCACCACGTAGGCGGAGGCGTATTTCACGAACATCACCTTGCGGGAGAAGAAGTGCCTGAAGCCCAGGGAGATGTCCTGGTAGTCGTTGGCGGTCTGCTCGTGGGGCAGAGCGATGTTCAAGCCGATGCTGGGTGACTTGCCGCCGAAGGCGCCCTTGTTGGCGGCCTCCATGATGCCCGGCCCGCCGCCGCTGACCACTGCGAAGCCCGCGTCCGAGAGCTCCCGGGCGATCTCCTCCGCCAGCTTGTAGATGGGGTTGTCCGGCTGGATGCGCGCCGAGCCGAAGATGCTCACCGAGGGCTTGATGCGCGCCAGGCGTTCGAAGCCCTCCACGAACTCAGCCATGATCTGGAAGATCTTCCAGCTCTCGCGGGTGAGCACGGTGTCGTCGATGGGCTGCAGCCCGGGATGGCTGTGACGGGAAGTGGGATTCATGGTGCGGTGTATCTCGAAGGGTTGATGGCTAGCTTATCCCCAAACCGGAGGCGGGTAAAACGGCGTGGATCGGCTGATCACGCAAAGCCCGCAGAGACGCAGAGGGCGCAAAGGTTTTGGGGTTCAAGACGTCATCACTTTGCGGTCTCTGCGTCTCCGCGCCCTTTGCGTCCAATAGAGAGGCTGGGGGGCGCCCGGGTTTTCCAATCCGCAGGCCGAAACACCATAATGCTGCCACAGACCTGAACCCCCGGAGTGAGACCCCGTGAGCAAGACCCCGCCCCTGGTGCTGGTGGATGGATCCTCCTACCTGTATCGCGCCTTCCACGCCCTGCCGCCCCTGACCAATTCCCGGGGTGAACCCACCGGGGCCGTCTATGGTGTGGCCAACATGCTGCGCAAGCTGCTCAAGGACTACGCGCCGGAGCACGTGGTGGTGGTGTTCGATGCCAAGGGCAAGACCTTCCGGGACGAGATGTACGCCGAGTACAAGGCCAACCGCCCGCCCATGCCCGACGAGCTGGCCGCCCAGGTGGAGCCCCTGCACCAGGTGGTCCAGGCCATGGGCCTGCCCATGCTGGTGGTCCCCGGGGTGGAGGCGGACGACGTGATCGCGACCCTGGCCCGCGAGGGCAGGGAACACGGCCTGGAGGTGGTGATCTCAACCGGCGACAAGGACATGGCCCAGCTGGTGGAGCCCGGGGTGACCCTGGTGAACACCATGACCGACACCAAAATGGATGCCGAGGGGGTCAAGGAGAAGTTCGGCGTTGCGCCGGAGCAGATCGTGGATTACCTGGCGCTGATCGGCGACACCGTGGACAACGTGCCCGGGGTGGACAAGGTGGGGCCCAAGACCGCAGTGAAGTGGCTGGAGGCCTACGGCAGTCTCGACGGCATCATGGAACACGCGGAGGAGATCAAGGGCAAGGTGGGCGAGAACCTGCGCGCGGCCCTGGGCCACCTGCCCCTGTCCCGGGAGCTGGTGACCGTGCGCCGGGACCTGGAACTGGACGTGACGCCCGAGTCCCTGCGTCTCGGCGAGCCGGACCGGGAGACCCTCAGGGCGCTGTTCTCCCGCCTGGAATTCCGCACCTGGCTCAAGGAACTGGAGTCGGGCGAAGAGCAAGCCCAGGCCGCATCCGATGACCCGACACCCGGCCAGCCCGCCCAGGCCTACGAGACGATCCTGGACGAAAAGGCCCTGGCCGCCTGGATGAAGCGCCTGGAGACGGCAGAGCTGTTCGCCTTCGACACCGAGACCACCAGCCTGGACTACATGCAGGCGCAAGTGGTGGGGGTCTCCTTCGCCGTGAAGACCGGCGAGGCCGCCTACCTGCCGCTCGCCCATGACTACGCCGATGCGCCCCAGCAACTGGATCGGGACGAGACGCTGAAGCGCCTCAAGCCCCTGCTGGAGAGCGCCAGGCACAAGAAGCTCGGCCATCACCTCAAATATGACCGCAACGTGCTGCTCAACCACGGCATCGAGTTGAACGGCATCGAGCACGACACCATGCTGGAGTCCTACGTGTTGAACAGCACGGCGAGCCGTCACGACATGGACAGCCTGGCCCAGAAGTACCTGGACTACCGCACCACCCACTACGAGGAAGTGGCCGGCAAGGGGGCCAAGCAGATCCCCTTCTCCCAGGTGCGCATCGAGGACGCCACCCCCTACGCCGCCGAGGACGCGGACATCACCCTGCGCCTGCATGAACACCTCTGGCCGCAGCTCTCGGCCGCCGAGGGCCAGTGCCGGGTGTACCGGGAGATCGAGATGCCCCTGGTGCCGGTGCTCTCGCGCATGGAGCGCACCGGGGTGAAGGTGGACGCCGAGCGCCTGTTCGCCCAGAGCCACGAGCTGGCCGAGCGCATGGGCCAGATCGAGCGGGAGGCCCATGAGGTGGCCGGCGGGGCCTTCAACCTGGGCTCACCCAAGCAGATCCAGGAGATCCTGTACGAGCGCCAGAAGCTGCCGGTGCTCAGGAAGACCCCCAAGGGCCAGCCCTCCACCGCCGAGGACGTGCTGGAGCAGCTGGCCCTGGACTATCCGCTGCCGAAGCTGATCCTGGAGCACCGCTCGCTGTCCAAGCTCAAGTCCACCTACACCGACAAGCTGCCGGAGCGCATCGACCCGGACACCGGCCGGGTGCACACCTCCTATCACCAGGCGGTGGCCTCCACCGGGCGCCTGTCCTCCTCGGACCCCAACCTGCAGAACATCCCCATCCGCACCGAGGAGGGCCGGCGCATCCGCCAGGCCTTCGTGGCCCCTTCGGGCCGGCGGCTGGTAGCGGCGGACTACTCCCAGATCGAGCTGCGCATCATGGCCCACCTGTCCGGGGACGCCGGCCTGCTCAGGGCCTTCGCCGAGGGTCAGGACATCCACCGGGCCACCGCCGCCGAGGTCTTCGGCGTGGGCCTCGACCAGGTCTCCGGCGAGCAGCGCCGGGCCGCCAAGGCCATCAACTTCGGGCTCATCTACGGCATGTCCGCCTTCGGCCTGGCCCGCCAGCTGGGCATCGAGCGGGGCGACGCCCAGGACTACGTGGACCGCTATTTCGCCCGCTATCCCGGCGTGAAGGACTACATGGAATCCACCCGGGAAAAGGCCCGGGATCTGGGCTACGTGGAGACCCTGTTCGGCCGGCGCCTGTACCTGCCGGACATCAATGCCCGCAACGGCCAGATCCGCGCCCAGGCGGAGCGGGTGGCCATCAACGCCCCCATGCAGGGCACCGCCGCGGACATCATCAAGCGGGCCATGATCCAGGTGGATCAATGGATTCGCGAATCACGAATACCGGCGGTGATGATCCTGCAGGTGCACGACGAACTGGTGCTGGAGGTGGACGAGGACGCGGTGGACAAGGTGCGTGAGGAGCTGTGCGTGCGCATGTCCCAGGCCGCCGAGCTCAAGGTGCCCCTGGTGGTGGAGGCCGGGGTGGGGGATAACTGGGATGATGCACATTAGAGGCAGTGGCTAGTGGCAAGTAGCCAGTTGCAAGGGGGCCCTGCCACTTGAGACTTGCCACTGTTTTTAGTGCATTGTTCACAAATCCACCATCCGGCCGGCGGTCGGAGAACTTTCTTCGTGAGGGAGAGTCATACTCAGGTAAGCGCTGTAGCCCGGCGCTTCCCCGCTTCCCTCCCTGAGCGGGTGGATGGCTCAGACTCCCCCAAGTTGAGCCTTTTATTGAGCCCCGGCGCCCGCCGGGGCTTTTTTTTGCCGCTGGCATGAGGAAACAGGCACCAGCGCAAAGGACATTCGGGACTGTTTCACACTTTGTGGCATTGGGCGTCATGGGCAGAACTTTTCCGCCAGCCCCCAGTCTGACATTACAAGCGCTCTAGCCCGGCGCTGCCCGCTTTTCCTCCCCTGAGCGGGATGGCTCGATTCCCCAAGTCGAGCCTCCATTCTGCCCCGGTCGTACCAGCTCTCCCCGAGCGGTCACCGGGGTTTTTTTTGGCCTCGATTGGGCGGGTTAGGGTCAAAGGCGTTTAAGCCACAGAGGGCACAGAGGTCACAGAGGGAAAAGATAACGCAAAGGGTTTTCACGACTTGACATAGGATCAGTCCAGGGCACGCTGGCCGAATCGCGGTATATCACTGCCATTCAATGCATTTTCTCTGTGACCTCTGTGACCTCTGTGACCTCTGTGCCCTCTGTGCCCTCTGTGGCTAAAAAAGCCCTTACTCCGACGCAGCCCGGGCCTCGGGTTCCGCGGTCAGCCCCAGCCACTGGTCCAGGATGCCGTGGGCGTCTTCCACCCCCTCCCGCTTGAGGGCCGAGAAGGGCTGTACCGTGGCCTCGATGCCGGCATCGCCCAGGGCCCGGGCCACCTGGCGGGCGGTGTCCATGGCCGGGCCCCGGCGTATCTTGTCGGCCTTGGTCAGCAGCACGTGCACCGCCAGGCCACGTTCCCGGGCCCAGCCCAGCATGGTCCAGTCGTGGTCCGTGAGCGGATGGCGGATGTCCATGACCACCACCAGCCCTTTCAGGCACGCGCGCTCACCCAGGTAGTGCTCCATGAGCTTGCGCCAGGCCTTGCGCATGGCCTCGGGGACCTTGGCATACCCATAGCCGGGTAGATCCACCAGGCGCCGGGACTCATCCAGGGCGAAGAAATTGATCAGCTGGGTGCGCCCCGGGGTCTTGCTGGTGCGGGCCAGGGCGCGCTGGTTGCACAGTACGTTGATGGCGCTGGATTTGCCCGCGTTGGAGCGGCCGGCAAAGGCCACCTCCATGCCCTCATCGGTGGGGAAGGCGTCGGGTCTGGCGGCGCTGATCAGGAAACGGGCCTGCTGGTAGAAGGGGTTCAAGCGACGTGCTCCGGAGAGGGGTTCAGGCCCGGCAGGCAGGGGCCTTTGGCTTTTGCGGGCTGGGGTTTTGTGGTATACAGTGCAGCCATTTTTGGCAATGGCCGGGACCCGGGTCAATGTTTTCGGGCCACCCATGGCTCATAAAATAACGATTCCCTCTCAGTAAATCCTAGATGTCACCAGGAGTACATCCGCGATGAACAAGTACGCTCTGATTGCCCTCGCCGCCCTCGGGCTTGCCCTGTCCGCCCCGGTGATGGCCGATGCCGGCGATGCGACCCGTGGCAAGGGCCTGTCCGCCTCCTGCGCCGCCTGCCATGGTGCCGACGGCAACAGCGTGAACCCTGAATGGCCCAAGCTGGCCGGCCAGGGCGAGGCCTACCTGTTCAAGCAACTGGTGGACTACAAGGAAGGCCGCCGCCAGAACGTGCTGATGGCCGGTCAGGTGGCCAACCTGAGCACCCAGGACATGCGTGACCTGGCGGCCTTCTTCGCCTCCCAGACCATCACCCCCGGCACCGCCGATGCGTCCATGGTCGAGCTGGGTGAGCAGATCTACCGCGGCGGCAATGCCGCCACCGGCGTGGCCGCCTGTATCGCCTGCCACGGCCCCAACGGCCAGGGCAACCCCGCCGCCATGTTCCCCAAGGTGGCCGGCCAGCACGCCAAGTACAATGCCGACCAGCTGCGCTACTTCCGCGACGAGAGCCGCGCCAACGACAACGGCCGGATGATGCGCAACATCGCCCGCCGCATGACCGACGCGGAGATCGAGGCCGTCTCCCAGTACATGGCCGGTCTGAGCCGCAACTGATCGCGAATCGGGTTATCTCACTGATTCGTCAAGAAAAGGGTGGCCTGGTCCACCCTTTTTTTGGCACGCGATAATCCATCATGTCCCCGCGCTGCCTGAGTGAACTTGTGGCATCCGGAGGGTCAAACCACAATGCCTGAGCCCGCGCCGCGGGTTTCGGGCGAGCGCCGGGACAAGGCGCAGGGTTGAGGCGCGATCCCCGTCCGGCGGGGCGCAAGACAAGAGAACCATCAATATGAGCAGTACCACCAAGGCGGTCACCCGCGGGCAGCGCTCCACCGGCGCCATCCTGCTGGAATTCCTGGGTTCCATGAGCCTCGCCATCACCCTGCTGGTGGCCCTGGCCATTGCCTCCGTGATCGGCACGGTGCTGCAACAGAACCAGCCCTACCAGGACTACCTGCTCAAGTTCGGGCCCTTCTGGCACGAGATCTTCGCCGGCATGGCCCTCTACGATGTCTACTCCGCCGGCTGGTTCCTGGTGATCCTGACCTTCCTGGTGGTCTCCACCAGCGTGTGTATCTATCGCCATGCGCCCACGATGGTGCGCGACATGCGCCATTTCCGCATGTCGGTGAAGGAAAAATCCCTGCGCAGTTTCCAGCACCACGTGGCCGATGAGCTGGACATGGCCCCCGCCGCGGCAATCGATCGCACCAGTCGTGCCCTGAGCAGCCGCGGTTACCGGGTGCGGGTCAAGGACCATGGTGATCACCAGGTCCTCTCAGCCATGAAGGGCGCCTCCAACCGCCTGGGTTACCTGTTCACCCACGTGGCCATCGTGATCATCTGCGTGGGTGCCGTGATGGACGGCCGCATGCCGATGAAACTGGCAGAATTGACCGGACGTCTGGTGGTGGAGACCCGGGACATTCCGGCCTCCCAGGTGCCTCCGGAGAGCCGTCTGGGGGCCGCCAACCGTTCCTTCCGGGGCACCGTCGAGATCCCCGAGGGCCGGCGCGCCAACGTCGTCTTCATCAACATTCGTGACGGTTTTGTGGTCCAGGAACTCCCCTTCACCGTGGAGGTGCGCCAGTTCCGCGTCGAGCATCACTCCACCGGCGCGCCGCGCTCTTTCGAGAGCGACCTGGTGATCTTCGACAATGACCTGCCCGAGCCCCTGGAGCAGACCATCAGCGTCAACCACCCGCTCATCTACAAGGGCCACGCCATCTACCAGGCGAGCTTCGGCGACGGCGGCTCCAGGCTGAACATCAACATCTGGCCGCTCAATGAGCGCGGCCTGGAGCCGGTGCCGTTCGAGGGCAACGTGTTCCAGAACTATCCCATGGAAGTGGTGGACCGGGGTGAATGGACCCTGGAACTGCACGACTTCGCGCTGCACAACATCAACCCCTTCCTGGACGAGCAGGGTCAGCGATTCAACCGCAATTTCGGCCCCAGCTTCACCTTCCGCCTGCGCGACCGCACCGGCGTGGCCATGGAGTACCAGAACTACATGGCGCCGGTGGAGCAGGAAGGCCGGCTGTTTTACCTGAGCGGTGTGCGCGAGAGCGTGGCCGATGAGTTCCAGTACCTGCACATCCCCGCCGACCCCAGCGGCAGCCTGCAGCGTTTCATGACCTTCCATGCCATGCTGCAGAACCCGGCGGTGATCGCCGAGGTCGCGCGCTCCACCACCACGGCGGCGGTGGCCGAGGTACGTGGCGACGACGAGGTGCAGGAGCAGGTGCGCCGCACCATGGAGCGGCTGATGCTGCTGTTCGCCCAGGGCGGCTATGACGCCATCGCCCAGGAGATCGAATCCCGCACACCGCCGGAACAGGTCTCCCAGGTCACCGAGGTGTTCATCCGTGTGTTGCACGCCGGCCTGCAGGCCCTTTACCTGGAGGTGCTGGCAGAGGAAGGCGTGGACGAGATCACCGAGGCCGACCAGGTGTTCCTGGAGGATGCCGTGGTGGCGGCCAATGCCATCCACTTCTACGGTTCGCCGGTGTTCCTGCACCTGACCGGTTTCGATCATATCGAGGCCTCCGGCCTGATGATCACCAAGTCCCCGGGCCAGGGCGTGGTCTATTTCGGCAGCATCATGCTCACCATCGGCATCTTCCTGATGTTCTACGTGGCCCACCGCCGCTGCTGGCTGTGGGTGACCCCGGCCGGCGAGGGCCGCAGCCGCGTGGTGTTTGCTGGTACCAGCAACCGGAATATGGTGGAATTCGACAAGGAATTCGGTGTGCTTACCGCCGCCGCCCTGGGTAAAGAGCCCGCATCCGACCGTGACGGAGCGACGCAGCAGCAGGGCGCGTCATAAACACGGGACCCCTTCTGGAGTGATGACTTTCAAGAGGTAAATGCTATGTCCGTTCCCCACGAGGCTATTCAGGTCGAACAGCCCGGCTGGTTCCGTCGCCTGAGTCACCTGGACTGGGCCTGGGCCGCCCTGGTGACCGCAGCAACGGTCTTCGTCCTGGTCATGTACGGCGACCGCATCGATTTCTACGAGACCAGTGTGCTGCTGATCGTGGCGCCGGGCATCCTCTGGCTGGGCTGGTTCTGGCGCCCCTTCCAGGCCTTCAGCCTCGCCGTGGCGGGTCTCAGCCTGCTGGGCATCCTGAGCTACCACGGCTGGAGCCTGTCCGATCCCGGTGACCTGGCGCGCGCCGAAACCAATTTCTTCCTCAAATTCCTGGTCTCCGGCGAGACCGCCACCATGTGGATGTGCGTGCTGCCGTTCGGCGCCACCGCCAGCTATCTCGCCCCCCTGTTCCGCTACAAGGACGGTCGCCCGGCCATCAAGCCGGCCCTGATCATGCTGGCGGTTACCGGTGCCATCGGTGCCGCCCTGGTGTATGTGGGCATGAACAACATCCGGGTGGGCGTGCAGTTCATCGCGCCCATGTTCCTGATCGTCACCGCCGGCGCCCTGATCGGCCTGTTCGCGCGCAGCGACTTCCCCGCCCGGGTGGGGACCGCGCTGGCCTGGAGCGGCTCGGTGATGGGTCTGACCGGCCTGATGGTGCGCTGGCGCGAGACCTACCTGCATGACCCCACCTGGGGCTATGTGCCGGTGAGCAACCTCTACGAGGTGTTCATCCAGTTCGCCGTGATGACCACCATGATGTACCTCTACTACGAATACCGCAGCCGTAACCGTGCCATGGGCGGCTTCGTGATGATGGTGGTGAGCGCCTCGGTGTGCTTCCTGCTGTGGTACGTGTTCGACCGCGAGGCGCACCTCATCGAGCCGCTGGTGCCGGCCCTGCAGAGCTGGTGGATGAAGATCCACGTGCCCGCCAACTTCGTGGGTTACGGTGGTTTCGCCATCGCCGCCATGCTGGGCGTGGCCTACCTGCTGCGCGCCCGGGGCGAGCGGGTCAATCCCGATGGCCTGCTGGCCACCCGTCTGCCCAGCCGCGAGGTGATGGATGACGTGATGTACAAGGTCATCGCGCTGGGCTTCGCGTTCTTCACCATCGCCACCATCCTGGGCGCTATGTGGGCGGCCGAGGCCTGGGGCGGCTACTGGTCCTGGGACCCCAAGGAGACCTGGGCCCTGATCGTGTGGCTCAACTACGCGGCCTGGCTGCACATGCGATTCACCAAGGGCTGGCGCGGCGTGCCCATGGCCTGGTGGGCCATCGTGGGCCTGTTCATCACCACCTTCGCGTTCATCGGTGTGAACATCTTCCTCTCCGGCCTGCATTCCTACGGCACACTGTGAGGCATTTCATGACCCGTTCTCCTGGCACTCTGTTTTCGATCCTGTTCGCGTTGGCCCTGCTGGCGTTGCCCGTGCAGGCCAGCGAGCCGACGGAGGGCATCGACTACATCGTCCTGCCCCAGCCCGTGCCGACCCGGGTGGCGGATGGCCAGGTGGAGGTGGTGGAGCTGTTCTGGTACGGCTGCCCCCACTGCTACCACTTCGAGCCGCACCTGAAGGCGTGGAAGGACGCCAAGCCCGAGCATGTGGAGTTCCGTTATCTGCCGGCGGTGTTCAATGACCTCTGGGCCCTGCATGCCCGGGTGTTCTACGCCTTCGAGCACATGGGCGTGTTCGATCAGCTGCATGCCCCCTTCTTTCACGCCATCCACGCCCAGGGCCGGCGCATGGCGGATGAGCGCTCCATCCTGCGCTTCGTGGAAAGGGAGGGGGTCGATCCGGCCGCCTTCCGCGAGGCGATGGTCTCCGACGAGGTGACCGCCAGGGTGCGCGAGGCCATCCAGAAGACCCGGGATTACCGCATCGAGGGCGTGCCCTCGGTGGTGGTGGACGGCCGTTATCTGGTCACCGCGACCATGGCGGGCGGCTTCGAGAATAAGGTGCGGGTCATAGAGCACCTGGTGGAGAAGGCCGGGACCGAGGCCACCGCCACCCGCTGATCGGCTCGGTCCGGCCTTTGGGTCGGGCCCTTGCTTGAAAGCGACCGTTGCTGCCACCACTATGAGGTCAGCGCCCATCAGCCAGACATCATGACCCAGCATACGCCAGCCAAACCCTTTCACACCTATCCCGCGCAGCCCACCGGGGATGCGGGCCAGGGACTGCTGGAGGTGGGGCCGAGCACCCCGCCGCTCGCCGGCCAGCGTATCCGGGTGCTGAGCTACAACGTGCAGGTGGGCATCAGCGCCACTCGCTTTCACCACTACTTCACCAACAGCTGGAAACACGTGCTGCCCTACCAGGGGCGCCTGGGCAACCTGGACAGCGTGGCGCGCTTTATCTCCGGCTTCGACCTGGTGGGCCTGCAGGAACTGGACGCCGGCAGCCTGCGCAGCCAGTTCATCAACCTGGCCCAGTACCTCTCCGAGCGCAGCGACCTGCCCTACTGGTACAGCCAGACCAATCGCAATCTGGGCAAGATCGCCCAGCACAGCCTGGGGCTGCTGTCCCGCTACCATCCCCACACCGTGGTGGAGCACAGACTGCCCAGCGTGATCCCCGGCCGCGGCGCCCTGGAGGCCCACTTCGGTGCGGAGCAGGGCTCCGGTTCCCTGGTGATCATGCTGGTGCACCTGTCCCTGGGCAAACGGGACCGGCGCCTGCAGATGGAATACATCGCCGAGGTGCTGCGGGATCACGAGCACGTGGTGGTGATGGGGGACATGAACTGTTCCTGCCACGCGGACGAGGTCAAGCGCCTGGTGCGCCAGACCCGCCTGCAGGAACCCCTGGCCGCCCACAAGACCTATCCCAGCTGGCGACCCGCCCATGCCTTTGACCACATCCTGGTCACGCCCGGTCTGGGCGTGGAGCAGGTGCACGTCTACAATGTGAATTATTCCGATCATCTGCCGGTGGGCGTGGAGATCGTGGTGCCTGAGGGCATCACCCTGCCCCACTGGACAGATCACTGACCCATTCACGCGCCACAGCCGCAGGGACGTTACCGGGTGTCCGAAGACGAGCAGAGGAAGCTGAAGTACCTGGACGTGATCCGCGAGCTGGAGCGCGAGCTGGACCAGCGCCGCGAGGCCGAGACCGCCCTGCGCAAGCTCGCCGAGCGACTGGGCCGCTGTGCCCAGGGCCGTTCCCCGGTCCTGGACCAGGCCCTCGGCGAGATCATCTCATCCCTCGGCACCCAGCTGGAGCCTGCCCGGGTGGAGGCACTGACCGCGCGCCTGCAGACGGCGCTCAGGGATGTGGATCTTCCCGATGCACCGCCATCGTCTTCCCTGGACGATGCCCCTGACCCCTCACGGGCCGCCACCGCGGCCCCGACGGCATTCCTCGAAGCCCTGCAGGATCGTCTGCCGGCGGTGCCCGGCCTGCGCGGCGAACTGGAGAGCCTGATCGAACGCCTGGAGCGGGATCAGGCGCCGGCGGACTGGGGGCTGATGCTGAACGGCGTGGCCAATGTGCTCAAGGAGCAATGCCTGCGCGCCCAGCGGGAACGCCACGAGCTGGAATCCTTCCTCAAGGAGATCACCGACCGTCTGGGCGAGTTCGACGCCTACCTGACCGGACAGAACAACGACATGGATGCGTCGCGACAGGAAGGAGTGTCGCTGGAGACCCGCATCCAGGGCGAGGTGCGCGAGCTGCAGACGGGCATGGCCCGGGTGGGCAGCCTGGACGAACTGCGCACCATGGTCTCCCTGCGCCTGGATGCCATCGGCGATCACGTACGCAGCTTCCGGGAGGCCGATGAGCGTCGCTGCGAAGACTACCGCACCCGGGCCGAGCGCATGCGCGCACGCATCGTGCAGCTGGAGCATGAGGCCCAGGGTCTGCGCCGCACCATGGATGACGAGCGCAAGCAGGCGCTCATCGATCAGCTCACCGGCGTGCCCAACCGCCAGGCCTTCGACGAGCGTCTCGCCCAGGAATACAGTCGCTGGAAACGTTTCAACACGCCGCTGGCGCTGATCATGTGGGACGTGGATCGCTTCAAGCTCATCAACGACTCCTATGGCCACAAGGCGGGTGACAAGGTGATCCGCGCCGTGGCGCAGAAGCTCAAGGAGCGCATCCGGGAAACCGACATGGTGGCCAGATACGGCGGAGAGGAGTTCGTCATGCTGCTCACCGGCGCAAGCGGTCAGGATGCGCTGGCCATCGCTGAAAAGATCCGCGCCGAGATCGCCGGACTCGGTTTTCATTTCCGCGGCGAGCGCGTCCCCATCACCATCTCCGCCGGCATCGCCCTGTTCGCCGAGGGAGACACCCCGGAGACCGCCTTCGACAATGCCGACCGCGCCCTGTACGAGGCGAAGAACACCGGACGCAACCGCTGCGTGTTGCATTGAGTGTAGTGAGGGGTGAGGCGATAGGCGTTAGGCGTGAGACACGAGGATGACACCTCGCGGTGGATGGCCGTCCTGACTGTTTCACACCTATCGCCTACCACCTCACACCTCACGACTTTGTCATTCCCGCCGTGCCCCCGTAAGCTGTGGACATGACTGCAGACCGTATCACCCCGGGCCCCGTCGTGTTCGGCGAGGTCCTGTTCGATTGTTTCCCTGACCGTCGCGTCCTGGGCGGTGCCCCCTTCAACGTGGCCTGGAACCTGCACGGTCTGGGACAGGCACCGCTGTTCGTGGGTGCCGTGGGTGACGATGACAACGGTGCCGAGGTGCGACGCACCGTGTCCGCGTGGGGCATGGACATGTCCGGACTGCAGCAGGATCCGCTGCATCCCACCGGCACCGTGCAGGTGCGCATCGAAAACGACGAACCCAGCTACGAGATCGTCCCCGATCAGGCCTACGACCATATCGCCCGGGAACCGGCCCTCAAGGCCGTGGCGGGGCGTGAACAGGCTATTCTGTATCACGGCAGCCTGGCGCTGCGTCATCACCAGTCCCGCCACACCTTACTCGCCCTGCGCGAGCATCTTCGCGCAAGGGTGTTCCTGGACGTGAACCTGCGCGCGCCCTGGTGGGATGTGGAAAGCGTTCACGCACTCATGCATGGCGCCACCTGGGTCAAGCTCAACGAGCAGGAACTGGATGCCCTGGTCAAAGACGATGGCGAGGGGCTGGAATCAAAGGCGCGGCATTGCCTTGAGCGCTTCGGCCTTCAGGCTCTGATCGTCACCCGCGCAGCGGAGGGTGCCCTGGTGGTGAGCCGCGAGGGGCGCGTGCTGTCCCGAAGCGCGCCGCCCGTGGACGGTCTGGTGGACACCGTGGGCGCGGGGGATGCCTTCAGCGCCGTGACGCTCATGGGCCTGATGCACGGCTGGGACTGGGAGGAGATCCTGGACCGTGCCGCCGGATTCGCGGCGAAGGTGTGTACCCTGCGCGGGGCGACCAGTCAGGAGAAGGGGTTTTATCGATGGTAAGGCGTGAGGCGTGAGGTGTCGGCAAGGCAACCTGTCCAACTACACCTATCACCTCACGCCTACCCCCTCCCTTACCTGTTGTTGACGCTCAGTCTGCCCGGCCCCATGAACGCGATGGCCACGGCACCGAACAGGAACAGGCCCTGCAGTTCCAGGGCCCAGCCGCCATGGCTGGTCAGGTCGAACAGCTGGTGGGGATGGGCCAGGGCGACGGCCACCACCATGGTGAAGACGATCAGCGCCGCGCCGATGCGGGCGTGCCAGCCGAGGATCACCAGGATCGGCGCCAGCACCTCGCCCACGTAAACACCGTAGGCAATGAAACCGGGCAGGCCGACACCCTGGAGCATGCCCTCGATGCCGCTCACGCCGTTGAAGATCTTGTGGATGCCGTGCATCAGGAACAGCACGCCAAGGCTGACGCGCAGGATGAGTTTGCCCAGGTCTTCCGCCATGCCGTATGTCATTCCGCACCTCCATCGCGCCGGATTATTGTTATCAGGGGGTTGAACCAAACCCCGCGAGTGTGGCCCAACCCATCCACGGCGTCAAAAGCCCCGGCAAACGGGCGCCGAACCCCCTATAATGTCCCCAGTCTTCCCATCATCGCGGCGCTCTCGCGCCCCCTGGATTACCTCAAATTGAATACCGACAATGACACCGTGGCCGGCTTTGACGCCCTTGGCCTGAATCCCGCCGTTCTGAAGGCCCTGACCGATACGGGCTATGAAGCGCCCACGCCCATCCAGGCCGAGGGCATCCCGCCGCTGCTGGCCGGACGCGACCTGCTCGGCCAGGCCCAAACCGGCACCGGCAAGACCGCCGCCTTCGCCCTGCCCGCCCTGTCGCGCCTGGATCTCAAGGACAACCGCACCCAGGTGCTGGTGCTGGCGCCGACCCGCGAACTGGCCATCCAGGTGGCCGAGGCCTTCCAGACCTACGCCCGGCACCTGCCCGGCTTCCACGTGCTGCCCATCTACGGCGGCCAGCCTTACGGCATCCAGCTCAAGCAGCTGAGCCGGGGCGCCCAGGTGGTGGTGGGTACGCCGGGCCGCGTCATGGACCACATGCGCCGCGGCACCCTCAAGCTCGACGCCCTGCGCACCCTGGTGCTGGACGAGGCGGACGAGATGCTGCGCATGGGTTTTATCGACGACGTGGAGTGGATCCTGGAGCAGACCCCGGCCTCCCGCCAGGTGGCCCTGTTCTCGGCCACCATGCCCGAGGTGATCCGCCGGGTGGCCCACACCCACCTGAAGGAACCGGCCGAGGTGCGCATCCGTTCCGCCACCACCACGGCCACCACCATCCGCCAGCGCTACTGGCGGGTCAGCGGGCTGCACAAGCTGGATGCGCTCACCCGGCTGCTGGAGACTGAGCCCTTCGACGCCATGCTCATCTTCGTGCGCACCAAGACCGAGACGGTGGAGCTGGCCGAGCGGCTCACCGCCCGGGGCCATGCCTGCGAGGCCCTGAACGGTGATATCCCCCAGAACCAGCGCGAGCGGGTGGTGGAGCGCCTCAAAAAGGGCCAGCTGGACATCCTGGTGGCCACCGACGTGGTGGCGCGGGGCCTGGACGTGGAACGCATCAGCCATGTGCTGAACTACGACATCCCCCACGACACCGAATCCTACGTGCATCGCATCGGACGCACCGGCCGCGCCGGGCGCACCGGCGAGGCGATCCTGTTCGTGGCGCCCCGGGAGCAGCGCATGCTCAAGGCCATCGAGCGGGCCACGCGCCAGCCCATCGAGCCCATGCACATGCCCACCGCCGGCGACGTCAACGCCCAGCGCATCGCCCGTTTCAAGGAACGCATCAACGAGGCACTGGGTTCCGACGACCTGGAACCGTTCCTGGAACTGGTGACGGACTACCAGCAGGAGACCGGTGCAGAGCCCCTGGAGATCGCCGCCGCCCTGGCCCGGCTCGCCCAGGGCAAGGAGCCCCTGCTGCTGGACGAACGCGCCCCGCCGCCGCCCCGCGCCGAGTTCATGCCCCGCCCGGAGCGCGACACCGGCCGCGCGGAGAAGCCCAGGCCGCGCAAGTCTGGCGCTCATTCGGAGGCGCCGCTGCCGCTCAAGGGCCAGCCCGACGTGGCCATGGAGCGCTTCGTGGTGGACGTGGGTCATGCCCACGGCCTGAAGCCCGGCAACCTGGTGGGTGCCATCGCCAACGAGGCGGGCCTGGACAGCCAGTACATCGGCCACATCGACATCGGCGACGAGACCACCACCGTGGACCTGCCCGCCGACATGCCCCGCCCCCTGCTCAAGCACCTGCAGGGGGTCTGGGTGTGCGGCCGCAAGCTGGGTCTGCGCCCCTTCGGCGAGCCATCCCCCGCCCAGGCGCACAAACGGGGTCCCAAGGGACCCAGACGTCCCGCCGGCTCCGCCGCGCGCAAGCCGGCGCCGAGAAAGACCCTGTCCAAGCCACGCAAGGGTTAAATCAGGGGCCTGATCCTGGACGGTCCTATACTCAAAGGGCAGCGGGGGACACTCCGCTGCCCTTTTTGTTGGCGCTGAACGTGTCCGTCCCGGACCTGTCAGCGCGCCGCATCCGTCATCAGCGGGAGAGACCGGCATGAGCATCCACGGCCGCAGCTACCGGGTCATCACCCTCAACGAATTCATCATCGAACGCCAGGCGGACTTCCTGCACGCCAAGGGTGAACTCTCCCGGCTGCTGCACCACCTGGGGGTGGCCGCCAAGATCGTCAACAAGAAGATCAACAAGGCCGGCCTGGTGGACATCCTGGGCCGCGCAGGGGACGTGAACGTGCAGGGCGAGGAGGTGCAGAAGCTGGACGTGTTCGCCAACGAGCAGTTCATCGCCGCCCTGCGCGCCAGCGGCGAGTGCTGCGGCATCGCCTCCGAGGAGGACCAGACCATCACGGTGTTCGACGAGGGCCTGTCACGGGATGGTCGCTACGTCTTCTGCATGGATCCCCTGGACGGTTCCTCCAACATCGAGGTGAATGTCTCGGTGGGCACCATCTTCTCCATCTACCGGCGCCGCTCCGAGCCGGGCACGCCCGCGCAGCTGGAGGACTTCCTGCAGCCGGGCACCGCGCAGGTGGCCGCCGGCTACGTGATCTACGGCTCCTCCACCATGCTGGTCTACACCACCGGCAACGGCGTCAACGGCTTTACCCTCGACCCCTCCATCGGCGAGTTCTGCCTCTCCCACCCGGACATCAAGACCCCCACCAGCGGTCGCATCTACAGCCTCAACGAGGGCAATCACGTGCACTTCCCCGAGGGCGTGAAGGCCTACATCCGCCATTGCCAGAAGGACGACCCGGCCACCGGCCCGTCCCTACACCTCCCGCTACATCGGCTCCCTGGTCTCCGATTTCCACCGCAACCTGCTCAAGGGCGGGATCTTCATCTATCCCCCCACTGGCGCGGCGCCCAAGGGCAAGCTGCGTCTGGTCTACGAGTGCAACCCCCATCGCCTTCGTGGCAGAGCAGGCCGGCGGCCGGGCCAGCGACGGGGTTGGCCGCATCCTGGAGCGCAAGCCCGTGGACCTGCATGAGCGGGTGCCGTTCTTTGTGGGGTCCCGGGACATGGTGAGCGAGGCGGAGCGATTCCTCGCCGATCCGCCGCCGCGCTGATACCTGTCGTCATCTGGCCGCTCGACCGGCCGCAGCGACCATGCGTCGCCTGGGGGCGGCCCGGATCAGACAAAACATTCCATTCGATATGGTTTTTGGGCAAGATTGGAAAAAAACCCCCGAAATTCAGGGGGTCGGTAAATGGATTTCATGTGTCGGGACAGGTTCAGCCCGTCCCGGGCATGCCTGGGGAGACAACATGCCACCAAGCCTGAAGCCGGCCTTGTCGCTGGGCCCCTTCGCCCTGGGCCCCGCAGTGGCGTTGCTGATCCTTCTGTTGATCCCCATCCTGGTGTGGCTTACGGGCGCGGAACTGCCCCAGGTGATTCCTGCCAGGCACATGGTGGCCTTCCACACGGCGGTGGAGATGTTCGCCGTGGCAGTGGCGATCCTGGTGTTCGCCGTGGGCTATCACGTGCTCGACGAACACCGCGCCTGTGCCTCCTTGATGCTGGCCTGTGCCTTCCTGGCGGTGGGGCTGCTGGATTTCCTGCACCTGATGACCTACCCGGGCATGCCGGACCTGGTCACCCCCAACACCTCCCACAAGACCCTGATCTTCTGGCTGGCGGCGCGCCTGGTGGCCGCCGTGGCCATCCTGCTGTATGTCATCCTGCCGGCCAGCAGCCACGAGGAACGGGTGCACCGGCGCATGTTCCTGATCGGGGCCCTGGTGCTGGTGGCCGGTGTGGCCTACGTGGGCATCTGGCGGCCCCACTGGGTGCCGGCCCTGTTCCTGCCCGGCGAGGGTCTGACCAGCCTCAAGGTGTCCCTGGAGGCCCTGGTCATCGCCCTGCACGTCCTGACCCTGGGCATCATGGCCCTGCACCCGGAGATCCGGCGTCGCTCCGGCATGGGTCTGCTGGCGGGCGCCCTGGTGCTGATCATCGCCAGCGAACTGTACTTCATGATCTACCGGGAGCTCACCGATACCCTGTTCGTCCTGGGCCACGTCTACAAGGTCATGGCCTACCTGCTGATCTACCGGGGCATGTTCCTGGAGAGCGTGCACCGGCCGGTGGAACGGCTGGAGGCCGCCCGCCAGGTGATCGAGGCGCGGGAACGCCGCTACCACCAGCTGGTGGACACCGCACCGGACGGCGTGGTCGTCACTGATGCGCAGGGCCGGATCTTGCTGGCCAACCGCAACATGGAAGCCATGTTCGGCTACCCGGCGGAGGAACTGGTGGGCAGGCCAGTGGAGTGTCTGATGCCCGAGCGCTACCGGGCCCGGCATGAGGCGCACCGGGATTCTATGGTGGAGAGCTGGCGACCCAGGGCCATGGGCAAGGTCGCGGACCTGGTGGGCATGCGCCGGGACGGCAGCGAGTTCCCCCTGGACATCAGTCTCAACACCTTCGAGGACGACGCCGGCAATCGCATCACTGCCTTTATTAGGGATATCACCGAGCGCAGGCGCCAGGAGGCGCGAATTCGGCACCAGGCCACCCACGATGAACTGACGGGCCTGCCTAACCGCCTCTTGCTGGCCGACCGCCTGGCCCAGGCCCTGGCCCACGCAGGGCGTCATGGGACCAAGGTGGCGGTAATGTTGCTGGACCTGGACAACTTCAAGCTGGTCAACGACAGCATGGGTCACCTGGAGGGAGATGCGGTGTTGAAGGAAGTCGCGCGACGGCTCACCGAATCGCTGCGCCGGGAAGACACCGTCGCCCGGTTCGGCGGTGATGAATTCATCATCCTGTTGTCCGACGTCGGCCGCGAGACCGATCTGGCCGCCGTGGCTGGGAATATCCTCAAGACCTTCGAGCGCCCCATCCAGATCCGCGAGGGGCATGTGATCAATGCCAGCGCGAGCCTGGGAATCGCTCTGTATCCCGACGACGGGACCGACGAAGAGACCCTGGTGCGCTATGCCGACATGGCCATGTACGAGGCCAAGCAGAGCGGGCGCAACACCATACGCCTTCTTCTCCGAGCGGCTTGATAGCCAGGTGCACGAGGAACAGCGTCTGGTGGAGCGACTCAAGCATGCCTTGGCACAGGAGCGCTTCCAGCTGCATTACCAGCCCCTGGTGGACGTGGCCAGTGGCGAGGTCGTCGGGGCCGAGGCCCTGCTGCGCTGGCATGACGAGGAGCTCGGTCCGGTCTCGCCGGAGCGTTTTGTACCCGCCGCCGAGGCCAACGGCCTGATCGTACCCCTGGGCGACTGGGTGCTGCGCGCGGCCTGCGAGCAGGCGGCACGTTTCGCGGCGCAGGGCCTGTCCCTGCGGGTGTCCATCAATCTGTCCGCCATGCAGTTCCGCCAGCAGGACCTGGTGGACAAGCTGCGCGCCGCCCTTAATGCCAGTGGCGCGCCGCCCGATCGCCTGGATGTGGAGGTCACCGAGACCGTGGCCATGGCGGACGTGGCCCTGGCCCGCCAGCAGTTGCAAGGGCTCAAGGCCCTGGGTGTGGGCATCTCCCTGGACGACTTCGGCACCGGCTATTCCTCCCTGGCCTATCTCAAGGCCCTGCCCATCGACCGGCTCAAGATCGACCGTACCTTCGTGCAGGACATCGGCAGCGGCCATCAGGCAGACATGATCCTGCGCGCCATCGTGCACCTGGGGCACAGCCTGGACCTGCGGGTGGTGGCCGAGGGCGTGGAGACCGAAGCGCAGCTCAGTTTCCTGGACGGCCTGGGCTGCGATGCCTACCAGGGCTGGCTCCACTCCCGCGCCATGCCGGCCAGCGATCTGTTGGGTTTTCTGGAGACCGGGCGCAGCCGGGTCAGGCAGCACTGAAGCACAGTGCAAGTCAGCCTGGGCCAGAACGCTGGCCGCCGTCTTCCAGAAGAAGCGTCACCATAGGGCGGGCCATGCCCGCCGTTACCCGCAGGTTTGTGGTCAGCAGGCGGGCACGGCCCGCCCTATGGCTGAGCGAGGCAGGTCGATAGACCGCAGGCATCGCGATCGGCCTTGGCGCGTCTAGAGGGCTAGAGCAGCCCCCGCTCGGCGAACGACACCAGCGAATCCCCCACCACCACGTGATCCAGCACCCGGATGTCCACCAGGGCCAGGGCATCGCGCAGGCGCCGGGTGATGGCCTCGTCTGAGCGCGAGGGCTCGGCCACGCCGGAGGGATGGTTGTGGGCCAGGATCAGCGCGGCGGCGTTGTGGGCCAGCGCCCGGCGTACCACCTCCCGGGGATGCACGCTTGCGCCGTCGATGGTGCCCCGGAAAAGCTCCTCGAAGGCGATCACCCGGTGGCGGTTGTCCAGGAACAGGCAGGCGAACACCTCGAAGGGGTAGTCCCGCAGGCGCGCCGCGAGGAAACGGCGGGTGTCGTCGGGGCTGGTGAGGGCATCGCCCCGGGCAAGGGATTCGGAGAGGTGCCGGCGGCCCATCTCCAGCACGGCCTGGAGCTGGGCGTACTTGGCCGAGCCCAGGCCCCGGGCAGAAGAGAAGCTGACAAGGTCTGCCTGCAACAGCGGGCGCAGGCCGCCGAATCGCGACAGCAGTTCCCGGGCGAGATCCACGGCGGTCTTGCCGGCGACGCCAGTGCGCAGAAAGATGGCCAGCAGTTCGGCGTCGGAGAGTGCCGCCGCGCCGCGGCTCAGGAGCTTCTCCCGCGGACGCTCGTCGGCGGGCCAGTCGGTGATGGGCATGAACGCACCTCCCTATGCATAAAAGCGCAGATACAAGAGACAAGATACAAGAGGCAAGAAGGGAGGACAGCCCTCCTTTGTATTTGAATCTGCAACTTTGAATCAGCCGTTCACTGTGATGTTCCGGCTGCGGGTTTCGGTAAAGAACAGGCTGGCGAGCACCGCCAGGCCGGCGAAGCCGAGCAGCAGGAGGAGGCCTTGGCGGTAGTCGGCCAGGCCGTAGACCGGCACGCCGGCGACCGTCTGCCCGTCCCAGCCCAGGTCCAGCACCCAGCCGAACAGGGGCTGGAACAGGGCCGCGCCCAGGAACAGGCCGGTGTTCACCAGGGCGATGGCCATGCCGGAGAGGGCGGGGGCGGTGACCTCCTTGGCCTGGGCATAGGCCACCACGAAACAGCCGGCGGACAGGCCCAGGGCGGTGAACAGCAGGTAGCCGGAGGCGCCCGGGCCCCAGGGCAGGAACAGGAAGGCGGCGCAGACGGATGCATAGGCCAGCGCCCCGCCGGTGAGCACCGGGCGGCGACGGCCCAGGCGGTCGGAGAAGCTGCCCGCCACCAGGCAACCCAGGGCGAAGGCGACCATGGCGGCGGTGGTGTAGCCGGAGGCATCACCCCGGCTCAGGCCGTGCACGTCCCGCAGCAGGGGGATAGCCCACAGGCCCACGAAGCCGAACAGGGAGCCGGTCACCCCGAAGTCGTAGACGAAGC
Source organism: Thioalkalivibrio sulfidiphilus HL-EbGr7 (assembly GCF_000021985.1). Taxonomy (NCBI): domain Bacteria; kingdom Pseudomonadati; phylum Pseudomonadota; class Gammaproteobacteria; order Chromatiales; family Ectothiorhodospiraceae; genus Thioalkalivibrio; species Thioalkalivibrio sulfidiphilus. The sequence continues at coordinate 111,592 of NC_011901.1, forward strand.
CGGGCCAGAGGCGCCGGTGGGCGAGCACGCCGCGCAGGTCGGCAAGCCAGTGCTGCTGGCGCGGCGCGTGGGCGGGCAGGCCCTCCATCTCGCGCACCGAGGGGAAACCCAGGTCCTCGGGGCGGTTGCGCACCTTCCACCAGGAGGCCAGGGCCAGCCCGATCGCCACCACGCCCAGGGCCACGAACACGCTGCGCCATTCGTAGTGCACCAGCACCAGGGCCAGGGGGCCGGTGGCGGCGATGGCGCCCAGGTTGCCGAGCAGCAGGGTGACGCCGCTGATGGTGCCGTAGTTGCGCTCGCTGAACCACACGCTGTTGCTCTTCATGAGCCCCACGAACACCACCGAGACCCCGAGCCCCACCAGGAAGCGGCCCGTGCTCGCCACCGCGAAGGTCTCCGCCAGGCCGAAGGTGATGGAGCCCACCCCGGCGACCAGGTTGCCCAGCATCACCGCGTAGCGGGCCCCCAGGGTGTCCGCCAGCACGCCGGCGGGGATCTGCATGGCGGTGTAGATGTAGTAATACATGGCCGCCAGGGAACCCAGCGCGGCGGCGCTGATGCCGAAGGCGGCGGACAGGTCCCCGGCCACCACCCCCGGCGCCATGCGGTGAAAGAACACCAGCATGTAGGCCAGGATGAGCAGGGAGTAGATGGTCCAGCGCGTCTGCTGGAAGCGGGGCGGGTAGGTGTAGGACATGAGGTACGCCGGATCGGATATCCGCGCAGCATACCTGATCGGGTGCCTGGGTTTAAAAACCTGACAGCGAACCGCCGGGCACGCGAAGGTTTGCGTGAACGGCGCCATGGTTTTTCCATCACAAGATTTTCCTTCGCGTCCTTGGCGCCCCCTTTGCGCCCTTTGCGTTCCTGCTTTTGACTTTCAGGCCAACAACCCAAGGTTCCCAAACCCGCCGCCCGGCCATAGACTGATGGGATGTCCACGCTTGCCCAGAAACGCATCCTGCTCGGGGTCACCGGCGGCATCGCGGCCTACAAGGCCTGCGAGCTGACCCGGCGTCTGCGCGATGCCGGGGCGGAGGTGCGGGTGGTGATGACCCGCTCCGCCATGGAGTTTGTCACGCCGCTCACCTTCCAGGCCCTGTCCGGGCAGCCGGTGCGGTCCGCCCTGTTCGACCCGGAGGCGGAGGCAGGCATGGACCACATCGCGCTGGCCCGCTGGGCGGACGCCATCCTGGTGGCCCCGGCCACGGCGGACTTCCTGGCGCGCCTGGCCCAGGGTCAGGCCGATGAGCTGCTGTCCACCCTGTGCCTGGCCAGTCGCGCGCCCCTGTGCGTGGCCCCGGCCATGAACCAGGCCATGTGGGCCAACCCGGCCACCCGGGCCAATGTGCAGACACTGGCCGAGCGGGGCGTGCGCCTGATGGGTCCCGGTTCAGGCAGCCAGGCCTGCGGCGAGACCGGCGAGGGCCGCATGCTGGAGGTGCCGGAGCTGGTCGCGGGCCTGGAGGCGGTGTTCGCCACCGGTGCCCTGGCCGGCCTGCAGGTGCTGGTCACCGCCGGCCCCACCCGCGAGCCCCTGGACCCGGTGCGCTACTTGAGCAACCGCAGTTCCGGGAAGATGGGCTACGCGGTGGCCCGCGCCGCCCGTGAGGCGGGCGCCCGGGTGACCCTGGTCACCGGGCCGACGGCCCTGGCCGTGCCCGAAGGGGTCGAGGCGGTGCGGGTGGAGACCGCTCAGGAGATGCTCGAGGCGGTCATGGCCCGGGTCGGCACGGCCGACGTGTTCGTGGCCGCCGCCGCCGTGGCCGACTACCGCGCCGCCTCGGTGGAGACCCACAAGATCAAGAAGCAGGCCGAGCACCTGAGCCTCGCGCTTGAACGCAATCCCGACATCCTGGCCACGGTGGCCGCCCTGCCCGGGGGTCCGTTCACCGTCGGCTTTGCCGCCGAGACCCAGGACCTGGAGCGCCACGCCCGCACCAAGCTGATGAAGAAAGGCCTGGACCTGATCGCGGCCAACGATGTCTCCAACGGCCAGGGATTCGACGTGGACGAGAATGCCCTGACCCTGCTCTGGCCGGGCGGCGGCACGACCCTGGAACGCCAGCCCAAGGAACGGCTGGCGCGGCAGCTCGTGACGGTGATCGCGCAACGGATGGGAGAGGCAAATTCAAGATTCAATATTCAAGATTCAAAGGGCTGAGCACGCCCGCTTGATGAATCTCATTGGATCCCCTGAAGCGATCTCCTTTGAATTTTGAATCTTAAATTTTGAATGGGACTTATGAAGATCGACGTCAAAATCCTCGACCCCCGCATCGGCAAGGAGATCCCCCTGCCCACCCACGCGACCCCCGGCTCCGCCGGCATGGACCTGCGCGCCTGCGTGGAAGGGCCGCTCACGCTGGCGCCGGGCGATACCCAGCTCATCCCCACGGGCATCGCCATCCATATCGCCGATCCGGGACTGGCGGCCATGATCCTGCCCCGTTCGGGCCTGGGCCATAAGCACGGCATCGTGCTGGGCAACCTGGTGGGCCTGATCGACTCCGACTACCAGGGCCAGCTGTTCGTCTCCTGCTGGAACCGGGGCCGCGAGCCCTTCGTGATCCAGGCCGGCGAGCGCATCGCCCAGCTGGTGATCGTGCCCGTGGTGCAGGCGGAGTTTCAGGTGGTGGAGTCCTTCGAGGAGAGCCACCGGGGGGAAGGGGGGTTCGGCTCCTCCGGGAGGCACTGAGCTGAAGTAGGAAGTGTGAATTGGGAAGTGAGAAGTTGTGGTTTACTTCCGACTTCCCAATCCACACTTCGTACTTCAGTCCCTACTTCTCTTTTACAATGGCCACCAAGCGTCGGCATCCCTCACAGGCTAACGAAGATTTATGAACCAGGAATCCGCCACCAACACCGCCCGCGTCCTCATCGAGGCGCTGCCCTACATCCAGCGCTTCTCCGGCAAGACCATCGTCATCAAGTACGGCGGCAACGCCATGGTGGACGAAAACCTCAAGCAGGGGTTTGCCCGGGATATCGTGCTGCTCAAGCAGGTGGGCCTCAATCCCGTGGTGGTGCACGGCGGCGGGCCGCAGATCGGCAAGCTCCTGGAACGACTCGGCAAGGAATCCCGCTTCGTGGACGGGCTGCGGGTGACCGACAGCGAGACCATGGACGTGGTGCAGATGGTGTTGGGCGGGCTGGTGAACAAGGAGATCGTCAATCTCATCAACCGCTATGGCGGCCGCGCCGTGGGACTCACGGGCAAGGACGGGGGGCTGATCCATGCCCGGCGACTGACACACGTGCGCGCCAGCGAGAACGCCGACGCCCCGGAGATCATCGACCTGGGGCACGTGGGCGAGGTCTCGGGCATCGACCCGGCAGTGGTGCACATGCTGGATTCCGGGGACTTCATCCCGGTGATCGCCCCCATCGGCGTGGGTGAGGACGGCGCCGCCTACAACATCAACGCGGACCTGGTGGCGGGCAAGATGGCCACGGTGTTGGGCGCGGAGAAACTCATCCTGCTCACCAACACCACCGGCGTGCTGGATCCACAGGGCAAGCTGCTCACCGGGCTGACCGCCCGGCAGGTGGACGAACTGATCGCCGACGGCACCATCCACGGCGGTATGATCCCGAAGATCCGCTGCGCTCTGGATGCGGTGAATTCCGGCGTGAAGACCGCCCACATCATCGACGGGCGGGTGGAGCACGCGGTGCTGCTGGAACTGTTCACGGACAAGGGCGTGGGCACGCTGATCCGGAGTTGAATGGGGAAATTCAAAATTCAAAATTCAAGATTCAAAGCTGGGGCAATTCCTTTGAATGTTGAATCTTGAACTTTAAATCGCAGTGATCACCTTCCCGCCGCCTTGAGTTCCCGCAGGCGCTTGAGATCGGCGTCGAACTGTTCCACCAGCCGCTCCCGTTCCAGCTGGCGTTCTTCCAGGTGCCGTTGCTGTACCAGGATCTGGCGCTGGGTGGAGGCGATGTCCTGTTCCAGGCCTTCCGGAATCTCGCGCTCCTGGGCGGCAAGCCGGCGGCGCCGTTCTTCCAGGTTCGTCTGCTGCTGTTCCAGGGTGCGGATCTTCTCTCGGGTGATGCTGATCTGGCTGTCCACCATCGCCAGGCGATCGTCCCGGGCGTTGAGGAGTTCGCGCTCGGTGCCGAAGCTTTGCAGCAGCACGCGGTCGCGGCGTTCCTGTTCCTCACGGGCCTGGCGCTCCGCCTCGGCGCGGGCCTGTTCCTGGCGCTGCTGCTCCAGTTCTTCCTCGGTACGCGCCCGCTCCAGGGTACGCACGGTGATGCCGCGATCGTCGAGCACGCGGCGTTCCTGACGCGCGGCCTCGGGCGGTGGTGAATCGGTGTAATGCACGACGCCATGCTCGTCGGTCCAGCGGTACATCTGGGCCTGGGCGGCGGTTGCCGCCATGAGGGCCGCGAGGCTCCCGACGATCAGCATGTTGCGTACAATGTTCATGGTTACCCCTGTGTTACGCTCTATCGCGCCCGCTGGATTGCGGGGTGCGACTTCCTGATATCCCAGCCTGGCGTCCCTGCACCTTGTCTATTCTGGACCAGACCCTGCTGTTCGTCATCGCCCTGATGGCCAATCTGCTCTCCGCGCTGTCCGGTGGCGGTGCGGGACTGGTGCAGTTGCCGGCACTGATCTTTCTCGGCCTTCCCTTTGGCGTGGCTCTGGCCACCCACAAGGTGGCGAGCGTCGCGCTGGGCCTGGGCGCAACCCTGCGACACCTCAAGGAAAACACACTCGAGCGCCGCTTTACAGGCTTCATCCTGATCACCGGTCTGCCCGGAGTGATGATCGGCGCCAGTTTCATCCTGCAGGTGCCTGAAAGGGCAGCGGAAATCGCCCTGGGCCTGCTGACCATGGGGCTTGGGCTTTATTCGGTGCTGAGCCCCGGCCTGGGACAGGCTTATCTGCCGCGAAATCGCAGCCGGCGGGGTTACCTGCTGGGCGGTGTCGGGCTGTTCCTGATCGGGGTGCTGAACGGCTCGCTCACCTCCGGTACCGGACTGTTCTGCACCCTGTGGCTGGTGTACTGGTTCGGCCTGGACTACAAGCGCGCCGTGGCCTACACGCTGGTGCTGGTGGGCATCTTCTGGAACGGTACCGGGGCCCTGGTGCTGGGCGTGCTCGGGGAGATCCGCTGGAGCTGGCTGCCGGCCCTGATCGCGGGCTCGCTGATCGGCGGTTACCTGGGGGCGAGCCTGGGCATCCGCCATGGCAACCGCTGGATCAAGCGCGCCTTCGAGGCGGTGACCCTGCTGGTGGGCCTGGGCCTGATCCTGAAATGATGCCGCACCGAAACCTCGCCTACCGGCTGCTGTTCGACGCCTCCTGGACGGGGGCGCGCCGGTTCGTCTTCTGGAGTACGGTGCTGCTGCTGATCGCGGGCAGTCTCATGCCCGCCGCCCACATCCCCGACACGGGCCTGTCGGACAAGGCGGGCCACCTGCTGGGCTATGCCGTGCTGACCCTGGCGGGCCTGCTGGCCTATCCGCAACGGGCAGGGTGGGTGTTGCCGGGGGTATTCGCCCTGGGCGTGGCCATCGAGCTGGCCCAGCACCTCACCCCGAGCCGCAGCTTCGAATGGCTGGACATGCTGGCCAACGGCGCCGGTGTGCTGCTGGGCTTCGCCCTGGTGTGGTGGCTGAGGCGATCACTTGGCGATTGAAGGCCCTTTCTTGTCTCTTGCCTCTAGCAACTTGCCTCTGGCGCCTTCTTAAACACCGTACTGTGCCCTGTATGCCTCCACGGCCTTGAGGTGTTCGTCCAGGCCGCCCTGCTCGCGCATGAACTCGATGAGATCCCCCAGGGAGGCGATGTTGATCACCTTGAGGCCGTATTCCGCCTCCACTTCCTGGATGGCTGAGTGTTCACCCTTGCCCCGCTCCTGGCGGTTGAGCGCGATGGCCACGCCCACGGGCTCGGCGCCGGCGGCACGGATGATGTCCACGGATTCGCGGATGGCGGTGCCGGCGGTGATCACGTCGTCCACGATCAGTACCCGGCCAGTGAGCGGCGCGCCCACCAGGGAACCGCCCTCGCCGTGGTCCTTGGCCTCCTTGCGATTGAAGCACCAGGGCAGGTCGCGGCCGTGGTGCTCGGCCAGCGCGATGGCGGTGGCGGCGGCCAGCGGGATGCCCTTGTAGGCGGGGCCGAACAGCATGTCGAACGCTGCCCCCGATTCGCTGATGGCCTGGGCGTAGAAGCGCCCCAGCCGGGCCAGGTCGGAACCGGTGTTGAACAGGCCTGCATTGAAGAAATACGGGCTGATCCGGCCGGACTTGAGGGTGAATTCACCGAAGCGCAGCACGCCGCGCTCCAGGCAGAAGGCGAGGAATTCGGACTGGTAGGTTTTCATGGGGTGCAAGGTACAAGGTCAGAGGGCAAAGGTACAAGGGGGGGCGTGGCGACTTTCCCTTCCGTCCCTGTGCCAGTAAGCTGCGCAGCCATGCGCATCATCACCCTCAATGCCAATGGCATCCGTTCCGCCGCCCGCAAGGGCTTCTTCGACTGGCTGAAGCAGCAGGACGCGGACGTGGTCTGCATCCAGGAGACCAAGGCCCAGGAGCATCAACTCGGCGACGAGACCTTCTGGCCCCAGGGCTACTTCACCTACTACCACGACGCCGAGAAGAAGGGCTATAGCGGCGTGGCCCTGTTCTGCCGCAGCGAGCCGGATCGCATCATCACCGGGCTCGGTTCCGAGGAGTTCGACCAGGAAGGGCGCTACATCGAGGCCCAGTTCGGCAAGCTCTCGGTGATCTCCCTGTACCTGCCCTCAGGCTCCTCCAGCGAGGAGCGCCAGGCCGCCAAGTTCCGCTTCATGGACCTGTTCCTGGACCACATGCGGGCGCTCAGGCGCAAGCGCCGGGAATACATCGTGTGCGGCGACTGGAACATCGCCCACAAGCCCATCGACCTAAAGAACTGGAAGAGCAACCAGAAGAACTCCGGCTTCCTGCCCGAGGAGCGGGCCTGGCTGGACACCCTGTTCGACGAGCTGGGCTGGGTGGATGCCTTCCGGGTGGTCAACACGGAACCGGACCAGTACACCTGGTGGTCCAACCGGGGCCAGGCCTGGGCCAAGAACGTGGGCTGGCGCCTGGACTACCAGGTGGTCTCCCCGGGCCTGCGTGACAAGATCCGTTCGGCGAGCATCTACACCGAGCAGCGCTTCTCCGACCACGCGCCGCTGAGCATGGATTACGATCTGCCGTTTCCGCCGGATCTCTGAAGGATTTGCCGCGGAGGCGCAGAGGTGCAGAGAAAATCAATTGGACAGGATTCACAGGATTTACAGGATTTCAAACGGACTGAATGACTTGGCTCGAATCCTGTTAATCATGTAAATCCTGTCCAGTGTTTTGCAGCCTCTGCGCCTCGGCGTCTCTGGGGCGAATCCCTTGATAGGTAACAACATCGACCATGAACGCCTGGCTTGAGAGTCTCAAGGTCTACTACGACCGGCGCATGCTCACGCTGCTGGCGCTGGGGTTTTCCTCGGGTCTGCCGGCGCCGCTGGTGTTCAGCAACCTGTCCATCTGGCTGCGGGACGAAGGCGTCAGCCGCACGGACATCGGCCTGTTCGCCCTGGCCACCACCCCCTACGCCATCAACTTCCTGTGGGCGCCGCTGGTGGACCGCATGCGTCTGCCCTGGCTCACGGCCCGTTTCGGGCGCCGGCGCGGCTGGGCCCTGTTCGCCCAGGGCTGGCTGATCCTGGCCATCGGCCTGATGGCGCTCACCAATCCCTCCGGCAACCTCATGGCCGTGGCCCTGGCAGCCCTGTTCGTGGCGTTCGTCTCCGCCACCCAGGACATCGTCATCGACGCCTATCGCATCGACGTGCTGGAGCCCCACCAGTACGGCGCCGGTTCGGCGGCCGCCATCTGGGGCTGGCACCTGGGCGGCACCCTGGTGGGCGGCGCGGGCGGCCTGTACCTGGCCGCGAGCCTGGGATGGAACGTGGCCTACGGGGTGCTGGCGTTGGCCATCGGCATCGGCGTGATCGCCATCCTGGTCTCACCGGAGCCCAGGGCCCGGCCCACCGAGGAGACCCTGGCCCGGGAGCGGCGGGTCTCCGAGCGCCTGCATCACCTGCACTGGCTGCGCGGGCGCCTGGCGGACCTGGCCGCCTGGCTCTACGGCGCGGTGGTGGCGCCGTTCGCCGACTTCATGCGCCGGGACGGCTGGGTGCTGATCCTGGTGTTCATCTTCGTGTTCAAGTTCGGCGATGCCATGCTGGGGCGCATGTCCGGGGTGTTCTACCGGGAGATGGGCTTCTCCCTCACGGACATCGCCAACGTCTCCAAGGTCTACGGTCTGGCCGCCAACGCCTTCGGCATCCTGGTGGGGGGTTACCTGGTCTACCGCCTGGGGGTGATGAAGTCCCTGCTCTTCGCCGGCTTCGCCGCCGCCAGCACCAACCTCACCTATTCCTGGCTGGCCATGTCCGGGCACGACATGACCGTGTTCAAGATCGCGGTGATGAGCGACAACTTCACCGGGGGGCTCGCCACCGTCGCCTTCGTGGCCTACCTCTCGAGCCTCACCAACGTGGCCTACACCGCCACCCAGTACGCCCTGCTGGCCTCCCTGGGCAACCTGGCGCGCATCTGGCTGTCCGCCTCCAGCGGCTGGATGGTGGACCAGATGGATGGCGACTGGGTGGTGTTCTTCGCCATGACCGCAGGCCTGGCCCTGGTGGGCCTGCCGCTGCTGCTGATCCTGATGTGGCGTTTCCCCAGGCCCGAGCCGAAACGGGCTGAGCCTCCCTCCGGCTGAGGTGCCGTCCCCCTCTTGTCTCTTGGATCTTGCCTCTGGCGCTTTCCTAATGCGTTCTATTCCCGCCGCCGCCCGAGAGAAAATCCGGCGGTGCCTCCACGTGGGGCTCCCGGGGGCCGGGGGAGGCGTGGTGCTGCACCATGCGCCAGCCGTCCAGGGTGCGCTGGTAGACGTTGGTGACCCGGATGATGCCGCTCACCCCGGTGTCTCCCGAGCGGGTGATGTGCTCCTCACCGCTGTGCACGGCCAGGTCCGCGGTGACGGTGCGCACCACGTGCTTGAGCTCCAGCTTGATGTCCAGTTCCCGGGCGAACACGTGCAGCCAGCCCTCCAGTACCGCCGGGTAGCCGCGCAGCAGGTATCCGCCGACGGGATGCATGCAGACGATGTCCGGGTGCTCCAGCCACACGTCCATCATGGCGTCCAGGTCCGCCGCCTGGAAGGCGGCGTAATAGGCGGCTTCCGCCTCGTCCGGGGTGGCGTAGCGCTGGGGCATCAGTGGATCCCGCCGGGCGCGGGCGGTTCCACCCGGGGCGGGCTGGGGTCGGCGGCGGCGTGGTGCAGGATCATGTGCCAGCCCGACTCGTCCCGGCGATAGACATTGGTGGCCAGGGCCACGCCCCGCAGGGCGCCTTCCACGTAGAGGTTCTCCCGCAGGATGTGCACGGCCAGATCGCCGCTCACCCGCACACGCCGGTCGCTGATGCGAAAACGCAGCACCGGTCCGCCGGCGAGTATCGAGGCCCAGCTGTCCATCACCGCCGCCACCCCGTCCAGGCGCTCGCCGCCCGGGTGGATGCAGCAGATGCCCTTGTCGTCCGCCCAGACGGCGCGCATGGCGTCCAGGTCGGCCCGTTCGAAGGCGTCGTAGAAGGCCGCTTCGGCCAGTTCCGGGGTGTCAAAGTGGCTCATGGCTGGGATGGACTTGAAGGGTGGCTACATGGATGAGGACTTCATGGTAGGTTAACCCGCATATTTCACCAAGGCGACCGGCGGCTTCGTGTAAGCTTCTGATGACGCGGCATGAATCGACACATCTGGCCTGAATCCTGAGGTGGCACTTTGTACCACCGCCGCCGGCCTATCGCGATGCTTGCGGCCTTAAGGGCCTGTCTCGCTTGCTCTTCAGTCGAACCGTAGCGACGGCTACGCTTCTCCTTCCAGAGACGGCGCGAGACAGGCCCTTAAGACCACAATCATTCGCGATCCTTGATGAAATATGCGGGTTAAGCCCCCGTTCCCCCGCCCACAACCACACGTCCCATGTCCCACATCCTCGCCATCGGCATCGCCACCCTGGATATCGTGAACACCGTGGATCACTACCCGGTCGAGGACGAGGAACTACGCGCCAGCGCCCAGCGGGTGGTGCCCGGCGGCAACGCCGCCAACAGCGCCTGGGTGCTCTCGCAGCTGGGTCACCGGGTGGACCTGGCGGCGGTGCTGGCCCGGGAGCCCGACGGCGAGCGCCTGGCGGGTCTGCTCAGCGCGCGGGGCATCGGCCTGGAGCACTGCGCCTGGCGCGAGGGGCGCACCCCCTGCTCCTACATCACCGTCAATGCCCGGAACGGTTCGCGCACCATCGTCCACTACCGGGACCTGCCGGAACTGGACGCCGCGCACCTGGCCGGGGTGTCCGTGGAGCGCATGGACTGGGTGCACCTGGAGGCCCGGGACGGCGCCATCACCGGCGCCATGCTGCGTACCCTGCGCGAACGCCTGGTGGATCAGCCGGTGTCCCTGGAGGTGGAGAAGGAACGCCCGGGGGTGGACCGGCTGTTCGGACTGCCCGACGTGATCCTGTTCTCCCGGCCCTTTGCCCGGGGCCGCGGCTTCGAGTCTGCCGAGGCATTTCTCAGGGATATGGGCGGGCGCTGCCGCAAGACCATCCTGGTGTGCACCTGGGGCGAGGCCGGGGCCTGGGCCCGGGACGGGGCGGGGCGGCTGCACCACGCCCCTGCCGTGTCCCCGCCCCGGGTGGTGGACACCCTGGGGGCCGGGGACACCTTCAACGCGGGTCTCGTCCACGGCCTGGCCTCAGGTCGCACCGTGCCCGAGGCGCTGGCATTCGCCGTGCGACTGGCCGGGCGCAAGGTGGGCCAGGCGGGCCTGGATGGCCTGGGAGTCGAATCGTGAAGCCCCTGTGCCACCTCAAGGATCTGGAGGCCACCGGCGCCCTGGGGCTGACCGTGGACCTGGGCGAGGGACCCGTGGGCATCTTCGTGGTGCGTCAGGGCGGGACCGTGCGCGCCTATCACAACCGCTGTCCGCACCGGGGCACGCCCCTGGAGTGGCAGGACCACCAGTTCCTGGACGACGAGGGTGCGCTGATCGTCTGCGCCACCCACGGCGCCCTGTTCCGCATCGAGGACGGCCTGTGCGTGGCCGGGCCCTGCAAGCGCCAGTCCCTGACGCCCGTGCCGGTGCGGGTGGAGGGACAGGCAGTGCTGCTGCCGTGAGCCTGCTGCGCTACCTGGCCTACGGCTCCAACCTGCACCCGGAGCGGCTGCGCCGGCGGGTGCCCTCGGCGGAACTGCAGGACCGGGTGTGTCTCCCCGGCTGGCGGCTCACCTTCCACAAGCGCGGCTACGATGGTTCCGGCAAGGGCCACATGGTGGCCACCGGCCTGGAGACGGATCAGGTCTGGTGCGCCGTCTACACCTTCCCGGCCCGGGAGCGCGGCCCGCTGGACGAGGCGGAGCGCGGTTACGGGATCACTGATCTGATCCTGCCCGACGGCAGCCGGGCCTTCACCTACCTGGCCCTGCCGGAGCGCATCGACCCCGCCGCCCTGCCCTATAACTGGTACCGGGATCTGATCGCCACCGGCGCCCGGTTCCTGGAGGTGCCCGAGGACTACGTGCGGGGCATCGAGGCCCATGGCTGTGTGCCGGATCCGGACCCGGCGCGGGCCGAGCTCAATCGCCGGTTGCTGGAGGATCTAGGAGCCTGTCGAACTTAGGCTGCTCCTACTGCGCCGGTGGGAGAGCGGCCCATTTTTCCGATCCTTTTCGTCAAATAGCGACGGCTATTCTCCTCAAACGATCGAAAAAATGGCCTCGCTCTCCCACTCGGCTCGCTACGGGCACCTAAGTCCGACAGGCTCCTAGCGGGGTTGTCCCGCTGACGGTCTCCCTGATGAGGGGGAGACAGGGAGGTGCTGCGGCTATACCCTTGCCTAGGAGCGATATAGCGGCGCCTGTGAAGCCTATTTCAAAGGCGTTTCGAGCCGGCTCTCCGCCGGCTCGAGTTACTTTGGTTCGGCGCTTCCATGCGCCTCACCCCTTTGGGGCTTGCGCGCAAGATCGCTCCCGGCGATCTTGTCTTGCTTGTCCAAGAAAAGTAACCAAAAGAAGGACACCTGGATGACTCGCCCCTGTCGGGGTCCCCTGTGCGCGGGGTTGTTCCGGGGAGGTCGATCGTCAGGCCACGGAAGGCCTGTCGATCGACGCGCCGCATCCCTGCGTCGCCCCTAACGGGCTTTAACCCCGAAACAACCCCGTGCTCGGCGAGCCATACGGGACAGACACAACCCACAGGCTAAGCATTGCCAGACAAGTCAACGTGCAGACCCTGTTGCTGGGCATCCACGCCGAAAAAAGAGACAGAACCCGATATGACAGAACAAGTCCGCATCGAACCCGTTATCGACTACCTCACCGGTCTGCAGGACCGCATCTGCCAGGGCATCGCCGGGGCCGATGGTTCGGGTGAGTTCAAGGAGGACAGCTGGACCCGGGAGGAGGGCGGCGGCGGGCGCAGCCGGGTGCTGACCGAGGGTGCGGTGTTTGAACAGGCGGGCATCAATTTCTCCCACGTGACCGGTGCCAGCCTGCCGCCCTCGGCCACCGCCCATCGCCCGGAACTGGCGGGCCGGCGTTTCCAGGCCACCGGCGTGTCCCTGGTGATCCATCCGCGCAACCCCTACGTGCCCACCTCCCACGCCAACGTGCGCTTCTTCATCGCCGAGAAGGAGGGCGCCGAGCCGATCTGGTGGTTTGGCGGCGGCTTCGACCTGACCCCTTACTACGGCGAGGACGAGGACTGCGTGCACTGGCACCGGGTGGCGAAGGCCGCCTGCGAGCCCTTCGGCCCGGAGGTCTACCCCCGCTACAAGCAGTGGTGCGACGAGTACTTCTTCCTCAGACACCGCAACGAGCCCCGGGGTGTGGGCGGTCTGTTCTTCGACGACCTCAACGAGTGGGGCTTTGAGAAGAGTTTCGCCTTCATGCGAAGCGTCGGCGACCATTACCTGGATGCCTATCTGCCCATCGTGGCGCGGCGCAAGGACACCCCCTACGGTGAGAGGGAGCGGGACTTCCAGCTCTACCGACGGGGCCGCTACGTGGAGTTCAACCTGGTCTACGACCGGGGCACCCTGTTCGGCCTGCAGTCCGGCGGGCGCACCGAGTCCATCCTCATGTCCCTGCCGCCCCTGGTGCGCTGGCGCTACAACTGGCAGCCGGAACCGGGCACGCCGGAGGCGCGGCTGTATGAGCATTTCCTCAAGCCGAGGGAATGGGTGGAGTAGGAGGATTCAAAATTCAAAATTCAAAATTCAAAGGTAGGGGCACGCGTCTTTTGCGCCTTCCCTTTGAATTTTGAATCTTGAATTTTGAATCGCCCCATCAGTGCAACGGGCGTTTCGGCGCCGCAATGACCCGGCCGGGAGCCGCCCCGGGCTGCATCTCGACACCCCTGGCGGGTGGCGTGGGTGACTCCACAGGGTGGCCCAGGTAGAAGCCCTGAACATAGTCCACCCCCATGGCCTGCAGGCAGGCCAGCACCTCGGGGCCTTCCACGTATTCGGCCACGCTCTTCAGGCCCATGGCATGCACGATGTCGTTCATGGCCGCGACCATGGCCCGGTCGGTGGCATCCAGGTGCAGTTCGCGCACGAACTGGCCGTCGAACTTGACCACGTCCACGGGCAGCTGCTTCAGGTGCGACATGGAGCAGAAGCCGGTGCCGAAATCGTCCAGGGCGAAGCGCACCCCGTGTGCCCGCAGCCGGTCGATGAAGGCGCGCGCCGCCGCCAGGTTGAGGATGGCGCAGGTCTCGGTGATCTCGAACACCAGGCAGGTGAGATCGAGTCCTGAGCCGAGCACCCGGTCGCGGATGCGCTCCAGGGTGGGGATGTCGCTCAGGGTGCGTCCCGAGAGGTTGAGGTTGAACACCACTTCGCGGCCCTGGCCGTGCAGGTCGCGCAGTACAGCCAGGGCCCGGTCCAGGGCCCAGGCGTCGATCTCCGGCATCAGGCCGAAGCGCTCCGCCACCGGGATGAAGTCGCCGGGCAGGGTGAGCACCTGCGGGGCGATCTCCAGGCGCAGCAGCACCTCGTAGTGTTCCCGGCTGGTCGTCTGCGGCATGACCGGCAGGATGGGCTGGTAATGGAGCTGGAACTGGTTCTGCTGCAGGGCCTCCCGCAGCCGGTCGGCCCAGGCAAGGTCCCGGCCCATGAAGGCGCGCTCGTCCCGGTTCGGATCGTAGACATGGAACTGGTTGCGCCCGGCGCGCTTGGCGGCGTGGCAGGCGATGTCGGCACTGGCCAGCACGTCGGCCGCGGTCTCCCGGGCGTTGCCCAGCCAGGCGGCGCCGATGCTCAGGTTGAGCCGGTAGTTGCGTTCGTCCACCCGGAAGGTGCTCTCGTGCAGCAGCCGCCGCAGACCGCCGCTGAGCTTCTCCAGCGCCTGCGGGTCGGTCTGGGGCAGGATTACGGCGAACTCGTCACCGCCCAGGCGCGCCAGCACCGGGCCTTCGCCCAGGTGGGCCCGCAGCCGGTGGGAGACCTCCACCAGCAGGCTGTCGCCCACCGGGTGGCCGGCGGTGTCGTTGATGTACTTGAAGCGGTCCAGGTCCAGCAGCAGCAGGGCGCTGCGATGGCCGGTGGCCTGGCAGCGCGCCTGCTCCGCCTCCAGGGACCGTTCCAGGTAGCGCCGGTTGTACAGGCCGATGAGTTCGTCGTGCTCCGCCTGCCAGTGCAGCTGGGCCTCCATGGCATTGCGCTCGGAGACATCCTGGAAGGCCACCACCGAGCCCGATTCGCGGAACGCGTCGCTCAGGGGGTGGATGCTGCCGGCCACGGGGATCAGTCGTCCGGAGCGATGCCGGAACACCGTCTCCCAGCCCCCCATGACCTCGCCGCTGGCGTAGGCCTGGCTCAGCGGGCAGCGTTCCGGCGGCACGGGGCGCCCCTGCCGATTGATGCCGTGGAACAGCACGTGGGCCGACTGGCCCAGCACCTCGTCCGGGTCGCGGATGCCCAGGATCCGGCAGGCGGCGGGGTTGATGAAGGTGATGCGGCCTTCCCGGTCCACCCCGTAGATGCCGTCGCCCGCCGATTCCAGGATGGCGGCCTGGCGCTGGTGGCTCAGGGCCACTGCCTTGTGGGCGCGGATGGAGCGCCACAGGGCGCCGATGCGGGCCAGGAACAGGTGTTCCGCCTCGTTCTTGAACAGGCACTCCACGGCGCCGGCATCCAGGCAGTTGCGGATCACCTCGTCGTTGTAGACGCCGGTGAGGACCGCCAGCTCCATGTGGCGGCTGCGAGGGTCTGACTTGAGCCGGGTACACAGGCGGTCGCCGTTCTCCCCGGGCATGAAGTAGTCCACCACCGCCAGGTCGAAATGTTCACGGCAGGCCAGTTCAAAGGCGCTGGCCGGATCGGCGCAGGCCTTCACCTCGTAGCCGTCGCGGGTGAGCAGCCGCTGGTAGAAGAAGCGCACACTGGGGGAGTCGTCCACCAGCAGGACGCGGATGTCACGGTTGGGGGACTCGCGGGTCTCCTGGACGGGTTTCAGCAGCACGGCCAGGGTACCGGCCGCCTCGCCATGCTCGTCCCAGGGCACCACGGCGGAAAGGCGCCGCCCCTGGGCCCAGGCCATCAGCCGTGACTGCATCTCGGGCACCAGCAGCACCACGGCCAGGTGGCTGAAGTCGGGGGCGTTCAGGCGATCGAGGAGTTCATGGTCCCGGTCCCCGGGGATGCCGGGCCAGCCCAGCAGGATGCCCGCGAGGCCATCCAGGCAGTGGCTGTCATCGAGGCACGACAAAGCCGCCTGCGTGTGTTCGCAGGCGACCGGTTCCAGTCCATGGCGCTCCAGGCCACGGCACAGGATGTAGCGAAGCGTGGAAGACTCCTCTACCACGAGGATGCGATGGGTCATCGCTCCTCCCCTGGGTGATCCGTGCCTGTCTGTCGCAGGTGGCAGTGCCCCGCCCGGCTCCCGAGCGGGGGCGCCAGTGCGGCGGATCGATGGTTATGTGCGTGAGATGCTTTATACCCTGGACGCCCGAGCTGCCATGAATCATGGCCGTCGAGCCGACCAACGGTATGTTTTTGCAGCTTTTACAGCAGTGTGACAGTCCATACAAGCACATTCAGTGCATGCGAATATTCTGCGTGCCGAATGCTCTCCCTGCCCGCGGATCCCCTAGCCCGCATGTCTCACCACCGTTCGTAGCGAGGGCGTCGAGATGCCGCTGTGACGGGGCGCGCGGAGCGGAAGACGGCGCCGGCGTAGCCGACACTACGTCAAGCCGGCTGAAGTGAGCACGCCCCGTCACAACGAGCAGATCGGCGGCCGCAGTAGAAGGGTGGTGAGACATGCGGGCTAGATCCGCTATCCTGTGCGGGCCCAAGCACTCGGAGTTGGAGTCCCATGCATCCCTATCCCGGTTATTTCTCCATGGCACGGCCGCGTCGCATGCGCCGCGATGATTTCTCCCGGCGCCTGATGCGCGAGCATCAGCTGAGCTGCAACGACCTGATCCAGCCGGTGTTCGTGCTGGAGGGCAAGGAGCGCCGTGAGCCGGTGCCGTCCATGCCCGGTGTGAAGCGCCTGTCCATCGATCTGCTGCTGCGCGAGGCGGAGGCCTGCGCCCGGCTCGGCGTGCCCGCCATGGCCCTGTTCCCGGTCACGCCACCCGAGGCCAAGAGTGAGGATGCCGCCGAGGCCTTCAACCCCGAGGGCCTGGCCCAGCGGGCGGTGCGGGCCCTGAAGCAGGCGGTGCCGGAGCTGGGCGTGATCACCGACGTGGCCCTGGACCCCTTCACCACCCACGGCCAGGACGGGCTGATCGACGAGACCGGCTACGTCATGAACGACGAGACCGTGGAGGTCCTGATCCAGCAGGCCCTGTCCCACGCCGAGGCCGGCGCCGACGTGGTGGCCCCCTCGGACATGATGGACGGGCGCATCGGCGCCATCCGCGAGGCCCTGGAAGAGGCGGGCCACATCCACACCCGTATCCTGGCCTACTCCGCCAAGTACGCCTCCAGCTTCTACGGCCCGTTCCGGGACGCGGTGGGTTCGGCCGCGAACCTGGGCGCCGGCAACAAGTACACCTACCAGATGGATCCGGCCAACAGCGACGAGGCCCTGCGCGAGGTGGCCCTGGACCTGGAGGAAGGCGCCGACATGGTCATGATCAAGCCGGGCCTGCCCTACCTGGACATCGTGCGCCGGGTGAAGGAGTCCTTCGGCGCGCCCACCTTCGTCTACCAGGTGAGCGGCGAGTACGCCATGCTCAAGGCCGCGGCCCAGAACGGCTGGCTGGACGAGCGCGCCTGCGTGCTGGAGGCGCTGACCAGCATGAAGCGCGCCGGCGCCGACGGTATCCTCACCTACTATGCCCGCCAGGTGGCAGAGTGGATCAAGGAGTAGAGGCAAGAGGCAAGGTACAAGAGGCAAGTGAAACCCCATCTTGTATCTTGCCTCTTGTATCTTGTCTCTCATGGATAAATACGCCGTCATCGGCCACCCCATCGGCCACAGCAAGTCCCCGCGCATCCATGCCCTGTTTGCCGGGCAGACCGGGCAGGACATGGCCTACGAGGCCGTGTTCGCGCCCCTGGACGGGTTCGCCGACACGGTGCGTCGCCTGGTGGCCGAGGGCTACCGGGGCTTCAACGTCACCGTGCCCTTCAAGGGCGAGGCCTTCAAACTGGCCGATGCGCTCACGGACCGCGCTCGCTGTGCGGGCGCGGTGAATACGCTCAAGGTGCAGGACGACGGCACGCTGCTGGGCGAGAACACCGACGGCGCGGGGCTGGTGACGGACCTGGTGAACAACCTGGGCGTGGCGATCGCCGGCCGCGACCTGGTGGTGCTGGGGGCGGGCGGCGCGGTGCGCGGCGTGCTGGCGCCGCTGCTGGCGCTCGGGCCCGCTTCACTGCATATCGCCAACCGCACCGGGGCCCGGGCCGAACAGCTGGCGCGAGACTTCGCCGACCTGGGGCCGGTCACCGGCGGGGACCTGGACAGCCTCATGGGACGCCAGGCCCACGTGCTGATCAACGGCACCTCCGCCGGGTTGGATGACGAGGTGCCGCCCCTGCCCGATGACCTGCTCCACGCTGATGGCGGCTGTTATGACATGATGTACGGAGACCGGCCCACCGCCTTTCTGCGCTGGGCCGCTGCGCACGGTGCTGCCTGGACGGCTGATGGTCTGGGCATGCTGGTGGAGCAGGCGGCGGAATCCTTTGCCCTCTGGCGTGGCGTGCGACCGCAGACCGGGCCGGTGATACAGATCCTGCGCCCCGTTCAGCCCTGATTCAGACAAACCGCAGTTTCATGTCCAAAATTCAAAATTCAAAGGGTTTGGTGTATCAACTTGAACCCTGAATCCGTCACCATGGATCGTCCTTTCCGGAGAGTGTTTATGAAAAAGTCCCTGCTCGTACTCGCCCTGGCCAGTGTGGTCGGCTTCACCGGCTGCACCACCCTGGACCCCTACACCGGTGAGCAGCGCACCAGCCGCGCCACCCAGGGCGCCCTGATCGGCGCCGCCGCCGGCGCGGTGATCGGCAACGTCACCGGCAGCCGCGACCGCACCAGGCGGGCCATGATCGGCGCCGGCATCGGCGCGCTGGCCGGCGCCGCCGTGGGCAACTACATGGACCAGCAGGAGGCGGAGCTGCGCCGCGAGCTGGAAGGTACCGGCGTGAGCGTGACCCGCGACGGTGACAACCTGATCCTCAACATGCCCGGCAACATCACCTTCGACGTCAACCGCGACGAGGTGAAGTCCGAGTTCTACCCGGTGCTCAACTCGGTGGCCAAGGTGCTCAAGAAATACGACAAGACCGCCATCGAGGTGGCCGGTCACACCGACAGCACCGGCACCGTGGAGCACAACATGGCCCTGTCCCTGCGCCGCGCCGACAGCGTGGCCGGCTACCTCCTGGGCCAGGGCATCCAGAACGTGCGCATCGCCACCATCGGCTTCGGCCCCCACCGCCCCATAGCCGACAACAACACCGCCCAGGGCCGCAGCCTGAACCGGCGCGTGGAGCTGACGCTGATTCCGCTGACCTGATGGGTCGTAAGGCGTAAGGGGTGAAGGGTGAGGAGTAAGGCGGTGATGTTTTCCTCCTTGCCCTTCACCCTTCACCCTTCACCCTTCACCCTTCACCCCTCACCCCTCACCCCTCACCCCTCACCCCTCACCCCTCACCCCTCACCCCTCACCCCTCACCCCTCACCCCTCACCCCTCACCCCTCACCCCTCATCTACACCCCCATCCTCGTCTATCCTCCTATCAAGGATCTGCCATCGACGAGGAGACGCCGGCCCATGACAGCAAGGACCGTGCACGGGGTCATCATCGAATGCGTCAGCGGCGACATTGCCCACCAGTCGGACATGGATGCCGTGGTCAATGCCGCCAATGCCTGGCTGCGCAGCGGCGGCGGTGTCGCCGGGGCCATTCACCGGGCAGCCGGACCGGGGCTCGAGGCCGAGTGCGCGCCACTCGCGCCCATCGAACCGGGACAGGCGGTGATCACCAGCGGGCACGACCTGCCCAACCGCTTCGTCATCCATTGCCTCGGGCCGGTCTACGGTCATGACGAGCCGGCAGACGCGCTGCTCGCGGCCTGCTATCGCAATGCCCTGAAGCTGGCCGACCAGGCAGGCATCGAGTGCATCGCCTTCCCGGCCCTGTCCACCGGCGCATTCGGTTATCCCATGGAAGAGGCGGCCCGGGTGGCGCTGCGAACCGTGATCGACACCCTCAAGACCCGATCGTCCGTGCGCCACCTGCGCTTCGTGCTGCACACCCAGGCCGACCGGGATCTGCATGTGCGCGTGCTCGACGAACTGATTCACTGACCGCCACGGAGTTGCCCCATGGATGAGATGGCGACACCAGGGACCCCCTGTGACCGGGGCCTGGCCCTGTTCACGGATCTCTATGAACTCACCATGCTGCAGGCCTACCTGGAGGAGGGCATGCACGCGGAGGCGGTGTTCACCCTGTTCGTGCGCCGCCTGCCGAAGCGGCGCAACTACCTGCTTGCCTGCGGGCTGGACACGGTGCTGGGTCAGCTGGAAGGCCTGCGTTTCACCCGCGCGGACCTGGACTACCTGGCCGGTCTTGGACCGTTCAAGGAAGGATTCCTGCGCTGGCTGGAGGACTTCCGGTTCACCGGTGACGTGCACGCCGTGCCCGAAGGCACGCCGGTGTTCGCCAACGAGCCCATCCTGGAAGTGATCGCGCCCCTGCCCGAGGCGCAGCTGATCGAGACCCTGGTGATGAACCAGATTCACCTTCAGACCGTGATCGCCAGCAAGGCGGCGCGCCTGGTGGAGGCGGCCGGCGGGCGGCCGGTGGTGGATTTCGGTGCCCGGCGCATGCACGGCCTGGATGCCGCCATCAAGGGCGCCCGGGCGTTTCACATCGCAGGCGTGGCCGCCACCTCCAATGTGCTCGCGGGCCGGCTCTACGGCCTGCCGGTGCGCGGCACCATGGCCCACAGTTACATCCAGGCCCACGTGGACGAGGCCGCCGCCTTTGCCGCCTTTGCACGGCTGTATCCCGAGACCGTGCTGCTGGTGGACACCTACGACACGATCGCAGGCATCGACCGCGTGATCGCGCTGGCAAAGGAGATGGGCGAGGCGTTTCACGTCAGCGCCGTGCGCCTGGATTCCGGCGACCTGGCGAGTCTCGCCCGGGAAGGGCGCGCACGGCTGGACGAGGCGGGTCTCTCGCGGGTGGGCATCTTCGCCAGCGGTGGACTGAACGAGGACGTGATCGCCGAACTGCTGCTGCGCGGCGCACCCATCGACGGCTTTGGCGTCGGCACCAGCATGGGGATTTCCAGCGACGTGCCGGACCTGGACATCGCCTACAAGCTGGCCGAGTACGCCGGTGAAGGCCGGCTCAAGCTCTCCAGCGGCAAGCCCATCCTGCCCGGGCGCAAGCAGGTCTTCCGGGAACTTCGGGACGGGCTCTACGCGGGCGACGTGATCGGCCGCCTGGGCGAGGACCTGCCGGGAGAACCCTTGCTGGTGAAGGTGATGGAACACGGGCAGCGTCTGGACAGCCACCTGCGGGACCTGAAGTGCCTCCGTGACCATGCCGCGGACTGTCTCAAGCGCCTGCCCGCGGATATCCGGGCCATCACCCCGGCAGACGCACCCTACCCCGTGCAGATCAGCGCGGCGCTCGCCGATCACCAGCGATCGGTGCGCGAGGCAATCACCGGGCGACATCTTGTACGCGGTTCAAAGACTGATGGTTAGCCACAGAGGACACAGAGGGCACAGAGGAATCAAAGCAAGAGCAATTCAGGATGAGACGCTGGTGATCAGGCAATGAATATTCTTGATTGTCTTCACGGTGTTTTTCTCTGTGACCTCTGTGTCCTCTGTGACTAAAAAATGCCGTTATCAACACGAGGTACAGCCATGTCCAAACCCGAATTCCAACCCGGCGACGCCCTGCTGCTGGTGGATGTGCAGATCGATTTCTGCCCCGGCGGCGCCCTGCCCATCGAGGAGGGTGACCAGGTGGTGCCGGTGCTCAACCGCTACATCGATGCGGCGGTCGCCCGGGGTGTGCCGGTCTACGCCTCCCGGGACTGGCACCCGGCAGGGCACCCGAGCTTCAAGGACCAGGGTGGCCCCTGGCCGGTGCACTGCCTGCAGGATAGCGAGGGGGCGAGATTCCATCCCGACCTGTGTCTGCCGCAGGACACGATCCTGATCACCAAGGGCACGCGCTTCGATCAGGACCAGAACTCCGCTTTTGATCAGACCGGCCTGGCCACCGAACTGCGCCGTCGCCAGATCCGGCGCCTCTGGGTGGGCGGCCTGGCCGAGGACGTGTGCGTGGCGGCGACGGTGCGCGATGCCCTGGATGAAGGCTTCGATGTGCTGCTGATCGGCGCAGGCACGCGGCCGGTCACCGTCGAGGGTGGACAGCAGGCGCGCCGCCGCATGTCAGCCTCGGGCGCCCACGTGGTGGATGCGTGAAGGATCAGTCAGCCGGTGCGCGCCGATGACAGGCTCAGGTGGGCGCCGGCGAGGATACGGTCGAGGAGCCGGTCCATCTGCGTCAGCAGATCATGGGCCCGGTCGTGATGGCCTGCGCGCAGCAATGCCTCGATGTGCTGCGCCAGTTCGGTGACCTGGGGGTAGCCCACACCGCCGCCGGCCCCCTTGAGGCGGTGGATCAGTTCGGCGACCTCGTGCCAGGCGCGGCTGTCCATGGCCCGCCGCAGGGATTCACGGATCTGCGGCAGGCCCTGGATGAAGCATTCGATGGCAGGATGGAAAAGTTCGTCCTCGGCGGCCAGTTCCGACACCAGGGGCTCATCCCCCTGAGACATCCGGTTCATGCAGCGGCAGGTAAGGGGCGATGGCCTCCAGGAAGGCCGAGAGGCGAACCGGCTTGGGGATGAAGCCGGTGCAGCCGACCTTCAGACAGCGTTCCCGATCCTCCCGGAAGGCATTGGCGGTGAGCATCACGATAGGTTTGTCGAAACCCGCGTCACGCAGACGTTCAACCGCCTCCATACCCCCCATCACGGGCATCTGCATGTCCATCAACACCAGGTCGTAATCGCCGACCAGAGCCTCTTCCACCGCCGCCTTGCCATTGTCCACGCTGTGCACCTGTGCGGCGGTCTTCTTCAGGTAGGTGGTAAACAGCAGGCGGCTGTCCGGTGCGTCCTCGGCCAGCAGAATGCGCCCGCCGAGGGCGCTGAAATCTGTCGATGGCGTGGCGGATTGCACCGTGGGGTCAAGGCTGGGGAGGTCGTGCAGCATCGTCTCTGGCGCGATGGGACCCGTGTCGAGGTGCAGACTGAACCGTGAGCCGTGACGCGGCACGCTGTCGACCTGGATATCGCCCCCGAGCATCCGCGCCAGTTCGCGGGACAGGTAGAGGCCCAGGCCGGTGCCGCCGAAACGCCGGGTGATGCTGGCGTCCGCCTGGGTGAAGGGGTTGAACAGGCGGGCCAGTTGTTCCGGGTTCAGGCCGATGCCGGTGTCCATCACGTCGATGCGCATGCGCTGCTGGGTTGGATCCGCGCTCACCACGATGCGGATCATGCCCTGTTCGGTGAACTTCACGGCGTTGTTGCCCAGGTTGAACAGGATCTGCTTGAGCCTTACCGGGTCGGTGTGAATCACGGCGGGCAGGGGAAACCGGTGTTCCAGCTCCAGCGTGAGTCCCTTTTCCCGGGCCTGCATGCGCAATACGGAGGCCACCTCCTCGATCAATTCCAGGGGGCGGATCTCCATGGGTTCCACGTGCAGCTTGTTGGCCTCCAGCTTGGAGAAGTCCAGGATCTCGTTGACCACCTGCTGCAGGTGGTTGCCGTTGCGCAGGATGGTGCGGATGGCCTCCTCGCGCTGACGCACCCGGGTGCGTGGGTCCAGCAACAGTTCGGCGAAGCCGGTGATGGCGGTCAACGGGGTGCGGATCTCATGGCTCATGGTGGCCAGGAAGCGCGATTTCACCGCCATGGCATCGCTGAGCCGGATGTTTTGCCGGGTGACATAGCCCGAGACATAGTGGGCGATGCTCGCCGCAAGCATGACCAGCAGCAACCCGAGCAGGCTCATGATCACAAATTGCCGCTGGTATTGCTGCTGGAGTTGCTCGGCAGCACGAACCGCCGCGGTCCGCTGCATCTCGCTCAGGGTGTTCAGTTCAAGCAGGATGCGGTCTTGTCCCTCGATGCCCAGCTCGAAAGCCTCTCGCATCTGTCCAAGGGGCACGCCTTCTGAAAGCTGGGTCACCACCAGGTCCAATCGTGCCTGGTACTCGATGGCCATGCGGTTGAGGCGCTCATGCAGGGCGGTCTCGGCGGCGTCCATGGGCAGGCCCTGGAGTTGCTCACGGGCCTCTCGGTAGATGCGCGCCTGATCGAAGTAGTTGAGCATCTCGGCGTCCCGCAGAAACGGGTCGTCCGCATCCAGGATGCGCCGCACACTGTTCCAGCGCTGGCGAATGCCTTCGCGCATGGTCTCCACGTGGGCGATCTTCTCGTAGTTGACGTGGGCGATCTGGGAGATGGTGGTGATGTGGGCACGGTGCTGCACGAGGGTGAGCATCAGCACCGCGATGATGATGAACAGCATCGCGCCGAAGCCGATCGCCAGGGCACGGGTGACTTTGTCGAGATCGCCGTGATTATTATTTTTGTTGTCCACGAAGCGCCTTGCCCCCGCCTCTGGTGGACGGGCGGAATCCAAAGAGTGGTTTTTTCTAGGAGTGAACCTAGACCTAGACCACACAAAAAGCAAGGTTTATGAGGTCGGCGCGCTGCCTCAGCCGACGGGGCCGGCGGATGCGCGCCGGTGACGTTCCATCAAGCGCACATAGTGCGCGGCCGAGTATTCCAGGTATTCCCGCTCCTGGTCGGTGAGCGGGCGTACCCGGCGCGCCGGGCTGCCCTGCCACAGGTAACCGCCTTCCAGGTGCTTGTTGGGCGTGACCAGGCTGCCGGCGCCGAGCAGGGTGCCCGGCTCGATCACCACGCCGTCCATGACGATGGCACCCATGCCGATCAGGCAGCGGTCGCCGATGCTGCAGGCGTGCAGCACCACCTTGTGGCCCACGGTCACGTCATCGCCGACCACCAGCGGCAGGCCGCCCGGCTTGAAGCGGCTGTCATGGGTCACGTGCAGCACCGAGCCGTCCTGGATGTTGCTGCGCGCGCCGATCTCGATGCGGTTGATATCGCCGCGCACCACGGTCATGGGCCAGACGGAACTCTGCGCCCCGATGCGTACCTCACCGATCACCAACGCAGTCTCGTCCACCCACGCGCTGGCATCGATGTCCGGCACAAATTTCTCAAACGTGCGAATCACATTCAGCCCCAACCCGGTTTTACTTGCCTCTAGCCACTTGCCTCTAGAGCCCTACTTCATGGTCACCAGCTCTTCCGCGCTGGTCGGATGCAGCGCCACCGTGTCATCCAGATCCCGCTTGGTCGCGCCCATGCGGATGGCCACGGCGAAGCCCTGCAGCATCTCGTCGGCGCCCGGACCGATGATGTGCGCGCCCACCACCTTCTCCTTGACGCCCACGGTGATGAGCTTCATGGCGGTCATCACCTTGCGCTCGGTCATGGCGTGGTACATGCCGGTGAAGCGGGTGGTGTAGACCTTCACCGCTTCGCCGTGGGTCTCCCGAGCCTCGTCCTCGGTGAGTCCCACGGTGCCGATGGGCGGGTGGCTGAACACGATGGTGGGGATGTTCTCGTAGCTGAGGTGTCGTTCCGGCTGATTGCCGAACAGCCGGTCCGCCAGGCGCCGTCCGGCGGCGATGGCCACCGGCGTCAGTGCCGGCCCGCCGGTCACATCGCCGATGGCGTAGATGCCGGGCACGTTGGTGTTCTGGAAGCCGTCCACGGGGATGAAGCCCTCGCCGTCCTGGATCACCCCGGCGGCATCGAGGTTGAGATCATCGGTGTTGGGCACCCGGCCGATGGCCCAGATCACTGCGTCGAACTCGCCGCCGCATTCACCCTGCTCGCAGTCCAGGCCGATGCCGCCCTCGGTCTTCTTCAGGCCCGTGATGGCGGTGCGTGGCAGCACGTTCACCCCGTCGGCGAGCATCTGCTCCATGAGGGTGTCGCGCAGCATGGCGTCGAAGCTGCGCAGGAAGGTCTCCTTGCGCAGGTACAGGCTCACCTGGGAGCCCAGGGCATTGAGCACGCCGGCCAGTTCCACGGCGATATAGCCGGCGCCGATCACCGCCACCCGCTGGGGGCGTTCCTCGAGGGCAAAGAAACCGTCCGAGTCCATGCCCAGCTCCGCGCCGGGCACATCCGGGATCAGGGGCCGGCCGCCCACGCTCACCACGATGTGATCCGCGCGGATGAGGCGCCCATCCACGTCGAGGGTGTTGGCGTCCACGAAGCGGGCGCGGCCGGGGATCTCGGTGACCTCTGAATCCTCGAGATAGGTGTGGTACCAGGTGTTGATGCCGCTGATGTAGGCCTCGCGCTTGCGCACCAGGGCACCCCAGTCGAAGCCGCGCATGTCCAGATCAAAGCCGTAGTCGGCGGCATCGTGCAGGGCGTGGGCCAGCTCGGCGCCGTACCACATCACCTTCTTGGGCACGCAGCCCACGTTGACGCAGGTCCCGCCCAGGCGTCCCGACTCCACCACCGCGCAGCGGGCCCCGTAGCGGGCCGCGCGCTCGGCCACGGACAGGCCGCCGCTGCCGCCGCCGATGGCGATCAGATCGAAATGCTCGGACATGGTCACTCCTTACGTTGAACGGTGGTTTGCTACACTCTACGGCCCCTGCCACCCGTGATGAAAGCCCATGCACCCGGCCCTGGAACGGCTCAAGCAATACGCCCTGCTGGTGCGCCTGCACCGACCCATCGGCATCTACCTGCTGCTCTGGCCCACCCTCTGGGCCCTGTGGATCGCCGCCGAGGGCTGGCCGCATCTCGGCATCCTGTTCATCTTCGTGGCCGGCGTGGTGCTGATGCGCTCGGCGGGCTGCGCCATCAACGACTACGCGGACCGGCACATCGACCCCCACGTGGCGCGCACCCGGGACCGGCCCATCGCCGCAGGGCGGGTCTCGCCGAAAGAGGCCCTGGCGGTGTTCGCGGTGCTGTGCCTGGTGGCCTTCGTGCTGGTGCTGTTCCTCAACCGGCTCACGATCCTGCTGTCCCTGGTGGCGGTGCTGCTCGCCGCCAGCTACCCCTTCATGAAGCGCTTCCACCACCTGCCCCAGGTGCATCTGGGCGCCGCCTTCGCCTGGGCCGTGCCCATGGCCTTCGCCGCCCAGACCGGCGAGTTCCCGCCGCCCATCGCCTGGCTGATCTTCATCGCCGCCCTGCTCTGGACCGTGGTCTACGACACCTTCTACGCCATGGCGGACCGGGAGGAGGACCTGAAGCTCGGTGTGAAATCCAGCGCCATCCTGTTCGGCGAGGCGGACCGCATGATCACCGGCATCCTGCAGCTGCTGGTGCTCTGGAGCCTGTGGCTGGTGGGCCGGGAGGCGGGCCTCGGGCCCTGGTACTGGTTGGGCCTGACCGTGGCCGCGGGACTGGCCCTGTACCAGCAGTACCTGATCGTGCAACGGGAACCCAGGGCCTGTTTTCAGGCGTTTCTCAACAACCACTGGTTCGGGGCGGCGGTGTTTGCGGGCATCTTCCTGCACTACCTTTTGAAGTGAGAAGTGAGAAGTGAGAAGTGAGAAGTGAGAAGTGAGAAGTGAGAAGTGCGAAGTGAGAAGTGAGAAGTGAGAAGTTGGAATATGGCCTTACTTCGCACTTCCCAATTCACACTTCGCACTTGAATTCCCACCTCTCTCTTCGTTTGGGTGCTGGCCTGCGCTCAAGCGCGGGCCAACACCCAAACCTCCACCCGCTCCGCCCCCGCCCGTTTCAGCTGCCTGGCGATTTCCCCCACCGTGGAGCCGGTGGTCATCACGTCGTCGATGATCGCCACGTGCGCGGGCACCGTGCCCGCAGCGAT
This sequence comes from Thioalkalivibrio sulfidiphilus HL-EbGr7, assembly GCF_000021985.1. Taxonomy (NCBI): domain Bacteria; kingdom Pseudomonadati; phylum Pseudomonadota; class Gammaproteobacteria; order Chromatiales; family Ectothiorhodospiraceae; genus Thioalkalivibrio; species Thioalkalivibrio sulfidiphilus. The sequence continues at coordinate 139,121 of NC_011901.1, forward strand.
CTCGAAGGCAGCGCGCACGTTGCGGCGCCGCTCCTTGCCCTTGAGTCCCTGCTGGGCCCGGGTGGGGCGCACCCGTTGCAGCAGGCCGGTTTCCAGGGGGATGCCCAGCCGCCGGGACAGGGGGCGGGCCAGTTCCAGGGACTGGTTGAAGCCCCGCTCGCGCAGGCGCTCGGGATGCAGGGGCACGGGCAGGAGCAGGTCGGGCGGGTCCGTCACGGGGGCGTGGCTCGCCCAGAGTTCGCCCAGCAGGCGGGCGTGGGAGAGGCGGCCACGGTACTTCAGGCCGGTGATCAGCCGGTCCACGGGGGCGGCGTAGTGGAACAGGGCGTGGGTGGCGTCGAAGGGCGGCGGCCGTTTCAGGCAGGCGCCGCACAGGGGGCCGGCGCCGGGCGGCAGGGGACGGGCGCAGGCGGGGCAGCCGTGGCCGAACCAGGGCAGATCACCCCGGCAGCCGGGGCAGAGGTCGAGATCGCCCGCGCCCGGCGCCCGGCACAGCAGACACACCGGCGGATAGAGCCAGCGCAGCAGGGCGCCGAGCAGGCCGCCCGCGGACACCTTCCCTGTATCCTCCATAAGCCTTCCTGTATATTGATTCGTCCCTTCCGCAAGATTCTGCCTCACCGAGAACATCGATGTCGAAGTCCGAATCCCGCGTCGTCACGGCCAAGTCCGCACGCTCGGCCGCCAAGCTGTTCAATTACGGCAACATCGTGGCCGTGCTGGTGCCCTTCCCGCTGATCATCTTCTGGTTCGGCGCCTCCATGTTCCTGTACGCCATGAACCGGCATCACCCCAACGAGCGGGTGGGCCACTATACCCAGCAGGCGGCCTACCGTTTCTATGGCGTGATCGGCGCCCTGATCGTGGTGGGCACCTTCTTCCCGCCCAAGCTGAGTTATTTCCTGGTGTACTGGGCCCTTACCGCCGCGGTGATCATCCCCTGGTCCATCTACGACATCATTCGCATCAACCGGGAGAACTGGCAGGACGTCGCCATCCCCGAGGAGCAGACCCCATGAGCCCCGCGAGTCCCATGAGCGAGATCCGCCACGACTGGCAGGTGGACGAGATCCTGGAGCTGATGGGTCGGCCCTTCAATGACCTCCTGTTCGCCGCCCACACCGTGCACCGGGCCCACTTCGACCCCAACGCCGTGCAGGTGAGCACCCTGCTGTCCATCAAGACCGGGGCCTGTCCCGAGGACTGCGGCTACTGCCCCCAGAGCGCCCACCACGAGGTGGAGCTGGAGCGCGAACGCCTGCTGCCCCTGGAGGAGGTGCTGGAGGCCGCGCGCAACGCCAGGTCCCACGGTGCCAGCCGTTTCTGCATGGGCGCCGCCTGGCGCAACCCCACGGACCGGAACCTGGAGCGGGTCATCGAGATGGTGGAGGGGGTCAAGCAGCTGGGCCTGGAGACCTGCATGACCTTGGGCATGCTCACCGACGCCCAGGCCAGGCGCCTCAAGGACGCCGGCCTCGACTACTACAACCACAACCTGGACACCTCGCCGGAGTTCTACGGCCAGGTGATCACCACCCGCACCTACCAGGATCGCCTGGAGACCCTGGCCCACGTGCGCGAGGCGGGCATCAACGTCTGCTCCGGCGGCATCCTGGGCATGGGCGAGTCCCGCCGCGACCGGGCGCGCCTGCTGCAGCAGCTGGCCAACCTGCCCAGGCACCCGGAGTCGGTGCCTATCAACAACCTGGTGCAGGTGGAAGGCACGCCGCTCGCCGGCACCGAGGCCCTGGACCCCTTCGAGTTCGTGCGCACCATCGCCACGGCGCGCATCCTCATGCCCGCCTCCTACGTGCGCCTGTCCGCGGGACGCACTGAGATGCACGACGAACTCCAGGCCCTGTGCTTTTTCGCCGGCGCCAACTCCATCTTCTACGGCGACAAGCTGCTCACCACCCCCAACCCCGGCGAGAACCACGACCGCGCGCTGTTCGAGCGCCTGGGCATCCATCCCCTGGAACACAGCGACGAAGGGGCCTCCTGCGAGACCTGCGGTGGCGTGGACATCCACGCGGCGTGAGCCGGATTCGGCTTGCGCCTCATCCGGCTCACGAAGGATGAACACAGCTACCACCGTAGGAGGCCCGACCCCGGGCCGAACCACGGCCGGGCTCCGACCGGGCCGATCGGGGGTACGCAGAGGACGCAAAGACGCGGAGAGCGCGGAGATTTTTAGAACAAGGTCTCTTTGCGCTCTCCGCGGCTTTGCGTCCTCTGCGCGATCAGCAACGCCCGCTGGATCTCAAGCCCGCATATTTCACCAAGGCGGCCGTCGGCTTCGTGTAAGCTTCTGAATACGCGGCATGAATCGACACATCTGGCCCGAATTCTGAGGTGAGACTTTGTACCACCGCCGCCGGCCTATCGCGATGCTTGCGGCCTCTGGGCCTGTCTCACTTGCTCTTCAGTCGAACCGTAGAGACGGCTACGCTTCTCCTTCCAGAGACGGCGCGTGACAGGCCCAGAGACCACAATCATTCGCGATCCTTGATGAATTATGCGGGCTAGCCGTTCGCGGCGGGGTCGCCGCGCCTGCGGGATGGCCGACGTTATGACCTCGTTCACCGATCACTTCGCCCCCGTCGCCGCGGACTACGGTCGCCACCGGCCCGGTTATCCGCCGGCACTGTTCGCCTGGCTTGCGAGCCTCGCCCCCCACCAGGCGCTCGCCTGGGACTGCGCCACAGGCACCGGGCAGGCGGCCCGAGGCCTGGCGGAGCATTTCCAGCGCGTGCTCGCCACCGATGCCTCCAATGCGCAGATCCGCGCCGCCGAAGCGGTGCCGGGCGTGGACTACCGGGTCGCCCCGGCCACCGAGTGCCCCGCCGATGACGGGAGCGTGGCCCTGGTCACGGTGGCCCAGGCCCTGCACTGGTTCAATGGGGACCCGTTTCACCGGGAGCTGCGCCGGGTGCTGTCTCCCGCCGGCCTGCTGGCCGCCTGGAGCTACGGGCGCCTGGAGACCGGCGAGCCGGCGCTGGATGCGCTGCTGCGCGCCTTGCACGACGAGACCCTGGGTCCCTGGTGGCCGTCGGAGCGCCGCCACGTGCTCAACGGCTACCGGGACCTGGCACTCCCCTTCGAACCCCTGGAGACACCGGACTTCGCCATGCACTGCCACTGGAACCTGCCGCAACTCTTGGGCTACCTGAGCACCTGGTCCGCCGTGGCCCGTTGCCGGCAGGCCACCGGCCAGGATCCGCTGGCCGATCTTGCCGCAGCACTGGCCGCCCGCTGGGGTGATCCCGAACAATCGCGCACTGTGCGCTGGCCCCTGAGCCTGCGCGTGACCCGCGCCTCGGGAGCCCCGGCCCATGCGTGACCTGAAGACGGAACTGGAGCAGCGCCGCGCCAAGGGGCTGTACCGCAGTCGCCGGGTGCTGGAGGGGCGCCAGACACCGGAACAGGTGGTGGACGGGCGCCAGGTGATCGCCTTCTGTTCCAACGACTACCTGGGGCTTGCCAGTCATCCCAAGGTGATCGCCGCCCTGCGCAAGGGGGCCTCGGAATACGGCGCGGGTGCCGGCGCGGCCCACCTGGTCAATGGCCATACCCGGGCACATCATCAACTGGAAGAAGAGCTTGCGGCATTCACGAACCGCGAACGTGCGCTGCTGTTCTCCACCGGCTACATGGCCAACCTGGGCGTGGCCCAGGCCCTGCTGGGGCGCAGCGACCACGTGCTGGAGGACCGGCTCAACCACGCCTCCCTGATCGATGCGGGCCTGCTCTCCGGGGCCCGTTTCCAGCGCTACCGCCACGCCACCGCCGTGGACCTGGCCCAGCGGCTGGCGGGCCTGGGCCAGACCGGTGAGCGCCTGGTGCTCACCGACGGGGTGTTCAGCATGGACGGCAACCTGGCCCCACTGCCGGAACTGGCGAGTATCTGCACCGCCCACCAGGCCTGGCTGCTGGTGGACGACGCCCACGGCCTGGGGGTACTGGGGGAGACCGGGGCCGGCAGCCTGGAGCACTTCGGACTGAGCCAGCAGCAGGTGCCGATTCTCATGGGCACCCTGGGCAAGGCCTTCGGGACCGCCGGGGCCTTCGTGGCGGGCAGCGAGGCCCTGATCGAGACCCTGATCCAGTCCGCCCGCACTTACGTTTACACCACCGCCATGCCCGCCGCCATGGCCGAGGCCACCCGGGCGGCACTGCGGATCGTGCAGGCCGAGGGCAAGCGCCGGGAGAAGCTCAGATCGCTGGTGGCCCGTTTCCGTGCGGGCGCCGGGCAGCTGGGTGTGAGGCTCATGGACAGCCAGACCCCCATCCAGCCCCTGGTGATCGGCGATGCGGTGGAGGCACTGCGGCTGAGCGAGCGGCTGCTGGAACAGGACCTGCTGGTGCCCGCCATCCGCCCGCCCACGGTGCCCGAGGGCACCGCCCGCCTGCGAGTGACCCTGAGCGCTGCCCACACGGAGGCGCAGGTGGATCGGCTGCTGGAGGCCCTGGATCGATCGATGCGGGGGAGTGAAGACGTCGGCAGTCGCTGATCCGGTGCGTTCGCGCCGAGTCATGACCCAGTGCGTTCTGCCACCTGCACTTCGGAATCGGGTTCTCCCGTGGAATCGAACGTGTGCCCGGTCTGCACCTTGATGATGCGCGCATCGTCGTCGAAGTGCACGGTCACGATGGGTTCCCTGGCGATCTTCCGGGCATCGTCGCGCGCAATGCCGAAATGTCGGGCGAGCTCCTCGGTCCCCACCGCCGCGGGCGCGTGCCGGCGTTGCTTGCCGTGATAGCGAAACCAGTTATAGCCCGCCCAGGCGACGAAGATCACGGCCGCCGAGACGATGATGATCGCGTAGGTCTGGATCGCACGTAAGGTCCCCATCGGGTCATCCAGGATGTGCCGCTGGAACAGCTCAAAGCCCAGGAACCAGCCAATCAGCGCGATGAGGGGCGTAAACAGATAGGTCCAGATCGCCCATCCCAGCAGATTGATGAATCGGCCGAGATAGCGTTTTCCCTTGGGCTCAAGATCCGCGCGTTCGATGATCCTGGGCAGGCGTGGTCGGGCGTGTGTCATGTGCTTAAGTTTCCGGGGGCCGAAGTCCACGATCCGGACTGACCCATCGGGCACGCTTGCCGGAACGCTTGATGAGTGCGATGGGCACGGCAGCGACAGTGGTGGCCATGGATAATAACCAGAAGGCCAGTGGATACCAGATCACCCAGAAGTAATTGCGGAAGAGCCGGTGATCAGGTTCATAGCGGCGGTCGATCATCAAGCTGACTAAGAACTGCATGAGCGCAGTCAGGCCGAGGATAACGCCCGCCCATTGCGGAATGAGCCCAGGACGGACCCATCCTTCTGGCAGATCGATGACCAGCCCCGTCAGGGCCAACAGGATGACGGCAAACATCACGTACGCCCAGAGGACACTGGTCAGGTACTCGAGAGCGACACCCCACAAGCGGCGCTTGCGCCAGTGGAACAGGCTGGCACCATGACGCATCACCGTCTCCACGCCGCCCTGTGCCCAGCGCAGACGCTGGCGCCACAGACCTTTGAAGGTCTCGGGCATGTAGATGTAACAAAGTGCATTGGGTTCGTAGCGGATATCCCAATGGTCCAGCTGCAGACGCCAGGAAATGTCGATGTCCTCGGTGACCATATCGCTGCTCCAGTAGCCGATACGGTCGAGCGCGGTTCGACGGAATCCCGCGATCACACCGGACACCGTGAAGATCCGTCCATAGATGCGCTGGGCGCGCTTGATCAATCCGATGATGGCCGAGAATTCCCCAACCTGAAGCTTGCCCAGCAGGGTGCTGCGATTGATGATTCTCGGATTGCCGGTGACGGCGCCCACCCGGGGGCCGGAAGTGAGGTGATGCATCATCCAGGCCACTGCATTGGGATGCAGCAGGGCATCGCCATCGATGCAGATCAGAAAATCGTGCTTGGCGGCCAGCGCACCTGTGCGCAGGGCAACGGCCTTGCCCTGGTTGCTGGCCAGGTGAACGACGCGCAGGCGGGGTACTCGCGGGTCAGTTGTTCGAGGATCTCGGCGCTGCTGTCCGTGCTCCCGTCATTGACGGCGATGACCTCGAAGTCCGGGTACTCGCTCGAATGCGCGTAGTGGATGGTGTCGCGGATCACTTCGGCCTCGTTGAAGCACGGGATGATGATGCTGCACGGTGCTGAGCGGCCGGTGTAGGGCAGGTGGTCGGGATCCCTCTTGTTGCGGCGTTCCCAGTGGAAGTAAAACACGATGCCGCCGATCATCCAGACCCAGGCCATGATCAGCGGATAGAAAAAGACAAAGTGCATCAGGGTGTTGGGGATCATGCGGATAACACCCTATCGGCGGTGCGGGAAGGCATTGAGCGAAATGCCCTCGAAGGTGGGGCCGAATTCCGGTTGGTCCCGAAGAAAGTCGTCCGGGTAATAGCCAAAATTCATAACGCCACGGCGTACCAGCTGTTCCATCCAGTCGCGCAGTAGCGTGGCCTCCAGCCAGCGCCCGTCGCCACGCCAGTCGCGCGCCTGCAATTCGAAGACAACGTCGTCGAAGCCACCGAGCTTCTGTTCCACCGCATCCGCGAGCTGGGCGAGCCAGACCTCTGGCGCGAGATCGGTGCCATCCAGCCAGGGCATGGCCATGATGGCGACCTCGTCATAGGCGTCAACGAAGGCGGGCAGGGACTGGGCGAAACGGGCTTCGGCCGCGGGATCCAGGATGACGCGGGCGTAGAGGTTGCGCGCGGTGCGAAAATCCATGGATGCGTTGGTGTGGTAGCGCAGGCGATCGATCACCGCCTCTCCGAAATCAATCAAGGCTTGCGTCTTCTCTTTCGGATCCAGATCACAAGTCGGCAGGCGGCGGTCGGTGCCGGGCCAGCGTGCCTCGTCTCGGCAAGCAGCCAAGTCCTCGTCGGCCGCCAGGTAGGCATCGTCATGAATCAGGATGCCGGCAATGCCACTGGCCGCTATGCCCAGATCGGCATAGATCTCGCTCACGATCTCGAGTGACCGGGGAAGAAATGGACTCAGGCGGCGATAGTCGCGATCGGACGGCACCGGGTTGCCATCGGGTCCCGGTCGTTGCACCGACAGCTCGGCATGAAGTTCCGTGTCGGGCAGGTCGAATGCGAGCAGCGGCATCCAGGCGTATACGCGTACCCCGGCACGCGTGCGCAACTGCCAGGCGACTCGATTGAACAGGTCGGCACGCACCGGCAGATGACGGTTCGGGAAATACAGCGCATCCGCGTTGCCATCGCCGTTCGGATCCGCAAAGGCCTGCAGGTAGACCGTGCGCACCTGCATCCGCTGGATGCGGTCCAGGAGTACACCGAGATTGCGGTTGGTCTGCTCCGGATCGGGATCGTAGACGTAGTCCAGGTCGATATGGATCACGCGCTGCGGTTGGGGGGATGCCGCGCGCCTCGCGGATTCTGGCAGTGCGCTCCGTGCGATCTCGATCGGGCCGGGATCCTGGCTGATCAGCAGACGATCAAAGCGCAAATGTTGGGTGTGATTGACCGGGTTCGAGCCCAGCGAGATCGACCAGGGCATGCCAGCCTGGGCCGCGAGCGCATCCACCTCCAGGCTGTGGGCACCGTATGGCCAGACGATGGCCCGCGGCGCGATGCCCACCATCGCCTCCAGCGAGGCACTGCTGGTGAGCAGGTCCTCGAGGATCCGCTGACGGAATGCCTCGTGATCCTCGTATTGGAACGTATCGGGGTCATACTGGCGCGTGATCGCCGCCGGCTGCACATTGCCTTGCGGGTTTGCCAGGATGCCCCGATGCAGGTCGTGGCTGTGACTGGCGAACTCCACCAGTCCGGATGCCTGCATTTCGCGCAGCTCGGACAAGGACAGAAAGCCCTCCGCCCCGAGCGGCGCCTCGTTGTACTCGACCGTCCCGGGCGGGAGCGGGCCCATCGCAACGCCGTCAACGGCCGTAACGGCGAAGGTATCGGGGTTGTAGGTGATATCCTGGCCAGCCCAGACAGTCTCCAGCCAGCCGGTCTGCAGTGCGACCAGCGCGGGATAGCCATAGGCCTGAAGCAGCGGGAACACATGGCTGTAGACGCTCGCAAGACCGTCATCGAAGGTCAGCAGGACAGCATTCTCGGGTAAGGGCTGTTTGCCTTCGTGCGCATCGACAATCTGCTGGAATGAAACCGGTTGCCAGCCGTTCCGCTTCATCCAGTCAAACCATTCCGCCAGTCTCCGCGTGCTGACGGCATACGGATCCGGATCGAGCCCGGGCACCAGGTCGTCACGCACATCGTGATAGGACAGCGCGAGGAAGTGCCCCTCCGGGATGGTGAAGGTTTGCTGGGCAACTACAGGGTTGTGACCAAGGCCCAGGAGCACCATCAGGATCATGAGCAGACGGCGCATCAGAAGATCCCTCGCAGGCGCACAAGCCCGAACAGACGGTTTTCCCGGTCGCCATCGTAGGTGGTGGAGCCCCAGCCCACGCCGTAATCGAAGCCCCAGCGGCGATCCAGGCTCCAGCGATGCTCGTAGCGCAGTGCGATGGCCGGATCGCTGCCGAACCCGGACTGGTAGCCGGCCCCTGCTGCGGCATGGAAGTGCTGGGTCAAGGAGCGGTCATAGTGGCGCCAGGTTATCCACTGGTGGTCCACCCGGATGGACAGGCTGGCGGACTGCTCCGGGTTGAAATAGGGCCCGCCCGGCTGGCTGTTGTTCTGGAAATAGACATCGGCGCCCAGGTCGGTGGCATGGTGGGCGTTGGCGAACACCCGATGGGTCACCCCAGTGCCCAGCGAAGTGCGGCGATTGCCGTCATCGATCGAGAGCAGGCCGAGCCTGGTGTAGGCTGACAGCGATTCGTGGGCACGCCAGTCCACGGAAGCCGAGACCGCCCAGCCTTCCAGGCCCGCATCGATTGCACGCAAGGGTGTTTCCATCGAGACGCTGTCGGCTTCGATGCCGAAACGCCAGTGGTCATTGAGCCACTGCGACCACCCGGCCGCGACACCGGGGTTGGTGTCGTTCGTCAAATCACGATCGAGACGTACCCAGGCCTGCTTGCGTCGGGCAGCCCACTCGACACCTGCGCCGATGCGTTCATGACGTGCCTGCGTCTCATCGAAGGTAGCTGTAGAGTCACGGTGTTCCAGAAAGACCCGGTGCGCATGAGCGGACCAGGGCGAATTCAGCCGCGTACGCCACGTCCGGTCGCGATCGCCGCTGACCAGGCCATCGCCACCCGAGGTTCGGCCAAAAATCAGCTCGCTCTCGATGGAGGGGCGGTCACGGTCCTCCAGTTCTGCGGATAGACGCTGCACATCCCGGCTGCGCGGGTAGTCGGCCCTCAGGGAGGCAAGCTCTTGCTTCCAGGCATCGTGCTCACCCAGGTCCCGCGCATTTTCCGCCCGATTCAGCCGTGTATCCCGCGCATCGGGCGCCCAGCGTTCGGCGATTTCGGTGATCTCACGCGAGCGGGCCGGCCAGCCTCGCCAGCGGGCGATGCGTGCCTGGGTGTTGCGCAGCCCCGCGTGCGCAGGCGCCTGACGCACCAATTCGCTACTGCGTTCCCAGGCCAGGCCAAGATCCTGCCGATAGGCTGCGTCGTAGGCGTGAAGGTGATCAATGTCTACCCGCTCCCAGTTGGGGATCGGGTCCCGGTCCGGGCCAACACTCAGCCACACCGGGGTGTGACGGTAGGCCTCATCCAGGTGATCCGCTGCTGCCGCATAATCCTCGAGTGCGATGTGCGTGTAATAGAGATCCAGCAACAGCGAGGCCTCCGGCGGCTCATCCTCCGGTATCAGGGACTGGTACAGGGGCAGGGCCGCTCGCGGCTGTTGCTCGGCCAGATAGGCATCCGCTGCTGCCCGGCGCACAAAGGGCGGGGCTGCTGTCGGCTCCGGTAATGCCTCGAATGCATCGATGGCCTCGGGCATTCGCTCGAGTTCGCGCAGTAATGCAACCCGGTCGAAGCGGACCCGAAGGTGTTGAGGGTGCGTATCAGGGACACGCGAAAGAAATCCGTCTACCCTCGCCAGGGCCTGATCCAGCGCCCGGTTTCGCTCACGGTGGCGGCCTGCGGCCTCCATCTCGGCGCGGATGTCGAGCGCCTGCCGGATGTCCGTTGCGATTGCCTCTGCATCGGCTTGATGGCGAATGTCATCCTCGAACAGATCCGGACGTTCCTGCATCGCGGCAAACGCCCGGTTGCTGGCCCCCAGCATCCACAGGGCCATGGCCTGTTCCTGAAAGGCCAGGGCATATTGTGGGTCGCGGGCACGCGCTCGATTGGCCAGCGCCAGTGCCTCGTGCGATGCACCCGACTGGCGCAGGGCATAGGCCATCAGGGCCAGTTCATGGGCCGATTCGGGCAAGGGGTGAATGTGTGCAATGGCCTGGCGTGCCGCCGGGATGTCGCCAGCCTCGGCGCTGGTCACGGCAAAGAGGATCTGCGCGGAGGTGCCCACCCGCTTCCTGGACTCGCGCAGGACATCCGCCGCCGCCGTGAATTCACCCTGGTCACGCAGGGCAGCAGCCCAGCTCATGTGGGCATAGTCCGGCACGGATTCGGGATCGAGGCCCGCCGTTCGTGCCGCAATCCCGGCATTGTCGCCAGACAGGCGCAGCACGACGATCAGGTCTGCCTGCAGAAGAGGCTGGTTCGGGAATTGATTATCCAGCGTCCGCAGTCGATCTGCGGCCTCGTCTATGCGTCCCTCACGGGCGAGTTCGACGGCCGATTCCCGCTGCTGGTCAAGGCTGCTGGCATACCCGGGAGCCAACAGGGCCCATGGCAGCATTAGCACGCAGGTGATCCGCGCGAATCCCGCGATCGAGCGAAGGTGTGTCCGCCCCCGGCGATGTTCCCTTGCCGCGTCCATCAGCCCGGCTGCCCGAGATCGTTCACGTTTGATGAGGGCGCCATGCGGGAGATGCGGGCCTCGGGATTGGCTGTCGGGTACCAGGACATATCTCACCGATACGATGGGGGATTCCCTCTGCCTCAGCGCGTAGAGCAATAAAGCTATATTTCACATGCACTTACTAAACGCGAGGGGGGCGAGGTCTGCGGTGAGAAAGTGTACCCCGTCACAGAATGAATTTCATGTCATTGACAATGCGAGATTTATATGAATTGGCATGGCGGGTGAATGAGCCCGGACGGCGGGGGGGATGCGGCGGAGTGCGAGTTGATGAGTGAGTGCCATCAATCGGCCTGTGCGGCCGTGAGGTGGTGGTGGTCAGGCGTTCCTGGTCGCCGGCATTCGTGATCCTTGATGTGCGCTATCCAGGTCAGAGATTCGCCGCCGTTGACGGCCGCTGAGACTTGCGGGATTTCACCCAGATCTCCAGCTCCTCGGCGGGCAGCGGCTTGCTCATGTGATAGCCCTGCGCGGCGTCACAGCCGTGATCCCTGAGGAAGTTCCAGGTCTGGCGGGTTTCCACGCCCTCCGCCACCACCTCCAGGCCCAGGCTGTGCAGACGCGGCTTGAGGTCAGAGACTGGCATGGTGTGGGTTGTGCTCCCGGGGGTGGAGGGCGCCGTCGTCGCGGCCTGCCTGGTCCCACGTCCCTGTCCGCTTGCGCTGGATTCTTGTTATTTGCTCCTCGGAATCTTATAGCAGGCTTCAAGGAGCAGCAGAAATACAATTTTTCGTGTCTATTACAACTACGCGACAGATGGTTGGATTATGGGATTGGGCTGTCTCTGGGTCGAAGACAGCCGAACGAAGCAGGGTGTCTATCAGGCTTGAGTTAAGAAATCTGGCCACCCTGGGCGTAATCGCTGTTGACCATAAAGAAATTCCAGTTATCCGGCGGACGCCGAGAGCCGCCCCTAATGCGGACCCCGGGCCCTGGTATCGGCGGCGGGACTCGCATACCGTGATCGGAACTCACTTGTGGGAGTAGGGATGTCCGAATCTCCATCCTCCGGCGGCTGGCTGGTCCGCCAGCGCGAACTGCGCCTGATGCTCGGGCTGCTGGCCCTGATCACCCTGCTGCTGATCCTGGAGCGGGCCCTGCCGGGCATGGCCGACGGCGCCGTGCTGCTCAGTGCCGCAGTCCTGTGGCTGCCCGTGCTGGCCCTGCTGTTCTGGCGCCGACGCATGGCCCGCCGTGCCTGGCTGCGGGTGCACCTGCGCCCCGAGAGTCCCTGGACGCGGCGCCTGCGCGGCGGCCTGCTGATGCTCATCACCCAGGCCCTGCTGGCCGCGTTCCTGGCCCTGGCCCTGCTGGTGTCCCTGGCCCGGGGGATCCCTCCCTTGACCTGGATCGTGCTGGTGCTGTGCGTGCCGCTCTGGGCCATGGCCTGGCGCGGCCTTCAGACGTATCTGGATCGGCATGCCAGCGAGGAGTTCCTGCCCGTGACCGCGGCGCGACTGCTGGTCTGGAGCGCCGCCGGCCTGTTGCTGCTGGGGCTGGCCACCTGGGGACTGTGGCGGCCGCTCCCGGATCTGGGCGAGCTAAGCCTGTTCGAAGCGGTGCGGCATTTCGCCGCCAGCCAGGAGGCGGAAAGCCCCCTGCTGCGCTTTCTGCTGACCCTGACCACCGCCCTGGACGGGGCGCGTCACTGGCTGGCCCAGCACTGGTTCGAGGGTCTGCCGGGTGTGGGGCTGCGTCTTGTCGCCTGGATGGTGGTGCTGGTCCAGGAATGGCTGTTCGTGTGGCCCTGCCTGCTGCTGTGGGAGGCCGTCTCTCATGTAGTCTATGGACATGCAGCCCGTCCCGAGTCCGGCCCCGGCGTCGCCTGACGCCAACCGTTTCCACCTTCCCTACCTGCTGGCGGTGCTCGCCGCCATGGCCGCCCTGCTGTGGACGCTCACCGCCGAGGATCCCTGGGGCTGGCTGATGCCCCGATACCTGGAGGTGGAGATCCAGGCGCAGGTCTACCGGGTCCCGGAGCGCGAGCTCGAACGTCTGTCCCGCACCCGGCCCGCGTGGCTCGACCAGGCCGAAGCCGAGGCCCTGGAACGCCTGTCCCTGGGCGTGAGCCGGGAGCTGGACCTGCTGTTCGAACGGGTGCACGGGCGTGTGCCCGAGTTCGCGGAGTGGTACTACTCGGTGCCCGGCGTGACCCTGCGCCTGCTGGCCGCCGTGCCAAACCCGTTCTGGACTGGCAGGGGTGATGTGCTGGTGGACGCCGTGACTGAGCGGCTGTTTCCCGAGGATATCTGGCGTGAGGAACTGGCGGCCCTGGACCGGGCGGTGGCGGCCCTGCACAGCCGCGAGCTGGCCACCCTGGAGGCCGGCTGGCTTGCCTGGCTGGCCCGGGAGCTTGCCCCCTTCCGCCAGGAGGGCTCTGCGGCGGCAGGCGAACCCATCGACGTGCAGCAGCGCCTGCGGGGCCACGTGGTCGGGTTACTGGATGGGGACTCGATCGGCCTGCAGATGACCGCGGGTGCCGGCGCCGGCGCCCTGCTCGCCCGGGCGGCGATCACCCGGGTAAATGCCGCCGCCGCCAGCGCCCGGGCCGCCGCCCGCCTGGCAGGCCGGGGCACTGCCGGGGCCAGCACCGCCGCCTGCGGCTTCACCGGCCCTCTGGCCATCGGCTGCGGCGTGGTGGTGTTCGTGGGCGGCATCCTGGGCACCGAGTGGGTACTCCTGAAGGCCGACGAGGCGCTCAACCGCGACGACCTGGAGCGGGCGCTGCACGCCAGCGTGGACGCCCTGCGCGGGACCATGGAGGTGGAATACGCGCGGCCGTTCCTTGCCCTGTTCGAGTCCGACGTGAACATCCTGGCCGAGGGCGTGCAGGCCAGCCTGCGTCCCGTGGATCGTTTGCGCGGTGCCGGGGTGCAGCGCTGAACAGCACCGGCTCCTAGAGGATAGCCACGCCCTCTTTTTCCCCCTGTTCGTACACCACGTTCGCCCGTCCGACCAGCAGCGGGTCGATGGGGCCGATGTCCGCCTGGACCTTGTCCGCATAGGGCAGCTTGTGCAGCACGTAGCGCATGGCATTGAGCCGCGCGCGTTTCTTGCAGTCCGACTTGACCACCGTCCAGGGCGAGTCCGCCGTGTCGGTGTAGAAGAACATCGCCTCCTTGGCGCGGGTGTAATCCTCCCACTTGTCCAGGGAAGCCAGGTCGATAGGGCTGAGTTTCCACTGCTTGAGCGGGTGGGCCTCGCGTTCCTTGAAACGCCGCTTCTGTTCCCCGCGGCTTACGGAGAACCAGAACTTGATCAGGTGGATGCCGCTGCGCGCCAGGTTGCGTTCGAACTCCGGCGCCTGGCGCATGAACTCGGCGTACTCGGCGTCGGTGCAGAAGCCCATGACCCGCTCCACGCCGGCGCGGTTGTACCAGGAGCGGTCGAACAGCACGATCTCGCCGGCGGTGGGCAGGTGCTGGATGTAGCGCTGGAAGTACCATTGACCCCTTTCAGTCTCCGTGGGCTTCTCCAGGGCCACCACCCGTGCGCCGCGCGGATTGAGATGTTCCATGAAACGCTTGATGGTGCCGCCCTTGCCCGCCGCGTCACGGCCTTCGAATAGGATCACCACCCGCTGTCCCGTGGCGCGCACCCACTTCTGCAGTTTCAGCAATTCCACTTGCAGCCGGTATTTCTGTTTCTCGTAGTTCTTGCGGCTCATCAGGTTCTTGTACGGATAGCCGCCGCTGCGCCAGTCGTCGGCCAGCTCGTCGTCGGCCCTGACGCCGGTCCTGAAGGTGGCCGCCAGTTCATCCTGGAACAGGGTGCGACGCAGCACCGAGATGTCGTCGGGGGATGCCCCCTGGAGGATGGCGCCCAGGTGATCGGCCAGGGACTGTATGTCCCCCTGGGCACCCGTCTCGATGATGTCCTCGAGGGCAATCTGTTTTGAGGTCCGGGCAGCGCGCATCGCCTCGTTCGTCACGTACTGCTCGATGCCCTGAGTCGACTGGTCGGGCGACACATCACCCCCGGTTGCGCGTCGCACGCGGGATCGCGGCGCGCCCCTGCGGCTGGTGGCCGTGGATAGGGTCTCGTTGCCATCGCTGGCCTTCGGGTCTTTTAGTGCCATGAGGGTCTCCCTGCACTTGCTGGAATGGGTACATATGGTCGCGGCCCGGCATTCGGGCCGCGGCGCCGGGGTTCAGGCCGCCTGACCGGGGACGTAGGTCTCGTAGACGTGGACCGTGGCGCCCAGGTCACCCAGGTGGTTTTCGATCAGGGGTTTGACGTCCTGCCAGTCCAGCCCGCCCACGCCGGTGGCCAGGCGCGGCAACGCGACCGTGTTTACGCCTTCCGATTCGACGAGCTTGCGCAGTTCGCGCAGGCAGTGGTTCACATGGCTGACGCTCGCCTTGCCGGGTTTCGCACCGTGCTCCTGGACGCCTTCCTGGGTCAGCAGGTTCGCAAAGCGCGTGCCGTCGGCAGCCACCCAGACCCACAGGGTGCCCGGGGCCGGGTGCTGGGTCTGGCAGTAATGACGGAAGTCCTTGTACATGCCCGGCCAGTTCTCGCGCAGGGACAATGCCAGGCCCTGGTTGAAATGGTCATTGGGTGCGACCCCGTGGGCGACCAGTTGTGCCTTGTCGAGCAGGATGTCGCCCTTCACGTATTTGATCATGCTGTCTTTGCTCCCGGATGATGTTGGATGTCTTTAAACCATCATCTCGCCGGGACAGCACCCCGGTATTGATCCAAATCATGAGAGGGCCGTGCAGGCCAGCCTGCGTCCCGTGGACCGCCTGCGGGGGTGCTGGCGCGCCGCGCTGAATGTACCGCGCGGATCCATGCTGTTCCCCGTAGGTCGGCCTTCAGGCCGACAACGCAGCTTCGGCGGGCACCGGCCGTCGGCCTGAAGGCCGACCTACGAACAACACTTGCGTGCGTGGATGTTCAGGATGTGGTGCCGTTGTCCTTGCGCGCCGAGACGCCGGCGGTCAGCGCGAAGCGCATGGCGTCCTCCAGTGACAGGTCCAGGGGTTCGATCCGCGAGCGCGGCAGCATCAGGGTGTAGCCGCCGATCATGTAGCTCATGGGCAGGTAGACGGCGATGGTCTGCTCATCACCCAGGTTGGCCGGCAGTCCGGCGAAGTCCTCCCGGGTGACGAACCCCACCAGCTTGAAGTCGGTGCCGGGCAGGGTGATCAGCACCGCCTGGCCGAACTGCTCCTTGATGTCCCCGGACATCAGTCGGGTGATGTCGCGCACCATGCCGTAGATGGTCTTCACCACCGGGATGCGCTGCATCTGCCGCTCCATCCAGTCGAACAGCCCGCGTACCACGTAGGCCCGAAGCAGCACACCCACCACCAGCACCAGTCCGATCCCCGCGATGATGCCAAGCCCCGGGAAATACAGCAGGTCCGGGAGCATCGCCCGCAACAGCCCGCCCAGCACCTGCTCGGTGGTGCTGCCCAGCCACCACAGCACGGCGAGGGTGATGACGATGGGCAGGATGGCGGCCAGGCCGGTGAAGAAGGTTTTGGGCAGGTGTCGCACGCTGGGCTCCGGGTGGGTTCGACAGGCCGATGCTAGCGCATTTGCAGGCGCGCGACTCAGCAGGGTTTCACAGCGCCGCGGGATGAGAACACCAACCCCGTGGCGATCAAGGCCGCGCCCGCCAGGTGGTAGGGCTCGATGCCTTCGCCCAGAAAGATGATCGACAGCACCGCGCCGAACAGGGGATTGAGGTGCAGGAACACCCCCGCCCGGGAGGGGCCCAGGCGCGCCACGCCGTAGTTCCAGCAGAAGTAGGCGATCACCGAGGCGAACACGCCGATGTAGAGCAGGCCGGCCACCACCGGGCCGGTGAACGCCACCGGTTCGTCCCCGGGCAGGGTGGCGAGATACACCGGCGTCATCACCAGCATGGCCACGATCACCGTGCCGGTGATCAGCGGCGTCTGGTTCAGCTCGGCGGGCTTGGTCTTGAGCACCACGGAATAGGCGGACCAGAGGCTCACCGCCAGCAGCATCCACAGGTCGCCGATGTTGAATTCCAGCCCCAGCAGACGTTCCAGCTCGCCGTGGGTGACCAGCACGACCACGCCCACGAGCGAGATCCCCATGGCCAGCACCTGCACCCGGGAGATGGGGTCGCCGTAGCGCAGCCAGCTGCCCACCAGGATCATCACCGGTGAGACGGACAGGAACAGCAGGGCGTTGACCGCCGTGGTGGTCTGCAGGGCCGTGTAGACGAACACGTGAAAGCCGACGATGCCGGTGAGCGCGAGAAACACCACCAGGCGCCACTGGCTGCGGATCAGGGCCCAGTCCCGGCGCAGGGCCAGCGCGCCGAAGGGCAGCAGGATCACCAGTGCGATGGTCCAGCGCCAGAAATTCATGTCGATGGCTGGTACCGCGTCGCGCAGGGCGCGGCCCACGATGAAGTTGCCCGCCCAGAACAGGGAGGCCAGGGACAGCGCCAGGGTGGGAGGGAAGTGGAAACCCTGCAAGGCTAGTGTCTCGTCAGCGGTGGCGTGGTGAGATATGCGGGCTAGAGGTGCTGCAGTTCCACCGGCTCCGCAGGCTGCTGTTCGATCTTGCCCTTCAGGTCATAGAGGGCCGACTGCAGCCCCTCCTCGATGGAGGGGTGATAGAAGGGCATGCGCATCAGGTCGAAGACCGTGAGCCCCTGCTGGATGGACCAGGCCAGCAGGTGGGCCAGGTGTTCGCCCTTCACCGCCACCAGGCTCGCGCCCAGCAGGCGGCCGTCGCGCTTGTCGGCGTAGACGCGGATGATCCCCTTGTTCTTGCCCATGATCAGGGCGCGGCCCAGGGGGCCGAGCTTGACCTCGCCGATGGCGGTGGTGTCCGGGTCGAGATCATTCCAGGCCCGGCCCACCACGGCGATGTTGGGATCGCAGAAATTGATGGCCAGCGGCACCTGGCGGCGGAAGCCCACGGGTGTGTCCTGTACCGCGTTGAAACCGGCCACGCGGCCTTCCCATCCCGCCTCGTGCAGGATGGCCCGGTCGCCGGTCACGTCGCCTGCGATGAATACGGGCAGATCGCCCACCTGCAGGGTGTGAGGATCGAAGGCCGGCAGACCGCGCTTATCCAGCTCCACGCCGAGGTGCTCCAGGCCCAGTCCCTGCACGTTGGGACGGCGCCCCATGGAGGCCAGCACCTTGTCCACCACCACGGACTGATCGCCGGCGGTCACGCGCAGCCTGCCGTCTTCCTCGCTGATGGTTGCTCCCTCGCCGAGCCACAGGGGCATCTCCTTGCCGAGGATTTCCAGGGCCGTCTTCTGCGCCTCCGGATCCTGCAGGCCGGCGATGTGATCCAGCTGGTCGATACCGGTGACTTCCACCCCCATGCGCGAGAGCGCCTGGCCCATCTCCAGACCGATGGTGCCCAGACCGATCACCGCCATGGTGCCGGGGAGTTCCTCCAGTTCAAAGAGCTCATCGGTGGTGATGACGCGATCATGGAAGGCTCTCCAGTCGCCGGGGATCACCGGCGTGGAGCCGGTGGCGATGATGATGCGTTTGGCGTGGATGCGCTCCCCGTCCACCTCCAGTTCCGTGGGCGAAACGAAGCGGGCGTGAGCGGGGATGAACTCCTCGCCCATGTCGTCGGTGCTGCCGCTCAGCACCTTGTCCACGAACACGTCACGCAGGTCGCGGATGTGCTCCAGCGCCTCGCGGGCATTGAGGCCCAGGGCCTCGCCCCCCTCGATGCCCATGCGCTCGAAGATGCCGCGACGGTGAAAGTCCTCGCCCACCTGGATCGCCACCTTCGACGGCATACAGCCCACTCGCGCGCAGGTGGTGCCCAGCTCTCCGCCATCGATGAGCACGTAACTGTCCGTGGCCTTGCGCACCTGGGAGAGGGCATAAAGGCCGGCGGTGCCGGCCCCGATGATGGCGACGTCGACGTGTCTGGGCATGTGATCTCCAAGGGGAGCTGCGGACAGGTGGTTTGGACCCAGTGTACACCGGGGGTGCGGTGGGCTCTAATCTGAGGGGCATGCGCAAGTGGAGGGCATGCCTGAGAAAGCCGCGCGTGTCACCGGCCACCAGGTCCAGGACGCGGACAGGTGCTGCCGGGCGGTTCAGGCTGGGGCGCTGTGGTCTGCGGGTGAGGACATCATGGGCGAACGGGTGCGACGCAGGGAGATCTTCGGCTGGTGCTTCTACGACTTCGCCAACTCGGCATTCATCACGGTGGTGATCACGGTGGTCTTCGGACCCTACTTCATCGGCGTGATCGCCGCAGGCGACCCGGCGGCGAATACCTTGTGGGGGCTGATCCTGGCGGTGTCTCAGGTCATCGTGATCGTGGCCGGCCCGGTGCTGGGCGTGATGGCGGACGTGACGGCCACGAAGAAGCGCTACCTGCTGGGGATGATGTGGGTGTGCGCGGCAGCCACGGCGGCGCTGTGGTTCACGGGACCCGGGACGGTATGGCTGGCGGCGGGCCTGGTGGTTGTGGCGTATGCGGCGTTCTCCTTCGGCGAGAATTTCTGCGCGAGTTTCCTGAGCGAACTGAGCACGCCGGAGAACGTGGGGCGGATCTCGGGCTACGGGTGGGGCTTCGGTTATCTGGGCGGTCTGGCATCACTGGGCATGGCCGTGCTGGTCCTCTCGCGGGTACCGGCCGGCGTACCGTGGGTGTTCGTGGCGACGGCCGTATTCATGGTGTTGGCCACGCTCCCGGTGGTGCTGCTGTTGCGGGAGCGCAAACGGCCTGAACCCCATGCCGGGTCGTGGTGGCTGCTCGGCTGGGAGAGCATGGGGCGGGCGGCGCGAGGCCTGCCCCGGCACCGGGAGTTGCTGAAGTTCTTTGTCTCCTTCCTGCTCTACATGAGCGGCCTGGGCGCGGTGGTGGGTTTTGCGGCGATCTATTCCCAGCAGGTGCTTGGATTCACCACGGCGGAGAACCTGGTGCTGTTTGCCACGCTGCAGCTCAGCAGTGCGTTGGGGGCGCTGCTCTGCGGCTGGTGGCAGGACCGGGCCGGTTCAGTGAACGCCCTGTCGGTGGCCTTGGCGCTCTGGTGCCTGGTGGCACTGGGCGCCTATTTCGCGGAGACCAAGACGGCCTTCTTCCTGGTGGGGAACCTGGCGGGCCTGGCCATCGGGTCGAGCCAGGCGGCGAGCCGGGCGGTGGTGACCCTGCTCTCGCCTCGGGATCGGGCAGCGGAGTTCTTCGGTTTCTGGGGGGTGTTTGGCAAGCTGGCCGCGATCACCGGACCGCTGGTCATGGGGGTGCTGGCCGATGTGTTCGACCTGCGGGTGGCGGTGCTGGCGACGCTGGTGTTCTTCGCGGGCGGGCTGCTGGTGCTGAGGCAGGTGAAGGTGGAGGACCGCGGCGGCAGGAAGAAGGTCGCGGATTAGAAAGCGGGGGGGCTTGTTTCGGCAGGCCGGTCAGTTAGGCTCAAGGGGTGGCGATCCGCCATGCGCGGAGCCCGTGGGATGTGGTGGTGGGTAGAAGCCGGTTCGATACAAGGTCGTTCCAAGCCGAGGTGATTTCGTGAAGCTCAAAGGTGTGATCGAGGGCGCGGCCTCTTTGCCGCTGGAAGAGTCACGCTGGTCGCTGCGCAGGACACTTCGACATGGGTAAGCGTCTCATCAGCGTCTGCCTGCTGCTGCTCGTGGTGTCGCTGTCAGGCTGCGTCACGCCGCGGCAGGTCGACCAGCCGACGTGCTCATCCTTCGAGCCCCGCCTTGTCGGTCCGAGTCCCGTCGCTGCGCGGGAGGAGATCAACGTCCTCGCGCTCTCGGCAGGAGGTCCCTGGGGCGCATACGGCATCGGCTTTCTGAACGGCTGGTCGGAAGCCCAGGAACCGCCCGAACGTCGACGACCGCAGTTCGACATCGCAGTGGGCGTCTCCACGGGCGCGATGTTCGTGACCCATGCCTTCCTCGGACCCGAATACGACGATCTGATCCGTGAGCAGATCAAATCGATGACAACGCGTGATGTTTTCCATCGTCGTTCTCTGCCCGCGATCCTGCTGGGTGACTCGCTCGCGGACACCCGCCCCCTGCGTGGCATGCTGGAGGCCGTGATCACCCGCGAACTGCTGGATCAGGTGGCAGAGGCGTGGGAACGGGAAGGGCGGCGCGTGGCCGTGATCGCCGTGGACATGGACTGCGGCAACCCGGAGCTGCTTGATCTAACGGCGGTTGCCCTGGAGCGCGACCGGCCGGACCGGATATCCCGCTACATCGACTACCTGATGGCGTCCTCGGCGAGCCCCGTGGCGTTCCCGCCGGTGTTCCTGGAAGGGCGCATGCTCGTGGATGGCGCGCTGCGCCAGCACATCCCGTCGCCTGGGCAGATCGAGGAATTGATGAGCGTGTACTCAGAGGCCCCGCAGCAGGTCAATCTCTACCTGATCGTAAACAGCCCGCTCATGACCATCCCGGAGTGCATCCGGGATCACGTGCTCCTGATCGCCCTGCGGACCGGCGATGTCTGGACCGGTGAACGCTCCGTGGACTCGGTGGCCCTGACCATCGTGCAGGCCGAGCGTCGAGGCTGGCGCACGCGCTACGTGGTGGCCAGCGGCACGCCCTGCCAGCCTAATCCGCCACCGGATGATTACTTCAATCCCGCGTTCATGCAGTGCCAGTACGAGTACGGCTACCGGACCGCAGTGTCCGTCGAATCTCCCTGGCTCGAAGGGCTCGATGCCCTGCCATCACCCAGGGAGACGGATGCGGACTTTCCCCATCCCTGTGCGCGGCGTTAGGACCTGAATCAGTCGCGATTCAGGTCCTGGGGCTTGCGCGCCAGCCGCACGGCAGCGACCCCCGATGCAGCACCCAGAAGGCCGAGCGCCATGTCCTTCTGCGCATCCCAGACGTCGCCCTGTGTGCCTAGGTAGGCAGCGCCGAGTTCCCCGCCGAGTGTTGCCGCAACCCACTACTCGATGATCTCGTAGATCATGGAGTGGGACGCAAGAAACAGGGTGGGCAGGAGCAAGGCCCAGATCCCGCGCGCGGGCGCCTTGGTGTCAAACAGTTCCACCGCCATCGGGGCAATCAGAAAGCCATACAGGAAGTGGAGCCAGCGGTCGTAGTGATTGCGCTCCCAGCCGAACTGTTCGGCAGCCATGTGCCCCAAGGGGACTTCTGAATAGGTGTAATGTGCTCCCAGTGTATGGAACACCAGGAAGAGGAACGCGGCCGTGTAGGCCAGGTTGCTGAAGCGGAATTTCCTGTAGGTGATCACCAGCAGGCTAATGGCCGCCAGCGGAATCACGTTCTCAAGCCACCAGTCCGGGTGGTTGTGCGGCGAAATGCCTGCCACGGAAAAGACCACAAAGTACATGGTAAGCAGGATCGCAGGGAGCTTAGGCGTGGTCATGGGATGTGCCCGGGAGCTTCATGCCTGTTCCAACTCGCCGGCCAGGGCGTCGACGGCCACCTGGCGATCCGACGCCCTGGGCACATCCCCGAACAGTCCCGACCAGGATGGATGCGCTCGCGCGCGTTTGAGCGCATCGGGCAGGCTGCCTTCGCGAAGCGCGGAGGATGCATCGGCAAACTGACCGATGGGTCTGGGTGCGGCATGGCCGCGGGCTTCGAGCGCCGAGAGCAGATAGAGCTGTCGCAGCGCGAGCAGGCGCAGGATGGCGTCGTTGACGGTGAGTTCCATGCGCCCGGTGACCTTGCCGAGCAGGCGGTCTCCGGCATGCCGCAGGGTCTGCCAGCCGCCGCCAATCAGCGCGCCGAGCGCGGCGGCCGCGCCCAGGGTGATGCCTCCGACCATCAGGTCGATACCGACACCCGCGGCGGCACCGGCGGCGGCGCCGCTACCGATCCTGATGCCGAGAACGCGCAGGGTTTCGGGATGAAACAGGTCATCCTCCCAGCGGCCATCGATCAGCGGCAGCTGCGTGGCATCGAGGTCGCTGCTGCCAAATCCGTACAGGGCCAGCAGGGCATCGACGCAGGCCTGCTCGCGGGCGCGTACGCGGCCATTGAGGTCCCCGACGGCCGCCTGGATGTCGGCAGGTGCCTTGCCGGGTACCTGACGGCGGCAGGCGGCCACGTCGATCAGCAGGTCGGCGATCAGCCGCAGTGCCGCGGCATGGCGCGCTGCGGCCTCGCGCGCGTGGCTGGCTACCAGACGATCAAGCGCCGGGCGATGGCGTTCGAGCAGTGTCGCGAGCGCGCTGTAGAGACGCGGCTCGGCATCCCGCTCCGGGGCGACGGTGTCGAAGCGCACCACCGCGTGCAGGCCCAGACGCGCCAGGGCCTCGCGCCAGACAGATTCATTCGCGGCGGGGTCGGAGACGAAATTCAGTACCGGCAGCAGCGGTCTGCCGCAGCTGCCAAGCACCGCCAGTTCGTCGCGGTGCTTGGCCAGCAGCGGGTCGCGCGCGTCGACGACATAGAAGGCCGCGTCGCTGGCGAGCAATTGCCGCAGGACCTTCGCCTCCTGCTCGAAACGCGTGGCCGCCTCCGGACTGTCAAGAAAACGGACAATGCGCGCCGGACCGTCAAGACGACCGCCATCACTCGAAACGAAGCCTTCGATCAGTTCCAGCAACGCGATGGGGTCCTCCATCCCGGGGGTGTCGTAGAGCTCGACCAGCACCTCGCCATCGACGATCAGGCGCGCGCCTTCGACGTGGCGCGTGGTGCTCGGCCGGCTGGAGACCTCGCCGAAACCCGTGTCGCGCAGCAGCGTGCGCAGTAGCGAGGTCTTGCCGGTGTTGGTATGACCGACCACCGCGATGCGCACGGTGTCGGATGCGCGCTCAGTCATGACCCCTCCCCAGCCAGGCAAGGGCGGCTGCGTCGTCCTCGAACACGGCGCGCGTGTCCAGGCCGGATTCGCGCAGGCTCTCGCGCCAGTGGCTGCGGCGTTCGGGGTCACCGTCCGCAAGCAGGCGAGGCAGCCACACACGGCACTCACCGGCGTGATGGGACAGTTCGGCGATGAACTCCAGGCTGCCGCGGTCCGGCGACAGGCGCGGATCGCAGGTGATCAGCAGGCGCCGCGGTGGGGCGCTGGCAAGTTGCGCGAGGATGTTCCGTCGTTGCTCACGGGTGTCGATGATGCCGGCGTTGCGCGCGCCGGGTGGCAATGCCGGTGGCCAGGCCGGATCGGAACGCAGTTCCAGGCCGAGCAGCAGCGCCTCATGGCCGGAGACCCCATGAGCCTTGTCGATAGGGGTATGGGGCAGTACCCCCGGCGCGGCATCGGTGACGCCGATGCGTTCACTGGACGGCGCCAGTCTCGCCGCCAGCACCGCGTAGCCTGGCAGGCCCAGATCAAGGCGCAGCCCTCGGCGGCCTTTCAGGTACAGCGTCACGCACAGCAGCCACAACAGCAACCGCACCATCAGTCCGTAGATGACCACGCTGCCGATCAGCCATGACGCCCAGGCCAGGCGTGCGTCCTCGCTGGCCGCCACGCCACTGCCGGCGGCATGCACCGCCGATGCATCGGGCACGGCAAACCCGAACTGTGCAGGCAGCCAGCCCAGGCCCTGGATGAAGCGTATAAACGCCTCCGCGGGCAAGATGGTCGTTTCCCAGACGAAGCCATAGCGCCGCGCAGCCAGTGTCACCAGCAGCCCGGCCAGCGCGCCGAGCAGGGCCAGCAGCCACAGGCCATGGGTGACCGTGCCCAGCCACCAGCGCGTCAGGCCGGCACGGCCCAGCAATGCGGCCAGCGCGGCGGCAACCTGGCCGTTTTGATCCCCGCCCAGACGCGTGGACAACCAAAGCCACGCCTGGCCGAGCGCGCCGCCGGCATCGCGCCCGCCCTGCCACAGGCTGAGCAGCCACAGCAACAGACTGAACAGGTGCACCCCGAGCAGCCCGCCCAGCGCCCAGACCACGTTCACCGGCCGGCTGCCGTCGCCGAGCACCGCGAGCGCGGCACCGAAGCCGCTGAGCAGCGCGATGACCGCCAGCACCAGCAAAAAAAGGCGCGCGCGTGGCTGCCAGGCGGCGATGGCCTGCGCCAGCCCTTCGCGCTCCCCGAGCAGGGCGGCCCGGATCAGGACGCGCTGCTCGGTATCGTTTGCCCGGGTGCGCGCGGCGCGCACCGCGTCAGCATCCTCGAGGGCGCCAGAGGCCGTTTCACGCAGGCGCACGGCCTCCGCGAGCCAGCGCGCGTCGAAGCCGGAGGTCTGCGGGGGGCGAGGGTGGTTCAAAAGGGCTTCCGGTTGGCGGACAAAACAAAGCCTTAGGATAGCGGACACGCGCCGGGATGTGAGTGTGTCCGGGGGGGCTGTGGGTGAGCCTGGAACTCAAGGCCGCACGTGATTGATCACGATTTCCAGATCCGTGGTGCCGGCAGTGCTGACCGGCCCACTCTGCCCTTCCAGGTCGCCGGGTTGCGGCATGGCCTGCCCGGAGCGGGAGACGCGGGCCACGACGATCACCTCGTCTACGGAAGAGAGCATCACGTCGGTCATGGCGTGGCTGTCGTCCAGATGGAAACGGTACGGCAGATCGCTGACCTGCAGGCGCTGGATGGCCAGGGGCATGGGCGGGCCGGCGGGGCGCCGGGCAAACAGGAACACGGTCTCCTCGCCGGAGACCTGGTCGGCCAGTTGCGGATCCAGGCTCATCGTGCCACTGATGCCCGTGGCGGGGCCCGAACCCCCGCAGGCCGCCAGCAGGAGGGGGAGCAGCAGGGCGAGGATCAGGGGTGCGCGCATTGGGGTCACCGTCAGGACATGAGAGGGAGCCGCAGTGTAACGTATACGGCCATCAGCCTCATGATCCTCAGAGTGAATAGACCCATGCAGATTTATGAAGCTCGTCCGTCGGATCTGGACGATGTGCTCACGGTGGAACGCGCCGCCTTCGGCAGTGACGTGGAGGCGGGCCTGGTGCGCGACCTGCTGGCGGACCCCAGTGCCGCGCCGATGCTCTCACTGCTCGCCTGGGATGCGGGGCGCGCCGTCGGGCACGTGCTCTTCACCACCGTGCGCATGGGCCATGCCACGGCGCCGGTCTCCGGGATGATCCTGGCGCCTCTGGCCGTGGTGCCTGACGTCCAGGGGCGTGGGATCGGCGCTGCGCTGATCCGGGAAGGCCTGGCGCTGCTCGGGCAGCGCGGCGTGGACCTGGTTTTCGTGTTGGGCCATCCCGGCTACTACACCCGCCACGGTTTCGAGCCCGCCACGCCCCGGGGCCTGACCGCGCCCTATCCCATCGAACCGGAAGCGGCCTGGATGGTGCGGGCCCTGCGCCCGGGCCTGCTGGGTTCGGTACATGGCCGGGTGGTATGCGCGGATGTCATGACCAGGCCGGAATACTGGCGGGAGTAGCGGGCAGTTTCTACGATCATCGAGAGACCCGTTCTCTCGCGACGGGAATCGTCTGTCACCCTGCTCCCTGTGCGCAACCCAAGAGGACAAGAGATGCGACGCGGTGTGCCGGGGGAACGGCTGGAGGGGGTCCACGACGCACAGGCCGGGCTCAGCGGACCGGAGGCGGAATCGCGGCTGCGCCGGTATGGCCCGAACATGATCATCCCGGGCACGGGACGGGCCTGGACGGTCACCCTGCGCGACACGCTGCGGGATCCGATGCTGTGGTTCCTGCTGGCCACCAGTGGGCTCTTCTGGATCGTTGCACAGTATGCCGAGGCCCTTGTGCTGTTGCTGGCCCTCATTCCCCTGATTGGCATGGATCTCTGGCTGCACCGGCGTACCCAGGCCTCGGTGCAGGGCCTGAGCGGACGGCTCGCCGTGCAGGCCCGAGTGGTGCGCGACGGCGTGGAGCGAGCCCTGCCCGCCGAGGAGATCGTGCCGGGAGATCTGGTGATGGTCCGGTCCGGGGAATCGTTCCCGGCAGATGGCCTGCTGGTGAGCTGCGACGGCTTGCAGGTGGATGAATCCACCCTGACCGGCGAGGCCTACCCAGTGCGCAAGCAGGCCCTGGATGCACTGCCTGGAGCCGGTGCGCAGGCCCTGGTGGCGGATCAGCACTGGGGGCTTGCCGGCACGCGGGTGCTGACCGGGTGTGCCGGTGTTCGGGTGGTCTTCACCGGCGCCGGAACCCTGTACGGCGAGATCGTCCGTTCGGCGATCGCCGGTGTCCACCCCCTGACGCCGCTGCAGCGTGCGGTCGGGCAACTGGTGCGGGCGCTGGTGGTCGTGGCCGGCGTGTTCTGTCTGGCGCTGGCCTGGCTGCGCTACCAGCAGGGTCACGGCCTGCTCGACGCACTGCTCAGCGCGCTCACGCTTGCCATCGCCGCTTTGCCTGAGGAGTTTCCGGTAGTGCTCGCCATCTTCCTCGGTGCCGGTGTCTATCGCCTCGCCCGGCGCCGTGCCCTGGTTCGCCGGGCGGTGGTGGTGGAGAACATCGGCCGTGTGACCTGCATCTGCTCGGACAAGACCGGCACCCTCACCGAAGGGCGGCTGCGTCTGACACACCTGCAGCCTGCGCCCGGGGTTTCTGAAGCCAGACTCCTGGAGACTGCCGCCGCGGCCTCGCGGGCGGACAGCGGCGATCCTGTGGATCAGGCAGTACTCATCCTGGCGCCGGGGCAGCCGGTTGCAGCCCTGCGCGCCCGTTTTCCATTCACCGAGGACCGGCGTCGCGAGACGGGTGTCTGGGAGCAGGCGGAGGGTTTGTTGGTGGCGGTCAAGGGTGCGCCCGAGGTGGTGCTTGGGCTGTGCGGGCTTTCCGAAGATGCCGGGCGGGACTGGATGGAGCGGGTGGACGAATACGCCCGCTCGGGCCACAAGGTGATTGCCTGCGCCGGGTGCGAGCTCGACGCCGAGCACTGGCCGGGCGGCGAACCGGATCGGGGGCTGGCGTTCATCGGCCTGCTGGCGTTCGAGGATCCGGTGCGCGAGGGCGTGCGCGAGGCGGTGCAGGCCTGCCGGGCGGCCGGCATCCACGTCATCATGGTCACAGGTGATCATCCGCGCACTGCGTCGGCCATCGCCCGTGAGATCGGGCTGGGGGAGGGCGAGCCCCGGCTGATCACGGGAGACGAACTGGCGCAGCACACGGGCCACGGCGGGGCACTCACGCTGCGGGCCTTCGACGTGATCGCCCGGGCGGTGCCGGCACAGAAACTCGCCCTGGTGCGCGGACTGCAGGCGGCCGGGGAGATCGTCGCGGTGACCGGGGACGGCGTCAACGACGTGCCGGCCCTGCAGGCCGCCGATGTGGGTATCGCCATGGGGGAGCGGGGCAGCCAGAGCGCGCGGGAGGTGGCCTCGGTGGTGCTGATGGACGACAACTTCCGCAGCATCGCCGGCGCGGTTGCCGAGGGGCGTGAGCTGTTCACCAGCCTGCAACTGAGCTTCCAGTACCTGCTCATGATCCACATGCCGCTGGTGGCCACCGCGGCGCTGATCCCCATGCTGGGCTATCCCCTGCTCTACCTGCCGATTCACATCGTGTGGCTGGAGCTGATCATCCACCCCACCGCGCTGCTGGTGTTTCAGAACCTGCGCTCGCGCCGCCCCCTCGGCCCGCCGCCCGCCAAGGGGGCGCGGGCGAGGTTTTTCGACAACATGCAGTGGATGACGATCGTGGTGGTGGGGGCTGTCGTCACGCTGCTGGTGCTGGGCACCTACATCCGCAGCCTCGGTGCCGACTACGCCGTGGACCATGCGCGAACCATGGCCCTGCTCGTACTGATCATGGCCGGCGCCGGGATCACCGGCGCGCTGAGCCGGATGCGCGGGCTCATGGCGTGGGTCATGGTCGTGGGGCCCCCGCTCCTGTCGGCGGTTTTCATCTACACCCCGGCCCTGCGCGTGCTGCTGCACCTGCATCCCCTGCACTGGGACGACTGGCTGATCGCCCTGGGCGGCGGACTGCTCGCGGCGGTGCTTGTGATTGTGGGTGTGTCTGGGAAGGATCGCCGCGCCTGAGGCGGGTCCGGCCTGGTGTGCTGCGCGCCGGGTGCTGTGGTTTATTCAGGGCTCCGCTGACCCTGAATGATCAGCGAAGCATCGCGATGTCGGCATCAGGCTTGCAGCTCTTCGCGCAGTACCTCGCGCAGCTTTTCCACCGTGAGCGGTTCGTGGTCCTGTGTGAGGTGCTGCCGCAAGGCCTCGTTGATCGCCGTTTGGTAGCCGATGCCGAGTTTCTCCGCGTGTTCGCGGAATGCCTCGATCACATCGTTGTCTAGCATGATCGTGATGCGGGTTTTCCCGGGTGACTTGATGACCGCACCGCGCTTGCCCTTGCTGAAGTCATATTCCTTGCGCATGGTATTGCTTAACCTCTGAACGGCTCGCTTTTCTCGCCGAAATGATGCGTGTGTGTTGTCCGCGCGGGGTGTGCATCACGACCAGCACGTGACCCAGAGGGTTCATGCCGAGCGTGATGAAACGTTGCTCACCCATTGCGTCCGGATCATCAATGGTGATCGCCCAGGGATCCCGAAGCGCCTGCTCGGCATGTGCGAAGCTCACACCATGCTTCATGAGATTCCGGGCAGCCTTATCCGGATCGTACTCTACGTCCATGTGGATATGCATTATATATGCATAGCATTGGGTGCGCCTGGACGCCAGCGGTGGAGTTGCCTGAGGTGCTCGCCAGGGAAAATAAAAAACTCTTGCTCTCGCCAAGACGCGAAGTCGCAAAGAAAACCTATTGGAAGTTTTGCCTTTGCGGCTTCGCGTCTTGGCGAGAGATCATGATTTTGACTGTAAAGCCTGTCTTCTCACGGAGGCACGGCGCCACGGAGCAAAGGACTTCATTTTGAAACTCCCTGCGCCTCCGCGTCTCTGCGAGAGGATCGGTTTTCTGCCGGGAATAAAACCAAAGGCATGATGCTCTCGCGGAGGCGAAGGGAAAGTCCTGTTATGAAATCCCCGTGCCCCCGTGGCCCCGTGAGAGGACAGGTTTTCTGCCCGGGTACCTTGAGACCTCAGGCCCTGCTGAAGCCCCGATAGTCCCGCACGAATCCCGCTTCCAGCAGCATGCCCGCATGGGGCGACTCGTTCACTGGCACGCCGTCCACCTGTTCGATGATCATCAGGCGTCTCCGGCCGGTGCGCGGGATCTGGTGCAGGGCGCGGCAGGCGGCGCGCAGGCGATGGGGTTCCTGGTCGAGGGTCACCAGGTGCTTGCCGCCGGGTCCGAGGTAGAGCACCGGCAGGCCATCGACGAGTATCACCCAGGCGCCGGGGACGCGACGGGGGCGCGTGTCGCCGGCCGGCTCGGGCCAGGGGAGCAGAGTGCCGAAGGGATTGGCGGGGTCCATGGCGGCGAGACACTGGGCCACCGGCTCCCCGCCTGCCTGCGGGTCGTCCTCCAGGCGGATGCCCCGGATGCGGTCCACGCTGCCGGCCCAGGCGAACTGGGCGCCGGACAGGCCCTCCACGAAATAGCCCCGGCGGATGCGGCCCGACTCCTCCATGGCGCGGAGCACGCCATAGACGGCGCCGAAGCCGCCGGGCAGGTTCTCGGCCAGCGCCGCCTCGCGGCTGACGATGCCGTAGCGCTCCAGCAGCATCTCGGCCCGGGCCACGGCCTGTTCGGTGTCGCTCACGGTCGGATCGCGCAGCTCGCTCACCCGTGACCAGCGCCCGCCGGCCAGCGCCTGCCCGCCGCGCCGGGTACTGCGGCCGGTGGATTTCGAGGGACCGCGTGCCAGGGCCCGCAGGGGCGCGAAGGTGTCGTTGGTGATGGCCCCTGCCCAGACCAGGTCCCAGAGGGCGGCGCGAAAGTCGGCGGCGTTGGCCTCCGGGTGGGCCCGCTGCACGGCGGTTTCCAGTTCCAGGTAGAAACTTGCGCCGCGCCTGTCCAGGTGTTCCAGCAGGGTGCGGTGCAGGGGTCCGTCGGGCAG
Source organism: Thioalkalivibrio sulfidiphilus HL-EbGr7 (assembly GCF_000021985.1). Classification (NCBI taxonomy): domain Bacteria; kingdom Pseudomonadati; phylum Pseudomonadota; class Gammaproteobacteria; order Chromatiales; family Ectothiorhodospiraceae; genus Thioalkalivibrio; species Thioalkalivibrio sulfidiphilus. The sequence continues at coordinate 169,772 of NC_011901.1, forward strand.
ATCGCCGGCGGGCGGCAACAGCAGCGGGGCGCGCTCGCGCCGGTACAGGGCCACCCGCCCGTCCCGCGGTCCCTGGGCCCCGGTGCCCACCCACACCACCTGCCCGGTGGCGGCGGCCATGTCCAGCATCTCCAGGGTGAAGCCGCTCACCCGGGCGGGCAGGATCACCTCGGCGAGCAGGGACCAGGGCAGGGGCAGGCCTTCTAGTTGCGCCACCACGTCCATGAGCCGCGCCGCGCCCCCGTGGCGTTGTCCAGTCTCCCGGGTGATGCCGTGCCACTCGGGCAGGAAGCGGGCCAGCGCCCGGGCCTCCACCGGGGCGGCCTGGTGACGCAGGCTGGCCAGCGTCCGGCGCTTGAGGCGCCGCAGGATGTCCACGTCGCACCATTCGGGCTCGCGCCCGCCCGGGCGCAGTTCCCCCTGCACCAGGCGTCCCTCGGTGAGCAGGGCGCGCAGCACCGGGATCACCTGGGCCTCGGTGAGGCCGAAGCGTGCGGCGGCCTGTTTCGTCACGAATGGCCCGCGGGTGCGGGCGAAGCGGCGCAGCAGCTGTTCCAGGGCGTCGGGCACGGGCACGAGGAAGGCGTCGGGCAGGCCGGGGGGCGGGGCGACGCCCAGGGCATCCCGGTACAGCCCTGCATCCTCGGCGGCGATGAAGCGGGGCTCGCCCGCGATGCGCACGGCGGCGGCGCGGCCCGAGTGCTTCAGGGTCTCCAGCCAGGGTGCCGGGTCTTCGGTGCAGCGGCGGGCGAGTTCATCGAGGTGCTGATCCCCCAGTCGGCGCAGCAGGTCGTGGAGTTCGTCGGCGTCCCGGGCGCGGGTCTCGTCCGTCTCGTGGGCGAGCTCCGCCTCCAGTTCCTCCAGGACCTCCGCGTCCAGCAGCTCCCGCAGCTCCGCCTGGCCCAGCAGCTCGGAGAGCAGGCCCCGGTCCAGGGTCAGCGCCTGGGCACGGCGTTCGGCCAGCGGCGCGTCCTGCTCGTAGATGTAGGCGGCCACGTAGGCGAACACCAGGGAGCGGGCGAAGGGGGAGGCGGAGCGGGTCTCCACCTCGTCCACCCGCACCCGGCGGGCGCGAATGTCGGCCAGCAGGGCCTTGAGACCCGCCAGATCGAAGACGTCCGAGAGCGCCTGGCGGTAGGTCTCCAGCACGATGGGGAAGGCCGGATAGCGGCTCACGGTGGCCAGCAGCTGGGCGGACTTCATGCGCTGGGCCCACAGCGGTGTGCGCCCCTCGGGACGGTTGCGGGTGAGCATCAGGGCCCGGGCGGCGTTTTCCCGGAACAGGCCGGCGAACAGGGCGGTGGTGGCCAGCTGTTCGGTGATCAGTTCCTCGATCTCCTCGGGGTCGGGTATCAGCTCGTCGGCGTCGGGCAGGGCGTCGGTGTCGGCGAAGCGCAGCACGATGCCGTCGTCGGTGTACATCACCTGCACCTCGAAGCCGCTTCGCGCCGAGAGCAGGTTCTGCAGGGCCATGCCCCAGGGGGCGTGGATGCGCGCGCCGAAGGGGGAGAGGATGCAGGCGCGCCAGTCGCCCAGCTCGTCGCGGAAGCGCTCCACGGTGATGGCGGTGTCCGTGGGCAGCACGCCGGTGTGCTGCTTCTGCTCGTGCACGTAGGCGGCGAGATTGCCGGCGGCGAAGGCGGAGAGCGGCGTGTGTGCCTCCAGCCAGCGGGCCGCCTCGGCCTGGCTCAGGGCGCCCAGTTTCCCAGTGAGCGCGCCGATGCGCCGGCCCAGTTCCACGGGGCGGCCCAGGCTGTCGCCGTGCCAGAAGGGCAGCTTGCCCGGCTCGCCCGGGGCGGGGCTGACGATGACCCGGTCTCCGGTGATCTCCTCCACCCGCCAGGTGCTGGCGCCCAGCAGGATGTTCTCCCCGGCGCGGGTCTCGAACACCATCTCCTCGTCCAGCTCCCCCAGGCGCGGCCCGTCGGCGCCGCCCAGGTGCACGGCGTACAGGCCCCGGTCGGGGATGGTGCCGGCATTGAGGCGCACCGCCATGGGCGCGCCCCGGCGCGGGGTGAGCCGGTCCTCGGCCCGGTCCCAGGCGAGCCAGGGGCGCAGGTCGGCGAACTCGGCGGAGGGGTAGTGGCCGGAGAGCATGTCAAGCACCCCTTCCAGCAGCGGCCGGGACAGCTCCCGGTAGGGGTGGGTGCGGCGCACCAGGGCCTCCAGTTCGCTCACCGTGCGCGGCGTGTCGCAGACCATGGCCACCAGTTGCTGGGCCAGCACGTCCAGGGGATTGCGGGGCACGCTGATGGGTTCGAGCAGACCCTCCAGCATGGCCTCGCTCACCACGGCGCATTCCAGCAGGTCGCCCCGGAACTTGGGGTAGATGAGCCCGCGGCTCACCGCGCCCACCTGGTGCCCGGCGCGGCCCACCCGTTGCAGGCCCCGGGCGACGCTGCCGGGGGACTCCACCAGGATGACCAGATCCACCGCGCCCATGTCCACGCCCAGTTCCAGCGAACTGGTGGCGACGATGCCCTTGAGGCGACCCGCCTTGAGACCCTCCTCGATCTCGGCGCGGCGCTCGTGGGAGACACTGCCGTGGTGGGCGAGGACCAGGGGTTCGTCGGCGACTTCATTGAGTCTTTGGGTCAGTCGTTCGGCCAGGCCCCGGCTGTTGACGAAGATGAGGGTGGAGCGATGGCTGCGGATGGCCGCCACCAGCGCCGGGTACATGGCGGGCCAGATGCCCCGCTCGGGGGTGGGCCTGGCCACCTCCCGGGCGTAGAGCTCGCCCAGGATGGAGCCGCCCCGCTTCGGGCCCGGGGGTGTGGTGGTGGCGGGCGACTGTACGGCCTCCATGTCCGCCACGGGCACCTCCACGTGCAGGTCCAGGGCGGGTTTCGCGGAGGTGTCGACGATGGCCACCTCGCGGTCGCCGCCCAGGAAGCGGGCGGCCAGCTCCGGCGGGTTCACGGTGGCGGAGAGACCAATGCGCTGGGGTTCGGCGTCGGTGATCTCCGCGAGACGTTCCAGGGACAGGGCCAGATGGGCGCCGCGCTTGCTGGGGGCCAGGGCATGCACCTCGTCCACGATCACCGTGTGCACCGTGCGCAGGTTCTCCCGGGCCTTCGAGCCCAGCAGCAGGAACAGGGATTCGGGGGTGGTGACCAGGATCTGGGCCGGGTCCTTGAGCTGCGCCCGGCGCTCGGCCTGGGGCGTGTCGCCGGTGCGCATGTCCACGCGCAGGCTGCGCGCCGGTTCGCCCAGGCGCTCGGCGGTGCGCAGGATGCCGGTGAGCGGCGCGCGCAGGTTGCGCTCCACGTCGTAGACCAGGGCCTTCAGCGGCGAGACGTAGAGCACGCGCACGCCCGCTTTCGCATCGTCGGCCTCCTGCATGAGCCGGTCGATGCCGGCGAGGAAGGCGGCGAGTGTCTTGCCGCTGCCGGTGGGGGCCACCAGCAGGGCGTGGTCACCGGCCGCGATGCGCGCCCAGCCCTCCCGCTGCACGGGGGTGGGTTCGGTGAAGTTGTCGCTGAACCAGGTGTGGGTGGGGCGGGAGAACATGGTGATGAGAGTGTGACCGGGGTGTCGGCGCGAATCCAGTTGCGGGCCCGGCAGGTCGGTACCAGGTCCTGTATCACCCGGATACGGGAAATCTCTCACCCAGCGTAGGTGTTTACGTGATGAGCGGTCTCACGCTCCCGGCATGACGCTGCCAAAATGCGACCCCTTGATCCTGACGGCGTCGAACAGGCGAAAACGGGTATGCGCCGGGATCTGTAGTAAAAAAAACAACCGTGGTCTTGCGCGCCCCTTCGGGCTCGGTGGCCGAATGTCCTTTGCAGGTACACCCCCTCGGTCAGGGCAGCCACCGTGACCGAAAACAGGAGAACAAGAACATGAACAAGCTGTTCGCGCGCCTCGGCTTTGCCGGGACCCTCACCCTGATGATCGTCTCGCTGGTGCTGGTAGCCATCGTGACCATCACCTCGCTGGTGTTCGCCCAGTACCGGGACTCCTTCACCCGGGCCACCATCAACCAGCTCCAGGGCACGGGCGATATGAATGCCAATGCCTTCGCCGACTGGATCAATGCCCGCCAGGACGAGATGCGTTATCTCGCCCTGCTGGATGCGTCCAAGGAGATCCGTCCTGAGGAACTGGAGCATCTGCTCGCCCAGATGGCCGCTTCCCAGGGTTTCTTCGATACCATCTTCGTGGTGAGCCCCGAGGGGCGCGGCATCGTGGGCGTGTCACACGACGCCGGCACCCAGCAGACCCGGGTGCTGAGCCGCGAGCAGGCACATGAGTTCAACGTGCCCGACCGGGAATGGTTCCGCCAGGCCATCTCCGGCCGCGAGGTGGTGTCGCGCCCCGTGCTGTCCCGGGCCACTGGTAACCAGGTGAGCACCGTGGCGGTGCCCATCTACCGGGACCGGCAGATCGTCGCCGTGATGCGCGGCGCGGTGCTCATGAACACCATCTTCGAACGTATGGCAGAACTGCGGGGAGAGAGTGAGCTGGAGATCTATCTGATCAATGGCCAGGACGGGCTTGCCATCACCCCTGCCGCTTCGGTACGCAATCCCGAACAGGCCCTGGACACCGAGGCTGCCCGCGCCCTGCGTGCAGGACAGAGTGGCGTGGGGCGCTACCGGGATCCGGCCGGAACCCCGGTGATCGGCAGCTTCAGTTATGTCCCGCAGCTGAGCTGGGGCCTGGTGCTGGAGGTGCCCGAAGCCGCGGCCCTGGCCGAGGTGAACCGGGTGTTCTGGACCCTGTTGATCATCGCCCTGGTGATCCTCGCCGCGGCGGTGGCGGTGAGCCTGCTGGTGGTGCGCTCCGTGACCCGGGTGCTGGGTGGCGAGCCGGCCTACGCGGCGCAGATCGTGGAGCAGGTGGCCGAGGGTGATCTCACCGTGCCCGTGAGACTCAAATCGGGCGACAGCTCCAGCCTGCTAGCTACCATCAGCGCCATGCAGCAGAACCTGCGCGAGATGATCGGCGCCATGAGCAAACATTCCGAGGAGGTGGCCGCGGCCGCCACGGAACTGGCGCAGATCAACGAGCAGACCGACAAGGGCATCCGCCAGCAGAGCACCCAGATGGACAGTGCCGCCACGGCCATGAACGAGATGACGGCGACCGTGGAGGAAGTGGCGCGTAACACCCAGTCCGCTGCGGATGGTGCCAACCAGACCCTCGCCGAGGCTACCTCCGGCAAGCGCGTGGTCTCCGAGGCGGTCACGGCGATCGACCGGCTGGCGGACGAGGTGACACGCATCGGTGTGGTGATCGAATCGTTGCAGAAGGACAGCGACAACATCGGCTCAATCCTGCAGGTGATCCGCAACGTGGCCGAACAGACCAACCTGCTGGCCCTGAATGCGGCCATCGAGGCGGCCCGGGCCGGTGAGCAGGGCCGTGGTTTTGCCGTGGTGGCCGACGAGGTGCGTACCTTGGCCAGCCGTACCCAGCAGTCCACCGCGGACATCCAGGAGATGATCGAGAAGCTCCAGGCCAGCACCCGGGAGGCAGCGGCGGTGATGGAGAGCAGTCGCAAGCAGGCCAGCCAGAGTGTCGAGCAGGCGGGCAAGGCCGGTGAGTCCCTGGATCACATCACCGATGCGGTAGGCCGGATCAACGACATGGTGCAGCAGATCGCCAGCGCGGCCGAGCAGCAGAGCGCCACGGCCCGGGAGATCAACGAGAACATCCACCAGGTCCACGAGATCAGCGAGACCACCGCCAGCAACGTGGTGCACACCACGCAGGCCAGCGAGTCCCTGGCCCGGCTGGCGGAGGAGTTGCGGGCCCAGGTGCTGAGGTTCAGGACCTGATCGATGCTGCGCGCGCCCCGGGCGCATTCGACCCGGGGCGGGCCTCCTACTCGCAGCTGTAGCCGAGCATGTCCAGGCCTTCGCTCAGGTAGTCCGCCACCAGGGGCGTGGCGATCAGGTATTCAGCCGTAGTGGGGGTCCAGTTGTCCTTGGCTTCGGCCAGGGCGGTGTTCCACTCGTCCGCCTCGTAGTCGCCCCGTCCCATCCACATGAGCGCCACCAGCTGCACCTGCTGCTCCGGGTCCAGGTCGTCGATCTGGGTCTTCAGGTCCTGGTAGGTCAGGTCGTCGGCGTGGTCGGCGAGTACCTGCAGGGCCCAGTCATCGGCGGGGCTGCCGGGCTCCTCGGTGATCACCACCTCCTCCTTGGCGTGGAATTCCCGTGCGCGCTCGATGATGGCGCAGACGATGTCCGGATTCATCTCCAGCATGGGGTACCTCCGATGCGGATGGGTATCGATGCCCGGAGCATAGACCAAGCAGCACGGACGGGTGATCAGGGCTGGGAGCCTGTCGGACTTAGGCTGCTCCTACTGCGCCGGTGGGGGAGCGGCCCATTTTTCCGATCCTTCTCGTCAAATAGCGACGGCTATTCTCCTCGAACGATCGAAAAAATGGCCTCACTCTCCCACTCGGCTCGCTACGGGCACCTAAGTCCGACAGGCTCCAGGCGGCGCAGCCGCACCGGGGTGCGGGCGAGCCCCCGGGCCGGATGCCCGGCGGGCAGGCGGGCGAGGCGCTGGCGGTAGCCCCGGGCGGTCAGGGCGTCCTGCAGAAATACGCCCACGGCGTTGTCGTAGCGGGGGTGCTGCAGCATCCAGGCTCTGGAGAAGCGCTGCCGCAGGGTCGCTTGCCGCAGCAGGGCGCAGGCCTGCAGTTCGCAGACCCCGGGGAAATTGATCACCAGGGTGCCGCCCGGGGCCAGGTGACGCAGCAGCTGCCGGACCCAGGGGCCATCCACGGGGATGGCCCGACGGGGTTCGCCGTCCTCGCCGCCAAACAGATCGTCCACCAGGTAGTCGAACTTCGGGCCCCGGTGCCGGGCGAGCCAGTCCCGGGCGTCGGCCCGGTGCAGGCGGATGCCGGGTCCGGTGAGGCCGAAGAAACACCGGGCAATGCGCAGATGCATAGGATCCAGTTCCACGCCGTCGACGCTTTCTGCCCCCAGGCCGCGCAGCTGGCGCAGGGCGGTGCCGCCGCCCACGCCGAGCACCAGCGCGCGCCCGATCACGGGGTCACGGCGCAGCAGCACGGGCAGACTGAACAGGTCCCAGAGGTGGCCGGTGGCCAGCCGTTCGGGATGGGCCTGGCTGTGGAAGATGCCGTCGGTGTAGAGCCGGTGCACCCGGCCGGCGGTGCGCACCTCGTAGCGGGTGCCGCCGCGGGTGCGGGACCAGATGAGCATCAGCCGGCGGACTTTTCCTGGATCACCACCCAGGGGGCGGCCACCACGGCCCAGAAGTCAGGGCGCCGGGTCTGCCAGTCGCGGGCCTGCGCGTCGGTGGCGGGTCCCAGTTGTCCGGCGTCCATCCAGGCGCTGATGCTGTCCCGGTCGTCCTCCACCATCCGCGCGGCCACTTCCACCAGGTCCAGTTCGGGGGCCACGTGCACCACCACGCCCCGGGCGAAGTGGCGCTCCAGTTCGGGCCAGGAGATGGGCCCGGTCTCGGCATTGAGGCGGGCGCGGAGTTCGGCGGCGGTGTCGTTCATGAATGAAGGCGCTAGAAGCAAGTGGCAAGAGACAAGATACAAGAAAAATCCTTGATGTGGGGTCAGTCGTCTTGGTCGGTCTCGGGCCAGGCGTTGAGCAGGGCGCGGATCTCCTGCTCGTTGCGCGAGCCGATGAGTACGCGCTCGATGCGCTCGCCGGCGATGACGATCAGGGCGGGGGTGCCTGTGAGGCGCAGGCGTCGCACCAGTTCGGGTTCCTCCAGGGCGTTGAGCTTGAGGATGTCCCGGCGCGTCTCCAGCAGCGGGTTGATGATACTGGAGGTCTGGCCGCAGATGTGGCAGCCGGGGCGCCAGAAGTAGAGGATCAGGCGCGGCTCAAGCAGATGCTTGGGATCGATCAGGTCATCCAGCCGGGGCGCGGTGCAGCCCTCCATGAGCCGGGCGCAGCGGCGCAGCCAGAACTGCATCGCGGCGAGCAGGCCGAGGAACAGCAGGAAATAGAAGCCGAGGCCGTCCATAGAGGAAGGCTCCAGAGGCAAGTGGGCAGCGTCAAGATACAAGTGTAGTGGGTGAGGTGCCAGGAGCCTGTCGGACTTAGGCTGCACCTACTGCGCCGGTAGGAGAGCGGCCCATTTTCCCGATCCTTTTCGTCAAATAGCGACGGCTATTCTCCTCAAACGATCGTGAAAATGGCCTCGCTCTCCCACCAGGCTCGCTACGGGCACCTAAGTCCGACAGGCTCCTAGGCGGGAGGCGAAAAACCGTGTCCTCTCACGGAGCCACGGGGCACGGGGTTTTGGATCAGATGACGTTCCCTGCGTCCCAGCGCCTCCGCGAGAACATCATGCCTTTGGTTTTCTCATCCGCAAGCAACCAAGCCTCTCGCGGAGGCGCAGGGTCGCAGGGTGAATCAAATCAAGCGCCTTTCCTCCGTGGCTCCGTGCCCCCGTGAGAGGATGGCCTTTTGGTATGTCGTAGACCGTATAAGCGCAACGCATCCGGCCTGCGTGATCCCCCCCGGGTTCACCCCACCAGTTCGCGGATGGCCTTCTCGCTCTTGGCGCCCACCAGGATGCGCTGGATGCGGCCGTCGGAAACGCTGAGCAGGGTGGGGGTGCCCATCACACGGAAGCGGCGCGCCAGCTCAGGCTGTTCCATGGCGTTGATCTTGACGATGTCGTCGCGGCTTTCCAGCAAGCCGTCGATCACCCGGGTCACCTGGCCGCACATGGGGCAGGCGGGACTCCAGAAGTAGAACACCAGCCTTGGCTTCGCCAGCAGGAGCGGGTCCAGCAGATCGCTCAGTTCCGGCGCGGGCCTGCCCTGCTGGTTGCGGGTGCGGTACAGCAGCCAGAACTGGAAGCCGAAGTAGGCGGCGATCAGCAGGGCGAAGAAGACGGCGAGGCGGTCCATGGTGGAAGGCTCTAGAGGCAAGTGGGCAGAGACAAGATACAAGTGTTGGGGGGTGAGGTGTTAGGCGGGAGATGTAAAGAACAGTCCCCTCTCACGGAGCCACGGGGCTTTAGACCAATAAGATTTCCCTGCGTCCCTGCGCCTCCGCGAGAGGATTGGTTTATTGCAACCCAGCAAACCAAGGGCATGATGTTCTCGCGCAGGCGCTGGGACGCAGAGAAAGTCATTTGTTCCAAAACCCCGTGCCCCCGTGGCTCCGTGAGAGAACGAGGGTTTCGTTCCGCCTGCGGGACTTCATGGAAACCGAACCCCCCCAACCACATTCAGGCCGCGTTCAGGGCGGCGGGGATAGCCTGACGGCGACTCTCGAGGGCATGTGCCCGCAACCGTAAGGAGAGCCGTCATGAACAAGAAGCATCTGATCCGTCTGGGCGCCGGTGTCGTGGGTGCCGCGCTGCTGCTGCCGGGGCTGGCCATGGCCGGCCCTTATGGTCACACCACCACCACGGTGACCACCGTGACCTACGGTGGCAGCCATTTCCGTCCGGGTCCGCCGCCCCATGCGCCGGCCCATGGCTATCGCGGCAAGCATCAGCACCAGCACAGGCATCACCACCGGGCGCCCGCCTACCCGGTGTACCACCATGCCCCGGTGCATCGGCCGCCGGTGTATCGCGCGCCCACGGTGATCTATCACGAGCCGGTGCCGCGCAACACCCTGGACTTCACCATCCGCTACCGCACCCAGTACTGACGCAATGGCGGATTCAGGCCGTGTTCAGGCTGCCCCAGGCAACCTGAACACGGCAAAGAACCCTCAAGGAGATGCCGTCATGAAAACCCGATATGCAGCGATTCCCCTGGCCCTGGCCGCGCTGACCACCGGCGCGGCCCAGGCCTTCGACCGCCCCGGCGGCGTGTTCTACGACCAGGCCCGGGTGGTGGACGTGCGCCCGGTGAAGGAGCTGGTGCGGGTGGCCGCGCCCGCCCAGGAATGCTGGACCCAGCCGGTACGCCACGTGCAGCAGACCGGTCCGAGCACCGGTGCCTATACCCTGTCCGGCGCCATGATCGGCGGCGTGCTGGGCAACCAGATCGGCAAGGGCGACAGCCGCAATGCGGCCACCGTGGTGGGGGGCGTGGCCGGTGCCGTGATCGGCAACAGCATGGCCCAGAGCCGCCAGCAGACCCGGGTCTACACCACCCAGGAGCAGCAGTGCCAGACCGTGGAGCGCTTCTACGAGGAAGAGCGCCACGTGGGCTACCGGGTCACCTATCGCTACCAGGGCCAGGAGTACACCCGCACCATGCCCTACGATCCGGGCCGGACGGTGCGCGTGCGCGTGAGCGTCGATCCCATCGACTGAGGCCCTTTCCCCGGGGCCGCGAGGCGGTACACTTGAGTCCATGAACACCCGTGTCTCTTCATCGCTTCGCGGCCTCGGCCGAGCACTCATATTGAGCGTCGGCCTGGTCATGTCCGTGCAGGCCGCCCCGTGGCCTGACCATCAAACCGCCGGGTCGATCAGCGAGCCCCCTCCCGCGATGCCCCTGATGCCGGATGCGGCTGTCCCCTACCCGGCCGACCGGCTGGCCCAGGCCAACGCCCAGATCTCCCTCAACCAGGCCGTGGCCCAGGTGCAGCGGCGCACCGGCGGGCGGGTGCTGTCCGCCGAGACGCAGCATCACAACGGCACCACGGTGCACGTCATCCGGGTGCTGGTGGACAACCAGCGGGTACGCACCATCCGGGTGGACGCCCAGACAGGGGATTGGCTGTGAAGCGGAGAACCAGGCCATGCGTGTAGTCGTGATCGAGGACGAGGCGCCCCTGCGCGAGCAGCTGCGCACCCGCCTGGAGGCGGAGGGCTGGATGGTGGACACCAGCGCCGATGGCGAAGACGGGCTGTTCCAGCTGACCGAATATCCCGCCGATGTGGCGGTGGTGGACCTGGGCCTGCCGCGCCTGCCGGGGCTGGAGGTGATCCGCCGCCTGCGCGCCGGAGGCGGCAAGGTGCCGGTGCTGATCCTCACCGCACGCAGCCAGTGGCAGGAGAAGGTGCAGGGCCTGGAGGCCGGCGCGGACGACTACCTGGCCAAGCCCTTCCACATGGAGGAACTGGTGGCCCGCATCCGGGCCCTGGCGCGGCGCGCCGCCGGCAGCGCCGACGGGCGCCTGGCCCTGGGGCCGCTGGTGCTGGATACCGCCGCCCAGGCGGTGAGCCGCAACGGCGAGCCCGTCTCGCTGACCACCTTCGAGTACCGGGTGCTGGAATACCTGGCCCGCCACGCCGGCCAGGTGGTCTCCAAGCAGACCCTGACCGACTATCTCTACGCCCACGACGACGACCGGGACAGCAACGTGCTGGAGGTGCTCATCGGCCGGTTGCGCAAGAAGCTGGACCCGGACGGCAGCCTGACTCCCATCGAGACCCTGCGCGGCCGGGGCTACCGGCTCACCCTGACCCCGGACATCTGATGCCCCGGGGCCGCCTCAACTCCCTGAGCCTGCGGGTGGGGCTGATCGCCGCCGTGGTGGTGGCGGTGTTCGCCGGCCTCACCGCGCTCGCCCTGGAGCGGGCCTTCCGGGACAGCGCCGCCCAGGCCCTGGACGAGCGCCTGCATGCCCAGCTGTACCTGTTGATGGGGGTCACCGAGGTGGATGCCGGCGGGCGCGTCATCCTCCCGGAACGCCTGCCCGAGGCAAGGTTGATGCTGCCGGAGTCCGGGCTGGTGGCGGAGATCCGCACCCCGGCCGGCGAGCGTCTGTGGATCTCGCCTTCGGCCCTGGGCCGTGACCCGGACCGCGACGCCCTGCCCTTCACCGTCAACCTGACCGTGAACTGGGAGCTGGGGGAACGCCTCTACCCCCTGGAGTTCCGCATCCTGGAGGATCGCCGGGCCTTCGAGGCCCAGCTCTCGGAATACCGCCAGAGCCTCTGGGGCGCCCTGGCGGCCCTGGCGGTGTTGCTGCTGGCCGCCCAGGGCATTGCCCTGTCCCGGGGCCTCAAGCCCCTGCGCCAGGTGGCCCGGGAACTGCGCGCCGTGGAGCGCGGCGAGCAGCCCGGCCTGGAGGGCCGCTACCCGGTGGAGCTGAAGGGCCTGACCGACAACCTCAACGCCCTGATCCACCACGAGCGGGCCCAGCTGGCCCGCTACCGGGACGCCCTGTCCAACCTGGCCCACAGCCTCAAGACCCCGCTGGCGGTGCTGCGCGGCACCCTGGACACCCGGGACCCGGACCGTGATCAGGCCCTGGAGCAGCTGGAGCGCATGGAACGCATCGTCGCCTACCAGCTGCAGCGGGCCGCCACCTCCGGCCGCACGGTCTTGAGCGCGCCCATCCCCGTGGCGCCCCTGGTGCAGCGCCTGGGTTCGACGCTCGGCAAGGTCTACCCGGAACGGGACGTGCAGTTCGAGATGGACGTGCCGTCCAGCCTCCAGTTTCGCGGCAACGAGGGCGACCTGATGGAGCTGCTGGGCAACCTGATGGACAACGCCTGGAAGCATGGCGGTAGCCGGGTGCGGGTCAGTGCCGGCCAGACCGGCGAGGGCCTGGAACTGTCCGTCTGCGACGACGGCCCCGGCATCCCCCCCGGGGAGGTGCCCACCATCCTCACCCGAGGCGGGCGTCTGGACGAGCAGGTCCCCGGCCAGGGCATCGGCCTGGCGGTGGTGGCCGATATCGTCGCCGCCTACGAGGGCCGTATCGAGATTGACCGCAGCCCCCTGGGCGGGGCGCAGGTGAGGGTGGTGCTGCCGGGGTGAGGCGAAGCAAGATTCAAAATTCAAGATTCAAAATTCAAAGGAGGCGGGCAGCAGGTTTTCCTTTGAATTTTGAATTTTGAATCTTGAATTTTGAATTCTCCCCAAAAGTTCTAAACTCCTATTTCCTGCTTCCTACTTCCCCATTCACCCTTCCCACCTCAACCCCGTGTCTCTCGCCCCCGTCCAGTTCGCCGCCCTGCCGCCGCCGATCATCCGTGGCGATCCGGAATCCACCTGGCCGGTGCCCGTGCGCGGCGAGGCGGAGCGCGCCGGCGCCGAATCGATCCGTCGTCCGGTGCCGTCCTCGGACTCGGCGCGCACCGAGGAGGAACGCCGCGACCGGCAGGAACGGGAGATGTTGGGCCGTCTGCGGGTGGCCCTGGCCGAACCGCAGGAGCAGCGCCAGAGCAACGTGATGCGTCGGGGAAGCTACGGCAGTCCCTACCGCGCGCCCGCTGATCTCCTGGAGCAGCGGATCAGCGAGATGCTCGGGCAGACCGGCGGGGTGAGGCGGGTGGATGAAAGTGCTTGAGGGCAGTGGCAAGTCTCAAGTGGCTAGTGGCAACTAGAGCCCCCTCTCCCTCAGGGAGAGGGTCGGGGTGAGGGTGGTGTTCCTCGCCACTTGAGACTTGCCACTAGCCACTGTCGATCGCGCTACGCGCGACCGACGTTCACATCCGTCGGCGAATGGTAGTAATCGCTGTCCTGGGCCAGCTGTTCCACCAGGCGCTTGAGTTCCGCCACCCGCAGGTCGGCGGTGGCGAAGGCGCTGCAGTCCTCGCACATGGGGTCGCCGCAGGGCTGGCGGCTGTAGAGCCAGTAGTGCACGGCGCCGGCCAGCAGGCCGTCGGCGATGTCCCAGGGGTGGTTGTCGGGGGTGTCGGCCGCCAGCCGGTTGGCCAGTTCCACGGTCTCGGTGGCGGCGGTCTGGTAGGCGTCATCTGGATCAATCATGGCTGCGGACCTCATGCGTAAGGCCCCGATTTTATCACGGGTACGGCTCAGACCCGCGCCATCACCAGCGGCACCCGCCGTTCCGCCTCGCTGAGCCCGCCGTGCACCGCCACCATGCGTGGCGGGCGTTTCTCTCCGGGCACCCGGTCGAAGATCATCCAGCCGTCATGCATGAACAGGGCAAAGTCGCCCACCCGGCCGGCCAGCGCCGGGTGCGCGGGGCCGGGCCCGAACCAGCCGTCTTCCAGCAGCACCCGGCTGTCCACCAGGCTCAGGCAATGGCCGAGTTCCTCCCGGACACGCTCCGCGAATGCCGCCCTGGCCTCGGGGCGCACATAGGCGAAGGCCACCCGGGGTTCGCCGCACAGGGGGTGGCTCAGGCAGGCGGCGATCTGTGGGTGTTGTGACAGGTCGACGCGCCGGGGCGCGTCGATCATGCCGTGGTCGGCGGTGAGCAGCACCAGGGTGTCGCTGCCGGCCAGGCCCTCCAGCAGGCGGGCGAAGCCCGCGTCCAGTTCCGCCAGGTGGGCGCGCAGCTCGGCGCTGTCGGCGCCATGCTCATGACCCAGGTGGTCCAGTTCCGGCCAGTAGGCGTAGACAAAGCCGGGTGCGTCCAGCACGGCCCGGCGGGTCTGCCGGAAGAAGCCGGCCAGGTCCTTGTAGACATAGCCCCGGGCATCGCCGCTGATGCTGCGATTGAACGGCGAGTTGGCGATCCGTGCCGGGCTCACGCTGGCGGTGGGCACGGACAGGCGCGCGAACAGGGGATTGAGGCCCAGCAGTTCCCGGGGCGTGACGGCGAGATCCCCGTAGCCCGGGCCCTCGCCCCGGGGCAGGCCCGGCAGCACAGCCATGACCTGGTCCAGGGCCTCGATGTAGGTGAACCAGCCGGTCAGTCCGTGCCGTGCGGGCGGCTGGCCGGTGAGGTAGGTGGTGATGCCCGCCGCCGTGGTGGTGGGAAAGACCGAGGAGAGGGCCCTCACCCGGTGGGCACGCAGGTTCGGGCACAGGCCGGGGTCGGCGAGCATGGCATCACCCAGCCCGTCCACCACGATGAGCAGCACGCGGCTGTGCCGGGCGACCGACTCGGGCGGCAGGCCATTGAGGGGCGGCAAGGCGCTGTGCGGCGCACGATCACCCAGCCCCAAAGCGAGGCTCTGCATCAGGTTGGCGATGCCTTCGCCGGCATAGTCCGGCGGGGACCATCCCGGTTGAAGGTCCGCGAAACCTGCGGGGTTGTCATGGGCCTGTGCCATTTTGGGGAGCGTAACCCGATGCGGGGCGTTCCGTCATGGGAACAGGACCACCGGTCCCACTGAAGCAGCGCCAGTCGGACTTTATTCGCGTAGACTCGGTCTGAACGGGGTCATGAGACGGGCAGCGTGGAACCCGCCCCTGGCCGCTCACTCACCCAAAGGCTTCCATGCCCGCCAGCAACGACAACCTGCGCTTCCGGCTGATCTTCGAGCAGGCCCTGGATCCCATGGTCCTGATCGACCGGCATGGCGGCATCGTCGAGGCCAATCGCAGTGCCTGCGCCAGCCTCGGCTACAGCCACGAGGAGCTGGTGGGCGGACTGCACGTCACCGACTTCGACCTGAACGCCACCCGCGAGGATGTGGGCCGGGTGCACGGCAACCCGGAACGGCACCTGCCCGCCAGCTTCCAGAGTACCTACCGGCGCAAGGACGGCAGCACCTTCCCGGCGGAGGTGCACATCAATGCCGTCCGGGTGGGCGAGCAGGCGCAGGTCTTTGCCACCTTCCTGGACATCAGTGAGCGCCTGGCCGCGGAGCGCACCCTGCGCGAGCGGGAACACCAGCTGCGTACCGCCATCACCAGCGCGCCCATGGTGCTGTTTTCCCTGGACCGGCACGGCAATTTCATGCTCTCCGAGGGCAAGGGTCTGGAGGGCCTGGGGCTTGTCCCCGGGCAGGCGGTGGGCATGAACGCCCTGGAGATGTACGGCGCCTACCCGGAGGTGGCCGAGGGGCTGCGGCGGGCCCTGTCGGGCGAGCCGGTGCAGCTGGAAAGCCGGGTGGAGGGGCGCTGCTTCCTGCACCACTGGCAGCCCGTGCCGGATGAAGCGGCGGGTGGCTGGGGCGTGCTGGGGGTCTCCTACGACATCACCGCCCAGTGCCTCGCCGAGCAGGCACTCAGCGGCGAGCGCGACCGGCTGTTCACCACCCTGGAGTCCATCGCCGACGGCGTGATCACCGCAGACGTGGCCGGTCGGGTGGCCTACATGAATCCGGTGGCGGAACAGCTCACCGGCTTCACCCTGAACCAGGCCCGCGGCCGCCCCATGGAGGAGATCCTGCGGGTGGAGGATCTGGAGAGCGGCGAACTGTTGCCCGATCCCGTGGAACGTTGTTTCAACGGCGGCAGCCCGGTGGTGTTCAGCGAGGAGAGCCGGCTGCGCCGCCCGGACGGCGAGAGCTACGCCGTGCGCCTGACGGCCTCGCCCCTGCGGGACGGGGAGGACGGCATCAGCGGCGCGGTGCTGGTGCTGCATGACTTCAGCATGCTCTGGGACATGGCCCGGCAGCTGAGTCACCAGGCCCGTCATGACGCCCTCACCGGGCTGATCAACCGGCGCGAGTTCGAGGACCGGGTGCGCGAGGCCCTGGAGAGCGCCCGGCGCAGCAGTCGAAGCCACGCCCTCTGCTACATCGATCTCGACCAGTTCAAGGTGGTCAACGACACCTGCGGGCACGTGGCCGGCGACGAGCTGCTGCGCCAGCTGGCCGCCGCCCTGCCCCGCCACATCCGCGACACCGACACCCTGGCCCGCCTGGGCGGCGACGAGTTCGGTCTGCTGCTGGAAAACTGCCCCCTGGACCGCGCCCTGAGCATCTGTCACCAACTGCTGGCGGAGGTGGCCGAGCTGCGTTTCATGTGGCAAGGGCGGCGTTTCGACGTGGGCATGAGCATCGGCCTGGTAGCCATCGACGGGGCCAGCGCCTCCCTCTCGGAGGTGCTGAGCGAGGCGGATTCCGCCTGCTACGTGGCCAAGGAACAGGGCCGCAACCGGGTCTATGTCTCCCGTCCCGGGGACCAGGCCCTCAAGACCCGCTTCGGCGAGATGGAATGGCTGGGCCGCATCCGCGAGGCCATGGAGGAGGAGCGTTTCGAACTCTACTGCCAGCCGATCCGGCCGATCTCCGGGGAGGGTGTGCCCCACTTCGAGATCCTGCTGCGGCTCAAGGCCGAGGACGGCAGCCTGGTGGAGCCGGGGGCATTCATCCCGGCGGCGGAACGCTACAACCTCATGCCCCAGGTGGACCGGCACGTGATCCGCTCGGTGTTTGCCATGCTGGCGGATTCGGACTTCGCCCTGAAGCAGCATGCCATCGTGGGTATCAACCTCTCCGGCCAGTCCCTGGGCCAGGAGGATCTGCTCGACTTCGTCACCGAGGCGCTGCACTACTACGGCCTGCCCGCCCACCGCTTCTGTTTCGAGATCACCGAGACCGCGGCCATCGCCAATCTCTCCAGTGCCGCCGGTTTCATCCGCGAACTGCGCGACATGGGCTGCGCCTTCGCCCTGGATGATTTCGGTAGCGGACTGTCCTCGTTCAACTATCTCAAGCACATGCCCGTGGACTACCTGAAGATCGATGGCAGCTTCGTGCAGGACGTGCTGACCGACCCGGTGGATGCCGCCATGGTCGGCGCCATTCACCGCATCGGCCGCGTGCTGGGGGTCAAGACCATCGCGGAATTCGTGGAATCCGAAGCGGTGCTCGAACACCTGCGCGAGATCGGCGTGGACTACGCCCAGGGCTACGGCATCGGCCGGCCGAAGCCTTTCCGAGATTGCAGCCTGTTTCAAACTGGCCGGGATTAATCCCCGTACGATTGTTATGAATTAGCCGTGACCTTTGCAAAAAACACTGGCGCGGCGTGAAAAAGTTGCGTAGCTTGTGCCTGTGGCGGTTCGTTTCTTAGGTGTCGCTCGTGTTTACAGTCTCGTCACTGGCTCGCGATTGACCCCCCTGCAATGACCTGCGCGCATCAACCGTGAGTGTTCAATTGTTTGTTTTGAGGTAGCGTTCCATGGCAACTGGTACTGTGAAGTGGTTCAACGAATCCAAGGGTTTTGGTTTCATTACTCCTGATGACGGTGGCAAGGACGTATTCGTCCACTTCAGCGCCATCAGCGGCTCAGGGTTCAAGACCCTGGCCGAAAACCAGAAGGTCTCTTTCGATGTGCAGGATGGCCCCAAGGGCCCGCAGGCGGCGAACGTCGTCGCACAGTAAGACCGGAAATCAGTAAACGGGAGGGCCTCCATGGCCTCACGTATGAGCCCCGCCCCGTGCGGGGCTTTTTTTTACAGGCTCATTCAAGATTCAAAATTCAACATTCAAAGGAAACAGTACTGTCCCGCCTTTGAATTTTGAATTTTGAATCTTGAATGAGCCTGAGGCCTTCGTTATGGTCGGTGCCTTCTGTCCGAATTCTCAGGAGTCTCCATGTCTGCATTGATCTGCGGTTCCATCGCCTACGACACCATCATGGTGTTCCCCGACCGGTTCAGGAATCACATCCTGCCGGACAAGGTGCACATGCTGAACGTGTCGTTCCTGGTGCCGCAGATGCGCCGCGAGTACGGCGGCTGCGCCGGCAACATCGCCTACAACCTGAACCTGCTGGGGGATGACCCGGTGATCATGGCCACCGTGGGCGGCGACTTCGGCCCCTACGCCAACTGGCTGGACGAGAACGGCATCAGCCGCAAGCACATCAAGCTGCTCGACGATCACTACACCGGCCAGGCCTTCATCACCACCGACCAGGACGACAACCAGATCACTGCCTTCCACCCCGGCGCCATGGGCGAGTCGCACCGCAACAAGGTGAGCGACGCCCGCGACATCACCCTCGGCATCGTCTCACCCGATGGCCGCGACGGCATGATCCAGCACGCGGAGCAGTTCGCGGACAGCGGCATACCGTTCATCTTCGACCCGGGTCAGGGCATGCCCATGTTCGACGGCGAGGACCTCAAGCGCTTCGTGGACCAGGCCACCTGGGTGACCCTCAACGACTACGAGGCGCAGCTCATGTGCGACCGCACGGGGCTCAGCGTGGAACAGCTGGCGGAGCGGGTGAAGGCACTGGTGGTGACCCGGGGCGGCGAGGGTTCCCTGGTCTACACCGGCGGGAAGTGCCTCGAGATCCCTTCGGCGAAGCCGGCGCAGGTCAGCGACCCCACCGGCTGCGGCGATGCCTACCGCGCCGGCCTGCTCTACGGGCTGATGCGCGACATGGACTGGGAGACCACCGGGCGCATCGCCTCGCTGATGGGCGCCATCAAGATCGAACACTACGGCACCCAGAACCACCGCTTCGACCGGGACGGTTTTGCGGAGCGGTTCCAGAGGGAGTTTGGTTATCGGTTCTGAGTGGCGTTGGTTTCGGCGTTTCACGCGGAGGGCGCAAAGGACGCTAAGGTCGCAAAGTTTTAGCGTGCCTGAAGAGACACAACATCCATCTCAATAGCTTTGCGGTCTCTGCGTCTCTGCGTCTCTGCGTCCTTTGCGTCGAACTGCGGCGCATGTAGGAGACGCAATCACCGAGCAGGGGTGCAGGATCAATCCATCCGCCGATCCGGCTCCACGTCCTCGTAGGCGTTGAGGATGTCCTCGTCCCGGGGGTCGATCTCCACCAGGCTCACCGGGTAGCCCCACAGGTTGGCCAGGTGGCGCAGGACCATGAGCGTGTTGCGCTCTTCCAGCAGGCGTCCGTCCAGCACCCGGTGTTCCAGGATCAGGCGCCGGTCGCCGGTCAGGTCCACGTCCACCACCTGGATGTCCGGTTCGTGGCGGGCCAGGTCGTACTGGGCGGCCAGCGCCCGGCGCACCTCCCGGTAGCCGGCCTCGTTGTGGATGGCCTCGACCTTGAGGTCCGCCTCGTCGGCATCGTCGGTCACCGAGAACAGGCGCCACTCGCGCATCAGGCGCGGGCTCAGGAACTGCAGGATGAAGCTCTCGTCCCGGTACTCGGCCCAGGCGGACTTCCAGGTGCCGAGATAGTCCGGGTTGCCGGCGATGTCCGGGAACCAGCGCCGGTCCTCCTCGGTGGGGTTTTCGCCCATGCGCTTCATGTCCTGGAGGATGCCGAAACCCAGGGCATAGGGGTTGATGCCCGAGAAGCGCCGGTCGTCGAACTCGGGCTGGAACACCACGTTGGTGTGGGCGTGCAGGAACTCCATGAAGGCGCCGTCAGTGATCTGCCCGGTCTCGTGCAGGCGGTTCATGATGGCGTAGTGCACCGTGGTGGCGCAGCCCTCGTTCATCACCTTGGTTTGGCGCTGGGGATAGAAGTACTGGGCCACCATGCGCACGATGCGCAACAGCTCGCGCTGCCAGTGGGCCAGCTTGGGCGCCCGCTTCTCCAGGAAATACAGCAGGTTCTCCTCGGGCAGGCCCAGGGCGCGCCGGCGTGCGTCCAGTCCCGGGTCCTCGTCGCCGTCCTCGGGTTTGCGCCGGGGCAGGGTGCGCCAGAGATCGCTGAAGGTCTGTTCCTCGTGGCGGCGCCGCTCCCGCTCCCGTTCCATCTCGCGCTTCAGGTTGAGGGTCCTGCGGGGGTAGCGGTGCACCCCGTGGCTCATCAGGGCATGGGCGGCGTCCAGCACCTGCTCCACGGCCTCGGCGCCGTAGCGCTCCTCGCACTCGGCCACGTAGCGTTTGGCGAAGTCCAGGTAGTCCAGGATGGAGTCCGCGTCGGTCCAGGCCTTGAACAGCTGGTTGTTCTTGAAGAAGTGGCTGTGGCCGAAGGCGGCGTGGGCCATGACCAGGGTCTGCATGGTCATGGTGTTCTCTTCCATGATGTAGCACAGGCAGGGGTTGGAGTTGATCACGATCTCGTAGGCGAGCCCGGTCATGCCCTTGCGGTAGAGCATCTCGTCCCGGGCGAAGTGCTTGCCGAAGGACCAGTGCCGGTAGAACAGGGGCATGCCCATGGAGGCATAGGCGTCGAGCATCTGCTCGGAGCTGATCACCTCGATCTGGCTGGGATAGGGGTCGAGACCCATCTCGTCCACGGCGATGCGCTCGATGGCGTCATAGGCCTTCTTCACCAGCCGGTAGTCCCAGTCCGGTCCGGTGTAGAGCAGGCGGGCGTCGGCTTCGAAGCGGTTGATCATGTCAGCGTCTGAGCTCGGCGGGGGTGAACAGGTCCTGGAACACCGGGAAGATGTCGGCGCGCTTCTTGACCTTGCGCATGGCCATGGGGTGACCCTTGGCCACCAGTTTCTGGTAGACCTCCCAGAGGTCCGTGGGGGCGTCCCAGCCGCGCTCCTCGGACACCTCGATGTAGGCGTAATAGCGGCACAGGGGCAGGATCACGTTCTCCAGCAGTTCCACCACCGTGGCGTTGTCCGAGGGGGTGTTGTCGCCGTCCGAGGCCTGGGCGGCGTAGATGTTCCAGTCCGAGGGGGGGTAGCGGTCCCGCACGATGCGCTCCATCTCCCGGAGCGCCGGCGAGACCAGGGTGCCGCCGGTCTCCCGGGAGTAGAAGAAGGTCTCCTCGTCCACCTCCTGGGCGATGTGGGTGTGGCGGATGAACACGATGTCCACGTGCCGGTAGCGCCGTTCCAGGAACAGGTAGAGCAGCATGTAGAAGCGCTTGGCCAGGTCCTTCATGTCCTCGGTCATGGAGCCGGAGACGTCCATGAGGCAGAACATCACCGCCTGGGAGATGGGGCGCGGCACCGGCGTGAAGCGGTTGTAGCGCAGGTCGATGGGATCTATGTAGGGGATCAGCCGGGAGCGGCGGGTGAGCGCCTCGCGCTCCAGCACCAGGGCGCGCAGGCGCTCCGGGTCCTTGCCTGAGCGTTCCAGGCGGTCGATCTCCCGGTCCAGTTCCAGGATCTCCTCGCGCTTGGGACGGCGCAGGGCCAGGCGCCGGGACAGGGAGTTGCGCATGGTGCGGGTGAGGTTGAGGCTCGCCGGCGAGCCGGACACGGAGTATCCCGCCCGTTGCACGCCCTCCTGCTCCACCTTGGAGAGCTGGGTGCGCGCCAGCTCCGGCAGTTCCAGGTTCTCGAAGAACAGGTCCAGGAATTCGTCGCGGCTCACGGTGAAGCGGAACTCGTCCTCCCCCTCCCCCGTCGGGCTGCCGCCGGGGCCGCGCCCGCCCTCGCCGCCGTCGGGCCGCGGGATCAGGTCGCCGGCCTGGTATTCCTTGTTGCCGGGCACCACGTGGCGGCGCATGCCGGTATCCGTGCCCTTGCGAAACGAGGGCTCCTGCAGGCCGTCGGCGGGGATGCGGATCTCCTCCTCCCCCTGACCCACCTCGGTGACCTTGCGCTTGCCCGAGATGTCGCGCACTGCGTCCAGGATCTGGCGCTTGGCACGACGGATGAAACGCTGGCGGTTGGCCAGGCTCTTGTCCTTGGGGTTGAGGCGCCGATCGACGATGCTGACCATGAGGCCTCAGCCCGCCTGCTTGACGCGCATGTACCACTCCACCAGGCGGCGCACCTGGCGTTCGGTGTAACCCCGCTCCACCATGCGCTGCACGAACTCGCTGTGCTTGCGCTCCATGTCCGAGTCCGCCTTGGTGCCGAAGCTGATCACCGGCAGCAGGTCCTCCACCTGGCTGAACATGCGCTTCTCGATCACCTCGCGGATCTTCTCGTAGGAGGTCCAGGAGGGCATCCTGCCACCCTGGGCCGCCTGGGCGCGCAGGGCGAACTTCACCACCTCGTTGCGGAAGTCCTTGGGGTTGGCGATGCCGGCGGCCTTCTCGATCTTGGACAGCTCCTGGTTGAGCGCCGCGCGGTCGAGCATCTGCCCGGTGTCCGGATCCTTGAAGTCGTGGTCCTCGATCCAGGCGTCCGCGTAGGAGACATAGCGCTCGAACAGGTTCTGGCCGAAGTCGTGGTAGGACTCGAGATAGGCCTTCTGGATCTCGTTGCCGATGAAGTCCGCGTAGCGGGGCGCCAGCTCCGCCTTGATGAATTCCAGGTAGCGTCGTTCCGTCTCCTCCGGGAACTGTTCCCGGCGGATGGCCTGCTCCAGCATGTAGAGCAGGTGCACCGGATCGGCGGCCACCTCGCGGGTGTCATAGTTGAAGGTCTCGGAGAGCACCTTGAAGGCGAAGCGGGTGGAGACCCCGTTCATGCCCTCGTCCACGCCCGCCACGTCCCGGTATTCCTGCATGGACTTGGCCTTGGGGTCGGTGTCCTTGAGGCTCTCGCCGTCGTAGACGCGCATCTTGGAATAGAGGCTCGAATTCTCGTGTTCCTTGAGGCGGGTGAGCACGGAGAACTTGGCCAGCAGGTCCAGGGTGGACGGGGCGCAGGGGGCCTCGCTCAGCTCGCTGGTGCGGATCAGCTTGTCGTAGATGAGTTCTTCCTCGGTGGCGCGCAGGCAGTAGGGCACCTTGATCACCGAGATGCGGTCCAGGAAGGCCTCGTTGTTCTTGTTGTTGCGAAACGCCTGCCACTCGGATTCGTTGGAGTGGGCCATGATCACCCCCTGGAAGGGGATGGCGCCGATGTTTTCCGTGCCCACGTAGTTGGCCTCCTGGGTGGCCGTGAGCAGCGGGTGCAGCATCTTGATGGGCGCCTTGAACATCTCCACGAATTCCAGGATGCCCTGGTTGGCCCGGTTGAGCCCGCCGGAGTAGCTGTAGGCGTCGGTGTCGTTCTGGCTGTAGAGCTCGAGCTTGCGGATGTCCACCTTGCCCACCAGGGAGGAGATGTCCTGGTTGTTCTCGTCGCCCGGTTCGGTCTTGGCGATGGCGATCTGGCGCAGCTTGGAGGGATACAGGCGCACCACGGAGAAGCGCGAGATGTCGCCGCCGAACTCGTCCAGGCGTTTCACCGCCCAGGGGGAGATGAGCCCGGTGAGACGCCGGCGCGGGATGCCGAAACGGGCTTCGAGCTCCGGACCGTGGACACCGGGATCGAACAGGCCCAGGGGGCTCTCGAACACCGGCGAGAGCTCCTCACCCGCCTTGAGCACGTAGACCGGGTGTTTCTCCATCAGGGACTTGAGGCGCTCGGCCAGGGAGGACTTGCCGCCGCCCACGGGGCCCAGCAGGTAGAGGATCTGCTTGCGTTCCTCCAGGCCCTGGGCGGCGTAGCGGAAGAAGCCGACGATGCGTTCCACCGTCTCCTCCATGCCATAGAAATCCTCGAAGGCCGGATAGATCTTGATAGTGCGGTTCAGGAAGATGCGACCCAGGCGTTCGTCCCTGGCGGTGTCCAGGACCCGGGGTTCGCCGATGGCGGCCACCAGGCGCTCGGCGGCGGTGGCGTAGAGCATGGGATCGTCGGCGCAGGCTTCCAGATAGGCGGCCAGGGACATTTCCGATTCCTGGCGCTTCTGGAATTCGCGGGCGTACTGGGCAATCAGGGTTTCTGCCGAATCCATAACGGTGACACCTCCTCGTCAGGATGCAGTGGTGTGAGCGCGACGCCGCCGGACCTGCTCGCGCGGGTCCGGCGGCTGTCAGAAATTTGGACCCCGGGGTGGCTGGCGCAGTTCCGGGAAATCTCAAGATGAATCGGTGAAGTGTGAATGAGCGTGCCGGCGCGTTGCGTCGGTGGTGCAAGGCCTGTTTGTGAACCGGTATTCACCTGGCCGATGGACACCTAAGTCTGCTGCGGGGCTCGCAGGATTGCATGCCCATGATCAAAGCTTAGTACAGGGATCGACACGTGTGCAGCGCTGTCGATGTCATCCGATAAACGGATCGTGTTGCTGCGGGAACGGCAGTCTTGAAGTGCGAAGTGGGAATTTGGAAGTGCGAAGTTCATTACGCTGATAAAAACAGATTGGCGTGGATAAGCCGATTCAATCAGGCGGAGAATCAATCCTCATTCCCACTTCCCAATTCACACTTCGCACTTCAGTTCCCACTTCCTACTTCAGCAACGCCAGCGGCCGGTACTGCAGGGCGTGGAACATCTCCAGGTAACGCCGGGTCTCGGCCCGTTCCAGGTTGGTGACGTATTTCCAGAAACCGTAGATGCGTGACAGGGTCATCATGCGCTCCGCGTACAGCTTCCAGGTGTAACGTTGCTCCACGCGCCTGATGGCACTCCTTGAGATCTGCTGCCAGTGGTCCGGGTCGGACGCGCAGCGTTCGAGGAATTCCATCAGGATGCGCGCGGCCTGTTCGCCGTGGTTGGGGTCGATGTGATAGCCGCTGACGCCGTCCTCGATGATCTCCAGCGGCCCGCCGTAGCGGGTGGCGAAGGTGGGCAGGCCCGAGGCCATGGCCTCGATCACCGTGAGGCCGAAGGCCTCGAACAGGGCCGGCTGC
Organism: Thioalkalivibrio sulfidiphilus HL-EbGr7; assembly: GCF_000021985.1. Lineage (NCBI taxonomy): Bacteria > Pseudomonadati > Pseudomonadota > Gammaproteobacteria > Chromatiales > Ectothiorhodospiraceae > Thioalkalivibrio > Thioalkalivibrio sulfidiphilus. The sequence continues at coordinate 194,647 of NC_011901.1, forward strand.
ACGAACACGCCGCGCCGGTCGGCGATGCAGCGATACAGCTCCCCGGACAGGGTCTTGTCGAGACGCACGCCCAGCCAGCGCACGCAGTCGTTGAGATCATGCGCGTCGAACAGCTGGTGCATCCGGGCGATCTGGGCCTGTTCCTCCTGGTCGTCGGAGCGTGACGGGTCCACCGTGCCGGCCACCACCACCAGGTTGGCCCGCGCGCGCAGCTCGGCGTTCTGCGCGTACCAGGAGACGAGTCCCGCGATGTTCTTGATCCGGTCCAGGCGCGCCATGGTGAAGATCACCGGCCGCTCCGGTGCCGCCAGCACGCCGCGGGCATCGTCGCGGTGCCCGCCGAACAGCAGCGCCTCGATCTCCTCGTGCAGCCCGGTGATGCGCCGCTCTTCCTCCGTGTAGGGGAAGTACACCCGGTCATCGGCGCCCGGGGAGACGATGTTGAACTTGGGGTCGAACACGTCGATGCCGCGCACCACCCGGTAGAGATCCGGCAGGGAAAAGCTCATGTAGCTCTCGTACTGGCCGATGTCCTCGCCGGTGCCAGCGATCTCCTGGTAGGTGCTGGTGATGATGAAGTCCGCCGCGTTCATGGCGATCAGGTCGGCGGTGAACTGGGTGGCGAAGTGGTACTGGGCGTCGTTGTCCTTCCAGTAGAGATCGGAATACAGGTACTTGGTCTTCTCCAGGGCGTGGGCGATATTGCACTGGGTCACGTGCAGACGGGCCGAGAGCAGGGAGGCCACCAGGTTGCCGTCGGAGTAGTTGCCGATGATCAGGTCCGGGCGTCCGCCCAGGTCCGCCAGGATGGTGCGTTCCACCTCGTCGGCGAAGCGTTCCAGGTAGGGCCAGATCTCGAAGCGGGAGATCCACTGGGGCACCACCTCGCCGTCCTCGCGGCGAAACGGCACCCGCAGGATGCGCGCGTTCTCGGTGCCGGAGACGGCCTCCTCGGGCTGGTCGCAGCTGGTGCCCCGGGCCTCGGGGATCAGGCGGGTCACCACCCGGATGCGCGGCTCGATGTCCAGGCCCTGTTCCGCCAGCCGGTCCCGCATCTCCCGCTCCAGGGCGCGCACCTGGTCCAGGATGTAGACCACCTGCCCGCCGGTGTCCGGCAGGCCCAGCACCCCCGCCTGGCCGAAGAAACCGTGGGGGGAGAGGATCAGCAGGCTGAAGATCATGGGGATGCGCGCCAGGAAGCGTTCCAGGCTCTCCGGGGACGGCGCCTCCAGCAGTTCCGAGAGCAGGCGCAGGGTCTCCTGTACCCGGCCCGCATCCCGACCCCAGCCGGGCTCGAAACCGAGGTCCTGCAGGGGATGGGCGAAGTCCGCCCAGGGGGTGTCCCGCTTGAGCCGGGCCAGGCGCTGTTCCGCGTCCCGGATCGCCACCCGCAGGGCATCCACGTCCCGGATGCGGTCGTTGATCATGAGCAGCCGGCCATCGCAGCGGTGTTCACGCAGGAAGCGGAACAGCTTGTCCAGGCCGCCGTTGGCCCGGTCGAACAGCTGGCTGGAGAGCTTGCGGTTGAGGAACTCCACGCCGCGGCCGATGGAGCGGGTCTCGCGCAGGCGCGGAAACTCCCGGTTGAAGGGCTCGATGTCGAACTCCAGGGGCCGGCCATGGCGGGGCGCGGGGCACACCAGGCGCTCCTTGATGGCCAGGAACTCGCTCACCCCCAGGTCCTCGACGCTCAGGTCGTCGGCGTGGATGCGCAGGAACTGCCAGCGGCCGATGCGCGGGCGCAGGGCCAGGCAGACCCAGGGGGCCGCCAGCACCGCCTCCTGGGCCTGGCCCACCAGGTCCGCCAGGGGGCTCTCGGCCAGCCCCGGCTCGTCCCGCTCCAGGCACAGGGCCTGGAAGCCGTCCTGCAGCTCCGAGCGCAGCAGGAAAGGGCGGCCCAGGGCCAGGTAGCGTCTGAGCAGCAGGTAGGCGGCTTCCCGGTGCAGTTCCAGGGCGTCCCGGGTGGGCTGGGTCATGGGGCCTCCTTGGGGATGTGTGGGCGGGGTCGCGTTGTCATGGCGATGGGAGTAATGTTATTGTACAAAAATACTTTCTGCAAAAAGAAATCCCATGGCCACACCCCATTCCGAGATGAGCCGGCACGGCGCCGGTCAGGATGCCGTTTCCCCGCAGGGCCCCAGCGTTCAGACGGCCAGCGTTCAGACGGTGATCCGCCAGTTGCGCATTGTGTTCCGGGCCCTGCAGACCCACTCCCGCAGCATCGAGAAGGCCTGCGGCGTCAGTGCCGCCCAGCTGTGGGCCCTGTGGGAACTGCACCGAAGCCCCGGCCTGAGCGTGGGGGACCTGTCCCAGTGCCTGATGATCCACCCGTCCACGGCCTCCAACATGCTGGACAAGCTGGAGAAGAAGCACCTGGTGGAGCGCCGCCGCGCGGGCCTGGACCAGCGGGTGGTGACGCTCTACCTCACCGCCCGGGGCGCGGAACTGCTGGAGGCGGCCCCGGCCCCCGCCCAGGGTGAGCTCAACCGTGCCCTGCAGGCCCTGCCCCTGGACCAGCTCGCGTCCCTGGAATCCGGTCTCGCCGCCTTGCTGGAAGGCATGGACGAGCGCGACGATGACGCAGCCCTGCGGCCCATCGACAACGAGGACTGAGCCCTTGGCGCGTCGTGTACTGCTCCTACTCTGGTGCCTGAGCCTGCTGGCCGCCCCGGCGGCGCTGGCCGCGCCTGACCTGCGCGCCTCGCCCGAGCGGGCCACCGATGGCGTCTACCGCCTGAGCTGGGAGGCCGACGGGGCGGCCCGCTTCGAACTGCAGGAGTCGGACGGCGCCCACTTCAACCCTGCGCGCACCCTGTACACCGGCGCGGATACCGCCTCGGTGATCACCGGCAGGCCGGATGGCGAGTACTTCTACCGGGTGCGTGTGCTGGGCGAGTCTGGCCCCGGCCCCTGGAGCGAGCCGCTTCAGGTCACCGTGCAACACCACAGCCTGGCCCGGGCGCTGCAATTCTTTGTCGTGGGCGCACTGGTGTTCGCCGTCCTGCTGGCGGTGATCATCCGGGGCGTCCGGGAGGATCGAGACACCCCATGAACCACCCTATCCGAGTCAACTTTGAACGCCTGCGCGAGGACGTGCTGGCCCTGTCGCGCATCGGCCAGACCCCCGACCAGGGCATCCACCGGATGGCCTTCAGCGAGGGCGATCTGGAGGGCCGTCGCTGGTTCCGGTCGCGCATCGAGGCGGCGGGGCTGGAGGTCTACGAGGACGGCGCCGCCAACCTGCACGCGCGTCTGGACTGGGACGACAAGCGCCCCAGCGTGATGATGGGCTCGCACCTGGACACGGTGCCCGGCGGCGGCCCCCTGGACGGGGCGCTCGGCGTGCTGGTGGGGCTCGAGGTGCTGCGCACCGTCAAGGAGGCGGGCGTTGCGCTCAAGCATCCCCTGGAGGCGGTGGACTTCACCGACGAGGAGGGGCGCTTCGGCGGCCTGTTCGGCTCCCAGGCCATCGCCGGGCAGCTGACGCCGGCGGTGATCCACAACGCCCGGGACCTGGATGGCGTGACGCTGACCGAGGCCATGGCCTCCTGGGGGCTGGACGCCAACGCCGCCCTGTTCGCCCGGCGTGCGCCGGATTCCATCCACGCCTACCTGGAGCTGCACATCGAGCAGGGCCCGGTGCTGGACCGCAACCAGGTGTCCATCGGCGTGGTGGACGCCATCACCGGCCTGTTCAAGTGGGACGTGCGCCTCATGGGCCAGACCAACCACGCGGGCACCACCCCCATGGACATGCGCGTGGACAGCTTCCAGGGCCTGGCGGAATTCGCCGGCGAGATCAACCGCATCCTGGAGGAGCACGGCAGCCCCCACAGCCGCGCCACCATCGGCCGGGTGGAGCTCAAGCCCGGCGCCGCCAACACCGTGCCGGGGCAGACCAGCTTCTCCCTGGACGTGCGTGACACCGATGCCGAGACCCTCAGGAACCTGGCGGATGCCTTCCGCCGGACCCTCTCGGCCCTGGCCCGTCGCCGGGACCTGATGTTCGAGTTCGACGTGCTCTCGGAGATCCCGCCCATGCGCTGCGATCCCGGCCTGGTGCAGCTGGTGACCGACACCGCCGAACGTCTCGAACTCAAGCACCTGCGCATGCCGAGCGGCGCCGCCCACGACGCCCAGATCATGGGCTCGGTGACCCGCACCGGCATGATCTTCGTGCCGAGCCTGGAGGGCAAAAGCCACTCGGCCTCCGAGTGGACCGCCTGGGAGGACATCGAGCGGGGCGCGAACCTGGCCTTGCACACGGTGTTGCAGCTGGCCGCCGCGGATGCCGGCGCGGCCATCAGAGAACAAAAACCGAAGAGGAAGCAGGCATGAGCAAGCCGGACAACGTTACCGACCTGTCGAAGTACGACAGCATCGACCCGCTCAGGGACCAGTACCGCGAGACCCTGATCACCAACCGAATCCTGAAGCGCGAGCTGGGCGCCCACCACGCGGCCCTGCTGTGCATCGACCTGCAGTACCTGGATGCGGCGCGGGGCTACGGGGTGTTCGCCGACTGCGAGCGATCCGGCGTGCCCATCGAGGCCCAGGAGTACTACTTCAACGCCCTGGAGAACCAGGTGCTGCCCAACGTGCGGCGCCTGCAGGACGCATTCCGCGCCGTGGGCCTGGAGGTGATCCACACCCGCATCCAGTCGCTCACCGCCGACGGCCGCGACCGGGGTCCGGGGCACAAGCGACTCAACCTGCATGCCGCGCCCGGTTCCAAGGAAGCGGAGTTCGTGGAGATGGTCGCACCCCAGGGCGACGAGATCATCATCAACAAGACCGCCAGCGGCGTGTTCACCTCCACGAACCTGGAGTACGTGCTGCGCAACCTGGAGATCACGTCGCTGTTCGTGGTGGGGGTCTACAGCAACGAGTGCGTCTCCACCGCCATCCGCGATGCCTGTGACCTGGGCTTCTACGTGACCCTGATCGAGGACGGTTGCGCGACGGTGACCCCGCAGATGCAGCAGGCGACGCTGACCACCATCAAGGACCGCTATGCCCGGGTGATGAGCACCGAAGAGGCGCTGGCCGAGGTGGCCAAGGTGGCGGAGGCCTCGTGAACGGGCTGGAAGCCTTGGCGCTGCCGGCGAACATCGCCTGGCTGATTCTGGGCGCATTCAGCGTTGTGTGGGTCTTCCTGGGCTGGTATCTGGGGCGCAGAGCACGGACCGTGGATGACTACATGCTGGCCGGGCGCAACGTGGGTCTGGCGCTGGCCACCGCCACGGCCATGGCCACCTGGGTGACCACCAACACCACCATGGCCGCGCCCCAGTTCGCACTGCAACTGGGCATCTGGGGCATGGTGGGTTATGCCCTGGGCTCTGTGGGACTGATCCTGTTCGCGCCACTGGCGGGGCGCATCCGCAGGTTGATGCCGGGCGGCTTTACCAGTGGCGATTTCATCCGTCTGCGCTATGGCAAAACCGCCTGGCGCGTGTTCCTGGTGATCTCGCTGATCTACGGCCTGGGCTGGCTGATCAGCCTGGGCATGGCCGGCGGCGTGCTCATCGAGGCGCTCGCCGGTATCGACTACCGGGTGGGCATGAGCGTGATCCTGTTCATCTGCGTGCTGTACACCCTGCTGGGTGGTCTGCGCGCGGTGATCGGCACCGACTTCGTTCAGACGATTCTGATCCTGGTTGGCCTGGTCATCCTGGCGTGGCTGGTGATCGCTCAGGTCGGCTTCGGTGAAATCCACGTGACGGTCTCGGAACAGCGTCCCGAACTGCTGAATCTGCTGTTCCCCGCCGCGATTATGTTCCTGTTCAACAACCTGCTGTTCGGCGTGGGCGAGATCTTCCATTCCAACGTGTGGTGGAGCCGCGCCTTCGCCTTCGGCCAGGGTGTCGGCAAGCGGGCCTACCTGATGGCGGGCCTGCTGTGGATGCCCATTCCCATCGTCGCCGGATTCATAGCCCTGGCCACGCCGGCGCTCGGCATCAACGTGCCGGGCGCCGACATGGTGGGGCCCCTGGTGGCCGGTGAGCTGCTGGGTCTGGCTGGGGCCATCATCGTCTTCATCGTGGTGTTCTCGGCGCTCGCTTCCAGCCTCGACTCGGTGCTGGCGGCGACCTCGGACCTGGTGACCCGGGACATCTACAAGGGCCACCTGCGCAAGTCTGCGGGTGAGCGGGAAGTGTATCTGGCCGCCAAGAGCATCGTGCTGTTTCTGGGTGTGATCACCTGGGCGGTGTGCATGCTGCGGCTCGGGACCCTGGGCGCCGTGCTGCAGTTCCTGGGCGCCTTCGTGGCCAGCACCATCATGCCCATCGTCGCCGGCCTGTACTGGCGGCGCACCAACCCCTGGGGCGTGATCGCCGCCATGGTGCTCGGCACGGTGATCGGCCTGTACAGCTACTTCGCCATCGGTTTCTACGTGGCGGCACTCGTATCCGCGGCCATCTCCATGGCCTTGGTGTTGATCAGTACCTGGCTGTGGCCGAGAGATTTTCAATGGGCAAGCCTGCGCGAAGCCCCGGCGCATGGTTGAAGAAAGCCGTACCGAAGAGACACGGAGACGCTGAGAAATGAAATGGACAGGATTAACAAGATTGACATGTAAAAGCTTCAATCCTGTTAATCCGCTTTCATCCTGTCAATCCTGTCAGAGGATTTTGTGTCTTGCTCTCCGCGCCTCCGCGGCGAGCAGATAAATGATGGAGTTGGATCCATGACGATATCCGTCAGTGCATTCGCATTACTGGTGAGCATTGCCACCGTGGTGACCACCCTGTCGCCGCTGCTGCTCATCGGTTTATTCATCCGTGACCTGAGGAGAGGCACGCTATGGTAGAAACCAACGACGCGCAGCTGGACCGCCCGCTGCAGCCCAAGGACGGTACCGCCGGCATTGAGCGGCCCAAGGCGCTGCTGGACAGCCTGCCCGAGGACCCGCGCCCGCTCATGACCCTGTCCAGCCGGCACGTGGTCTCCTCGCGCCAGTTCGACCGGGAGACCCTGGTTCAGATCTTTCGCCTGGCGGCCCAGTACGAGAGCACGCCCGCGCTGCTGCATCCGCCCCTGGCCGGCAAGATCCTGATCAGCGCCTTCTACGAGCCGAGCACCCGCACGCGCCTGTCCTTCGAGAGCGCCTGGCACCGGCTGGGCGGGGACATCATGTCCATCACTGATCCCAAGAGCACGGGCATGGCCAAGGGCGAATCCCTCGCCGACATCGCCGAGATGTTCAACAACTACGGTGACGTGATCGTGCTGCGCAACAACGAAGGCCCGGCGATCTACGAGATGCTGGACTCCCTGCGCATCCCCATCATCAATGCCGGCAACGGCATCGACGAGCACCCCACCCAGGCCATGGCGGATGTCTACACCATCATGAAGTGGCGTCCCGAACTGGCCCGCACGGATCTGCCCGCCGGGCAGCGCATCCGCATCGGCATCATCGGCGTGCCCAGCCGCATGCGCACCGTGCGCAGCCTGCTGCTGACCCTGGGTTGCTTCGCCCACGCCATCGAGGAGGTGGTGATCCTGAGTCGCGAGGACGATCTGTTCGATGAGGGGCAGGCCCAGGAGCTGGCCGAGGCCGGGCTCAAGGTGCGCGTGGCTACGGATCTGGACGGCGAGCTGCCGAGCCTGGACGTGGTGTACATCAATGCCATCGCCTGGGTGGGAGACACCTTCGAGGCCATGGGCATGGACATGCGCCTGTCAGCCGCATCGCCGCTGAAGAAGGGCGCCATCGTGCTGCACCCGCTCGCCCGCGGCGAGGAACTGTCCACCGACCTGGATAAGACCCCGCACAACTGGTACTTCGCCCAGGCCCGCGGCGCGGTGTTCATCCGCATGGCCCTGCTCACCTGCATGGTGCGCCGGATCAGCGAGGTCATGGATGTGCCGGATGTCGGGCGCGGCTGAAACGAACTGAATTCAAGGCGGCCGCAGAGACGCGGAGGCGCAGAGATATCAAGGGACTGGACAGGATTTACATGATCAACATGATTTAAGACAAGGATCTGTAGGAAGCAGTTTTAATCCTGTCAATCATGTAAATCCTGTCAAAGCGTTTCTCTCTCCGCGCCTCTGCGGCAATCATCAAGCCTTTCCGAATAATGCAAGCAGGAGAAAACACACATGTGTGGAATTGCAGGCGTGTTGCACGCCGACCCCAAACAGCCCGTTGATCCGGAAACCCTGGTGGCCATGGCGGCCATCCAGTATCACCGGGGTCCGGACGGTTTCGGTTATCGTGTCGAGAAGGATCGCGGCGTGGGCTTCTCCCACGCGCGCCTGACCATCATCGACCTGGACGAGAACCGCGGACGTCAGCCCTTCGCCTCCCAGGACGGCAACCTGATGCTGGCAGTGAACGGCGAACTCTACGACTACAAGCGCATCCGCACCGAGCTGACCTCCCGGGGGGCGAAGTTCCGCTCCAAGTCGGACTCGGAGATGGTGCTGCACCTCTACGAGCGCTATGGCCTTGAGGAGACCCTCAAGCAGATGCGCGGCGAGTACGCCGTGGCCCTGTACGACCGGGCCAAGGATCGCCTCATGCTGATCCGCGACCGCTTCGGCGTGAAGCCCCTGTACTGGACCGAGGTCAACGGCAAGATCGTGTTCGGTTCCGAGATCAAGGTGCTGTTCGCCCACCCGGACGTCCCGCGCCGTTTCAACGCCCAGGGCCTCTATCACCAGCTGATGCAGACCGTGGTGCCCGGCACCACGGCCTTCGACGGCATCCACCAGGTCAAGCCCGGCCACGTGATCACCTTCGAGCGGCGCCATGGCAAGTTCGAGATCAAGGACGAGCGCTACTGGGACATGGACTTCCCGCTGCTTTCCGAGCGTGGCGAGCCCGAGGACGACGAGGTCTACATCGAGGGCGTGCGCAGGGAACTGATGGAGGCAGTGCAGCTGCGTCTCGAGGCGGACGTGCCCGTGGCCTGCTACCTGTCCGGCGGCATCGACTCCTGCATCACCCTGGGCCTGTCCGCCGCCAACCAGCAGTCCCCCGTCAAGGCCTTCACCATCGGCTTCGACAACAAGGACTACGACGAGACCCCCATCGCGAAAGAGATGGCCGAGTCTGTGGGCGCCGACCAGGACATCATGCGGCTCAATGCCGACCACCTCTACGACAACCTGGTGGAGACCCTCTGGCACGCCGAGCGCACCATCTACAACACCCTGGGCGTGGCCAAGCTGCTCATGAGCCGGCACGTGAACCAGGCCGGTTACCGGGTGGTGGTCACCGGCGAGGGTTCCGACGAACTCTTCGCCGGCTACCCGGCCTTCCGGCGCGACATGTTCCTGCACGGCCTGGATCACATGGACCCCGCCGAGCGGGCCAGCTGGGAGCAGATGCTGGCGGAGAGCAACAAGCTGTTCTCCGGTGCCATGCTGGCCGAGAACGAACTCGACGACCCGGCGCTCAGCGACCTGGTGGGTTTCACCCCCTCCTGCCTGCAGCCCTGGCTGGCCACCGCTGCCCACGTGCCGGGTCTCATGTCCGGGGCCATGCGTGAACAGGTGCAAGGCTACGAGCCGGGCCGCGCCATCGCCGAGGCTCTGGACGGCGACATGATCGAGGGGCGTCATCCCCTGGACAAGGCCCAGTACGTGTGGATCAAGACCATGCTGGAAGGCCAGATCCTCACCTGGGGCGGCGACCGGGTGGACATGGCCAACTCCATGGAGGCCCGTCCGCCGTTCCTGGATCACCACCTGGCGGAATTCGCGACAAAGATCCCGCCCTCCATGCGCATCCGTGGCCGCACCGAGAAGTACGTGCTGCGCGAGTCCATGAAGGGCCTGCTGCCCAAGGTGCTCTACGAGCGTGAGAAGTTCGCGTTCATGGCCCCGCCGGCCCACACGGACCCGAAGAAGTGGGCCGCCATGAAGGCCCTGGCCGATGAATACCTCTCCGACGAGGCCATCGAGGCCGCCGGCCTGCTGGACCCCGCCGGCGTGAAGGCCCTGTTCGCCCTGCACGAGGCCGAGGACACCTCCGCCTCCACCCAGGTGCAGCTGGACGCGGTGATCAACCACATGATCGGCGTGCAGGTCCTGCACAGTCATTTCGTGGCCCAGGACGTGCCGGCGCTGGCACGCAGGAAGGCGCAGGAACTGGGCTGGGCCGCATGAAGTGGGAAGTGTGAATTTGGAAGTGCGAAGTTGAAGTTCCTTATTCCCACTTCCCAATTCACCCTTCCCACTTTGTCCACACTGAAGAGACAACCGCTGGAGCACCCAACATGGAACTCGTCCTGGAATATCTCGAAGGCGTCCAATGGGAAGAGCTGATCTTCTCCACCCTGCGCATCCTGCTCATCCTGGTCATGGCCTGGGTGATCATGAGCGTGGTCCGGGGCGGTCTGGCCCGCATGGAGAGAAAGCTGGTGGAGTCGGGCAAGAAGCAGGGCGACGTGCCCTCGGAGGCCACCAAGCGCGCCGAGACCCTGGTGCGGCTGTTGCGCCAGCTGGTGCTCATCGTGGTCTGGGTGATGGCCTTGCTGGTGATCCTCAACGAGCTGGGCGTCTCCGTGGCCCCCATCCTGGCCTCGGCCGGTGTGCTGGGCCTTGCCATCGGCTTCGGCGCCCAGAACCTGGTGCGGGACGTGATCAGCGGCTTCTTCTTCATCCTGGAGAACCAGGTGCGCGTGGGCGACGTGGTGGTGGTCAACGGCACCGGCGGGCTGGTGGAGTCCATCAACTTCCGTACCCTGGTGCTGCGCGACCTGGAGGGCAAGGTGCACATCTTTCCCAACGGCACCATCGACGCGGTCACCAACCTGACCCGGGAGTGGTCCGCCTACGTGTTCGACATCGGCGTGGCCTACAAGGAGGACACCGACAAGGTGGTGGGCATCCTCAGGGACGTGGGTGAGGAGATCAAGGCCGACGCCGACTACGGTCCCAACATCCAGGACATCGAGATCTTCGGCGTGGACAAGTTCGACGACTCCGCCGTGGTCATCAAGGGGCGCATCAAGACCCTGCCCATCAAGCAGTGGTACGTGGGCCGTGAGTTCCTGCGTCGGGTGAAGTATGCGTTCGATGCCCAGGGTGTGGAGATCCCGTTCCCGCACCGTACCCTGTACTTCGGCGAGGCCAGCCCGCCCATCCTGGCCAGGATGGTCAATCAGGAAGCGGGCAAGGCTCAAAGCTAGGGTGGTACGCGACGCAAACCCCAACGAGGTGCATCCTCGTGGCTATGCTGTTGGGGTTCGCGTCGCTCACCCCAAGCTACGACGCGAAAGGCCAAAGGTGTCTCGAGCCCGCCCCGATCGCCCAGGGTGAGTTTCAGCCAATCAATGGTGCAGCTCAAAGGGTGGTATCACGATCTCCAGCGCTGTGCCCGCTGTACTCACGCCCTGAAAGCGCCCGCCCATCATGCCGCTTGCGGTAAGGAGGGAGCGATGACTGGTTTCATGACTCCAGGGGCCACTAGCATGAACCGGCTTGCATGCCGGTTTGTGGAGGAAGTCCGGCTCAGGCTACCGTTGGCCGGCTCTTCAGGACCATGAAGCCCATCAGCAGCGCGCCGCCAAGCACCGCAATGGAGGCCATGGCAAGCACTGGATCCAGGCGCTCCAGGCTGACGAACCGGCCATACAGCAGAAACAGGCCAACGACCATGGTGATCGCACCCACCTGATGCAGCAGGAATTGCAGCCGGGCCAACTTGATGCTCACCCCGGGCAGCCACAGCTTGTGAATGATCCCGTAGGCCAGTGACAGCACGAAACCCACCAGCAGCACGTGGGCGTGGGTCACGTGCTGCCCGTGATCCTGGCTGGCGGCCATGAAGATGCCCAGGCACATGCCGGCGACGGCATAGGCCAAGCCCCACATCAGGTACGCGCGATCGATCCCCATGGTTTGGTTTCTCCCCTGCTGATGTCTTTGTCTGATGCGCCAGTCCGCTTCGCTGGCGCGGATTCCGTGCTGCTCCCGGTTCAGTCCTCCAGCCGGAAGCCGATCTTGATCGTCACCTGCCAGTGGGCGATCTGGCCATTCTCGATATGGCCCCGGGTTTCCACCACTTCGAACCAGTCCATGTGGCGCACGGACTTGGCGGCCTTGGCAATGGCGGTCTTGATGGCATCGTCGCTGCCGGTGGTGGAGGAACCGGTCAGTTCCAGGGTCTTGTAGACGTGTGACATGGTGCGTCTCCTCGTGATGGTTTTTCAGACGGTAACAATGATCCCCACGACTTGAGCGTAGCGGATGAACGGACCGTTCGCACAAACAGCTGTCACGGCCGGGCGCGCTTTTGGGTATGCTTGATGTATGCAGGGAGAACAAATGGATGTGCGCAAGGTGGTGATCCTGAACCCCAAGGGGGGCTCAGGTAAGACGACCCTTGCCACCAACCTGGTCGCCTACTATGCCCTGCAGGGTCTGCTGCCGGCGCTGCTGGACATGGACAGCCAGGGCTCAAGCACACGCTGGATCGGCAAGCGCTCCGGGGAATGGCCCCGGGTCCACGGCCTGAAGGGTTTCGGGCTGCCGAGCAACGTCACCCGCAGCTTCGCCTTGCGGCCACCGCCCGAGACCCGGCGGCTGGTGGTGGATACCCCGGCGGGTCTGCCCCGGGACGAGTTGCGGGAGATCACCCGGGATGCCCACCGCATCCTGGTACCGGTGATGCCCTCGGACATCGACATCCACGCCGCCACACGCTGCATCGCCGACCTGCTGCTGGTGGCCAAGATCCCCCGGCCAGACAACCGCATCGCGGTGGTGGCCAACCGGGTCAAGCCCAACACCCTGGTGTTCCGTTCCCTGATGCGCTTCCTCACTTCCCTGCAGATCCCGGTGGTGGGGGTGCTGCGGGATACCCAGAACTACGTGCGCGCCTTCGAGGCGGGCGTCGGGGTGCACGAGATGAAGGGCGGGACCCAGGGACGGGACGTGGAACAGTGGGAAACCCTGCTGGCCTGGATCGAGGAAGGGCAGGTGCCTGTGCCGGAGGACCTCTGGAGCGATCCCGAGGAGTCCCGCTCGGCGTAGGGTTGATCGCGGAGCAGGTCAATCTGATCACGCAGAGACCGCAAAGGCGCAAAGGTCGCGGAGATTTTAGATCACGAATCCTTTGCGCCCTCTGCGTCTCCGCGCCCTTTGCGTGACCAGATCCGCTGACTAAGCCCTAGCCCGCATATCTCACCGGTCGGACACCGGCGGGCGCGCAACAGGCTGAAACGTAAGTGGAATACACTGAAATGGTCGGCAACCTCAGCATGACAGTCTGTTCCCGCCGGTGTCCTATCGCGGTTCAGGCTCGTCTTTGCGCCCGTAGGCTTGCTCTTCACTCAACCCATAGCCATTGCTATGGGTTTCGCTCCAGAGCGGCGCCTACAGACACGAATCCTTCGCCTGCTCCCGCGATCCCGGTGAGATATGCGGGCTAGTTGCAGGACGGGTTTCGCTGATCCTGTCTACGCCCGGATCACGGCGCCGCTACGCACATCCCGGATCTCACTCGGCCGGTCCCGGCCGCCCACCTTGCCTGCCAGCACACCGTCCAGCAGATGGCCCAGTTGCGCCACCACCGCCGCGTCGGTGCGCGCCGGCTCCTCGCCGGCCAGGTTGGCGCTGGTGGAGACGATGGCGCCGGCCTCTCGGCACAGGGCGGCGGCCAGGGGGTGGTCGGTGACCCGCACCGCCAGGGTGTCGTGATCGCCGGTGAGCCAGCGGGGGGTGTCGGGGCGCACTGGCCAGAGCCAGGTCACCGGGCCGGGCCAGGCCGCATGGGCCCGGGCGGTGGTCTGCGGGTCCAGGGGCAGGAGATAGGGTTCGAGCTGGGCGGCCTCGGCGGCGATCAGGATCAGCCCCTTGGAGACTTCGCGCTGCTTGATGGCCAGCAGCCGGGCCACGGCCTCTTCGTTGCGGGGATCACAGCCCAGGCCGAACACCGCCTCGGTGGGGTAGGCGATCACGCCGCCCGCGCGTATCAGGGCGCCGGCGCGGTGCACATCCTGGATCAGGGGCATGGGGTCGTCGCGGGACATGGGCGGCGCAGTGCCTGAAGTTAGCGGGTCAACCCGGCCCCGGACTCGCCACCGGAAGTGGCGTTTTTCTTCGCGGCGGCCTTCTTGGGTGCGGCTTTCTTCTTGGCGGTCGCCTTTTTCCTGGGCGCCGCTTTCTTCTTCGGGGCGGCCTTCTTGGGCGCCGCGGCCTTTTTCTTCGGCGCCGCTTTCTTCACGCCGCGCCGGCCCTTGCGTTCGGGGGCGGCGGCGAGCAGCGCCTGGCATTCTTCCAGGGTCAGGCTCTTGGGATCACGATCCTTGGGGATGCGCGCGTTCTTGTTGCCGTCGGTGATGTAGGGGCCGTAGCGGCCGTTGACCACCTGTACGCCCGCCTCGTCGAACACCCGGATGTACTTGTTGGCATCCGCTTCCTTCTTCTCGGCCACCAGCTCCAGGGCACGGGGCAGTTCGATACTGAAGGGGTCGTCCTCGGGCTTGAGGGAGGCGTAGCGGCTGCCGAACTTCACGTAGGGGCCGAAACGGCCGATGTTGACCGACACCGGCTCCCCTTCCGGGGTCTCGCCCAGCTCCCGGGGTAGCTTGAACAGCTCCAGGGCCTCTTCCAGGGTGACCGCGTCCATCTTCTTGCCCGGCGGCAGGCCGGCGAAGCGGGGCTTCTCCTCGTCGTCCTTGGTGCCGATCTGCACCACGGGTCCGTAACGGCCCATGCGCACGCTCACCGGTCGCCCGCTCTTGGGGTCGATGCCCAGTTCCCGGGACTGCACCGCCTCGGCGCGGGTCACGGTGGCTTCCTTCTCCTCGATCTGTTCCTTGAAGGAGGACCAGAATCCCTCCATCACCGGCACCCATTCCTTCTCGCCGCGGGAGATCTCGTCCAACTCGTCTTCCAGGCGGGCGGTGAAGTCGTAGTCCACGTACTGGGTGAAGTGCTGGGTCAGGAAGGCGTTGACGATGCGCCCGATGTCGGTGGGGATGAAGCGCCGGCTGTCCATCTCCACATATTCCCGCTGTTGCAGGGTGGAGATGATGCTGGCGTAGGTGGAGGGGCGGCCGATGCCGTATTCCTCCAGGGCCTTCACCAGGCTGGCCTCGGTGTAGCGGGGCGGCGGTTCTGTGAAGTGCTGTTCGGCACGCAGGGCCTCGAGCTTGACGATGTCGCCTTCCTCGAGCGGTGGCAGGATGCGCTCGTCGCTTTCTTCCTTGGCGTCGTCCTTGCCCTCCTGGTAGACGGCCATGAAGCCGGGGTCGCGTACCGAGGAGCCGGAGGCGCGGAACAGGTGGCGTTCGCTGCCGGCGGCGAGGTCCGCGGACACGGTGTCCAGGGTGGCATGCTGCATCTGGCAGGCCACGGTGCGCTTCCAGATCAGGTCGTAAAGCTTGAACTGGTCTGTGGTCAGGTGGCGCTTGACCTCCTCGGGGGCGCGCATCACCGAGGTGGGGCGGACGGCCTCGTGGGCCTCCTGGGCGTTCTTGGCCTTGGTCTTGTACTGGCGCGGGTGCTCGGGGAGTGTGTTGCGGCCGTAGCGCTGCTCGATCAGCCTGCGGATCTCGGCGATGGCCTCGCCGGCCAGGGTCACCGAGTCGGTACGCATGTAGGTGATCAGGCCGATGGGTCCGGCGCCCAGGTCGATGCCCTCGTAGAGCTGCTGTGCCACGCGCATGGCGCGGCTGGCAGAGAAGCCCAGCTTGCGCACCGCCTCCTGTTGCAGGGTAGAGGTGGTGAACGGCGGCGCCGGGTTGCGCCGGCGCTGTTTCTTCTCGATGCGCGCCACGCGCAGCCTGCCGTCGGCGGCGGACAGCAGGGTGTTGCGGGCGGCGCTGGCGGTGACCTCGTCGGCGATGTCGAACTGGTCGAGCTTTTTGCCGTCCAGGGTGTGCAGCTTGGCGTTGAAGGCCTGGCCGGACTTGTCGAGGTCCGCCTCGAGGGTCCAGTACTCGCGGGTCTGGAAGCGTTCGATCTCTTCCTCGCGCTCCACGATCATGCGCAGGGCGGGGCTCTGCACACGGCCGGCGGACAGGCCGCGCTTGATCTTCTTCCACAGCAGCGGAGAGAGCTTGAAGCCCACCAGGTAGTCCAGGGCGCGGCGCGCCTGCTGGGCGTTGATCAGGTCGAAGGACAGGCCGCGGGGCTGCTCGATGGCCTCCTTCACGGCGCGCTGGGTGATCTCGTAGAACACCACCCGCTGCACGGTCTTGGCGTCCAGCACGCCCCGTTCCCGGAGCAGCTCGTAGAGGTGCCAGGAGATGGCCTCACCCTCGCGGTCAGGGTCAGTGGCCAGCAGCAGGGAGTCGGCCTTGCGCAGGGCCTTGACGATGCTTTCCACGTGCCGCTCGTTGCGGTCGATCACCTGGTAGTTCATGCGAAAGCCGTGATCCGGGTCCACGGCGCCTTCCTTGGGGACCAGGTCGCGCACATGGCCATAGGACGCCATCACCTCGAAATCGGGTCCGAGGTATTTCTTGATGGTCTTGGCCTTGGCGGGGGATTCGACGATGACCAGGTGTTTACTCATGGCCTGGTGTCCGTGCTCCGTGGGTGCTTGGGTGGATCAATGCAGAAATTCCGGCGGGGAATCGAACATCATGCTCTCGAGCCAGGTGTAGGCGGCCTCCTGGTCGGGCCGGTTGAACAGGACCATCAGGGTGACCCACTTGAGCTGGTCCAGGCTGATGTCCTCGGCGTCCAGGTCCATGATGCGGTCGATGACCAGCTCCCGGGTGCCCGCGTCGAGCACGCCGTTCTGTTCCAGAAACAGCAGGAAACCCCGGGCGCGGGCGTCCAGACGCTCCACCTCCCGGTCGGTGTAGACCCGCAGCGCCGAGTCGTGACGGGCCTGTCCCAGGGGCTGGTCTTCCTGGTTGGCCAGGTTTTCCAGCCAGTCGAAGGCACGGTCGATCTCCGCGCCCGGGAAACCTGCCTCCAGGAGCTTGTCCTGGAGCTGGATCCGGTCCGGCTCGATCTCGGTGTCCTCGTCGATGTAGTTCTCGAACAGGTACATCAGGACGTCTAGCACGTTTTCTTTCATTTCAGGGTTCCGGCTGGTGGCGGACATAACGCCCGCCGGAGAGAGACACCACCTGACCGCGGAGCTCCATGATCAGCAGCATGGAGGAAACGGCAGCAACGGTCAATCCGGTGCGGGACACCAGCCGGTCCACGGTGACCGGGTCGTAGCCCATCGCGTCGAGCAGGGCCTGATGTTCAGAATCCATTTCTGATTCAAGAGCTTGTGTCGTTGTGGAGGGGGTTGTCGAAGGACTCTGATCCAGCGTGTGCGGGCGCAGCAATTCCGCCAGTTCCTCCAGCACGTCGTCGGCGGTTTCCACCAGCTTGGCCCCCTGGCGGATGAGCCGGTGGCAACCCCGGGCCACGGGATTGTGGATGGATCCGGGGATCGCGAATACCTCACGGCCCTGTTCCGCGGCGTTGCGGGCGGTGATCAGGGAGCCGCTGTTCAGGGCCGCCTCCACCACCAGGGTGCCCAGACTCAGGCCGCTGATGATGCGGTTGCGGCGGGGAAAATGCCCTGGCCGCGCCGGGGTGCCGGTGGGGTATTCCGTCACCAGCGCACCCTGCTCGGCGATGCGGTGGGCCAGGTCCCGGTTCAGGGCGGGGTAGATCCGGTCGGGCCCGGTGGCCACCACGGCGATGGTGGCGCCGCCGGCATCCAGGGCGCCCTGGTGGGCGGCGGCGTCGATGCCGAGGGCCAGGCCGCTGGTGATCACCAGGCCGGTGCGCGACAGGTGGGCGGCAAAGGCGCGGGCGGTCTCGGCCCCGCCGGGGGTGGGGTGGCGGCTGCCCACCATGGCCAGCTGCGGTTCGGACAGCAGGGCCGGATCGCCGGTCACGTACAGGATCCCCGGCGACACCTCCCGCAGCAGGGGCGGGAAACGGGGGTCTTCGGGGGTGAGGATGTGGTGGCCCGGGGCCTCGGCCCATTCCAGGTCGTCAAGCACGCCCTTGGGCTGGGCATGGCGGTCGAGAAAGGAGAGTGCGTCGTCTCCGAGCCCGGCCTCACGCAGGGCCTGGGTCGGCGCGGACAGGGCCTGCAGGGGGCCGCCGAAGCGTTCGATCAGTCCAGAGAGGATACCCGGGCCCACGCCCGGGGCATGCCAGAGGCGCAGCCAGGCCGTGAGGACGTCCGTGTCCGTCATGGCGGGTTCAGGGGTGACGTACGCTGTAGCCTTCCTGGATGGGACGGGTGGACTCCATCACCAGGGCGTAGCTGACCTTCTCGAAGGTGCGGAACACCATCATCAGGCCGATGCGCTCGTCCGGCAGGGTCACCTCTTCGCCGCGTTCGCTGGCGATGGTGTCCCGGATCACGCGG
Organism: Thioalkalivibrio sulfidiphilus HL-EbGr7; assembly: GCF_000021985.1. Lineage (NCBI taxonomy): Bacteria > Pseudomonadati > Pseudomonadota > Gammaproteobacteria > Chromatiales > Ectothiorhodospiraceae > Thioalkalivibrio > Thioalkalivibrio sulfidiphilus. The sequence continues at coordinate 212,951 of NC_011901.1, forward strand.
CCGGACTGGTAGGTGGCCAGCACGTGGCCCTGCTCGATGCCGTTGCGCTCGCCCAGGTTGATGACAGCCACCTGGAAGCGGGCGATCTGGCTGATGGCGTCGAACAGGGAGATCACCTTGCCGTCCGTGTCCATCGGGGGCGCGTGTGGGGTGAACACGAAGTCCTGGTCGCTGTTGTCCAGGGGCATCAGGCGGTCGCCGATGAGGGCCTCGCGGTCACTGCGGCTGATCACCACGGTGGCCGGGTCGCCGGCGCGCACCACTTCTGCGTCGCCCACGGGGATGGCCTCGAAGCCCAGCAGTTCGCCGCTGACCGGATCGTTCAGGGCGCCACCCTTGCGGAACATGCTGTAGCGGCTGCCCTCCAGGGCATCGGCGTCCAGGCCGCGCACGTACAGTCGGTCGTTGGTGCCGAAGATCATGCGGTCGTCCTGGGAGGCCAGCACGTAGGCGGCCTGGTCCAGCTGTTCCTCGGTCACCACCCGCGGGCGCACCAGGAACTGGTGCAGGCTCTGGATGGGCACGTCCAGGGAGGGCGGCAGCTCCTCCACCCGGACCTGGGGCGAGAGGCGCTGGGTCGGGCGTACCCGCGGGCCGCCGTCGACCATCAGGCGCGGCTGGCCGTCGATGTAGTAAAGGGTGATCACGTCACCGGGGTAGATCAGGTGGGGGTTGGGGATCTGGGGGTTCACCACCCAGATCTCGGGCCAGTACCAGGGGTCGCGCAGGAAGGTGTTGGCGATGTCCCAGAGGGTGTCGCCCCGCTGCACCACGTAGCGCTCGGGCGCGGCCTCGCGTACCTGGACCGGGGCCGGTGCGGGCGGCGGGGGCGCCGGTGTGGCGACGGGTGCGGGTGCCGGGGTGGGCTGGGGTGCTGGCGCGGGGGCGGGCTCGGTGCTGGCGCATCCGCCGGCCAGTAACGCTACAATAAGGGCCGTGGCGGACAGGATCTGTCCGGTGCGAGTCGGATGGATGGCGGACATCATTCCCCCTTGGAATTATTTCTGATGTTCGATGGTCGGATGGTGAAAATAACCCCGATCCGGCCGGGTTGATAAGCCCTTAACTGACCACATTATATGAGTATGATCACAACATTAGCAGAAAAACCTGCAATGCTGCACGAATATCCCGCCAAGGCGGGTCAACAGCGGACGAACGGTCATGGCCAAGCTTGAGATCCTGCATTTTCCCGACCCCCGCCTGCGCAAGCGCGCCGTGCCGGTGGACAAGGTCGACGACGAGATTCGCCGCCTGGTGGACGACATGTTCGAGACCATGTACGACGCCCCCGGCATCGGCCTGGCCGCCACCCAGGTCAATGTCCAGCGCCAGGTGATCGTCATCGACGTCTCCGAGAACAACGACCAGCCCCTGGTGTTCATCAACCCGGAGATCCTGGATCGCGTGGGTGAGGAGGAGATGCAGGAAGGCTGCCTGTCGGTGCCCGGTTATTTCGAGACCGTGCGCCGCGCCGACCGGGTGCGGGTGCGCGCCCTGGACCGCAACGGTGAGCCCTTCGAACTGGAGACCGACGGCCTGCTGGCGGTGTGCATCCAGCACGAAATGGATCACCTGGACGGCAAGCTGTTCGTGGACTACCTCTCGCCGCTCAAACGCAACCGCATCCAGAAAAAACTCGAAAAGCTCACCCGCCAGGGCGCCCTGCCGAAAAACATCGACCGGCAGCATGCCATTTGAGACGTGACCTCGTCGCAATGGCGCTAAGACGCGGGGAAAATCATTCGACAGGATTTACATGATTGACAGGATTCATGAGAAAAAGAGGGCTTTTCAGTCACAGAATTCATCCTGTCAATCATGTAAATCCTGTCCAGTCCTTGCTTTTCTCTGTACCTTCGCGCCTTCGCGCCTTCGCGACGCGTTTGATTTTCGTCACTCCCTCTGACCCGAGACAGAACCTTGGATCCCAGCCCCAAGCTGCGCATCGTTTACGCCGGCACGCCGGAGTTTGCCGTGCCGGCGCTCCAGGCGCTGATCGATTCACCCCATGACGTGGTGGCGGTCTACACCCAGCCGGACCGGCCCGCGGGGCGCGGGCGCAAGCTCACCCCAAGCCCCATCAAGCACCTGGCCCTGGAACATGGCATCCCCGTGGAGCAGCCCGAGCGGCTCAAGCCCCCGGAGGTGCAGGCGCGTCTGCGGGCCTACGCGCCCGACGTGATGGTCGTGGCCGCCTACGGGCTCATCCTGCCCAGGGCGGTGCTGGAGATCCCTAAACACGGTTGCCTCAACATCCATGCCTCCCTGCTGCCCCGCTGGCGCGGCGCCGCGCCCATCCAGCGGGCCATCCTGGCGGGGGATGCCGAGACCGGCGTGACCCTGATGCAGATGGCCGCGGGGCTGGACACCGGCGACATGCTGCTCAAGGCCGTGACTCCCATCGGCCCCGGGGATACCGCCCAGGAACTGCATGACCGGCTGGCCGAGCAGGGTGCACAATTGCTGCTGGATTGTCTTGAGGACCTGCAGGCCGGCCGGCTCAGGCCCGAGCCCCAGGACGAGGCCCTGGCCACCTACGCCGAAAAGCTCAGCAAGGCGGAGGCGGAGCTGGACTGGTTCCTGTCCGCCGCCGCGCTGGACCGCCAGGTGCGCGCCTTCAACCCCTGGCCCGTGGCCTTCACCCACCTCGACGGCGAGACGCTGCGCATCTGGGCCGCCGCACCCGTGGCCTCAACGGTCACCGCCACCCCCGGCACCGTGGTGGCCGAGGGGCCGCAAGGCATCGACGTGGCCACCGGCGAGGGCCTGCTGCGCCTCACCCGCATCCAGTTTCCGGGCGGCAGGCCGCTGACGGCGGAGCAGGTGGTTGCCGGAAGATCGCTGCTCGGCAAAAGGCTCGGCGGAAGTGCGAAGTGAGAATTGGGAAGGGCGAAAAGTTCAAAGGCACGAGCCACGCACCTTTCACCCTCCTGACACTCGCTTCACAATAGCTCCTGACATTCTCACTTCCCAATTCCCCCTTCTCACTTAACGAACCGTGTCCCCCCGCCAGATCACCCTCAAGGCCCTCAAGCGTGTCGTCATCAACGGCGCCTCCCTCTCCGACGTGCTGCCGCCGCTGCTGGCGCCGCTGGCGCCCCGGGACCGGGCCTTTGCCCAGGCCCTGGCCTTCGCCACCTTGCGCTGGCACCACCGGCTCGAGGCACTGACCGGGCGCCTGCTGAGCAAGCCCATGCGCGACAAGGACCGGGACGTGGGGCTGGTGATCGAGATGGGACTGTGCGAACTGCTCTACCTGCGCACGCCGGACTATGCCGCCATCCAGGAGACCGCCGGACTGGCGAAGAGCCTGGGCAAGCCCTGGGCGACCGGGGTGGTCAACGCCGTGCTGCGCCGGGTGCAGCGGGAGGGGGATGCCCTGCTGGCCGATCTGGATCGGGACCCGGCCCTGCGTCTGTCCCTGCCGGACTGGTTGCTGGGGGCGCTCAGGAAGGCCTGGCCCGAGGACTGGCAGGCGCTGGGCGAGGCCCTCAACGCGCAGGCCCCCATGACCCTGCGGGTCGATCTGTCCCGCATCACCCGGGAGGCCTACCGGGTGCGCCTGGCCGAAGCGGGACATGACGCTGAGCCCCATCCCGTGGCCGCCTCGGCCCTGGTGCTGGCGGCACCGGTGGACGTGAACCAGCTGCCGGGCTTCGACGCGGGGCTGGTCTCGGTACAGGACGCGGCGGCGCAGCTGGCGGCACCGCTGCTGGATTGTCGGCCGGGTATGCGGGTGCTGGACGCCTGCGCGGCGCCCGGTGGCAAGACCCTGCACCTGCTGGAGTCGGTGGCCGGCGATCTGGATCTCACCGCCCTGGATGTGGATGCCGAGCGCCTGAGGCGGGTGGAGGAGAATCTCGCCCGGGCCGGACGCCGGGCGCGGCTGGTGGCCGGAGACGGCGAGCATCCGGCGCAATGGCACGAGGGCGGCGCCTACGATCGCATCCTGCTGGATGCCCCTTGCTCCGCCACCGGCGTGATCCGGCGTCATCCGGACATCAAGCTGCTGCGCAAGGGTGAAGACATTCCCAGGCTCGCGGCCCGCCAGGCGGCCCTGCTGGAAGCGCTCTGGCCCCTGCTGGCCCCGGGGGGTATGCTCTTGTATGCCACCTGCTCGCTGCTGCCCCGGGAAAATGCCGATCAGGTGCGCGTCTTTCTGCAGGCCCACGGGGATGCCGAAGAGAGCCCGTTGCCCGAAGACTTTGGCCGCAGTACCTCGCCGGGGCGGCAGATACTCGCCGGAGAACAGGGCATGGACGGCTTCTACTACGCCAGGCTGATTAAACAGACTTGAAGATCTCCCTCGCCAGTCCGTTGCGACTCATGGGCCTGCTGCTGGCGGGCTGCCTGATGGCCTTGCCTGCCGCCGCGCCCGCGCAGCCCGCGCAGCCCTGGATTGCCGTGGATTTCGCGCGCACCCAGCTCTCGGGCGGGGTCTACTACCTGGATGCCGGTATCCACTACCGCATGAGCCCCGCCCTGACAGACGCCCTGCACAACGGCGTGTCCCTGGTGTTCGAGGTACAGGTGCAGGTGGCGCAGGCCCGGGGCTGGCTCTGGGACGCCCAGGTGGCCACCATCACCCAGCGCTACCGCATCGAATACCACGCGCTGAGCCGTCTCTACCTCCTGACCCATCTCAACAGCGGTGCCCAGCAGAGCTTCTTCCGCTTTCCCTCCCTGCTGACCACCCTGGGTGAACTGGAAAACATTCCCCTGCTGGACGCCGCCCTGCTGGATGACGATGCCAGCTACACGGTACGCCTGCGCGCACGCCTGGCGGTGGACGCCCTGCCCCTGCCGCTGCGGGCGCGGGCCTACATGAGTGGGGAATGGAGTCCGGTGAGTGACTGGTACACATGGTCGCTGCGCTGAAAAGGCTTTCCCTGGGCCTGCTGCCCATGGCAGTGATCTTCCTGCTGCTGCTCGCCTCGCTGTTTGTCATGGGCGATGCGGCACGCAACTCCGCGCGCTTCGAACGTCTCTACATCTGGCTGCTGCTGCTCAACACCCTGGGCCTGGTGTTCCTGGCGGTGCTCATCGGCACCAAGGTCTACCAGGCGGTGGCCCAGCTGCTGCGCGGCGAGCCCGGCTCGCGCCTGACACTCAAGCTGGTGCTGCTGTTCGTGGTGCTCTCCCTGGCCCCGGCCGGGGTGGTCTACTACTTCTCCATGAAGTTCCTGGACGAGGGTATCGACAGCTGGTTCGACGTGCGCGTGGAAAAGGCCCTGGAGGACGCCCTGGAACTGTCGCGCAGCTCCCTGGACCTGCGCATGCGCCAGCTCACCCGCCAGACGGAATCCCTGGCCGAGGAGACCGTGGACCTCGCTGAGGGGCTTGCGGCATTCACTCTCAATGATCTGCGCAACCGGGGCGGCGCTGCGGAGCTGACCCTGATCGACAGCAACAACCGCATCATCGCCTCGAGCATCGGCGACACCCTGCGCCGGCTGCCCAGTCTACCCAGCCAGGAGGTGTTCCTGGTGCTCGCCCAGCGCCAGAACTACGTGGCCCTGGAGCCGGTGTACGACACCGGCCTGTACATCCGCGTGGTGGTTCCGGTGCGCGCCCGCAGTCCCGCCGACGAGGGACGCATCCTGCAGGCCATCTACCCGGTGGAGGCGCGCATGAGCCAGCTCGCCGACAGCGTCCAGGACGCCTTCTCCGAGTACAAGGAATTCGCCTACCTGCGCGCGCCGCTCAAGCAGAGCTTCGCTATCACCCTGTCCCTGGCCCTGCTGGTGTCCGTGCTGGGCGCCATCTGGGCGGCGTTCTATTCCGCCGGGCGCATGGTGGCGCCGATCCGTGAACTGGCCGAGGGCACGCGCCTGGTGGCGGCCGGCGAATACCGCAAGAAGCTGCCGGTGAACCAGCGCGACGAGCTGGGATTCCTGGTGCGCTCGTTCAATGCCATGACCGCGACCCTGGCCGCCACCCGGGACGAGGCCGAGCGCAGCCGGCGCCTGGCCGAGGGGCGGCGCACCTACCTGGAGACCGTGCTGCAACATTTGTCATCCGGCGTTGTTACCCTGGATCGGGACATGATGCTGCGCACTGCCAATACCGCCGCGAGCCAGATCCTGGAGGTGGACCTGACCCGGGAGTCCGGGCGCAGTCTGGGTGACATCGGCCGGCATCATGCCCAGGTGCAGCGTTTCCTGGACGAGATCGACACCCAGCTGCGGCAGCAGCAGGACGAATGGCAGGCCCAGATCACCGTGTTCGGCGCCGCAGGGCGCAAGGTGCTCATGTGCCGGGGTGTGAAACTGCCCCCGGAAAGCGGCATGCGCGGTGGTCAGGTGGTGGTGTTCGACGACGTCACCGCCCTGTTGCAGGCCCAGCGGGATGCCGCCTGGGGCGAGGTGGCGCGGCGCCTGGCCCACGAGATCAAGAACCCGCTCACCCCGATCCAGCTCTCCGCCGAGCGCCTGCAGCGCAAGCTCAAGCCCAGCCTTCCGGAAGATGAGGCCCGTGTCCTGGAGCGTTCCACCCACACCATCGTGCAGCAGGTGGAGGCCATGAAATCCATGGTCAATGCCTTCAGCGAATACGCCCACACACCAGCGGTGTCGGTGGAGCCCCTGGATCTCAACGACCTGGTGCGCGAGGTGGCGGATCTTTACGCCGGCGTGGGCCAGCGTTTGCGCCTGCACCTGGCCGACAGGCTCCCGCCGGTGCTGGCCGATGCCGGGCGCATGCGCCAGCTGCTGCACAACCTGATCAAGAACGGTCTCGAGGCCCTGGAAGGGGTGCCCGAGCCGCGCCTGGAGGTCGATACCCGCTGTGTGCGCGAGGCGCGCTGCACGGTGGTGGAGCTGCGCGTGCAGGACAACGGCCGCGGCGTGCCCGAGGACTTCATGTCCCGGCTGTTCGAACCCTACGTGACCAGCAAGCCCAAGGGCACCGGGCTCGGGCTTGCCATCGTCAAGAAGATCGTCGAGGAACACAACGGCATGGTCTGGGCCGAGAACCGCGCCAGCGGCGGCGCCCGCATCGTGATCCGCCTGCCGGCCAGCGTGCCGGTGGCCGGCTCCCACCAGGACCTGCAAGAGGAGATCGCATGAGTACGCCAGACATCCTGGTGGTGGACGACGAACCGGACATCCGCGACCTGGTCCAGGAGATCCTCGTGGACGAGGGCTACTCTGTGCGCGTGGCGGGTACCCTGGCCGAGGCGCGGGACGAGAGCCGTGCCCGCGCGCCCGACCTGGCGCTGCTGGACATCTGGATGCCCGATGGCGACGGCATCAGCCTGCTCAAGGAATGGAAGCAGCAGGCGCCGGAGGATTTTCCGGTGGTCATGATGTCCGGCCACGGCAACGTGGAGACCGCCGTGGAGGCCACCCGCCTGGGGGCCTACGATTTCCTGGAAAAGCCCCTGTCCCTGGCCAAGCTGATCCTCACCGTCTCCCGCGCCCTGGAGGCGGATCAGCTGGCCCGGGAGAACATCGGCCTGCGCCAGCAGCTGGAACGGGCCGTCTACCCGGAAGGCGTGAGCGCGCGCATCCAGGGCCTGCGCGAACAGGTGCGGCGCATCGCCCAGCACGACACCTGGGTGCTGATCAGCGGCGAGGCCGGGGTGGGCAAGCAGACCTTCGCCCGCTACCTGCACAGCCAGAGCAGCCGCCGCGCCCATGCCTTCGTGGAAGTGGCGGTGGCCTCGCTGGCCCCCGAGGAGTCGGCCATCGAACTGCTGGGCCAGGAGCAGGGCGAGCGCGTGCGTCGCGGCCTGCTGGAGCGGGCCAGCGGCGGCGTGCTGTTCCTGGACGAGGTGGCGGACATGGACCTGCACGTGCAGGGCCGTCTGCTCAACGCCCTGGAACAGCGGCGCATCACCCGCGTGGGCGGCAGCGAACCCATCGACGTGGACGTGCGTGTGGTGGCCGCCACCCGCAAGGACCTGGAGTCCCTGGTACGTGCCGGCGAATTCCGCGAGGACCTCTACTACCGCCTGAGCGTGGTGCCCCTGGTGATCCCGCCCCTGCGCGAGCACCTGGAGGACGTGCCCGTGCTCATCGAGCACTTCGTCGCCACCCTCCACGAGCACGAAGGCCTGCCCCTGCGCCGTTTCAGTCAGCCGGCGGTGGAGCGTCTCCGGCAGCACGACTGGCCCGGCAACGTGCGTGAGCTGCGCAACGTGGTGCAGCGCCTGCTGATCCTCGGCAGCGGCGATGACATCTCGCGCACCGAGGTGGAGCTGGCCCTGGCCGGTCGCAGTCCCCGCCTGGCCGAGGAGGCCGCCCCGGGGGTGATCCCCATGGACCTGCCCCTGCGCGAGGCCCGGGAACAGTTCGAGCGGGAATACCTCCTGCAGCAGCTGGAACGGGCCGAGGGCAACATGACCCGGCTCGCCGAGCAGGTGGGCCTGGAGCGCACCCACCTGTACCGCAAGCTCAAGGCCCTGGGCATCGAGCCGCGCAAGGGGCGCGGCGAATAATGCCCACGGATGGTGCTAGAATTTCGGCCCTGTCAGCCATCGTGGACGCAGGCGCATGAAGATCATCATCCTGGGTGCCGGCCAGGTGGGCACCTCCGTGGCCCAGAGCCTCGCCAACGAGGCCAATGACATCACCGTGGTGGATACCCGTTCGGATGTGCTGCACGAGCTGCAGGCCCGGCTCGACCTGCGCGGCATCGTGGGCGTGGGTTCCCACCCGGACGTGCTCATCAAGGCGGGCGCCCGGGACGCGGACATGATCGTCGCCGTCACCAACAGCGACGAGACCAACATGGTCGCCTGCCAGGTGGCCTACACCCTGTTCCATACCCCCACCAAGATCGCCCGCGTGCGTGCCGCCGAGTACCTGGCGCACAAGGCCCTGTTCGCCCAGGATGCCCTGCCCATCGACGTGCTCATCAGCCCCGAGGAGCTGGTCACCACCTACATCCAGCGTCTCATCGAGCATCCCGGCAGCCTTCAGGTGCTGGACTTCGCCGACGGCCGTGTGCAGCTGGTGGCGGTGCGCGCCCATCATGGCGGCGCCCTGGTGGGACACGAACTGCGCGAGCTGACCGAGCACATGCCCGGCATCCAGACCCGGGTGGCCGCCATCTTCCGGCGCAACACCCCGATCTTTCCCGAGGGACACACGATCATCGAGGCGGAAGACGAGGTGTTCTTCGTCGCCGCGCGCAAGAACATCCGCGCCATCACCAGCGAACTGCGCAAGCTGGACAAGCCCTACAAGCGGGTGATCATCGCCGGCGGCGGCAACATCGGCCGGCGCCTGGCCGAGGTGCTGACGCCCAAGTACCAGGTCAAGCTCATCGAGCACAACAAGGAGCGCGCCAAGGAGCTGTCCGAGGTGCTCAACAACGTCATCGTGCTGCGCGGTGACGCCGCCGACGAAGACCTGCTCATCGAGGAGAACATCGAGAGCACAGACGTCTTCTGCGCGCTCACCAACGACGACGAGGCCAACATCCTGTCCGCCATGCTGGCCAAGCGCCTGGGCGCCAAGAAGGTGATGTCCATCATCAATCGCCCGAGCTACGTAGACCTGGTGGAGAGCGGCGTGATCGACATCGCCATCTCGCCCCAACAGGTGACCATCGGCGCCCTGCTCACCCACGTGCGCCGTGGCGACGTGGTCGCGGTGCACAGCCTGCGTCGCGGCGCCGCCGAGGCCATCGAGGCGGTGGCCCACGGCGATCCCAAGACCTCCAAGGTGGTGGGCCGGCGCGTCGAGGAGCTGAAACTGCCCAAGGGCTGCACCATCGGTGCCCTGGTGCGCGGTGACGAGGTGATCATCCCCCACCACGACACCCTCATCGAGGCCGAGGACCACGTGATCCTGTTCCTGGTGGACAAGCGCCGCATCCGCGAAGTGGAGCGCCTGTTCGCCGTGAGCGTAACGTTCCTGTGAGTGGCATGAGGGCCTTGTCTTGTATCTTGCCTCTTGCCTCTTGTCTCTAGCGCCTTCATGCAACTGACCGTCATCCAGCGCATCCTCGGCCTGCTGATCATGCTGTTCAGCGTGACCATGCTGCCGCCTGCCGCCGTGGGTTTTTATTACGGTGAGCAGAGCATGTGGCCGTTTCTGGAGGCCTTCGCCATCCTGCTGCTCACCGGCCTGATCATCTGGGCGCCGGTGTACCGGGTGCGCCGCGAGCTGCGCCTGCGCGACGGCTTCGTGGTGGTGCTGATGTTCTGGCTGGTGCTGGGGGTGTTCGGCGCGCTGCCCCTGTACCTGGACAAGGCCCTGCACATCTCGGTGACCGACGCGGTGTTCGAGTCCATGTCCGGGCTGACCACCACCGGCGCCACGGTGATCACCGCCCTGGACGATCTGCCCCGGGCCATCCTCATCTACCGCCAGCAGCTGCAGTGGATGGGCGGCATGGGCATCATCGTGCTGGCAGTGGCCATCCTGCCCATGCTGGGGGTGGGCGGCATGCAGCTCTACCGCGCCGAGATGCCCGGGCCGGTGAAGGACACCAAGCTCACGCCGCGTATCACCGAGACCGCCAAGGCCCTGTGGTATCTCTACCTGGGCTTCACCGTGGCCTGCGCCCTGGCCTACTGGGCGGTGGGCATGGAGCCCTTCGACGCCATCGCGCATAGCTTCTCCACCGTTTCACTGGGCGGCTTTTCCACCCATGACGCCAGCATCGGTTACTACGACAGCGCGGCGGTGGAAGCGGTGGCCATCACCTTCATCCTGCTGGGCGGCGTGAACTTCGCCCTGCACTTCCTCACCTGGCGAGGCTTGTCCGTGCGCCATTACTGGCAGGACGCGGAGTTCCGCACCTACGTGCTGATCATCTCCACCGTGGCGGCGGTCAGCGTGGGCTATCTCTACTACACCGCCACCACCGAGGGCTGGAGCGAGACCCTGCGCCAGGGCATCTTCCAGGCGGTGTCCATCGGCACCACCACGGGTTTCACCACCACGGACTTCTACAACTGGCCAGGCTTCCTGCCCGTGCTCTTGATCTTTACCAGCTTCATCGGCGCCTGCGCCGCCTCCACCGGCGGCGGCATCAAGGTGATCCGCTTCCTGCTGCTGTTCAAGCAGGGGCAGCGCGAGGTGGTTCGACTGGTGCATCCCAACGCGGAGATCGCCGTGAAGGTGGGGCGCAGCGCCCTGTCCGACCGGGTGGTGGAGGCGGTGTGGGGGTTTTTTTCCGCCTACGTGGCGGTGTTTGCCGTCATCATGCTGGCCCTCATGGCCTCGGGCCTCGACCAGGTCACCGCCTTCTCCGCCGTGGCCGCCAGCCTCAACAACCTGGGCCCTGGCCTGGGCGACGTGGGCCCCCACTACGCGGACATCAACGACTTCGCCAAGTGGATGCTGTGCATCGCCATGCTCATGGGACGCCTGGAGATCTTCACGGTGCTGGTGCTGCTGACGCCGGCGTTCTGGCGCAAATAGGGTCTTGAACGGAATGCCGCGGAGGCGCAGAGAAATCAAGGGATCGGACAGGATTTACATGATTAACATGATGTAAAACCAATGCTCGCCATGCAGTTTTTTTCAATCCTGTTAATCATGTAAATCCTGTCAAACAGATTTTTCTCTGCGCCTCCGCGCCTCTGCGGCAGAAGTTGCTTCTCTCACAGTACCCAAGGACCCCCAATGACAACCCCAACGCAGGACAAATGGGATGCCCGCTACCGGGACGCCGATGTGGCCCAGGCATCGGCCTGCCGGGTACTGACGGAGTTTGCGCACCTGCTGCCGGAGAAGGGCCGCGCCCTGGATCTGGCCAGCGGGCTCGGTGGCAACGCGCGCCTGCTGGCGCAATACGGGCTGGACACCGAGGCCTGGGATATCTCGCCGGTGGCTGCCGACAAGCTCAATGTCCTGGCGCAGGCCCAGTCCCTGCCGTTGCAGGCGCGGGTGCGCGACGTGGAGCAGTCACCGCCCGAGCCGGAGAGCTACAACGTCATCGTGGTGTCCCGGTTTCTCGACCGTGCGCGGGTGCCTGCCCTGATCGACGCCTTGCGTCCCGGCGGCCTGCTGTTTTACGAGACATTCACCCGCGAGGCGGTGGATGCCACCGGACCCTCGGACCCCGCCTTCCGCCTGGCACCCAATGAGCTGCTGCAACTCTTCGCGCCCCTGCGCCTCGTCGCCTATCGGGAGGAGGGCGTGATCGGGGACACCAGCCGGGGGTGGAGGAATGAGGCGTATCTGGTGGGGGTCAAGACCGGTTGAAGTGGGAAGTGAGAATTGGGAAGTACGAAGTGGTCTTTGTTCCCACTTCCCAATTCTCACTTCGTACCTCATATCTCCTGTTCCCGCTTCCGGCCCTTATAATCCCCCCATGTCCATGATCGAACGTTTCCAGTCCATGCTCGACGCCGGGCAGGACAATGCCATGCTCCGTTTCTCCCTGGGCAACGCGCTGCTGGGCGCCGGGCGTGCCGCGGAGGCGGTGGCGCATCTGCGCGCCGCGGTGGGTCATGATCCGAAGTACTCGGCGGCGTGGAAGCTGCTGGGCAAGGCCCTGGCGGAGAGCGGCGATCAGGCCGCGGCCATCGAGGCCTTCGACCAGGGCATCGCCGTGGCTGAGGAGAAGGGCGACAAGCAGGCGGCCAAGGAGATGCAGGTGTTCCGTCGCCGGGCCGAGAAGCAGCTGGGCGGGGCCGATGGCTGAGGCCTACCGCGCGCCGTTTCACGCCGGACTGCTTGCGCCCCGCTACTGGCCCACCTGGCTGGGGCTGGGCGCGGTGGCGCTGCTCAGCGTCATGCCCCGTTTCGTCATCCGCGGTGCGGCCGCGGGCCTGGCGGCGCTCATGTGGCGCTTCGCCCCGAAACAGCGGCACATCGTCGCGGTCAATCTGGCCCTGTGTTTTCCGGAACTGGACGAGGCGGCCCGGGAACGCCTGGCGCGGGAAAACTTCCGCACCACCGCGCAATGCTTCGTGGACTACGGGCTGCTCTGGTTCCGGGGCCCCCGCGCCCACGCCCGGCGCATCCGTTTGAGCGGCGAGGAACACTACCGGGCCTGCCGGGAGGCGGGCCGGCCGGTGATCGTGCTGGCCCCCCACGCCCCGTCCCTGGATTTCGGCGGCCTGCGCATGAGCCAGCTCTACGACGGGGTGTCCTTCGCCAAGCCCATGAAGAACCCGCTGGTGGAGTGGATCAACCACAGGAGCCGCACCCAGTACAGCGGCGAGATCTTCGCCCGGGAGCAGGGCCTGCGCCCGGCGCTGAAACACATCAAGCAGGGCCGCTTCTTCTACTACCTGCCCGACGAGGACCTGGGTCCGGAGCACTCGGTGTTCGTGCCCTTCTTCGGCGTGCCCAAGGCCACCCTGCCCGCCCTGGGTCGCCTCGCGAAACTCACCGGCGCCGCCGTGCTGCCCAGCCTGAGCGTCTACCTGCCGGAGGAGGACGTCTACGAGATGCGCCTGGAGCCGCCCCTGCAGGACTATCCGACCGGGGATGCCGAGGAGGACGCCCGGCGCATGAACCAGGCCATCGAGGCGTCCATCCGCCGCCATCCCGCCCAGTACCTGTGGACGCTGAAGTACTTCAAGACGCGGCCGGCGGGGGAGAAGAAGGTCTACTAAAAGGGGGAAGTGTGAATTGGGAAGAGGGAAGTAAAAGGCCTTTACTTCGCACTTCCCAATTCACACTTCTTGCTTCTTGAAGCGTTTGTAACTCCACGCGTACTGCTCCGGGCACTGTCTCACCAGCGTCTCCACGGCCTGGTTGATGGCGGCGGCGGCCTCCACCGGGTCTTCGGCGTACAGGCCCTCGGGGGCGGGGATGCAGTGGTAGCGGTAGCCCCGGCCCCGGGGCAGGCGCTCCGCGTAGGCGAAGATCACCGGCACCCGGGCGGGTGCCGCCAGCCGTGCCAGCAGGATCATGGTGTAGGCCGGGTGGCCGAAGAAGGGGGCGAACACGCCGCTGGAACCCTTCGGCGTCTGGTCCGGCAGCATGCCGATCAGTTCGCCCCGTTCCACCGCCTGGCGCAGGGCCTTGATGCCGCCGGGGGTGGTGGGCACCAGCCTGGCGCCGGTGGCCTGCCGGGAGCGGCGCAACAGGCCGTCCAGGGCCTTCTGCCGGGGCGGGCGGTAGAGGCTGGTCATGGGTCCCAGGGAGGCGGCATGCAGGCCGGCGAACTCCCAGCTGCCCAGGTGGGGCGAGACCAGGAACACGCCGCGTCCCTCGGCCAGGGCCCGCTCCACGTGTTCCCAGCCCTCGACCCCGTCCAGCAGGGCGGCGATGCGCTCGGGGCCTGCGCGCCACAGCCAGGATGCCTCGGTGAGCGCCTTGCCGGTCTCCATCAGGCTCCTGCGGGCCACCCGGCGTCGCCAGGTCTCGGATTCATCCGGATAGCAGCGTGCCAGGTTGTCCAGGGAGATGCGCTTGAGGTCGTTGGGCAGCAGCCAGGCGAGCCAGCCGAGCCCCGCGCCGAGGGCGTGATTGATCGGCAGCGGCAGTCGGGCCAGCAGGCCCAGCAGCACGCGCAGCAGCAGGCCACCCATGGGGATGCTCAGGCCCGCTTGCGGGCCGGGGCGGCGGGTGCCTCGGGGATGTCCTCCAGGCCCTGGGACATGAGCGGCCGCAGGGTCGAGAGCAGGTTGCGGAACAGGCGCGGCAGGGCCGCCTCCTCCCGGGCCAGCAGTTCCTTCATGTGCTGGCGCTGGGTGGGCATATCGAAACAGGCAGGGCAGTTCTCGCTGATCACCGGCAGCCCGGCGGCCTCGGCGAAGGCGGCCGTCTGGCGCTCGCGCACGTAGACCAGGGGGCGGATCACCCGCAGGTCGCCGGCGTCGATGCGGTAGTGGGCCTTCATGGTCTTCAGGCGGCCACCGTGGAAGGCGCTCATCAGGAAGCTCTCCGCCAGGTCGTCCAGGTGCTGGGCCATGGCCAGCACGTTGAAGCCGTGTTCCCGGGCGGTGCGGTACATCAGGCCGCGCTTCATGCGCGAGCAGAAGGCGCAGTAGGAGTCGTTGTCCATGTGCTCGGTGGCCAGCTCCATGATGGGCTCGCGCACGTAGTGGTACTCGACCCCCAGCGCCTTCATGTAGGGGATCAGGGGCGAGGGGTCGAAGCTCTCGCTCTGGGGATCGATGGTCACCGCGGCCAGCTCGAAGCGCACCGGGGCGCGGCGCTGGAAGTGATGCAGCAGGTGCAGCAGGCTCAGGGAGTCCTTGCCGCCGGACAGGCCCAGCAGCACCCGGTCGCCGTCGGCGATCATGCGGAAATCGCCCAGGGCCTTGCCGGTCAGGCGGATCAGGGATTTGGGGGGTGCGATGAAGTCGGTCATCCGACCGAAGATACGTGCCATTCAGGGTGCGGGCAAGGGCTCTGGCCACCAGGAGATGCGGGCATAAAAAACCCCGGCGCCATCCTGGCACCGGGGTTTGGCCGTCCTGGCCCCTTGGTGATTAAAGCGTCCCTGGTGGGATCCGTTCCACACCCGAATCCGACGTCCTGTCGAGTGTCCGGGGTTCCCTGAAACCTCCTCCCCTGGAGGGCGATACCATCATTTCCCATTCCGTGGCGGGAGAAAAGGCCCAAAAACGGCCTTTTTTGTAGGAATCTTCCACAATTCGTGTAGGCCTAGGCCTACACAGGCGCTTTTGGGCTGTTTGGGGCTATGATGGGGCCCATTCGGACAGGCCTTGAGGTCCTCGATCATGCGTGTGCTTTACCCGCCCATCGACCCCTATCACATGGAAACCCTGGCCGTGGACCAGACCCACCGGCTGCACCTGGAGACCTGCGGCACTGCCCAGGGTCTGCCGGTGGTGTTCCTGCATGGCGGCCCCGGTTCCGGCTGCGAGCCCTGGCATCGGCGTTTCTTTGATCCCGCCGCCTACCGCATCGTGCTCTTCGACCAGCGGGGCTGCGGCCGATCCCGCCCCCACGCCTCCCTGGAGGACAACACCACCGCCCACCTGGTGTCCGATATGGAGCGCATCCGGGAACACCTGGGCATCGAGCGCTGGGTGGTGTTCGGCGGCTCCTGGGGCTCGACCCTGGCGCTGGCCTATGCCGAGGCCCACCCGGAGCGGGTGCTGGGACTGGTGTTGCGCGGCATCTTCCTGTGCCGGCCCCGGGACATCCACTGGTTCTACCAGGAGGGCGCCGGGCGCCTGTTCCCCGACTACTGGGAGGACTACCTGGCGCCGATCCCCGAGTCTGAACGGGATGAGATGGTCTCCGCCTACCATCGCCGGCTCACCGGTGAGGACGAGGTGGCGCGCATGGCGGCCGCCAAGGCTTGGTCCGAGTGGGAGGGGCGCACCGCGACGCTGCTGCCCAATCCGGGGGTGGTGGACCATTTCCGGGATCCCCACGTAGCGCTCAGCCTGGCGCGCATCGAGTGTCATTACTTCATGAACCAGTCCTTCCTGGAACCGAACCGGCTGCTGCGCGACGCCCACCGCCTGGCGGACATCCCCGGCACCATCGTGCACGGCCGCTACGACGTGGTCTGCCCGCTGGACCAGGCCCATGCCCTGCACCGGGCCTGGCCCCGGGCGAAGCTCGAGATCATCCCGGATGCCGGCCATTCCGCCGGCGAACCGGGCATCGTGGATGCCCTGGTGCGGGCCACGGACG
The DNA here is from genome assembly GCF_000021985.1 of Thioalkalivibrio sulfidiphilus HL-EbGr7. NCBI lineage: Bacteria > Pseudomonadati > Pseudomonadota > Gammaproteobacteria > Chromatiales > Ectothiorhodospiraceae > Thioalkalivibrio > Thioalkalivibrio sulfidiphilus. The sequence continues at coordinate 229,486 of NC_011901.1, forward strand.
AACTGGCCGTGATGCTGCGATGATCGCCCTGCTGCAGCGGGTCAGCGAGGCCGCGGTGCGCGTGGACGGCGAGACCGTGGGGGCCATTGGCCCCGGCATCCTGGCCCTGATCGGCGTGCAGCGGGGTGACACCGAGGCCCAGGCGGCGCGCCTGCTGGAGCGCATCCTGGGCTACCGCCTGTTCGAGGATGAGGCCGGGCGCATGAACCTGAGCCTCTCGGACACCGGCGGCGGCCTGCTGCTGGTGCCCCAGTTCACCCTGGCCGCCGACACCCGCAAAGGCATGCGCGCGAGTTTCACCCCGGCCGCCGAGCCCGGGCTCGGCAGGGCGCTGTTCGATCACCTGGTGTCCCTGGCCTGTTCGGTTCACACGCCCGTGGCCACGGGATGCTTCGGTGCCCACATGGCGGTGAGCCTGGTCAACGACGGCCCGGTCACCTTCTGGCTGGAAGTGCCGCCGCCCAGATAACGGACAATTCAGAATTCAAGATTCAAAATTCAAAATTCAAGATTCAAAGGAAACGTCACCCCCTTTGAATTTTGAATTTTGAATTTTGAATCTCGATCTCCCTGCGGCACCGACCCGGTGCGCCTGCCCCGCCCTGGTGCGCGGACGGTCGGATCTATCGTGCCCAGGCGCCATTCATCACACGACATCCGCCGCCGGTCATGGATCTGTCCTCTGGCATGGGCCTTGCTCATTCACAGGCAAGGCCCAGCAAGAGGACGAGAGATTCCATGACCCTGCCCCGATCCCGTTTCACCCCCCTGATGCTCATCACAGCCCTGTGCCTGTTCCCGGCCGTCACCCAGGCCGCGGAGTCCGGGCCGCCGGACTGGCTGCCCGCCCTGGACACGGTCTGGCTGGCGGTGGCCGCCGCCCTGGTGTTCTTCATGCAGGCGGGTTTCGCCCTGCTGGAGAGCGGCATGTCCCGGGCCAAGAACGCCGTCAACGTGGTGATGAAGAACTACGTGGACGTGTGCCTGGGGAGCCTGGCCTTCTGGCTGGTGGGTTACGGGCTGATGTTCGGCTTCAACCCCACCGGTTGGTTCGGCCAGTCCCATTTCGCCCTGATCGGCGCCGAGAACGGCGACTACATGGCCCTGCTGTTCCAGACCATGTTCGCCGCCACCGCCGTGACCATCGCCAGCGGTGCCATGGCCGAGCGCACCCGCTACCAGGCCTACCTGCTGGGTGCGGTGCTGATCACCGCCATCATCTATCCCGTGTACGGCAGCTGGGCCTGGGGCGGCGCCCACGGCGGCGAGGGCTGGCTGGCCAGCCTCGGTTTCATCGACTTCGCCGGCTCCACGGTGGTGCATTCCATCGGAGGCTGGGTGGCCCTGGCGGGTGTGCTGGTGCTGGGGCCGCGCCTGGGGCGTTTCGGCCCCAACGGCGAGCGCCGGCCCATCCATGGCCACAACCTCACCCAGGTGGCCCTGGGCGGCTTCATCCTCTGGGTGGGCTGGTTCGGCTTCAACGGTGGCAGCACCGGCGGCGCCGATGTTTCCATCGGCCTGATCAACCTCAACACCCACCTCTCGGCGGCAGCGGGCGCCGCCGGCGCACTGATCCTGCTGGCCATCCTGCGACAGCCGGTGCTGCTTACCACCACGGTGAATGCCTCCATCGGTGGCCTGGTGGGCATCACCGCCGGCGCCGCCACCATGGACCCGCACTTCGCCGTGGTCACCGGCCTGGTCTCGGGCATGATCGTGGTGGCGGGCACGCGCCTGCTGGAGTCCCTGGGCCTGGACGACGTGGTGGGCGCGGTCTCGGCCCACGGCCTGGCCGGCGCCTGGGGCACCCTGGCGGCGGGCCTGTTCCTGGCCGGCGACCTGTTCAACCCCATGCAGGTGGCGGTGCAGTTGATCGGCATCCTGGCCGGCTTCCTGTGGGCCTTCCCCATGGCCCTGCTGATGTACTTCCTGATCGACCGCACCGTGGGCCTGCGCGCCTCCACGGTGGACGAGCAGCGGGGTCTCGACTTCAGCGAGCACTACGAGATCGGCTATCCGGAGTTCCAGGCCGATGTCCTGCACAAGGGCAAGGGGTGAGCGTCATGGCCGTGGACAGCAGGGAATTGCGTCGCCGCCGCCGCGCCATCTACACCGGACTGTGCTCCCTCATGGACGAGGCCGCCGCCCGTGAGGGGCTGGGCCTCTGGGAGCGGGAGTTCTCGGACAAGCCCGTCTATGCCCTGCACGACTTCCTGGCGCGCATCTGCCGGCAGGCCGGGCAGGAGGCGCGGCGCGGCGAACTGCACCGGGCCCTGGTACGCGCCCTGTCCCTGGACGAAGCGGACCTGGCCCCGGACCCGGGTCCCTCGGACCGGGGTGCCGTCCCGGCGGCCAGTGCCTCACCGCCCCCGCCAGCGGGGGCCATGACCGTGTTCGAGTCCATGTACGGCACGATCATGGAGGGGCTCGTGCAGCGGCAGGTGGAGACCGGGGTGCGGGTGCGGGTGCTGCAGCGCCTTGTGGGCCTGGGTCTGCCGGCGGGCCTGCGCGGGCAGGTGACCGACTGGATCACGGGGGAGGCGTCCCAGCTGCCGCAGGCCGTGGGCCTGGAGGGCCTGCGCGGCCTGTTGCACCTGACCTACGTGGCCGCCTGCGAGGAAGTGGGGCCCGTGAGCGCGGACAGGCTGCTGGCGGAGGCGGTCAGGGTGACGGAGAAGCTGGGTGAGGCGGAGGTGTTTTCGCCGAGAGCGCTGCTTTGAAGGCAATTCAAAATTCAAGATTCAAAATTCAAAGGGGGAGGTGACCTTTTCTTTGAATTTTGAATCTTGAACTTTGAATTGCCCCTATCAGCCTCCCCGGCCGCCTTTTTCAAGGGTTTCAGGGCCGTGGGCGCCGGCCATCTGGTGCATGCCTTCCATGTCGATCAGCTGCACCAGCTTGCGGTTGACCTCCAGCAGGCCGAGCTGCTGGAAGCGGGTGAACAGCCGGCTGACCGTCTCCACCGCCAGGCCCAGGTAGTTGGCGATGTCGTTGCGGGACATGGTCAGGTTGAATTCCTGGCGGGAGAAGCCCCGTTCGCCGAAGCGCTTGGACAGGCTCAGCAGGAAGGCGGCCAGGCGCGCCTCCGAGGACTTCTTGCCCAGGAGGGTCATCAGGTGTTCGTCGAACTGGATCTCCCGGCTCATGATGCGGAACAACTGACGTTGCAGGCCTGGCACCTGGCCGGCCAGGTCCTCGAGCCTGTCGTAGGGGATCTCGCACACGGAGGTGGTTTCCAGGGCCCGGGCGGTGCAGGGGTGGATGCCGTCGCTGATGGCATCCAGACCCAGGAGTTCGCCGGGCAGGTGGAAGCCGGTGACCTGTTCCAGGCCGTCGTCGCTGATGGAGGAGGTCTTCACGGAGCCGGCACGCACCGCGTACAGGGCCTGCATGCGGTCGCCGGGGCGGTACAGGTACTCGCCCCGCTGCAGAGGCCGGCGGCGGTTGATGATGCGCTCCAGCGCGTCCAGTTCCTGGTCACTGACCCCCATGGGGATGCACAGGTCGTGGAGGCTGCAGTTGCTGCAGGCCTTTTTCAGGCCATGCAGATCGATGATATTGGACGTGGGCATGCGTGGTTCCCGTGGTGAGGAGGTGTCCCTGTACCTACCTTAACGCTCAAGATACCCGAAGGCTTCGCGGCCCTACAAGCAGCACGCCACTGCAAGCCGGACGGCGCGTGCCAGGGCCAACGGCTGTGATATGATCGCAGGTCGATCAATCCGCGGATTTATTGCACCCATGTCCGAGCGTATCGCCGAAGTCTCCCGGGACACCCTGGAAACCCAGATCCGGGTCCGTATCAACCTGGATGGTCAGGGCAAGGGCCAGTTCGACACCGGCCTGCCGTTCCTGGACCACATGCTCGACCAGGTGGCCCGGCACGGCGTGGTGGACCTGGAGATCGTTGCCAAGGGCGACCTGCATATCGACGCCCACCACACGGTGGAGGACATCGGCATCACCCTGGGCCAGGCCATGGCCAGGGCCCTGGGCGACAAGAAGGGCATCCGCCGCTACGGCCATGCCTACGTGCCCCTGGACGAGGCCCTGTCCCGGGTGGTGGTGGACTTCTCCGGCCGTCCCGGCCTGGAGTACCACGTGGACTACCCCCGGGCACGCATCGGCGACTTCGACGTGGACCTGTTCGGCGAGTTCTTCCAGGGCTTCGTCAACCACGCCGCCGTGACCCTGCACATCGACAACCTGCGCGGGCGCAACGCCCACCACGTGGCGGAGACCATCTTCAAGGCCTTCGGCCGTGCCCTGCGCATGGCCGCCGAACCGGACCCGCGCATGCAGGGCACCACCCCCTCCACCAAGGGCTCCCTGTAGGCCGCGACACCCGCATCCCGAGCAAGGCAGCGATCATGAACACCGTGGCAGTGGTCGATTACGGCATGGGCAACCTGCGCTCCGTGGTCAAGGCCCTGGAGCACGAGGCTCCGGCGGGCACCCGCGTGCTGCTCACCGACAGCCCCGGGGTCATCGCCGCCGCCGAGCGGGTGGTGTTCCCCGGCCAGGGCGCCGCCCGGGACTGCATGGCCGCGCTCACCGCCCGGGGCCTCGATGCCGTGCTGCGCCAGGCGGCCGCCAGCCGCCCGTTTCTGGGTATCTGCATGGGCATGCAGGTGCTGGTGGACTATAGTGAAGAGAACGGCGGCACCCCCTGCCTGGGCATCCTGCCCGGCAAGGTGCGGTTTTTCGGAACGGATCTGCGGGACGCCGGCAGCGGCGACCGCCTGAAGATTCCCCACATGGGCTGGAACCAGGTACATCAGGAAGGCGCGCATCCCCTGTGGCGGGACATCCCCCAGGACAGCCGCTTCTATTTCGTGCACAGCTATCACCTCGAGGCCGGCGACCCCGCCCTGGTGGCCGCCACCACCGAGTACGGCATCCGCTTCACCTCGGCCATTGCCAAGGACAACATCTTTGCCATCCAGTGCCACCCTGAGAAGAGCGCGGCCGCGGGCCTCACCCTGCTCAGGAACTTCATGCGCTGGGATGGGCAGCCACAGTCATGATCCCAGGAGACTCGAGCATGTTGGTGATTCCGGCCATTGACCTGAAGGATGGCAAGTGCGTGCGTCTGCGCCAGGGCAGGATGGACGACGCCACGGTGTTTTCCGACGACCCGGTGGAGGTGGCCGGTCGCTGGGTGGAGGCCGGGGCGCGCCGACTGCATATCGTGGACCTGGACGGGGCCATCTCCGGCGAGCCGCGCAATGCCGGCATCATCAGCGAGATCGTCGCCCGCTACCCGGACCTGCCGGTGCAGGTGGGCGGCGGCATCCGCGATGACGACACCGTGCAGGTGTATCTCGACGCCGGCGTGCAGTGGGTGATCATCGGCACCAAGGCGGTGAGTGCCCCCCACTTCGTCAATGACCTGTGCCTGGAATTCCCCGGCCACATCATCGTCGGCCTGGACGCCAAGGACGGCAAGGTGGCCATCGACGGCTGGTCCAAGCTCTCCAACCACGACGTGATCGACATGGCCATGCACTTCGAGCAGGACGGCGTGGCCGCCATCATCTACACCGATATCTCCCGGGACGGCATGATGCAGGGCGTGAACGTGGAATCCACGGTCAAGCTGGCCCAGGCCGTGCATGTACCGGTGATCGCCTCCGGCGGCGTCACCAACCTGGATGACATCCGCCGTCTGTGTGCCGTGAGCGAGGAGGGCATCGACGGCGTCATCGTCGGCCGCGCCCTCTACGAAGGCACCATCGACCTCGCCGAGGCTCAGAAACTGGCTGATCAGTAAGCCGGGCTCAGCCAGGCCTCGCGGTGCCAGATGCGAATTTCTTGCCTCTTGTCTCTATCAACTTGCCTCTAGCGCCTTAATCAATGCTCGCCAAACGCATCATCCCCTGTCTCGACGTCGACAACGGCCGCGTGGTCAAGGGTGTCAATTTCGTCGAGATCCGCGACGCCGGTGACCCGGTGGAGATCGCCCGGCGCTACGACGCCGAGGGCGCCGACGAGATCACCTTCCTGGACATCACCGCCAGCCACGACGAGCGCGAGACCATGGTGCACGTGGTGGAGCAGGTGGCCACCGAGGTGTTCATCCCCCTGACCGTGGGCGGCGGCATCCGGCGCATGGAGGACATCCGCCGCCTGCTCAATGCCGGCGCCGACAAGGTCTCCATCAACACCGCCGCGGTGTTCAACCCGGACTTCGTGCGCGAGGCCGCCGACAAGGTGGGTTCCCAGTGCATCGTGGTGGCCATCGACGCCAAGCGGGTCTCCGGCCCCGGCGAGGCGGATCGCTGGGAGATCTTCACCCACGGCGGGCGCAAGCCCACGGGCCTCGATGCGGTGGACTGGGCCCGGCGCATGGTCGAATGCGGCGCCGGCGAGATCCTGCTCACCAGCATGGACCGGGACGGCACCAAGTCCGGCTTCGACATCGAGCTGACCCGGGCGGTCTCCGATGCGGTGCGGGTGCCGGTGATCGCCTCCGGCGGTGTGGGCACCCTGCAGCACCTGGTGGACGGCGTCACCCGGGGGCATGCCGATGCGGTGCTGGCCGCCAGCATCTTCCACTTCGGCCAGCACACCGTGGGCGAGGCCAAGCAGTTCATGGCCGAGCAGGGCGTGGAGGTCAGGCTCTGACGGCCTGTACCCCGCGCCGGGCCACGATCCCCCGTGGTTTAAACTTTAACAATTAACGTATAAAGTCGAAGGCTCCGGCGCATTCCGCCGGCGAGAACAGCATGTCCCCAGACTGGCTAGACACGATTCACTGGAACCCGGATGGCCTGATTCCGGCCATCGCCCAGGAGACCGGCACCGGCAAGGTCCTGATGCTCGCCTGGATGAACCGGGAATCCCTGCAGCGCACCCTGGAGACCGGCGAGGCCGTATACTGGTCCCGCTCCCGGCAGCGTCTCTGGCACAAGGGCGAGAGCTCCGGCAACACCCAGCGGGTGGTGCAGATGCGCCTGGACTGCGACCGGGACACCCTGCTGCTGGAGGTGGAACAGCGCGGTGGCATCGCCTGCCACACCGGGCGCCACAACTGCTTCTACCATCGCTACCAGGATGGCGACTGGCAGGTGGTGGAGCCGGTGCTCAAGGACCCGGATCAGATGTACGGTGACAAGACATGAGCAGTGATCGGATCCTGGAAGAACTGGCGCGGGTGCTCGAGGCCCGCAAGCAGGCGGCACCGGACAGTTCCTACGTGGCCGGCCTGTATGCCAAGGGCCTGGACGCGATCCTGAAGAAGGTTGGGGAAGAGGCCACTGAGACCGTGGTGGCCGCCAAGAACGGGGACCCGGAGCAGATCGTCTACGAGACGGCGGATCTGTGGTTTCATTGCCTGGTGATGCTGGCCCATCAGGGCCTGGGTCCGGAGGCGGTGCTGGCCGAGCTGGGGCGGCGTTTCGGTGTCTCGGGCATTGAGGAAAAGGCCAGTCGGGCCAAGTAGCATTCATAACTATTACATATCGATTTAGAGACATACCGGAGAACGCAAATGGGTATCGGTGGCATCAGCATCTGGCAGCTCCTGATCATTCTGGTCATCGTCGTGCTTCTGTTCGGCACCAAGAAGCTGCGCAACATGGGCGGCGATCTGGGCAGCGCCATCAAGAATTTCCGCAAGTCCGTGCGTGACGGCGACGAGAAGGAGGGCGAGGAAGACACCACCGCCCGCCGCGAAATGGAAGACAAGACCGAAGGCCGGGTGATCGACGCCGAGGCCAAGAAGGAATCCGGCAAGGACAAGGAACGCCAGGCCTGATGTCGCGTGGTTGGCGGGCGCGCACCTGCGCGCCTGCCAACCCGTGACAGAGCACTGCCATGTTCGACGTCGGCTTCTGGGAAATCCTCGTAATCCTGGTGGTGGCCCTCCTGGTGGTGGGCCCCGACCGCCTGCCCGGCCTCGCCCGGGAGGTGGGCCTGTGGGTGCGCAAGATCCGTGGCTTTGTCACCAACGTGCGCGCCGACATCGAGCAGGAATTCCAGACCGACGAGCTGCGCAAACTGCTCAATGAGCAGAACAAGGAGATCAGCCAGCTCAAGGACATGATGAAGGAGACCGAGGACAGTCTGCGCCACGAGGTGGAGGAGACCTCCTACCTGGTCAAGTCCATCGAGAACGAGGTCAAGGACGTGCAGGAGGGCTTCGCCGAGGAGGGGGATTTCGGTGAGCAGGCCACCCGTCTGGTGAAACAGCGCAAGGCCGAGGCCGACACCGGCAAGGTGTCCGATGCCCAGCCGGCCGAGCAGGACACCCCGCCCGCCAAGGATCGTGATGAGCCCAAAGCCTGAGCAACCGGCACCCGGTGCCCAGGGGGAAGGCACCCTGCTGAGCCACCTGTTCGAGCTGCGCAATCGTCTGCTGCGCATGGTGCTCGCCATCCTGGTGGTGTTCCTGGCGCTGTTCCCCTTCGCCAACCAGATCTACACCGCCCTGGCCGACCCGCTGATGGTGCACCTGCCGGAAGGCAGCAGCATGATCGCCATCGAGGTGGCCGCGCCCTTCCTGATCCCCTTCAAGCTGGTGCTGCTGCTGGCGGTGGTGCTGACCATCCCCTACCTGCTGTACCAGCTGTGGGGCTTCGTCGCCCCGGGTCTCTACAAGCACGAGAAGCGCCTGGCCGCGCCGCTGGTGATCTCCAGCACCCTGCTGTTCTACACGGGCATGGCGTTCGCCTATTTCGTGGTCTTCCCGCTGATCTTCGCGTTTTTCACCAGCACCGCCCCGGAAGGGGTGGCGGTGATGACCGACATCGCCCGTTACCTGGATTTCGTGATCATGCTGTTCCTGGCCTTCGGCATCGCCTTCGAGATGCCGATCGCCACCATCCTGCTGGTGTCCCTGGGCGTGACCACGCCCGAGAAACTGGCCCAGAAGCGGCCCTACGTGATCATCGGCGTGTTCGTCATCGGCATGGTGCTCACCCCGCCGGACATCATCTCCCAGACCCTGCTGGCCCTGCCCATGTGGCTGCTGTTCGAGATCGGCCTGCTGTTGTCCCGCATCATGCAGCGGCGCCGCGCCAGGGAGGCTGCGGAGACCGGTGAGTCGGAGGCCCAGTATGACGACGCCGAGTGGAGCCAGGAGGACATCGACGAGGGTGTCTCCCGGCCCAAGCCGAGGCCCAATCCGCTGCGCGAACGGCATGCCGCCGCCAAGGCAGCCGCGGCTGCATCTGCCGCCGGCAGCGGTAGCGCCAAGTCCGATTCGGCCACCGGGGATGATGAGTACCGCCCCCTGAGCGACGCGGAAATGGACGCCGAGCTGGACCGTCTGGCCGATGAGGAGGCCCGAGGCTGGCAAGCCCCCGAGGACGACAAGAAGGGCGAGGGCGAGCAGAAGGATTCGGATCAGGGCGACCAGGACAAGCCCAGGGCTTAGCAGTGGCTAGTGGCTAGTCTCAAGTGGCAAGGAAAACCACCCCAGAGGCAGTTTGTTTGTATTTCCTTGCCACTAGCCACTAGCCACTAGCCACTAGCCACTAGCCACTTACCCACCCCTCACGCTCCAACAGCATCTGCTAAAATACCCCTCCCCGGCCCGGATCGATGCCTCTCCAGCGCTCCGTGCCCACCTGTCATTCATCGGACCCGGAACGACGCCCCATGAGCGAAGACCACAAGACGCCCCGCTGCCCCACCCTGCTCGTCATCATGGACGGTGTGGGCATCAACCCCAGCAAGATCAACAACGCCGTCGCGGAGGCGCGCACGCCGCGCCTGGATGAATACTTCTCCACCCACGTGCACACCACCCTGGACGCCTGCGGCCGGGCGGTGGGCCTGCCCGACGGGCAGATGGGCAACTCCGAGGTGGGGCATCTGACCCTGGGCTGCGGTTCCGTGGTGCGTCAGGACCTGGTGCGCATCGACGATGCCATTGCCGATGGCAGCTTCTTCGAGAATTCGGCGCTCAACGGCGCCGCCCAGGCTGCCAAGGCGGCGGATCGCCCCCTGCACCTGCTGGGCCTGGTGTCCGACGGCGGCGTGCACAGCCATGTGCGCCACCTGCAGGCCCTCATCCAGCTGTGTCAGCGCCTGGAGGTCAAGCCCCTGGTGCACATGATCACCGACGGCCGAGACACCGCGCCCAAATGCGCTGCCAATTACCTGGACGAACTGGAGCCCCTGCTGGCCGAGGCGGGCGGGCGCATCGCCACCGTGAGCGGGCGCTACTATGCCATGGACCGGGACAAGCGCTGGGATCGGACCAAGAAGGCCTTCGACGCCCTGGTGCACGGTGACGGCGAGCGCGCCGCGTCCGCCGCCGCGGCCATCGAGTCCGCCTATGCGGCGGGCGAGACCGACGAGTTCATCAAGCCCCGGGTGATCGACCCCGAGGGCATGCTCAGGCCCGGTGATGCCCTGGTGTTCTTCAATTTCCGCAACGACCGGCCCCGGCAGATGGCCGCCGCTCTGGGCATGGACGAGTTCGACGGTTTCGACCGGGGCGATTTCAAGCCCGTGTCCGTGACCTGTCTGACCGAGTACGACCCCCGCTTCCTGTCGCCCATCGGCTTCCCGCCGGAGCGCCCGTCCATCACCCTGGGCGAGGTGATCAGTACTGCCGGGATCCGCCAGTTCCACTGCGCGGAGACCGAGAAGTACGCCCACGTGACCTTTTTCTTCAACGGTGGCAAGGAAGAGCCCTTCGCCGGCGAAGACCGGGTCATGGTGCCCTCGCCGCCGGTGGCCACCTACGATGAACAGCCTGAGATGAGTGCGAGCGAGGTGGCCGACGAGACCATCAAGGCCATCGAGAGCGGCCAGTACGGGTTCATCGTGGTGAACTTCGCCAACGGCGACATGGTGGGTCACACTGCCGTGCGCGAGGCGGTGATCAAGGCGGTGGAGGCCCTGGACGCCCAGGTGGGCCGGGTGCTGGACGCCGCCAAGGCCAAGGGCTTCTCGGTGCTGCTGACCGCCGACCACGGCAACTGCGACGAGATGGTGGACCCGGTGACCGGCGAGCCCCACACCCAGCACACCATGTACCCGGTGCCGCTGCTGCTGATCGACCGGGAGCGCTGGCGCCTCACCACCGGCGGTGGCCTGAGTGGCATTGCCCCCACGGTGCTGCAGCTGATGGGACTGCCCCAGCCCAAGGCCATGCGCAGCAAGTCCCTGCTGCTTTCGGGGACGGCGCCGGCGGGCTAGCCCGCATATCACACCGGTCGAACACCGGCGGGCGTGCAACAGGTTGATACATCAGTCAAATACGTCAAAATGGTGGCCGACCTCAGCATGACAGAGTGTTCCCGCCGGAGTCCTATCGCGGTTCAGGCTCGTCTTCGCGCCCGTAGGCTTGCTCTTCACTCAACCCATAGCTACGGCTATGGGTTTCGCTCCAGAGCGGCGCCTACAGACACGAATCCTTCGCCTGCTCCCGCGATCCCGGTGAGATATGCGGGCTAGGCGGGGCTGACATCAGACTTGATTTGCCCGGAGGGCCGGGCTCCTACGAGGCAGGTGTTTGCCCGGCAGGAGCCCGGCCCTCCGGGCGTTTTGGCCTGGGATCAGGGCTGTTCGGTACCTTCCCGGCAAAAGAAATAGATCAGGTTGTCGCCGTTCTCGTTCAGGGGGCGGCCCAGGCTGAGATAGCCCGAGCCGGTCAGGGGTCGCGACTCCTGGTGCAGGAACACCACCTCGCCGTTTTGCAGGCGGATGTAGGTGCCGTTGAGACTCTGATCGATCAGTACGAAGCGGTTGTCCTTGAAGGCGATCCGGGCATGCTCCCGGGAGACGTAGTCCTGGTCCAGTACCAGGTTGCATTGCTGTCGGCGGCCGAGGATGAAGGATTCGGGCCGCGGACTTAAGTTGATGACCTGCTCGCGGTAGTGCAGCAGCAGGTTGCCCAGGTGATGGTCCTGGTCGAGGATCTCGTCGATACCCAGGCGCAGGCGGCGTTCCACGATCCGGCGGCGGTTGTGGGTCACCCATTCCCCGGTGCTGTCGCGGAAGGGATATTCAGGCCGGCGGCGCCAGTTGCGTCTCTCGCCACGTCTGCGGATATCCATCACTGCCAGCGCCTCGAGGTGGGGGTCGATAGGAAAAGTATAACCAAGCCCGATTCAAAAACCGCATGTACTTCATGGGCCTGGCCGTCATGCCCCTGTCATCTCGTCAACCAATAATGCCCGACCCTGCTGCGCGATTGCGACGCCCCGACTTCATGGTATTTTGAAAGCATGTGCCCGATGTGTCTGTATGTACTATAGAAACAGTCTGCATACGGGGAGTACACTCGGGGCCATGAGCAATCAGACACGATCTGTCCCGGACCGTGCCCGGGTGTGTTGTCGCCCATGAGCCTGGCGCAGCTGCCCCTGGGGCTGGCGACCCGTTTCCAGGAACGGGTGAATGTCACGCGCCTGGCGGGCTGGGTGACCGTGTTTCTGATCCTGCTGCTGGCCTATGCCCTGGCCCGCCTGACCTGGGCCCTGCTGGCGCCTGCGCCCCTGGTATTGCCGGCGCCGATGGTGGCGCCCGCCCAGGTGGCCGCGACGGGCAGCGCCGAGTCGCCTGCGGCCTCGGCCCTGGCCCGGGTGGCGGGCTTGCACCTGTTCGGCCAGGCCGAGGTGCGAGAAGAGGATGCCGTGGCGGTACCTGTGGATACGCCGGATACGCGCCTGAATCTCAGCCTCAAGGGCGTGGTGGCCGCCACGCCGGTGGAACGGGGGCTGGCGCTGATCGCCGATGAGCGCGGCAATGAACGACATTACGCCGTGGGCGCGGAGTTGCCCGGCGGCGCGACCCTGGAGCAGGTGCACGGGGACCGGGTGGTGCTGCGGCGGGCCGGGCGTTTCGAACAATTGAGGTTGCCCCGGGACGCGCCCCTGTCCGGCGAGGCGCCGGCGGTCCTGGTGCCGGAGCCCATGGCACAGCCCGGCGTTCAGCCGGGTTCGATCTCCGAGGACACCCGGCAGCAGTGGCTTCAGGATCCGCGCACCCTGTTCGACATGGTGCAGGCCCAGCCGGTGATGCAGGATGGTTCGATCCGGGGCTTTGCCATTTCCCCGCGCCGGGACGCGCGGGCGTTCCGCCAGGCGGGTTTGCGCCCGGGAGACGTGGTCACCTCCATCAACGGCGTGACCATCGCCGGCATGACCGATCCGGCGGCGATGATGGAACAACTGGCCGGCGCCACCGAGCTGCGGCTGGATATCGAACGCAACGGACGTCCGGAGTCCGTGGTCATACAGGTGGGGCCGTGACGGTCTCATCCATGCCCCGCTTCGGGGCCGACAAGGTGAGATAACGATGCATTCTTTACGGGGAGCGGTGTGATGCGCCCATGGCTTGGCCGGGTGGTGGTCCTGGTGGCGCTGTTGCTGGCGCAGCCGGCACTGGCCCAGGAAAACGACACCGTGGTGCTGAACTTCAAGGAGGCCGATATCCAGGCCCTGATCAGCATGGTCTCGGAGCAGACCGGCACCAACTTCGTGGTGGATCCCCGGGTGCGTGGCCGCGTCACGGTGATCTCCGGCGCGCCGGTCAAGCGCGAGGAACTCTACCGGATTTTCCTCTCAGTGCTGCGCATCCACGGTTTTGCCGCCGTGCCCGGCGACGGCGTGGTGAAGCTGATCCCCGAGGTGCAGGCCAAGCAGACCGAGGTGCCCACGGTCGCGCCGCCGCGCACCGGCCGGGGGGATGAATACGTCACCCGGGTGATCAAGGTGGATCACGTGGATGCCGCCCAGCTGGTCCCCATCCTGCGTCCCCTGGTGCCCCAGAGCGGTCACCTGGTGGCCTCCGCCGAATCCAACGTGCTGATCGTCTCCGACAGCGCCGCCAATGCCGAGCGCATCGCCGAACTGGTGGCGCGCATCGACCTGGACGGCAGGGAGGATCTGGAGATGATCCCCCTGCGTCACGCCTCTGCCGCCGAGGTGGTGCGCGTACTCACCAGCCTGCATGGCGGCGGTGAGGGTCGCCGTGGCCAGATGCAGATGGTGGCGGACGAGCGCACCAACAGCATCCTGCTGGGCGGTGATCCCAAGCGCCGTGTGGCTATCCGCGCCATGATCTCCCACCTGGATACCCGCATCGAGGGCGGCAATACCCAGGTGGTCTACCTGCGCTATGCCAACGCCATGGACATGGCGGAAGTGCTCAAGGGGCTGGTGCAGGGCATGGATGTGCCCGGAGCAGATGGCCGCGAGGGACGGGGCGGGATCAACATCCAGGCCCACGAGAGCACCAATGCCCTGGTGCTGAGCGGGCCGCCGGACGCGGTGCGCGACCTGCGCGCCGTGATCAACCAGCTGGACGTGCGCCGCGCCCAGGTGCTGGTGGAGGCGGTGATCGCCGAGGTCTCCTACGACAAGATCACCGAGCTGGGTGTGCAGTGGGGCGTGGGCAATCCCAACAGCGGCGTGGGCGTGATCAATTTCAATCGCAGCGGTTCGGGCATCATCGGTGTCGCGGGTGGCATTGACGCCTTCCTGCGCGGCGCGGTGGCGACTCCGCCCAACCTGGGCGACGGCGCCTTCCTGGGTGGTATCGGCACCTCCGGCTCCACCACCATCGCCGCGCTGGTGCGCGCCCTGGCCGGCGACTCCTCCAGCAACATCCTCTCCACCCCGAGCCTGATGACCATGGACAACGAGGAGGCGGAGATCGTGGTGGGCCAGAACGTGCCCTTCATCGCCGGCCGTTCCATCGAGCAGTCCGGCCAGGCCTTCGACACCATCCAGCGCCAGGACGTGGGTGTGAAACTGCGCATCAAGCCCCAGATCAACGAAGGCAATTCCATCCGCCTGGAGATCGAACAGGAGGTCTCCCAGGTGGCGGCCGGCGCCACGGCCGCCGCGGATCTGGTCACCAACAAGCGCAGCCTGCGCACCATCGTCATGGTGGACGACGGCGAGATGGTGGTGCTGGGCGGCCTGATCGACGACGTGCTGGTGCAGACCCAGGACCGGGTGCCGGGCCTGGGTTCCATTCCCGGCGTGGGTCGTCTGTTCCGCTACGACACCGCGCGCAAGGAAAAACGCAACTTGATGGTGTTCCTGCATCCGGTGATCGTGCGTGATTCCGCCGTGCAGGAGCATCTGACCGCCTCCAAGTATTCCTACATCCGCGCGGAACAGCTCGCCGCACGGGAGCGGGGCGCACTGTTCATGTCCCGTGACGTGGCGCCCGTGCTGCCGCCCTGGGAGGAACTGCTGAATCTGCCGCCACCCTACGAGGCCTCCAACGCCCCCGCTGCGGGCAACACCATTGATGTGAGGCCGCCACCGGCCCGCCCGTGAACAAGCGTCCATGAGCAGTCCATCCCCGACCCTGGAGAATGCCGGCCTGACCGGTGAGCTGCGCGAGGAACTGGCGGCCCAGGCTGCGGGCCCGGAGCAGGGCCTGAGCTTCGGTTTCGCCCGCCGCCACGGCGTGGTCCTGCTGCAGGAGAAGATTTCATCCGGGCAGCCGGTGAACGTCGCCTGCCGACAGGGCGTCAGCAGTCAGACCCTGGCGGAGCTGCGCCGCCACCTGGGTTGTCCCCTGCGTATCGAGGCGGTCAGCGATGCGCGCTTCGACGCCCTGCTTCGGGAGCGTTACGAGCGCAGCTCCAGCGACGCCATGCAGCTCATGGGCGACATGGGCGAGGACGACCTGGACAGCGTGGCGCGCAGCCTGTCGGAGCCCGAGGACCTGCTGGAAACCGAGGACGATGCGCCCATCATCCGGCTCATCAACGCCCTGCTCACCGAGGCGGTGAAAGAGAACGCCTCGGACATCCACATCGAACCCTTCGAGAACCGCCTCACGGTGCGTTTCCGCGTGGACGGCGTGCTGCGCCAGGTGCTGGAACCGCCCCGGGTGCTGGCGCCGCTGATCACCTCCCGCATCAAGGTCATGGCGCGCCTGGACATCGCCGAGAAGCGTCTGCCCCAGGACGGACGCATCTCGCTCAAGGTGGCCGGTCGTGCCGTGGACGTGCGCGTCTCCACCCTGCCCTCCGGTCACGGCGAGCGGGTGGTGCTGCGTCTGCTGGACAAGCAGGCCGGGCGCCTGGACCTGGTGCAGCTGGGCATGGACGACAGAACCCTCAAGGTGATGCAGCGCGCCATCCACCGGCCCCACGGCATCATCCTGGTTACCGGCCCCACCGGCTCCGGCAAGACCACCACCCTGTACGCGGCGCTCACCCAGCTCAACGACCGCAGCCGCAACATCCTCACCGTCGAAGACCCCATCGAGTACGATCTCGACGGCATCGGCCAGACCCAGATCAACCCCAAGGTGGAGATGACCTTCGCCCGTGGCCTGCGCGCCATCCTGCGCCAGGACCCGGACGTGGTGATGGTGGGCGAGATCCGCGACCTGGAAACGGTGCAGATCGCCGTGCAGGCCTCGCTCACCGGTCACCTGGTGCTCTCCACCCTGCACACCAACACCGCCGTGGGCGCCATCACCCGCCTGCGGGACATGGGCGTGGAACCCTTCCTGCTGTCCTCGACCGTTGTGGCCATCCTGGCCCAGCGACTGGTGCGCGTGCTGTGCGATCAGTGCAAGGAGCCCTATGCGGCCGGCGAGACCGAGTGCGAGCTGATCGGTCTGGCCAAGGAGCCGCCGCCCACGCTCTATCGCGCCGTGGGCTGTGACCACTGCAACGGGCTTGGCTACCGGGGCCGAACCGGCATCTACGAACTGGTGGAAGTGGACGATGCCCTGCGCAACCTGATCCACGATGGCGCCGGCGAGCAGCAGCTGGAACGCCACGCCCGCGCCCACGGCCCCAGCATCCGCGCCGACGGCCGGCGCCGCGTCCTCGCCGGCCAGACCACGGTGGAGGAAGTGCTGCGTGTGACGAAAGAAGACTAGAGGCAAGAGACAAGATGCAAGAGACAAGCAGTTGCATCAGTTTTCCCTGCGCGCCTGGGAAGCCAGCCTCTTGTCTCTTGTCTCTAGTAACTTGTCTCTGGCGCCTTCATGCCTGCCTTTGAATACACCGCCCTGAACCCCAAAGGCCGCGAGGTCCGGGGTGTCCTGGAAGGCGATACGCCGCGCCAGGTGCGCCAGCAGCTGCGCGAGGGCGGGCTCACGCCGCTGGAGGTGGAGGAGGTCAAGAGCCGGGAGGGGCGCCGCGTGCGCATGCCGGGCCTGGGGCGGGGCATCGGCGCCATGGACCTGGCCCTGCTCACCCGCCAGCTGGCCACCCTGGTGCGTTCCGGCCTGCCCATCGAGGAGGCCCTGGGCACGGTGGCGCGCCAGAGCGAGAAGCCGCGCATCCGCAGTATGCTCATGGCGGTGCGAACCCGGGTGATGGAGGGTCACACCCTGGCCCGGGGCCTGTCCGACTTCCCCCACGTGTTCCCCGACATCTACCGCACCACCGTGGAGGCGGGCGAACAGTCCGGCCATTTGGAAGTGGTGCTGGAGCGCCTGGCCGACTACACGGAAAACCGCCAGCAGATGCGCCAGAAGATCCAGCTGGCCCTGTTCTACCCCGCCATCCTCACCGCCATGGCCCTGTTGGTGACCATCGCCCTGCTGGCCTACGTGGTGCCGGAGGTCGTGCAGGTGTTCGAGGGTATCGGCCAGGAACTGCCCTGGCTGACCCGCACCCTGATCGCCGTGAGCGACGGCCTGCGCGACTACGGCCTGTGGATGCTGCTCGGCCTGGTGCTGGCCGGCATGGCCGTCGGCTGGCTGCTCAAGAAGCCCGGACCGCGCACCGCCTGGCACCGGGTGATCCTGCGCATGCCGCTGGCCGGTCGCATGGCCCGGGGCATGAACACGGCCCGCTTCGCCCGCACCCTGTCCATCCTCTCCGCCAGCGGCGTGTCCGTGCTGGAGGCCCTTCGCATCTCCGCCCAGGTGGTGGCCAGCCTGCCCATGCGCGACGCCATCCAGACCGTGGCCCAGCGGGTGCGCGAGGGCTCGGGCATCGGCAATGCCCTGGAGCGCACCGGCTACTTCCCGCCCATCACCGTGCATCTCATCAAGAGCGGCGAGGCCAGCGGCAGCCTGGACGCCATGCTGGAGCGCGCGGCGGTGAACCAGGAACGGGAACTGGAGGCGCGCATCGGCATGATCATGGGCATCCTGGAGCCGGTGTTGATCCTGGTCATGGGCCTGGTGGTGCTGGTGATCGTGCTGGCCATCCTGCTGCCCATCTTCGAACTCAACCAGCTGGTGAACTGATGATGCAACGCAGACGTCGCCTTGTGCTTGGGGGGTTGTCTGCCCTGCTGCTTGCAGGCTGCCAGATCAATGGCGAGCCGCTGCGGGAGGATGCTCGGGTACTGCGCCTGATCCTGGTCCCGGTCCCCGACAGTGGTCTCGACCCGGCCTCGTCGGAGGGCCTCGACCGTCTGTCCCGGGCCGCTGGAACAGAGCTGGTCCATGTGCGTCCAATGAGCGGTGGAGGACACGTGCTGGCCACCGCCGAGCCGGTGCCCGTGTCACAGGCAGAAACCATCCTCCAGCGGCTGGCGGCCGATCCCGCCATCGCGTATGCGGAAGAAGACCGCCGCGTCACGCACCAGTCTCCGGAATAGGTACATGAAGCAAGCGCGCAAGACCCTGGGCATCATCGCGTTGACGTTGATCTGCCTGGCCGTCTCCACCGTTCACGCCACCCCCACGGACCGCATCATCATCAAGGTGAGCGAGACCATGCGTCCGGCCGTGCTGGCCGACGGCGCGCTGGCACCCCGCGCCCGGGAGCGGGTCTCGTCTCTGTCCGCCGCCGTGGGCCACGAGGTGGTCTACCTGCGCGCCATGTCCGGCGGTGCCGACGTGGTGCGGTTGCCTCGTGCCATGCCCCTGGAACAGGTGCAGGCCATGGCCGAGGCCATGGCGCGGCTGCCGGGGGTAGAGTATGCGGAGCCGGATGCACGAGTGTTTCCAATGGAAGTACTCAATGATCCCCTGTTCGGGCAACAGTGGCACCTGCAGCCGGTGCGCACGACCCCCCCGCTCAACTATGGAATTGATGCTCCAGCCGCATGGTCCATCACTACTGGCGAGGCGGTGGTCGTGGCAATAGTGGACACCGGTATCTTATTTGCTCATGAAGATCTTGAAGGAAAGGTGCTTGAAGCTGGTTACGATTTCATCAGTGCAGACCCAGATGGAGAGTATTTTACGGCTAATGATGGTGATGGTCGCGATCCTGATCCCAGTGATCCAGGTGATTGGGTGACAGAGGAGGAGGCTGAAGAGCGGGAATGCCGTGTAAGTCACAGCTCATGGCATGGCACTCACATGGCAGGGATTGTTGCTGCTTCGACTAGTAATGGCAAAGGGATAGCTGGTGTCAGTTGGGGAGCAATGATTCTCCCAATCAGGGCGCTTGGGAAATGTGACGGCTACAGTTCTGATGTTATCGATGCTATGCGTTGGGCTGCTGGATTGCCTGTAGCGGGTGTCCCAAACAATCATGATGCAGCCAAAATAATTAACATGAGTCTGGGCGCTAACCAGTCTTGCACGGGTGCCTGGCTTGATGCGGTGAATGCTGTTCATGAGAAAGGTTCCTTGATTGTTGCTGCCGCTGGAAACGGCGGTGTTTCAATGTCGAGTAGCAGGAACCATGTTGTACCAGGGGTTTGTCCTGGAGTCTTGACCGTTGCAGCCACTAACAAAGCTGGGGATCGCGCGTCGTTCAGCAACTATGGTCCACAGATTGATTTGGGAGCGCCAGGCATCTGGGTCCTATCAACCTCGGATCAGGGAACAACCAGCCCACTCGATGACAGCCACTATGAGAACAAGTCAGGAACTAGTGTCTCAGCGCCGCAGGTTGCAGGTGTGGCGGCACTCCTGCTCAGCTACGACGATTCGCTGGATCGTCAAGATTTAATCTACTTGTTGACATCCAATGTCACTCCATACCCTGAAGATAGCCTGTGCGCGGCAGGCGGCGGTTGCGGTAGTGGAGTGCTCAACGCGGGTTTGGCACTGATGGCGGTGACAGAGTTCGATGGTCGTCCCCCGCCGCCCCGACCAGCGTCATCTGGTGGGGGGGGGGAGGGGCAATATCGATCTGGGCTATAACGCTGATCTTTTTTTATGCATATCTATGCATCTGGAATAACAGAAGACAAGCACTACACACAGCCCCCGCGAGCGCCCCGTAAAGATGCGCATCCACGATCACCGCGCCGCCGATCAGTTGTGCGGTGCCGGGGTCCTGGCCGGCGAACTGCTCCCAGGCGAGCTTGGCGATCAGACCCAGCAGTAGCAGACCCAGGCTGGGCTGGCGCTTCAGGCCGGCCAGGGCGCCGGCCGCGATCAGGCCGTGCAGGATGCCGGACAGGCCCACGTACCAGCCCACCGTGGGTGAGAAGGCCAGCAGTCCCAGATTTACACCCACCGCACAGACCAACACCGTCATCCACCATTGCCAGAGCGGCAGTTGTCGGGCGAGGATGAGCCAGATGATGGCCAGACCGGCCAGGTTCATGGCCAGGTGGGCCCAGCCCAGGTGCATGAGCTGGCCGGTGACCAGGCGCCAGGGCTGTGCCAGCCATAGCCCCCGTTCCAGACGCAAGGCCTCCAGGCCGCCGAAGGCCTGGGCCAGCAGGGCGGCCAGGGCTAGCGTGAGAGGCAGCGCCCAGCGTGCCAGGCGCGGTTTTGCCGGGTTGTTCATGCAGCCGCCATGACAAAGTGTCAGACTATCGAAACAGGAACGAACGAGGTAGTGATCGAATCATGAACTACAGCATCGCACACAAATCCCGCCGCATGGGCGGCTTCACCCTCATTGAGGTCATGGTGGTGGTGGTCATTCTCGGCATTCTGGCCGCCATCGTGGTGCCGCGCATCATGGACCGGCCCGACGAGGCCCGCATCGCCAAGGCGCGCAACGACATCCGCACGCTGGAACAGGCCCTGAACCTCTACCGACTGGACAACTTCCGCTATCCCACCACCGAGCAGGGCCTGCGCGCCCTGGTGGAACGACCCACCACCTCCCCCGAGCCGCGCAACTGGCGTGCCGGAGGCTACCTGGACCGCCTGCCCATGGATCCCTGGGGCAACCCCTACGAATATGCCCATCCCGGTCGCCATGGCGACATCGACATCTACAGCCTCGGCGCCGACGGCCGTCCCGGTGGTGACGGTGCGGATGCCGACATCGGTAACTGGAACATCAACTGATCCGTGATCCCCTCGTCCGCCCATCGGGCCGCGCTGCGCACCCCGCAGCGGGGCTTCACCCTCATCGAAGTAATCGTGGTGGTGTTCATCGTGGGCATCATGGCCAGCTTCGCGGTGATCAGCATGGGCGGCGGCGGGCAGGACCGGGTGGTGGAGCAGGAGGCCCGCCGGGTCACCGCGCTGCTTGAGCTGGTGCGCGACGAGGGCATCCTCAGCGCCCGGGAGCAGGGCCTGGGCTTCACCGAACATGCCTATGTCTTCCTGCGCCGTTACCGGGTGGGCGACCGCACCTATGAATGGCTACCCGTGGAAGACGACCAGACCCTGCGCCGGCGGGACCTGGAAGACCTGGGGATCTCTTTCGCCCTGTACGTGGAGGGCACCCGGGTGAGCCTGCTCCGGGATGTCGAGAACCCGGGCGTTCAGGTCATTCTCGGCCCCAGTGGGGAGCTGACCGCCTTCGAACTGGAGATCATCACCGAGGGGGCGCGGCAGGCCTCGTGGGTGGTGCGCGGCCTGCCCGGCGGGCGCATCGAGCTGCGCCGGGGCGCTCGTACATGATCCTTTGCCCTCGCCCGAGACGCCCTTACGGACAGCGCGGCTTCACCCTGCTGGAAGTCCTGGTGGCGGTGGTCATCCTGGCGGTGGCCATGGGCGCGCTCATCAAGGTGGGCAGCGAGAATGCCGCCAATGCCGCCTACCTGCGCGACCGTACCCACGCCCACTGGGTGGGCATGAATCTGCTCACCCGCTACCGCATCGGCATGGAACCCCGGCAGATCGGCAGTCGCGAAGGGACGAGCGAGATGGGCGAGCGCACCTGGTACTGGCGGGCCACCGTCAGCGAGGCCAGCGTGGACGTGGAAGGCGTGACCCTGGGCGGCCTGGTGCGGGTGGAGGTGGAGGTGCGCGATCGGGACGACCGCGACCGGGAGCCGTTGGCGCGGGTGGTTGGGTTCATTTTATGAACCAGTGGCTGGCCCGCATATCTCACCCCCCTTCTACTGCGGCCGCCGATACGCTCGCTGTGACGGGGCGTGCTCGCTCCGGCCGGCTTGACGTAGTGTCGGCTACGCCTGCGCCGTCCTGCGGTCCGCGCGCCCCGTCACAGCGGCGTCTCGACGCCCTCGCCACGAATGGGGGTGAGATATGCGGGCTGGTCTCAAGTGGCAAGTGGCAAGGCACTTCAAGTGCTACGGGGCTGCGGGGATTCACGCTGCTGGAACTGCTGGTGGCCATGGCGGTGTTTGCGGTGGTGGCAATGATGGCCTACGGGGGGCTGAGCGCGGTGCTGGATTCCCGTCAGCACACGGACCGGGCCTCGCGCAGCCTGAACGAACTGCAGATGGCCTTCACCCTGCTGGGGCGGGACTTCGAGCAGGTGGTGGCCCGGCCGGTGCGCGATCAATACGGCGACCCGATGGCGCCCCTGCGCTTCAGCCCCTTCAGCGATCAGCCGCGCCTGGAACTGGTGCGCGCGGGCGGTGCCTTCGGCGCCCAGCGGGTGGCCTGGGAGATCCGCGAGGATCGCCTCTACCGGCTCACCTGGACGGTGCTCGACGGTGCCGATCCCGCCGAGCCTCAAGGCGTCATGCCCCTGTTGGGGGAACCGAGCGCCGAAGGGGATGAGCCGGTGCAGGGCGTGCGTGCCTGGACCCTGCGCTTTCACTACCTGGACGAGACCGGCCAGTTCGCCGTGGCCGAGACCTGGCCCCTGGAGATCAATCCCCTGGCACCCGAGGCCCTGCCCCGGGCGGTGGAGCTGACCCTGGAACGCCAGGACGGCCAGCAGCTGACCCGCTGGTTCGCGCTGCCATGAGAACGACACGGCGCCGTCAACGGGGTGTGGCCCTGATCACCGCACTGCTGGTGGTGGTGCTGGCCACCCTGGCGGCGGTGGCCATGGTGGCACGCCAGCACCTGGACATCCGTCGCGCGGGCAACATGCTGGGCCAGGATCAGGCCTACCTCATCGCGCTGGCCGCCGAGGGCTATGCCCTGGGCCTGCTGTCCTCGGATGACCGCGACTTGCCCTGGGAGGGTTGTATCTCCCCCCCCCTGTGGGTGACCCTTGAAGAGGCGCAGATGGAGGTCTGGCTCGAGGACATGCACTGCCGGTTCAACCTCAACAACCTGGCGGCGCGGGACGATGCGGCGGCCAATGGTTTCATCCGACTGCTGGAAGGGGTGCGCGCCCAGACCCCCGACCTCAGTCTGGACCCGGAGGGGCTCACCGCGGCAGTACGTGACTGGATGAACCCGGAGACCGATGACCCGTACTACCGCCTGGCGACGCCGCCGTACCTGAGCGCGAACCGCCCGATGATCGTGGCCGCGGAACTGCGCCGGGTGCAGGGCATGAACAATGAGCTCTGGCAGGCGCTGTCGCCCTACGTGACCGCCCTGCCCGCCACCGGCACCACCATGAACCTGGAGTTCGCCGAACCGGTGCTGCAGGACGCCTTCCCGGATCGTGGCGAGGTGGTGGCCTCGCGGTTCTTCCGCCTGGGCGTGCATGCGGAACTGGGCGGTCGGCGCTTCCTGCTGTGCAGCCTGCTGGACACCGGCAACATCAGCGTGGTGTGGCGCAGCCAGTCGATGTGTGAAGATTGAGGAAGGCGCAGAGGCAAGATACAAGAGACAAGATACAAGAGACAGGAAATCGTAGGTCGGGCTTCAGCCCGACAGCGATGTACGGTGAAACTTCGGCTATCGGGCTGAAGCCCGACCTACGAATCTGATGGTATGGAGAAGGATGTATTGGGCATGCGTATGTCCAACATCACATGCTCGAACTCACGAAAGGCGGTCCTCTCACAGTGACACGGAGACACGGGGAATGCGCAATGATGGATCTTTCTCCGTGTCCCCGTGCCTCCATGAGAGAATAGGTTTTGGGTTCACTTGTAGCAATTCGAAGTCAGTGATCGATGTAATCATCTGGGCGAGCAATATGAATCGGTGCGCATTGCCATGAACCAACAGACCCTGCTGCTGCGCCTGCCCGAAGGGGAGGGGGATGCACAGTTCGTGCTGCGGGATGCCGCGGGCGCGATCCGCGAGGCGGGGCAGGACAGTCTCGCCGCCCTGGCGGAGCGTGCCCGGGGACAGGCCGTGGTGGCGCTGACGCCCGGCCCCGAGGTCCTGCTCACCCGCGCACGGGTGCCGGCGCGCAATCCCCGCGCCCTGGCCCGGGCGCTGCCCTATGCCCTGGAAGACCAGCTGGCCGGCGACGTGGATAGCCTGCACTGCGTGCCGGGTGCGCGTCTGCCGGACGACAACATCAGCGTGGCCGTGGTGTCCCGTGCCCAGATGGATCAGTGGCGCGAGCAGTTGCGCGAGGCCGGGCTCGATCCCCGCTCCCTGGTGCCGGAGACGGCGCTCCTGCCCACCCATGGCGAGGGCTGGCTGCTGTGGCTGGAGCATGACTCGGCCTGGCTCAGCACGGGGCCGGGGGAGGGCATGGCCCTGGACCGGGACAACGCCGCCCTGCTGGTGCGGCTGCGCCTGGAGGAGACCGACGAGGAGGCGCGGCCAGGTCACCTGGAAGTGGTGCGCCATGGCCCGGCCCGTGACACCGACCAGGGGCTGGAGGCACTCGATGGACAGACCCTGAAATGGCGCGACAGTGAGGCGACCCTGCTCGAGGAGATCGCTCAACAGCTGCCGGCAAAGCTGCCCTTCAACCTGCTCACAGGGCCCTACAGCCGGCGTGAGCAGCTGGGTCGCCTGTGGCGCCCCTGGCGCGCGGCCGCCGCGGTGCTGGCGGCCTGGGCCCTGATCCAGGTGGCGCTGGTGGTGGTGGACATCCAGCGTCTGGAGCGCGAGCGCGCCGCCCTGGACGCGCAGATGCGCGAGATCTACGAAACCGCGGTTCCCGGCAGCCGCGCCGGCGGTGACCCCCGTCGTCAGATGGAGAGTGCCCTGGCCGGACGCGGCCGCGAAGCAGGTGCAGCCGGGGCGGGCGACCTGGGCGAGGCCCTGGCACATACCGCCACGGTGCTGACCCGGCTGTCGGGATTGAGCATCCAGAGTCTGCGCTACCGCCCCGGTCAGATGGAACTGGACCTGCAGCTGGACAGCCTGCAGAGCCTGGACCGTCTCAAGCAGGAACTGGAGGCCGACGCGGCCTGGGCGGTGGAGATCCAGTCCGCCAGTGCCCGTGATGACGGGGTGGAAAGCCGCATCCAGATCCGGAGGGTTGGCTCATGAAGGCCTGGTGGGAAGGTTTGAATCAGAGGGATCGTCGCATCCTGATGGTGGGCGGAGCACTGCTGTGCCTCCTGTTGCCCTACATGCTCATCTGGCAGCCGCTTCATGATCGCGCCGAACGCCTGGAGCGCACCCTGGTGGCGCAGCGGGCTGACGTGAGCTGGATGCAGCAGGCCGCCGCGCAACTGCGCGCCACGGCAGCGACAGGTCGCACCCCAACGCCCGCCGGCCAGTCCCTGCTCGGCATGATCGACCGCACCGTGCGCGAGGGTCAGCTCGGCGGCACCGTGCGCCGCGTGCAGCCGGAGGGTGCCAACACCGTGCGCGTCTGGCTGGAGGATGCGCCCTTCGATGAACTGATGACCTGGCTGGGCACCCTGGAGACCCGCCACGGCATTCGCGCCACCAGCCTGGTGGTGGACCGTCAGGCGACACCGGGGCGTGTGAATGCGAGGCTCACCCTGGAAGGGTGAGTTGAAGTGGGAAGTGTGAATTGGGAAGTGGGAAGGAAAGCCGTAGGCCGGATAAGCGCAGCGCATCCGGCACAAGTCGATGTCAGCAGATCTAATCGCACAAAGAGCGCGGAGACGCAGAGGCCGCAAAGGGTTTTTAATCACAAAACTTTGCGCTCTCTGCGCCTTTGCGTTCTCTGCGTAATCAGCGTTGCCAAGGCTGGCCTACATGCAAACGCCTGACACCTTCCGCCTCACCCCTTACGAACAACCGAGACATCCGATTTGAAAACCGAACACACCCACAAGCGCCGCTGGCTGCTCTGGCTCATCATCGGGCTGCTGGCCTACGGCTTGTTTCTGCTGACCCTGCTGCCGGCGGGACTCGCCTGGGATCAGGCTCGTGCAAGGGGCATGGTGCCCGCGGGCGTGGAAGTGCAGGGCATCACGGGCACCCTGTGGAACGGCGCGGCCGTGCGCGCCGTGCTGCCCGGTGGACTGCAGGTAAACGACCTGCAGTGGCGCGCCACCTTCACCAGCCTGCTGGCCATGCGCCTGGGCTGGGACCTGGAGGCCCGGCCCCAGGGCGGTCGCGTCGCGGCCCACGTGGCCGTGGGGCCCGGCACGGTGGTGCTGGCCGGGGTGCGCGGCGACATGCCGGCCGCGCCGGTGGTGGCGCCCTTCATGACCTGGCCGGTGCGGGTGAACGGCCGGCTGGTGCTGGATCTGGAGCGCCTGCAGCTGGCCTACAGCGGTCAGGTGCGTGAGGCCCGCGGCGTGCTGGGCTGGATCGATGCCGCGGCCGGCATCCCCGAGCCGCTGCCCCTGGGCGATCTGCGCGCCGAGATCTCTGATACCGGCGAGGGCGGTCTGCGCCTCAGCATCCAGGACCAGGGCGGCCCGCTGATCGCCGAGGGAGTCGCCGAGATCTCCACCGCCAGTGGCTACCGGGTGGAGGGTGTCGCCGGCACCCGCGAAGGCGCCCATCCCAACATCGGCCAGGCCCTGCGCATGATCGGCAACCCGGGGCGTGACGGGCGTGTGCCGGTGCGTATCAACGGCAGGTTCTGATCTTCACGAAGAACATCCCTTCCTGCTCGAGGTGGTCTCGTTTTGCTCACGGCAGATGGGTTCACCTGTCCGTCTCAATGACAACACCCCAGCACAGGAACCGTGATCGACTTGACACTTTCCTGCGCTGTCATATTTGCATGCGCAAGTTTCACATTCCGTTTACCTGATAGTCGTCATCCGGTCATCTGTGGCCACTAATCTCCCGGCTTTCCGAACCACCCCCGTGATAGCCAGGAGATCCACACATGAGCAACAAGAAGATTGGGCCGATCATCGACCTCGGTGACGGCGACGAGCCGGAAACCAATTTCTCCAACAACCGCAGCTTCGCCGACGTGGTGGAAGCCCGCATGAGTCGCCGCACGGTGCTCAAGGGCAGCCTTGCCACCGCCATCACCGGCATCTTCGGCGGTGTCGCCCTGACCGGCTGCGACTCCAGCTCCTCCTCCGGGACTGGCACGGGCTCTGCCCCCCAGCTGCTGGGCTTCGACGCCGTGCCCGTGAGCGAGCTCGACGAAGTGGTCGTGCCCAGCGGCTACAGCACCCAGGTGCTGGCCGAATGGGGCCGTTCGATCAGCAACCCCACCATTCTCTACGATCTCCCCATCACGGGTGAGCAGCAGGGCGATGCCATCGGTTCCCACCACGACGGCATGCACTTCTTCCCCATCGAGGGGACGGACCCCTACGAGGGCAGCTCCGAGGACGGCCTGCTGGTGATGAACCACGAGTACGTGGAGCCTCGCTACATGCACGCCTCCGCCATCGGCCAGTCCCTGAGCCGCAGCGCCTATCCCACCTATGACGATGAAGGCGTCGTGCGTCGTGTGGCCGACGAGGTGCTCGCCGAGATGAACGCCCACGGCGTGACCGTGGTGCGCGTGCAGAAGCAGCTGAACGGCGAGTGGGCCGTGGTGGCCGATGCCCGTAACCGTCGCATCACTGCGCTGACCCCCATGGAGATCAGCGGCCCGGTGCGTGGCACTGACTTCGTCAAGACCAAGTACGACCCCACGGGCACCATGACCCGCGGCACCCTCAACAACTGTGGTCATGGTGTGACCCCGTGGAATACCTACGTTGCCGCCGAAGAGAACTGGGCCGGTTACTTCCGCACCGGTGCCGAGCGTCCCCGTGAGCAGGCCCGCTACGGCGTGGGCACCGGTGCCTTCTCCCGCTACGGCTGGGAGCGTGCCGACGCGGATCCGGAGAGCAACGACGAGGCCTATGCCCGCTTCGACGTGACCCCCACCGGCGCCAGCGCCCTTGAAGACTACCGCAACGAGCCCAACTGCTTCGGCTGGATGGTAGAGATCGACCCGTTCGACCCGGACAGCACCCCGGTCAAGCGCACGGCCCTGGGTCGCTTCGCCCACGAGGGCGTGGTGTTCCATCCTGCCGTGGAAGGTCAGCCCGTGGTCTGCTACTCCGGTGACGACTCCGGTAACCAGTACATCTACAAGTTCGTCTCCGGCCAGTCCTACTTCCAGGCGACCGCCGGCGGTCATCTGCTGGACAACGGCACCCTGTACGTGGCCAAGTTCAACGACGACGGCACCGGCGAGTGGCTGCCCCTGGTGTTCGGCCAGGGCCCGCTGGTCGCGCCCCTGTTCAACAGCCAGGCCGACGTGCTGGTCAACACCCGCTTGGCCGCCGACACCGTCGGCGCCACCAAGATGGACCGTCCCGAATGGGGCGCGGTGGATCCCAACACCGGCGAGGTGTACTTCACCCTGACCAACAACTCCGGTCGTACGGCCGAGAACACCGACGCTGCCAACCCCCGCGGTCCGAACCGTCATGGGCAGATCATCCGCTGGCGCGAGGACGGCAACAACACTTCCGCCCTGTCCTTCACCTGGGATCTGTTCGTGCTGGCCGGTGACACCAGCGAGGATGCCATCGTGGGTGGCTTCGATCTCAACGGCGACGCCCTGACCGAAGACAACATCTTCAGCTCGCCGGACGGCCTGTGGATCGACGCTGACAGCCGCCTGTGGATCCAGACGGACATGAGCGAAAGCGTGGTGAACACCAACCCCACCTACGCCATGATGGGCAACAACATGATGCTCGCCGGCAACCCCTTCACCGGCGAGATCCGTCGCTTCTTCACCGGCACCCTGGGCCAGGAGAT
Source organism: Thioalkalivibrio sulfidiphilus HL-EbGr7 (assembly GCF_000021985.1). Classification (NCBI taxonomy): domain Bacteria; kingdom Pseudomonadati; phylum Pseudomonadota; class Gammaproteobacteria; order Chromatiales; family Ectothiorhodospiraceae; genus Thioalkalivibrio; species Thioalkalivibrio sulfidiphilus. The sequence continues at coordinate 258,466 of NC_011901.1, forward strand.
CACCGGCGTGATCACCACCCCGGATCAGACCACCATGTTCATCAACCAGCAGCATCCGGGTGCCACGATTACGGCAGCCGAGTTCGCCTCCGGTGACATCGCCGGCTTGGGCAACTGGCCCCTGGGTGGCAACAACTACGCCCGTTCCGCCACGGTGGTCATCACCAAGGACGACGGTGGTGTGATCGGCAGCTGATCACGGATGAAATCGAAGGGGCAGGGAGGCCCCGGTTTTTCCATCTCCTCCGATTGTCTCGGCCCGCCTCGTGCGGGCCGTTTTTTTGGGAAGATGCAAGGGAGAATGATGCGTAGGCCGGATAAGGCACAGCCGCATCCGGCATGCGCCTGTGCCAGGGCGATTGGCGGATGCGCTGCGCTTATGCGCCCTACGATACTGCGGGTCAGGGCCAGTGAGTTGCGGATGAAGTCTCCAGTGGATTGCCGTTATGATGGGCCATCGTCTGAAACAGGAACCGGATCCGAATGCATAGTCGTGGTTTGAGGATGTATCTAAGGGCATGGCTGATGGTATTGCTGGCGAGTGTCCTGCTTGCCGGCTGCGCCACCCAGGGCGTGCGCCCGGCCGATGACGACACCGCTGCCTACCGGGCGGTCGTGGAGGCCGTCTCGGCCAGTGACTGCGCCGCCGCGCGCCAAGCCCTGCAAGTCATGCAGGCGCAGCATCCCAACAGCCCGCGCCTGCCTGACGCACGGATCGAGACCGCCTATGCCTGCCTGAGCGGGGGTGAGCTTGCCGAGGCCGAGGAACTGGTCATCACCTTCCTGGAACAACACCCAGGACACCCCTCCGAGGAATACGGACGCTACCTGCACGCCCTGGTCGCCTATGCCCGCTGGAAGGAGCTGCCGCCCGACACGCCGTCGGTGCGCGTCGCGGCCCAGGCACGCCAGACCTTCGGGCGTATCCGGGTGCTGGTGAGCCAGTATCCTGAGACGGCCTACGCCAGTGATCTGCGCATGATGCTGACGGACCTGCGTGAAGGCCTGGCACGGGTGGAACTGGAGACCATCGCCACCGACCTGCAGGCCGGGCGACACCAGGCGGTGATCTCCCGGGCGAACTACGTCCTCAACCACTACGCCGCCACCGAGTCCGCGCCCTTCGCACTGGCCGCGCTGATCAATGCCCACCGGGCCCGGGGTGAGGAGGCGGCCGCCCGGACACACCTGTATCGACTGGAGTCGGACTGGCCGGATCACCCGGTGCTGCAGACGCTGCAATAGCCGCCGATCCGCCCCTCCCCGAGGAGGCGCTTGCCGGACAGGGGAGTGGGGTCATTTGCATCCGGCCAACGGCCCGGGCAGGCTGGTCCACCGACTTTTTAACGATCCATGGTCATGTTTCCACGTCCGTACCAGTCCGCCCTGCTGTGCGTCGCGTTGAGCCTGCCGCTGACCGTGGCGGCCGAGACCCAGCGTCTGGAACCGCTCACCGTCACGGCCCCCCGCCTGGAACGTCCCTGGCTCGACACCCCCGCCGCCCTGGGCGTGGTGGAACGTGAAGACCTGGAGCAGGCCCGCCAGGGCCTGCAGCTGGACGAATCCCTGGTGCGCATCCCCGGCGTCACCGCCCAGAACCGCTACAACTTCGCCCAGGACCTGCGCGTCTCTATGCGCGGCTTCGGCGCCCGGTCCGCCTTCGGCATCCGCGGCGTGAAGCTGCTGGTGGACGGCATCCCCGAGACCACCACCGACGGCCAGAGCCAGGTGGATGCCATCGACCTCACTGCCCTGGAGCGCATCGAGGTCATCCGCGGCCCGTCCTCGGTGCTCCACGGCAACGCCACCGGCGGCGTGCTGGACATCACCACCCGATCGGGTCCGCCCGAGACCTTCCTGCAGCCGCGCCTCGAGGCAGGCAGCTTCGGCTACCGGCGCATCGGTGTCCAGGCGGGCGGGCAGGCCGAGGATCTCGCCTGGCACGTGAGCGGCTGGGACTTCGCCATGGACGGCTACCGGGACCACAGCGTTGCGGAGAAGCGCCTGCTGCATTCTCGCCTGGACTGGGACCTGGCCGCGGGGCACCGCCTGACGGCGCTTGCCACGTTTCTGGACGCGCCGCGCACCGATGATCCGGGCGCGCTGACCGCCGCCGAGGTGGCGGCAGACCGTCGCGCCGCGAACCCCAACGCCATTGCCTATAACGCCGGGCAGTCCGTCACCCAGGAGCGCCTGGGCCTGGTGTATCGGGGGGATCTGAGCGAAGGGGAGTCCCTGCAGGCGCGGGTGTTCCACACCTGGCGCAATTTCGACAATCGCCTGCCCTTCGAGAGCGGCGGCATGGTCGGTTACGACCGGGCCTTTTATGGCGCGGGCGTGCAGTACACCCGCGCCAACCGTCTGGGAGACCTGCCCGGTCGCGTGACCCTGGGTCTGGACCTGGAGCGCCAGCAGGATGACCGTCGCCGCCATGACAATCTGCTGGGGGTGCGTGGCGATCTGGTCCTCGAACAGCGCGAGACCGCCGAGGCCGCCGGTGTGTTCCTGCAGCAGGAGATCGACCTCACGGAGCGGTTGCAGAGCACCCTGGGTCTGCGCCGCGACTGGGTGCGTTTCGCGGTGGATGATCGATTCCTGAGCGACGGTGATGACTCGGGAAGTCGCACCTTCCAGGAAACCAGTCATTCCCTGGGCCTGAGCTACGCCTGGCATCCGCAGCATCGCATCTACGGGACCTACGGCACCGCCTTCGAGACGCCCACCTTCACCGAGTACGCCAACCCGGCGGGCGGTGGCTTCAATCCCGCCATCGCACCCCAGCAGGCGCGCAACCTGGAACTGGGCTTCAAGGGATTCGCGGGAGCGGTGCAGTACGACCTGGCCGTGTTCAGGGTGGACGTGCGCGACGAGCTGGTGCCCTACGAATTGGATCGTATCTATTACGAGAACGCCGGACGCACCCGGCGCCAGGGTCTGGAGGCGGGCTTGAGCTGGTTCGCCTCGACGGAATGGACATTCACCGGCGCTTGGACCTGGTCAGATTTCACCTTCAGGGAGTTCGAGGACGATGGTGTGGACCTGGCCGGGCGCGAGCTGCCTGCCATCCCCCGCCAGCAGCTGTTCCTGGAGGCCGCCTGGCGCCCGGGGCGGGACTACTACATCCTCGACATGCTGGCCCTGGACCGCCAGTACGCGGACAACGCCAACACCGAGCGGGTGTCCGACACGGCGATCTTCAACGCCCGCGCCGGCCGGGTGTTCCGACAGGATGGTTGGGACGTGGAAACCTTTATCGCCGTGAACAACCTGTTCGATCAGGACTATTTCGCCAACATCCGGCCCAACGCGGCCTTAGGGCGCTACTACGAGCCAGCGCCGGGCAGAAACTTCTTCGTCGGCCTGCACGTGACCCGGCGTTAGATGCAACGAGTAGGTTGGACCGAGCGCGGCGATGTCCAACATCGCGTCGCTGATGAGCGCCTTGTTGGGGTTCGTGCCTCATCCCAAGCTACCTGATCCGCATGCGGACCGAGGTCGCGGTTGGCGGGCTCTCCTGTCCGCGGCGGGGTCGCCGCTCCTACGCGGGTGCAGGTGTAGGCCGGATAAGCGCAGCGCATCCGGCGAATGGTGCAGGGGAATGCCGGATGCGGCTTGTGCCTTATCCGGCCTACGCGAGCCGCCTGTGTAGGAGGCACGACCCCGGGCCGAACCGCCGCGCCGGGACCGGCCCCGCCCAGCCGTGATAAGCTCTCCCGCACTCCGGGCAGCCTGCCTGACACCGATTCACCGATCACACCCGAGGAATGACCAGATGTGGATTCGCAACGCTTCCCTGTCCCTGATCCTGTTGATTGCCTTGGCATGGCTGGCGGGCTGCTCGTCGCCGTCCAATGAGGAGGCCGGCGCGCAAGGCGTCTCCGGCGGCGCGGAACAGTCCGCCGTGCAGGTGGACGATCCCGAGGTCCAGGCGGTGGTCGACGCCTGGCTGGAGCGGCTGGATGCAGGCGACCACGAGGCCACCTGGGCGATGGCGGGCAGCCTGTTCAAGGCCGAGCTGAGTGCCGAACAGTGGGGCGAGGCCATGGCCGAGATGCGCGAGAACATGGGCGCCGTGACCCAGCGCCGGTTGCACGAGTACACCGTCGAGACCATCATGCCCGGCGTGCCGGAAGGCCGCTACGCGATGTTCGAATACCGTTCCGTGTTCGAGAAGCAGGACCAGGGCGCGGAGCTGGTGGTCTGCGCCCGTGAAGAGGGCGAATGGCGGGTGGTGGGCTATTTCGTGCAGTGAGGCGCGAAACCCAGCGCCTGATTCCGTGTAGGAGCCCCGACCCCGGGGCGAACCTCACCGCCGGCTGGTTCGCCCCGAAGTCGGGGCTCCTACACTGTTTCTCCGGCAACCGAAAATACGCGCTGTGACGCGCGGTTGCTGACAAGCCGATTAATTGGCTTGATTCGCCCGATGCGCTCCGTTTATCGGGCCTACGATCTGACGCCTGTCCCCTTTCCCCTCACGCCCATTCAATTCGGCGGCCCGCCCGGCCCGATATCCTTGTCCTTGGCGATCAGGTACACACCGCCGGCCGCCATGGCCATCCACAGGACCAGGGACCAGGCTCCCATCATCTCCCACAGGTGCCCCATGAACAGCAGCATCACGGCGGCGAGGCCCAGGATCACGTTGCCCAGGATGAAGTGAAGGCGTTTCTTGTCTTCCTGCATGGATTTGCCGTTCAAGTGGTCTGAATGGTGGCGCCAGTATACCAGCCGGATGACACCTGATCTGCGTCAGGTCATCAGCAAAAAGCCCGCGTATTGTACTTCCGTACAATATTCAGTCATCCCTCCCTGCACTAAAGCTAATAGCACTTACGGCCATTGTGGTCGTACGGGCATTCCGGGCCAAGGGCCGGAAATGTTTACGGGCGTGTCGCCCGAGGGAGTGAACGATGTCTGTTCTGAATCGCAGTCTGTTGGGGGTGGCGGTGCTGGCCGCCCTGGGTGCTAATGCTCAGGCGCAAGAGCCGCCACCGCCTGCCCCCGTTGACTCGGGCGTGGTGATCGAGGTGGCTGATTTCATTGATGCAGTCGGAGAGTGTGTCCTCCCCGAAGTGGAGGGCGGGCCGGTGGTCTGCCCGAGCCTGCGTGCGGCGGTGATGTTCTCCAACGACAACCGCGACGAAGCCGTGTTCCACACCATCTACCTGGAGGCCGGGACCTACCTGCTGGGTATCGTCGGACTCGACGAGGCGCCGGAATTTTTTGATCCGGGTGATGAGGGTACCGCTGAATGGGTCGCTCGCAGCGATGCTGATGCCGCTATTGGCGACCTGGACCTCACCCAGAGTGTGCACATCATCGGCGCCGGGCCAGGGCAGACGGTCGTGCGTTGGATAACTTTGCCAACTTATGATGGGGAAACGGGTGCTCGTATCATCGATGAAGATCCTGCTACGGGCGACCGCGTCTTCCACATCCAGACCACCGACCAGAACGTCGGGCAGGTGGTCATCGAGGGCCTGACCGTGATGGGCGGCGAGGTGGGCGTGGTGCCCAATACCGACTGCGCCGTCGTGGATAACCCCTACGACCTGGACGTGCGCGCCGCTGAGAACTGCGAGATCACCCAGTTCCGTCGCATGGGTGGCGCCATCGCTGTCGGCATGGGTGCTGCCATCGTGGAATACGAGGAAGAAGTCCACGGCGGTGGTGGCGGCGGCAACCCCGATGGCGGGCCCTTCCCGGGCGGCAAGCCCGGCGAGGAGGAAGGATTCGTGATCGGCCAAGTGGTGCTTCGCAATGTAGTGGTGGCCGACAGCTGGTCCGGTGCCGACGGCGGTGGTGTCTACAACATCGCTCCCATGGTGATGGAGAACGTCTGGATCACCGGCAACATTGCCGCGGGTGGCAACGGCGGCGGCATGTACAACGAAGCCCTGCTCACCATGACCAACACCACCATCGGTCGGTTCTTCGACGAAGCTACGATCGCCTCCCTGCTGGGCGAGGGTGTAAACGAAGACCTGATCCAGCTTGATCCAGAAGACCAGGGTTATATCCGAAATGCAGGTAATGTGGGAGAGAACGGCGGTGGCTTCTTCGCCACCGGCAGCCCCGAGTCTGAGGTGACCATGCGGCAGAGTGCCATCAATGGCAACGAAGCCGTAGGCGGCGGTGCCATTGCCGCGCGGTCTGGCATCACGGTCAACCTGGAGAACGTGACGGTGAGCGGAAACGTGGCCCGTGACGTGGCCGGTGGTGTCAATACCAACGGGACCGTCAACCTGGTGAACAGCACCGTGGCAAACAACGAGACGGAAGGCGATTCACCCTTCGGTGGTGCGGGCCTGAACAGTTTCGGTGATGGCAGCTTTACCATGGTGAACACGCTGATTGCCGGGAACTTCCAGATCAGGGACGAAGAGGAAGGTGAGCCCGAGGTGATTCTGGCCAACTGCGGTTGCACGGGTGGTGGTGGCTGCGAGGGTGCCTTCGACTCGGAGGGATACAATCTGGAGGATGCCGATACCTGCAACCTGGTCAACACCAACGACCAGCTGAACACCGACCCGCTGGTCGGTGCGCTGGCCTTCAACAACGCGGGCCTGCCGGGCCTGACCGAGACCCACGCCTTGCTGGTGGGCAGTCCGGCGCTGAACGCTGCCCTCAACGATGCCTGCCCGGACTTCGATCAGCGCGGTCTGGCCCGTCCCCAGGGCGCGGACTGCGACATCGGCGCCTACGAGCTGGCAGTGAGTGGCGGCGGTGGTGGTGGCGGCGGTGGCGGTTGCACCCTGGGCGGTCGCGGTGTGACTGATCCCCTGCTGCCCGGTCTGGTGTTGCTGGCGCTGGCCTGGCTCGGGCTGCGTCGCAGGAGCAACGCAGGGAAGTAGTTCGTTAAATCAGTGGTGAAACGGGAACGGGGGCGATTTCGCCCCCGTTCTTTTTTGCTTTGCCCTGACCCGCATCTTGCGCCAGGGATTGCGAATGAGGGTGGTCACACGTCCTGCTTCGCGCAGTCGTCTTAGAGGCGAAGCGTAGCCATAGGGCGGGCCGTGCCCGCCATCAGCGGCGGGTTCGCGGTCAGCAGGCGGCCATGGGCCGCCCTATGGGCAAGTGAGACCGAGATGCTGCGGTGCACTCTGCGGACTAGTGATACTGCGGCGGCAGTTCCGCCGAAGGCCGGTCCAGGTGATAGCCCTGGGCCATGTCCACGCCGAACTCGCGCAGCATGGCGAGCGTCTCGGCATCCTCCACGAACTCCGCCACCGTGAGCTTGTCCAGGCCCTTGGCCACGTCGATCATGGCCTTGACGAAGGCCTGATTGTCCCGGTTGTTGGGCAGGTCGCGGATGAACATGCCGTCGATCTTGAGGATCTGTACGCCCAGGTATTTCAGGTAGGCGAAGGTGGAGAAGCCGGAGCCGAAATCATCCAGGCCGATCAGGCAGCCGGTCTGGTGCAGGGCCTCGATGAAACGCTGGGCGTCCTGCATCTCGGAGACGGCGGCGGTCTCGGTCAGCTCCACGATCAGGCGCCTGGGCTCCACATCGTGGCGTTGCAGCAGGTCCTGGATGTACTGGGGCAGGCCGGGCTCATCGAAGCTGCGTCCGGAGATGTTCACCGCCAGCGCGCGCAGTTTCGGATGTTTCGCCAGGAGCCCGATGCTCTGGCGCAGCACCCAGCGGTCGATCTCCAGGATCTGGCCGGTCTTCTCCGCCACGGGGATGAACTGGCCGGGCATGATGAGGCGTTCGCCGTCGGCGGGATCGCGCATGCGCACCAGGGTCTCCACGTGACTCAGTTCCCCGTCGGCGGTGGAGTAGATGCCCTGGAAGTGCAGCTCCAGGCTTTCCTCCCGCAGGGCCTGGTCGATGCGTCCGCGCCAGGTCATGCGCGCCATCATGGCCTTGGAATGATTGCGACTGGGGTCGTACAGGGACCAGGTGTTCTTGCCGTTGCTCTTGGCCTGGTACATGGCGGTGTCCGCGTGGGCGACGAGGTCCTCCACGTTGTCGCCGTGTTCCGGGAAGAAGGCGATGCCGATGCTGGCGGTCAGGCGCAGGTTGCTGCCCCGGAAACGGAACGGGATGGCGGAGATGGCGCGGGCGATGCGCTCGGCCAGTTGCGAGGGTTCATCGTCATGGCGTATCTCCGCGAGCACGGCGAACTCGTCTCCACCCAGTCGCGCGAACACCTCTCCGGAGCGGACCAGGCTCGAAACCTCGCCGGCGGCACGCACCAGCACGGTGTCGCCGGCCCGGTGGCCGAAGGTGTCGTTGATGTACTTGAACTCGTCCAGGTCGAAGTACAGCAGGGCGAAGCGGCTGTCGTTGCGCTGGGCGCTGCTGATCATGCGATCCAGGTGTTCCTGGAAACGATGGCGGTTGTACAGTCCCGTCAGCGCATCGTGCTGGGCCATGTAGATCAGCTGCTGGGCGGTCTGGCGCTCGCGGGTGATGTCCTCGTAGATCCACAGCCGGCCGAGCACGGGCCCGTCGGGATCGGCGACCGGGTAGGAGAGCTGGGTGAGCACCCGACCGTCGTAGAGATCCACCTCGAAGCGTTCGCTGATTTCGTGGGTGTCCAGCACATGCAGGATGTGCCTGGATGCGTGGTCCGGGCGGGCGAGGCGATGGGTGGAGTGTTTCAGCACCTCGCGGCTGGGGCGGCCGATGAGGTCCACCGGCTCGCCGATGGCCCACATGCGGCGGAAGGCGGGATTGACGTATTCCACGCGGCCATTGGTGTCCTCGAACAGGATGCCGATGCTCATGCCTGAGAGCAGCGCCGCCATGCGGCTTTGTTCGCGCCGGGTGATGGCCAGCAATTCCGTTTGGCGGCGTTCGGAGACCTGCAGGTCTCCGAGTGCCTTGAGCAGGGACTTTTCCTGTTCCTTGCGTTGGCTGATGTCCCGGGTGATGGCCACGTAGCGGGGTCGTTCATCCGGGAGGACGACGTATTGCAGGGAGACTTCCAGTTGCAGATCCCTGCCGTCCCGGGTCCGGTGCAGGGTTTCGAACACCAGGCTGTCCCGTTTCTCGGTGCGCAGCACCTCGATGAAACGGCGGAAGCGCGGTTCGGGAAACTCCGGCTTGATGTCATAGGGGTGCAGGGTGAACAGTTCTTGCGCGCTGTAGCCCAATTGCTTGATCGCACCCCGGTTGACGTAGATGAACTCCAGGGTCTCGGCATCGAACATGAACACCGAATCCTGGGTCAGGTCCAGGGTGTGCTTGAAGGCCTCCAGGGCGGCGCGCTGATGTCGCAGGTCCTCGTTGGCCGCCACCAGCCTGCTGGCGTCTATCACGTGTCCCTGCAGGAACAGCAGGTTCCCGTGTTCGTCATGGATGCCCTGCCCGCGCTCCTGGACCCAGCGCGGCGTGCCGTCCCGGGTGACGATGCGGTAGGAAAGCGAAAACGACCGTCTTTGATTCAAGGCCTGCTGGACTTCGTGCCAGACCCTGTCCCGGTCCTCGGGATGGGTCAGGGAGCCCATGGTCACCACTTCGGGATCCAGGAAGTCCATGGGACGGTAACCGCTCAGTTCCTCCACGTTGCCGGCCAGATAGACCAGGGACCATTGGGGGTCGTTCTTGCTGCGATAGACGAAGCCGTCGATGGTGCCGAGTACGCGGAGCAGGTCCTCGTTGCTGAGGCTGCCGGCCTGCCTGACAAGGGCCATGAGGGCGATGCACGCGGCGATGGCGCACAGGGAGCGAGCCAGCTGCACCGGGAAGCCGGTGATGGCCAGGAAGTCCCACTGGGTGGGCAGCCAGGGGGGCAGGCCTTGGGACGTGACGGTCAGAAACGGCGTCAACAGGCCGTAGACCATCAGGGCCCCCGCCAGGGTGCCGATCCAGGCAGGCTGGGCGCGAAACCCGGCGCTGGTATCGAGACGATGTGGCGCGGGCTTGCGGCTCGTCCACAGGGCCAGGGCGGCGAGCAGGGCGCCGGGGGTACCGAGAAAGTAGCGCGCGCCGGTGGCCAGGCCTTCGAGCGGTTGTGTGGACAACAGAACCAGGCCCAGTACCGCGAGCCCGGCCGCACCGTAGATCAGGCGTGGATCCAGCCAGACTGTGGGCCACAGGTCCGCCATGCAGCGCCGGCCGAATTCCAGCAGGGGAATGAAGGAGACGAACAGCAACAGCTGAGCGGAGTGGATCAGCCCGTCGGCGGCACCCTCCTGCAGCCGGACCCATTCCGTGAACTCCAGGATGCCGTGCAGCATGCCGAAGGCCGCCAGCCAGCCCAGGTGTCGGGAGAAGGGCAGATTGGCGTCCTGGCGCGGCAGCAGGAAGGCCGTGACACCCAGTACGAAAAAGGACAGGCCATAGACCTGGTAGATCAGTCCGAGGTGGCCCTCCACCCAACCGTTCACATAGCCGTCCTTGCGTAGGGGGTGACGTGGGGATCGGTCAACGACTGCGCGGACGTCTCCCGGCATGAAGACACGCGCCCTAACATTGATGCGTCAGTGGATGTCATGAGCCGCACCGTGGTTCCGACCGATTCAAGACTCGTGAAATCAGGGTCTTGCGATGGAGGTTATGCCATTGCCGGGTCAAAGGCCAGAGGGGCGGTTCGCGCCCCGGTGCCCGCGGAACCTCACGCCGGCCGCCCTGTCGAACGCGGCGATGAACCGATTTACGGTTCGGCCGGCATCGCGGCAGCCTGATGCTGCCGAGCGCCGGTATCGAGAATCCGAGGACTCGGCATCGAGTGATGGGATTTCGGCGCTGCCAAGCGGTTCCGAGCCAGGTTCTGACGATTGTTCCGAAAGATCCGCAAACATCGATACACAAGGAGATTTGCCATGTTCCGCACCCGCAAACTGGTTGCCGCCCTGGCTCTGGTATTCGCCCCCGTGGTTTCCGCGAGCCCCATGAACGAGGTCACCTATCGGGAGCACATCCGTCCGCTCTGGGAGAACAATTGCGCCCAGTGTCATGGCGCGACGGCGCCCTACCGGGGCGAGTTCAGGGAGGACCGGGCGCGCTATGAGCGTGAAAACAAGGGCCCGCGCATGGACACCTATGCGGATCTGGTCTACTTCATCGCCTGGCCGTCGACCGGCGCCCTCATGCGTCGCCTGGACGACGGCGGCAACACCGCCAACGGCAAGCCCGGCAACATGTACCAGTATCTGGGTGGCAGCGAAGAGGAACGCCAGAAGAACCTGGCCCTGTTCAGGGCCTGGGTGGGGGGCGACGAGGCCTGGACCATGAAGCGCTCGGGGGAGATCAGCAAGGAAGAGCTGGAACGCTTCAAGCTGGCGTACTGACCGTCTCTTGCGGGGTCGCTGGGACGCAGAGGACCGGCGATCCGCCCGGGATCCGGATGACACCCCCCGGGTCATGCAGAGGGCGCAAAAGGTTTTTCCCAAAAACCTCCGCGCCCTCTGCGTCTTTGCGTACTCCGCGTTAACAGATCCGTCCGGCACCCTCCCGGCCACGATTCGGCCCGGGGTCGGGCCTCCTACGGGTAAGGTCCGTACGCGACACTTCCTCTGGTCGTGGCGAGCCATCGAAACACGCCCGACTCCACTGGAACCATCGAACAAGCTCAAGAAACCCCGTGTCTCCACGGCGCCGTAAGGAAACGGTCTTTCCCGGCCCGGGGAGCTGACCTGCATCAATGGTCAACCCGTGGCGTGGGTCTATACTTTTCAACAGGTCCCGCGGACCCCCTTCCCATCCCCGATGGCCTGCCGAACCCCCGGCGGGCGGGAGTCATCTCATGAATGCAGAACGCGTCCCCCTGGTGGAAGTGACCTTTCGCAACATGGATCCGTCGCCTGCCGTGGAGGACAAGGTGCGTGCCCAGATCGAAAAGCTCGGGCAGTTCCATGACCACATCATGGCCTGCCGGGTGGTGGTGGAGGCGGGCCACCGGCATCACCACAAAGGCAATCTCTATCACGTGCGCATCGACCTCACCGTGCCCAACGGCGAGCTGGTGGCCAGCCGGGAACCCTCCGGGCACCATGCCCACGAGGATGTCTATGTCGCCGTCCGCGATGCCTTCGATGCCATGCGCCGGCAGCTCCAGGACCGGCTGCGCAAGCAGCGGGGCAGGGTGAAGCATCACGAGACGCCGCCCCACGGCGTGGTCCGGGAGATCGCCCCCATGTCCGATTACGGTCTGATCGAGACCCCGGACGGCCGGGAGATCCGCTTCACCAGCAAGAGCGTGGTGGACTACGACTTCGCCAGGCTGGAGGTGGGCGACCGGGTCTGGTTCACGGAGGTGGACAGCGATGACGGGCCGGCGGCCAGCACGGTGCATGTGGAAGGCAAGCATCACATCGTGGGTTGACCTGTGGCGTGGTCGAATCCCGGGAGGAGACAAACATGAAAGTCGGTGAATTCTGCAATCGCGACGTGGTGGTCATGGGCGGCGAGGAGTCCGCCCAGGCGGCCGCGGCGCTGATGCGCGCGCATCACGTGGGCGACGTGGTGCTGGTGGAGGACAGGGGTGGCGTCACCACGCCGCTGGGTATCGTCACCGACCGGGACCTGGTGCTGGAGGTGATGGTGCCGGGTGTGGATGCCGCGTCGCTAGCCGCTCGTGACCTGGTCACCGCGCCGCTGGTCACGGTACGGGAGGATCAGGGCCTGTTCGATGCCCTGGAGCTGATGCGCGCCAGGGGCGTGCGCCGCCTGCCGGTGGTGAACGGGAAGGGCGCGCTGCTCGGCATCCTGGCCGTCGACGACCTGGTGGGCCTCATGGGGGAGATGCTGTCGCGGCTGTCCTCGGTGGTGGCGCGGCAGGTCGTGCGCGAGGAAAAGCAAAGACCCTGAAGGTCCCGGTAAGACCTGTCGCACGCACCGGAACTGGGGCGATGCAGTCATGATCCTGTCACAGTCGGCTCCTATGGTTTTCCTCCCACCAGCCAGCCCGGGAGAAAGCCATGAGTGCCGTCCCTGCCCCCCATCCCCGCGCCGGAGAGCGGGTTCCTGAGTTCCTGCTGCCGCCAGTCGATGGCGTGCCGTCTACCTTCTACGAGCGTTTCTGTGGCCGTCCCGCCGTGCTGTTGCTGGGTGCGGATGCGCAGTCGCTGGCGCCCTTTGCGTCGCTTGGCGCACGGGCCGGCGTGATGGGGCTGGTGCCTGGGCACGGAGGTAAGGCGATTGAAGCGTCCATTCCGGTCATGGGCGATGACGGGCGCATCGCCCGGGCCCTGGGCGAGTCCTATCCCGCCCGCGGCGCGCTGGCCTGGATCCTGGACGGCACCCTTCGGCTGGTCGCGCGACTGCCCGATGCCGACGCAGACACCGTGGCTGCCTGGCTGGACACGCTGCCCCAGGGTGAGGACAGTCCAGCCGTGGTCGAGGCAACGGCCCCGGTGCTGATGCTGCCCGATGTGGTCTCGCCGGATCTGTGCGAGGCGCTCATCCGTTGTCACGAGTCAGCGCATTTCGACAGCGGCATGGTGCGCATGGTGGACGGCAAACCGGCCCTGGTGCCCGACTACGGTGCCAAGCGCAGGTTGGATCACCGACTGGTGGATGAGGCACTGACGGACAGGTTGACGGAGGTCCTGTCCCGGCGCGTGCTGCCGGGTATTGCGACGGCCTTCAACTACCGGGTGACGCGTTTCGAGCCCTTCAAGGTGGTGTGCTATGAATCCAGCACCGGCGGTTACTTCCGTCGTCACCGGGACAACGTGACCCCCGACGCACGGCACCGGCGCTTCGCGCTCTCCATCAATCTCAACGACGGCTACCAGGGCGGCAACCTGGTGTTCCCGGAATTCGGCCGGCAGGGCTATCGCCCGCCCAGAGGTGGCGCCATCGTGTTCTCGGGCGGGTTGCTGCACGAGGCGACGGATGTGACAGGCGGACGTCGCTATGTGTTGCTGAGTTTCCTTTGGGGTGAAGACGTTTAGCTGGTTGCCTTATTGAGCCGTATCGCGTGTGTTACCAGGCTGTACTGGGGTTCGCGCACCTCGCACGATCTCGAGATAATCGTCCTCATCGATGTTGTCGATCTGTTCCGGGCGAAGGTATCGTTCGGCGTAGAGCAGATACAGGCGCTCGCGGATGAAGACCTCGAAGAGTTGCGGGTCCAGGTGGTTTCCACGTGCCATGTCAGCCATGATTTGCAAAGACTCCGAAAGGGTCTTCGCGGGCTTGTAAGGCCTGTCCGCGGCGGTCAGGGCCTCGAACACATCGGCGATAGCCAGCACGCGGGCCGGGATGCTGAGTTGCTTCGCGTTCAGGCGTCTGGGATAGCCGGTGCCGTCGAGTTTTTCGTGGTGATTGCCGGCAATCTCGGGAACAGGCCGCAGGTGCCGGGGCAGGGGCAGACGATTCAGCATGATGATGGTCTGCACGATGTGGTCGTTGACGTGGAAACGTTCCTCGTCGGTCAGGGTGCCGCGGGGGATGCTCAAGTTGTGCAGTTCGCCGAGGTTCAAGGCGTGTTTCGGCAAGGACATGTCGAAGCCCCAGAGATTGCGCGGATCGTCCCGGCTCACTGGGGGGCGGCGCTCGCCCCAGCGCACGATGTGGTCGTGGCGGTCCTGCAGCAGGGTTTCTTCAACAGGCAGTGAGTCGGGCGGGCTGTCTGCCAGGCGGCGCAGCTCCTCTCCGGACAGGCCGATGCGCTTGTCGAAATGCCGCCACCAACGTTGCTGCGCGATGCGCCGCAGCTCTCCCAGGTGAGCTTCATCCATGGACTCCGCACCCAGATTGGCCTGGGCGATCAGGGCATAATCGGATTGAAGTTGCTGCTCTCGCTGGGTGAGTCGTTGCATCAACGCGCCTGCGTCGCCCCCTTCGGCCAGGCCACGCCAGTAGTCGATGCGGGCATCCCGCAGCAGGACTTCGAAGCGGGTACGGATCTCGTGGATGCGGTTGTACAGGGTCTCCAGCTTGGTGGCCTTGTCGACCACGTGCTCGGGGCTGGTGATCTTGCCGCAGTCATGCAGCCAGGCAGCCATGCGGAAGGCCTCCATCTCCTCTTCGCTGAGCTGAAAATCCGCGTAGGGTCCGGTGTCGAGGCTGTTCAGTCGTTCCACCATGCACGTCGCCAGCACGGGTACCCGCTCGCAGTGACCGCTGGTATAGGGCGATTTGGCATCGATGGCATCCGCCAGCAGCTGGATCACGGCGTCGAGGAGTTTTTTCTGTGCCTCGAACATCTGGCGGGTCTCGATGGCCACGGCCGCAGTCCCCGAGAGCTCCTCCACGAAGCTACGGAAAGACAGGTCTTGACGGCGCACGCCGTACTCGTCCACGGGTGAGGTGAGCACCAGAAATCCCTGGAGTTCGCCATCCCTGAGTCGCAGTACCTGGGTGTACAGAGCGTCACTCGGACTCAGGGTGCGACTGACGATGCTAGCGATGGCCGCATCCTGTTCCTGCCAGTCCTCGGCATCGAGTTGGAAGTGCGAGGAGAGGGGTGAGCGGTCGATCTGGAAATGACCATACCGTGCGACCAGCTGGAAGTGGTTGCTGGCATCGTCAAGTAGATAGATGGCGCCGCCATCGACCCTGAACGAGGTGACCAGTTGTTCGAGTACGGAGTCGAGCATGTTCACCAGCGATTTTTCCCGGCTCAGGGTCTGACTGATGCGCAAGAAATTGTTGATGGTGTGGGACATGCTCTGAAGGGTCTCGTCCAGATGGCATGCCTCGCGGAGGCGGGTGCGAAGCGGGCTCGTTGGGGTGAAGTCGAACTCCGTCAGCCGACCCACCCGATCCGCCAGTTGTTTCATGGGGCGGGCAATGCGTCGGCCCAGGTACCAGCCAGCGGGGAGGAATAGCAGGACCAGGAGGATCGCGAGCAATGCCTGGCGAGTGATGATGCGCCTCGCATCTGCGAGCAGTTCATCGCCGGGGATGCTGATCAATATATCGGTGCCACTGCCTGGAAATGCGGCCAGCGGCATGCGGATGCCGTACCAGGTCTGTCCATCGATGTTGAAATTCACCGCGGTGCCGACGGGAGGCGACATTGTGAACAGATGGGCGAGACTCGGTATGCCGACCTCCTCCAGGAGGGGCAGTCTGGGCATGTCCGTGTCGAGGTGCAGGAGCCGCTCCATGTCCGGATAAGCGAGTATCCGGGCGCCGGGGCTGACGATGGTAGCTTCGGTGCCGGGTGTTAGCCGCATGCGTTGCATCTCCGGACCCAGATCGGCCAGTGCGGCGTCCAGACCCACGACGGCGCGCCCTCTCGCGCTGGTGCGGGCCAGCGTGATGCCAACCTCCCGCGTGGTGAAGAACACGTAGGGCCGGGTGATGATGATGTCCTGACCCTGTGCGGCATCCAGATACCAGGGGCGTGTGCGTGGGTCGTAGTGGTAGTCCGGCTGGCTGCGTCGCTCCAGAAGACGCCGGCTGGCATCGTAGAACCACCATTCCCCGATCAAGTCACCGGCGGCGTCACGGTGGATGGTTTGCACCATGTAGACAGCCGTGGGTGGAGCTGAGAAACGCCGCCGCAGGCTCGGATCATCGATGCTTCGTACCAGCAGGAATTCGCCGTTGGTGTAGCCCATGTAGAAGGCGCTGATTACCGGGTTGCTGTCCAGAACCTCGAACCCTACCGGCAGACGGTCCATACGCGTGGCCATGTCCTGTGCCTCGGCCATGGGGTCGATGCTCAGCAGGCGCAGGGTCACCTCGGCGGGCTGCAACAGGCGACGTACCTGTTCATCGATGGTGCGTGACAATTGCTGCGCCGCATCGGTGCCCGCGGAGATGAGTAAGCGTTCCGCGGCCTGCTTGCCCTGAAGGAGCAGGAGTACAGTGACGGCCACCATGGCAAAAACGATGCTGCCGGCGACCAGCGGCTGTAATGAAATGCCTTGCCTGGCCTTGTATCCCTGCATGATGCGTCCTTAGTTGCTTCCAGTGCCATGCCACCGTCTCGGGCACCTGGCCTGAGTGTGCCGCAGTGGGCCGAATGACTCAGCGTCCCCCTCTGCGGCTCCATGGTATCAGCAATTGGCCCTGGGCTTGATGGCTTCGATGTGGGCGGAAAGCACATAGTCCTCGACGCCGCGCCCAGGCGCCCAGTCCCTGATGAACTCCCTGGATTCATCCTTGGGCGTGATGCGGATGTCGGAGAATCCCGCCTCGTACAGCATGGCGTGCAGGTCCGCCAGCAGCGGCGCGCCGGCGATGCAGCCGGCGTGGAGCACGGGGTCGTTTCTCATCTCCTCGGGCAGTTCCGTGCCGGCCACTACGTCGGAGATGGCCAGGCGTCCGCCGGGCCTGAGGATGCGGAAGGCCTCGCGGAACACCTGGGGCTTGTCGGGGGAGAGGTTGATCACGCAGTTGGAGATGATCACGTCGGCGGCGTTGTCCGCCACCGGCAGGTGCTCGATCTCGCCCAGACGGAACTCCACGTTGTTGAAGCCGCCCTTCTCGGCATTGGCGCGCGCCTTGCTCACCATGGCGGGGGTCATGTCCACGCCGATCACCTTCCCGGTCACGCCCACCTCGGCCGATGCCAGGAAACAGTCGAAACCGCCGCCGCTGCCCAGGTCCACCACCACCTCGCCGGGCTTGAGGCTCGCGATGGCACGGGGGTTGCCGCAGCCAAGCCCCATGTCGGCACCCTCGGGCACGGTGGCCAGGTCCTGCGCTGAATAACCGAGGCGGGTGGAGATCAGGGTGTTGATGGCGGTGTCATCGGAGACACCGCAGCAACTGGATGCCTCGCCGCAGCCGTCGCCGCTGTTGCTGGCCTCGGCGACCCTCGCATAGCTCTCGCGCACGTGCTGGCGCAGTTCGTCTGCCTTCTTCTGGCTCATGGCCTGATACCTGAATGACTGGGATAGGCCATTATTCTATGCCCGATCCGATTCCACTGCAGTGACTGATCGGTGTTTATGACAACGCGTTGATGAGGGTCATGGTCAGGGTACCGGGATTGGCCTACGCTCCATGAAAGCTTCCGGATGAGGGGTCTGCTCATGGGTCGTCAGTCAACAAGGCATGTCAGGTCATCAGGCGCACGCGCACTCGCAACGGCCGCATTGGCTGCGGTCATGGCGGCGCCCGCGTCGGGCCAGGTGCTCAGTCCCGAGCGGGATCTGCCAGAACCCGCACAGTTGCCCTCCGCTGAAGCCCCGGCGCCCGAGACGCGCGAGGGTGGATTCAAGTTCACACCGTCCTTCACCTTCGCCTACCAGTACGACGACAACCTCTACGCCACGGACAGCGACACGGTCAGCGATACCGTGCTGAGGGCGAGACTCAATGGCACGCTGGAATCCCAGTGGCAGCGTCACGCCCTGAAGCTGGAGGCCGGCACCACCATTTCCCGCTACATGGATTTCAGTTCCGAGGACACGGAGGATTACTGGCTGAACCTCTCCGGGCGCCGGGACCTCAGCCCGCGGAGCAACCTGTTCGGCGGCGTCTCGGTCGAGCGCGCCCACGAGGCGCGTGGCACGGCCGAGTCGTTCGGCGGAGACGAGCCGACCCTCTACGACAAGCGACGCATCAACCTGGGTCTGCGCACCGCATCGGGCGCCAACGGGCTCACCCTGGCGGGCAGCGTGGTGGAGTACGACTATCGCAACACGCCGGCGGGTGGCGGCATCCTGTTCAACGATGACCGCGATCGCGTGCATTCCACTTTCGGGGTGCGTGCGAGCCACGACTACAACCCGCGCTGGACCCTCTTCGCCCAGGCCACCTCTGACCTGCGCGACTATGACCTGCGCTTTGATGACGCCCTCTACCAGCGTGATTCCTCGGGCTATCGCGTCTCGGTCGGTGCACGATTCGCCGAGGCCCAAAGACTGCAGGCCGAGTTCATGGTGGGTTACCTGTCCCAGGACTACGACGACCCGCGCTTTGATACGGTGAGCGCGGCGGACTACAAGGCGAGCCTGCGCTGGTTTCTGTCCCGCAGCAGCCACCTGAGCGTGAATCTGGACCAGTCACTGGAGGAGACCACGTTGCCCGGTTCGCCGGGATACCTGTATCGCAAGCTGAGTGGTTCCTGGAGCCAGCGGTTCACGGACAGGCTTTTCGGAAAATTCAGCGCGGCATTCGCCACGGCCGATTATCGGCAGGTGGCATTGGAGGATGATTACTACGATCTCGGCGCGGGGCTGAGCCATGTGCTTGCGAAAGGCATCCTGTTGAACCTGGATTACCGTCATCTGCAGCGGGATTCGAGTCAGCCCGGAGAGGATTTCTCCCGTAATCAGTACACGCTGTCCATATCGGGACGTTTCTGAGGTGCCGCCTTTCACGCAGATGTGCGCGTGGGTAGTTCAAGCAAAGAGTGTCCCGCGTCACGATTTTTTCGTGCGCTGGAGCACGCTTTACAACATGCATGAATGGAAGTGTGTCGGCCGTCAAGATTCTGGCACTTATCCATGGAGCCTGTACGGTCTATAAGCGTCTACTAATAGGACTGAAGCAGAAATTATCCAACCTGTGCTTCGGTCGCGATGACTCAATCATATGAGGATTTTGAGATGACGAAGATCAAGACGTTTGCCGCCGCTGTTGCCCTGGCCTCCCTGTTCACCGGTCCGGTGGCCCTTGCCGATCACAACAGCATCTTCGGAGAAGGCACGGCCAACATGCCGAACGATATTCACAACACCCGGATCGACACCATGGGTGACGATGGTGATGCCTTCGCGGACTTCGTGCGCTACGGCGGCGGTGCTGACTCCGTCAACCGTTTTCTGGATGACGACAGCAGCTCCCTGGTCGCCTCCATGGGCGGCGGCTCGGTGGACACGTCGCGCGGCGCCAGTGCCGCCGGTGGCTCCGCGATGGGCGGCAGTGATGTGACCCGCGGCGGTTCGCGTCGCTGATCTGATCTCTGAGCGTTACCTCAACCATGCCCCGCCACAAGGCGGGGCATTTTTTTGTGCGGCGCGCGAGAGAGTGTCGTGTCTCCGCGGTTCCCCGTGAGCATCGTTTCTTGTGATGGTAAAGCGAAAGACTGGATCCTCTCGCGGAGGCGCAGGGACGCAGAGAAAGTCTTTTGATCAGAAAACCCTGTCACTCCGTGGCTCCGCGAGAGCGGTCGGATTTGTATATGGACCTGGGGATTCGGTTCAAAAAAAATGGTGTCTCTCGCAAAGCCGCCAAGACGCGAAGAAGGGCATTTCATGTCATAAACCCCGCGCCGCCGCGTCTTTGCGAGAGAATGCTTTTTTCGGTAGGAAAACCAAAGGCGGTTCTCCCGCGGAGGCGCAGATTTTGTAGGATGGGCAAAGCAACGCGTGCCTATGCCGAGAGGGTTTGATGGGTGCGCTGCGCTTCACCCATCCTGCGAGCTTCACGAGAGGTGGGTTTAAGCTCCCCCCTTGTCCAACGACTTGCGCGCCTCCTCCAGCCGCTTCACCGAGGCCTTCTCGATCGTGCCGAGTTCCTGGGCGAACAGACCCACGCGCAGTTCCTCGATGAGCCAGCGGTAATGCACCAGCGCCTCTGATGGCGCATCACCCGCGGCCACGAGCCGCGCCTTGCAGTCCTCCCATAAAGGCTCCACGTCCACGCGCATGCGCCGGTCCTTGTCGGGGGCATGATCCAGGCGCTCCAGGCGTTTCTCGATGGCGGCGAGATAGCGGGGGATCTGCTCCAGCCACGGGCGCGGTGTCTCCCGCACGAAGTGCGGCCGCACCAGGTGATCCAGCTGGTCGCGGATGTCGGCGGCCGCCTCGATCCAGGACAGGGGCAGGTTGCCCTTGAGCCGCGCGCGGATGCGCTGGTAGGGGCCGAGGATGCGCGCGCTCAGCTCGCACAGGGCCTGGGTCTCGGACACCAGTTCGCCGCGGCCCGCTTCGAGCCGGGCCTCGAAGCCTTCCCGGTCCCGGGGCCAGGGCTCGGCCATGAACACCCGCTCCACGCCGGCGAACGCCAGGTCATCCTTGAGGGCGTCGCAGCGGTCCACGGGGTTGTACTGCAGACACAGGGTCTGGATGCCGGGCAGGTTGCGGTAGAGGTATTTCACCGGCTCCCGGGCGCGCAGCATGAACAGGCGCCTGAGCCCTGCCCGGTGGATCTGTCGCGCCTTGGCGGGACTGTCGGCCAGGGTGAGGTCCACATGGTCAATGCGATCGACCAGGGCCGGATAGCCGCGTAGCTGCGCACCGTGCTGTTCGAAGCCCACGTGATCCGGCAGCTCGCCGAAGTCCCAGTCCATGAGCCCCTGCCGTTCGAATCCCCGGGGGCGCTGGGCGGCGAAGCTCTCACGGGCCCGGCCGGAGAGCCGGTCACGCAGCTCGGCAAGATCCCGTCCGGTGGCCAGGGTCTGGTTCTTCCTGTCCACCACCCGGTAGCGCAGTTGCAGGTGCGGCTCCAGGGTCTCCGGGCGCCAGGCATCGGCGGGGATCTCGGTGCCGGTGATGGCGCGCAGCACACGGGACAGGGCGAGGGTCAGCGGGCCGTCGGGTGGGCCCAGGCGGCCCAGGCACGCATGGGCGAAATCGGGTGCGGGCACGAAGTTGCGGCGCAGGCCCTTGGGCAGGCTCTTGATCAGCGCGGTGAGCTTTTCCTCCAGCAGGCCGGGCACCAGCCATTCGCCCACGTAGGGATCGAGACCGTTGAGCGCGGCCAGGGGCACGGTGAGCGTCACGCCGTCGTCCTCCGCGCCGGGCTCGAAGCGATAGGAGAGCGGCAGGCGGATGCCGCCGGTCTCCAGGTGGTCGGGGAAGCGTTCCGGGCCCAGGGTGCCGGTGTCCTGTTGCAGCAGGGCCTCGCGGCTGAGCTTGAGGATCTGCGGGTCGTCCCGCTCCGCCTGTTTGCGCCAGCGCTCGAAGGAGGCGGCGTCGTGCACCTCGGCGGGGATGCGGGCGTCGTAGAAGTCGTAGAGCACCTGTTCGTCCGCCAGCAGGTCCCGGCGCCGGCCCCGGGCCTCCAGGTCCTCGATCTCCCGGATCAGGGCCAGGTTGTGCTTGAGCGCCGCTGCCTGGCTGCGCAGCCGCCCGGCCACCAGGCCCTCGCGGATGAACACCCGGCGCGCATCGGCGGGATCGATGCGCCCGTAGTTCACGCGCTTCTTCGGGTGCACCGTGAGCCCGTAGAGGGTGACCCGGTCGTAGGCGCCCACGGTGCCCCGGCGCTCCTCGAAGTGGGGCTCGAAGTAGTGATGCTTGAGCTGGTGGGGCGCGACCGTCTCCAGCCACTCGGGCCGGATGGCGGCGCACTCCCGGGCATAGACCTTGGTGGTCTCGGCGATCTCCGCGGCCATGACCCAGGCGGGCGCCTTCTTGAACAGGCCCGAGGCCGGGTGGATGTGAAAGCGGCGGTTGCGCGCGCCCAGGTAGTCGCCACGTTCGGTCTTGAGGCCCACCTGGCTCACCAGGCCGGCGAGCAGGGCGCGGTGGATGGCCTCCGGCTCCGCCGGCTGCTGGTTTTCCTTGAGCCCCAGTTCCCCGAGGGCCTGGCGCAGTTGCCCGTGCAGATCCTGCCACTCGCGCATGCGGATGAAGGAGAGAAACCCTTCCCGGCACCAGGCGCGCAGCTTGGCCCTGGTGAGGTGGCGCTGCTGCTCGCGCCAGTCGTCCCAGAGCTTCAGCCAGCTAAGAAAATCCGAGCCCGCCTCCCGGTAACGGGCGTGGGCCTCGTCCGCCGCCTGGCGTTTTTCGGCGGGACGCTCCCGGGGGTCCTGGATGGCCAGGAAGGCGACGATGCGCAGCAGTTCCACCACCGCGCCCTCTCGCCCGGCGGCCAGGAGCATGGCGCCCAGGCGAGGGTCCACCGGCAGGCGGGCGAGCTTGCGGCCGGTGCCGGTGATGCGGTGTCTGCCGTCCACCGCGCCCAGTTCCTCCAGCAGCTTGAAGCCGTCGCGGATCAGGCGCGGGTCCGGCGGGTCCACGAAGGGGAAGTGTTCCGGATCGCCCAGGCCCAGGTTGGCCATCTGCAGGATCACCGAGGCCAGGTTGGAGCGCAGGATCTCCGGGTCGGTGAACGCGGGGCGCAGGGTGAAATCGTCCTCCGAGTACAGGCGGATGCACACGCCCGGTCCCAGACGGCCGCAGCGGCCGGAACGCTGATTGGCGGAGGCCTGGGACACCGGCTCGAGCGACAGGCGCTGCACCCGGGAGCGCCAGGCATAGCGGGCGATGCGCGCCAGACCCGTGTCCACCACGTAACGGATGCCCGGCACTGTGAGCGCG
The DNA here is from genome assembly GCF_000021985.1 of Thioalkalivibrio sulfidiphilus HL-EbGr7. NCBI lineage: Bacteria > Pseudomonadati > Pseudomonadota > Gammaproteobacteria > Chromatiales > Ectothiorhodospiraceae > Thioalkalivibrio > Thioalkalivibrio sulfidiphilus. The sequence continues at coordinate 281,539 of NC_011901.1, forward strand.
GTCTCCGCCACGTTGGTGGCCAGAACCACGCGCCGGCCCGTGTGGGGGGCGAAGACCTTGTTCTGCTCGGTGGCCGAGAGGCGCGCGTACAGGGGCAGGATCTCGGTGTGCCTGGGGTGATGCTTGCGCAGGGCCTCCGCCGCCTCGCGGATCTCCCGCTCGCCGGGCAGGAACACCAGCACGTCGCCCGGTCCCTCGGCGGCCAGCTCGTCCACCGCCTCCAGCAGCGCGGTGTTCAGGTCCCGCTCGCTGTCCTCGTCCTCCGACTGCACCGGCCGGTAGCGGGTCTCCACCGGGTAGGTGCGACCCGGCACCTGGTAGATGGGCGCCTCACCAAAGTGGGCGGCGATGCGATCCGGGTCCAGGGTGGCGGAAGTGATGATCAGCTTCAGGTCCGGGCGCCTGGGCATGAGGCCCTTGAGGTAGCCCAACAGGAAGTCGATGTTGAGGCTTCGCTCGTGGGCCTCGTCGATGATCAACGTGTCGTAGGCCCGCAGGTCCGGATCGCTGCGCAGTTCGGCGAGCAGGATGCCGTCGGTCATGAGCTTGATATAGCTCTCGGGCCGGGTGTGATCCGAGAAGCGTACCTTGAAGCCCACCGCCTCGCCGATCCGCGAGTCCAGCTCCTCGGCGATGCGGGACGCCACCGAGCGTGCGGCGATGCGTCGGGGCTGGGTGTGGCCGATGAGTCCGTCCACGCCGCGCCCCAGTGCCAGGCAGATCTTGGGCAGCTGGGTGGTCTTGCCGGAGCCGGTCTCGCCGCAGATCACCACGACCGGGTGCTCGCTGATCAGCTTGGCGATTTCGTCCCGGTGTTCCGAGACCGGCAGGTCCTCGGGGAAGCGGGTTATGGGCAGACTGGCCAGGCGCGCCGCACGGGCCGCGCGGGAGGCCTCGATGCGGCCTTCCAGATCCACCGCCATGCGGTCGGCGGGCTTGCCCGAGGCGATGCGCCTTTGCAGGCGCGCAAGGTCGCGGGCCAGGGCATCGCGGTCCCGGGACAGGCACTCGGAGATCAGGGCGGACAGGGTGTCGGGGGAGATCAAGGGCGGAATGGACAGGATGATTCGGGATGAACAGGATACTGCAGATGGCTGGGTTGCAGGAGGTCTATACTTGGCCTGGGGACCCGGTGGAAGGGTTTCAGCATGCCGAGAAAGGACTCTCGCCGGTGAAGACTACACGCTACTTCCAGGCTGTTCGTGCACGGGCTGATCGAGCAATGATTTGTGATGAATGGATTCGGCGGGTCATTGATCGGCCGGAGCGCGAGTCCATTCAGGCAGATGGACGTATTCGCCGATGGGCAAGAATTGCCGAGTACGGTGGAAGATACCTGCGGGTCGTACTGCTGTCCGACGGGGTGACGGTACACAACGCATTTTTCGACAGAGGTTTCAGGCCATGAAGCTCAAGTATTTCGAGGATACGGACACCCTCTACATCGAGTTCCGAAGCGATGACATCGCGGAGTCGAGGGATCTCGACGAGAACACCGTGATTGATCTGGATGCTCAGGGAAACGTCTGCGCAATCACGTTCGAACATGCCAGCAAGAGGACGGATGTGCATCACCTGACCCTGGAGGGAATCGCAGCGTAGGGAAGGTCACGGTGACCGCATTGCATTTCAGTGTGGCCGGTATGGGCTGCACGATGTTCGATTTCAACCACTGAAGGAAGGAACCATGAAGCGTGGAACGCAAAAAACGGATCGGGAATTCCATCGTCGTATTCTCATGCTGGAAGTCTCCGGCATCCCGGGATACCTGCTGGTCGGCCTCGGCCTGTTCGGGTATTTCGATGACAATCCCGGGGCGCTTCACCCGCTGCTGGGTGATGCAAACATGGTGGCGGTGATCCTGGCAGTAGGTGGTGCGCTCATGCTCATCAATCTCGGCCTGGTCACGCGTCTGATCATCGAGCGAGGACGGCGCCAGCGCGCAGGGGCATGAGCGCTCGGTGGGTGGTCTCTAATCAGGCCGCCCCGGATTGCATCTGCGGCTGGACGATGCGGGTGCATCCGGTTCGATATGGCGTGAACCGCGAACTGGAAGAGGGATCGGGGATGGACGCGACCCGCTGCTGTTTAATCCATCTCCCCCAACACCCCCCTGGAGATTGAACATCCGGTCATCATGAGTGTCTCACCGAATCCAATTCTGTAGAGCTGACATGCCATGAAACATTCCGAAGAATTTCTGCGTCTTGCCAACGAGGCCCGTGAACGCATCCAGGAAGTGGATCCCGCCCAGGTGGATGAGAAGCGTGGGGCCGGCGCAGTGGTCATCGACGTGCGTGACCGGGAGGAGTATGAGCAGGGGCACATGGAAGGGGCCACCAATGTGAGCAGAGGTACCCTGGAGATGCGTATCAGCGAGGTGGTGCCGGACAAGGATGCCCCCATCATCTGCTATTGCTCAGGTGGCAACCGCGGCGCCCTGGCCGCCGACACCCTGCAGAGGATGGGTTACAGGAATGCCGTGTCCATCGCCGGGGGCCTCAAGGCCTACATGGACGCCCTGGCCAGGAAGTCGTCTTCTCAGGATTCGTGAGAGATGAGTCCCCCCGTAGGGGATCTGCTATGTTTCCGGATGAGGGCGCCCTGATCGCGCCCGACCCGGAGTCCCACTGGATGTCTGAATCCCACAAGAAGAAGTCTTCACCGGACGGCCCGTCCGCCACAGCACTTTCCGCGGATGCCCTGTTCCACGGCTGCGATCCGGCCCTGCTGGATTTCGAGACCACCGCCGATCTTCCCGATCTGGATCATGTCATGGGCCAGGAGCGTGCCCTGGAGGCCCTGGACTTCGGCATCGAGATGGCCCATGAGGGCTACAACCTCTACGTGCTCGGTTCCACGGGCCTGGGCAAGCGCAGCCTGGTGAACCGGCTGCTGGGCGAGTCCGCGGCCAGGCGCCCGGTGCCCAGCGACTGGTGCTACATCAACGACTTCGACACCCCCCATCGTCCCCGCGCCCTGCGCCTGCCGGCGGGTACGGGTCAGGCCCTGCGCCGGGACATGCAGCAGGCCGTGGAGGACATCATCACTGCCCTGGCTGCGGCCTTCCAGAGCGAGGCATACCGCAGCCAGGCCCAGGAAATCCACGACGAATTCAAGGAGCGTGACGAGCAGGCATTTGCCGCCCTGCGCGAGAAGGCCGAGCGCGAGCACGTGGTGCTGTTGCGCACCCCGGGTGGCTACACCCTTGCGCCCACCCGCGAGGGTGAGATCCTGGACGCCGACGACTTCGCCAAGCTGCCGGAGGATGAGCAGAAGGCCATCGAGAAAGTGGTGGAGGAACTCAAGCAGGACCTCAAGCAGCTCATCGCCCAGATCCCCCGCTGGCAACGGGAGATGCGCGAGCGCCACAAGGAGCTGAGCCTCAGCGTCTCCAGCTTCACCCTGGACCAGCACCTGGGGGAACTGCGCAGGAAATACCAGGATCTGGACGAGGTGCAGGCCTACATCGACGCCCTGCGCAAGGACCTGCTGGAGAACGCCGAGCAGATCCGCAGCCTGGGCGAGGAGGAGGGCGGCGGCCCCAATCCCGCCGGGCAGGCGGCCCGCCAGCTCAACCGCTACAAGATCAACGTGCTGGTGGACCACGCGCACACCGAGGGCGCGCCAGTGGTCTACGAGGACAATCCCACCTACCAGAACCTGGTGGGCCGGGTGGAACACACGGTGCAGTTCGGCACCCTGGTCACCGATTTCTCCCTGATCAAGTCCGGCGCCCTGGCCCGGGCCAACGGCGGCTACCTGGTGCTGGATGCGGACAAGGTGCTGAGCCATGCCTTTGCCTGGCAGGGACTCAAGCGTGCCCTGCGCGCCAGGGAGGTGCGCATCGAATCCCTGGAGGCCATGCTCAGCATCGCCAGCACCACGACCCTGGAGCCGGAGCCCATTCCCCTGGACCTGAAGGTGGTCCTGGTGGGCGACCGCCTGCTCTACTACCTGCTCCAGGAATACGATCCGGAGTTCGGCCGCCTATTCAAGGTGGCCGCGGATTTCTCCGAGGACATCCGCCGGGACGACGAAGCCACCCGGCTGTACGCGCGCCTGATCGCCTCCCGGCAGAGAACGGCAAATCTGCGTCCCCTGGGCCGGGATGCGGTGGCCCGGGTGATCGAGCAGGCCGCGCGCCGCGCCGAGGACGGCGAGCGCCTGTCCCTGCACATGGGCAGCCTGGATGACCTGCTGCGTGAGGCGGACTACTGGGCCGGCAAGGCGGGTGCCGAGCGGGTGCAGGCCGAGCATGTGCAGCAGGCCGTCGCGGCGGGCATCCGCCGTGCCAGTCGCATTCGCGAACGGGTGCACGAGGAGATCACGCGCGGCATCCAGCTGGTGGACGTGGACGGCGAGCGCATCGGCCAGGTCAACGGCCTGTCGGTGATCAGCCTGGGCGAGTTCAGCTTCGGCCGCCCCTCGCGCATCACCGCCACCGCGCGCCTGGGCGAGGGCGAGGTGGTGGATATCGAGCGGGAGGTGGAACTGGGCGGCGCCATCCATTCCAAGGGCGTGCTGATCCTCTCCAGCTATCTGGCCTGGCGTTACAGCACCGACCTGCCCCTGTCGCTCGCCGCGAGCCTCACCTTCGAACAGTCCTACGGCCTGGTGGAGGGCGACAGCGCCTCGGTGGCGGAGCTGTGCGCCCTGCTCTCGGTGCTCGCGGACGCGCCCATCCGCCAGTCCCTGGCGGTGACCGGCTCCGTAAACCAGCACGGCGAGGTGCAGGCCATCGGCGGCGTGAATGAGAAGATCGAGGGCTTCTTCGATGTCTGCGCCGCCCGGGGGCTCACGGGCCGCCAGGGCGTGATCATCCCGGCCAGCAACCGTCCTCATCTCATGCTGCGCCATGACGTGGTGGAGGCGGTGCGCGAGGGTCGCTTCCACGTCCATGCGGTGAGCCACGTGGACCAGGCCTCCACCCTGCTCACGGGCCTGCAGGCCGGCGTGCCCGACGAGGCCGGGCAATGGCCGCCGGAAAGCCTCAATGCACGGGTGCAGGCGCGGCTGACCACCCTGGCGCAGTTGCGCCAGGCCTTCTCGGGGCGTGACGGTGACAACCCGCCTCACTGAGCTGCGCCTCAAGCGCATCCTGCTGGCCATGGACGTGTCCGGGCCGATGCCCGCCACCCTGTCCTTCGCCGTGACCCTGGCCGCTCGCTTCGAGGCTGAGTTCCAGGCCCTGGTGCTTGCCCAGACCCAGCTGGCGCGGGCCGCGGCGCTGCCCTTTGCCACGGAGGTCAGCCTGCTGGCCGGCATGGAGCGCCGCCTCAGCACGGCCAGTCTGCAACGCAGCCTGGAGGGCCTGAGCGCCCGGCTCAACGCCATGATCACGGAGCTGACCGCGCCCGCACGGGTGCCCTGGTCCCTGGCACCGGCCGGCAAGTCCGCCTGGGAGGAACTGCTGCTGGAACTTGGGGAAGGCAGTCTGCTGGTGCTTGGCCATGACGGCCATCACCTGCCCGTCGCCGGCGGACCCGTCGAGGACGGCGTGTGTGTCCTCTACGACGACAGCCCCGCCGGTCATGCCGCCCTGGCCCTGGCCGATGCCCTGGACCGCCGGGCGACCCCGTTGCACGTCGCCTCCGGAGACGAACCTTCAGCGACGCGCGTGCTCGCGCGTCTTACATCCCTGCGGCCCCGCATCCTGATCCTGCCGGCGGCCTTCCTCGCCCAACACGCGGCCGCGCTGCGTCCGCTGCTGACACGCCTGGGATGCACGGTGCTGGTGGTCGGGTAGGTTGGGGTGAGCGAAGCGAACCCCAACAGGGCGTACGACGAAAATCAAAAGCGATTCTCTCGCGGAGGCGCAGAGACGCGGAGAAAGGCTATTGATCATAATTCTCCAGTGCCTCTGTGGCTCCGTGAGAGTATGGGTTTTGGGTTTGACTTCGAGGCTTCGGTTCAAAACGAAAGCCGGGTCCTCTCACGGGGGCACGGAGCCACGGAGGAAAGGCACTGGGTTCAAAAAATCGAAAATCCATTCTCTCGCAGAGGCGCAGAGGCGCGGAGAAAAAACCTTGATCAGAAAACCCCGTGTCTCTGTGGCTCCGTGAGAGTATGGGCTTTGGGTTTGGCTTCGAGGCCCAGGTTCAAAACAAAAGCCAGGCCCTCTCACGGAGACACTGAGCCACGGAGGAATGGTTTTTCATTTCAAAACCCCTGCGCCTCCGCGCCTCTGCGAGAGAACAGGTTTTAAAATCCAACCTACGGGACATCCTCTTTCCCCACCAGCGGCACGAAGACCACGGCCAGAATGCTGCGGGTCTTGAGTTCGCCGTCCTCGCCCTTGATGCCCAGGACCAGGTCCTGGCCGTACCAGCCGGTGTTCACCGGGATCACCATGCGTCCACCGGGGCGCAGCTGATCCACCAGGGCCTCGGGGATGTCCTCGGCGGCGGCGGTGACGATCACAGCGTCGAAGGGCGCCGCCTCGGGCCAGCCCAGGCGGCCATTGCCGGCGCGCACGTGGACGTTGCCGTAGCCCATCTCTTCGAGGCGGGTCTTTGCCTGCGCCGCCAGTTCCGGCACCACCTCGATGCTGTAGACCTCCCCGGCGAGCTCCCCCAGCAGGGCCGCCTGGTAGCCGGAGCCGGTGCCGATCTCCAGCACCCGGCTCTCTGGCGTGAGCTCCAGGAGCTGAGTCATCAACGCCACCACGTAGGGCTGGGAGATGGTCTGCCCGTAGCCGATGGACAGCGCCGTGTTCTCCCAGGCCATGTCCAGGCTGCGCTCCGGCACGAAGCGGTCCCGGGGCACCTGGCGGATGGCCTCCAGGATGCGCGGGTCCGGGGCGTCCAGGCCGGTACTGCCGGCGGTCTCGCGGAAGTCACGCTTGAGGGTGTCGATCAGGGCCTGGATGTATTTGCGGCGTTGTTCGTGCATGGGAGTGCCCCGCGTGTCTCCATCCTCTAAATGTAGCGCTTCGGGGCGGGATCGGTGCTGATATGGGAGGGAAAACCTGATCCTCTCACGGGGGCACGGAGCCACGGAGAAAAGGCTCCTTATTCAATCAACCTGAAATGCGATTCTCTCGCGGAGGCGCTGGGACGCGGGGAAAGGCATTTGATCAGAAAACCCCGCGCCTCCGCGCCTCTGCGAGAGGATGGGTTTTGTGCGGGAGAGAAAACCACAAAAACGATGTTCTCGCGGAGGCGCAGGGACGCAGAGAAAGGCGCTTGATCAGGAAACCCCGTGCCCCCGTGGCTCCGTGAGAGGACAGGGTGTTGTCCGGCTTCGGGACTTCATGGAAAACCTTATCTCTCGCAAAGCCGCGAAGGCGCCAAGAAAATCGATCAAAAGAATTTCTTAGCGTCTTTGCGTCTTCGCGAGAGACCGGGTTTGACCGAGATCAGCCCGATTCGGGCAGCTTCATGAGCAGGGTCTGGATCTGGTTGGCGTGCAGACGCTCGCGCACCTTATTCAGCTCTGCGGTGTCGCGGAAGGGGCCGACGCGCACCCGGTGCCAGGTGTCGGAATTGACCTGCACCCGCTGGATGTCCGCCTGCACGCCGAGCAGGGCCAGGCTGGCCTTCATGCGGTCGGCCTCCTGGAACTGGCGGAAGGAGCCGGCCTGGAGCATGTACACGCCGGGCTCCTCCACCCGCTGGGGCGCGGGGGCGGGCTCGCCGGGGCGGCTGGGGCGGGTCTCCGGTTCGGGGACCACCACTTCCAGCTCCGGCAGCATGGTGTAGAAGTCGAAGCGCGGGCGGGGCGGGGCCGGGATCTCCTCGGCCTGCGGGCGGCGTACGTCCCGGGTCTCCCGCGGGGCGGGGGCCGGTGCCGGGGTCGCCGCCACCCGGGGTTCGGCGGGGGCGCTGTCGCGGCCGTCCAGGTAGACCAGGAAGGCGGCGAACAGGCCCACGGTCAGGCCCGCCACACCCCACACCCAGCCGGGCACACCGCTGGACTTCTTCTTGCGACTACGGCTGGTGGAATGCTTGTAGTCCCGGGTGGCCATCACATCTCCTGGGGTGCGGAGACCCCCAGCAGGCCCAGGCCGTTGGCGATCACCTGGCGTACTGCCAGGATCAGGCTCAGGCGCGCGTCACGGATCGCCGGCTCGTCCACCAGGAACTGGTGGGCGTTGTAGTAGGTGTGGAAGTCGTTGGCCAGCTCGCGCAGGTAGTTGGCGATCTGGTGCGGTTCCTCCACCAGGGCTGCGGCCTCGATGACTTCCGGGAAGCGCGCCAGTGTCGCCAGGATCTCCTGCTCGTGGGACTCGGTGAGCAGGGACAGCTTGGCCTCGCCGTGGGACGGGTCATGTTTCAGGCCCTTGGCCTCCATCTGGCGCAGCACACTGCACACCCGGGCGTGGGCGTACTGGATGTAGTAGACCGGGTTGTCGGCGGACTGGGACTTGGCCAGGTCCAGGTCGAAGTCCAGGTGCTGCTCGCAGCGGCGCATCACGTAGAAGAAGCGCGCCGCGTCCTTGCCCACCTCCTCGCGCAGCTCCCGCAGGGTGACGAAGGAGCCGGAGCGGGTAGACATCTGCACCCGCTCGCCGCCCCGGTAGAGGATGGCGAACTGCACCAGCAGCACGTCCAGGCGGGTCTCGTCCTCGCCCAGCGCCTTCAAGGCCGCCTTCACACGGGGCACGTAGCCGTGGTGGTCGGCGCCCCAGACATCGATGACCCGGTCATAGCCCCGTTCCATCTTGTCCATGTGGTAGGCGATGTCCGAGGCGAAGTAGGTGGTCTGGCCGTTGTCCCGCTGCACCACCCGGTCCTTCTCGTCGCCGAAGTCGGTGGAACGGAACCACAGGGCGCCGTCCTTCTCGTACAGGTGTCCGGCCTCGCGCAGGCGCTCGATGGCCAGGTTCACGGCACCCTTGTCGGTGAGCGAGCGCTCCGAGTACCAGGTGTCGTAGGTGACGCCGAACTCGGCCAGGTCGTCCCGGATGTCGTCCAGGATCACGTTCAGGCCCAGTTCGAACACGAAGCGGTAGTGGTTGTCGCCGAGCAGTTCCTTGGCCCGGGCGATCATGGCGTCGATGTACTCCTCCTTGTCGCCGCCGTCCGGTTCGTCCGGGGGCAGGCCGTCGAGGATCTCGGCCGCCTCGCGCTTGTAATGGTCGCCGTGCTCCCGATGCAGGGTGGCGGCGATGTCGTAGACGTAGTCGCCCCGGTAGGCGTTGGTGGGGAACGGCAGTTCCACGCCCGTCAGTTCCAGGTAGCGAAGCCACACGCTGGTGCCCAGGATGTCCATCTGCCGGCCGGCGTCGTTGACGTAGTACTCCCGGTGCACGTCGAAGCCCACCGCCTCCAGCAGGTCCGCCACCGCCGCGCCGTAGGCGGCGCCGCGCCCGTGGCCCACGTGCAGGGGGCCGGTGGGGTTGGCGGAGACGAATTCCACCTGGACCTTCTTGCCCGCGCCCAGCTGGCTCCGGCCATAGCGCTCGCCCTGCTCGCGGATGGTGGCGATCACGGACAGCTTCGCCTGCTCGCCCAGGAACAGGTTGATGAAGCCGGGGCCGGCGATCTCGGTGCGCGCCACCAGGCCGGAGGCCGGCAGGCGGGCGACGATGGCCTCGGCCACGTCCCGGGGCTTCTTCCTGGCCGGCTTGGCCAGCTGCAGGGCCACGTTGGTGGCGAAATCGCCGTGGGCCTTGTCCTTGGTGCGTGTCACCTGCACGTCCACGGCGGTGTCCCCGGGCAGGGTGCCGTCCTGACGGAGTGCATCGATGGCCTGTTCAATGAGCGCCTGGAGCTGGTCTTTCAAAGTGGGAGGGTCCGGCAGAGGTGGATGGGGGAGATCGAAACGCCAATTCTAGCGGTTTGGGGCCTGGCGCCCAAGGGGACACTTGGAAGTACGAAGGGTGAATTGGGAAGTGCGAAGTGAACGGCCTTTTCTTCCCACTTCCCAATTCACCCTTCGTACTTCATTCGAGGTAGGAGTCCATCACCTGCCAGGTGATGTTGCCGTACGCCACCTCGTACTGGAGCAGCATCTGCCCCCGGATGTGGCCGTCCTCGAAGATGGCCAGCACCCAGCGGTCGTTGAGCACGTGGATGCCGTCGGGCAGGAAGTGCATGGTGCCGCCCAGGACCGGCTCGTGGGGGATCAGCTCCGGCTGGTTCAGCAGCTCGTCGCGCAGGCGCTCGGCGGGGTTGGTGATCCCCAGGCGGTTCAGGCGGCGCACCTGGGCATTGGTCAGGCCCACGTCGGCGCGTACCTGCACCTCCCGGTTGAGGTAGCGGGCGAGATGCATCTGCAGGCGCAGGTTCTCTTCGTTGGCGGCGGCCACGTCCTTCTCCAGGCCGGCGCCGCGCAGCATGTAGATGAACAGCACCACCACCAGGAACACCATGAAGCCGGCCCAGGCGATACGTTCCGCCTTGCGGCTGCGGTCGGGGCCCTGGTCGTCAGGGATGTCGTGCGGCATGGGTCTGTACTCCGTATGTTCAAGTGGCGGGCAGTGTGCCGGGGCGTCCGGCGGGCTTCAAGTATCCGGTCTGGGTAAAAACCTACTAAGGCGGTCCTCTCACGGGGGCACGGGGCCACGGAGGGAAAGCAACAAACCCAAAGGCGGTTCTCTCGCGGAGGCGCAGGGGCGTGGAGAAAAGCCTTTGATCAGAAAACCCCGTGTCTCTGTGGCTCCGTGAGAGGATGGGTTTTGGGGTTCGTTCCGAGGCTCCGGTACGAAAACCCGATCTCTCGCGAAGACGCCAAGACGCGAAGAAAGGCACTTCATTATGAATTTCTTTGCGTCTTCGCGAGAGACCTGCCTTCAGGTTTTTCCCCCAAAAGCCTTACCCCGCGCCTCTGCGTCTCTGCGAGAGAATAGGTCTTTTCTCGAAAATCACAGGGCGGTCGAGGCAAAGTCACATCCAGCCCCCGGTGACCGGCAACAAAGCGAGGGGCCTGTGTAGGTCGGGCTTCAGCCCGACAGGCGCGGCTTCGGTGGGCTCCGGCGTCGGGCTGAAGCCCGACCTACGGGTGACTACGGTGAGGTTCTGTTAATTCAGACGCTCCCGCATGACCTCCTGCTCATCGAGCGCCGCCTCCAGCCAGCGGGCCGCCGCCTCAACAGGCTCCTCGGTCCCGGACAGACCCAGCTCGATCTGCTGACGGTGCTCGGTGCTGGGCAGGCTGGCGAGGCGCACGCCGGGGAAGCGGGCGAGCAGCTCCTCCATCATGGGGATCAGCTCGCTCTCGTGGGCCCCCTTGAGCAGCCACAGGCGCTCGATGCGCGGCACCCGGCCGTGCAGGTGCGGATAATGGGTGTCCAAAACCCACTCCACCATGGGCCAGGCCATGTTGGGGAAGCCGGGCACGCAATGGTGATGGCCCAGGCTGAAGCCCGGGACCTGGTTGACCGGGTTGGGGATCAGCCGGCTGCCCTCGGGCAGTTCCGCCATGCGGATGCGGTTGGGGTAGGCGTCGGGGCCGAAGCGCGCCTCCAGGAGGGCCACCGCCTCCGGGTGGCGGGTGATCTCCACCCCGGCGGCCGCCGCCAGGCACTGGCGGGTACGGTCGTCGGGGGTGGCGCCGATGCCGCCGAAGGAGAGCACCAGGTCGCCGCTGGCCAGGGTCTCGCGGAAGGTTCGGGTGAGCAGGTCCGGGTCGTCGCCCACGATCCTCACCCAGGCCAGCTCCATACCGCGCTGGGCCAGGGCCCCGGTGAGGAAGGCCTGGTGCTTGTCCCGGCGTTTGCCGGAGAGGATCTCGTCACCGATGATCAGGGCGCCGATGTGCATGGTGGGTGTCTCGAAAGGCGTTGTCAGCCACAGAGGGCACGGAGGTCACAGAGGACAGACCGCAAAAGGCTGACGTTGTTCTGAAAACCTGAAAGGCGGTTCTCTCGCGGAGGCGCAGGGACGCGGGGAAAAGCTGTTTATTTAAAAATCCCTGCGCCACCGCGAGGAAAACGCCTTTGACGTTTTCCCCAAAAGCCTTTCCCCGCGCCTCCGCGCCTCTGCGAGAGAAACGGGTTTAATCCTTCGCCCCCATACCCAGGGCCCGCGCGCGGCTGGCTTCGGCGGCGGACTGCCGGGCGGTGGCGTCGTAGCCGGGGTTGGCCTCGGGCCAGCCCTGGACGTTGCGCAGCACCAGGTCCGCCAGGGCGTCCAGGTGGTCCGGGTTGTCGTTGAGCGCCGGGATGTAGTGGAACTCGCCGCCGCCGGCGTGCTGGAAGATCTCCCGGTTCTCGCCGGCGATCTCCTCGATGGTCTCCAGGCAATCGGCGGAGAAGCCGGGGCAGACCACGTCCAGACGACCCAGTTTTTCCTCCCCCAGGGCCTTCACGGTCATGTCCGTGTAGGGCTTGAGCCATTCCGCCTTGCCGAAGCGGGACTGGAAGGTCACCACCCACTCGCCTTCCTTGAGGCCCAGGCGCTCGGCCAGCTGACGGCCGGTGGCGTGGCACTGGCAGTGGTAGGGGTCGCCGGCCAGCAGGTAGCGCTTGGGCACGCCGTGGAAGGACATGAGCAGCTTGCTCCCCCGGCCGTGCTGGTCCCAGTAGGCGCGCACGCTCTCGGCCAGGGCGTCCAGGTAACCGGCATCACTGTGGTAATCGCTCACGAAGCGCAGGCCGGGCACCCAGCGCCAGCGGCGCAGCACCCTGGAGACCTGGTCGAAGGTGGAGCCGCCGGTGGAGCCGGAATACTGGGGATACAGGGGCAGCACCAGGATGCGCCGGGCGCCGGCCTCGCGCAGGCGCATGAGGCCGCTCTCGATGGAGGGCTGCCCATAGCGCATGGCCAGTTCCACCTTCACCGGCCCGGGCAGACGCTCGCTCAGGCGCGTGGCCACACCTTCGGCCTGGCGCCGGCCGATGACCAGCAGGGGCGAGCCCTCCTCGGTCCAGACCTGCTCGTAGAGCTTCGCGCTGCGCCTGGGGCGCACGTTGAGGATGATGCCGTTGAGGATCAGCCACCAGGCGGCCCGGGGGATTTCCACCACCCGCGGATCCCAGAGGAACTCCTTCAGATAGCGGCGCAGGGCCTTGGGCGTGGGGGCGTCGGGGGTGCCCAGGTTGGTGACCAGCACGCCCAGGATCTCGGGGCTGCCGTGGCGGTAGTCGGATTCACCGTCGAAGCGCATGGGAGTTATTCGGGGTTTGGGGAATGTATCAAAGGATACAGACAAATGAAGTGAGAAGGGCGAATTGGGAAGGGCGAAATCTAACCCCGAAAGGCGATCCTCTCACGGGGGCACGGAGCCACGGGGGAAAGAAATTTGGGTCAAAACCTCAAAGGCCGTTCTCTCGCGGAGGCGCAGGGGCGCGGAGAAAGGCTTATTGATCAGGAAATCCCCGTGCCTCCGTGGCTCCGTGAGAGGATGGGTTTTGGGGGTCGCAAGGTCAAAGGCATGGCCTCTCACGGGGGCGCGGAGCCACGGAGGAAAGGCCTTATAGTTCAAAACCCCTGCGCCTCCGCGCCTCTGCGAGAGGATGGGTTTTTGGCTTTGATTCCTGGGCTTCGCGAGAGAACAAGGCTTTTCGGCCCGAGGTCGGTCCTACGCGAGGGTGCGGCGCCGTAGCGGGCTGGTGCGCGGGAAATGGGACTGCAGGAACTCCATCTGGTCGGCGAGGATGCGCCGGCCCTGGAGGTAGATGTATTCGGCGTGGGTGGGCACGAAGGGCACGGCCAGGAGCTGCATGCCGGCCTGTTCGGGGGTGCGCCCGGCCTTGTGGTTGTTGCAGCGCTTGCAGGCGGTGACCACGTTGCGCCAGTGGTCGGCGCCGTTCTGGCTCAACGGGGTGACGTGGTCCCGCGACAGCTCGTGGGACGGATGGGACTGGCCGCAGTAGAGGCACAGGTGGGCATCACGCTTGAACAGGGCGGGGTTGTTCAGTGGCGGCACGTAGCCGGCGTGGATGGAGCGGTTGGAGCCGTAGGTGGCGATGATGGAATTGACCTCCACCACGCTCTGCCGCCCGGTGGCGGCGCAGATGCCGCCATGGACGCGATACAGCAGGGTGCCGCAGGTGTAGGCCACCTGTTCGGCGTGGTAGAGGCGGACCGCCTGCTGGTAGTTGATCCACTCCAGCGGCATGCCGGCTGCGTCGGTACGCAGCACCTGTTGATTCAACTCGAACACCGGGTGACCCTCGGCGAGCTTGTTGGCTGCTGCGCTGACTTTATCGTTACCGGCCCCGCAAAGCAATTATCAGGCCGTTACAAGGGGATGACGGTCAAAACCCGCGAAAAAAGAGGGTTTCGCCGGGCCGGCCCTGACACTTTGTATTCAAACAGGCCGAAGAATCCGATACCATACCCCCCTTTTTCGGAGCGGATCGGCAAGAATCCGCGCCCAGAAGACACTGATTCCACAGACATCCTGTTCCCGCCATGCGTCCGGCAAAGGGTCATCCCGACCCCGGATCCCGCGCCGGCTGACGGAGTGAGTTATGCCCATAAAACTGGCCGTGCCCAAAGAAACCGCGCCCGGCGAGCGCCGGGTCGCCCTGGACCCCAGCGTGGTCGCCAAGCTGACCAAGATGGGGATCGAAGTCCTGGTCCAGAAAGGGGCCGGTGAATCCGCCCATTTCCCCGACGCCGCCTACGCCGACGCCCGCCTGGTGGACGATGCCGCGGCCGAGGCCGATGTCCTGGTCAAGGTGGCCCCGCCCAGCGTGGACGAGGTCAACCGCATGAAGGACGGCGCCACCCTGGTGGGCTTCTTCCATGCCCACAAGAACCCGGAACTGGTGAAGGCCATGCAGGCCAAGAAGATCACCAGCTTCGCCATGGAACTCATTCCCCGCATCTCCCGTGCCCAGAGCATGGACGCCCTGTCCTCCCAGGCGGCCGTGGGCGGCTACAAGGCCGCGATCATGGGTGCGGACCTCTCCTGCCGCTTCTTTCCCATGCTCACCACCGCCGCCGGCACCATCCGCCCGGCCAAGGTGCTGGTGATCGGCGCCGGCGTGGCGGGCCTTCAGGCCATCGCCACCGCGCGGCGCCTGGGCGCCATCGTCGAGGCCTACGACGTGCGTTCCGCCACCAAGGAACAGGTGGAGTCCCTGGGCGCCAAGTTCCTGGACCTGGGCGTGAAGGCGGAAGGCGAGGGCGGTTACGCCCGCGAGCTGACCGAGGACGAGAAGAAACAGCAGCAGGAGGCCCTGGCCAAGTTCATCAGCCAGACCGACGTGCTGATCACCACTGCTGCCATCCCCGGCCGTCCGTCGCCCAAGCTCATCCCCGCCTCCATGGTGGCCGGCATGAAGCCCGGCGCGGTGATCGTGGACCTGGCCGCAGAGGGTGGCGGCAACTGCGAGCTGACCCAGCCCGGCGAGACCATCGCGCATGGCAACGTCATCATCCACGGCCCCCTGAACATCCCCTCCCAGGTGGCCCTGCACGCCAGCGAGATGTACGCCAAGAACCTGCTCAACTTCCTGTCGCCGCACATCAAGGAAGGTGAGTTCACCCCCGACTGGGAAGACGAGATCATCGCCAAGAGCTGCCTCACGCACGCCGGCGAGATCAAACACGAAGCGACCCGCAGCCTGGTGGAAGGAGGTCAGTCATGATCGAGGGTTTCGTCGCACTCTATATCTTCATGCTCGCCGCCTTCACCGGCTACGAGGTGATCTCCAAGGTGCCGGTGATCCTGCACACACCGCTGATGTCCGGCTCCAACTTCGTGCACGGCATCGTGCTGGTGGGCACCATGGTGGCCCTGGGCCACGCCAGCACCCCGCTTGAGCAGCTGATCGGCTTCGTCGCCGTGATCCTGGGCGCGGGCAACGCCGTGGGCGGCTACGTGGTGACCGAACGCATGCTCGAGATGTTCAAGAGCAGCAAGGGAGGCAAGTAAATGAGCTTCATCATCAATGCTGCCTACTTCATCGCGGCGGTCCTGTTCATCGTCGGCCTCAAGCAGATGGCCTCGCCGGTCAACGCCCGGCGCGGCATCATCTGGGCCGGCGTGGGCATGGTCATCGCCACCCTCGTCACCTTCGTGCACCCGGAAGTCTCCGGGCTGGTCAACTACCTGCTGATCGTGCTCGGCATCGGCATCGGCGGCGCGCTGGCCTGGTGGACCGGCAAGAAGGTCCCCATGACCGACATGCCGCAGATGATCGCGCTGTACAACGGCATGGGCGGCGGCGCCGCCGCCGGCATCGGTCTGATCGCTCTGCTGCAGGCCGGCAAGTACGAGATGTCGTTCATCATCCAGTTCATCGCCGTGCTGGGTGTGCTGATCGGCTCCGTGGCCTTCTCCGGCTCGCTCATCGCCTACGCCAAGCTCCAGGGCATCATGAAGAAGACCCTGCGCTTCGGTGGCCAGCAGTGGCTCAACCTGGCCGTGTTCGGCATCACCGTCATCAGCGGCCTGATCCTGGCCTTCAGCGGTGCCGAGGTCAGCGGCAACGTGCTGCTGGTGTTCTTCGTGCTGGCGCTGGTGTTCGGCGTGCTCATGACCCTGCCCATCGGCGGCGCGGACATGCCCGTGGTGATCTCGCTGTACAACGCGCTGACCGGTCTGGCGGTGGGCTTCAAGGGCCTGGTGCTGGACAACCCGGCGCTGATGATCGCCGGTATCGTGGTGGGTGCCGCCGGTACCCTGCTGACCCAGCTCATGGCCAAGGCCATGAACCGGCCCATCAGCAACGTGCTGTTCAGCCACTTCGGTGCCGCCGGTACCGGCGAGGCCGCCGAGGTCACCGGCAGCATGAAGTCCATCGAGGCCAGTGATGCCGGCGTGATGATGGCCTTCGCCGACAAGGTGATCATCGTGCCCGGTTACGGCATGGCCGTGGCCCAGGCCCAGCACAAGATCTGGGAACTGACCCAGATCCTGCAGGAGCGCGGCGTGACCGTGAAGTTCGCTATCCACCCGGTGGCGGGCCGCATGCCCGGTCACATGAACGTGCTGCTCGCCGAGGCCGGCGTGCCCTACGACATCATCTACGACCTGGACGAGATCAACAGCGAGTTCAAGACCGCCGATGTGGCCGTGGTGATCGGCGCCAACGACGTGGTCAACCCCGTCGCCCGCACCGATCCGAACAGCCCGATCTACGGCATGCCGATCCTCAATGCCGACCAGGCCAAGAACGTCATCGTCATCAAGCGTGGCCAGGGTGCCGGTTTCTCCGGCGTGGAGAACCACCTGTTCTTCGCCGACAACACCCGCATGCTCTACGGCGACGGCCAGAAGGTGGCCGCAGAGCTGATCTCCAGCATCAAGGAAATCAGCTGAGGTCGGTCATCAGGCTGACGCAGACGAGAAAGCCCGGTGTGAGCCGGGCTTTTTTGTGTCTGTTGGAACGGAAAAGATGATCCTCTCACGGGGGCACGGAGCCACGGGGGAGACGCGCTAAACATCAAAGGCGATTTTCTCGCGGAGGCGCGGAGGCGCGGAGGCGCGGAGGCGCAGGGAAAGGCATTTTGATCAGAAAACCCCGTGTCTCCGTGGCTCCGTGAGAGGATGGGGTTTTGGGTTAGATCCGAGGCTTCGATATGAAAACCCGATCTCTCGCAAAGCCGCAAAGGCGCGAAGAAAGATTCTGTAGGATGGGCAAAGCAACGCGTGCCCATGCCGACGGGGTTTGATGGGTGCGCTGCGCTTCACCCATCCTACGGCTTTATCAGGAAACCCCGTGCCTCCGTGGCTCCGTGAGAGGACCCGCCTTTGACTTTATAATAGCCATCCTCTCACGGAGGCACGGGGCCACAGAGGAAAGGCATTTCATTTCATCCCCCCTTCGCGTCTCTGCGCCTCTGCGAGAGAATGGATTTTCCAACAAGAAAAAACCAAAAGCTCGATGTTCTCGCGGAGGCGCGGAGATGCAGAGAAAAGCCTTTACTCAACAAAACCCGTGGCTCCCGTGAGAGGACAAAGGTGTTTTAAAAATCACAAAGCCTTTCTCCGCGTCCCCGCGCCTCCGCGAGAGAATCATGTTTTCGGGTTTTACGGGATCTCAACCTCCGCCTCCGCCAGCACCACAGACGCAGGCGGCACCATCTCGTACATCTTCTGGAAGCGATCCACCCGCGGGTTGTCGGTGCCGTGCAGGCTGGCGACGAAGCTGGGGCGCACGGACTGGAACATCAGGCGCGCCTCCACGTGGAACGGGCCGGTGCGGCCTGCCGTGTCCACCCGGTAGCGCACCACGTCCTGGCCGCTGCCCTGGCTTGGAAAATCGGGGCTGAAGTCCGCATCGTTCTCGGGTACACCGAAGATCCCCGTGATCCCGCCGTCCGCCACGCCCAGGCCTTCGCCCAGATCAAAGCCGCGCTCGTAACCCCGTGGCGGGATGCGGTTGTCTTTCAGGTAGTGGTCAGCGAACAGCAGCACGTAAGTGATGTCCCCGTTCACGTCGCCCATTACGGACTCGTAGATCGCCACCTGCGTGGGATCGTCGATCACGTCCCGGTGCGGTTCGTAGCAGGTACTGATATCGAAGGGATCGGTCCACTCGTGGCGTGACAGGCAGGCGGGATGCGTGTGCGCCGCGTCCACTGCCAGACGGCCGTACGCGTCCACCGCGCCCGACTCGAACACCGCCTGCTCCGCAGCATCCAGCACCCGCAGGTGCAGCCACATGCGCCGGGATGGAAAACCCGTGGGGAGCTTGTGGCCGGCCTTGTTGGTGATGCGCACCGGAATCTCCAGCACGCTGTCGGCCTGCGTGACGGCGGCGATCTCCAGGTCGGCCGCGCGGCTTTCCAGGAACGCCCGGGTTTCATCGATCTTGTTCTGGAAACCGGCCTCGGTCGTATCCAGCAGGCCCAGCACCTCGCGAAACTCGCGGAACAGCGTCAGCAGGTAGGTATTGCCGCCCACCATGGCGTGGTAGTTGAAGGGCCCTCGCTCAGGCCAGCCTCCCGGCGGAGCTGAACCGTTCAGGGTGGCGATCTTCGTCCGATACTCGTCGGACGGCACAGGCATGTGGCAGTCCTGACACTGTCGCGTCGTATCCCCGCGGGAGAACACGCTGTTCTGCCATTCCAGGTAGGCGGTCTGTTCGGGGAATTCATCACCGGTGAGTTCACGGTCATTGACGGACACCACGGGGGTGAACAGGGTGTGGCAGGTGGCGCAGTGGGCCGAGGTGCCCATGTGCGGCCCGTAGGTAGGATCATAGTTGACGTTCATCTGCATGGCGTTGCCACGCGGGTCGTCGTATGGCCCGTAGATCGCCCTGAGCCCCGGCTCGATCCGAAAGCCGCCGGTGAAGGAGCCCCCGGTCCCCAGCGCGGGGATATTCCCCGTGCCGCCGGGCTGGATCTGGTGGCACAGGGTGCAGCTCACCCCTTCCCGGGCATGCATGCCCTCCAGCGCGGTCTCGAAGCGATAAAGGCCGCCCGTCTCGTCGATGGCGCCGGTGTGAATCGCGTGGGTGCGCCCCATGGGCGCATGGCAGGTCAGGCACTTGTCCTCGATGACGCCGGCCAGGTGCGGCAAGACGTCCGTCTCCGAGAGCATCTTGGCCTGGAAATAGGGGTCGGCGAAGGCGTTGGCCATCATGGTGTGGCGCCAGTCGGTGAAGGGGCTCACGTCCTTGCCCTCGTACCACATCACGTCGGGCACGTTGGGTGTTGCCTTGTGACAGGCGGCACATTCCAGTGCCCCGGCGAAGGCGCCCAGGTGACCCCAGGTGGGCGAGAAGGGGGTCTCCTGGAACAGCCCCGTGACAGGTGGGGGATCTCCGTTGCCCGGCGCGGTGCTGTCGCTGGAGTCGCCCAGGCAGCCGGTGAGCAGCAGGACCAGTCCGCCCAGGAGAAAGACACCGAAGCGTCGCGCCGCGCCGCCCGTCGTCGGGTTCGTTTTGCTGGACATGGCTACGCCCAACGGGTAAGACTTGAAAGTCTCCATGCTCAATACTCCGGCAGGTCCCATCGTTCGATGATCCTCATCGCTACGAATGAACCTGCGCGTCTGGAACGTTGGCGTGTGGCAGCCGGGCGTTTCTCCAAAGAGCTGGTGGATGCCCGGACCATTGGTGTGGTCCATCAGGGCCTCGCCCGGAAACCCGATGCCCTGGTGCTGCTGGATCTGGACCTGCCGGATCTCAATGACGGCGACGGGGTGGAGGCGCTGCTGGCCGAATTCCACAACGCCCGGATCCTTGCCTTTTCCTCCCATTACAGCGACGCGGAAGGCGAAGTGCTGGTGGGTGTCGGTGTCCAGGGCTACCTGTCCATGGATGCCCCGGCCGATCGCATCACCCAGGCGCTGGATCGGGTCATGCAGGGTGAGATGTGGCTGACGCGCCATCTTATGGAATACATCCTCAAGCACGACCAACAGGCCCGGGCCATGCGGCGAAACACCGGCGTGCACAGCAAGCTCATGGAGCTGACGCCGCGCCAGCTGGAGGTCGCTCTGATGGTGGCCAACGGGCTGTCCAACAAGGCCATCGGCAAGCGCCTCATGATCAGCGAGCGCACCGTGAAGGCCCATGTCTCCGCCATCCTCGAGCGGACCGCCGCCCAGAGCCGGACCGAACTGGCCGTGCAGCTGAGCGACTACACCCCTGCCGGCAACCGGCAGCAGCACTAGCCGTCTTCCTGAAATCCCACCTCCTCCTTGTCGGGGCCACAATGTCCTGAGAAGGCCAGTTCATATACATAGCCTGATTTCCCCCCCATGAGTATTGGACGAAAGTCCAATACCCGGCCATTTGATCTTTTGCCATTGTGCGCACCAATAACAACGCTGCGTACATGGTGGATTTGGGCATGGCAGGTTGCATGGGGCAGATACAGAAACCCGGCTCGGACCGGGTGATCGTCGCAAGAAACCTGTGGGCAGACCCCCATCTGCACGCCGTGTTGTTCGGTACTCTGGCCACGGGCATCGCCCTGTGGTGGTGGCTGCCTACGGGCTTCGCCGAACCCGTCACCTCGGATCCCTGGCGCCTGCTCGGCTTCCTGATCCTCTATCCCATCCTCGAAGAATGGTTGTTCCGCGGCATCCTGCAGGGCGAACTGCTGCGCCATGCCTGGGGCCGTGTGCGGCGCCTGGGACTCAGCCATGCGAATCTCTTGACCAGCGTCATCTTCATGCTTTTCCACCTGGTCCATCACCCCTGGTACTGGGCACTGGCGGTGATCGTTCCGTCCCTGGTGCTGGGGTACTTCAGAGAACGTTATGCCGGTCTGTGGATGCCTATGGTGTTGCACGGGCTATTCAACCTGGCCTTCCTGCTGGCCGGACTCGGTTGGGGTGGTGTCCTCTGAACCGCTGGAAGATTGCGATGCATTCACAAGGGCGCGCGGGAACGTGCCCGTAGGACGAACAGGGAGCACCAGGCTGACCACCGCCACAGCTTCACGAAAGGCGGCAAGAGAATTTTATCGTCCTGTCTACGGGAGTAATTGATATGCGATTTGCATTGACACCGATTGCTGCGGGTGTGGGTCTGGCCATGATGGCCGGGCTGGCCGGCGCGGCGACTCAGCTGGAATTCGAGCCGACCATTGATCTGTCAGTGCCGGAAGAGCCGGCTGGCGAAGGCACGGCCCTAGGCATCAGCGCCAACAAGAGCAAGCTGTTCCGTCACCAGGACGGTACGCTGGTCATGATCTATGGCGATGCGGTGACGCCGCCTGTTGGGGTCGATGAGGAAGACTTCCTGGTTTACGACCTGAAAGGACAGGCGGAGCGTACGCCCCGTGACATCTTCGTGCGCACCTGCCAGGATGGCGCCGATCGTGGCGATGGCACCACGAAGACCTGTAACGTCGAGTCCGACTGGACGGCACCCGTCAACGTGTCCCAGGCAGCGACCCTGAGCAGCATCGAATCCGACTGGCGTGGCGAGGGTCTGGAAACCTACTGGGGAGACGCCGAGAAACCCAACGGCTTCATCAACCCCCAGACCGGCATGACCGTGGTGAGCTGGGTGAGCCACTACTGCCCGGGGCTCGTTGACGGCGAACCGACCGCCATAACGGCTCCTGAAATTGATCGAGCCCCTACGTCTCAGCGCGCACGACTCTACATCGAGCGCGACAGCCGCGTGATCCCCTTCACCTGCACCTGGGTGGCCCATTCTCTGGACCGGGGCGTGACCTGGCAGCCTGCCGTGCAGCTCAGCACTGGTGAGCGCGCCGCCAAGCAGGATGTGAACCGAGGCACCCAGACCTGGTGGGCGGTGACCTGGCAGGAAGACCCCACCGGCCTTGAACTGGGCCAGGCGGAAGGCCCCGGTGACGGTGCCTCCGGCGCCAACATCAGTGGCGGTACGGATGTGTGGTACGCGCGGGCCACGGCAGTCGGCACGGGCTGGGCGGACAGCGGTGTAGACAACAGCACCATGACCTGGCTGCCGGCCGTGCGCCTGACGGACAACTTCGAGGGCAAGAGCGGCACCCCGGGCAGTCTGAACATCGTCTTCGACAATATCGGTAACCCGGTGGATGACGATGATATCGAGAAGGGTCGTGCCGGTGCCGCGCGCGCCAACCTGGGTTCGGTGGCGAACACCGTGATCGTGGCCTGGGAGGAAACCAAGGGTTCCCAGGGCCTGGATGAAGGCAAATTCATCCGCTACCTGAGCTTCCCCTACAACACGCCGCCCCAGGGTGGTGAGATCGAGGGCATCACCGTGGGTACGCCCGGCTGCATCATCAGCGATCCCGAGCGCAACGCCCGGCGGGTGCGTTTCGTGACCCAGAGCCCGGCGGACGCAGGCACCGGCGGTATCCAGATCGGCATCTTCTGGAAGGAAGGCGTGGTCTCCCAGGGCGGTCCCTCGGACATCATGTTCCGTGCCGGTATCGGTGGCGTAGCAGCCAGCAACATGCTGCCGGCCGTGGATTCCGGTTGTGCCACCTCGGTGTACGAGGAGACGCAGCTGCTGAACCACGATCGGGCCCAGAACATCTCCAGCCAGACTAAGCTGGTGGCTTCGTCGGGTTACAACAACCTGCATGACGACACCCAGGAACAGTTCACGGAGAATGCCCTGGCCCATCGCGGTCTGCTGCGCGGTCGCGACATGTGGCTCGGCTACAGCTACACCGAGAACCTGGCCCTGCTCACCTACCTGAACGCGGACAACTACAACTTCTGGATCCGCAAGTTCAACGTGGACGCCTTCAACGCCGACCCCGACTCGGCCTGGGCACGCCCGGTGCGTGTCACCAGCCAGGAGGATCCCAGCGTGAACGTGCGTGAGCCACGCCTGGTGGGTACGCCTCAGAGCGGCCCGGCCTGTGATCCGGGTGCGGGCCTGACCGAGGAGTGCCGTAACGCCGATGTGTTCTTCGTGGCCTGGGGTACCCAGACCAACGTGTCTCCCTGGGCGCCGGTAGAGGCCGAGGAGCTGGGTCTGTACATCACCCGGACCACGGACGCCGGTCAGACCTTCGAGCCGGTGGTGCAGCTGTCCACGGCGCAGGGTGTCTTCGGTGGCCCGCTGGTGGATGACGAGGAGGCAGAGCGCGCCTTCGAGTCTCAGCTTCAGGCACGGCCGGATGGCAACAAGATCTATGCCGTGTGGAACCAGGATGTGACCGATCCTTTGACGGGTGAGTCGACCGGTGAGACCAATGCCGTGTTCACCAGCGGCGTGCCGGTGGAGATCCCGGTGACCCCGCGTCGTAGCAGTGGCGGTGGTTGTGCCTACAATCCCGGTGCCGCCATGGACTGGACCCTGCCTGGCCTGATTGCGGCGGCCCTGCTGGCCCTGGGCTGGCGCCGTCGGATGAATCGCGGCTGATCCAAAGCGTAACCTCCGTGAGTCCCTTGACCCCCGCCTCGTGCGGGGGTTTTTTTGGGCGGTTCAAAGGCGTAAATCGGAAAGGCTTGGTCCTCTCACGGGGGCACAGGGCCACGGAGGAAATGCTTTTCATTTCAAAACCCCCGCGCCTCCGCGTCTCTGCGAGAGGATGGGTTTTTCCAGCCAGGAAACCCAAAAATCGATGTTCTCGCGGAGGCGCAGGGGCGCGGGGAAAGGCGTATTGATCAGAAAACCCCGTGGCTCCGTGAGGGGATGGGTTTTGGGTTCGGTCCGGGGTTTCGATAATAAAAACCGATCTCTCGCGAAGCTGCCAAGGCGCGTCCTCTCACGGAGCCACGGGGCCACGGAGGAAGGGTATTGCTTTTCAATACTTCCGCGTCTCCGCGTCTCCGCGTCTCTGCGAGAGAATGGGTTTTGTCTGGCCAGGAAACCCAAAAATCGATGTTCTCGCGGAGGCGCAGGGGCGCGGGGAAAGGCATTTTGATCAGAAAACCCCGTGCCTCCGTGGCTCCGAGAGGGGATGGGTTTGGGGGCGGTCAGAGGCTTCGATATGAAAACCCGATCTCTCGCCAAGCCGCGAAGCCGCAAAGAACCCATTTTTTCATGTCTTTCTTCGCGCCTTGGCGGCTTGGCGAGAGGATCTGGTTTGTCCTGGAAACAAACCAAAGGCGGGTCCTCTCACGGAGACACGGAGACACGGAGACACGGAGACACGGAGACACGGAGACACGGAGGAAAGGCTTTTCATCTCAAAAACCTCTGCGTCTCCGCGCCTCTGCGAGAGAATAGGTTTTGGGGTTTCTGTCTGAAGCTCGGGCAGTTCGCGGCGGGGTCGCCGCTCCTACAGGCGGAGGCTAAGGTGGAGGCCTTATGATCAAGAAACCCCCGTGGCCCCGTGTCTCCGTGAGAGGACAGGCTTTCGGGTTTATGACGTGTGCATGGGGTAACATCACCTGCCGTGTCAAGCTCTTTGCCGAGGGTTATGCACAGGAATTGGCGGGCTGGAATGCCACTGCCCGAAGATGTCAAGACTTATGTGCGCTGGCCGTAAAAAATATACAACTCTTTGTTTTTGAATAATAAATATCATTGGTCATTTTTTGTTCAAGTTAACAGCCGGCCAATGATCACGGGCTTTGCGCCAGTTTTGTGACATTCTATCCACATAGTTATCCACAGGTTTTGTGGAAAAGCATGTTATCCCTCAGTGAAAGAATGAGTTAGCGTTCTTTGCGGGAAATCACATAAACAAACACGCCTAACTTGGATGAAATCCGAATCCCCCATTGCCATCTGCCGGGTCGCCGTGCCGGGCCCCTTGCCGGAGGCCCTGGATTACCGGGTGCCCGAGCGGGGCGAGCCGCCCGTGCCCGGCGCCCGGGTGCGGGTGGATCTGGGGCGCCGGCAGGTGGTGGGCGTGGTCACGGCACTGGCGTCCACGAGCGAGATCCCGCGCAACCGGCTGCGGCCGGTGCGCGAGGTGCTGGACGAGGCGTCCTTGCTGGACGACACCCTGATGGCCCTGCTCACCTGGGCGGCGGACTACTACCACCATCCCGTGGGCGAGGTACTGAACCAGGCCTTGCCGGTGCTGCTGCGCCAGGGGCGGGAGGCCCAGGCGGCCACCCGCAGCGTCTACCGGCTAAGCGACGCGGGTGCACAGGTCGATCCGGCAACCCTGACCCGGGCCCCTCGCCAGTCTGCGCTGCTGGCACTACTCAGGGAGGCGCCTGGCGGGCTTTCCGCCGGAGAACTGGAGGATGAACCTCCGGGGAACTGGGGCGGCGTCCTGCGGGCCGTGGTGGAGCGCGGCTGGGTGGAGCGGATTGAACGGGCGCTGGACGCGATTGACGGTCCGTGCCCTGCCCGGGCAGGCCCTGCCCTCAACGAGGCCCAGGCGGCGGCGGTGGAGGCCGTGCGGGGCCACTTCGGGCAGTTCGCACCCCATCTGCTGCAGGGGGTCACGGGCAGCGGCAAGACCGAGGTCTACCTGCAGCTGATCGAGGCCGCCCTGGCCGAGGGGCGGCAGACCCTGGTGCTGGTGCCGGAGATCGCGCTTACGCCCCAGCTGGTGCGCCGCTTCCGCAGCCGGCTGGCCTGCCCGGTGGCGGTGCTGCATTCCGGGCTCGGTGAACGGGAGCGGCTGGACGGCTGGCTGGCGGCCCGAAGCGGCGCGGCCGGCGTGATCATCGGCACCCGCTCGGCGGTGTTCGTGCCCTGGGCAAGGCCGGGGCTCATCATCGTGGACGAGGAGCACGACGGCTCGTTCAAGCAGCACGAGGGTTTCCGCTACCACGCCCGGGACGTGGCGGTGAAGCGGGCGCATCTCGAATCCGTGCCGGTGCTGCTGGGTTCGGCCACGCCCTCCTTCGAGAGCCTGGCCAACGTGACCCGGGGGCAGTACACCCGGCTGCGCCTGCGGGAGCGGGCGGGCGGCGCGGCGCCTCCCCGGGTGGAGCTGCTGGACCTGCGCCGTCAGACCCTGGACGAGGGCCTGTCACTGGGTCTGATGGACCGCATGCAGCGCCACCTGGAGGCCGAGGGGCAGGTGCTGCTGTTTCTGAATCGCCGGGGCTTCGCGCCGACGCTCCTGTGTCACGACTGCGGCTGGGTGGCGGAATGCCCCCGTTGCGATGCGCGCATGACCTGGCACCAGGGCGACGGGCGCATCCGCTGCCATCACTGCGGCCACGAACGCAACCGTCCGCGACATTGCCCCGCCTGCGGCAGCGTAAGCCTCGGTGGTCTGGGCCAGGGCACCGAGCGGGTGGAGGCGGCCCTGGAGCGGCATTTCCCCGGGCACTCAGTCGCCCGCCTGGACCGGGACAGCACCCGGCGCAAGGGGGCCCTGGAGGCGGTGCTGGAGGACGTGCGTTCCGGCAGGCATCGCATCCTGGTGGGTACCCAGATGCTCGCCAAGGGGCATCACTTTCCGGACGTGACCCTGGTGGGGATCCTGGATGCGGACCAGGGCCTGTTCAGCGCCGATTTCCGCGCCGCCGAGCGCATGGCGCAGATGATGGTGCAGGTGGCCGGGCGCGCCGGACGCGCGGGCCGCGCCGGCGAGGTGGTGATCCAGACCCATCACCCGGATCACCCCCTGTTGCTGACCCTGGTGCACCAGGGCTACGAGGCCTTCGCCGAGGCGGCCCTGGCCGAACGCCGGGTGGCCGGCCTGCCGCCCTACACGAGCCTGGTCCTGCTGCGTGCCGAGGCCACGGGCCAGCAGGCGCCCAACGACTTCCTGGAGGCGGCCCGCCGCAGCCTGGAGGCCCTGCGGCCGGATTCGGTGCAGATCTGGGGCCCGGCCCCCGCGCTGATGGAACGCCGCGCCGGGCGCTACCGGGCGCAGCTGATGATCCAGAGCGCGTCGCGCCCCGCCCTGCAGCGCGCCCTGCGCGCCTGGACGCCGGGGCTCGCGCAGTTGCCCGGGGCGAGGAAGGTGCGCTGGGTGCTGGATGTGGATGCGCTGGAGATGTGAGTTGGGGGGTGAAAAAACCCGAAAGGCGATTCTCTCGCGGAGGCGCAGGGGCGCGGGGAAAAAGACCTTTGAATTAAAACCCCGTGCCTCTGTGGCTCCGTGAGAGGAATGGGTTTTGTGTGGGAGACCGACGGAAAACATCGTCCTCTCACGGGGACACGGAGCCACGGAGAGAAGCATTTATTTCAATAACCCTGCGCCTCTGCGCCTCTGCGAGAGCATCGGTTTTGCCTTTCCGGAAACAAAAAAGCCCCGCGCAGTTGCGCGGGGCTTTGTCTTAAAAAGTGCTTCTGTTTACCGCCGACCCACCAGGCGCTCGCGCGCGATGCGGAACACGGTGGTGGTGCCGCTCACCTCATTGGCCACCACCAGCAGGGGCACGCCTGGGATGGGGCTCTTGGACGCCTCGATCACGATCAGGCCTTCGGCGCCCAGGTCGCCGGCTGCGGGGGTGCCGGGTTCATCGCTGAAGTCGCGGTTGTTGAAGTACTGCACGAAGCGCGGGGCATAGGGATCGGTGATGTCATAGATCATCACGCCGCCGATACGCTCCAGGCCCACGAAGGCGTAGGTGCTTCCCCAGAGCTTGGCCACGGTCACGCCCTCGGGCTCGGGACCCTTGTCGTCGCTGCGGGTCTCGAAGCTGTTTTCCCGGTGGTTGGAGTTGAAGTGCTCCGGGAACATCTCGGCGGTGATGCGCTCGTAGTCGGAACCGCTGTCGTAGACCATTTCCAGCTCGCTGTTCCAGATGGAGAAGGAACGGGCGCCGAAGGCGTAGATGTCCTGGTAGCAGCTGCCGTCCTCGCGCAGGCCCGTGGCGGCGGTTACCGTGAGCCGGCCCATGTTGGCGTTGTCGCGCAGCTGGGTGAGGTTGGTGATGCCCATCTCGTTGCTGGCGTAGAAGGCATTGAAGCGCTCGGAATCCGGGCACACGGGGATGCTGCCGGAGAGCGCTCGGAAACGGGACTCCTCGCTGTAACCGGCATAGTCCCGGGCGTCACCCTCGTTGGCGGTGACGATGTAGGTGTTGCCCCGGTACTCGTAGCTGGCGATGGAGTCCGGCTGGTAGATGCCGAGCACGGGCCAGTTGGTGATGTTGATGCGGCCGTCCCGGTCGCTCACGTCCAGCTCGTTGCCGGACAACAGGTGATCCTTGAAGCCCAGGCCGCGAAGCTCGGTGAACTCGCCCGCATCGATATCCAGCACGGCAATGGCGTTGTTCTCCTGCAGGGCCACCCAGGCGGTCTTCGAATCCTTGGAGACGGTGATGTACTCGGGCTCCAGGTCCTGGGCCACGGTGGCGCCGGGGCCGAAGATGCGGATGGAGGGGTCCAGTTCCGCGTCGTTGAACTTGCGGAAACCGGCGGCGCGCACGTGGGCCTGGGTGAGCGTGGTGATGTCATTGGGCAGGTCGATGATGCTCACCGAACCCTCGGGGTCGATGCTGTAGTCGTCGCTGGGCTCGCCCTCGTTGGCCACCAGCACGCGCTTGCCGTCGGGGGTGAAGGTGACCATGTCGGGCAGGGCGCCCACTTCCACGTCGGCCAGCACGTTTCCGTCGGTGTCCAGGAACACGGCGCGGCCCGGATTGGTGCGCACGGCGGCCTCGATCACCGCCACCACCAGGCCCTTGTGCACGTCCACGCTGTTGACCACGGAACCGTACGCGGACAGGTCGATGTTGAACAGCAGGGTGGGCATGGAAGGCTCGCGGATGTCCAGCACGTCCAGCTGGCCGCTGAAGGCGTTGACCACGAACAGGCGCTGGGTCTTCGGATCGTGGGCCACGATCTCGGCGGAGGACTGGTCGAAGATGCCGCTGGCATAGGTGCCGATGGGCTGGATGCTCAGGGCAAACGGCGTGGCGGCCAGTGCGGCGGGCGTGGCGACGGCCAGGCCCAGGGCCAGGACATAGGGATTGAGGCGCTTGCGCAGGGTGCTGGATGACATGGCTAGACTCCCTTGTTGTTGGATTTGGGAATGGAATCATCCGGCGTGATCGTGACAGGGTGATTTCAGCAGGGCTCTGAAAACTGTAAAGAATTCCGTCGGCTGTGGGTTGCGTATTGCGCGCCTCGCAACTTGTACGAAAAAACCCTAAAGGCGGTTCTCTCGCGGAGGCGCGGAGGCGCAGAGGCGCGGAGAAAAGGCTTTTGAATAAAAACCCCGTGTCTCCGTGGCTCCGTGAGAGGAATTTGTTTTGTATTGGATCCGGCAAATAAACCGTATCTCTCGCAAAGCCGCGAAGGCGCGAAGAATGCAACTTTTGGGTTTCTTTGCGTCTTCGCGTCTTGGCGAGAGGATGGGCTTTGTGTGGGTGACCTACCTAAAATATTGTCCTCTCACGGGGGCACGGAGCCACGGAGGAAAGGCTTTTTGATTCAATCCCCCTGCGCCTCCGCGTCTCTGCGAGAGAATCGTGTTTTGATCAAGGAACTACGTGCCCCCGTGGCTCCGTGAGAGAAATGCCTTTCGGCTCGCGGATCGGCCAGGTCAGACGTTACGCGCTAGACTCCATGTCATGAGACGCCATCACTTCATCGTCGTGCTGATTGCGATCCTCGTGGCCCTGGTCTTCGCGCTCTGGCCGTGGATGACCGGTGACCAGGAGGCGCCCGAGACGCCGGTCGAGCCTGTTGGCCAGCTGGACGACTATCCACGGGGCTCGGCGATCCCCTGGCAGCCCTGGGGTGATGCCGCGCAGTCGCGGGCGGCTCGGGAGGGCAAGGGGTTGTTCGTGTATTTCCATGGGCAGTGGTGCACCTGGTGCCGGGAGTACCAGCGCGACAGCCTGGAGCATCCTGAGACCGTCACCGTGATCGAGCAGGGCTTCGTGCCGGTGCTGGTGAACGTGGATCAACGCCGGGACCTGTTCACCCGCCTGGGAGGCCGCGGCCTGCCGTTCACTGTGATCATGGATGACCAGGGTGACGTGCTGGGCCGGTTCACGGGACACGTGGGCGCCGGCGATCTGCAGGGCCTGTTGCGCGAGGCGGCGGTGCGCATTGCCACGGCCCAGGCGGTCCCGGCGGGACTGGACGCCCTGCTGGACGGTGACCCGGAGCAATTCATCGCCTTTCTGGATGAGACATATGATCCGGGTCAGCACCGGCTGAGCCGCGCCGCGGTGGTCGGCAGCTTGAGCAAGCGGCCACAGCCCATGACCTACCGCCTGCTGCTCCATGAGGATCACTGGCGTGCGCGCATCCCGTACATGCTGGATGTGTTGCGCGATGATCTCAGCGATCCCGTGGACGGCGGGTTCTTCTTTTTCTTCGATCCCGACCAGCCCAATCCCCTGACCGCAGTGGAGACCTCCAAGGTGCTGGGGCTCAACGCCCAGATGGTGTGGCTGTTTGCCGAGGCCCATGGGCTGCTGGGGCGCGAGCGTGATGCGCGGGTGGTGCGCGAGGCCCTGGCCTACGTGGAGCGTTTCCTCTGGGATGACGAGCTGAAGGCCTTCTGGGGCAGCCAGTATTCGGATTCTGACTACTACCGCCTGCCGCCGGCCGAGCGGCGCGCGGCCACGCCGCCGGTGGTGGAGCGGGTGCAGTACGCGGACGTGAGCGGGCAGATGATCATCGCCCTGGTGCGTACCGCACAAGCCTTGAACGAGCCGGCCTACCTGGCCTGGGCCGCCCGCGCCCTGGGCGGTCTGGACGAGCGCCTCGCCGATTCCGATGGGGGCTATTACCACTTCCGCGTCGAAGGCGGCGAGGCGCAACTCTCCGGTTACCTGCCGTCCCTGGTCTGGCCGGCCGCGGCCTGGTGGGCCTATTACGAGGCCACGGGGGATGAGGCGGCCGCGCGTCGGGGCGTGGAGTTGCTGCAACGCATCGGTGCGCATGTGGATCCTGAACTCGGCGGCTTCGCGGAACGCCTGGGCGTTGACATGGACCCCTGGACCGAGTCCCGCACCCACGGTGCCCTGGCCTGGTTGCTTACCGGGCCGGCAAGCGAGGCCCGGGTTTCAGAAGATGTGCTCTCGCCGCAGACGCGCGCGCAGTGGATGAGGATGGCCCTGGATCAGCTTCGCCTGGTGGGCGGCGGTGATCCGGACGACATGGCGCTTGGCGTCCTCGCCCAGCGGAGCTGGGCGAAGGACAGTGGCAAGTAGCAAGTGGCTGGTGGCAAGGAGAATGCAACTTATCAACTGCTGATCACGGTGGATCAGGCGATCAGGGTGCGCGTTGGGCGGCTGGGTGAGTTCGTCTTCGTGCCGGGGTATTACGTGTATACCGGCAGTGCGCGGCGCGGGATGACTTCACGGCTGAAAAGACATCTCGCGAGGGATAAGGGACTGCGCTGGCATATCGATTATCTGCTGGCGAGTCCACACGTCACGGTGGTGGATGTGCGGATCCTCGATCAGTCGGAGTGCGAGGCGAATCAGCGCATTGCAGGTATGATTCCGGTGCCTGGCTTCGGTGCCAGTGATTGCACGGCGGGGTGCGGGGCGCACCTTGTTGAAGTACGAAGTGTGAATTGGGAAGGGTGATCGGAAGTCAGAAGTGTGAATTGGGAAGTGCGAAGTATGCAAGAAAGACTTTTCGACCCGAACCTGCCTGAATCCGGTGCTATGCTCTGACACAGTCGAGTGTTGTATTCATTCGCACTTCCCAATTCACACTTCCAACCTGCATTCCCACTTCCCAATTCCCACTTCGCACTTTCAAGGAGGATTCCCATGCGCAAACCCGAACCCGGTACCTTTGAACTCGGCCTGGTCATGGCCGGTGCGGTCTCAGCCGGCGCCTACACGGCCGGTGTGCTGGATTATCTGTTCGAGGCCCTGGAGACCTGGGAGAACGCCAAGGCGGCCACGCCGGACGAAGTGCCGAGCCACCGCATCCAGATCCGGGTGGTGACCGGCACTTCCGCGGGCGGCATCGCCTCGGCGATCACCGCCATGCTGCCCTTCACGCGCCATCACCCGGTCCAGGATCTGCACCTGGCGGACGGGCCGGGCAAGCCGGTCAATGCCGGGAAAAACCTGTTGTACCGATGCTGGGTGAGGGACGTGGACCTGGGCGACATGCTGGACACGGCGGACATCAAGGGCGACCACATCCCCTCGCTGCTGAGCGGCGATCCCGTGAGCCGCATCGCCAACGAGGCCATCACCTCGGTGCGCCAGAGCCCGCCCTCAGGGTGGATGCGCTGGTTCGCCAATCCCTTGCAGCTCTACCTGCAGGTGACCAACCTGCGCGGCGTGCCCTATCTCATCAACATGGTCACCGACCAGGGCGTGCGCGGGCACCGGGTGATGAGTCATGCCGACCATGCCCACTTCGCCGTCTACGGCACCAGCGCGAGCCAGCCCGAGGGTCTGCCCCTGGGTGCGACGGCGGTGAACTGGCCGGGCACCCTGGGCACGCCCGACGACGGCTGGGAACGGGTGCGGGACGCGGCCCTGGCCACCTCCGCCTTCCCGGTGGGCCTGCCCGCCCGGGCCATGGACAATCATCTGCGCAGCTACGAGTCGAGACCCTGGTCGCGGCCCGCCGGCGTGCCGCTGTCCGAGGAGCCGCCGCGCATCGCGCCGGATTGCCCGCCCCACCTGATGCAGCCCTACCAGTTCTGGAGCGTGGACGGGGGTCTGATCAACAACGAGCCCCTGGAGACGGCGCGCATCGCCCTGGCCGGTGCGCCGGATGCCCGCAACGAGCGCGACCCCACCAAGGCCGATCGGGCGGTGCTGATGATCGATCCGTTCCCAGACGACACCGGCTACAGTGCCCCCGAGCACGGCGAGATCCCGGACATGCTGGGTGCCGCCTTCGCCCTGCTGCCGACCCTCAAGAACCAGGCGCGCTTCAAGCCGGAGGAGGTGATGCTTGCCTTACACGAGGACGTCTACAGCCGCTTCCTGATCGTGCCCCGCAGGGGCGGGCGCCATGAGAGCGAGACCGACATCGCCTCGGCAGGGCTCGGTGGCTTCGCCGGTTTCGTGGACGCGGAACTGCGCATGCACGACTTCCAACTGGGCCGGCGCAACGCCCAGAAGTTTCTGCGCGATCACCTGGTGGTGCACCGGGATAATCCCATCGTGGCGGACTGGGTCAAGCGCATGGAGGCCAGTGGCAAGCTCCAGGACTTCCAGCCGAGGATTCGCGCCGCCGGCGGCCAGGAGATTGTGGACCGGGATTTCGTGCAGCTGATCCCGCTGGTGGGCGATGCCCGTGCCCAGGTGCCGTCGCGCCCCTGGCCCCAGCTGCGCTGGCCGGTGATCGAGAAGCGACTGAAGGCCGGTATCGAGAAGCGTGCCGAGGCCATCACCCCGGCCCTGGTGCGCCGTGGCCTGGGCATGATCGGCCTGAGCGACAAGCGCCTGCTGGGCCGCCTGGTGCGCAGCTTCGCCTCCAGCAAGATTCGCGATGCGGTGCGCGACAAGGCGCTCAAGGCCATCGAGGAGGATCTGAAGACGCGGCGGTTGCTTAGGTGATCTTGTAGGAGGCCCGATCTCGGACCGAACAGCGCGGCCTCCCCGGACGCCGATGTTCGCGGCGCGGTCGCCGCTCCTACTCAAAAATCCATGTTCTCGCCAAGACGCGAAGGCGCAATGGAAATCATTGAATCTATTTTCTTCGCGTCTTTGCGGCTTCGCGAGAGACCATGGTTTTGGCATCAAGGCCTCCGTGGCCGGATCAAAAGCCTGTTCTCTCACGGAGCCACGGGGGCACGGGGTTTTCTGAATCAAGTGCATTTCTCCGCGCCCCTGCGCCTCTGCGAGAGCATGATGGTTTTTGGTTTCGTATTTGTAAAAAACCATTCTCTCGCAGAGGCGCAGAGGCGCAGGGGCGCGGAGGAAGGCTTTTGGAGAAAATCTGAAAGGCGGTTCTCTCGCCAAGACGCGAAGGCGCAGAGGAGATCATTGAATCGATTTTCTTCGCGACCCCGCGTCTTGGCGAGAGACCATGGTTTTGACGTCAAGGCCTCCGTGGCTGAACCAAAAGCCTGTTCTCTCACGGAGCCACGGGGGCACGGGGTTTTCTGAACCAAGTGCTTTTCCCAGCGTCCCTGCGCCTCCGCGAGAGAGTCGCCTTTGGGTTTTCATGACAAGTCGCCTTTCCCCGTGCCCGCATGGGAGCCTGAATGCAGGTCGCGCGGACCGATCTGCCGTACGGCTTCTATACTCCATGAGCGGACCACGAAACCGCTCATAACAAAGATGCTGCTTGTATGCAGCCCAATGGAGGAGATACCCATGAAGCGCTATCTGGCATTTGTCCTGATCCCCATCCTTTCTCTCCTGCTCCTTACCACGGCCCAGGCGGAACTCAAGCGGGTCGCGCCACCCGAGGGCGCCAGTGTCTACCTCATCTCACCTGCCGATGGAGAGACCATCCGCGGCCCTGTCACCGTGCGCATGGGTCTGCGCGGCATGGGTGTGGCCCCGGCGGGTATCGACCACCCGAACACCGGGCATCACCACCTGCTGGTGAACATGCCCCTGGAGCAGGTGGACCTGAGTGCTTCGCTGCCGTTCTCTGACCAGACCCGCCATTTCGGTGGTGGCCAGACCGAGGCCAGGCTTGAACTGCAGCCCGGCACCTACACCCTGCAGCTGCTGTTCATGGACTACCGGCACGTGAGCTTCGATCCGCCGGTGGTCTCTGAGGTGGTCACCATCACGGTGGAATGAGGCTCGATTCTCGGAGACGGGTTTCATGCCAGCAAAAACCGATTCTCTCGCGGAGGTGCGAGGACGCAGGGGAAGGATGTGATCGATTAACCCCGCGTCATCAAAAGCCTGTGCTCTCACGGAGCCACGGGGGCACGGGGTTTTTTGAATCAAGTGCATTTCTCCGCGCCCCTGCGCCTCTGCGAGAGCATGATGTTTTTTGGTTTCGTATTTGTAAAACC
The DNA here is from genome assembly GCF_000021985.1 of Thioalkalivibrio sulfidiphilus HL-EbGr7. Lineage (NCBI taxonomy): Bacteria > Pseudomonadati > Pseudomonadota > Gammaproteobacteria > Chromatiales > Ectothiorhodospiraceae > Thioalkalivibrio > Thioalkalivibrio sulfidiphilus. Next base: position 316,542 of record NC_011901.1, read on the forward strand.
CATTCTCTCGCAGAGACGCAGAGGCGCGGAGGAAGGCTGTTGGATATGACCTGAAAGGCGGTTCTCTCGCCAAGACGCAAAGTCGCAAAGAAGATCATTGAATCGATTTTTCTTCGCGTCTTGGCGGCTTCGCGAGAGATCATGGTTTTGACATCGAAGCCCCGTGGCCGAATAACTAAAGCTGTCCTCTCACGGAGCCACGGAGTCACGGGGTTTTTTGATCAAGTGTTTATCTCCGCGCCCCTGCGCCTCCGCGAGAGAATCGTCTTTCGGTCTTCATAACCCGTCGCCTTTCCCCCGTGCCCCCCGTGGCTCCGTGAGAGGATAGCTTTTTGGGTTCGCAACGGTTGGGCATCGCTGTGCTCAGCCCAAGCTACGGAAATCAAGACACAAAAAAAGCCCGGCAGAGCCGGGCTTTTGACTTACAGCAGTGAGGCAGGTTCAGTCGTTGTGGTAGCTGGTGACCCGATCCACTTCATTCTTCGAGCCCAGCACCACCGGCACGCGCTGGTGGATGTGCTCGGGCTTCATCTCCATGATGCGCTCGCGGCCCGTGGTGCTGGCGCCGCCGGCCTGCTCGATGAGGAAACTCATGGGGTTGGCCTCGTACATGAGGCGCAGCTTGCCGGCCTGGCCCTTGGTCTTGAGCTTCTCGTCCAGGGGGTACATGAAGATGCCGCCACGGGTCAGGATGCGGTGCACCTCGGCCACCATGGAGGCCACCCAGCGCATGTTGAAGTCCTTGCCGCGGGGGCCTTCCTTGCCCTGCAGACACTCATCGATATAGCGCTTCACCGGCGCTTCCCAGAAGCGCATGTTGGAGGCGTTGATGGCGAACTCCTGGGTGTCCTCGGGGATGGTGATGTTCTCATGAGTGAGCAGGAACTCGCCGAAGTGGCGGTCCAGGGTGAACATGTTCACGCCCTGGCCCGTGGTCAGCACCATCATGGTGGAGGGACCATACAGGCAGTAGCCGGCGGCCACCTGCTCCACGCCGGGGCGCAGGAAGTCCTCGGTGCTGGGGTCGCCCGGGTGCACCGGGGCCTTGAGGATGGAGAAGATGGTGCCCACGGAGACGTTCACGTCGATGTTGGAGGAACCGTCCAGGGGGTCGAACAGCACCAGGTAATGACCCCGGGGGGCGTTCTTGGGCAGCTGGCAGATCTCGTCCATCTCCTCGGAGGCGAGGCCGGCCACGTGGCCGTTGTGCTGCAGGGCCTCCATGAAGATCTCGTTGGAGATCACGTCCATCTTCTTCTGGGTCTCGCCCTGCACGTTCTCCGACTCGGCGGAGCCCAGGATGTCCACCAGGTCACCCTTGTTCACCAGGTCGGAGATCTTCTTGCAGGCCACGGCGATGTCGTTCAGCAGGCCGGTGAACTCGCCCGTGGCGCCCTTGAAGTTGCGCTGGGTCTCGATGATGTAGTTGGTAAGCGTTGTTCCGATATGCATGGTTGCGAATTTCCTAATGTTTAAGGGGAAACAGGTCCCGGGCGGGCGATCGTGGTGCGGGGTGCACGCTCGCGGGGCGGACGGCGTGGCGCGCTCCCCCGGCTTGTCCCGGGGGCTCAAGCTGTTAACCTGAGGGAATGCGCTGCCACGAAGCCGTCAAATCAGGGGGCGTATCATAGCAAAACGCCCGGAGCGATGCGCATATCCCCATGGCGGCCCGGATTTTGCGTGCCTTCAGGGGGTCAGGCCGCCGCCCCCCACGCCACACACAGGAACCCCGGAATCCCATGCCCAACAACGTCCTCTATGCCCAGTCCGGCGGGGTGACCGCCGTCATCAATGCCAGTGCCTGCGGGGTGATCCAGACCGCCCGGGCCCTCCCGGAGACCTTCGGCAAGGTCTATGCGGGCAAGGACGGCATCCTCGGCGTGCTGCGCGAGGAACTGATCGACCTGGACCGGGAGTCCGAGGAGACCATCGCCGGCCTGCGCCACACCCCCGGCGGCGCCTTCGGTTCCTGCCGATTCGACCTGGGCGACCCGGACACGCACCCGGAACAGTACCGGCGCCTGGTGGAGGTCTTCCGCGCCCACGACATCGGCTACTTCTTCTACAACGGCGGCGGCGGCTCCATGGACACGGCGCTCAAGGTGGCGCGCATCGCCGACGAGATGGGCTATCCCATCGTCAGCGTGGGCGTGCCCAAGACCATCGACAACGACCTGGCCTGCACCGACACCAGCCCCGGCTTCGGCTCCGCCGCCAAGTTCATCGCCACCGTGGTGCGCGAGGCCAGCATGGACGTGGAGTCCATGGCCAGTTCCAGCACCAAGGTGTTCATCATGGAGGTGATGGGCCGCCATGCGGGCTGGCTGGCCGCCGCCGCGGCCCTGGCCCAGCAGTCCAAGGACAGCCCGCCCATGCTGATCCTGTTCGCCGAGATCCCCTTCGACCAGGCGGACTTCCTGCGCCGGCTCAACGACGTGATCGCCACCCACGGCTATTGCGTGGTGGTGGCCTCGGAAGGGCTCAAGGGACCCGACGGCAAGCTGCTCACCGTGGCCCAGTCCCACGATGTCTACGCCTATACCCAGCTGGGCGGCGTGGCCCCCATGCTGGCGGGCATGATCAAGGAGAAGACCGGCCACAAGATCCACTGGGCGGTGGCCGATTACATCCAGCGATCGGCCCGGCACATCGCCGCCCGGGTGGACGTGGAGCAGGCCTACGCCACCGGTGCCATGGCGGTGCGCTTCGCCGCCGAGGGCCACACCGGCTTCATGCCGGTGATCAGGCGCCTGTGCGACGCCCCCTACCTGTGGACCGTGGACCGGGTGCCCCTGGAACAGGTGGCCAACATCGAGCAGGGCATGCCGAGGGATTTCATCAGCGAGGGCGGCTACGGCATCACCGAGGCCTGCCGGCGCTACCTGCGCCCGCTCATCGAGGGCGAGGCCTACCCGCCCTACGAGGGCGGCCTGCCCCGCTACGTGCGCATCCGCGGCGAATTGCTGGAGAAGAAGCTGCCGGCGTTTGAACTCAAATAATTCTCGGTCAGGTGATCATCACGCAGAAACCGCAAAGGCGCAGAGTGCGCAGAGAAATCTTTTGATCAAAACCTTCGCGACCTCTGCGCCTTTGCGGTCTCTGCGTTAAACTCGATTATGTGACTGTGGAGGACTGCGGAATGAAACCGATCCGTGGTGTCCTGCTGGATCTGAGCGGTGTGCTTTACGTGGGGGATGCGCCCCTGGCCGGTGCGCTGGAGGCCCTGACGCGGCTGCAGGCATCGGGCCTGCCGGTGCGTTACATCACCAACACCACCCGAAGTCCCCGGCGCGAGATCCATCGCATGCTCTCCACCATGGGATTTCGCATTCCAGAGCAAGAGATATTTACCGCGCCGGGCGCCGTGCGCGCGGCGCTTGAACGCGACGGGCTCAAGCCGTTGCTGCTCATCCATCCCGGGCTTGCCCCGGAGTTCCAGGACCTGGTGACGGACACCCCCGATGCGGTGGTGCTGGGCGATGCCGGCGAGGCCTTCAGCTATGACAATCTCAACCGCGCCTTCCGCCTGCTCATGGACGGCGCGCCCCTGCTGGCCATGGGCAGCAACCGTTACTTCAGGGAACAGGACGGTCTGAGTCTGGACATCGGTCCCTTCCTCAGGGCCCTGGAATACGCCGCCGGCGTGCAGGGCACGGTGCTCGGCAAGCCCTCGGCGGAATTCTTCCACGCCGCCGTGGCGGACATGGGTCTGGAACCGGACGAGGTGCTCATGGTGGGCGACGACGCAGAGGCCGACGTGCAGGGCGCCCTGGACGCGGACATTCAGGCCTGCCTGGTGAGGACCGGCAAGTACCGGCCCGGCGACGAGGACCATATCGATACCCACCGTGCCCGGATCGCTGACGATCTCGCTGCACTGGTTGCTGATCTCTTAGCCTGAATGGAATCGAAAGGAAACCGCGACGCAAAGGCGCAAAGACGCGAAGTTTCGCAAAGTCTTATAAGGGTTTAAAACCCAAAACTCTTTGCGTTCCTCTGCGTCTTTGCGCCTCTGCGTCGCGGTTTCCCAGCACCGATGACCTGCTGGCAGCGATCAATGACGTGAAGGGATGCCCGTGAACGGAAATGCTCGAACCGTTCAGCATCACGGTTCGGATATGGAGGCGGGCATCTCGCCCAGCCGTGCCATGAACTCGGCCCGGCATCGCTCATAGGCCAGGCGGGCATCGCCCTTGCGGCCGCTGTGCAGGTAGGCCTGGATCAGCGCGGACTGGATGTCCTCGGCCAGGGGCTCCAGCGCCACGGCCTGTTCCGCCAGGTGCAGGAAGGCCTCGTGATCGCCGGCGCCGAGATCGTGATCGAGCAGCCTGCGCACGCCCTTGAGGTAAAGATTGCGCAGCCTGAGCCGGGCGGACAGGGCCCAGTGGGCATTGTTTTCCCCGGGCAGGAATGGGCCCCGGTAGAGCTGCAGGGCCTCGCGAAGCTGCGCATCGTTCTCCGCGGCCAGCGCCGCAGTCAGGGCCTGCTCGAAACGCAGTGCGTCAACGAGCACCGCGTCCTCGTTGATGCTGATGCAGCCTTCCCGCCACAGCAGGCTGTCATCCCGTCCCAGGTGCTTGCGCAGCCGGTGCAGCGTGGTCTTGAGGTTCTGGCGCGCCAGGTCTCCCTCCAGGTCCGGCCACAGGGCATCGCACAGCTGCGCCACGGGGACCTTGCGGGTGCCCAGGGCGATGATGGCCTGGAGCAGTTCCAGGGGGCGCTGCCGGTTGCCGGTGCCCGGCGAAGCGCTCTCGAGCTTCACCCCGAAACCGCCCAGGGTGCGGATCTTCACCGGGTAGGGCCAGCTGGCGGGCACCTCGCGACCGACCGGCGGGGCAAGCTGCAGTCGGCAGATGACCTCCCGGCAATAGTCACGCTCGATGTCCGCCTCCAGGGCCCGGGCAAGGAGGGCGGCCAGTTCCTCGCGCCGCAGAAACGGGGCCGAGTAGCTCTCCAGGGACCGGCCCAGGGCCAGGGCCTCGGCCAGTGCCTGAAGGTCCCCATCCACGCTTGTGCCCAGGCGTACGGGATTGAACCGGGCCAGGTAATCGAACCAGCGGCTGCTGGTCTCCCGTGCGATGGTGTCGATGCGGGCGAGCTGGTCTTCGGCGGCGCTGGCATCGCCCAGGCCGTGGGCGACCAGGGCGGCACTGAGGTGGTTGTAGGCGGCACCGAAGGGCACGCCCGCCTGGTCGCTGGCCTCGAGGCCCTGTCGGGCGATCTCCCGGGCCACAGGCAGGTTTCCCCGGTGCAGTTCGACCAGGGCGGCGATGTGCTGATAGTAGGCCTGGTCCAGGCGCCCGCGCAGGCTGAGGCTGGCGCCCATGGCCGAGAGATGCCTGCCCGCGGCGGGCAGGTCACCGGCGGAGAGGGCGGCGTAGATGGCCGGCGCATGGACCAGGAAATCCCACAGCTTCACCCCGTGTTCCTGGCCAAGACGGATGCCCTGGTCGGCCCAGTGTTGGGCCTCTGCCAGCTGTCCGCGGGACATGTGGTCGATGGCACGCATCACGTGCACGCCGATGCGCACGATGGCGGGTATCTGCGCAGAGTCCGCCAGGGGGCCGGCCTGATGCAGGATGCGGTTGCGGGCCGGGGTATCACCCACCCAGAGATGGTAGAAGAACAGCCCGAAGGCGAAGGCGGCCAGGCACTGCGGGCTGCGGTGCCGGTCGATCAGGGCATGGGACTGGGCCACCCAGTGGGCCATGCGCGCATGCCCGGGGCGCCGGTAGGACATGACGCTGAGCATGGCCGCGCTGGCGCGGATCTCGATCTCCGGCGACGGGAAGTCCGGGTGGCGCTGATGCAGGGTCTCGAAGCGCTCCAGCCAGTGATCGGCGGGATCGAAGTCGGTCCAGTCGAGCACCAGGCATTCCAGGATGGCCGTGCAGGCCAGGTACTGACCCTGGATGTCGGCTCGCGCCTCGAACTGTTCGAAGGCGCGGGCAAATTCATCCCGGGCGGCGGCCGGTGACTGGAACATGCGGGTGGTCGCGTCCCAGTAGACCAGCCAGGGTTCACGGGCACGCAAGGCGTTCGGCAAATCGGCCAGGGCCTCGGCCAGTTCAGTCACGCGCCCTTCGGCCATCAGGCGGGGTGCCTGGCCGAGCAGCTGCGCGACCCGCTCCTGGGTCGGCACCTCGCCGGATGCCGAGTCTGAGTTCTTTGCCATCCATTCCCCTTTGTCGCTGCCGGCGCTCCTGCCGGGGTGTGCTGTCTTTAGAGCAGCAACTGGTAGCCGGCGCCGATGGCGGCGCAGGCGCCTATGAGGGGAATGATACCCATCTTGAAGCGGAACAATGCGATGAAGGCCGCGATACCGAGCAGCGCCGAGAACCATTCGAAGTCGCCGTCAAAGCCCTCGGGCCAGAGCACGTGGTAAGCGAAGAACACGGCGAGGTTGAGGATCACGCCCACGACGGCGGCGGTGATGCCGGTGAGTGGCGCGGTGAAATGCAGCTCGTGGCGGCTGGCCTCCACGGCCGGCGCGCCCACCAGGATGAACAGGAACGAGGGCAGGAAGGTGAAGAAGGTGGCCACCACCGCACCGAGGATGCCGGCCATCACCAGGGCATCGGGACCCAGGAAGCCGTGGGTCCAGCCACCCACGAAGCCCACGAAGGCCACGATCATGATCAGGGGGCCCGGGGTAGACTCGCCGAGGGCCAGCCCGTCGATCATCTGCGGCGCCGTGAGCCACTGGTAAGTCTCCACGCCACCCTGGTAGACGTAGGGCAGCACCGCGTAGGCGCCGCCGAAGGTGACCAGGGCCGCCTGGGTGAAGAACACGCCCATGCGCGTGAGGGTGCCGTCCCAGCCATACAGGCTGAACAACAGGCCCAGCACCCCCGCCCAGAGCAGCAGGCCGATGGCGACGAAGCGCACCACCCGGGACCAGCGAAAGCGCATCCAGTCCGCGACCGGCGTGTCGTCGTCGATCAGCGCCGGGCCGTAGCTGTTCTTTCCGCTGCCACCATGCCCGCCGCCGAGCTGAAAGCGTGCAGGCGAGAGCCGCCCCCCGATCCAGCCGATGACGGCTGCCCCGATCACGATATAGGGGAAGGGCACGTTGAGCGCGAAGATGGCCACGAAGGCCGCCGCCGCTATGGCCCAGAGTGCGCCGTTCTTCAGCGCCCGGCTGCCGATGCGCCAGGCGGCGTGCACCACGATGGCGGTGACCGCCGGCTTGATGCCGTAGAGGATCGCCTGAACGATCGGCACGTCGCCGAAGGCCAGGTAGATCCAGGTGAGGACGATCAGGATCAGCAGCGAGGGCAGCACGAACAGGGTGCCGGCGATGATGCCACCCAGGCTGCCGTGCATGAGCCAGCCGATGTAGGTGGCCAGCTGCTGGGCCTCGGGGCCGGGCAGGACCATGGTGTAGTTGAGCGCATGCAGGAAGCGGTGCTCGGAGATCCAGCGCCGGCGCTCCACCAGCTCCTGGTGCATCATGCTGATCTGCCCGGCGGGGCCGCCGAAGCTCACGAAGCCCAGCTTGAGCCAGTACAGAAAGGCCTCTAACAGGCCGACAGGTGCGGGTTTATCGGTGGGTGTGGTCATGATTGTGGCGGGCAGTATTTATCACCGGCGTTGAAAACACAAAGCCTTCAACGCGAAGGCGCAAAGACGCAGAGGACGCAAAGTTAGTTAATCAAAAAGCCCTTTTGCGTCCTTCGCGTCTTTGCGCCTTCGCGTTGGATTTTTTTCGTGGACAAGACCTACCGCTCCGGCAGGGGAATGAACTCCACCTCGTCCCCCGGCACCTTGGGAAACGCGCCGTTCTTCCAGTCCGCCTTGGCCTGCTCGATGCGTTCCTTGCGGCTGGAGACGAAGTTCCACCAGATGTGGCGCGGGCCCAGCGCCTCACCACCGATCAGCGCCAATTGGGTATCCTCCACCGCCCGGACCGTCACCGTATGGCCCGTGTGAAGCACGGCCATGCCGTGTTGGTCGATCTGGCTGTCCAGGGCCGCGAGCCTGCCCTTCACCACGTAAAGCGCCCGTTCCTCCGCGCCGTCCGGCAGCGTGAGGCTCTGGCCGGCCTTGAGGGCGGCCTCCACGTAGAGCGTCTGCGCGAAGGTCCTGACCGGGGACTGCACGCCGTAGGCGGCACCGATCAGGACGCGCACGGGCACCCCGTCCACGTCCACCGAGGGGATCTGCTCGCGACCATAGTGATGGAAGGCCGGGTCGGTCTCCTCGTCGGCCTCCGGCAGGGCGAGCCAGAGCTGCAGGCCGTCCAGGACATTGTTGGCGGCCTTGATCTCTTCCCGCTGGCGCTCGGAATGCACGATGCCTTTGCCCGCCACCATCAGGTTGATCGCGCCGGGGGTGATGGTCAGCTCGTTGCCCAGTGAATCCCGGTGCAGCATCTCGCCCTCGAACAGGTAGGTCACCGTGGCCAGGTTGATGTGGGGGTGGGGCCTCACGTCGACCCCCTGGCCCGGTTCGAACACCGCCGGCCCCATGTGATCGAAGAAGATCCACGGCCCCACCATGCGGCGCTTGGCCGACGGCAGGGCGCGGCGCACGGTGAAACCGCCGAGGTCGTGTTCCTTGGGGACGATCATCAGATCGATGCCGGTGCAGGGGTTTGCCTGCTCGATCGTGTCATCTTCAATGTCGGTCTCGATGCTCATGTGGGTTCCCTGTCAGGTCCTGCGGATGGTTCCATGATACATGCCGGGCGGGTCACGACGCCTTGATGAACTGATCACGGTCGGTTTCGTTGCCGAACCGCCCCACCAGGAACTCCACGAATGTCCTGACCTTGGCCGACAGGTAACGACGGGAGGGGTACACGGCATGGATGGAGATGTCGGCCGGGCAGTAGGCGTGCAGCACCTGCTGCAGGCGTCCCGAGGCGAGGTCCGGGCCGACGATGAAGGTGGGCAGGAGCGTGACCCCGAGGCCGGCCAGGGCCGATGCCCTGAGGATGTCTCCATTGTCTGCGCACACCGGTCCATTGACCTTGACCGACTCGGTGCCGCGGGGGCCGTGCAGCGTCCAGGTGTCCGGCTTGAGGTCGTTGGCGTAGATCAGGCAGGCATGGATGGCGAGGTCCTGGGGCACCTTGGGGGTGCCCTGTCGTGCCAGGTATTCGGGCGATGCGCAGAACACCCGTCGGGAGGGTGCGATCCTGCGGGCGATCAGGCTGGAGTCCTCCAGTTCACCGATACGGATCGCCAGGTCGAAGCCCTCGGCCACCACGTCCACGAAGCGGTCGCTCAGGCTCAGGGAGACCTGCACCTCGGGGTAGGCCGTGATGTACTCGGGGATGAGCTTCTGGAGGTGCAGGATACCGAAGGAGGTCGGGGCACTCACGGTGAGCCGGCCGCGCGGCCGGTCACTCTGCTCGCCCGCGATGCGCTCGATCTCGTCGATCTCCTCCAGGATATCGCGGCATCGCTCGTAGTAGACGCGGCCGGTCTCCGTGAGGCTGATGCGCCGGGTGGTGCGGTTCAGCAGGCGGGTCCCCAGGTGCGCTTCAAGGCGCATCACCGCCTTGCTCACCTGGGCCCGGGAGACGCCGAGCCTCTGGGCGGCGGCCGCGAAACCGCCCGCGTTCACCACTTCCACAAAGGTGCTCATGCCGGTCAGCCGGTCCATATTGTCAATCTATAGGAAACAATTTGTTCACTTATAGGCCGTTTATCTAACAGATTCCATCCTATACGCTCAATTCAGGTCAAATTTCAGACACCGGAGGCGAGTCATGATTGAGGTCAGACGCAGTGAAGAACGCGGCGCGGCGGACCACGGTTGGCTGCAGAGCCGCCATACCTTCTCCTTCGCCCGCTACTACGACCCGCGGCACATGGGCGTGTCCGCCCTGAGGGTGATCAACGATGACCGGGTGAGTGCTGGGCAGGGTTTTCCTGCCCATTCCCACGAGGACATGGAGATCATCAGCTACGTGAAGAAGGGTGTCATCGCACACAGGGACAGCATGGGCAACGTGGAGCAACTGCCGGCAGGCGAGTTCCAGCTCATGAGTGCCGGCACCGGGGTGACCCACAGCGAGTACAACCCGTCGTCCACCGAGTCGCTGGAGTTCCTGCAGATCTGGATCCAGCCCAATGTCTACGGCATCGAGCCGGGTTATCAGCAGAAGCGATTCCCGGCGCGACAGGGCCTGCAGCTGGTCATTTCCCCCGACGGCCGCGACGATTCACTGCAGATCCACCAGGACGCCTTCCTCTATCACTTGCGCTTGGATGCGGACGGATCGGCCAGTCACGCCCTCGGCAGGGGACGTACGATTTATGTGCACGTGGTCTCGGGGGTGCTGAACGTGAACGGGGAGCGGCTGGAGGCGGGCGATGGCGCGCGCATCGGTGAGACCGAGAGGGTGGCGTTCGTCGCCCTGGAGGACAGCGAGGCACTGGTGTTTGATCTGCCCTAAATCCACGCGTGCATCGGCCGTCGGCCGATGCACGCCCGACAGGAGACATGACTCATGCGAAACACCACCTGCGCCAAACTCGATAGGACCTTCATTGACCGCTGGTCTCCGAGGGCCTTCCTGCCGGACAAGCTGAGCCACGAGGACCTGATGACCCTGTTCGAGGCGGCCCGGTGGAGTCCATCCTGCTTCAACGAGCAGCCCTGGCATTTCGTCTATGCCGTCGCGGATGAAGATCTCGCGCGCTTTCAGTCCGTGCTCACCGACAAGAACAGGTCATGGGCGAGCAGGGCGCCGGTACTGATCATCGCCTTCAGTCGCCCGCGCTTTCGCAAAAACGACAAGCCCAACCGCTGGGCGGATTTCGACGCCGGCGCCGCCTGGATGGCCCTGAACCTGCAGGCCCATCGTCTGGGTCTGCATTGTCATGCCATGGGCGGCTTCGATGAAGACATGGCCTATGAGGCCACCGGGCTGGATCGCGACCAGTACAAGGCCCTGTGTGTGATCGCCGTCGGAAGGCGGGCCGATGCCGATGTGCTGCCCGAGGACCTGCGCGCGCGGGAGGCCCCATCGGATCGCAGTCCTCTGGATGGCATGATCACCGAAGGACGCATGCCCGGCTGAGCTGGTGCTGGGCTCGACTGATAAAAGCCTTAACGCAAAGACGCAAAGACGCAAAGACGCAAAGGGGCGCAAAGCTTTTCGGCTTAAAGATCAAAAGATTCTTTGCGTTCCTTTGCGTCTTTGCGTCTTTGCGTTGAAAGCTCTTGACCTTAACTCCTTATGCTCAACCCACCTGGCGCCACTTGAGGAAGGCCTTCTCCAGTTCCACGAGCACGAACAGGATGACACCGAAGGCCAGGATGCGGCCCCAGTCCTCGAGTCCCAGGGCGGTGGTGCCGAACAGGAACTGAAGCGGCGGCGCGTAGGTGAACAGGCCCTGCAGCACGATCAGCACGCCGATGGCGATGAGCACCGCGCGGCTGCCCAGGAGGCCCTCCCGGTTGAACACCGGCTCCAGGATGTAGCGGCTGTTGAAGAGATAGAAGAGCTGGCCCATGACCAGGGTGTTGATGGCGGCGGTGCGCGCCAGTTCCACGGCCATGCCGTGTTGTTGCATCCACAGGAAGTGGCCGAAGGTGCCGGCCACCAGCAGGGCCGAGACGAACACCACCCGCCAGATGAGAAAGCCGGACAGGATCGGGGTGTTGGGCGGACGGGGTGCTCGTTTCATGACGCCGGGCTCGGTGGGCTCGAAGGCGAGCGCCAGGGCCAGGGTCACGGCGGTGACCATGTTCACCCACAACACCTGCACCGGCGTGAGCGGCAGGGTCAGGCCCAGCAGGATGGCGGCGACGATGGTGAAGGCCTGGCCGCCGTTGGTGGGCAGCAGGAACAGGATGGCCTTGCGCAGGTTGTCGTAGACGGTGCGGCCTTCCTCCACGGCATGGGCGATGGAGGCGAAGTTGTCGTCGGCCAGCACCATCTCGGCGGCCTCCTTGGCGGCCTCGGTACCCTTGATGCCCATGGCCACGCCCACGTCGGCGCGTTTCAGCGCCGGGGCGTCGTTCACCCCGTCGCCGGTCATGGCCACCACGTGGCCATGGGTTTGGATGGCACGCACCAGGCGCAGCTTGTGCTCGGGGGTGGCGCGGGCGAACACGTCCACCTTCTGCACCACCTGCTGCATCTCCTCGTCGCTGATCTTTTCTAGCTCGTGACCGGTCATCACCCCGCCCTCGGTGTGGATGCCCAGTTCCCGGGCAATGGCCTCGGCGGTGACGGCATGGTCACCGGTAATCATCTTCACCCGGATGCCCGCCTCCTGGCATTCCTTCACCGCTTCAATGGCCTCGTCCCGGGGCGGGTCGATGATGCCGCACAGGGCCAGCATGGTAAGTCCCCCGTCCTCGATGTCGGGGAACGCCAGGCTGCGCTTGTCCGCGTCCACGGTCTTGACCGCGAGCGCCAGCAGGCGCTGGCCCTTTGCTGCGATCTCGTCCATCTGCCGTTGCCAGCGATCGGCGTCGATCTCCCGGTCGCCGTCCGCGGTGCGCTCCTTCGCGCACACCGCCAGTACCCGCTCCGGCGCACCCTTGAGGAAGATGAAGCTCTGCCTGCCCTCGTGATGGTGATGCAGGGTGGCCATGAACTTGTAGGAGGACTCGAAGGGAATCACGTCATCCCGGGGGTAGAGTTCGTTGGTCTCCCTGTGGTCGAGTCCCGCCTTGAGCGCGGCGGTGACCAGCGAGCCCTCGGTGGGGTCCCCCTCCAGGACCCACTGGCCGTCGCGCTGGTGCAGTTCCGCGTCGTTGCACAGCAGGATGCCGCGCAGGCCCTCGGCGAGGACGACATGGTCTTGGGGGTCGATGTCCTGACCGTCGAGTGAGAAGCCGCCATGGGGCTCGTAGCCGACCCCGCCCACCTCGAAGATCTCCTCGGCGGTGACGATGGATTTGACGGTCATCTCGTTGCGGGTGAGCGTGCCGGTCTTGTCGGAGCAGATGGTGGTCACGGAGCCCAGGGTCTCCACGGCCGGCAGACGACGGATGATGGCGTTGCGTGCCGCCATGCGCTGCACGCCGATGGCGAGCGTGATGGTCATGATGGCGGGCAGGCCCTCGGGGATGGCCGCCACCGCCAGGCTCACGGCGGCCAGGAAGGTCTCCAGGATGTCGTAGTCCCGGAACCAGTAACCGAAGGCGAAGGTGAAGCCCGCCAATGCCACGATGGCGACCGAAAGCCAACGGCCGAACACGGCGATGTCGCGCAGCAGCGGCGTGGTCAGCGTCTCCACCTCGCCGAGCAGGGTGGAGATGCGGCCGATCTGGGTACTCGCGCCCGTGCCCACCACCACGCCCTTGCCCTGGCCGAAGGCCACCAGTGTTCCGGAGAAGGCCATGCTGGCCTGGTCGCCCAGGTCCGCCTGTGCGTCCACGGGACCGGTCTGCTTGTCCACCGCCACCGATTCACCGGTGAGCACCGCCTCGTCGATGCGCATGTTGTGGGCGCGCAGCAGGCGCAGATCCGCGGGCACCTTGTCGCCCGCCTGCAGGAACACTATGTCACCGGGCACCAGTTCCTCGGCGGGCAAGGTGCGGCGCTGGCCATCGCGCAGCACCAGGGCCTTGGGCGAGAGCATGTTGCGGATGGCGTCCAGCGCCTCTTCCGCTTTACCCTCCTGGATGAAGCCGATGATGGCGTTGATCAGCACCACGCCGAGGATGACGCCGGTATCCACCCAGTGCTGCAGGAAGGCGGTGCCCAGGGCGGCGGCGATGAGCACGTAGATCAGCACGTTGTGGAACTGCAGCAGGAAGCGCTTGAGCGGCCCGGTACGCTCCGGCGGCGGCAGGCGGTTGTAGCCGAAGCGTTCCAGGCGCTCGCGCACCTGCTCGCCCGCAAGCCCGCCCTCGGAGACCTCCAGACGCTGCAGGGTTTCCGAGGTCTCCAGCTGATGCCAGGGGGTGTCCTGACGCGAGGGATCATTCACAGGAAGAATCTCCGGATCACGGTCTTTTCCAGCTCGACGATGATGAACACGGCGGCGCCGAACAGCAGGATGCGTCCCCAGTCCTGCAGGCTGAGGTTGACGGTGCCGAACAGGGCCTGCATCACCGGGGCATAGGTGAAGGCCAGCTGCAGCAGCACCAGCACGCCGATGGCGATCCACATGGCGCCGGAGCGGAACAGTTCGCCGCCCAGGAGCACCGGCTGATAGATCAGGCGCAGGTTGAGCAGGTAGAAGGCCTGGCCGGCCACCAGGGTGTTGATAGCCACGGTGCGGGCCAGTTCATCGGAGACCCCCAGCACCTCCTCCATGTACACGAAATGGCCGAAGGTGCCGGCCCACAGCAGGATGGCCACGAAGGGGATGCGCCACAACAGGAAGCCGGACAGCAGGGGCGCGTCGGGCCGGCGCGGCGGGCGTTTCATGACCCCGGGCTCGGCGGGCTGGAAGGCCAGCGCCATGGCGAGCGTTACCGAGGTGACCATGTTCACCCACAGCACCTGCACCGGCGTGAGCGGCAGGGCCAGGCCCATGAGGATGGCCATCATGATGGTGAGCGACTGCCCGGCGTTGGTGGGCAGCATGTGCAGGATGGACTTGCGGATGTTGTCGTAGACGGTGCGGCCTTCCTCCACGGCGTGGGCGATGGAGGCGAAGTTGTCGTCCGCCAGCACCATCTCGGCGGCCTGCTTGGCCGCCTCGGTGCCCTTGCGCCCCATGGCCACGCCCACGTCGGCGCGCTTGAGCGCCGGGGCGTCGTTGACCCCGTCGCCGGTCATGGCGGTGACGTGGCCCTGGGCCTGCAGGGCCTGCACCAGGCGCAGCTTGTGTTCCGGGGTGGTGCGGGCGAACACGTCCGACTCCTGCACGGCCCGTTGCAGGGCCGCGTCGTTCAGGGTCTCCAGCTCATGGCCGGCGATGGCCCGGCAGCCGTTGCCCATGCCCAGTTGTTCGCCGATGGCCCGGGCGGTCACCAGGTGATCGCCGGTGATCATCTTCACCCGGATGCCCGCCTCCTGGCATTCCTTGACCGCCGCGATGGCCTCCTCCCGGGGCGGATCGATGATCCCGCACAGGGCCAGCAGGGTGAATCCGCCGGCCTCCACGTCCTGGTAGGCGAGGGTCTGCTGCCCGGCGTGCGCCTCGCGCACGGCCACGCCCAGCAGACGCTGGCCCTTGCCGGCGATGGCCTCCATGTGGCGGTGCCAAGTGTCCCGGTCCAGGGGCAGATCGCCCTCGGCGGTGCGCTGCAGATCGCACAACTCCAGGACCCGCTCGGGCGCGCCCTTGAGCAGGATGCGCCCGTGGCCCTCGTGGTCGTGGTGCAGGGTGGCCATGTACTTGTGATCCGACTCGAAGGGGATCACGTCGGTGCGTGGCAGGCGCTCCTGCTGCAGGCGCATGTCCAGGCCCGCCTTGAGGGCAGCGGTGAGCAGGGCGCCCTCGGTGGGGTCGCCCTCCATCTGCCATTGTCCGTCGCGTTCATGCAGCGCCGCGTCGTTGCACAGCATGCCGGCGAGCAGCGCATCGCTGAGCACCGGGTCATCGTCCGGGTCCACCTCATGGCCGTCCAGGGAGAAACCGCCATGGGGCGCATAGCCCACGCCGCTCACCTGGTAGGCGTGGCGTGCGGTGACCAGGGTCTCCAGGGTCATTTCGTTGCGGGTCAGGGTGCCGGTCTTGTCGGAGCAGATGGTGGTCACCGAGCCCAGGGTCTCCACCGCCGGCAGGCGGCGGATGATGGCGTTGCGCCGGGCCATCTTCTGCACGCCGATGGCCAGGGCGATGGTCATGATGGCGGGCAGGCCCTCGGGGATGGTGGAGACCGCGAGGCTCACCGCCGCCAGGAACATCTCGTTGAGCGGGTAGTCGCGCACCCAGTAGCCGAAGGCGAAGGTGGCGGCGGAGATGAGCACGATCACCACCGCCAGCCAGTGGCCGAACTGCTCCACCTGGCGCACCAGCGGCGTCTCCAGGCTGTGTACCTCGCCCAGCAGGGTGGAGATGCGGCCGATCTCCGTGTGCTTGCCGGTGCCCACCACCAGGCCCACGCCCCGGCCGAAGGCCACCATGGTGCCGGAGAAGGCCATGCAGCTGCGGTCGCCCAGGGGCGCGTCCTCTGTCACGGGGTCGAGGGATTTTTCCACCGGCACGGACTCGCCGGTGAGCACCGCCTCCTCGATGCGCAGGTTGCGGGCCTCCACCAGGCGCAGGTCCGCGGGCACCTGGTCCCCGCCTTGCAGCAGCACCAGGTCACCCGGCACCACCTGGTCCGCGGCGATCTCCCGCCGGTGGCCGTTGCGGATCACCGTCGCCTTCGGGGAGAGCATGTTGCGGATGGCGTCCAGGGCCTTTTCCGCCTTGCCCTCCTGGATGAAACCGATGAGGGTATTGATGAGCACCACGGCGAGGATCACGCCGGTATCCACCCAGTGTCCCAGCAGGGCCGTGCCCAGGGCGGCGAACAGCAGGATATAGATCAGGATGTTGTGGAAGTGGCGCAGGAAGCGCACCAGGGCATTGGCCCGGGGCGGGGCGGGCAGGGCATTGGGGCCGTAGTGGGTCAGCCGTTGCCCCGCCTCGTCATCGGCGAGGCCGTCACGGCCGGTGCGCCAGAAGGCCCTGGCTTCGTCCGCCGTGCGGGTGTGCCAGGCCGGGTTCTCGGGGGGGGTGTCGCTGGGGCTGTCCATGACGTGGCTCCGTGAGGTGTCAAGGACATGGTCAGGAATCCTCCCGCGCTTCGCAAGGGCGACGCGGGTCGGACTTGAGCGGGATCAGTCTCGCACCGCTTGCAGCCAGGTCAAGGCGGTACCGCCCGGGATCCCTGTCCCGGGCGGCACCGGGTGGCGATCAGAAATGGGTGCCGAACTTGGCCATCACGCGCATGTTGTCCGCGTCCCGGCTCACGCCTTCGAAGCGGGCGCTCTCGGTGAACTGGTAGCGGGCCTCGACGCCGATGAACAGGTTGCTGGGCATGCGGTAGTGCATGCTGCCGCCCACCTGGAAGGCCCACAGGCCGTTCTCGTCGCTGCCGATCTCGGTGCGGGCGTAGCCGATGCCCGGGCCGATGCCCAGGGACAGTTCCGGGCTCATGGTCATCATGTAATGGGTGTTGAGCTCCGCGCTGGTCATGGTGAGCGGATTGTCCTTGTAGCGGGTCACGCTCAGGTGGTGGCGCAGGTGGCCGCGGGCGGGCTGGATGAACTGGCAGTTGCCGGACAGCTCGACGCCGTAGACGAAGTCATCATCGGCCCGGGGCACGTCCGGGAACAGCACGCCACCGAGCACTGCGATGGCGGGGTCCAGCGGGGTGCGGTCGGCCATCGCGGGGCCGGCGCCCAGCAGGGCGGTGGCGGTGGCCAGGGGGATCAGGGTGTGACGCAGGGACATGGGGGCCTCCTGTGAAGGGATGGTGGGTTGAACGGGGCACAGTGTGCGCAAGGCGCGGGCGGGTTTCTGTGATCAGGTCACGGAATGGGCTGAGGGTTCAGGCGAAAGGCGGGTTTGCCACAGAGGGCACAGAGGTCACAGGGAAATGATTCAAGGGGATCCGTTGTAGGTCGGGCTTCAGCCCGACAGCCGTAGCTTCGGGAGACCGCGCTGTCGGGCTGAAGCCCGACCTACAAGGAAAGACACCGAATCGCCTTGACGGGTTATGTAAAAGCGCCTCCTCCGGACTGCTGCTGGGTCGGCGGGCAGGGCACATCGCCGTAGGAGCAGAACACGCAGCAGTCGCCCGGTTTCGGGCGCAGCAGGGCATGGCACTGCGCGCACTCGTAGTGCCACTGGCAGGCGTCCGTGGGCATGGTCTCGGTCGTGGCATGACCGCAGTGGGGACAGGTGAGGGTGGATTGCAGGACCGGCTCGCTCATGGGGCGAGGGCCTGGGTGGGCAGCGGGCAGTGCAGGGGTGCGCAGGTGCGCGTCACTTCCGCGCCATCCATGGTGACCAGGGTCTGCCGGTACTGGGCGTTGTCGGGCGCGAGCGCCACGGCGCAGCGGGCGGCCTGGCGGGCCTGCTCTCCGCAACCCTGGGCCTTGAGCACGTGGGCCAGGTTGTTCCAGCCGGCGTGGGCCTCGGGCTGATGTTCGATGAGGGCGCGGAAGGCGGACTCGGAGGCCGCAAGCTCGCCCTGTGCATAGCGCAGGTTGCCCAGGGCGATCCAGCTGATGGGCTGCTCCGGCCACTGCCGGGTGGCGGTCTCATAGGCCACGGCGGCCGCCTCGGTGCGGCCGATCTGCTCCAGGTTGTTGGCGGCGCGCAGCCAGGGCAGGGCCTCGCCCGTGGCGGGCACTTGGTCGGGAGGCAGGGTGATGAAGGCCCAGCGCTCGCCCCGGCGCCAGGTGCGCTCGAAGCGGCTGAAGCTGTTCACGTGGCGCTCGATGGTGCCGGAGCGCAGCACGATCTCCCGGGCGGGCAGGTCGTAGCCGATCACCACCGCGTAGTGCCAGTAGGGTGCAAAGTTCACGCCGAGGTTCTGGAATACCAGCACCGGATGGCCGGCGGCCACCTCCCGCAGCACGTCTTCCAGGCGGGGATTCAGCGGATAGGCCACCAGCCCGCGGGCGCGGGCGGCGGCGAGCATCTCCGTCTGCAGGCTGCCCTGGCGCTCGGGGATGTAGACCTCGGAGACCAGGGCGTCGGGATGGGTGTCGACACCGAGGTCCACCAGCACGGTGGCCAGCGCCGCCGGGCCGCACTGGTAGTCCTCCTGGGGGAAGAAGGGCACGTGCGTGAGTTCCACCTGCTCGGGCAGGTCGGGCGGTGCGCCCCGGGCGAGCTGCTTGCTCTGGGGGGCGGTGGCGCAGCCGGCGCCCAGCAGGGCGACCAGCAGCAGGGAAAAGAAGACGCCCGCCACCTGGCGGGCGTCGCGGGCACTGCGGGGCATCAGCGGACGGGGCGGATGAACGAGAAGATGTCCGTCACGCCCAGGGCATCCAGCAGCACCAGGATCAGGAAGATGATGAGCACCGTCTCCACCACGCCGGCGCCGGCGGGCAGTTCGGCCAGGCGCTGGTTGAGCTCGGCCACTTCCGCGTCGGTCATGCGCGAGACCCGCTCCTGGGCCGCTTCGGGGGAGACGCCCATGCGCTCCATCTGTTCGCGGATGTCTTCCCGGGAGAGGGTCTGCATCAGGGTGGCGCGGTCCACATGGGCCTGTTCGCTGGCCAGCAGTTCCCCGGTGCCCACCATGGAGGCGTGCAGCGGGGAGGTCACGATGGCGAACAGCAGCAGCGTGGCGGCCAGGGTGACGAGGGTGCGAAGTCCGGATTTCATCATGATCGTGACTCCTTATCCGGCCGCGCCTCAGCGCGCCGGACGGATGAACGGGAAGATGTCCGTGGCGCCGATCACGTCGGTGATCACGAACACGATGAACAGCAGCAGCACCACGCCCAGCACGCTGGCGCTGCCCACCGGCAGTTCGTCGAGGCGCTCGTTGAGGGCGACCACTTCCGCGTCGGTCATGCGCGCCACACGCTCGGCGGCCTGGGCGGGATCCACACCCATGGTGGCGAGCTGCTCGCGCACGTCGTCGCGGGACAGGGTGGCCATGAGGCGCTCACGATCGGCCAGGGACTGTTCGGTGGCGAGCAGTTCGCCGGTGCCGATCATGCTGGCAAACGCGGGGCTCAGGGTGCCGCCCAGCAGGGCGAAGATGCAGAGCAGGACGAGTACACGTCGAATGTAGTTGTTCTTGATCATGACGCACGACCTCCGGGGATCCATGGGTGGCTAAACCGGATACATTCTGTGCGGGTGTTTGTACGGGCGTCAATCGCTGACGCCGGGCGGCTCCCGATTTTGTGGCCTCTGTCAGGCTTGATCCGCGTGTTACGCTAGCCCGGTTCGTCTTCTCCACCGGCTCCCGATCGGAACCCCTGCATGCAGCGCGCGTCGCGGAAAGAGATCTTCGGCTGGGCGATGTTCGACTTCGCCAATCAGGCCTACACCCTGCTCATCATCACCGTGGTGTTCGGCGATCTGTTCACCCGGGTGATCGTGGGCGACGCGGATCAGGGCTACCGGCTGGGCAATCTGTTGTGGAGCGTGGCGCTGGCGATCAGTTATCTCGCGGTGGTGATCGCCGGCCCGGTGTGCGGCGCCATCATGGACTTCTCCGCCGCCCGCAAGCGCTTCCTGTTCGCCAGCTACCTGATGACTGTGGTCACCACGGCGCTGCTGTATTTCGTCGCCCCGGGCTACATCTGGC
This sequence comes from Thioalkalivibrio sulfidiphilus HL-EbGr7, assembly GCF_000021985.1. Lineage (NCBI taxonomy): Bacteria > Pseudomonadati > Pseudomonadota > Gammaproteobacteria > Chromatiales > Ectothiorhodospiraceae > Thioalkalivibrio > Thioalkalivibrio sulfidiphilus. The sequence goes on from NC_011901.1 coordinate 336,678, forward strand.
TGGGCATGCTGCTCATCATCCTGTCCAACTTCGCCTACGCCATCGGCGAATCCTTCATCGCCAGTTTTCTGCCCGACCTGGGCCCGCCGGAGAGCCTGGGCTGGATCTCCGGCTTCGGCTGGGCCCTGGGCTACGTGGGCGGTCTGGTGTCCACCGCCTTCGCGCTGCTGTTCCTGGGCGAGGTCAGCCTGGAGAACTTCGACAACGTGCGCTGGGTGGGGCCCTTCGCCGCAGGCTTCTTCCTGGTGACCGCCATCCCCACCTTCCTCTGGCTCCAGGAACGGGGTCGCCGTCGGCGCCTGGCGCGGGGTGCAAGTTATCTCTGGCTGGGGCTGCGCCGGGTACAGGCCACCCTGGCCACCGTGGGCAGTCACCGGGATCTGGCCTGGCTGCTGGTGTCGGTGTTCTTCGCCATGGCGGGCATCTACATCATCATCTCCTTCACCTTCATCTACGGCGCCCAGGTGGTGGGTTGGGACGAGCAGACCCGGGTGATCATGTTCGTGGTGGTGCAGCTCACCGCTGCCGCCGGCGCCCTGGGCTTCGGCTATCTGCAGGACCACATCGGCGCCAAGCTCACCTACGGGATCAGCCTCACGCTCTGGCTGCTGGCGGTGCTGCTGATCTTCGGCACACCGCAGATCGCCCACTGGCTCACGGCCGTGACCGGCAGCAGCGTCGAGCCCCAGCAGGTGTTCCTGGTGGTCGGTTCGGTGGCGGGCCTGTGCCTGGGCTCCGTGCAGTCCGCCGGACGCGCCCTGGTGGGCCAGTTCGCGCCCCGGCTCAAGGCGGCGGAGTTCTTCGGTTTCTGGGGGCTGTCCAGCAAGCTGGCGGCCATCGTCGGACTGCTGGGCATCGGCGTGCTGCAGGCCTGGGTGGGTCTGCAGGCGGCGATCCTGCTGTGTCTGCTACTCTTTGCCCTGGCCCTGGTGGCCATTCTGCCCATCAACGAGGCTCGCGGGCGGGCCGCCGCCCTCGCCAGGCCGCGGCCGGCCTGAGGCAATACACGGGGAGTCCTGTCATGCAAGTCATCGCCGTCTATCCCGGGACCTTCGATCCCATCACCAACGGACACACGGACATCGTGCGCCGGGCGACCCGCCTGTTCGACCGGGTGGTGGTGGCGGTGGCGGCCAGCCCCGCCAAGCAGCCCTTCTTCAACCTGGACGAGCGGGTGGGGCTGGCCCGGGATGCCCTGTCCGGCCTGGGCAACGTGGAGGTGACGGGCTTCAGCGGCCTGCTGGCGAAGTTCATGCGCGAGCAGCAGGCCCAGGTGATCCTGCGCGGCCTGCGCGCGGTCTCCGACTTCGAGCACGAGTTCCAGCTGGCCGGCATGAACCGCCACCTGGCCCCGGAGCTGGAGACCCTGTTCCTCACCCCCGCCGAGGAGTTCGCCTATGTCTCCTCAAGCCTGGTGCGGGAAATTGCCGCGCTGGGCGGCGATGTCTCACACTTCGTCTCAGGACCGGTCGTGGCTGCGCTCAAGGCGCGCATGGGATAAAATACGCCCCTTTGCGCCTGCGCCGAGACGCTGGCATGTGACGGAATTGCAAGAGGAAATCCCCATGGCCCTGATGATCACCGACGAATGCATCAACTGCGATGTGTGCGAGCCCGAGTGCCCCAACGGCGCCATTTCTCCCGGTGACGAGATCTACGTCATCGACCCGGCCCTGTGCACCGAGTGCGTGGGCCACTACGACACCCCCCAGTGCGTGGAGGTCTGCCCCGTGGACTGCATCCCCAAGGATCCGGACATGGTGGAGAGCAAGGAGGCACTGATGGCCAAGTACGAACAGCTGATGGCCCTGAAGGCCTGATGTTCAGGGTGACGGAATCGATACATGCAAGGGGCCCCATGGGCCCCTTGTCACGTCTGGCGCGCAGCGTCGCGCTCACCGCAGGTCGGCCTTCAGGCCAACAACACGCTGCGGGTCGGACACTGCGCCGTCGGCCTGAAGGCCGACCCACGATCCTGCTCGCACTCATCCTGCTGCTGTTCGCGGGTGTCGCGTCGGCCACCGAGCGCCCCGGCGTCCACGCTATCGCCTCGGCCCACCCGCTGGCCACGGCGGCGGGCCACGAGGTGCTGGAACGGGGCGGCAACGCCTTCGACGCCGCCATCGCGGTGACCGCCGCCCTGGGTGTGGTGGAACCCTACGGCTCCGGCATCGGCGGCGGCGGGTTCTTCCTGCTGCACCGCGCCAAAGACGGTTTCCAGACCATGCTGGACGGCCGGGAGACCGCCCCCGGCGCCGCCCACCGGGACATGTACCTGGATGCGCAGGGTGATGTGATCCCGAACCTCTCCGTGGACGGCCCCCTGTCCGCCGGTATCCCCGGCACGCCCGCGGCCCTGGTGCACCTGGCCGAGCGCTACGGCGCCCTGCCGCTCGCGGATTCCCTGGCCCCCGCCGTGCGCCTGGCCCGGGACGGCTTCCCCGTGGACGCCGTGTACCGGCGCATGGCCAACTTCCGCCTGCCGGCCCTGAACGCCCATCCCGAGGCGGCCCGGGTGCTGCTGTACAACGGGCGCGTGCCCGCGGAAGGCACGATCATCCGCCAGCCGGACCTGGCCGATACCCTGGAGCGTCTGGGCCGGGAAGGCTTCGAGGGATTCTATGGTGGTGAACTGGCCGAGCGCCTGGTGCAGGGCGTGCGCGAGGCCGGCGGCATCTGGACCCTGGAGGACCTGGCGAACTACCGCGTGGTGGAGCGCGAACCGGTGCGCGGCGAGTACCGGGGCTACCGCATCACCGCCGCCTCTCCGCCGTCCTCCGGCGGCGTGGCCCTGATCAGCATCCTCAACCAGCTGTCCCACTACGACCTGACCGCGCTGGACCGCGTCACCCGCACCCACCTGATGGTGGAGGCCATGCGCCGTGCCTACCGGGACCGGGCCGAGTACCTGGGCGATCCCGACTTCGTGGACATGCCCCTGGCCCGTCTGCTGAGCCCCGACTACGCGGCCGGCCTGCGCGCCACCATCCACCCGGAGCGCGCCACCCCCAGCGAGCTGCTGCCCGTGGTGCTGGAGCCGGCGCCGGAGAGCGAGCAGACCAGCCACTTCTCCGTGCTGGATGCCGAGGGCAACCGGGTGGCGGCCACCATCACTATCAACTACCCCTTCGGCTCCGGCTTCATGCCGCCCGGCACCGGCGTGCTGCTCAACGACGAAATGGACGACTTCTCCGCCAAGCCCGGCGTACCCAACGTCTACGGCCTGGTGGGCGCCGAGGCCAACGCCATCGCGCCGAACAAGCGCATGCTCTCCAGCATGACGCCGGCCTTCGTGGAAAACGACGCGCGCCTCGCCATCCTGGGCACCCCCGGCGGAAGCCGCATCATCACCATGGTGCTGCTGGGCGCGATGGAGTTCATGGAAGGCGGAGAGGCTCAGGCCATCGTGTCGCTGCCCCGTTTCCATCACCAGTACCTGCCGGACGAGATCCAGTTCGAGGTGGATGCCTTCGACGCCGCAACCCTGCAAGGTCTCCAGTCCCGAGGCCACAGCCTCGCCCCCCAGGCGCGGCGCTTCGGCAACATGCAGGCCATCGTGTGGGATCGGCGCTCCGGTGATGTGAGCGCCGCCTCGGATCCGCGGGGGATCGGCGAGGCGCGGAAACGGGAAATTAATGGGCAGGATTAGCAGGACTTATGGGCGGATTTGCAGGATTGAATGATCAGGCGGGGTGCCGCGATAAGCATTCATTGAATCCTGTCAGTCCCGAGGAGTCCTGTTAGTCCTGTCCATTTCCTTTTTCACCGACGAGGCCTTGTAAAGAGGAAGCTTCGGCATCTATGATACAAGCAAGCAAGTAATCACTTACATTAGTGGAGATGCATGCGCAAATCCGGCGAGGAACGGCGGGAAGAGATCGTCCAGGCGGTGCTGGATCTTGCTGCCGAGCGGGGCGTGGGGCAGGTGACCGCCCAGGCTATCGCGGACCGGGTGGGCATCGCCCAGCCCACGGTCTTCCGCCACTTCAAGACCCGCGACGCCATCCTCCGGGCCGCCCTGGAGTGGATCGGCAAGGGGGTGCTCACCGTGCTGACGCCCATCTTCGCCGGATCCGGTCCGGCCGACGAGCGCCTGCGCCAGCTCCTCTCGCGGCAGTTGCAGTTCATCAGCCAGCGCAGGGGGCTGCCGCGCCTGCTGTTTTCGGAACGCCTGCACATGGAGGACCCGGAACTCAAGGCCGTCGTGCGGCGGATCATGGAGACCTACACGGGGCGGGTCAGGTCACTGCTGGATGAGGGCGTGGACGAAGGCAAGTTCCGCCCCGACCTGGATACGGAAGAGACGGCCCGGCTCATCACCGCCCTGGTGCAGGGACTGGTGATGCGCTGGTCCATCAGCGACTTCGAGTTCCCCCTGGAGGCCCAGGGCGACACCCTGTGGCGGCTGTTGGAGCCGGCGCTCGAGGCGCGCTGGACACCCTGAGGCATTCAGGCCGTCGTTCCCGTTCGCCCCGTTGCGCACTGAAACATGTACCAAATATCCATCAATAAAGGAGACACACCGATGAGTCTGTCGAACACCGTACGCCGTGCCGCGCTCGCCCTTGTCGCCGTCTCGTGGATCGCCGGCGCCGCTGCCCAGGAGGGGCCGACCTTCAAGGTGATCATGCAGGGGCTCGCCGAGGACATGAACCACCTCAACACCGCCATCTTCGCCGAGGACTTCGAGGCCATCGAGCGTTACGCGTCCGCCATCGCCCATCATCCCCGGCCGTCCCCCGCGGAGCGCCAGCGGCTCATGGACGCCGTGGGTCCCCGTATGGAGTTGTTCCAGTCCATCGACCGTTCCGTGCATGGCGGTGCCGGTGAGATGGCGGACGCGGCCCGGGTGGGGGACATGGACGGCGTGCTGCGCTATCACGCCAAAGTAATGCAGGGGTGCGTGACCTGCCACTCGGCCTTCCGCGACCAGTTAACCCGCGCACCGAACCCCTGAGGTCCTGCAGCGATGTCCGCCCCCGAGATACCCCGCCTGTCCTGGCCCCAGCGCCTGATCGTCACGGTCGTGCTCGTGCTGCTGGCCGTATGGATCGGGTTGGCAGGCGCCGAGCGCCTCTCGGCCCGATTCGACCCGGAACCCGCGCGTGCCGTGCCGCCGCCGGCCGTGGAGACGCTTGTCGTCTCGGAGGAGACGGCGGTTGTGGAGCGGGTCTATCGCGGTAGCGTGGAGTCCGAGGGGCGGGCGCGCATCTCGGCCCGGCTCACGGCCCAGATACTTCAGATCCCCCATCGTGAAGGCGCCCTCGTGCGCCGGGGGGACGTGCTTGCCCGTCTGGATGACGAGGAAATCAGGCGCGACGCGGCCCGTCTCGAGGCCGTGGCCGACCGCCTGGAAGGCGAACGGGCCACCGCCCGGCGTGAAGCCGCCCGCCAGGAGGATCTCTTCCGGCGCAACCTGACACCGGAGCGAAGCCTCGACGACGCCCGCCAGCGGGTAAGCACCCTGGAGGCCCAGATCCGCGAGAACGCGGCGGCGCTGGGCCTGGTGCAAAGGCGCCTGACCTACGCGGAGGAACGCGCCCCGTTCGACGCGCAGGTGCAGCGCGTCCACGCCAGCGAGGGCGAACTGGCCGCCGCGGGTCAGCCCCTGGTGGAACTGGTGGCACTCAGCAGCCTCAAGGCGGTGGTGCAGGTGCCGCAGGTGGATGCCCGCCGTCTGCGCCCGGGGATGACCGTGCGCCTGGAGGTCCCGGCCCTGAGCCGGATCTGGCCCGCCCGGGTGGACCGCGTCTACCCGGCCCTGGACGCCGGCAGCCGCAACGCGACTTTTGCCGCGTTCTTTCCCGAAGACGCGGATGGGGTGCGCCCCGGCATGGCCGTGCAGGCCCATATCGCGCTGGATCACATCGAGGGGGCCGTGCGCCTCCCGGCCCAGGCGGTGCTCGGTGAGGGGCCGGAGCGCCGGGTGTATGTGCTGGAGGACGGCCGCGCGCGGGAGCGCCTCGTGCAGGTGGCCGTGGCCCGCGCCGGCGAGTACCTGATCACCGCCGGGCTCGAGGCGGGTGAGCAGGTCATCGTCACCGCCGACCCGCGCCTTGGCGACGGCCTGCCCGTGCAGGCCGGCGAGCATCCCCACCGATGAACTGGCCCGAGTGGGTCCTGCACCAGCGCCACACGGTGATCGCGCTGCTGGTCGGCGCCCTGGTGCTGGGCGTGCAGGCCCGTTTCCAGTTGCCCGTGCAGCTCTTCCCGGACACGGACCCGCCCACGGTCACGGTGATCACCGAGTATCCGGGCATGGCGGCGACGGACGTGGACGCGGACCTCACCCGCCTGCTGGAGGAGGAGTTCGCGAGCCTAGACGGTGTCACGCGCATCTCCGGCACCAGCCAGGCGGGGCTTTCGGTGGTGCGGGTGGAGTTCGACTACGGCATGCTGGCGACGCTGGCGGCCGTGGATGTGCAGAACGCCGTGGGGCGCGTGCGCCGGGACCTGCCCGGGACCATCGGCGAGCCGCGGGTGCTGGAATTCTCCACCGCCGACAAGCCCATCGTCACCGTCGCCCTGCGAAGCGACACGCTAGATCTCGCGGACGTGCGCGAGGTGGCGGACAACGCCGTGCGCGAGCGCCTGGAGCGGGTGCCCGGCGTGGCGGCGGTGGATATCATCGGCGCCCACAGGCGCGAACTGCACGTGGCCCTGGAGCCGGACCGTGCCGAGTCCCTGGGTGTGGACCTGGAGCAGGTGGTGGCCGCGCTCGATGCCTGGAACCTGGTCGCCCCCGGCGGGCGTGTGCGTCACGGGGCGCTGGAGAGCGTGATCCGTTTCGACGCCCCCATTGATTCGGCCGAGACCGCCGAGCGCATCGTGCTGCGCTCCGATGCCGCCGGGCAGGTGCGCCTGGGCGACGTGGCTACGGTCAGCCTCGCGCCGGGCGAGATCCGCAACGCCTATCGCTTCGACGGCCTTCCTGCCATCGCTGTGCAGGTGCTGCGCCGGGACGACGCCAACACGGTGGAGGTGGCCGCGCGGGTGCGCGAGGTGCTGGAGGCGCTGCGGGCCGAGCATCCGGCGCTGGAGATCGTCGTCGCCGATGATGACTCCGTGTTCACCGAACGGGTCATCACCGACATGACCCGCACCGTGCTCGTGGCCGTGGCGCTCACCATGGCCGTGGTGCTGGTCTTTCTCGCGGATCTTCGCCAGGCAGCGATCATCGCCCTGTCCATCCCCGCCGCCTTTCTCGCCACCTTCGCTCTCATGCAGGCGGCGGGGCTCGACCTCAACATGGTCACCATGTCAGCGCTCATCCTCGCCATCGGCCTGCTGGTGGACGACGGCATCGTGGTGCTGGAGAACATCCACCGGCATCTCGAACTGCCCGACACCAGCGCGCGCAGCGCCGTGGTCAACGGCGTCGGCGAGATCCTCTCCGCCAAGCTCGGCGGTTCGCTCACGACCCTGGGCGTGCTGGTGCCGCTGATGTTCATGGGCAGTTTCATCGGCGAACTGTTCCGGCCGCTCGCCATGACGCTTGCCTTCGCGCTCGCCTCGTCGTTCGTCATGGCCGTGACCCTGGTGCCGCTGCTCGGCGTGTGGTGGCTCAGGCCCGGCCGCCCGCAGGCGCCCAACCGGCTCGTGGTGTGGCTTGGCCGCGCGGGCGGCGCAGTGCGCGTCAACTACCTGGCCGGCCTGGGGCTCGCCCTGCGCCGGCCGGTGACGATCCTGGTGACGTCGGTGCTTCTGCTCGCGGCAAGCCTCGGCATGCTGCGCATGGTGGGCAGCGAGATGATGCCGCGCTTCGACTCGGGCAGCTTCCGGGTGGTGGTGGATCTGGTGCCGGGCGCAACGCTGGAGGAGACCGTGCGTGCCGTCGCCCGCGCTGAGGACGTGCTGGTGGGTCGCGAGCATACGCTCACGGTGAGCACCCGCGCGGGCCACGAGGCCGGTGCGCGCGCGATGGGGGATCGCGGCGCCATGTCGGTCAACCAGGCCGAGATCACCGTCAACCTGGTCCCGCGCACCGAGCGCGAGGCCGACCAGTGGCAGATCATGGACCAGGTGCGCCAGGTCCTGGAGCAAACCCCCGGCGTGATGCTGGGCGTGCCGCGAGAGATGGGTGGCACGGCGCGCGCCAGCACCTCGGCCCCCATCGTTGTGCGCGTCTCGGGCGAGTCTCCGACCATGCTCGATCGCACCGCCCAGGCCCTGCTGGATCACCTGCGCGGCGTTCCCGGCATGACCGACCTTTACAAGGACTGGGCCCTGGACACCCCGGAACTGCGCGTGCGCCTGGATCACGAGCGTGTCGCCGAACTGGGCCTGACCGGCGCCCAGGTAGCCCGGGCCGTGCACCGGGCCATGGACGGCGCCGTGGCCACCCGCTTCCGCCAGCCACCGCTCAGGGACCTGGACGTGGTGGTGCGTTATGCCGAGCCTCACCGCCTGCACCTGGAGGACCTGGAGAACGTCACCCTCGTCACGCCCGCGGGCCCGGTCCCCCTGCGCGAAGTGGCCACACTCGAACACGATCTCGGCCCGCGGGTGCTCACCCGGGAGGACGGCCAGCGCACGCTGGACGTGCTCGGCTATCACCTGGGCCGGCCGCTCTCCGAGGTGGTGGCCGACGTGGAGGCGCGCCTCGCCACCTTCGAGGCCCACGACGGCTACCGGGTGTTCCTGGTGGGCGAGCAGGCCGACTTCGACGAGGCCCGCGCCCACATGCTCCGCGCCCTGGTGCTGGCCGCACTGGCGGTCTACCTGCTGCTGGTGGTGCAGTTCGGCAGTTTCGCGCATCCGCTCACGGTGATGAGCGCCATCCCGCTGCAGTTTATCGGCGTCACGGCCGCGCTGCTGGTGGCGGGCAAGTACATCTCCATGCCCGCGCTGCTTGGCATCATCCTGCTCATCGGCATCGTGGTGAACAACAGCATCATCCTGCTCGACCTCACCCGCCGCCGCATGGCCGAGGGCCTGGAGATCCATGCCGCCGTCACCGAGGCCGTGGACACCCGCATGCGTCCCATCATGATGACCGCGCTGTCGACGGTCGCCGGCATGTTCCCGCTCGCGTTGGAGATGGCCGTGGGTGCCGAGCGATTCTCACCGATTGCCACGGTGATCATTGGCGGCATCCTCGCTGCCACGGTGCTCACCCTGGTGGTGATCCCGGCGTTGTTCGTGGTGATGGAGCGCGGAGGCAGGCGCCGTAGGTTGGCGGGCTGATTGACAGCCTGTTGGCTTTGCTTCCCTCGCCTAAGCCTGCGCCTGCTTATCCCTGAGTGTCCTCCCCGAGTTGCTTGATGAACTCCACCACGTGGGGCAGCGCCATGTTTTCTTCTGGTGTGGCCGCAAGCAACGTGGCTTCCATGCCCTTCGGGTCCAGAGGAACCATGGCCACGTCACCCGCCTCCACCACGTGCTTCACCGCCCACAGGGGCAACGCCGTCACGCCTTGCCCGAGGGCCGCCAGCTCCACCAGCATGGCGGTGGTCTCCGCGGTGCGCACCCGGGCGGGCTCAACCCCCGCCGGCCAGAGGAAACGGGTGAACACATCCAGTCGTTCCCGCGCCACCGGATACGTGAGCAGGGTCTCGTTCGCCAGGTCCGTGGCCCGCACATGTGGTTTGCCCGCCAGCGGATGATCCGGCGCCGATATCAGCACCACGGCAAAGCTGAACAGTGGTGTCCAGGCGATGCCCGGCAGCTCCCGGCGGTCCGGCGTCAGGACCAGGTCCAGGCGTCCGTCCAGCAGTCCGGGCAGGGGATCGAGGCTCGCCGAGAGGGCCACGTCCACGTCGATGCCCGGGTAGCGGCTGCGCCACCCGCGCAGCTTGGGCAGCAGCCAGTCCAGGCAGCTGTGGCATTCGCTGGCGATGTGCAGTCGCCCCCCGTCGCCCTGGGTCAGCCTGCGCAGGTCCGCGAGGGCTTCATCCAGTGCGGGCAGGACTTCTCCGGCCAGTCCCAGCAGCCTGAGCCCGGCCCGGGTGAAGCGCAGGGGACGCTGTCCGCGTGCCACCAGGGTCACCTCCAGCCGGCTCTCCAGTTCCTTGATCTGGTGGGACACGGCGGACTGGGTCAGGTGCATGCGGCGGGCGGCACCGGTGAGGCTGCCCGCTTCGTGCAGGGTCTGGAGCATGCGAAGGTGCCGTACTTCTATCATGAATTCTTCTCATGCTATTGTGAATTAATATCGTTTGTGCTCATTAAGAATCCGGGAGAAGGTATGCGTCAGTCAACGCAATGGATGGAGATCGATCATGACCACGCTGCATATCCCCGGATACCCGCGCATGGGCGCCCGCCGTGAACTGAAGTTCGCCCTGGAACGACATTGGCGCGGTGACCTGACTGAACAGGGCCTGGAGCAGGTGGCGCGGGAGCTCCGGTTCCGGCACTGGCAGCAGCAGCGCGACGCCGGCCTGACCTGGGTGACCGTGGGCGACTTTGCGTTCTACGACCATGTGCTGGACCACGTGGAGTTGCTGGGGTGTGCGCCGGGGCGCTTCGCGTTCAGGGGCGATGAAGGGTCTCTGGAACGCCAGTTCGCCATGGCCCGGGGTACAGAGCGCGAGCCGGCACTGGAGATGACCAAGTGGTTCGACACCAATTACCACTACCTGGTCCCGGAACTGAGACCCGATACGGTCTTTACGGAGAACCCCGCCCGGCTTCTGGGCCAGGTCCGCGAAGCCCGGGAGGCCGGTCATCCGGTCAAGGTGGTACTGGTGGGGCCGCTCACCTTCCTGTGGTTGTCCAAGTCCCAGACCTCCGGGTTTGCGTGCCTGGACCTGTGCGACGCCCTGGCGGCGACCTATGCCCGGATACTGGGCCGGCTGTCGGCGGCCGGGGTGGCGTGGGTCCAGCTGGACGAACCCGTGCTGGCCCTGGAACTGCCGGACGAATGGCGCTCCCGTTTCCAGGCGGTCTATGAGGCCCTGGCCACGGGCGGGCCGAATATCCTGCTGGCCAGTTGTTTCGGTGGGCTCGGCGGCAATCTGGAGATCGTGCGTCAGCTGCCGGTACAGGGTCTGCACGTGGATGCGACACGGGCGCCGGATGAACTGCTCGAAGTGGCGCGGGCCCTGCCGCCCGGCGCGGTGCTGTCAGCCGGTGTGGTGGACGGGCGCAACGTCTGGCGTACAGACCCCGACCGGGTGCTGGCGCAGATCCTGCCTCTGCGCCAGCGGCTGGGGGCGCGTCTTTGGCTGTCCACATCGTGTTCACTTCTGCATGTGCCCCTGGACCTGGAGCTGGAGACCGACCTGGACCCTGAGCTTTACGGCTGGCTCGCATTCGCCCGGCAGAAGCTCGACGAACTGCGCGTACTCGGCAGGGTGCTGGAACATGGCGAGGACTGCGAGGCGCGGGCCCTGGAGGCAGCCCGGCGTGCGGCGCAGGCGCGGCGCGAGAGCGCACGGGTGCGCGACGCGGCGGTGCGATCCCGGGTCGCGGCGCTGGATGCCCTGGCCGATCGCCGCTGCGCCCCCTATGTACAGCGTCATGCAGCGCAACGAGCGCGCCTGGATCTGCCTTGCTTGCCCACCACCACCATCGGCAGCTTCCCCCAGACACACGAGATCCGCTCCACCCGGGCGGCCCATCGCGCCGGGCGTCTGACGGATGTCCAGTACCGGGCCTATCTGCAGACGGAGATCACCCGCGTGATCCGCCAGCAGGAATCGCTGGGGCTGGATGTGCTGGTGCACGGCGAACCCGAGCGCAACGACATGGTGCAGTATTTCGGCGAGCAGCTGAGCGGCGTGCTGATCACCCGGAACGGCTGGGTGCAGCAAATCCGGGGACAGTATACCTATTGTGCTTCTCGCTTGATTTGCCATACCTGTGGGCGCCTGAGCAATGGTTACACTGTCCCCAGGATCCAACGCGAAACCGTAAACCGGGTCAGAGAGCAATATCCGCTAATATTAGCAGCCATTGTTCTCTGACCCCCGAAGGCGGTTTGGGACACCCATAATCCATAATTCCGGACTGTGGATGTCCCAAAGTGCTAATACGCTTGATCTGACACGCCTGTGGGCGCCTGAGTAATGGGTACACTGTTCTCTGGATTCACACGTCCTGTTGGAATTGCTCATGTCCTTAGTCACGCTTGACGTACTGTATCCGTGCGGATACGATTCTGCGTATGTACACATTCCTTCGTACGCCAGAGTTTGATAGCTGGCTGAAGAAGCTTCGAGATCCGATAGGAAAAGCTCGAATCATCGCCCGTATCCGTTCTGCCGAGGCAGGAAACTTCGGCGACTGCGAACCTGTCGGGAAGGGTGTCTCGGAGATGAGAATCCATTACGGACCTGGTTACAGGGTGTATCACGCAAGGGACGGCGAAACGATTTACCTTCTTCTGTGTGGAGGCAATAAATCAACTCAGAAGAAGGACATCCAGAAAGCCCATGACCTTGCTGAGAAATACCGAGGCCACACTGATGACTAAGTTGACCAAATTCGATGCCGCAGAATACCTGGATAGCGAAGAGGTAATTGCAGAATACCTCAATGCTGCGCTAGAGGACGAAGATCCAAATGTATTTCTGGTGGCTATTGGCGATATCGCAAAGGCACGAGGGATGACGGAGCTGGCCAGAGAAGCTGGACTTGGTCGAGAGAGCCTGTATAAGGCCTTAACTCCCGGTGCAAAGCCACGATATGACACCGTTTTGAGAGTAATACGAGCACTAGGCGTAGAGCTGCATACCGTGCCAGTGCATCAGAAACCAGTTCCAACCAGGCGTTCCAGCGGACGCGCTAGCGCACGCCGCTGAGCTCTGCGTTGGGGTTCGCTGTGCTCACCCCAACCTACGCGATCTATGGTTTTCTCATCGAGAAACTTCGCGACCTTTGCGTCTTCGCGCCTTCGCGTTGAAGGCCCTTGAATTTCCAGGCAACACACCGCTCAGCTATCCAGCTTCTCCAGGTGCCGCCGGGTCAGTTCCAGGAAGCGGGGCGTGAGGCCGGCGTCTTCGTACATGGGATCGCCCAGTTCGTCTTCGGCGATCACCCGCTCCCCGGGCACGTAGGGCATGGCCGCCTCCAGCTCGTCGAGCGCCGCCGAGAGCAGTTCTCCGATCAGCGCCTGACGGGGCTTGTTGGGGAACAGTTCTGCCAATGCCGCGATGCGGGCGGCGTCCCGGGCCGAGAGCTGCATGCAGTATTCGTGCTGGGTGTGGCGCTCACCGGGCTCCCGCGCCCAGTGTGTCAAGAGATCCCTGACGTTCATCGTGATCCTCCTTGCCGCTGTTGGCGGATCGTTGCGATGCCTGTCCTTGAGTTTAGTTCGTGTCAGGGAGTGGTGGCGGGAAATCACGCAAATCTGAGGCGAGACGCGGCGGCCGGGAATGCCTTGGTCAACGAGAAACGTTTAACCTGCGCGTGGAAGTCCTTGGCCGTCAGGTCAAACGAGCCCGGCGGTGGGCTCCTTCTCAGCCGACCTCGCGCCAATCCTCGTGGCCACAGCTGCTGCAACGGTACAGGGCTTCATAGCCGCCCTCGGCCTCACGCGCCGTGTTCTTCTGGAAGGTGAAGCTGCGCAGGGTGCAACGTGGGCATTTCTCCACCGGATCCCGTGGCACGGGCATTCGCTTCGGCTTGCTCTCGGCAATGTCCTGTGATCCGGTCGCATCCCTGATGGCCTGGTCGATGCTCGCGTTGAGGGTGGCGACGAGGCGGCGGGCCGCATCGGCCTGATCCCTGGCGGCCAGGGCGGCCAGCTCCTCGATGCCATCTTTGAGTGACATTAAGCGGGTAGTGATATCGCTCATCCGCTTGACTCCTATTGGTCTACCTGGCTCATTGTTATATCCGAAGTCCAGAACTTTTTCACGGCAAATCACAGGGATGGTGAATCGGATGCATCGCGGTGGTGAGTGGGGTGCCATTTAAGGCGGCCGTAATGCCTCTGATCACGGTGCAACACACTGCGCAAGGTTGATTTAGACTCGTGGCTTATGCGTGGGTCGAGGAGTTAGACGTGTGAGGCTGAAATCAAGAACAATGATGATTGAGTTCCTGGCTCGGCAGCATGATGGGTCCAGGGATTCGGGCAGAACAAAAGACTGCGCGAGCGCGAGTTGTTTCAATGGTTGCCTACAGTCAGGGCTCATAGGTGATTGTGGGGTAAATTCGTCATTACAATACGATTGTGAATGAAACGTCCCTGAGGACCGTGAAGTGATCGGTCAGAAGAGGTGCCTTGATGGGTAGTACACCACTGGTTGGCAGTGACAGGATAAATCTGGGCCATGGCACGGATGCGGCGGGTGTATCGAGAAGACTATGGCATACGCCGAAAAGTCTTCTTTTTAGGGCAGTTGCTGGGCTGACACTGATCATTTTCACAGTGACAGCCGTAATGTTCATGAGTATCGATGGTTTCGTGTCGGTACAGTTCAGTCAGATAAGTCAGCAGCGCATCGTGAACCAGGTTGCAGCAATGCACCAGCAACTGGATGCGGAGATGCAGGGAATGAGTGCGCTCGTAGAGATGGTATCCACTGATTCCGGACTGCGTCAGAGTGCTCAATATCATCTCTTCCTCGAGGGTGAGCGAAGGCCGCTGGAGATGGATGTAGAGAGAATAGCGTCGGCGCTGAATTTTAATCTATTTGGAATTTGGGATTCACAGGGGAGGTTGGTGTTTTCTAATCAGGGGGGAAGAACCGAGGTGGTCGAGGGTCTCGGTGTCGCAAGTAGTCAGATAACCAGGCTTGTCTGGCATCAGTCAGAGCTCTGGGTATGGGCGAGCGCCCCTGTGATGGTGAACGATGTCGTGTTGGGCTGGATAGGGATACTTCGCAAGGTGGGTGGAGCGAGTTACCAGGTCGGGGTGCTAAATGAAGTTGGACAATCTCAGGCTGCCGCTGGCAGAAGAGCAGGGGTTTACTCGCATCTGCTCGATTTGTCAGTGATCAACAACCTTGGTGAGGCGGTTGATTTAGAGATTGGGGTGGCTGACCAGGTGGGTGACGCGCTTGATCAAACAAAGATGGTGGTCGGAATTACATTGTTAGGCGCTGGTTTTGTACTTGTTATTGCAAGCGTGATCTATCTTAGAAGTGTGCTCAATCCGGTTAGGGAGTTGACCCATGCAGTGACAATGCTTCCTCATCGTCTTGAGCATGGTGATCTCAAGGTCATCAATGTGCGCGCCGACGGAGAAGTCGCTGCGCTGGGTGTCGCCTTCAATAATATGATTGATAAGCTGATTGAGCTAAGGAAGCTGGAATCGGAGTTGCGAGAGCAGGAAAAGCTCTCGGCCATCGGCCGGGTGGCTGTCAGGGTGGCTCACGACATCAATAACCCGCTTACCGTGATCAGGAATGCTGCTCATTTGCTGAAGAGTTCGGCGAATCTTGGTAAGGAAGATTTGGAAGATATTGAAATGATACTGCATCACTGTGGTCGGTGCGCATCAACCGTAGATAATCTGCTGCGTTTCGGGAAGCCAGTTCGGCTGCGTTACGAAGACATCGAAGTGAGTGAGTGTATGGCGGGCTTTGTGCAGAGTCTAAGCCAGAGGCGTCCAGATGCCAGGTTGCGTTACGAGATACATGATGAGCCATTGAGGATGCGTGGTGACCGATTACAGCTTGAGCAGATGATGGATAACCTTGTTGATAATGCTCTGCGTGCCAATGGTGGAAATGAAATCAGGGTAGAGGCGGGACGAGTGGGTGATGATCGTCTGTACTTTCGGATCACGGATTTTGGCTGCGGGTTTACGGAGGAGACACTCCAGCATGCATTCGATATTTTTTATACGGGAACACAAGGTGGGACAGGGCTAGGATTGCCTAATGCGAGGGCGATCGCGCGGGCGCATGGTGGCGATGTGGTTGTCACAAATCCGCGAATTGGTGAAATTACTATCTATCTCTCTACCCGGGGCGCGCCTGCGGATCGATGATACCCGACTGCGTGGTGCCTGCCGGTACCAATGGGTGAGTCGGGCCGTGCGTGAGTGATTATGCGAGACGCGCATAGTCGGGCGCATTCCCGGTATTGATCGCTTTCGTTCTATCAATTGGTACTGCCATGCGGCTGATGATCTTGCTCCCTTCCTCACTGAATATGTAGTCGAAAAAAGGACGCATGAGGCTTTCGTTCCAATGTGAAAATATCATGTTGAAGGGGCCGGTCAAGGGGTATGCGCCTGCAGTGGCATTCGATGGGCTTGGACTGATTCCATCGAGAGTCACTATTTTCAATCGGCCTTGTCTCACATAGGGTTCGACGAGTACCCAGCTATTGACCCCTATGGCAGTTGGGAAACGGGCTATTTGCTGAAGATGATCCTCGTCTGTCGTTGCATTGATGCCAACGCTGGACCATGGCGCAATCCCTGCGAGAAGTAGTTCACGTACGGGCTCGAAGTAGGTCGGGCAGTGATCATGGACAACCAGTGCGACTGGGCGATCATGCCCGCCCAGTTCAATCCAGTTACGGATTCGCCCTTTCGCGACATCTTGGAGATCTGATAATGAAATATTATCGACGGGATTGTCGGGGTGTACCACAACTGCCTTAACATCTTGCGCAATTGGTAGCCAGTACATGTCATGCGCCGGTGAACCGGGAATAGGGCAGCAGAGATTTCCGATGTGTGCTTTACGCGCCCGAACGGCAAGTACCGCATCGTCACACCCGCCGCCATATACGTATACTTGCTGGTTCGTCGTCCGTTTGACCTCAATAGCCATGAGGTCCAGGAACGCGTTCTTTGGAAGCCTGGATCCAGTCAAGGTCAGAGAGTCAGGCAATGAGCCAGATGAGCTGGCGACACGCGCCATGAATTCTGGGGTGAGGCAGGTTTCGTCACTACCAGGATTCAATACCCCGTTAGATCTCGATGCCTTGGTGACGTAAGTCGTGGCACCGAGCCCGGCACAGAAGCCTGCGCTGAGTGACACAAGCAAGTGATTCATGAAGCTGCGACGATTCATGGCACTGCCTCACCAGGGTCAAGTAGGGATAGTTTGCGTAAAAGAGTTTTGTAGTCGATGTTCAGAATCTTTGCGGCATGGGTTTTGTTGCCGTTCGTTATCCTCATTATACGTTGAATATGTGCAAGCTCGGCATCCGCAAGGGTGCGCGGATGCGTTGATCGCGTACTCGTTTCGGTTGAGTGAGAAATCGTGCCGAGAGATATGAGTTCCGGCGTGATTTCATAGGTGGTGTCACTGGTCAGGATAACTGCCTCTTCGACCATGTTCTCGAGCTGTCGAATATTGCCTGGAAAGGCCATGTGTTGAAGGATATCAATCGTCTCGGCGGAGAATCTCCTCACGCGTTTCGCATAACGGCGCGCATAACGCTCCAGAAATTCCTGAGCAAGAAGTGGAATATCGCCGGGTCTTTCCCTAAGGGGCGGCAGTGTGGTGGCAAGCACACGTAGACGGTGATAGAGATCACGGCGGAAGTCACCGCTGGCGGCTTGAGAATCTAGGGGCGTATTTGTCGCACTGATGATTCGCACGTCGATGGGAATCTCGCGATCTGAGCCAACCGGGCGGATTTTTTGCTCTTGTATTGCTCTAAGCAGCTTGGCCTGGATGTGTGGAGACATTGCATTTGCTTCATCCAGGAAGAGCGTCCCGCCGTGCGCCTCCAGTATGAGGCCGTTACGATCAGTGTTGGCCCCTGTGAAGGCGCCGCGCCGATGACCAAATAGCTCTGAATCTGCAAGGCTGTCTGGAATAGCTGCCATGTTGACAGCTATGAACGGACCGTTATCGCCGTGTATGGCACGTGCAACCAATTCTTTCCCGGTCCCGCTTTCGCCTTCAATAAGTACATTGGCGCGGACGCCGCGAACTTTAAGTATCCATTCCCTGAGCGAATGAATGTTTGGCGAGTCGCCGAGGATCGCCCTGAGGAAGGGATCATGCGTTTCAAGGGCTGTGCGCAGGGCCCTGCACCTGGCTCGTAAGGCAAGCTCGCTTTCAATCTTGGCTAGCATGAGTGAAACAGAGTCAGGGTCAAATGGCTTCGTCATAAAGTCAAATGCCCCCTGCTTGATCGCCCTTACGGCGTTCTCGACTGTCGAGTGTGTGCTGACAATGATCACACTGAGCTCGGGTAGAGTCTCCTTCGCTTCCCTGAGTACATCGAATCCATCCATGTCAGGCATGACAAGGTCCAGGAAGAGTACATCTGGCCGTAGCGCAAGCAATGTGCTCCGGACGTCAAAATGCTGTGTCCTTGTATGAGTTTCGTATTCACCGCAGTTTTTGATGACACGGGAAAGCACTCCGGCAACATCAGGCTCGTCGTCAACGATTAACGCACGGATACCTTCGGATGATGTGTCCACATCCCTGTATGTGGCGATGGTTGTGTTCATGGAATCAGTACGGCCGGCTGGTGCAGTAGATCGGACATTGACATTAGAGGGCAGGTGAAGGGGTGTCAATGTGATGCGCATTTCATGCAAAACATGAGGATTAGGCATCGCTTATGCAGGTATGGAGGAATGCCATAGGAGATGAGGGGGCTTAAGGAAGAATGCCATACAACGACCCTGAGGCGCGGAAGTATGTGTGAATAAAAACAAGAACTTGGAATATTGCAGGCGATGGCATGCGACATGCTAATTACCGTTGTTGTGCGAGTGGCACTTGATGCGTCGATGTGCGTCTCGCACCACACAATAATTGGTCGAGTGAGGAGGATTAGCATGAAAGCACTCAAACTGGCGCCGCTTGCGCTGGGGGTCGTTGTCGCGACCTCGATGAGCGTTGGGTTAGCGCAAGGGCTGTCTGTTCATCTGGAGAGGTCTGTTGTGGGGCCAGGCCCTGATTATTGGCCCAATCGAGAGAAGGCCATCCCCCATGTGTCAGGCGACGAGGCGTTCAGCAACACCTATCAGTACTGGAAGGATGCAGAAGCTATCGCGGCTGCGCGCCAGGAAGGGCGCATGTCACATGAAATGAACTTCAAGGATTTCCGTTGGCTCGAGCGAAGCATGGAAGGCGAGGAGTTGGCGGAACGTGGCAGCGAGCTCTTCCACAGAAAAAATCAAAATGGTCAGTCATGCGCTTCCTGTCATGGTGACAATGGAGAAAAGATCTCCGATGCGCAAAGCAGGTTCCCAGCGTTTAACAAGCGTCTTGGCCGTGTAGTCACGATGCCGACCCAGATTGGGTCATGTGCTTCAGAGAGACTCGGTGAGAACTGGGTTGAAGACACCAAAGAGAACAGCTTGATAGGGATGTATGTCGCGACACTGGCCGATGGTGTACCTGTGAACATCGATGTGTCTGGAGGAGAAATGAAGGCCTCCTATGAGCGCGGGAGAGATCTGTTTTTCAAGCGCACTGGTCATTTCAACTTCGCCTGTGCCAGCTGTCACACGCCGCCTACTTCGGGTAGCTACCTTAGAATCCAGCGGCCCACCACATTCTTTGGGGATGCCGCACAGTACCCGGTCTACCACTTCCCGTATTCGCTTCCCGGGGACGACCTTGAGTACATATTCACCCTCCAGCACCAGATCAAGTCGTGTCAGATCCTCTCCCGGATGTATCCCGGTGTCGAAGGCAGTGAGCCTATGACCGATATAGAGGTATTTCTGCAGGCGTCATCAAATGGTTTCCCGATCAGTGCGCCAGTCAACTTCTATAACCTGGATGCAGGTTACATGGAGTGAGTCGACTTGCTAGACCAGCTTGCGATAACGATTCTTTGAGGAGTCAGAGATGTTGAATCTGAATGGAAAGACACTTCTGAGAAGTGCTTTGTTTGCGGTGGCATGCTCGACGGCCCTGATGGGTGGTCCGGTAATGTCCCAGGACCAAGTCCCGCAGTGGGTGCCGGGCGAACCCTATCCAAGAGAGGGGCTGCGTGCATACGCCTGTCATGACTATAACTTGCCGTGCGGGAAAATGGGATCGCCAGAAATCGAGCAGGTGAAGTACACGGGCCCGCGCGATGGTGACGCCGAGAAGGGGGAAAGGATTGCATTGAACGTCAGGTGGGGTAACTGCCTGGCTTGTCACTCACTGCCTAAAGGACACGAAGGCGGAACAATCGGACCCAATCTCTCGAATTACGGAGCACGGGGGTTGCCCTTCGAATACACGTTTCAACGCATCTGGGACGGCAGGGTTTACAGTCCAAACGCTCATATGCCGGTGTATGGACCAAATGGGGTCCTCA
Source organism: Thioalkalivibrio sulfidiphilus HL-EbGr7 (assembly GCF_000021985.1). NCBI lineage: Bacteria > Pseudomonadati > Pseudomonadota > Gammaproteobacteria > Chromatiales > Ectothiorhodospiraceae > Thioalkalivibrio > Thioalkalivibrio sulfidiphilus. The sequence continues at coordinate 356,814 of NC_011901.1, forward strand.
GTGTTGAAGACATCCTGGATGTAATCGCATTTATCGAGTCAGGAAAGTGATGCAAGTAATCACCATCTAAGGGGATTTAAACAATGACTATTAAAATGAATAAATTCGCGTGTAGCGCCTTGGTTATGGCAATGGCGGCAGCCGGCATCATGAGTCCTTCGGCAGCCTCTGCTGCGCAGGATAAGTACACCTCTTTCCCGATGGCCTATGGGCGTGAAAGCGCAGCATCAGAAGATCTCACCATGATCATGGGACTGGAAATGCAGCCTGCATTTACCCATCTCGATAGAAATGGCGCGGCACCTAACGATGTGGACAAAAGCGAATTCAGTTTTCAGCGTCTTCGGTGGTTCATGAGAGGCAGTGTCACCGAAGACGTTGACTACTTGTTCGTAACGGAGTGGGCCAGGAACGCCGCAACAAATTCGTCCGATGGCGGGGCGCGTGCATTCAGGGCCAGGGCGACATTCCGTGATGTGGCGGATACCACCAATGTCGCTGTCGGATCCATCATCGTTCCCTTCGGACACGCATTTTACGTGCCGGCTGGAACTGCGCCCTGGGTCAACTATACCCGCATGACATCAACGCTCTATGGGTGCGGGTCGATTGGCTGTACGCCTGACCAGGGTGAGGTGATCACCAACATCTGGAAGACTGGTGTGATGGTGTTCGATCAGATCAGTTTCTCTGAAGACAGCAGTCTGACCTACACGGCGGGTGTGTATAACAGCTCTGGAACACGTTTCCAGGATGATGGCACCCAGAAGGACTTCAACGGTTCACTCGAATATCACAATGGCAATGTCTTTGCGCACTATGGTCTGAGACTTGGAAGTCAGCAGGTCGTGGGCGATGAAATGGATCGTGAACGGCATGCGATTGTGTTGAGGTACAACAATTACCTCACCGCACCCTGGTGGCTCTGGGGTGAGTATATGTGGGGTAAGGATGAAGTGGCGGGTGCGGATGATGTCAAGGCGGAAGGCTTTGAACTGTCTGCCGGTTATAAATTTACTCCGAAATGGGAGGGTGTCATTCGCTACTCCGAGTTCGATCCAAACAAAGATGTCAACAACAACAAGTTCCAGGAAATCAGTCTGGGCCTGACTTACCGCATGCAGCGGGGAATCCGCTGGCAGTTCCAGGTTGATTTCAATGAAAACGAGAGCAAGACCATCGAAGACACGGTGTATACCGCTCGCCTGACGGTGCCGCTTGCAAAGAAGCTGATGTAAATGACGTTGTTCATGCAGGTTCTGCAGGACCTGCATGCGTACGTGGGAAATGGATTTCTGCCGAAACCTCCTAGGCTATGGATACTGCCAATATTCCTGCCGGGCACTCCCGCCCGGCAGGTCTTTTCACGAAAGACAGTCTGACAATGCGAGGGTTAGTGGACCATGGCACACGTGACTGTTTTCATGTCACCGGTCATTCTGATTGTTACTCTGCTGGTCTGGAGCAGCGTAGCCCGTGCGGCCGGTGGTCTCGATCCCTACGAACACTTCTTCCAGACCACCTTCGGCGACTTCCAGGAAGAACTGGAGCTGACCCGCGAGGAGGACAAGCAGGCCCTGCTGATCTTCTTCGAGATGGACGAGTGCCCCTTCTGCCACCGCATGAAGCAGAACGTGCTCAACCAGCCCGAGGTGCAGGCCTTCTACCGCGAGCATTTCCGTATTCTGAGCGTGGACGTGAACGGCGACGTGGAGGTCACCAATTTCCAGGGTGAGACCGTGCGCCAGGCCGACTTCGCCTTCCGCGAGAACCGGGTGCGCGCCACCCCGGTGTTCCAGTTCTACGACCCCGAGGGCAATCCCATCGCCCGCTTCACCGGCGCCACCTCGGGCGTGGAGGAATTCCTGTGGCTGGGCGAGTTCGTCGCCGAGGGCCACTACAAGGACAACAACTTCAACCGCTTCAAGCGCGAGCGACAGGCCCAGTCACGGCAATGATGCGATCAGGGAGGAACGCCGGGCGTGCGTGGGGGCGCGCGCTCGTGGGCACAGTGCTGTGCCTGGCCACTGGCGCCATGGCCGAGACCCGTCTGCCATCGCCACTCACCTTGAGCGACGCGCTCGTCTTCGCCGATGACGAACACCCCGCCGTGGCCCAGGGCCGTGCCGGCGTGCTGCGCGGCGAGGCCGAGCGCCTGGCCGTCGAGAGCGCCAATGATCTCGCCGTGGGCATCCGTCTCAATGCCCGCTGGGTGGACCCCAATGAACGGGCCCCGGACCAGGGCAACAACGACTCCCAGGCCATCCTGCGCCTTTCCAAGCCCCTCTATGATTTCGGTCGCAGCAGCAACGCCCGGGCGGCCGCCGAGACCGCCCTGCGCGGCCAGCAGGAGCAGCACCTGAGCCTGGTGGCCCGCCAGCGCATGGAGATCATGCGCCGCTACTTCGACGTGCTGATGGCGGACCTGGCCTACATGAGAGACAACGAGGACATGGCGGTAGCGTACGTGGAACTAGACAAGGCGAGGTCTAGTAACGAACTGGGGATGCTTTCAGATATCAAGCTATTGGAACTCGACACTCATTATCAGGGAACGCTGCAGCGCCGCCAGTTCTCATTGCAGGCAACTCGCAGCACCCGCAACCGCCTGGCCCTGGCCTTGAACCGCCCGGACCAGGTGCCCTCGGACCTGATCAATCCCGCCCTGCCCGGCAACGACCGGGCGCTGCCCGAGATCGAGGAGCTCTACGCCCTGGCCGAGGTCGGCAACCGCCGCCTGGCCAGCCTGCGCCTGGAGGCCGAGGCCGCCAGCCAGCGCATCGCCGCGCGGCGCGCCGACCGTCGCCCCGTGCTCAGTCTGGAGGCCGAGGCCGCCCACTACGAGCGGGTGCTGGGTGGGCGCGATGATTTTGCCGCCGGGCTGGTGCTGGACATCCCGCTCTACAGCGGCGGACGCGTGGATGCGGGCGTGGCCCGGGAGCAGGCCAACCTCTACGATGTCCAGGCGCGCCTGCGCCAGCACGAACTGGACCTGCGCCAGGCGGTGCTCGAGACCTGGCTGGAGATCCAGCGCCTGCGCACCCAGCGTGACCATGCCCGCGCCACCGCCGACTACCGCGACCTGTACCTGGACCGCAGCCGCGCCCTCTACGAACTGGAGGTGGCCACGGACCTGGGGGATGCCATGACCCAGCAGTCCGCAGCCATGCTGTTCACGGCGCAGACGGAATTCGAACTGGCGCTGGCCTGGGAGCGGCTCGCCCTGCTCACCGGCCAACCGGACTTCAGCGCCGTGCACGCCAGCCACGCACAGGGCACGCCCTGATGAACCAGAACCGGGAGTTGCCACCCATGTCCAGCCCATCCAAAACTCGGCGCCTCGCCGCCCTGCTGTCCGCCCTGGCCCTGTCGCTGACCCTGGCCGCGCCCGTGGCGCTGGCCGAGGAGATACCCGCCCGCCTGGACTGGGCCGAGCGCCTGGAGTTGGGCACGCCGGTCTCCGGCATGGTCACCCGGGTCAACGCCGAGCCGGGGCAGCGGGTCAAGCGCGGCGACGTGCTGGTGCAGCTGGACGATCGCGGCCTGCGCGCCTCCGTGGAGGAGGCCGAGGCCCAGGTCAAGCGCCTGGAGCTGGCCCGCGACGAGGCGAAGCTCGAATACGAGCGCCAGCAGGAGATGTTCGACCGCACCCTCATCTCCCAGCGCGACCTGAGCCTGGCGCAGATCGGTTTCGCCATGGCGGATGCAGAGTTCGTGGCCGCCAAGGCGCGGCTCACCCGCGCGCGCCTGGACCTGGAATACAGCCGCGTGCGCGCCCCCTTCGACGGCCTGGTGCTCGCCCGCCACGTGCGCGTCGGGCAGGCGGTGAACAACGAACTGCAGGTCACGCCGCTGGTTACCCTGGTGAGCAGCGAGCCCATGCTCGCCCGCGGCAGCGTCGCCGAGGCACGCCTGGCGCGCCTGCGCGAGGGGCAGAACGTGGCGGTGCAGGTGGGCGATCAGCGTTACGAAGGGCGCCTGCGTGCCCTGGGACTGGAGCCCACCGAGGCAGGCTTCCCGGTGACGGTGCAGTTCAGCGCCCCGACCGAGCACGGCCTGCGCGCCGGCCTCGCGGCCACCCTGCAGACCGGCAATGACTGAGTAGGCGTACGATCTCAGCGTTGGCAGGCCGGGCAGTAGTAGGTGGAGCGGTTGCCCTGCACGATCTGCTTGACCGGCGTTTCGCAGGCCATGCAGGCGAGCCCGGTGCGTCCGTAGACCCGCAGGTGCTGCTGGAAGTAGCCGTGGCTGCCGTCCTCGCGCACGAAGTCCCGCAGGGTGGTGCCGCCCTGGGCGATGGCCTCGCCGAGTACCTGGCGGATGGTCTCCACCAGTCTCGCGCATTCCGCCCGGGTGAGCCGACCGGCGGCGCGTCCGGGCCGGATGCCGGCCAGGAACAGGGCCTCCGAGGCGTAGATGTTGCCCACGCCCACCACCACGTGGCTGTTCATGATGTGCTGCTTGATGGCCACGCGGCGCTTGCGGGTGCTGCGGAAGAGATAGTCCGCGTCGAAATCCTTGCCCAGGGGTTCCGGCCCCAGTTCGGCGAGCAGGGGATGCGCGTGGGCTGGCCCCTCGATCCAGAGCACGGCGCCGAAGCGGCGCGGGTCGTGCAGGCGCAGGCAGCGGCCGGAGTCCAGGCAGAGGTCGATGTGGTCGTGCTTGCGCAGGGGCGCGTCGGGGGTGACCACCCGCAGGCTGCCGGACATGCCGAGGTGCAGCAGCAGCAGGCCCGTATCCACTTCGATCAGCAGGTATTTTGCCCGGCGCAGCACGCGACCGAGGGTGTGGCCCGTGAGGCGCTCGGCGAGGTCCCCGGGCACCGGCCAGCGCAGGCGTGGTTCGCGCACGATGACCGAGGTGACCCGCCGTCCCGTGACGTGGCGTTCGATCCCCCGCCGGGTGGTCTCCACCTCGGGCAATTCAGGCATACAGCCCCTCGATCTCCACCAGCAGTTCCTTGCGGCAGACATCGCCGTGCAGGAACAGTACCGCCGGGTGGTCACCGATGCGCGCCGTGAGCCGCGCCCGGATGGCGGGCAGATCCGCCTCGCGCTTCACGTAGACCTTGAGCAGGGACAGATCGCCGGGTCCATGGAGGGCGAGGCCGTGGTCATTGCGTACCTTGTCGATCAGGGCGCCCAGGTTGTTGATGATCTCGTCCATCTGGGCGGCGGGTTTGCCCGCGTGCAGGGAGGCATGTCCCACGATGCTGGCGGTGCCGGAGATGTAGAGCTGGGTGCGCGCGGGCCAGGGCTTGAGGGTGGCCCGGGCAAAGGTGGGGCTCTTGGGGCCGTAGTCCGGCGGATAGTGGTAGGCGCTCACCTGGCGCGGGTTCTCGATCTGGATGCCCGGTTCCCGGGCCGCCAGCAGGTAGACCAGGAAGCCCGGTGTGGCGGTGCCGATGGCGGTGGCGGCAGGCAGGGCGCTGCCGTCGATCTGAAGGGCCTCCAGGGCCTGCTGTCGGCCTGCGCAGAAGGCCTGGTAGCGGTCCAGGGTCGGGTCGACGGCAGGCTCCAGCAGGCGGTCGAAGAAGTTCCAGATGCGCAGCAGGGCCGGGTAGCCCATGGCGGTGTGAAAGCGCAGCAGGCGCAGATAGGCCTGCTCCGCAGCCTGCTGCATGTCCTGGCTGTCGGCGATGAACACTCGGGCGAACAGCAGGTCCTCGCTGCGGGCGAAGCCGATGCCGTCCTGCTCGCCCCGGGTGACGGCCTGCGGCGTGCGCAGCAGTTCGCTGGCCTGCTCCGTGCCGAACGGCGGCAGGCCCACCGTCACGCGAGACGGGTCCTCCGGATCGATGCCGGTCTCCCGGCCATAGTCCACACGCGCCAGCAACGCGCCTTCGGCGACGGCGTCACGGGAAGGAACGAGTTGGGCCTTGAGGGGTGGCTGGGACATGGGAAACGGGATGCACGAACAGGACTGCCCATGATACCAGAGCGGGCCGGGGCGCTGCGCTGAGAAGGCTGGAATCCCAGCGTCACTCCCGCTGACGCGGATGTTCAGGGTTTTCACATCAAATGCCTTTCCCCGCGCCTCTGCGCCTCCGCGAGAGAAACGGTTTTTTTCAGGAGAAAACACCAAAGGCAGGATTCTCTCGCGGAGGCGCAGGGACGCGGAGGAAAAGACTTGAGAGTGCCTGCTTAAAGCCTTGGCGAGCGAAACGCTTTGCAGATTCCCTGGCCCGGGGCCGGGTTAAACTACGGCCTATGAAACGACTCGGCGTCGACACCGGCGGGACCTTCACGGACTTCGTGCTCTGGGACGAGGGGCAGGTGCGGGTGCACAAGGTGCTTTCCACCCCCGAGGCGCCTGAGAAGGCCATCCTGCAGGGCATCCGGGAACTGGGCCTGGAGGGTGAGCCGGAGCTGGCGGTGATCCACGGCTCCACGGTGGCCACCAACGCGGTGCTGGAAGGTCGCGGGGTGCGCACCGTGTACATCACCAACCATGGTCTGGGGGACGTGCTGACCATCGGCCGCCAGGCGCGCCGGGAACTCTACAACCTCCAGCCCGCGCGGGTGCCCGCCCCGGTGCGCCCGGAGGATTGCCTGGAGACCGGCGGGCGCCTGGGTGCGGACGGCGCCGTGGTGGAGGATCTGAACGCGGAGGATCTCGACGCCCTGGCGGCCCGGGTGCGGGCGCGCGCGCCGCAGGCCGTGGCCATCAATCTGCTGTTCTCCTGGCGGGACGACCGCTTCGAGCGGGCAGTGGAACAGGCGCTCTCCGGGATCTGCTTCGTCACCCGGTCTTCCGGGGTGCTGGCGGAGATCCGCGAGTACGAGCGGGGCATCGCCACCTGGCTCAATGCCTACGTGGGCCCGCTGATGCAGGGTTACCTGGCGCGCCTGGGGTCGACCCTGGGGGATGCCCGGCTCACGGTGATGCAGAGCCACGGCGGCACCCTGGACGCCGACCAGGCCGGCCGTCACGGGGTGCGCCTGCTGCTCTCCGGGCCCGCCGGGGGTCTGCGCGGCGCCCTGCACCTGGCCCGGGCCTCGGGGGTGACGCGCCTGCTCAGCTTCGACATGGGCGGCACCTCCACGGACGTGGCCCTGCTGGACGGGGACCTACGCCTGACCGGGGAAGGCCGCATCGCCGGCTACCCGGTGGCGGTGCCCATGGTGGACATGCACACCATCGGCGCCGGCGGCGGGTCCCTGGCCTGGGTGGACGCGGGCGGGCTGCTGCAGGTGGGCCCCCGTTCCGCGGGTGCCCGACCCGGACCGGCCTGCTACGGCCTGGGCGGGCGGGAACCCACGGTCACCGACGCCAATCTGCTGCTCGGGCGCCTGCCCCCGGACACGCGCCTGGCCGGCGGCATGCCCGTGGACCTGGCCGCCGCCCGCGCCGCCTTCGAACCCCTGGCCGCACGTCTGAATCTGTCCTTGGAACAGGCGGCGGAGGGTGTGATCCGCCTGGCCAATGAGCACATGGCCGGCGCCCTGCGGGAGATCTCGCTCGCCCGGGGTCACGACCCCCGGCAGTTCACCCTGATGCCTTTCGGCGGTGCCGGGGGCCTGCACGTGTGCGAGCTGGCCGAGAGCCTGGGGATGAAACGCGCGCTGGTGCCGGTGCACGGTGGCGTGCTCTCGGCCTTGGGCATGCTGGTGGCGCCACGGGGCCGGGAGTTGTCGCGCACCCTGAACCTGCCCCTGGGGGAGGCCAGCGATCGTGCCGTGCAGATGGAGCTGGATGCCCTGGCGGCGAAGGGGCGGGAGGCCCTGGCCTTAGAGGGTGTGTCGGAGCCTTCCGTACACCAGTCCGTGGATCTTCGCTATGCCGGTCAGTCCGCCACCCTGAATCTGCCCTGGACCGGGCTGCTGGGGGTCGAGCGGGCCTTTCACCGGGCCCACGAGGCCCGCTTCGGCCATGCCCTGGACCTGCCCGTGGAACTGGTGAACGTGCGGGTGGGTCTGTCCGCCCCGGTGCCGGCCCTGGATCTGTCCGGCCCGACTGCCGCGGATACCGCCGGACCCCGGGGCGAGGTGTCGGTGCATGGCATCGGTTCGCCCGTGCCGGTCTATGACCGGGATACCCTGCCCGCCGGTCAACGCATCGATGGCCCGGCGTTGATCACCGAGGCGGTCTCCACCACCTGGATCGCGCCGGGATGGTCGTGTGAGGTGGATGAGGCGGGGAACCTGGGTTTGAAGTGCGAAGTGTGAATTGGGAAGTCGGAAGTCAGTGCTTTCCCTTCCCACTTCCCAATTCACACTTCGCACTTCACTAAATCCCCATCTGCTCCTTCAGCTCATTGGCCCAGGCCAGGGCCTCCAGGTAGAGGCGTCCGGTCTGCACCGGGTCCAGGTCGCGGAAGCGTCGGGCGCTGTCCGGGCTTTCCTGCTCGAAGGCCAGGGTGCAGGCGAGCGCCTCGCCCATCACCCCTTCCTGGCGCAGCAGGGCGGCATTGATCTCCTCGCTCATGGGCAGTTCGCCCAGGATCTCGGCCATGGGGGCCTGCAGCACCTGTTCCAGGGTTGAGAACAGGCCCACGGTGAAGAAGCTGTCCTGCAGCGACAGGAAGCGCCCCTGCTCGGCCAGCAGCTGGCACATGCGTGCGCGCACCAGGGCGTTGATGAGCACGTCCGTGGGCTGGTCCTTGAGGCTGCGCAGGGCCAGCAGGGTGACCCAGTGACGGATGGCGTCCCGGCCCAGGTAGACCACGGCCCGGTGGATGGACTCGATGGGCTTGCTCAGGCCGTAGTAGGCGGAGTTGATGAAGCGCAGCAGGTGGTAGGAGAGCGAGACGTCGTTGGCGATGGTCTGCTCCAGGTCCCGCAGGTCCATGTCCGGCTGGTGCAGCTTGTTGATGAGCTGGATCACCGTGAGCCGGTTGGTGGTCACCCGCCGCCCGCGCACCACGTTGGGGCGGCACAGGTAGTAGCCCTGGAAGTATTCAAAGCCCAGATCCCGGCACAGGGTGTACTGTTCCCGGTCTTCCACCTTCTCCGCCAGCAGCTGCACCTTGTGGCTGCGCAACTGGCGCACCTGGTCTTCCAGTTCGCCGTTGTGCAGCTGGCCCAGGTCCACCTTGACGATGTCCGCCATGGACAGCAGGGGCTGGGGACCTTCCCGGTAGACGAAGTCATCCAGGGCGATGCGATAGCCCTTGTGATTGAGCAGGCGCAGGGCGGCGAGCAGATCGTCGTCGATCTCCACGTCCTCCAGCACCTCCAGCACCACCCGGTCGGGCGGGAAGGCGAGGATGCCTTCGCTCATGAGCAGGTTGCGGGTGAGGTTGATGAAGACGGTCTTGTCACCGGCGATGCGATCCAGGCCCAGGTCCATGAAGGTGCCGTGGATCACCTCGCTGCTGGCTGCGTCGCCATCCACGAAGGCTGCGCGATTTTCGCTGCTGGAGCGAAACAGCAGCTCGTAGGCACGCACCCGCATCTCGCGGTCGTAGATGGGTTGTCTGCCGACGAAGACCTCCGGCATGTTCAATGAATCCTTTGACGGTGAATCTGGCCGATCCCTGATTCCTGTATCGGCAGTATGGTCACAAGATTAACAGTTGTGTTTGTGCAAATGTATGATTGCTGCCGCCCGCCGGCGCGGGCGAAGCCATTTTCGTGACGGGAGGTTTCATGGAGCAGTTCGAGGCGCCCTTCGGTGAGCAGATCGAGCTCAGGCAGATCATCCACGACAGCGGCGTGCCCCTGCTGCGGGTGATCATCCGCGACGGCGGCAAGTACACCAAGCTGGAACTGGACCCGGCCACCGCCCACCAGTGGGGCAAGGCCATGGTCCGCTGGGCGGAGCTGGCGGCGCAGAAGGGGGAGTGAAAAAAGCATACTCTCTCGCAGAGGCGCAGAGGCGCAGAGGCGCAGAGGCGCGGAGACGCGGGGATTAAATATCCTGAAGTGCTTTTCTCTGCGCCTCAGCGCCTCTGCGAGAGCATGGATTTTGAAGTTTTCATTCGCGCACAAAAAAGCCCGGCAGTGCCGGGCTTTTTCACAAGGGCCAAGAGATCAATTACTTGATCTTGGCTTCCTTGTACATCACGTGCTTGCGGACGACGGGATCGTACTTCTTGATCTCCATCTTGTCCGGCATGTTCCGCTTGTTCTTGGTGGTGGTGTAGAAGTGGCCGGTCCCGGCACTGGACACCAGCTTGATCTTGTCACGTACGCCCTTAGCCATGATTTAAGCTCCTCAGACCTTTTCGCCACGGGCGCGCAGGTCGGCGAGGACCGCGTCGATGCCCTTCTTGTCGATGATACGCAGGCCCTTGCTGCTGATGCGCAGCCGCACCCAGCGATTTTCGCTCTCCACCCAGAAACGGTGGCTGTGCAGGTTGGGCAGGAAACGCCGACGCGTCTTGTTGTGCGCGTGGGAGACGTTGTTACCGGTGACAGGGCGTTTACCCGTGATCTGACACACTCGGGCCATGGTACTTGCTCCAAACGAAATCGGGCCTGAATTCAGGAAAGCGGCGAAGGATAGCAGGCGCAAGGCGCCAGAGGCAAGGCCCAAGAGACAAGAGACAGGCTTTTCGAGTTTTTTCTTGTCTCTTGCCACTTGAATCTTGTATCTGTGCTTTTATGGACATCGTATATATCCGCGATTTGCGAATTGAAACCACCATCGGCATCTTCGCCTGGGAGCAGCAGATCCGCCAGCAGGTGCGGCTGGACCTGGAGATGGGCACCGACATCCGCAAGGGGGCGAAGAGCGACGACATCACCGACGTGCTGGACTACAAGTCCGTGGCCAAGCGGGTGATCGACCTGGTGGAAAACAACGAGCTGACCCTGGTGGAGGCCCTGGCGGAGCGCATCGCCAGCACCGTCATGGAGGAGTTCGGCGTGCCCTGGCTGCGGCTCACCCTGGGCAAGCCGGGCGCGGTGCGCGGCAGCCGGGAGGTGGGGGTCACCATCGAACGGGGCGAGCGGGCCTGATCCCGTGGCCCGTGCCTATATCAGTGTCGGCAGCAACGTGGACCGGGAGGTCCATGTGCGGGCCGCGATCCAGGCCCTGGCCGAATGCTACGGCGCGCTGACCGTCTCCCCCGTCTACGAGACCGGGGCCGTGGGTTTCGACGGCGAGCCCTTCCTCAACCTGGCGGTGGGGTTTGAGACCGATGCCGGCCCCGAGACCCTGGTGCGGGACCTGAAGGCCCTCGAGCGGGCCCAGGGGCGCACCGCTGGGAGCAACGGCTTCAAGCCCCGCACCCTGGACCTGGACCTGCTGCTCTACGACGACCTGGTGCTTCAGACCGAGGCCTTCGAACTGCCAAGGGACGAGATCCTGCACCATGCCTTCGTGCTCGCCCCCCTGGCCGACATCGCACCCGACCTGCGCCATCCGGTGGTGGGCCGAACCCTCGCGGAACTGTGGGCGGCGTTTGACCTGGACGGGCAGTGGCTGCGGGCGGTGGAACTGAGGATGTAAAGGGTTCCGGGAGATGCACAGAAATACAGGGATCTGACAGGATTTACATGATTAACAGGATGTAGCGCGAAAACGCCCAAAAATCTTGTTAATCATGTAAATCCTGTCCAATTGGGTCTTTTCTGGCGTCGCTGAAACAGGCTCAATAACTCACTGACTCACCGTGCGTCCACCGTCCACCGGGATGACCTGCCCGGTGATGTAGTCCGCGTCGCGGATCAGGAACAGGGCCGTGCGGGCGATGTCCGCCGGCGAGCCCTCACGTTTCAGGGCGGTGCGCTGGATCATGTCCTCGTGGGGGGCGCTGTTCTCGGCGGCCTCGGGCCAGAGGATGGCGCCGGGGGCAATGCCGTTGACCCGCACCCTGGGGCCCAGTTCACGGGCCAGGGACTGGGTGAGCATCCACAGGCCCGCCTTGGCGGCGCAATAGACCGGGTAGCCCTTGAGCGGGCGCAGGGCGTGGATGTCCACGATGTTGACGATGCAGCCGCCCCGGGCGGTCAGTTCCGGGGCCAGGGCCTGGGACAGGAACAGGGGGGCTTTGAGGTTGCTGCCCATCAGGTCATCCCAGTGCTGTTCGGTGATCTGGCCCACGGGGGTGGGATAGAAGGTGCTGGCGTTGTTGACCAGCACGTCCAGGCCGCCGAACACGGCCTTGGCATCCTCGGCCAGGCGGGGCAGGTCGGCGGTCTTGAGCAGGTCGCCCTGCACCAGTCCGGCGGAACCCGGACGCAGCGCGTTCAGGGCATCGGCCAGGGTCTGCGCCTCGTCCCGGGAACCACGGTAATGGATGATGAGGTCCATGCCGGCGCCGTGCAGTTGCCTGGCGATCTCGGCGCCCACCCGCCGGGCCGCCCCGGTGATGAGCACGCGCTTGTTCTCCTGCCGCTTGCCGTTAGACTGGACCACCTTCGCCTCCGCTGTATGCCGGTATCTGACAGTGGAATGGACTTTATCACAGCGTTTCGGTTCGCCCGCCATGCCCGATTTAAGCCACCTGCCCGAACCCGACGAGGCCGCCCGCCAGGCCAGTGAGGCGCTGACGGCGCGGTTGCGCGACGAGATCGAGGCCGCCGGCGGTTTCCTGCCCTTTCGCCGCTACATGGAGCTGGCCCTGTACGCGCCGGGGCTCGGCTACTACGCCGCCGGCAGCCACAAGCTGGGCGCCGGCGGCGACTTCACCACCGCGCCGGAGACCTCGCCCCTGTTCGCCCGCTGCCTGGCCCGGCAGGTGGCCCAGGTGCTGGAGGAACTGGGCGGCGGCCAGGTGCTGGAGTTCGGCGCCGGCACCGGCGCCCTGGCGGTGGAGATGCTGCGGGCCCTGGCGGCCCTGGATCGTCTGCCGGAGCAATACCTGATCCTGGAGCTCAGCCCGGACCTGCGCGAGCGCCAGCAGGCCGCCGTGGCCGATCTGCCCGAGGCGCTCGCGGCCCGGGTGTGCTGGCTGGATGCCCTGCCGCCGAGGGGTTTCCGGGGCGTGATGCTGGGCAACGAGGTGCTGGACGCCATGCCCGTGGAGGTGTTCACCTGGACCGGCGAGAGCGTGCTGCAAAGGGGCGTGGCCTGGGAGGGCGGACGGTTCGTCTGGGCGGAGCGCCCCGCGGAGCCCGGGCTGGGCGCCGCCGTGCAGCGCCTGCAGGCCGAGACCGGCAGCGCCTGGCCGCCGGGATACACCTCGGAATACAGCCCGGGTCTCGCGCCCTGGGTGGCCTCGCTCGCCGAAGTCCTGGCCGCGGGGCTGATCCTGCTCATCGATTACGGTTATCCCCGTGCCGAGTACTACAGTCCCGAGCGCAGCCGGGGAACGCTCATGGGCTACTACCGGCACCGGGCCCTGGACGATCCTTTCTTCCTGCCGGGGCTCGCGGACCTCACCGCCCACGTGGATTTCACCGCCGTGGCCGAGGCGGGCGTGGGCGCCGGTCTGGACGTGCTGGGCTACACCACCCAGGCCTGGTTCCTGATCGGCGCGGGACTGGACCAGGTGTTCCAGGAAGCCGCCAGTGAAGATCCCCGGGAACAACTGGCGCTTGCCGGCCAGGTGCGCCAGCTCACCCTGCCCGGGGAGATGGGCGAGCGCTTCCAGGTGATCGGCCTGGGGCGGGGCATCGAGGGGCCGTTGGTGGGCTTCGCGGGACGGGATCTGAGGGGCAGGCTCTGATGAAGTAAGAAGTGGGGGTTGGGAAGTGCGAAGTTAAAGCCTTTAGTTCGCACTTCCCAATTCCCACTTCGCACTTCAAAGGGGGTTTTCCAACTTGCGCCATCGCCCCAATCCGGTAACACTGCGCCGCGACTGATTCAATCCAGACGACACGGAGTCCCGCCTTGGATCTTTTCCAGACCCTGGTGTTGGCCCTGGTTCAGGGCCTGACCGAATTTTTGCCCATCTCCAGCGCCGCGCACCTGATCCTGGTGCCTGAACTCACCGACTGGGACGACCAGGGGCTTGCCTTCGACGTGGCCACCCACGTGGGTTCGCTGGCGGCGGTGGTGATCTACTTCCGCCACGAACTGCGGCGCATGACGGCGGAGTGGCTGGGCTCTCTGGCGGGTCGGGGTCTGACCCCGGACGCCAAGCTGGCCTGGGCGGTGGGTCTCGGCACCATTCCGGCGGGCCTGGCGGGCCTGTTGTTTCACGACATCATCGCCACCCACCTGCGCTCGGCCCAGGTGATCGCCATGGCCACCATCGGCTTCGCGGTGCTGCTGCTGTTCGCCGATGTTTCCGGCAAGCGCACCCGTGACGAGCACAGCATCACCTGGAAGGACGTGCTGGTGATCGGCGTGGCCCAGGCCCTGGCCCTGATCCCGGGCACCTCCCGTTCCGGCATCACCATCACCGCCGCCCTGCTCATGGGCTTCACCCGCCAGGCGGCGGCCCGCTATTCCTTCCTGCTGTCCATCCCCATCATCGCCCTGGCCGGTGGCTTCGAGATCCTGGGGCTGGTGAAGGAGCCGGAGGAGAACATCCAGTGGGGCATGATCGTGCTGGGCGCCCTGGTGGCGGGGGTGAGCGCCTACCTGTGCATCCACTACTTCCTCAAGCTGCTGGCGAAGATGACCATGCTGCCCTTCGTCATCTACCGGCTGGTGCTGGGGGCCTTCCTGCTGTTCCTGTTCTGGTGAAGGCTGAAGGGCGTTTAGCCACAGAGGTCACAGAGAACACAGAGAACACAGAGGGAAGATCCCTTGGGGACCCTACGGGTACGACAGCGCTGACTAGACCCATGATGACGCCTGGCATCGCCATGATCTCAGGCGTTGAAAGCTCTTTTGTCGTCCTCTGTGGCCTCTGTGACCTCTGTGGCTTAACAGGACTTTAGCCTCCCCACTCGGCCTTCAACTGCTTGAGCGCCTGCACCCGGCGGGCGTGCAGGGCCTCGCCGATGGCCTTGCCGGTGAGACCTTCGTTCACCAGATCCTTCGCCGAGATGGCCAGGCAGCGGGCATGGGCGGCGCGCAGGTAGTCGGCCTGGGGGTAGGGGCGGTCCTCGAAGCCGGTACGGCCCCGATAGTCCGCCTCGCAGGCGAGCAGGAAGGGCTCGAAGCGTTCCGGGCGGCGGAAGGCGTCCAGGCCCTCCAGGGCCTTGAGCACGGTGTCCGGACGCAGTTCCAGGGCCCGGTGGCTGTAGCCGTGCCAGCGAGCCACCATCACGGCCAGATCCCGGTAGGCGTTGGGGATGCGGAAGCGGTCGCACAGGGCATGCACCAGGTCCACGCTGCGCTGCTCGTGGCCGTGGTGGCTGGGCAGGATGTCGGCGGGCGTGGTGCCCTTGCCCAGATCGTGGGTCAGGGCCGCGAAACGGATCGTGGCATCGGCACTCAGGCGCGCGGCCTGGGTGAGCACCATGAGGGTGTGCACCCCGGTGTCGATCTCGGGGTGGTACTTGGGCGGCTGGGGCACGCCGAACAGCCGCTCGATCTCCGGGAACAGCACCGCCAGCGCGCCGCAGTCCCGCAGCACTTCGAAGAAGGTGGCCGGCGAGCCCTCGCCCAGGGCCCGCTCCATCTCCTGCCAGACCCGTTCCGGCACCAGGGCGTCCACTTCGCCCGCAGCGACCATGCGGCGCATCAGCGCGCGGGTTTCGTCCGCCACCCGGAAGCCCAGGTGGGCAAAACGTGCGGCGAAGCGGGCCACCCGCAGGATGCGTACCGGGTCCTCGGCGAAGGCGGGGGAGACGTGACGCAGCAGCCGGGCCTCCAGATCCGCCCGGCCGTTGAAGGGGTCGATGAGGCCGCCGGCCTCGTCCCGGGCCATGGCGTTGATGGTGAGATCCCGGCGCAGCAGGTCCTCTTCCAGGGTGACGTCCGGTTCGGCGTGCACCACGAACCCCCGGTAGCCGGGCGCGGTCTTGCGCTCGGTGCGTGCCAGGGCGTGTTCCTCGTGGGTCTCGGGGTGCAGGAATACCGGGAAGTCCCGGCCCACCTGCCGGTAGCCCAGGTCCAGCATCTGCGCCGCGGTGGCGCCCACCACCACCCAGTCCCGCTCCCGCACCGGCAGGCCCAGGAGTTCGTCGCGCACCGCGCCGCCGACCAGATAGGTTTTCATGGATGCAGTGTAGGGCGAGGATACGATGGGCTTCAAAACATCTTAATGGACAGGATGAACAGGGTTTGCAGAACAAGAATGAAATGAAAAGCTTCGGACAGGATTGACATGATTCACACGATTATTTTGTAGATCTTTTAATCCAGTAAATCATGTCAATCCTGTCAGGTCCTTTCGCGCCTTGTTGATCTCATCGATCTGCAATGATCCTGTTCATCCTGTCCCTTGGTTTTGAATCTCGGCGTCTCCGCGGCAGACCCTCACGCCCGCCCGGCCGTGTTGCGCAGGCGCTGGATGCGGGATTCCCGGTTGTTGCGGCCCAGGTAGCGGGGCGCGACGGATTCCAGGCTGGTGGGGCAGGTGCCGCCGCCGGGGCAGACGTTGTCCCGCTGCAGGGAGCGGTAGTTGTCCAGGGAGAAGGGCTTGCCGGGGACGTATTCGAACACCGTGGCCTGGAGCCTGGAGGCCCAGTCGGGCAGGCCGATGATGGCGCGGCGCAGACCCAGGGTGCGGGCGGTGTACTGCACCAGTTCCTTGAGGGTGTAGACCTTCGGGCCACACAGGTCGTAGCGCTGGCCGAAGGTCCCGGCGTCTTCCAGGCTGTCCACGAAACGCGTGACCACGTCGCCCACGTACACCGGCGCGAAGCGCGCCCCGGGGCAGGCGAGCGGCAGGACCGGCGCGATGCGCAGCAGGCCGGCGAAGCGGTTGAGGAAGCTGTCGCCGGGTCCGAAGATGACCGAGGGGCGGAAGATGGTCACCTTGGTGTCGCCGCTCTGGGTGCGCACCAGGCTCTCCGCCTCGCCCTTGGTGCGCTGGTAGAGGCTGGTGCCGGTGCCGGCGTCGGCGCCCAGGGCGCTCATGTGCAGCAGGCGTTTCACCCCCGTGGCGCGGCAGGTCTCGGCCACGTGCCGGGACAGGTCCACGTGGGCGCGGCGGAAGCCGCTGCCGTCATGGCCCTTCTCGTTGAGGATGCCGATCAGATTGACCACTGCGTCGCAGCCGGTGAAGTGGCGCTTCAGCGTGGCCGGGTCGTTGACATCGCCCTCGATGAGGCTCACGCCGGGCAGGACCAGCAGGTCGCGGTGACGCTCCCGGCGGCGGGTGATGACCTTCACCCGGCGGCCGCTGGCGATGAGTCGCGCCACCAGGTGGCTGCCCACGAACCCCGTGCCGCCCAGCACGCAAACGGTGTTGATCTTCATGAAGCCGTGCTCCCCAATGCGGATTGCTATTTGAACGGGCGCTTATATTAGCGTACTGGGGCGCCCGTGGAGACCCATCGGGCGAAACCCCTTGCGGCTCGCGTACACTTAAGGGGCGTGACACGAAACCTTCAATGAGGAATGCCTCGTGGTGATGCAGTCCGTGAATCCGGTCAATGGTGCCGTCCTGGGCCGTTTCGACACCTGGGAGTGGCCCCGTGTGGACAAGGCCCTGGGCCTGGCGGCCAGTGCCGCACCGGAATGGGCGCAGACCCCCCTGCCGGACCGGGCTGAACGGCTGCGCCGGGCGGCGCAGATCCTGCGCCAGCGCCGGGATCAATACGCCGGCATCATCACCCAGGAGATGGGCAAGCTTTCCAGCGAGGCCCGGGCCGAGATCGACAAGTGCGCCGCGGTCTGTGATTTCTACGCCGGGGAAGGGCCGCGCTTCCTGGCCGACGCGATGCTGGCATCCGACGCCAGCCGCTCCCTGATCGCCTGGCAGCCCCTGGGCACGGTGCTGGCGGTGATGCCCTGGAATTTCCCCTTCTGGCAGGTGTTCCGCTTCGCCGCGCCCGCGCTGATGGCCGGCAACACCGCCCTGCTCAAGCACGCCTCCAACGTGCCGCGCTGCGCGCTGGCCATCGAGGAGGTGTTCAGGGAGGCGGGTTTCCCGGAGGGGGCGTTCCAGACCCTGATGATCCCGGCCTCCGCAGTGGAGGCGGTGATCCGGGATCGTCGGGTGCACGCGGTGACCCTGACCGGCAGCGAGCCCGCGGGCCGGGCCGTGGCCGCGGCCGCCGGTGCCGTGCTCAAGAAGGCGGTGCTGGAACTGGGCGGTTCCGATCCCTTCGTGGTGCTGGAGGATGCGGACCTGGAACTGACCGTGCAGCAGGCGGTGGCCTCCCGGTTCATGAACGCGGGTCAGAGCTGCATCGCCGCCAAGCGTTTCGTGGTGCTGGAGGGGGTTGCCGAGGCGTTCCTGTCGCGTTTTCGCGAGGCGGTTCGGGCGCTCAGGCCGGGAGACCCGAGCCACGAGGCCACCACCCTGGCACCCATGGCACGTACCGATCTGCGCGATGAACTGCATCGGCAGGTGCAGCAGTCCATCGCCGCCGGTGCCGTGCCCCTGGAGGGCTGCGAGCCCGTGCCGGGCAAGGGGGCCTGGTACCGGCCCTCCGTCCTGGACCAGGTCGGCCCTGGCATGCCCGCCTACGACGAGGAACTGTTCGGGCCGGTGGCCGCGATCCTCCGCGCCCGGGACGAGGAAGATGCCCTGCGCATCGCCAACGACACCCGTTTCGGCCTGGGCGGCAGCGTCTGGACCCGGGATGTGGCGCGGGGCGAGGCGCTGGCACGCCGGCTGGCCTGCGGCTGTGCCTTCGTCAACGGACTGGTGAAGAGCGACCCCAGGCTGCCCTTCGGCGGCATCAAGGATTCCGGCTATGGCCGTGAACTCTCCGCCCTGGGCATGCGCGAATTCCTGAACGCCAAGACGGTCTGGGTCCGCTAGTGGATCCCCGCTTCGGGAATTCCGGCGACGCCGGTCCGTGTGGGTGCGCGCCATGAGCCTGGCGGACATGGCCGGCGAGGCCGTTGAACGCCTGGGCTACGTGGGCCTAGGCATGACCATGCTGGCGCTGGCGCCGGAATTCCTCATGCCCTTCGCCGGTTTCCTGGCCAACCAGTCCCAGCTCAATCTGCTCGGGGTGATCATCGCCGGCACCGTCGGTGGCACCCTTGGCTCGACGATCCTCTACCTCATTGCCCGACGGGTGGGTGAGCGGCGGGTGCGCCGCTTCTTCCAGCGCCGGGGACGATTCCTGCTGCTGCGGGAAAGCGATCTGGATACCGTGCTGGACGTGTATGATCAGCATGGGGAGATCCTGGTGCTGGCGGGCCGTTTCGTGCCCACGGTGCGCAGCCTGGTCTCCCTGCCCGCGGGCCTGCTGCCCATGCCGTTTCCCCGCTTCTTCCTGTTCACCCTGGCGGGCACGGGTCTCTGGTGTGCCGTGCTCGCCGTGGGCGGCTACCTGATGGGCGCCCAGTGGCGCCTGCTGGAATCCTGGCTGGGGTTCTACGGTGCCACGGTGTTCAGCCTGATTCTGCTGGCAATAGGGCTGTTCGCCCTGCAGCGGGTGAAGGAGGCGGTGCTTGGGAGTGAGAAGTGAGAATCGGGAAGTGGGAAAAATCGGGGTTCCGGGTGTGTTGACGGTATTCGATGCCTGCGACGGGGTGCCGCTGACTTGAAAGCCGTGCTGCGTGGCCTTGCGGCCTTGTTGCTGTTTCTTCCCCTGCTGTTCTGCACACCGGTGCTTGCCCAGACGAGCGCGCCGCTCGTGAGCGAGATCCGTTTCGAGGGCAACCGGGTGACACGGGAGTCCGTGTTGCGCCAGGAACTGCTGATCCGCGAGGGTGAGCATGCAACGCCTGAACGTATCGAGGCCTCGCGCCAGTCCATCATGAACCTGGGGCTGTTCAAAAACGTGGAGACGGACGTCGACACGCAGCCCGATGGCCTGGTGGTGACCTTTCATCTCACCGAGAAGTATTTCTATTTCGCCCTGCCCCGGCTCAACCGCAGCTCAGACGGCGACATCCGCTACGGCGGCGAGCTGCGTGCCGACAACCTGTTCGGTCTCAATCAGCAGCTGCGCCTGCTGTACGAGCTGGAGGAGAACGGTGATGGCGGTAGTGAGCAGGGCTCCAGCCAGTTCAGTCTCGACTACAACGTGCCCCGGGTGCCGTTTACCCGCTTCGGCGCAGGCCTGAGCCTGGGTGAAAAGGTCACGGATCAGTCCCCCTCGGGTGGCGATCTCCCGGATCTCTATGAACAGCGCAGCCGCCATGTGGGCCTGTCCCTGTCGCGCTGGCTGGACCGGCGTGGTCCCAGCCGGGGCTGGCGCATGACCCTGGGCACACGCTGGGAGTCCCGTTCCTTCAGCGCCCTGGACCCGGGCGCGGCCGTGCCCGAGGACGGCGAGGACGTGAGCTGGGGCGTTGGCGTGAGCTTCACCGACGTGGCGGATCTCGGCGTGCGCAGGGAGGGCGTGGCCTACGGCGGCGGCATCTCCTTCGGCAGCACGGAACTGGGTGCGGACCGGGATCACCAGCGCATTGACCTCTTCTACCGCCGCTACCAGACCCTGGGCGGCGATCTCCCGGCGAGCCTGTACTGGCAGCTGCGGGGCGGCTGGGCCGGCGACACCCCCTTTGGTGACGACGCCTACAGCATCGGCAGCGGCTCAAGCCTGCGGGGCTATACCCGGGATTTCCGCACCGGCGACATGCAACTGCTGGCCAACGTGGAGTACCTGCACCCGCTGTTCGGTAACCCGGCCGTGCGCGGCGTGGTGTTCACGGACATCGGCGGTGTCTGGGACAAGGATGATATCGACCCGGGCGACATCCACGTGGGCGCGGGCGTGGGCCTGCGCATCAACCTGCGCTGGTTCGTGAGAACGGATATCCGGGTGGATGCCGCGTACGGCAACGAGGGAAGGGTGTACGCGGGGACGAGTCACACATTTTAGAGCTCTAGAGACAAGCGGCTAGATACAAGAGGCAAGAAACGGCAAAAGACTTGTCTCTTGTCTCTGCGGCGATTAGCCGCCCGTCATCGACATGAAGCGCATCACCTTGCCGGGCTCGTCCTTGAACTCGTGGCGTTCGGGCTTGAGGTCCACGGCGCGCTGGATGGCCTCCAGCAGTTCCGCGTCGCTGCAGCCGGCGCGCAGCAGGGGGCGCAGCTCCAGGTTGTGCTCCTGGCCCAGGCAGGTGTAGATCGTGCCGTCCACGGACAGGCGCACCCGGTTGCAGGTCTCGCAGAAGTGCTGGGAGATGGGGGTGATGAAGCCGATCTTGAGATCCGTGCCGGCCACCTGCATGTAGCGGGCGGGGCCGCCGCCGGGCATCACACCGGGCACCAGCTCGAAGCGCTCGGCGAGGCGCGCCTTCACGTCCTGCAGGTTCACGTAGTGATCCGCGCTGGCGTGACGGCCGGTGTCGCCCATGGGCATGGTCTCGATGAAGCGCAGGGTGAAACCGTGCGCCAGGCAGAACTCCACCATGTCCTCGAACTCGCCGTCGTTGACCCCCTTCATGGCGACCATGTTGATCTTGATGGGGGAGAAGCCGGCGGCCTTGGCGGCCATCAGGCCGTCCAGCACCTTCTCCAGCTTGCCACCGGTGACCTGCTTGAAGACCTCGGGCTTGAGGGAGTCCAGGCTCACGTTGATGCGCGCCACGCCGGCATCCTTGAGGGCCTGGGCATGCTTGGCCATGCGGGTGGCGTTGGTGGACAGCGAAATGTCGTTGATGCCGGGCAGGGCGGCCAGGCGGGAGACCAGGTCTGGGATGTCCTTGCGCACCAGGGGTTCACCGCCGGTGATGCGCACGCGCTGCACGCCAAGCTGACCGAAGGCGCCCATGACCCGGGCGATCTCGTCGAAGCTCAGCCAGTGCTCCGGCTCCTCAAAGTCCTTAAAGCCCTTGGGCATGCAGTAGAAACAGCGCAGGTCGCACTGGTCCGTGACCGAAAGGCGCACGTATTCGATGTGTCTGCCGAAGCGATCTGTCAGTTGTGCCATGTGCCTTGCCCTCCAGCCTGCCCGTTCTTCTGTGTGCCGATTCCGGCATTCGGCCGTCTTGTGCGGTCGTCCATTTGCCAGCTTACGTCAACCCTGACCCGGATTTCCATGGTATAAAGATCGTGGTTATTCCTCAGCGGCAGGAAAAGCAGCATAGGTATCAATGGCTTGTGTTGCCTTTCTCGGCAAGGCGCAGGCCGGAATGCCGCTGGTGTGCCGTGAATCGTTCCAGGTTAGATGCATTCGAGGTCGATTTTATGCCATCGGGCCCCCGCGAGATCATCACCCCCTTCCGCCCCATCCCCCTGGAAGTCCCTGAGGGCATGAAGCCCAACGAGTTCTTCAACAGCACCGAAAACCTGGCGGATCTCGCCCTCAACAACGGCCTGCTGGTAAACCCCGAGAACCTGTTGCTTTACCGAAAGGCCCTCGGCCACAGCAACACCTTCGACACCTCCATCATCTACAACACCTCCAAGGTCATCCTGGACCCCCTGGCCCGCCCGGTGCGCCGCACCCAGGTGCCGGAACCGGTGCGTCATGTGTGGAACCGCATGAACGGCATCATCATCGACTACATGCTGGAGCAGTATCCGGACCCGACCGAGGCCCTGATCCTGGCCGGCGAGGCGAGCCTGGACGCCACCTGGCCGTTGACCTCTCCCGGCGTGCCCAGCATCCGCATGCTGCATAACCATTTCATCGTCTTCCCCATGGCGGACCTGCGCGACGCCCCCCTGGCCGACCCGAAGAACCCGAACCTCACCGACGGCGGTCAGCACAGCCTGTTCCAGGCCTACATGCGCGATGTCTACCGGGCCTTCTTCACCCGGGCGCTGGACCTGAGGGTGCTCAAGCCCACCGCCGACGAGAACGCCCGCATCGAACTCACCGGCTATCCCCAGGGCCTGCCCAGCTGGGAGATCCAGGGCGGTGCCGATGCCCTGAAGGAGGTGCGTTTCTGGAAGGAATACGACGCGATCCTGCAGGGTTTCCTGGATTTCTACCGGACCTTCTTCACCCAGGTCTCCACCCGCGGCGCTCCCATGCCCGAGGGGGTGTACTTCCCGGAGGCGGTGGAGGAGGTGCTGCTGTTCAACAACGACTTCCTGCGCACCGCCAAGAAGGTGCGCGACCGCTGCATCACCGACGCCCGCTATGCCCATGCCATCCGCTGGCAGCCGGCCTTCAAGCAGATCATCTACCGCAACGACGACGGCAAGCTGATCGTGACCATCAGCCAGAACTCCATCGGCAATGCCATCACTGAGCTGCTCGGCGTGGTGGTCAAGCGCGTGCCCGACGCCGAGGCCTATGAGCGCTTTGAGCCGAGGCTCATCGAGCACCTGCTGGCGGTGCGCCGGCGGTTGATCGAGGCGGATCTGGGGGAGGGGGTTGCGACGGCGTATTGGGGGGCGGAGTAATCGTAATAAAGCTGGCTGGCTTTTGATCCAGCCAAAGTCAAAGGCTTCCGATCCGGCTTGCAGCCGGCTCGGGTTACTTTCTTTGCTTGTCCAAAGAAAGTAACCAAAGAAAAGACACCCGAGTTTCTCGCCCCTGCGGGGTGCCCTGCGCGCGGGGGCGTTCCGGGGAGGTCGGCTGACAGGCCGTCCGTGGCCTGACAGCCGACGCGCCGCATCCTTGCGGCGCCCCTGACGGGCTTTGACCCCGGAACACCCCCGTGCTCGGCGAGAAAAACGGGGGGGGACGTCAAAGGCAGCAACCCTTTGACCTTCGGTGGGGTTGTGTTCTTTTGTAGGAGCCCCGACCCCGGGGCGAATTTCCCACCATTCGCCCCGGGGTCGGGGCTCCTACCAGGAAAACCCAAGGCAGATCGAAGCGGTTTTGATCTGCCTCCCCCCTTATGCCGCACCGAGTAGCGCAGGCTTCGAGGGATTAAGCCCGAAGGGGCGCCGCAGGGATGCGGCGCGTCGCCTGCCAGGCCAAGGACGGCCTGTCAGGCGACCCCCTCGAAGCCGAGCAACGCAGGGCACCCGCTACAAGCGGGTGCGGCATCGGGGTGTCCTTCTTTTGGTTACTTTTCTTGGACAAGCAAGAAAAGTAACCCGAGCCCCGTGCAACGGGGATCGGAAGCCTTTGACTTCGACTTCGATTTTGACTTTGTCATGAGCAATTGACTCAATCCGATTGCAAAGCGGATCGAAAGCCTTTGACTTCGAATTCCGCGTGAATCACCCACCACGACCAATGCTTCCACCCGACGACTGGGTCGCAAAACCGAGCGAAGCAAGGGTCCGGCGGCCATGGGCCGCCCTATGGGTCGGTGAAGCACGTCAATCCATAGGGCGGGCCGTGCCCGCCAGGCCGTCGCCATCAAGGAAGCCGCCGCACATGGCGCCCCGCATCATCCTGTCATGCAAAAGAAAAGGGCCATACGGCCCTTTTCTTCACTCCACCGATTAATCGGTACGCATCACGCCACCGACTGATAGTAGAGATTCTGCGGATGCCGCGCCTGGGCAAAGAAGAACCAGCGCTCCGCCACCAGACCCAGGTACTGGATCACGAAGGCAGTGGCCAGCAGGGTGGAGACGTCGCCGCGGCTGAAGATCGCGGTGAGCAGCAGGATCAGGGGGATCGGGAACACGCCGATCAGGAAGATCCACTTCACGGATTTCACGAACATCTCCGACATGCCGTGGAAGAACTCCCGGGTGTTGAAGGAGCCGCCCATGAAGCCCTGGGACTTCTGCACGATGTTGGGGTGCTTGATGCCCGTGGCGGTCTGCAGCGTGGACTTGGGCTTGAGACGCGCGTTGCGGATCAGGGAGGCGACGCGGCTGAAGAAGGCCAGCACCGTGAGCACCACCGCGCCCACTGCCAGGAAGTCCACCAGCTCCACGGCCATGTAGGCGGCCTGGGCGGCGGCCAGGGTGAAGCCCGAGGCCAGCCCGAGCAGGGTGTAGTTGGCGACGGTCAGCGGCGAATGCCACTCCTGCAGGAAGCGCAGGCAGGCGTAGATCATGGCGGTGGTCACATACAGCGCGATGGCGACCAGGGCGCCGATCAGGGCCAGCAGCAGGGTGATCGGCACGGCCACGTTGCCGGGCAGGGTGAACAGCACCGGATTGATGCCAAACAGGTGCACCACCCCGTACAGGAACACGAGGCCCATGAGCGCCGGCAGCACGATCACCTCGCGGGACAGCCAGGAGGTGCGCCACTGGGCCGCGGCACGCCAGGCCCGCTCCGGATGGCCCAGGTGGAAGAACGAGGCGAACAGGCCCAGCACCAGAAGTACCAGCGAGATGCCGGCGCCCGTGGCGTAGTAGTGGCCGCCGTGTTCCGGCAGGAGCCGCAGGGCGGCGTAGCTCTCGACCAGGGCCAGGGCGATGAACAGCCCCTGGCCGGCGCCGATGAGGGTGGTGAGAAAAATGACTGAGAATGCGGGATGCATGATGCGTTCGTCCGTTGTTTCCGTTACCAGCTGGTGACGTCGTCGAGGGAGGGCTCGTCGCGGCCCGGGCGGGGCAGCTTGGAGTCGATCTTGAGCGGGTTGTCGCTGCGCTCGAGTTCTTCCTCGCGGATGGTGATGCGGGTCTTGCGCCGGGGCAGGTAGTGGTTGGCCGGCTTGGTGCCCCACTCGGGCATCAGCTGGTAACCGCCCGCCTCGCGGATCGCCACGGAGACCACGGAATTCGGGTCATGGATGTCACCGTAGAGCCGCGCATTGGTGGGGCATGCCTTGACGCAGGCGGGCAGACGATCCGCTTCCTCGAACGTGGGGTTGTGGATGCGGTCCACGCACAGGGTGCACTTGGTCATCTCCTTGCGGGATTCGTCGATCTCGCGCACGCCGTAGGGGCAGGCCCAGGAGCAGTACTTGCAGCCGATGCACTTGTCGTAGTCCACCAGCACGATGCCGTCCTCTGGGCGCTTGTAGGAGGCGCCGGTGGGGCACACGGGCACGCAGGGCGGCTCCTCGCAGTGCAGGCAGGACTTGGGGAAGTGCACCGTCTCGGTGTTGGGGTATTCCCCCACCTCGAAGGTCTGCACCCGGTTGAAGAAGGTGCCCGTGGGGTCCTCGTCATAGGGGCGCTGGTCCACCAGCGGACCGGCCCCGCCGGAGGTGTTCCACTCCTTGCAGCTGGTCACGCAGGCGTGGCAGCCCACGCACACGTTGAGATCGATCACTAGAGCAAGCTGTGTCATTTCTTGAGTCCCTTGTTCGCAAAGAAGCCCCACACGCGCTGGGCCATGGGCTGGCCGGGGTAGGGTTGCATGGGTTTGAACTGGGGCGAGCTCACCTGGGGCTCGTCCTCGGCGGCCTTGTAGATGCGCACGCGCACGTCGTACCAGCCGGCCTGGCCGGTGAGGGGGTCCGAGTTGGAGGTGGTGCCGTACTCGGTGGGCAGCTCCTCGGAGATGACGTGGTTGAGCAGGAAACCCTTCTGGGACTCGTTGGCCCGAGGGGTCAGGCTCCACGCGCCCGCGGCCTTGCCGATGGCGTTCCAGGTCCACACGGTGCCGGGCTCCACGGCATTGGAGTGCTTGGCGATGCAGCGCACCTTGCCCCACTGGCTCTCCACCCACACCCAGTCATCGTCCTGGATGCCCTGGGCCAGCGCCGTCTTGGCGTTGACGAACAGCACGTTGTGGGTATGGATCTGGCGCAGCCAGGCGTTCTGGGAATCCCAGGAGTGGTACATGGCCATGGGCCGCTGGGTGACTGCCGCCAGCGGGTAGGTCTGCTTGTTGGTGACCTGGGCCTCCAGGGGCTCGTAGTAGAACGGCAGCGGATCGAAGAAGGTCTCCACGCGCTCCCTCAAGTGCTCCGGCGGCTTGCGCGACAGGCCCTTGCCCTGGGCGGCGGCGCGGAAGCGCATCAGCACCTCGGAGTAGATGTGGATGAGGATCGGCTCCGCGTAGCGGGTGATGCGGTTGCGCTGCGACCAGTCCAGGTAGCCCTTGTTCCAGTTACGCATGTACTGGTAACTCTTGGGCAGCACGTAGTGGAACACGCAGTTGTTCTTGGCGTACATCTCCCACTGGTTGGGGTTGGGCTCGCCGCGCATGGACTTCTCGCCGCCCTTGCCGCGCCAGCCCGCCAGGAAGCCGATACCGGAACCCGGCTCGGTCTCGTAGTTGACGATGAAGTCCGGGTAGTCGCGGTACTTGCGTTTGCCGTCCTTGGTGACGAAGGCGGGCAGGCCGAGGCGGGTGCCCAGCTCGATGAGCACCTCCTGGAAGGGCTTGCACTCGCCCTTGGGCGGCACCACCGGGATGCGCACGGAGTCCACCGGGCCGTCGAACTCGGAGATCGGCCGGTCCAGCATGGACATCACGTCGTGGCGTTCCAGGTACGTGGTGTCCGGCAGGATCAGGTCGGCGTACGCGGTCATCTCCGACTGGAAGGCATCGGCCACGACGAGGAACGGGATCTTGTACTCGCCGTTGTCATCCTTGTCGTTGAGCATCTTGCGCACCTCGACCGTGTTCATGGTCGAGTTCCAGGCCATGTTGGCCATGAAGATCATCAGCGTGTCGATGGGGTAGGGGTCGCCGCGCCAGGCGTTGGTGATCACGTTGTGCATCAGGCCGTGCACCGAGAGCGGATACTCCCAGGAGAAGGCCTTGTCGATGCGCACCGGGTTGCCCTTGTCGTCCACGAACAGGTCGTCCGGATCGGCGGGCCAGCCAAGCGGCATGCCGTCCAGCGGTGTGTTGGGCTTGACCGCCTCCGGGCCCTTGGGCGGCCGGGCGCAGGGCGGGATCGGACGCGGGAAGGGGGCCTTGTGGCGGAAGCCGCCCGGGCGGTCGATGGTGCCGAGCAGGGTCATCAGGATGGACAGAGCGCGGATGGTGTGGAAACCGTTGGAATGGGCCGCAAGCCCGCGCATGGCGTGGAAGGACACCGGGTTGCCGGTGACGGACTCGTGCTCCACGCCCCAGGAGTCTGTCCAGGCGATGGGCAGCTCGATCTTCTGGTCACGGGCGGTCACGCCCATCTCGTGGGCCAGGCGGCGGATGGTCTCGGCCGGGATGCCGGTGATGTTGGCGGCCCACTCGGGGGTGTAGCCCTCGACGCGCTCCTTCAGGAGCTGGAAGGAGGGCTTGGTGGGGGTGCCGTCGTCGAGCTTGAATTCGCCCAGCAGGTAGGGGTCGGTGTCCGGGGTGTGGGTGACCACGGCCCGGTTGCTGTTGCGGTCCCACCACAGCTTGTTCTGGGGCTCGTAGCAGCCCTCTTCCTCCGGCACCTCGGTGCGGTGGAACATCCCGAACTCGTTGCTGGCCTCATCCACGTTGATGAGCTGGCCGGCGTTGGTGTAGCGCACCAGGAATTCCCGGTCATACAGGCCCTGAGCGATGATCTCGTTGATGATGGCCAGCAGCAGGGCGCCGTCGGTGCCTGGACGGATGGGCACCCACTCGTCGGCGATGGCGGAGTAGCCGGTGCGCACCGGGTTGATGGAGATGAAGCGGCCGCCGTTGCGCTTGAACTTGGACAGCTCCACCTTCATGGGGTTGGAGTGATGGTCCTCGGCGGTGCCCAGCATGATGAACAGCTTGGAGCGCTCCAGGTCCGGGCCGCCGAACTCCCAGAAGGAGCCGCCGATGGTGTAGATCATGCCGGCGGCCATGTTCACGGAGCAGAAACCGCCGTGGGCCGCGTAGTTGGGGGTGCCGAACTGCTTGGCGAACAGGCCGGTCATGGCCTGCATCTGGTCGCGTCCGGTGAACAGGGCGAACTTCTTGGGGTCGGTCTTGCGAAGCTTGCCAAGCCGTTCTGCGAGGGTGGAGAATGCTTCTTCCCAGGAGATCGGCTCGAACTGCGCATCGCCGCGCTCGCTGCCTTCCTTGCGCTTGAGGGGCTGGGTCAGGCGGGCGGGCGAGTACTGCTTCATGATGCCCGAGGAGCCCTTGGCGCAGATCACCCCTTTATTGATCGGGTGATCCGGGTTACCGTCGATGTAGCGGACTTCGCCGTCACGCAGGTGCACACGGATGCCGCAGCGGCACGCGCACATGTAGCAGGTGGTCTTTTTGATCTCCTGCGAGGGATTCTTGATCTCGGACAGGGTCGGGTCCGAGGTGGGCCTGGGGGTTTTTGCTTGCATGTCGGTTTTTCCCTTACGGGGATTAGATAATTAGAATGTTCCTTTATCATTCTGACCAGCGCACCCGGGCATTGGCAAGTTGTTACTTTTTATTGATGTATTAGTGGGCGCGGAAAGCCCCAATAAACCGAACGCGGCGGAGCGTCGCCCGGACCAAAAGCTCAGGAACACTGCGCGATGAGGATATGTATAGTCTCTGACAGCCATGATCGTGGCCCGATGCTGGCCCGGGCCATCGAGGCGGCCATCGCCGAGGGGGCCGCCCTGGTGATCCACTGCGGCGACCTGATTGGCGGCAATACCATCCGGGCGTCCCTGGCTCTGGGGGTACCCATCCACGCGGTGCATGGGAATAATCTGGGTGACCCGGTGGCCATTGCCCGTATCGCCCACAACTCCAAGGGTATGTTCATCTACCACGGACTGGACGCGGACATCACCGTCGCGGGCCGTCGGATCTTTGTGACGCATTACCCCCATTACGGCCACGCCATGGCCTGTACCGGTGACTTCGACCTGGTCTGCTGTGGGCACAGCCACGAACCCGAGATCCGCCAGCAGTCGACGGTGCGCGACAGCCAGACCTGGCTGGTCAATCCGGGCACGGTCGCGGGGCTTGGCGCGCCCGAGGCCACGTGGATACTGGGTGACCTGGAGACCATGAAATTCGAATTGCGCCAGACCCCTGACTGAGTCTCACCACGGCCGGTGGAGCCGGCCCGACCTGCACCCAACGTTAATCGAGGAACGTCTCAGAAAATGACCGCAGAAACCTCCCGCAAGCCCCTGCCCTCCTTCAAAGCACCCGCTCAACTGGGTTACGTGGAACCCGGTATCCAGGAGCGCGTCGTCGCGACATCGCCGGCCATGCAGGTCATGACCAGCCTGCGCAACGTCAGTGCGAGCACCATCCGTCCCGGGGCCTCGCTGGTCGAGGCCAATCAGACCATGATCGCTCGCGGCGTGCGCCTGCTGCTGGTCGTGGACCCGGAGGGGCAGGTGATCGGTCTGATCACCGCCCGTGACACCCAGGGCGAGCGGCCGATCCAGATGGTGCATGAGCGTGGCGGCCGATTCGAGGACCTGCAGGTGCGCGATCTCATGATCCCGCGTGAATCCATTGACCTGATCGACATGCGGGACGTGATGCGCGCGGAGGTGCGCGACATCGTGGCAACGCTCAAGGACCAGGGTCGTCAGCATGCCCTGGTGGCGTCAACGGACCAGGCCACCGGAAGGACACGCATCTGCGGCATTTTTTCCGCCACGCAGATCGGCCGCCAGCTCGGCCTGTCGGTGCAGACCTTCGAAGTGGCCAAGACCTTCGCCGAAATCCAGGCCGCGCTCGCCAAGGAATACTGAGCGACACGCCCGGGCTTCCCGCGAAGCCCGGGCGTGATATTTGCGGCCTCCCGCCCAGTGGCGGGCTTGGCCCGCCCTATGCCACTCCAGCCAGAAGATAGCCTGAGGCAGGCCGAAAGCGCCCTGTCGGTCGTCGGCCAGGTGGGGTCTGCGCACCCATCACTCCAAACGCCGGGTCATCAGATAGCACTCACGACCGCCGTGGTCCGAGAGATCGGTCCGCACGGGCCTGTGTGCGCCAGGTCGCTATGGAATCAGGATCTTGTCCAGCCGGGAGGGCCGGTAAGGGTGGTAGGGAAAGGGCAGGGGCGGGGGAGTGAAGCGCCTTATGGGGGGTACCCCCCATAAGGCGAAACGGCAGGTTGACTCAGGGGCGCTTGGGGGTGGTGTACTCCGCCACCTTGTGGAACGAGTCCCAAATCGTCTCGTAGCCTACGAAGCCCTTTTCATTGGGCTCTTTCTGACGGGTCTTGACGAAACGGGCCTTGCCTTCAGGCACCTTGGGTCGGGTCTTGGGTTGTCCGCTCATAAGTCACCTTTTTCTTCGAGTTCGCGATCGCCGCAGCGAGTTATTCGCAGCTGAAAACGGTCACGATGAAATTGGTCTTCATCATGCAGGAAAAAGTATATCAGAAACCGTCCGGCGGGCAGCAAGTTCCCGGTGAAATGTATCTTTTTATGATGTGATAAATCCAGGTTTCCCATCCTGTCCGGGATCTTGAGAAATCCGGTTCCAGGCGGGCGTGCCACGCCTAACCTATTATCCAGAAAGGAGAAATACCGATGCCTTTGCGGGAGGCTGCAAAGCCGGAAGCAGCGCCATGCCCGGCAGTGGGTTGAGAAATGTGTCCCGCGGGCACTGCACAGGCTGAAACAGGGCTGCAATCCCATCCTGAAGTACGAAACCGCAGGCGCCTGCGCGGCCTCCCTTGTACCGGCATGGCGCGTGAATTCATCGGGCAGCCGGGTTAACATCAGGGGCCATTCATCCACGTGTCTGAAGCCCTGATCGCATGCCGCAATACATATTCGTTTATCTCGGAGGCGAGTACCCTTCGGACCCGCAGGAGGCGCAAGCGCATCTCCAGAAATACCAGCAATGGCTGATGTCGCTCGGCACCGCAGTGGTGAGCCCCGCCGTGCCCTTCCGGGATACGCACACGCTACAGCCCGACGGCTCGGTTTCCCGGGGCACTGTCTCGGCCATGTCCGGCCTGAGCATCATGCGAATGGATTCCATGCAGGAGGCCATCGCCGCGGCGCGGGCCTGTCCCTTCCTCGAAATCAAAGGTACCCTGGAGGTTTCGGAAATGATCGAGATGCCCCGCGCCTCCGGGGATGGCGGCAATGAGACCGTAAACTGACGCCGCATGGAGTTCGTCTGTTACGCCCACTGGGAGCAGTTGCCCAAGAGTGCGGCGTCCCTGTTCTCCCAAGCGGCCGGCGACAGTCTCTTCTTTTCACGCCCCTGGTTTGAAAACCTGCTGAGGACCACGCCAGCCGATCGGCAGAGCCTCCTGCTGGCCTGCGTGGTGGAGGACGGCAGGGTTCTGGGGCTGCTCCCCCTGGAGATGCGTGACAGCAGTCACTGGTATGGGCTCACAAACCTGTACGCCTCGCTCTACACGCTGCTGCTGGCGGAGCATCGCCAGCGCGAGGTGATCGGCTGCCTCGCCAGGGGGCTGAGCGATTTGTCGTTCGCATCACTGCGCCTGGACCCGGTCGCCGCAGACGACGGCAAGCTGGAGGGTTTCCAGCAGGCCATGGAATCCCTGGGCATCGCCTGTCATCGAAGATTCCGGTTCTACAACTGGATCCACCGTGCACAGGGTCAATCGTTCGAGGATTACATGGCGGCGCGTCCCGCCAGAGTCCGCAACAGCATTGCGCGCAAGGCGCGAAAGCTCGCCCGGGAGCATGGCTACAGGATTCAGGTCTTTACCGATAGTGGCCTGCAGAAGGCTATGTCAGACTACTACGTCGTCCATGACAGGAGCTGGAAGGCCTCGGAGCAGTATCGCGATTTTATCGACGGCCTGGTCAGTGCGCTGGCCGAGCAGGGCTGGTTGAGACTCGGCATCCTTTATGTGGGGAAGTCGCCCGTTGCCGCGCAACTCTGGTTCGTGGTCCATGGCAAGGCAAGCATATTCAAGCTGGTCCATGACGAGCAATGGAAGCGTTACTCCCCGGGTTCGATTCTGATCCGGCATCTGATGGAACAGGTCATCGATCATGACTGGGTGGAGGAGATCGATTTCCTGACCGGCAACGACGCCTACAAGCAGGACTGGATGTCAGAGCGCAGGGAACGCTGGACACTCTACTGCATCAGGAGCCCGGAACCCGAGCGGGGGATCGGACGATTACTGAAGTGGCTGAACCGATAGCAACGAAATCCCCATTCACGAAAACCGCAGGGTAAACGAAGTGCAACTCAAGGCCGATCCCGAAAAATTCGATCAACTCCAGCAGCTCTTCATCCGCGAGATCATCGAGCAGATCAGGCTCAAACTGACCGAGGCGGGGTTTCGCGACGAAGCGCTCAAAGAGGTCACGGCCCATATCGCCTTCAGCGTGGCCAGCACCATCGATGACAACGCCGGAATTGAAGCCGAGGGCGTTGCGGTCAAGCCGTACCTGAGCTTTGTCACCGGGGATGAACAGCTCGTCCACGGTGGTGAAAATTCCTACATGCATGAATATGTCGCCGATCTCATCACCGAGATATTCGACGAATAACCGCAGGGCGGGCGGCCAGTGCCATGAAAATCATTCAGCGACATTTCCTCAGGGGCTCTCAGGAACTCGAGGTCATCGACGATTACGTCAGGATCCGAAGCAAGGCGCCATTCAAGCCTGCAGAGGAACTGACCGTGATGCTGACGGTTCTGAATCCGGAGCCGCGTATCAGTCGATCCAGCCTGAGTTTCACCAGCCGGGTGAATGGTGACGCGCTGATCACGCTGCAGCTGGGAAAGCCCGATACCGAGGCGTTCAATGCCTTCGTCGCTCTCGTAAAGCGCAGGGCCGTGGAGGAGTACCAGGCCTTTGCCGGACTCAGGCCCGTCCGACAGCCTGCCGGCCTGGAGGCCAATGTCTACGATGAGCCGCCAGACTTTGATGACGAAGGTGAGGACAAACCGGCGAAGCTCAGGAGTGACCTGGACGCCGAGAGGATCGATGAAGCGATTCGGATGCTCAGAACCTATCTGAGTGCTGAGGACATCCAGCCATTGCTCAGCGCATTGGAAGCGCTGAGCGCCAATCCGGGGAGTGCGGGACTGCAGTCGCAGGTGGTCTATGCGTTCAATGAGCTGGGTCCGAGGCAGGGCGCTGTCCTGACCTATGCGCCCTATGTGGGCGTGCTGTTGTCGGATGGGCCGGCCGGTGCCCCGTACTGAGATGCAGGCGCGGGGTTCTTGATCGAGACAGTTCATGAGTGGGGCGGGGATATCCCGCCGCTCTCCCATGCACGTGGGGCGGCCCGTGGACGCCTGCTGAGGGTGGACTAGATAGAGGCGGGCATGGCCCGCCCTATGTGATGTTGAAGGCGAGGGTGCAAGTCTGGGCGTCAGATCGGCACAATTCGGTCCGTATCGATGTCCGGTCCATCGATGACCCGGGTGCCCGCTTCGATCTCTTCCGGAGTGGCATCCCGTACGCTCAGGATCTTGAGCCTGAAGATCAGGTCTCTGCCGCACAGCGGATTGTTGCCGTCGACCGTGAGTGTCTTGTCATCCATGCGCGTCACGATGAACTCTTTTCGTTCGCCGTTCTCGCTTTCCATCAGGATGATCGTCCCGACTTCCCGGTACTCTTCCGGCACATTGTCGATGCTGTCGGTAAACACCAGGTTCTCGTCCCGTGCTCCGTAGATCGCATTGCCATCGATGGCGACCTCGATCACGTCGCCCTGGGCGCGCCCCTGCAGGTCGTCGGTGACCTGCCTGTTCAGCACATGGTTCGTGCCATGCACGTAACTTAAGGGGAACTCGACGGTTGACAGGACGTCTCCGGACTTCTTGTCGATGACCTCGTAGGTCAGCTCGACAAACTTATTGTCTTGTATGGTTTCGCTCATGATCGTCTAGAACACGGATGCGGCGAAGATCTTGACCTCGCCTCTTTCATAACCGACGACCATGCGCCCCAGCCACTCGCCAGCCCGCTTGGTGCTGCGTACCCTGAACAGGCAGGTGACATGCTCGCCACGCCGGATGAAGCCCAGGAAGTCATAGTCTGTTGAGAGGCTTCGGGTCAGCTCGCTCTTGGCGAACTGATTGCCAAGCTCCACCTCGTTCAGGCCGAGCAGAAGGTCGTAGGAGAAGTTGCGAATGAACTTCCCGTAGTTGCCTTTGTTGGAATACTTGATCAGGTCGTCCCACATGGGGAGGACGATCTGGAGGAGTTCCTCGTCCGTCTTCTCGATGATGTTCATGGATTATTCTCTGAAATGACCATTTGCGTGTGACAGGTTGCCCACTGGCGTGCAGCCGGGTCAACACATTACCGTGCCGCAAAAAAAAGACCAACTTGTCGTTGATCTTTTTTAGAGCGACCCGGGGAGGCGCAGGTAACGCCTCCCCGGTATCGACCGCCCTTACTCGTCCTTGCCCACGATGTGGTAGCAGGGCGCCTTCTCCATGGTGTACTCCCCGGTCTTCGGGTCACGACGGGAAACCGTCAGTACATGCCAGTTCTCGTCGTCCAGCTTCATCGCATCGCCACGGTAGTAATAGCCCGGCCAGCGCGTCTCCTTGCGGAACAGGGTGTGGTGGAAGACCGCCTCGGCAGTGCGGTGACGGTGCTTCAACTCCCAGGCACGCAGCAGTTCGTGGATATTCTCCGCCGCAACCTTCTCCAGGTCCTCTTCCAGGGCCTTCATCTTCTTCAGGCCGATGCTGAGCAGCTTGTCGTTGGTCATGTAGTTGACCGTCACGCCGCCGCAGTACTCATCCATCAGCTTCTGCAGGCGATCCAGACCCTGGCGGGGGTTGATGTAGTTGGGGTTGACCGAACCGGCAACGATCTCGTTACGGTAGACCTTGTAGTGCTCCATGGGCTTGTAGATCTCCTCCTTGCGGCGGTCGATCTGTTCCTGGGAGATACGGATCCCTTCGGCCTTGCCATCGTCGATGTACTTGCACGCGGCCTTGGCAGCCAGGCGTCCTTCGGTGAAGGAACCGGAGGAGAAGGCGTGCGGGGTGCCACCGACGGCATCGCCGGCACCGAACAGGCCTTCGACCGTGGTCATGCGGTTGTAGCCCCAGAAGTACTCAGGCGGAGAGATGTCCTCGGGACCGGAGCACCAGGCGCCGCAACCGGTGGCGTGGGAACCCATGACGTAGGGCTCGGAGGTCGTCAGCTCCGGGTTCTCGTACTTGGGGTTCACGTCGGTGGCGGCCCACAGCACGGCCTGACCCACGGTCATGCCCAGGAAGTTGTGCCAGCCGATCTCCTCCAGGTGAGGATCCTGGAAGGCCTCCATGGTGACCATGTGGATCGGACCGCGACCGGCATTGACCTCGTTGATGAGGGCGTGGTTGCGCAGGCAGGTCGGGATCGGACGATGGGTCCGGTGCGAGACCTCGGGATCCAGATACTCCTTGCCCACCATCTTCTGGAGGTCGGGGAACCACTTGGACTCATACTCTTCGCCATAGGCGTTCTGGGTGTAGGTCTTGAGGTGCAGGAAGTAGGCACCCACCGGGCCGTAACCGTCCTTGAAGCGGGCCAGCACGATGCGGTTTTCCATCTGGGTCATCTTCGCGCCCGCCCCGATCATCAGGCCGTAGGCAGAACCGGAGGACCAGGGGGCATACCACACGCGACCGGCGCCTTCACCCACGGAACGCGGCTTGAAGATGTTGGAGGCGCCGCCCGCGGCCACGATCACGGCCTTGGACTTGAACACGTGGTAGTCACCGGTGCGGACATTGAAGCCCACGGCGCCGGCCACTCGGTTCTCCTTGGCATCGTCCATCAGCAGGTGGGTGACGCAGACGCGGTTGTAGACCTTGTCGGCGGACTTCTTGGCTGCCTCAGCCACGATCGGCTTGTAGGACTCGCCGTGAATCATGATCTGCCAACGGCCTTCACGCTGGTAGGTGCCGGTCTTGGG
Source organism: Thioalkalivibrio sulfidiphilus HL-EbGr7 (assembly GCF_000021985.1). Taxonomy (NCBI): domain Bacteria; kingdom Pseudomonadati; phylum Pseudomonadota; class Gammaproteobacteria; order Chromatiales; family Ectothiorhodospiraceae; genus Thioalkalivibrio; species Thioalkalivibrio sulfidiphilus. The sequence goes on from NC_011901.1 coordinate 393,116, forward strand.
GTTGCGCATGATCGGCAGGCCCCATTCCTCGAACTGGTGAACAGCCGAGTCCACGTGGCGAGCCATGTCGAACAGCAGGTCCTCGCGCACCATGCCCATCAGGTCGATACGTGCGTAGCGCACGTGATCTTCCGGGTTGTTCTCGCCGAAGCGGGTACCCATGTAGCAGTTGATGGCATAGAGGCCCTGGGCCACGGCGCCGGAACGGTCGATGTTGGCCTTTTCGGCGATCACGATCTTCTTGTCCTGACCCCAGTAACGAGCCTCCCAGGCCGCACCGGTGCCACCAAGGCCGGCACCACAGACCAGGATGTCGATGTTGTCTTCTACGATTGTGTTGTAAGCCATTAGTAGTACACCCCTGCTTTCATTCTCAGGCCATTGGATTCCAGCGTGTGCAGACCGCCCTCATCCAGACGGATGTATTTCGGCTCGTTGAAGAGCAGCTGGCTGTCGCGCATGTCCTTGCTGGGTGCCGGCGCGTCGGCCAGCTTGGGAATGTACTGACCCCAGGGCTTGGTGGTGATGGGGGCCAGCAGATTCAGGTCCATTTCACCGTTGCGGGACTTGATGCGCCACGCGATGACACCCTTTTCCTCGTCGCGGATCACCCGAACGGAATGGCCCAGCGGGGCGAAGTCCGCATAACCACGCACGTCAATGGCGTTGTGCGGGCAGGCCTTGACGCAGGAGTAGCACTCCCAGCACATGTTGGGTTCGATGTTGTAGGCGCGGCGCACGGTCGGGTCGATGTGCATGATGTCCGACGGGCAGATATCGACACAGGCTCCACAGCCGTCGCAGCGCGTCATATATACGAAAGTTGGCATGTCGGTCCTCTCTTAAAAGAATTGTTATTCAGTGTCTCGACTCAGTAGTGGCGTGGCGGTTCGCGGGTGATGCCGGGCCCCATGTTGGGCGGGTTGGTGCCCATGTATTCCGGGATGTCGGGATACCGCGCCTGCAGCTTGGGATCCGTCAGTTCACCCACATCGGGCAGATTCTCCTGGGAGCCGTCGGCCTTGGTGACCTTCTTCTGGTAGGCGGCAGCAGGCTTGAAGAACATGTGGGCGAACTTGGACCAGATCACCGTGGAGAACAGCGTGGTGCTGGCGGCGATGAACAGGACGAAGAACAGCCAGCCGATGGCGCTGCCCTGGGTGAAGGACCACAGCAGCGCGAAGGTGGCCATCGCCAGCAGGGACACGATGAACAGATCGGCGCGCACCACGCGGTACCAGGGGTTGCCTTCGGCGGACACGTCCACGCGGATGAAGAACCAGAACCAGTAACCGCCGACCGCGAGGCTGAGCGCGCCCAGGTGCCACAGCAGCGGCCAGATGCCCGCTTCGCCCGAGGTGGGGTGAGCAAAGATCAGCACCGCAGTGGCTACCACGAAGACGATGAAGCCGTACATGGTGAGGAGGTGCGAGACGCGACGCTGCTGCTCGCCGCGGTGGGAAAACTCGGAGGAGGTGAGCACCTCGCCGACGATGGTCTGGACCGCAAGGCCGACCTTCTCGCCGCTGCTCACACTGCGCCGGGCGTTCTTTTCCTGCTTTTTCGCGTTTTCGAAGAAATACTTGGCGCTCTTCTTGTGCATCACATCGATGAGCACGCCGGCGATCACCAGCAGGATCATGGCCACCACGTAGATCTGCATGGCCGCGGGCGGAATAAATGCTGCAAGCTCACTGAATGGGTTGGTACTAATCATTGTCTACTCTCCTAGTGGTGATGCTGAGTTCTTATTAAATTACGAGGCAGTTCTCGTCTAACCCTTTGTCATCATGACGGCCTACACCAGCTTCGCTTCTCATGCACGACCTGGCGGATGACGTCCCCTACTTGGCGGAATGCCCGGACAGCTTGACCTCGACCTTTTCGGTGAGGTTGTTGTAGTACTCGCGCAGGATCTCCAGCACTTCCGGGCGGGAGAACTCCGCCGGGACGTCGTCCCCCTCGGACAGGGCCTTGCGCAGCTTGGTGCCGGACAGCAGCAGCCGGTCGCCGGGCTCGTGGGGGCAGGTGCGCGCAGAGGCCATGCCGCCGCACTTGTAGCACCAGAAGGTCCAGTCGATCTTCAGGGCCTGGGTCTCCAGGGCGCCCTTGGGGATCTGGTCGAAGATATGGTGCGCGTCGAACGGCCCGTAGTAATCGCCCACGCCCGCATGGTCGCGGCCCACGATCAGGTGGGAGCAGCCGTAGTTCTGGCGGAACACCGCATGCAGCAGGGCCTCGCGGGGACCGGCGTAGCGCATGTCCAGCGGGTAACCCGCCTGGATGATGGTGTTCTTGACGAAGTACTTGTCCACCAGGGTGTTGATGGCCTTGGCGCGCACGTCGGCCGGGATGTCGCCGGGCTTGAGGTTGCCCAGCAGCGAGTGGATCAGCACGCCGTCGCAGGTCTCGATGGCCACCTTGGCGAGGTATTCGTGGGAACGGTGCATGGGATTGCGGGTCTGGAACGCCGCCACCTTGCTCCAGCCCATGGCCTCGAACTGGGCGCGGGTCTCCTTGGGGGACATGAACAGATCGCCGTACTTCTCGGGGAATCCGCCCTGGGACAGCACCTTCACGGGACCGGCGAGGTTCACGTCGCCCTGTTCCATGACCATCTTCACGCCCGGGTGCTCCAGGTCGGTGGTCTTGAACACGGTGGCGCACTCGTGGGCCTTGTCGATCCGGTACTTCTCGGTCACCGTCATGGTGGCCAGGATCTCGTCATTTTCCGGGTCCACCAGGGCGATGTCGCTGCCGGTCTTGATGCCGTCGGCCACCACCTCGTCGGTGGAGAGCGTGATGGGGATGGGCCAGAACAGGCCGCTGGCGGTCTTCATGCCGTCGCAGACGCCTTCCCAGTCCGCGTGGCTCATGAAGCCGTCCAGGGGGGTAAACCCGCCCAGACCCAGCATAATAATGTCGCCCTTTTCCCGGGAGCTGACCTTGACCTTGGGCAGCGACTCGGCGCGCCCCCGTTCAGCGCTCAAAGCCTCGCCTTCCAGCAGCAAGGGCTTGAGCGGACCCCCCCCGTGAGGATTCACCAGTGACATTAGTTTTTTCCTCTTTAATTAATTAAGAAATCGTTTAAATGCCGGAAAAATGTAAGATTCTAGATCTCGCCACACGACACTAGCACTGCCCGGCCCGCGCTAGGAATCGGAATTTTGAATCTTTAAATAAGCTGTGCTGATCCATATATCCCCCATTGGGGATAGGGTCGGGTGATCGGTGCGCGCAAGTGATTGATCTGAGGTCCCTGTTCGGATCCTTCCGATCTTCCGGGAATGGGCGTGGAGTCGTAGAGGCCTGCACGCATGAGGGCTTGTGCGCCGATGACGAATGCGACAGGATCAGTATCGCCATGAAACGGGCACGCGTCGCGAATGTTTAAAATAAACGATTGCGGGCCATTAAGCCAAAGTTTCTGGCCAATAAACTGAAAAAAACGGGCCCCGTATCCCAGAGGGTCCACAACCCAAACGGAAGGGGTAAGTCATGAGATGTATTCTGTTGGGCGCCCCCGGCGCCGGAAAAGGCACCCAGGCTCAGTTCATCACCGAGAAGTACGGTATCCCGCAGATCTCCACCGGCGACATGCTGCGTGCCGCCGTCAAGGCCGGCACGCCGCTGGGCGTGGAGGCCAAGAAGGTCATGGACGCGGGCGGTCTGGTGTCCGACGAGATCATCCTAGGTCTCATCAAGGAGCGCCTTGAGCAGGACGATTGCGCCCAGGGCTTCCTGTTTGACGGCTTCCCGCGCACCATCCCCCAGGCCGAGGCCCTCGAGGCGCAGGGCGTGAAGCTGGATTGTGTGCTGGAAGTGGACGTGGCCGACGAGGAGATCATCAAGCGCATGAGCGGGCGCCGGGTGCACCCCGCCTCCGGGCGCACCTATCACGTGGTGTTCAATCCGCCCAAGGTGGAAGGCAAGGACGACGTCACCGGCGAGGACCTGATCCAGCGCGACGATGACAACGAGGAGACCGTGCGCAAGCGTCTGGACGTGTACCACAGCCAGACCAAGCCACTGGTGGCCTTCTACTGCAGCCTGGCCGAGAGCAGCGAGGCCTGCGCCACCCGGTACGCCAGGGTGGCGGGCGTCGGTTCCGTGGAGGAGATCCGCGACAAGGTGTTCGAGGCACTCGGCGGCAAGGCCGGGGCGTGAGCTGTGAGGGGGTAGGCGATCAGGTTTCTCGTCTACGCCTCACGCCTTCCCCCTGGCAGCAAAAAAAAGGGCCGGCGTAAGCCGGCCCTTTTTGATTTCACACTTCCCAATTCCCACTTCCTACTTCTTGAGCACCTTCTCCACCAGGTTCTGGCGCAGGCGGTAGGCGTCCGGCATGCCGGAACCCAGCAGCGGGCGCAGGTACAGACGGAAGGCGTCGGTGACGTCCGTGCCGGAGGCGGTGATGAACTCATCGGGCATGACCTTGGTCTTGCCGGCCACCGCCTCGAGGGGCGCGAGCCGGTAGTCCACCGAGTAGAAGCCGGTGCGCTCGATCACCACGGAGCCATCCTGCTTGCCCCACATGGCGTACTGCACCGCCTTCTCGCCCACCTCCCGGGCCTCGCGCTGGTCCACGTCGGAGACGCAGCCCACGAAGGAGCGCTGCAGGTAGCCGAAGGTGTCGCCGCGCACGCGCTTGATGCCGAGTTTGTTCTTGATCTCGTCGCAGAGCATGTCCGCCAGCTGGCCGGTGCCGGAGAGCTGCACGTTGCCGTGGGCATCCTTTTCCACTTCCTTGGCCAGCTTCACCACGATGGGGGTGCCCTCGGCGTCGTGGATGCCCTCGCTCACGGCGACCACGCAGCGCCCGTAGCGCTCCATGGTGGCCTTCACGTCCGCCAGGAACCTGTCGATGTCGAACACCCGCTCCGGCAGGTAGATCAGGTGCGGACCGTCGTCCGGGAACTTCTTGCCGAGCGCGGCGGCGGCGGTGAGAAAGCCCGCATGACGACCCATGACCACGCCGATGTACACACCGGGAAGGGCCCAGTTGTCCAGGTTTGCGCCCATGAAGGACTGGGCCACGAAGCGCGCGGCGGACGGGAAGCCGGGCGTGTGGTCGTTTTCCACCAGGTCGTTGTCGATGGTCTTGGGGATGTGGATGCAGCGCAGGTCGTAATTGGCCTTCTGGGCCTCCTCGCTGACGATGCGCACGGTGTCCGAGGAGTCGTTGCCGCCGATGTAGAAGAAGTAGCCGATCTCATGGGCCTTGAGGACCTTGAAGATCTCCTGGCAGTACTTGAGGTCGGGCTTGTCACGGGTGGAGCCGAGCGCGGAAGACGGGGTCTGGGCCACCAGTTCCAGGTTGTGGCTGGTCTCCTGGGTCAGGTCCAGGAACTCCTCGTCCACGATGCCGCGCACGCCGTGGAATGCGCCGTACACCAGCTCAACGTTCCTGAATTTGCGGGACTCCAGTACGGCGCCCACCATGGACTGATTGATTACGGCCGTGGGGCCGCCCCCCTGGGCGACGAGTACCTTGTTCGCCATGTCTGTCTCCTAATCGCTTTGGTGATTTGTCGGGGCCTTGCAGAGCCCCGGATTTTTATAGTGAGAATTTTGCAAACCGCCTGACTATACGACATCCCTATCCTGGGGGGTAAGTGGTGAAAACTTTTGGGTCTATTCACGGAATTTGGGCAAGACAGCCCGGAAAAGGCAGATTCCCGGGCCCGTCAGGGCCCGGAGGCGGGGGTGTGGCGTGGATTTGCAATGCCTGGCGGCGTGGGTACGCCGCCCGGATCAGGTGTGTTCCCGGCGCCGACGGGGCGAGGCGCGCTTTCCACCGCGGTCACCGCGATTCTGAGCGCCCAGGCGCTCGCGGATCTCGCGCTTGGCGGGCGGCGCCGGTTTGACCAGCAGTTCCGGGTCGATGGCCCCGGCCTCGATCTTGAAGCCTATGTATTGCTCGATCTCCGGCAGGTAGAAGGCGGAATCCTCGCAGGCGAAGCTCACCGCGTCGCCCTCGGCGCCGGCGCGGCCGGTGCGGCCGATGCGGTGCACGTAGTCCTCGCCGGACTGGGGCAGATCGAAATTGAACACGTGAGAGACGTCGGGGATGTGCAGGCCGCGGGCCGCCACGTCAGTGGCCACCAGCACCTGAAATTCGTCGTTTTCGAACTGCTTGAGCAGGCGCTGGCGCTTCTGCTGGGGCACGTCGCCGGAGAGCACCGCGACCTTGATGTCGTTGCCCTTGAGCCAGGCCTCCAGCTTGTCGGCCATGTGCTTGGTATTGACGAACACCATGGAGCGGCTCGGGCCGATGCGCTTCATGAGTCCCAGCAGCAGGGGGATCTTCTCCGGGTTCGCGGGGTAGTAGACCACCTGGCGGACACGCTGGGCGGTGACCTGCTCGTCCCGGGTCTGCACCTTCTCGGGGTTGTTCATGTGCTCGTAGGCCAGCTCCATCACCCGGTGGGAGAGGGTGGCGGAGAACAGCATGGACTGGCGCTCCGTGGGTGGGGTCATGCGCCGCAGCAGGAAGCGGATGTCCTTGATGAAGCCCAGGTCGAACATGCGGTCCGCCTCGTCCAGCACCATCACCTGGACCACGCGCATGTCGAACACCTTCTGCTTGAAGTAGTCGATGATGCGCCCGGGGGTGCCGATCAGGATGTCCACCCCGTCCACCAGCTGCTGGCGCTGCTTGTCGTAATCGGTGCCGCCGTAGGCGAGACCCAGCTTGAGGCCGGTGTGGGCACCCAGGGTCACGGCGTCCTTGTGGATCTGGATGGCCAGCTCGCGGGTGGGGGCAAGGATCAGGGCGCGGATCTGGTTCTGCTTGCGCTCGGCGGGGGCGGGATCACGCAGCAGGCGGTTGAAGGCGGCGATCAGGAAGGCGGCGGTCTTGCCGGTGCCGGTCTGGGCCTGGCCGGCCACGTCGTGACCCTTGAGGGCGATGGGCAGGGCCAGGGCCTGGATGGGGGTGCAGCGGCTGAATCCGGCGTCTTCGATGCCTTGTCTGACACTGTCGGGGAGGTCGAACTGGCTGAAGGAGGTATCCGAGAGGTGGGTATCCGTCATGGGGTCCTGGCTTTTCATATGGGCTTGAAATGGTGGGCGGAATGGGCTCCAATTGGCCGGGTATTCGCCGCTCTGCCCTGGCACGGGGCAGGCAAATCCCCCCGAGCCCAGGCCGCGAAACCCCTATTCTAACCGGAGGTTAACCGTTGTGAGTGAAAAGATCCTTCACGTGACCGATGCCAGTTTCGAGGACGAGGTGCTCAAGTCCGAGCAGCCGGTGCTGGTGGACTACTGGGCCGAGTGGTGCGGTCCCTGCAAGATGATCGCCCCGATCCTGGACGAGATCGCCTCCGAATACGGTGACCGGGTCAAGATCGCCAAGCTGAACATCGACGAAAACCCCGGCACCCCGCCCAAGTACGGCATCCGCGGCATTCCCACCCTGATGCTGTTCAAGGGTGGCAGTGTCGAGGCCACCAAGGTGGGCGCGCTGTCCAAGTCCCAGCTGACTGCCTTCCTGGACCAGAATATCTGATCCCGTTCACGGCCCGGCCCGGCGCCCTGCGCGCCGGGCTGGACTCGACCGGATGATCATGCTAGCTTAACCAAAATTATATAAGCAGACCTCGCCCGTCGTTCTGGCGCGCGAAGCCTCCCCGAACCGAATTCCCAATCAGATCAGCAGTTCCGGCCACCCGCCAAGGGTGTGTCTGTACGCCTGTAACCCTCTCCCTGCCCTCCATCCGATATCGACTCGCATGAATCTGACCGAACTCAAGCGCAAGCCCGCAGCAGAACTCGTTGAACTCGCCCAGTCCATGAAGATCGAAGGCATGGCGCGGGCCCGCAAGCAGGACATCATCTTCGCCATGCTCAAGGCGCATGCGAAGAACGGAGAGGACATCTTCGGCGATGGTGTGCTGGAAATACTTCAGGATGGTTTCGGCTTCCTGCGCTCGGGGGACAGCTCCTACCTGGCAGGCCCCGACGACATCTACGTCTCGCCCTCCCAGATCCGCCGCTTCAGCCTGCGCACCGGTGACACCATCTCCGGCAAGATCCGGCCCCCAAAGGAAGGCGAGCGCTATTTCGCGCTGCTCAAGGTGGACCAGATCAATTTCGAGGCGCCGGAAAACGCCAAGAACAAGGTCTTGTTCGAGAACCTCACCCCCCTGCATGCCAGCGAGCGCATGCGCATGGAGCGGGGCAACGGCAGCACCGAGGACATCACTGCGCGGGTCATCGACATCGTCGCCCCCTTCGGCAAGGGCCAGCGCGGCCTGATCGTCTCCCCGCCCAAGGCGGGCAAGACCCTGATGCTGCAGAACATCGCCCAGAGCATCGCCACCAACTACCCGGACTGCTACCTGATCGTGCTGCTCATCGACGAGCGGCCCGAGGAAGTGACCGAGATGGCGCGCATGGTGCAGGGCGAGGTGATCTCCTCCACCTTCGACGAGCCCGCCAGCCGGCACGTGCAGGTGGCCGAGATGGTCATCGAGAAGGCCAAGCGCCTGGTGGAGCACAAGCGTGACGTGGTGATCCTGCTGGACTCCATCACCCGCCTGGCGCGGGCCTACAACACCGTGGTGCCGTCCTCCGGCAAGGTGCTCACCGGCGGCGTGGACGCCAACGCCCTGCACCGGCCCAAGCGCTTCTTCGGCGCGGCGCGCAACATCGAGGAGGGCGGCAGCCTGACCATCCTCGCCACCGCCTTGGTGGACACCGGCTCCAAGATGGACGAGGTGATCTACGAGGAGTTCAAGGGCACCGGCAACATGGAGATCCACCTGGATCGCCGCATCGCCGAAAAGCGCACCTACCCCGCCATCAACATCAACCGCTCCGGCACCCGCCGCGAAGAACTCCTCACCGACCCCGACGAGCTGCAGAAGCTCTGGATCCTGCGCAAGTTCCTGCACTCCATGGACGAGCTGGAGGCCATCGAGTTCCTGCTCAGCCGCCTGCAGTCCACCAAGGTGAACAGCGAGTTCTTCGATATGATGAAGAAGGGATGAGAGGCAAGATCCAAGATACAAGAGACAAGCAAACCCCTGCTCGTCGCCTCCCGTAGGTCGGGCTTCAGCCCGACAGCGGAGTGTCCCTGGAAGCATCGTTGTCGGGCTGAAGCCCGACCTACGTCAGGAAGCAGAAACAGGAAAGGCCGGTTTTCACCGGCCTTTCCTGTTTCTGAGAGGTGTTTACTTGCCTCTTGTCTCTAGCAACTTGCCTCTAGCGCTTCAAATCCAACACTCGGGCGTCACGCCCCAGATCTCGTCGGCGTACTGTTTCACCGTGCGGTCGATGGAGAAGAAGCCCATGCGGGCGGTGTTGAGCATGGCGCGACGGGTCCATTCCTCGGGTTTGCGGTACAGTGCGTCGACCCGCTCCTGGGCGTGCAGGTAGCTCTCGAAATCGGCCAGCACCAGAAAGGCGTCGTTGTTCAGCAGGTCGTGGACCAGGTCGCGATAGCGCCCGGGCTCCGAGGGCGAGAAGAAGCCGGAGGCGATCATGTCGATCACTTCCTTGAGCTCCGCATTCTGCTCGTAGTGCTCCCGGGGACGGTAGCCCCGCGCCTTGGTCTCGGCCACCTCGTTGGTGGTCAGACCGAAGATGAAGATGTTCTCCTCGCCCACCGCCTCGCGGATCTCCACGTTGGCGCCGTCCAGGGTGCCGATGGTCAGGGCGCCGTTCAGGGCCAGCTTCATGTTGCCGGTGCCCGAGGCCTCCATGCCGGCGGTGGAGATCTGCTCCGAGAGATCGGCGGCGGGGATGATCACGGCCGCGGAACTGACATCGTAGTTGGGATAGAAGACCACCTTGAGTCGGCCCTCCACCACCGGGTCGTGGTTGATCACGTCGGCCACATCATTGATCAGGCGGATGATCTGCTTGGCGCGCACGTAGGCAGGCGCCGACTTGCCGGCGAACAGCACCACCCTTTGGGCCTGTTCCGGGGCCTCGCCGTGACGGATGCGGTTGTAGAAGGCGATCACGTGCAGGATGTTGAGCAGCTGACGCTTGTACTCGTGGATGCGCTTGATCTGCACGTCGAACATGGCCGCGGGATCGATCTCGATGCCGGTGCGCTCAAGCACCAGTTCCGCCAGGTGGCGCTTGTTGGCCTCCTTGACGGTTCTGAATTCCTGCCGGCAGGTGGGATCCTCGGCGAAGGCTTCCAGCTGCCTGAGCTGGGTCAGGTCCATGACCCATTCCTTGCCGATGTGCTCACTGATCATGGAGGTCAGGGCCGGATTGGCCTGGTTGAGCCACAGGCGCGGGGTGATGCCGTTGGTGATGCTGATGAAGCGCTCCGGCCACAGGCGGTAGAAATCGTGGAACAGGGTGTCCTTGAGCAGCTGGGTGTGCAGGGCGGCCACGCCGTTGATGTGGTGGCTGCCCACCACGGCCAGGTGGGCCATGCGCACACGCCGGCCGTGGTCCTCGTCGATGATGGACAGGCGCTTGACGATCTCCGTGTCCCCGGGGAAGGTGTGGCGCACCTCGTTTAGGAAGTGGAAGTTGATTTCGTAGATGATCTGCATGTGGCGCGGCAGCACCCGCTCCATGAGCGCCACGGGCCAGGTCTCCAGGGCTTCGGGCATCAGGGTGTGATTGGTGTAGCCGAACACCGCCCTGGTGATCTCCCAGGCGGAGACCCAGGGCAGCTGGTACTTGTCCAGCAGCAGGCGCATGAGCTCCGCCACGGCGATGGCCGGATGGGTGTCGTTGAGCTGCATGGCCACCTTGTCCGCCAGCTCGGTGATCCGGTAGCCCATCTCCTCGTGGTGGGAGAGGATGTCCTGGATGGACGCGGAGACGAAGAAGTACTCCTGCTTCAGGCGCAATTCCCGGCCGATGGCGGTGGCATCGTTGGGGTAGAGCACCATGGAGATGGTCTCCGACTCCGCCTTCTGCTGTATGGCGCCGATGTAGTCGCCTTCGTTGAAGTAGTTGAGGTCGAAGTCCCGGGTGGCCTTGGCCGCCCAGAGGCGCAGGTTGTTGACGTTCTTGTTGCCGTAGCCCGGGGTCGGGTAGTCGTAGGCCATGGCGATGACTTCTTCACAGTCCTGCCAGTGGTGTCGCACATCGCCGTTGTCCCGGTGGGTGACCACCCGGCCGTAGAAGCGCACCGGGAAGATCTTCTCGGGGCGCGGGAATTCCCAGTTATTGCCGTAGCGCAGCCAGTTGTCCGGGTGCTCGATCTGCTGCCCGTTCTGGATCTGCTGCTGGAACATGCCGTACTCGTAGCGGATGCCGTAGCCGTAGCCGGGAATGCACTGGCTGGCCATGGAGTCCAGGATGCAGGCAGCGAGACGCCCCAGGCCGCCGTTGCCGAGCGCGGCATCCGGTTCCAGTTCGGAGATCTCCAGCAGGTCCACGCCCATCTCGGACAGGGCCTCGCGGCAGGCATCAAAGAAGCCCAGGTTCATCAGGCTGTTGATGAGCATGCGTCCGATCAGGTACTCCATGGACAGGTAGTAGACCCGCTTGGCGTGCTCCTGGTTGAACAGGCGCTGGGTGAACATGCGCCGCTCGATGAGACGCTCGCGCACGGCGTAGGAGACCGCCTCCAGCCAGTCCCGGGGAGTGGCGTGCAGGGGGTCCTTGCCGGCCTGGTGGATCAGGGCGTCGCGGATGGAGCGCTTGAGCCCCTCCTTGTCGCAGGGGCGGGGGTGGTGTTCCAGTTCGGTCAGGATGTCGGCAGCTGCCATGGTCTATTCACCGTAATACGGAAGGGTGTGGGGCACAGGGCCCCACAAAGAAATCTAGCAAGGGAAGTGCCAGACCGGGAGTGGGCTGGTTCAGGCGCGACCCTGTTCCCGGGCCACGGCCCGATAACCGATGTCTCTGCGACAGTATACGCCGTCCCAGTGAATGCGGTCTGACAGGGCGTAGGCCCGTTTCTGGGCCTCGGCGACGGTCTCGCCCAGGCCCACCACGCACAGGACTCGACCACCGTTGGTGACCACCGCACCATCCTGTTGCAGGGTGCCGGCGTGGAAGACCTTGGCGTCGGGGGCATCCTGTTCGGGCAGACCGATGATCACGTCGCCCTTGCGGTAGTCGTTGGGGTAGCCGCCGGCGGCCAGCACCACGCCCAGGGAGGCCCGCGGGTCCCAGTCGGCCTCCACCTGGTCCAGGCGTGCGTCCAGGGCCGCCTCCAGCAGGTCCACCAGGTCCGAGCGCAGGCGCATCATGATGGGCTGGGTCTCCGGGTCGCCGAAGCGGCAATTGAACTCCAGCACCTTCGGCGTGCCGTCCGGGGCGATCATCACGCCGGCGTAGAGGAAGCCGGTGTAAGGGTTGCCCTCGGCGGCCATGCCGCGCACCGTGGGTTCCATCACCTCGCGCATGATGCGCGCGTGGATCTCCGGGGTGACCACCGGGGCGGGGGAGTAGGCGCCCATGCCGCCGGTGTTCGGGCCCTTGTCTCCGTCGTCACGGGCCTTGTGGTCCTGGGAGCTGGCCATGGGCAGGATGTGCTCACCGTCCACCATGCAGATGAAGCTCGCCTCCTCGCCGGTCAGGAATTCCTCGACCACTACCCGGTGACCCGCCTCGCCGAAGGCGTTGCCCGCCAGCATGTCGCGCACCGCGGCCTCTGCCTCCGCCACGGTCTGGGCCAGGATCACGCCCTTGCCCGCGGCCAGGCCGTCGGCCTTGACCACGATGGGGGCGCCCCGCTCGCGGATGTAGGCCAGCGCGGCGTCCAGGTCGGTGAAGTTGGCGTAGGCGGCGGTGGGGATGGCGTGCCGGGCCAGGAAGTCCTTGCTGAAGGCCTTGGAGCCCTCCAGCTGGGCGGCCTTGGAGCTGGGACCGAAGATGCGCAGCCCCGCCGCGCGGAAGGCGTCCACCACCCCGGCCACCAGGGGCGCCTCGGGGCCCACCACGGTGAGATCGACGCCCTGGCTCTGGGCGAAGTGCACCAGGGCGGGGATGTCGCTGAGATTGACCTCCACGTTCAGGCAGCGGGGCTCGAGCGCCGTGCCCGCATTACCCGGTGCCACAAACACGGTCTGCACCCGGGGTGACTGGGCCAGCTTCCACGCCAGCGCATGCTCGCGGCCACCGCCGCCGATCACCAATACCTTCACGTGAACCTCCGTGAGAAATCCAAAAGATTGCCGCAGAGACGCGGAGGCGCAGAGAAGGGCTTTGACAGGATTTACATGATTAACAGGATTGTTTCATGAATCTTGTCAATCATGTAAATCCTGTCAGCTCCTTATTTTTTCTCTGCGCCCTCGCGTCTCTGCGGCGGAAATTACCAATCAATGCCGGAAATGACGCATCCCCGTGAACACCATGGCCAGGCCGTGTTCGTCAGCGGCGGCGATGACCTCGTCGTCGCGCATGGAGCCGCCGGGTTGGATCACGGCGCGGATGCCCGCTTCGGCGGCGGCGTCGATGCCGTCGCGGAAGGGGAAGAAGGCGTCGGAGGCCATCACCGAGCCCTCCACCCGCAGGCCCTCGTCGGCGGCCTTGATGCCGGCGATCTTCGCCGAGTACACGCGGCTCATCTGGCCGGCGCCCACGCCGATGGTCTGCTCATCGCGCACGTAGACGATGGCGTTGGATTTCACGAACTTGGCCACCCGCCAGGCGAACAGCAGGTCTTTGAGCTCCTGGGCGCTGGGCTGACGCCGGCTGACCACCTTCAGGTCCGCCTCGCCCACCTCACCCAGATCCCGGTCCTGCACCAGCAGGCCGCCGTTGACCCGCTTGAAGTCCCAGGCGGGCTGGGGTGCGCCCCACTGGCCGCAGGCCAGCAGGCGCACGTTGGGCTTGGTGGCCACGGCGCGCACCGCCTCGGAGGTGACCTCCGGCGCGATGATCACCTCCACGAACTGGCGGCTGACGATGGCGTGGGCGGTATCACCGTCCAGGGGGCGGTTGAAGGCGATGATGCCGCCGAAGGCGGAGGTCGGGTCGGTCTGGAAGGCCCGCTCGTAGGCCATCAGGGTGTTCTGGGCCACGGCCACGCCGCAGGGGTTGGCGTGCTTGACGATCACGCAGGCGGGCGCCTCGAACTGCTTGACGCATTCCAGGGCCGCGTCGGTGTCGGCGATGTTGTTGAAGGACAGGGCCTTGCCCTGGATCTGCTGGGCGGTGGCCACGCCCGCCTCGGTAGGCACGGTGTCCCGGTAGAAGGCGGCCTGCTGGTGCGGGTTCTCCCCGTAGCGCATGTCCAGCACGCGGCGGAACTGCAGGCTCAGGGTCTCCGGGAAGTCCGCCTGGCTGTCGTCCTCGTTGAAGCGGGTCAGGTAGTTGGCGATGGCACCGTCGTAGCGGGCGGTGTGGGCGAAGGCCCGGGCGGCCAGCTCGAAGCGCAGGCGCGCGGGCAGGTGGCCGTCGTGGGCGTTCAGGGCCTGCAGCACCCGTTCGTAGTCGGCCGGCTCCACCACGATGCCCACGTGGGCGTGGTTCTTGGCGGCGGCGCGCACCATGGCCGGGCCGCCGATGTCGATGTTCTCGATGGCGTCCTCAAGGGAACACCCGGGGCGCGCCACGGTGGCCTCGAAGGGATACAGATTCACCACCACCAGGTCGATGGGCACGATGCCCTGTTCGGCCATGGCCGCGTCATCGATGCCGCGGCGCCCCAGGATGCCGCCGTGGATGCGCGGGTGCAGGGTCTTCACCCGCCCGGCCATCATCTCCGGAAAGCCGGTGTGCTCGGAGACCTCCTTGACCTTCACGCCGTTGTCCGCCAGCAGCTTCGCGGTGCCGCCGGTGGACAGGATCTCCACCCCGAGACTCTGCAGGGCCTGGGCGAATTCCAGCACCCCCTCCTTGTCGGAGACGCTGATCAGGGCACGACGGACGGGGGTGAGGGCGGGGGTCTGGGACATGGGGATATCTGCTGTGTTTGTTGGGGAAGGCGGGAATTATAAGGGAAGTGGGAAGTGTGAATTGGGAAGTTGGAAGTACGGCTAATTCGCACTTCCCAATTCACACTTCTCACTTCTCACTGATGCCGTGTTGTTTGAGCTTCTTGCGCAGGGTGCCGCGGTTGAGGCCCAGGTACTGGGCGGCCTTGCTCTGGTTGCCCTCGCAGTGGCGCAGGACGCATTCCAGCAGGGGGCGCTCCACCTCTTCCATGACCATGCGGAACAGGCCATCAGGCTCGTGGCCTTCCAGGCGGGCGAAGTAGTCCTCCAGGGACTGGTGCACCGCGAGCGACAGCGTCTTGGCCTCGCCGTTGATGGGCTTGCCGCTCATGCAGCGAGGGCCTCCCCGGCGCTCGCGTCCAGGCAGGCCTGCACCCGGGCCATCTGGGTGGCGGGATCCTCGGCGGCCATGATGGCGCTGTGGAAGCGGGCGGCGGCCGGGTGGGCACGCAGGTACCAGCCGATGTGCTTGCGGGCGATGCGCACACCGGACTGCTCGCCGTAGAAGCCGTACAGGGCCTCCAGGTGCTCCCGCAGCAGGGCGGCGATCTCGTCTGCGGTGGGGGCGGGCAGGTGCTGGCCGGTGGCGAGGAAATGGGCCATTTCGCGGAAGATCCAGGGCCGGCCCTGGGCGGCGCGTCCGATCATCAGGGCGTCGGCGCCGGTGCGCGCCAGCACCGCCCTGGCCTGCTCCGGGGTGTTGATGTCGCCGTTGGCGATCACCGGGATTCGCACCGACTGCTTCACGGCGGCGATGGCGTCGTAGTCGACCGTGCCCTTGTAGGCGCAGGCCCGGGTTCGGCCGTGCACGGCGAGCGCCTGGATGCCGCTGTGCTCGGCGATGCGGGCGATGGTCAGGGCGTTCAAATGGTCCCGGTCCAGGCCCAGGCGGATCTTCAGGGTCACGGGCACGTCCACGGCCTTGACCACCGTCTCCAGGATCTCGCTCACCAGGCGCTCGTCACCCAGCAGCGCGGAACCGGCGGCCCGGTTACACACCTTCTTGGCGGGGCAGCCCATGTTGATGTCGATGATCTGCGCGCCGTTGTCCGCGTTGCGCCGCGCCGCCTCCGCCAGCATGGCGGGTTCGGCGCCGGCGATCTGCACGCTGATCGGGTCCGGTTCGCCGGCGTGGTCCAGGCGCTGTCGGGATTTCGGCGTGTGCCAGAGGCGGGTGTCGGCGATCACCATCTCCGAGACCGCCATGTCCGCGCCCAGGCGCCGGCACAAGAGCCGGAAGGGGCGGTCGGTGACTCCCGCCATGGGGGCGAGGATCAGGCCGCTCGGCAATGTGTGGTCACCAATGCGCATGGAGTATCGGGAGGGTGGTTCAGGCGAACAGGCATGATAGCGGTACAGCCCGCCGGGTTAAACCCGTGCGGCGCGTCAGGCAACGGGATGCACGTCTGATCGACAGAGGTGGGGAGGGAAAACTCCCTGTCGATTCAATGCGCAAGCGCGGCAAGTTCGCGCAAGCGTGATACGAGGCCA
The DNA here is from genome assembly GCF_000021985.1 of Thioalkalivibrio sulfidiphilus HL-EbGr7. Classification (NCBI taxonomy): domain Bacteria; kingdom Pseudomonadati; phylum Pseudomonadota; class Gammaproteobacteria; order Chromatiales; family Ectothiorhodospiraceae; genus Thioalkalivibrio; species Thioalkalivibrio sulfidiphilus. Next base: position 409,474 of record NC_011901.1, read on the forward strand.
GACCGATCTACGGAGCGGGATTCACAGGAAGCGGAATTCGTAGGCCACGGCCCGGGCGCCCGGGTCCTCGATCTCGAGGTTCAGGTCCACGACGTCCCGTGGCGCGACGGGTTCCGGCGCCCGGCCCTGGGGCAGGTATTCCTGCGGGCTGAAGCGGCGCACGGCCACCAGTGATCCCTGCAGGTCACGGAAGCTCAATTCCACCTGGGGCAGGGGCTGGGTGAAGCCGGCACCGTTGACGAAGCTCGCCTGCACCATCAGGGCGTTCTCGGCGTTGGGATGGCTGTAGATGTTGCGCTGGGTGACCTGGAAGGCCTGGGGTTCGCGGCGCTCGGTCGTGGTACAGCCCAGGTAGGCGCACATGCGCCCGATGGCCGGTGACAGCTCCGGATACACCGCCAGCCGTTCCCGTTCGTGGTAGAGCACCTGGGCGCCCAGCAGGGCGATGAGGAGGGCGCACAACAGACCGAGGGCCAGGGTGCCGGCAATGGCGCGCCCACCCGGGCCTTCGGCCGCGGTCTCGAGTTCATCACGCAGGGCCAGCGGCATGGCGGGTTTGCTGACAGCCGGTGCTGAAGGGCTTGCGGGCTGCTCAGTGGCCGGCTCGACCTGCTCGGTTGCCGGAGGCGCCGGCTCGCTCGGAATCGCTTCCGGTTCTGCCGCCGCTGCTGCGGGCGTGAGGGATTTTTTCAGGGCAGGCGCCGTGCTGGTTTCCTCGGCGGATTCCGGGGGCAGCACGCTCAGGCTGTCCATGCCGTTGAACACCGCCAGGCACTCCCCGCAGCGCACCTGTCCGTCGGAGAGGGTCAGGTCCGCGGTGGTGACCCGGAACACGGCCTGGCAGTGGGGGCACTGGGTGTACATGCAAGTGGCTAGTGGCTAGTGGCTAGTGGCTAGTGGCTAGGATGGTAGCGGTTTGGGCGGGGGGTTTCACGCGGCCGGTGGGGGGGCTCTGTGCGCGGCAAGTAAAAAGGCCTGCAATGCAGGCCTTCGGTATACTCCAGTCCTTGCTGAAGCTCAGCTGCAGCCCTTGGGTCTGGGTAGGCCGGCCACCTTGTTGGCGCACTTGATCAGGCCGGTGGGGAACAGGGAGTAGATGTACTTCTGGTCGCTGCGCTCGGGACCGAACTTTTCCTTCATGAGCTTGGAGAAGGCGCGCGGCTCGGCCACCACGCCGGTGTCCTGGAAGTACGCCCGGGCGGTGTGGATGATGTCCCAGTGCTCCTGGGTCAACTCGGGGATGTTCTCGTTTTTGGCGATCTCCACCGCCAGGGCCTCGCTCCATTCGTCCAGGTTCTCCAGCCAGCCGGCCTCGCTCAGCTGAATCGTCTTGCCGTCCACCACTGCTTCCATTACGACGCTCCTTATGATGATGAGATGTTGTATTTCTGAGTGATCTTATCAGGAATGAGCGCTGCAGACGATGAACGGTCGATGGATGGCGGTCCTGCTTGTGCGACGAGGGGTCTGCCGCTGGCATTTCTTCATGCGGTCAGTCCATTGGCTGGGCCGCCATGCATGATGGCCGACGCAGGTCTGGACTGGAAAATGCCTGCGAAAGTGGCTTGTTATGCCGCGCTGTCCTGCTCGGGTTCCACCCGCAGGCGTACTCCTAGCGCCTTGCAGACCCGGGCAACTGTTTCGAAACGGGGCTTCGCATCAGGTCTGAGAGCCTTATAGAGGGCTTCGCGGGACATTCCACTGATCCTGGCGATTTCGGTCATGCCGCGCGCGCGGGCGGCAATCCCCAGGGCATGGGCGAGTTCGCTGCTATCGCCATCTTCCAGGACCAGGGAAAGATAGGCAGCGATGTCCTGTTCGGTCTTTAGGTGCTCGGCAAGGTCGAAATCAGGCAGATCAGTTGTGCGTATCTTTTTGTTCATTAGTCCGTTTGATCGTGTACATGGATAAAATGTAGCCGATCGATTACATAGGGTCAATGATGGATGAGGCGAGCGCAGGTGCAGTGTGGGGCCGTTGATCAGCGTCGGGTTCCGGCGAGCAGGACCCAGCCCTCCTTCAGCACGGGTGCCTCCATCCGGAAGGTGCTTCGGTAGGCCTCGCTGACTGACCCAGCCTGCTCGGCCAGGAGGCCGGAGAGGATCAGCCGGCCGCCCGGGTGGACCAGGCCGCTCAGCATCGGTGCGAGCTCCACCAGCGGGCCGCTCAGGATATTGGCCATGACCAGGTCCGCGGGTTCGGCTGCAAACCCTTCTGGGAGATACACCGGCAGGCGATCATCGGCGATGCCGTTGCGCCGTGCATTGTCCCGGGTCGCGACCAGGGCCTGGGGGTCCAGGTCCACGCCGATGCAGTGGCGGGCGCCGAGCCTCAAGGCCGCGATGGCGAGCACTCCGGAGCCGCAGCCATAGTCGATGGCGGTGGCATCCGCGGGCGGGTGCTTATCCAGCCATTCCAGGCACAGGGCGGTGGTGGGATGGGTGCCGGTGCCGAAGGCCAGCCCCGGGTCCAGCAGCAGGTTCACGCCCTGCGGGTCAGGCGGCTCATAGCCGGTGGGCACGATCCACAGGCGCTCGCCGAAGCGCATGGGTCTGAAATCATCCATCCAGGCCCGTACCCAGTCCCGCTCGACCACGTCCTCGCGCACGATGGCCTCGGCCGCGAGCCCTGTCCGGGCGCTCAGGGCCAGGGTGAGGCCGGCGGCATCGGCGTCGTCGTCGAACAGGCCGGCCACCACGGCCTCGGGCCAGACCGGCGTCTCGCCGGGCCTGGGTTCCAGCAGGGGATGATCGCCGGCGTCTTCCAGGGAGGTGGATAAGGCGCCCAGTTGGAGCAACAGGTCTTCGACAGACTCCACGCGATCACCGGTTACCGTGAGCTTCAGTTTGAACATGCGTCCGGTGTCCTGATGGTGGTGGATGCGAGGCTTCGTGATTGTTTTGGGGTCAACGCAGAGGGCGCAAAGACGCAGAGAGCGCAGAGGATTCATTGAAGTAAACAAACTCAATACCCTTTGCGTTCTCTGCGTCTCTGCGCCCTCCGCGCCGATCAGCGAAACCGGGAAGAACTCACGATTCAGCCTTCAGTTTCTTTTCGAGGTAGTGGATGTCGGTGCCACCGGCCTGGAAGGCGGCATCGTTGAGCAGGTCGCGCTGCAGGGGGATGTTGGTCTTGATGCCTTCCACGACGATCTCCGACAGGGCGCCCCGGGTGCGGGCGATGGCGATCTCCCGGGTGGAGCCGTAGCCGATCAGCTTGCCGATCATGGAATCGTAGTAGGGCGGCACCTTGTAGCCGTTGTAGATGTGAGTGTCCACGCGGATGCCGGGGCCGCCGGGGCTGTGGTACTGGGTGATGGTGCCGGGGGAAGGCACGAAGCTGCGCGGGTCCTCGGCATTGATGCGGCACTCGATGGCGTGGCCGCGGATGACCACCTCGTCCTGGGTGAAACTCAGCTTCTCGCCGGCAGCCACGCGGATCTGTTCCCGGATTAGATCGATGCCGGTGACCATCTCGGTGACCGGATGCTCCACCTGGATGCGGGTGTTCATCTCGATGAAGTAGAACTCACCCTTCTCGTAGAGGAACTCGAAGGTGCCCGCGCCCCGGTAGCCGATGTCACGGCAGGCCTGGGCGCAACGCTCGCCGATGCGCCGGCGCTGTTCCTCGGTGATGCCCGGGGCCGGCGCCTCTTCCAGCACCTTCTGGTGGCGGCGCTGCATGGAGCAGTCGCGCTCGCCCAGGTGCACGGCATTGCCGTGCTCGTCGGCCAGGATCTGGAACTCGATGTGTCTCGGGTGCTCCAGGAATTTCTCCATGTACACCGTGTCGTTGTTGAAGGCGTTGCGGGCCTCGTTCCGGGTGAGGCTGATGGAGCTGAGCAGCGCGCCCTCGCTGTGCACCACGCGCATACCGCGACCACCGCCGCCGCCGGCGGCCTTGATGATCACCGGGTAGCCGATCTCCCGGGCGGTGCGCAGGTTCTCGTCCGGATCATCGCCCAGGGCGCCGCCGGAGCCGGGCACGCAGGGCACGCCCGCCTTGAGCATGGCGTCCTTGGCGCAGACCTTGTCGCCCATCAGGCGGATGGTGGCCGCGCGCGGGCCGATGAACACGAAGCCGCTGGATTCGACCCGCTCTGCAAAGTCGGCGTTCTCCGCGAGAAAACCGTAGCCGGGGTGAATGGCGCCGGCGTCGGTGACCTCGGCGGCGCTGATGATGGCGGGGACATTGAGGTAGCTGTCAGTGGAGCTGGCCGGGCCGATGCACACGGATTCATCGGCCAGGCGCACGTGTTTGAGATCCCGGTCCGCTTCGGAGTGCACGGCCACCGTCTGTATGCCCATCTCGCGGCAGGCCCGGAGGATGCGAAGGGCGATCTCGCCCCGGTTGGCGATCAGTATCTTGTCGAACATGGGGTTCCTGTAAAAAACCTAATCATTGCCGCAGAGACGCGGAGGCGCAGAGAGGAAGGAATCGACAGGATTTACAAGATTTACATGATCTACAAGGCCACTGAAAAATCCTGTTAATCATGTCAATCCTGTCAAAGGTGTTCTCTGCGCCTCCGCGTCTCTGCGGCAGATTCTGACTCTCAGATCATTCGATGATGAACATCGGCTGGCCGTATTCCACCGGCTGGCCGTTCTCGATCAGGATGGCCTTGACCACGCCGGCCTTGTCGGCCTCGATCTGGTTGAGCATCTTCATGGCCTCGATGATGCACAGGGTGTCGCCTGCGGACACCGACTGACCCACGTCCACGAAGGGCTTGGCGCCCGGGGAGGGGGCGCGGTAGAAGGTGCCCACCATGGGGGCGGTGACCGCGTGGCCTTCGGGCAGCGCGGGCGCGCCTGCGCTCTCGGTGCTGACCTCGGCGGCCGGGGCGGGTGCAGATGCAGTCGGGGCGGAGAAATGCTGGGGCATGACGAAGGCATGCTGGCTGCCGGGCGCGCTGCGGGTGATGCGCACCGATTCCTCGCCTTCCTTGATCTCGATCTCGTTGATGCCGGATTCCTCCAGCAGTTCGATCAGCTTCTTGATCTTGCGGATATCCATGGGGGTGTCAGTTCTTCTGTGTCAGGTGAATGGCGGCGTCCAGCGCCAGCGCATAGCCCTTGGGTCCCAGTCCCATGATCACACCCCGGGCCACGTCCGACAGGTAGGATTTGTGGCGGAATGGCTCGCGGGCATGCACGTTGGACAGGTGGACCTCGATGAAGGGAATGGCCACCCCCAGCAGGGCGTCGCGCAGGGCGATGCTGGTGTGGGTGAAGGCGCCTGGATTGATGAGGATGAAGTCGATGCCTTCCCGGCTGGCGCGGTGCACGCGCTCCACCAGTTCATGCTCGGCATTGGACTGGAAGTCCTCCAGCACATGGCCGTGGGCCTTGGCCTGTTCGCGCAGCGTGTCGCAGATCTGGGCCAGGGTCTGGCTGCCATAGATCTGCGGCTCGCGGGTGCCGAGCAGGTTCAGGTTGGGGCCGTTGAGGAGCAGGAACTTTGCCATGATCTTTCTTGAAACGGCTGGAAATGGGCCGGAATCTTGGCTTGTTCTGGTGTTTATCCGGCAGGCGAAGGCATTGTGCCTGATGAATGTAGGGGTGTCCAGCGAGGCACGGGGCCGTGGACGCGTCTGGCCGAAGATCGGCGCCAGTTCGGGGATTTTAGCTGAAAATTTGAGACCTGGGTCGCAAAGGCAATTCAATATTCAAGGTTCAAAATTCAAGACGGGACCCAGCGAAGGAATTTTGAATGTTGAATCTTGAATTTTGAATCGACGTTTAAAGCAGCGGGGTGAGTTCCCGCACGAAGGTGTCCTTGTGCAGTTCCCCGGCCTGGACGAAGCGGATCTTGCCTTCCCGGTCGTAGAGCACGCTGTAGGGCAGGGCGCCGAAACGGTTGCCGTAGTCCCGGGTCACGGTCATGGCCTCGGTCTCGCCGATCAGCACCGGGAAGTTGATGCCGTAGGTGTCGACGAAGTCGCGCACCGCGTCCTTCTCGTCGATGGCCACGGCCACGATGGTCAGGCCGCGCGCGCCGTATTCCTCCTGCACCTCCACGAAGGCGGGCATCTCCTTGAGGCAGGGCGGGCACCAGGTGGCCCAGAAATTCACCAGCACCACGTCGCCGTCCCACTCGGAGATGTGGCGCGCGGTGCCTTCCAGGTCCGGCAGGCTGAACTCGGGGCGGGCCATGCCGACCACGCCGTTGCTGGAGGCGGGCGTGACGGTGGCCTGGGCAGGGGCGGGCTCACTGGGCTGGCCCAGGTGGTAGAAGCCGTAACCGCCGAAACCCGCCAGCAGGGCGATCGCCACCAGCAGGCCCAGGAAGGCGGGCTGGCTCATGCCCCGGCTTTGCCTGGGGCGTGAGGTGTGAGGGGGGAGGCGTGAGGCGACCATGGCTTGTTATCCACCGAAGGCGTTGTTGACGTGTTGCGTGAAGCGTGCGGCGGGCGTGTAGCCCACGATGCGATAATCGCGCAGTTCGTTGCCGCTGGCATCATAGAACACGATGGCCGGCGGTCCGAACAGGTTGAAGTGTCGCATCAGCTCCCGGTGGTCCGAGTTGTTGGCGGTCACGTCGGCCTTGAGCAGCACGGCGCCGGACAGGGCCTGGATCACGCCGGCATCCTGGAAGGTGGTGCGCTCCATGCGCACGCAGTCCACGCACCAGTCGGCGTAGAAGTCGAGCATCACCGGCTGACCCGCCGCGCTGGCGCTGGCCACTTCCCGTTCCAGGTCGGCCAGGCTGTCGATCTTCCTGAACTGCAGGCCCTGGGCCTGTGTCGCGGCGCCGGGGGCGCCGCTGACCACGGTGGTGGCGGTCAGGCCGCTCAGGGGCTTGAACACATCGCGGCCACCGGAGGCGGCGCCGATCATGAGCAGCACGCCCCAGACCAGCAGCACCAGGCCGAGGCCCTTCCACAGGTTGCGCCAGCCGCTGGCCCCGGGGGCCAGGGACTGCAGGGCGCCCATGTAGATGCCGGAGACGATCAGCAGCGCACCCCACAGGAACAGGGCCACCGGCATGGGGATGACCCGCTCCAGCAGCCAGATGCCCATGCCCAGCAGGGCGACGCCGAACACGGCCTTGACCGGATCCATCCAGGCGCCGGCCCGGGGCAGGATCTTGCCGCCGGCGGTGCCGATGACCAGCAGCGGCGCGCCCATGCCCATGGACAGGGAGAACAGCGCCAGGCCGCCCAGGAAGGCGTCACCGGTCTGGCTGATGTACAGCAGGGCGCCCACCAGGGGTGCGGTCACGCAGGGGCCGACGATCAGGGCCGAGAGGAAGCCCATGATGCCGGCGCCGATGAAGGTGCCGCCTTCCTGCTTGTTGCTGAGGTTGGACAGCCGCGTCTGGATGGCGGAGGGCATCTGCAGGTCATAGAAGCCGAACATGGACATGGCCAGCGCGATGAACACCGCCACGAAGGCGCCGATGATCCAGGGGTTCTGGAAGGCGGCCTGCAGGTTGGCGCCGGCCAGGCCCGCGAATACGCCCGCCACGGTGTAGGTGAGCGCCATGGCCAGCACGAACACCAGGGAGATGAAGAAGGCCTTGCGAGTGGTGAGGTTCTTCTGCCCGATGATGATGTTGGACAGGATCGGGATCATCGGGAACACGCAGGGCGTGAAGGTGAGCAGCAGGCCGAAACCGAAGAAGGCCAGCACCACCAGCCACAGGCGGCCGTCGGCCAGCTGGGCGGCGATGCGGTCCTGCTCGGAGACCGGCGGCGCGGCCCGTTCGGGCGCGGCGGGGATGTCCACGCTGGCGGCCAGGTCGCCGGTGAATTCGAAACTCACGGTCTGGGTCAGCGGCGGGTAGCAGACCCCCAGGTCGGCGCAGCCCTGGTAGTCCGCCTCCAGGGTCACGCGGTTGCTGGCACCCTCCTCGCGCAGGATGGGCACCAGGATCTGCACCTCGTGGCGGTAGGTCTCGGTGAGGCCGAAGAACTCGTCCTCCACCTTGATGCCCTCGGGGGGATTGACCGGGCCGACCCGGTTGCCCGCACCTTCGGTCACCCGGAAGGCGAGCTTGTCCCGGTACAGGTAGTAGCCCTCGGCGATGGTCCAGGTGGCCAGCACCGCGTTCTGGCTGATGGGTTCCACGGACAGCATGAAGGCCTTTTCGGGCTCCAGCAGTTCGTCGGCGCTGCCGCCGCCGATGCTGCCGGCCAGCTGGCTCAGGGCGTTGACGGCGCCGTTGCCCCGGCTGGTGGCGCGGGGTGCTGCGGGCAGGTCCAGGGAGGCGGTCTGGAACAGGGGCGGGTAGCACACGCCGATGTCGGCGCAGCCCTGGGAACGGGCCTTCACCTCGAGCCGGTTGGGGGCGCCGCTGGCGCGCTCGATGGGCACCTCGATGCGGATGTGGTTGCGGTAGGTCTCCACCCGGCCGAAGAACTCGTCCTCCTTGACCGTGCCCGCCGGGATGCGCGGGGTGCCCAGGCGGATGCCGTCGGTCTGGGATTCAAACGCGAACTGCTCCCGGTACATGTAGTAGCCGTCGGCGATGCGCCATTCGGCCACCAGGGTGTCGCCGTTCTGCAGGCTGGCCTCGAAGGCGAAGGCCTTTTCGGGCTCCAGCAGTTCATCGCCCAGGAAGGCGTGGGCGGGGAGGGTGAACAGCAGGAGGATGAGGGCGAGCAGTCGTTTCATGGCGTGGTGCTTTCTTTGATCCATTGGAGGTAAGGGGGGAGCCCGTGACTGATTGGAACCGCCACGATCTCCGGAAGTTCATAGGGATGCAGTTCCAGGATGGCGTTCTGCAGCCGTTCGAAGCGGGCCTCGGTGCACTTGATGATCAGCACGTGCTCCGGGTCCTGGTGAATCTCGCCATCCCATTCATAGATGGACGTCCCGGCGGGCAGAATATTCACACAGGCCGCCAGACGGCGCTCTACCAGCGACGAGGCGAGCCGGGTGGCGCTGGCTTCATCGGGCAGGGTGGTGAAGGCCAGCAGGGTGCCGGTGGCGTCAGTCATTGCCGGTCTGCAGGGTGGCCGCGAGGCCGGCGCGCAGGCGGTGTTCGGCCGGGGCGCTGAACTGCACCGTCACCGGGAAGCCATTGTCCATCGCTTCCAGACCGATGGCACGCAGGGTGCCCTCGTAGCGGGCCTCGCCCACGCGCACCACCATGTTCTGGCCTTCACGCAGGCGCGCCAGCCGATCCTCGGCGACATTGCCCCGGGCCAGCATGGGCTCGCTGCTCACCAGGGTAACCAGCGGCGTGACCTGCAGTTCGTTGTTCACCGCCTGCCCGACGCGCACGTGGCGGGCGAGCACCAGGCCGTCGAAGGGGGCGCGCACGCGGCTGTATTCCAGGTCCAGGCGCGCGCGGGTGAGCCGCGCCTTGGCGGCCACGAACTCCGCATCCGCCATGGCGAAACCGATCTGCGCCAGGCTCAGGTCGCGCTGGGAGATGAGGGTGCGGTCGAACATCTCCTGCTGGCGCTCGTATTCGAGCTTCGCCTCGTCGCGGGCCAGCTCCAGGCGCTTGACCTGGGCCTCGGCCTCCTCCACGTAGGCGCGCAGGCCGCGATCGTCCAGCTGCACCAGCACGTCGCCGCGCTTGACCCGCTGCCCCGGCTCGGCATTGACCCGGGTGACCATGCCGGAGACCGGGGTGCCGAGTTCCAGGCGTTCCGCCCAGTCGAGCTGCGCGGGGATGTCCTGGGCCAGGGCCGACGGCGCGGTCAGGGACAGCGACAGGGCCAGGGCGGACAGCAGGGCGGCGAGGCGCCGGGCTTTGGAAGGGCTGGGCATGGGTGGCAACTCCCGGTTCTGGTTCATCAGGGCGTGCCCTGGGCGTGGCTGGCGTGCACGGCGCTGAAGTCCGGTTGGCCGGTGAGCAGGGCGAGCCGCTCCCAGGCCAGCGCCAGTTCGAATTCCGTCTGGGCCGTGAACAGCATGGCGGCGGACTGCTGGGTCATGGCATCCCCCAGGTCCGTGGCCACCTCCAGTTCGTAGAGGGCGCGGCTGCGGTCCAGGTACAGGTCGCGGTAGTCGGCGGTGGCGCGGGCATGGTCGCGCTGGGTGCGCAGGCGCTGGATCTCCAGCCAGGTCTCCAGCACCGCCTGGCGCAGGTCCAGTTCGTGCTGGCGCAGGCGCGCCTGGACATCGTAGAGGTTGGCCTGCTCCCGGGCCACGCCCGCATCCACGCGTCCGCCGCTGTAGAGCGGGATGTCCAGCACCAGGCCGGCGGCCAGCGGGTCGCGGCTGCCCAGCACCCGCTCGTAATGAGCGGCCTCGGCCTCCAGGCTGAGCACGGGGCGACGGTCGGCGCGTCGCGCGGCGATGCGCTGGCTGGCGGCCTCGGCCTCCAGGCGCAGGCTGGCCAGGCGGCGGTTGCCGGCCTCGGCCAGGGCATAGAGCTCCTCGATCTCGGGCAGCGCCCGGTCGTTGCCGGGCAGGGCGGGGTTGATCAGGTCCGACGGCACCTGATCCGGGCGGTTCAGGGCCAGGGCCAGGCGGTTGCGGGCGCTGCGGGTCTCCTGCAGGGTGGCCAGGCGGCGCAGGCGGCTCTCCTGGAAGCGCTCCTGCAGGGCGTAGAGGTCGATGTCGGAGACCTGGCCCAGTTCATTGCGGTTCTGGGCCCGGTCGAAGGCGATGAAGGCGATGGCCATGTCCTCGTTGTCCCGGGCGTAGGCCAGGTCCGCCATCAGCACGTCGAAGTAGCGGCGCATGATCTCCATGCGCTGGCGGGCCACCAGGCTCAGGTGCTGTTCCTGCTGGCCGCGCAGGGCGGTCTCGGCGGCCGCCCGGGCGTTGCTGCTGCGACCGAAATCATAGAGGGGCTTGGAGAGGCGCAGGATGGCCTGGGAGTCGTTGTTGCCCTGGTCCGGGGCCCGTTCATTGGGGTCCACCCAGCGGGCATTGAGACGGATGCCCACGGCGAGATCATTGGCGCTCTCGGCGGCCAGGCGCTCGGCCTCGCCGCGCAGCACGCCGGCACGGCCCTGGGCCACGGCGGGGTGTTCGTCATCGGCGAAGACGAGCGCGTCGCTCAAGGTGAGTGGCGATGGCAGACGGGTCTCGGCCATGGCGCCAGTGGCCAGGCACAGCACTGTGCCCACGAGCGCGCGCCCCCACGCACGCCCGGCGTTCCTCCCTGATCGCATCATTGCCGTGACTGGGCCTGTCGCTCGCGCTTGAAGCGGTTGAAGTTGCTGTCCTTGTAGTGGCCCTCGGCGACGAACTCGCCCAGCCACAGGAATTCCTCCACGCCCGAGGTGGCGCCGGTGAAGCGGGCGATGGGATTGCCCTCGGGGTCGTAGAACTGGAACACCGGGGTGGCGCGCACGCGGTTCTCGCGGAAGGCGAAGTCGGCCTGGCGCACGGTCTCACCCTGGAAATTGGTGACCTCCACGTCGCCGTTCACGTCCACGCTCAGAATACGGAAATGCTCGCGGTAGAAGGCCTGCACCTCGGGCTGGTTGAGCACGTTCTGCTTCATGCGGTGGCAGAAGGGGCACTCGTCCATCTCGAAGAAGATCAGCAGGGCCTTCTTGTCCTCCTCGCGGGTCAGCTCCAGTTCTTCCTGGAAGTCGCCGAAGGTGGTCTGGAAGAAGTGTTCGTAGGGGTCAAGACCGCCGGCGGCCCGGGCCAGGGTGCCCCAGACCAGCAGGGTCGCCAGGATCAGGCCGGACCACAGCCATGCGGCTGGCCGACGCGCGACAGGCATCAGATGGGGGCGGTTCATCTCTCTCCTCCGGTGTTCTTGTGTTCCGCCTTTGGCGGATGGCGGGATTCTAAGCCCGACTTCTGTGTGCTGTGAATGTCCACTTTGGGGGTGGGTTCACGGCTTCTTTGGCAGTGTGACTGTGGGGGAGAGGGAGAGTTCCACTATACAGTCGGGTTATTGGGGGTGAGTTTGGGGGTGTGGCTTGGGGTTGGTTAATAAAGTCAAAGGCTTCCGATCCGGCTTGCAGCCGGCTCGGGTTACTTTCTTTGCTTGTCCAAAGAAAGTAACCAAAGAAAAGACACCCGGGTTTCTCGCCCCTGCGGGGTGCCCTGCGCGCGGGGGCGTTCCGGGGAGGTCGGCTGACAGGCCTTCCCTGGCCTGACAGCCGACGCGCCGCATCCCTGCGGCGCCCCTATCGGGCTTTGACCCCGGAACACCCCCGTGCTCGGCGAGAAAAACGGGGGGAGAACGTCAAAGGCAGCAACCCCCTTAGCCTGGGAAGTTTGTTGTTCTTTGTAGGAGCCCCGACCCGGGGCGAATTTCCCACCATTCGCCCCGGGGTCGGGGCTTCTACGATGAAAACCCAAAGCAGGTCGAAGCGGTGTTGATCTGCCCGCCCCTTATGCCGCACCGAGTAGCGCAGGCTTCGAGGGAAAAAGCCCGAAGGGGCGCCGCAGGGACGCGGCGCGTCGCCTGCCAGGCCACGGACGGCCTGTCAGGCGACCCCCTCGAAGCCGAGCAACGCAGGGCACCCGCGATCAGCGGGTGCGGCATCGGGGTGTCCTTCTTTTGGTTACTTTTCTTGGACAAGCAAGAAAAGTAACCCGAGCCCCGTGCAACGGGGATCGGAAGCCTTTGACTTTGACTTTGACTTTGATTTTGCCTCTGCCCCAGCCCCCCGCGACCCGGAGTACCCCCCATGACCTCCCAGCCGCTTGACCCCCATCATGGCGACCACCCCGGAATTCATGCAACCTTCCCCCCATCCACCCGGTCACATAAATCTAAAGTCCACACCCTCAAACATTGAAAACAACGGGATCAGAGAATCCCGCCCCACAGAGGAGTCCATGCGATGAACCCGCGATCCACCCTGACACAACTGTTGCTCGCCCTGGGCGCCCTCTGGCTGCTGGCCGCCCCCGCCACGGCGGAGGCCCCCAAGGGCTACAACTTCGTCAGCTATGACGAGGGCCTGCGCCTGGCCGCCGAGCAGGACCGGCCGGTGTTCCTGTATTTCGGCCGCTACGGCTGCGGCTGGTGCGACAAGACCAACAGGGAGAGTTTCTCCGACCCGGACCTCAAGGCCCTGTACGAGGAGAACTACGTGCTGGTCTACGTGGACGCCGAGAGCGGTCGGCGCATGACCCTGCCGAGTGGTGAGCGCATCACCGAGTTGGAGCTGGGGGCGCGCATGAACGTGTTCGCCACACCGGTGTTCGGCTTCCTGGAATCCGACGGCAACACCATCTTCACGGTGCCCGGCTACAAGACCGCTGACGAGTTCCGGGACTTCCATCGCTTCGTCTCCGGCGGTCATTACCGGGAGCAGCGCCTGTTCGAGTTTCTCGCGGAACAGGCCCGATGAGGGGCGGATGGCTGGCCGGGGCCCTGTTGCTGGCATCCCCGGCGCTGGCCGAATGGCAGTTCGGCCCTGATCTGACAGTCGGCGAGGCGCCCCGGGGCGGGCTGTTCCACCAGCTGGAAGGCACCGCCCGCCAGCACCTGGCGGTGAACGACGAGGGTACGGTGGCGGCCGCCTGGGCGGACAATGCCGACGGCAGCTACCAGGTTCGGGCAGCCTTCCGTGCCCATGATGAGCCGGAATTTGGCGCGGCCCAACAGTTGAGCACGGGCCGCGAGGCCTACCAGCCGGTGGTGGTGGCCGTGGGCGGGGTCTTCCTGTTCGCCTGGGAGCAGGACGGTCATGTGTGGCTGCGCAGCGCGGGACCCGCCGGGATGGGGCCGGCGACCCGCATCGAGGCCATGGAATCCGCGGAGCCCGCCCTGGCGGCCCACCCGGCGCACGGCGTCGTGGCGGCCTGGGCGCGCCGGGAGTCCGGGGTGATGCGCATTGTCAGCGCGCCGGTTTCCCTGGATGGGGACGGTGGCGTGCGTCTGGGCGAGGTGCGGCCGGTGGATGCCGAGCCGGCGGCGCGGGACCAGCTCTACCCCACCGTGGCGGTGACCGATGCGGGCGTGCTGGTGGGCTGGGAGGACCGGCGCCACGGCCATACCCGGCTCTACACCGCATTTCGCGGCCATGAAGGCGCCTTCAGTGACCCCCGCCTGCTCAATGACCTGCCCCAGGGGCCGCGCACGGTGGAATTCGGCGCCGGCTCCGGCGTGACCCGGCTGGCCCTGGCGGCCCGGGGTGACCGGGTGGCGGCGGTGTGGCTGGACAAGCGGGACTTTCGTTCCGGCTACGACGTGTTCGCGGCGCTCAGCGAGGACGGGGGCGCGAGCTTCGGACCCAACGAGATGGTCCAGGACATGTTCGGCGCCAACACCCCCCAGTGGCGGGCTGCCGTGGCCCTGGACCCCGAGGGTCTGCCGCTGGCGGTCTGGGACGATACCCGGGACGACACCCCGGACCTGTGGATGTCCTGGCGGGAGGACGGGGAGTGGAGTGACGACCAGGCCGTGGCGCCCGGCTATGGAACCGGTGCCCACACCAGCCCTGCAGCCGCCTTCGGTGCCGACGGGCGCCTGCACCTGCTCTGGACCAGCCGCACGGCGGAGGGTTGGAGCCACCTGCGCTACACTTCGGCAGAAAGGCACTAGAAGCAAGATTCAAGATTCAAGATTCTGTAGCGCGACGATTAGTTTGCGACGCAATGACGGTTGGTTTGCGACACGTCTAAAACGCTTTAATCTGGGGTACGGGGTTGGTTGAAAGGGGGACAGGCGGTAACCTCTGTCCTAGCCCCCTTGCAAAGGAGTGCGGTGATGCTGCAGACCAAAAACCCCCTCATTACCATCTCTTTTATCTGCCTACTGGGCATCAGCTCAGGTGCCCATTCCCAGGTGTATAGATGCGAGGTCAACGGCCAGACCGTCTTTTCCCAGACACCCTGCGCCCCCGAGGCCGAAGCCATCCGCACCGAACCCACCGCGCCGAGCGCGGCGCCCCGAGGCCTGCGCCCCGGAGAGATCCAGAACCTGCGCCAGCAATCCAGCCGTACCGACCGGGAGCGGGCGAGGGCGGCCGAACACAACGCCTCCGAACGCGACCGAGCACGGCTGGAAGAAGCTACCCGCGCGCGCCAGGTCGTGCCCGGCATGACCCCCGAACAGGTGCGCCGCGCCTGGGGCAGCCCGAGCCGGGTCAACGTCACCGACTCCCGCTACAGCTACAACGAACAATGGGTCTACGAGCGCGAGAACTACCGGCGAGACTACGTGCACTTCAGGAATGGGCTGGTGACGAGCGTGAGCCGGTGATCAGACGAAGCAGACCGGGTCCGTTATGGCCCCTATCTCCCACGCCAGCGACACCTGGTGGGTCACCGGGCACCAGGAGGCGTGCACCTGTGGGAGTGTGCTCGATGACATGCTCCCGCGGGCCTGGTTGTCCCCCCCACTGGGGGTAGCATAGCCTTGGAAAAACCAGTCTTCCGTGTAGGGATGGTAGAACGTGGCAGCCACCCCATAGAATCCGAGGACGTGATTCGAGTGCCGGTACAGCCTCCCATCCAGCAACGTTGGGTTGTCGAAATCACCGAACGCGACGATCCCGTCACGACCCCAACCGTGAGGCCCTTCACTCGCTAGCAGCCCGGGTGACGGGTATCCGAATACTGTGGTGACGCTAGGGCCCGGCAGCCCTAGCAGGGGGGACTGCTGAGTCGGATACCGCGTCTCATTGACGCTCCGACTGCCGGTGATACCGAAGCTGGAATCATAGGCATGACTCGCGTCAATTTGCACCTGGCGGGCCACATCCAGATCCCTGTAGGTACCACCCGATGTCACCGTGATGGTGCCGGTGTGTTCCAGCAGCGTCTGGCCACCGGCGACGATACGCCAACTGAATGTCTCGGTGGAACTGCCGCTCTGCGAGACAGATATTTGCCCAGGGTCATGCTCCTCGACCGTGGTAACACACCCTGGGCTGCCTGGGCTCAGGCAATCCAGGCGGGTCTCCGTGTCCCATGAGACTGTGGGCTGTGGATAGTCGTAGGATCTGGCATGGGTGATCTCCAGGATCACTGGCACGAGATCCCCTGTGGCTGAGTACCACATCTGCACCACGCGGCCTGTGAGCGCATCGACAAGTGCCCCCGTGCCGATCCAGGCTGCCACAGCGGGCGGGTCATTCACGTACCATGTCGGCGCGTCCTGTGGTTGATCCTGCAGCCACCAGTCAGACTCTTCCATATCGCGCTCATAGTAAGCGCACCCGGTGCAGGTCTGCGTGTCCATTGTGCTCCACTGCAGCACCATCGAGGTGCCCTGCCCGATATGCTTCCATGCCTTGACGTAGCCCCTGAGCGGTTCTCCTGTGCGCTCCCACGCGCCTAGGGTTTGGGCCCTCGACAAGATCACCCGGGCCGCCAGGGTGATCTCATCTCCGGCTCCTGACAGCTCCAGCTCGAAAAACCCCAAGGCCATCGGCTGCGGGTGAGCCCACTGCAGGCCCTGCGTGCTCTTGAGCGCCCAGACTGATTTGTTGCCTGAGGGTGAGGCGTCCTCCATGACCATAGACGCCGTGGTCACGCTCACCGTGTTGAGTGGGTTCGGCGTATGCTGCTGCCAGTCGGTGATCTCAGCCTCGACCGTGATCTGTTGCGCTGGTGGCCCACCGATACGCCCGAACTCGGTCAGCAAGACAGTAAACGCCCGGCTAGTCGTGAGATCCACCGCCCCAATGTTGGTGACCCGAGCCAACCATCGGGTGCCGTCTGGGTCGATGTAGATCCAGCGGCCGCTCCCCAGCGACCTGCCGTATAGCATTCGCCCATCGCCAGCCAGGATGGCCTTATCCCACCACTGGAACCCACGCTCAGCATCCAGCACCTGCTGCTGCTCGGTGCGTTCCACAGCGGGCGTGCCGGGCACCTGCACGAGCACGGTGTCACCTGTCGTGGGTTGCGGATAATCGATCTCTGCGCCATTAGGTAACGACAGCTTGCCGCCCACGACCAGGCCGTGATAGGGAGTACCCAATGCCCCGATTTCCGCCAGCAGATGTCCGTTGCGGTTTTCCATGTCTACGGCTCGGGCTCTGCGAACTGGAACACCACCTCGGCACCATTGGCGTCCGCCATGAGCAGCTGCCTGATCGGCGCCACCTCTAGGGTGAATATGCCGTCCGAGCTTGTGAACAAGCGGCTCTCGTAATACTCCCGGGCCGAGATGTCCGGCTCTATCAGCGGGCTGGCGATACCGCCGCCCTGGGTGGTGGGCGGCTCGTCGCCTGCCGCGTAGCCCCGACCTGGCGCCAGAGGGCCGCGCATCGGGGTCTCCGGCAGCTTTCTGTCTGGTCGGATGTCCACCAGACTGTTGAGATCCTCGATCAAACGCTTGTCGGTGGCCACTTACACCTCCGTCGAAAGCTCATCATTCCGGATGGCTATCTCGTAGAGGGCGTTGCCCTCTGCAGCCACAGGATCGCGAGCCTCTGCCTCGACCTCTGGTGTCCGAACCAGGAAGCGGCGCGGATAGACCGGCGCGCTGGGGTTTCTGGCAGAGTAATTCCCAGCAAACCCATCCAGCTCCGGGTCGTACTCTGGCGAGTTGTAGCGCCCCGTCGTCTCTGCTTCATCGCCGCCGCCGATCTGGGTGCCCAGGGTGATCGCCCCTGGGATGACCGGCAGCGGTTCCCAAGTGTCACCGGGGTCTGGATCTGGGTCTGGACCTCCACCTCCGAGAACGACGATGGGGTTCGGCGCGTCGCCAGCCCAGAGATTCTGGAGCTCCTCAGTGGACAGGGCGCGATCCCAGATGCCGAGGTCTGCGATAGCGCCATAGAGCACGTCGATGGCCTGCCCGTCGTGCAAAAAACCACCGATGGACCACGGCACGGCTACGACACGCAAGGGCTGATGATTTACGGGCTCGTGCACGACGGTGCCGGGGATCCCATTGTAGAACGATCGGAGAGAGACGCCGTCCCACAGCAACGTCAGTCGGCCCCACTGATCCAGGGTAGCTGGGAGGATAGGATCTTCAAACGGCACCAGACTATTGCTGGAGCAACTGAATGTGGACCGGAACAGGCTCTCGCCTATCCCATCACCCCAATCGATCAGATCTATACCCAGTGACTGGCTACACAGACCCGCCAGCGGCTGCAGGCTCAGCACACTGTTCCATTGGTTGACCTGCCACGCCCGGATGACCATCGAAACGGTCCAGGCCTCGTATTCGTACTGCGGGTCCACATCCCCGGCTGGGTTGATGATTAACACGTCGTCGGTGCTGTTGTAATGAAAGCGCCTAGCCTTGGTAAACGGCCCGTCGATAATGGACTCCCCCATTCCGACCGTGTCATGCAGCATCTGCCCAGACACGCCACCGACCACGTCGCCGACATGCGCGCCGCTGGTCTCGCTCATCGGCCAGTAATGGACGACTCCATCGGCAATGGCTGCCGCCAGATCCGCATACCCCCCCGCTGGAAACGCCATCAGTCTTCCTCCTCACTCGCTTGCGGCGTCGTATCCGGCGGCCCCGGCGCCAGCAGCGGCGTCTCGCTGACAGGGTCAGCGGTACCGCTGCGCGAGACCGCGATGCGCACCGTGGTCAGCAGGCTCGCGGTTGAGAAATCAATCTCCGTGAGCAGCTGCGCGACTTTGCCGGTGGCCGAAACGCCATCGGTCGAGACACGCACCGTATCCGCCCGATCCAGCCCCGGCACCACGCCTGGCCACTGCCAAGCGACGAAATTACGCCGATGGGCGGCGAGGATCCGCGTGCGGGCCATTGCCAGCAGCGTCTCGATGGCCAGATCGCACTGATCCCGGTCGTCGTGATCCACGATCCAATCCCCCAGAGCGTCCTGCACCGCGCCCTCGGGGCGGCCCTGGTCGGCCTCGCGCTCCCAATCCCCGGAATCGAAATCCGTAAACGCCACCGATCGCTCGCGCCCGGTCACCACCCCGTGGCGAGCGATGGACTGCGGCGCGCGCACCGTCAGGCGATACTGCTCCGTCACCGCCTGAGTCATGCGGCGCGCCGCCGTCCAACTCGCGCCCAGCACGGTCGGAGTCACGCGGGTGGGGTTGATCCAACCGACCTCGAACTGCCCGCAGACCGGAGGATTCGAGCTGGGCGGCAGCTCCGCCCACGAAAAGCTCTGCGGATACGGGCTCCAGCCGCCGCCTTCGGCGGCCCGCTGGATCATGTCCTTGTCGGGCAGTTCCGTGGTGTCGAAAAACCACGAGCAGAAGCCGCCCGGGCCTCCCGGGGGCCATGCCCAGGCCCAATGAAAATCCCGTTCCCGGTGGCGCTGGCGGGTAAATCGGTAATCGAGCTCCACCGCCACCTCATTCACCAGGCTGCGCCGCTCGGCCACCTCGATGCTCAGACTCTCATCCAACACGGACTCGAACACATGATCCGGCACCGGCTTCGCGGCCCAGGGCGTGAGCAGCCAGGTGGCGCCATCCAGGCCAAGGTCCAGGACAGCGGGCAGGGTAGACAGCCGGTCCTCGGCGCGGCGCAAGCCATCTGCATCGCCATCGAACACATCCGGGCTCCACAGCGCCCCAGGCGTCAGCGCCTCGATGGACGCCGCGTCCAGGGCGTCGAGTTTCTCCTGGCGGGCATCGGTGCAAATCAGCGTCACCTGTCGGGTCGCGGGGTCATAGCGGGGGTGGTCCACCAGGCCCGTAAACAACCGGTGGGCCGAACCATCCTGGATGACATCGATCACCGCGGGCGCGCCCACCCAGTCCGTGAGGGCGAGCTGCCCGCCGGTGGGCAAGAGCGTAAACTCAGCGATGCGTGCCGCCCCCTCCTCGGCCTCGATACGCAGGCGCCCCGTGAGCCTGTCGGAGACGTCGGCGCCGTCCACCGATACAACCACGTCCCAAATCCCCGATTCAGGCAGCTCGACCGCCACTTATGCCTCCTCCGCCGCCAGGCGCCAGCGGTAGGTGGCCGCGCCCCCGTCGGTGTCCTCCTCGGGGCCGTCGGTGAGGACCATCAGCTGCGGATACCACAGCACCCGGTAGCTGTCGGCCCCGGTGACCGGGTCCAGGTTCGCCTGGTCGCCCGTCATCATCACAGCCGTGGGCAACCACTCATCGCCCAGGCGCGCGAAGCCGAACGGCTCGTAGCCGCTATCCGAGCGGCGCGCGGCGGGCAGCGTGAAGCTCGTGCCCGGGCCAGCAATGGCCCGGGGCGAGACGCAGCGCATCTCCAGCGCCCCGGCATAATCCAGGCTCCCCAGCCCTGGAGGAATCCAGCCCTCGCAGGTGAGCACCGTGGCTGTCCTGCGCCAGCGGCTCTGCTTGTGACCAGCGCCATCGGACAAACGCTGCACCGTCGAACCGCCGATGGGCGTATAGCTCTGCGTCCAGCGCAGTCGGGCGTGGAGCTCGACTTCCACGCCACCGAGCACGAACAATGCCGCGTCGCTCATCCCCGCCTCCCGCGCTTGGCCGCCTCACGGGCGATGGTCTCCTGCACGGCATCGCCGCCTGCGCCGCCGCTGACCTCCAGCTGCACCGGGATGCGGATCGCCACGGCGCGCAGGCGCTCGGCGAGCGCCCGGAACTCCTCCGCCGCCGGGGCGGTATCCAGCGTCGCCGGGATCTGCATGTCCTCGCCCTCGGCCCCCGGGATCTCCAGGTCATCGAGCAGGCTATGGCGGTCGAGTTCAAGCGCCACCGGGATCTTCGGCGGGTCCTCCTCGAAGGCCCAGCGGATCCAGGCGCGCCCGTCATCGATAGCATCCTGCAGACTGTTGGCATCCAGTTTCAGCGGTACCCCTTCGGCCTGTGCCTCCTTGCCTGCCCCCGACTCACGCAGGATCTTGGCCAGCTCCCGGCTCATGCGCGCCAGTTCAGGGCCCGAGAGCCGCCCCTCCTCACGTGCCTGGCGCAGCCGTTCCACGAGCTTCTGCGCCCCCTCGGCGGCCTGGTCGAACTCGCCGCGCTCCAGCGCCCGCTGAGCGGCGGGGCAGCTCGCGGTAAATGTCGAGCACGTTCTCCAGCTCGGCGTTGATGCTGGGCGCCTGGGGCGCGAACTCCGTCTCCAGGTCATCGGCCATGCGCTCCAGGCTTTTGCGCTCGCGGCGCGCCTGCTCAAGGGCCTTTTTGTGCTCCTCGTGAAGCTTGAGTTGTGCACCGAGATTTCGGCCGAGGTCCCGAGTGTCCTGCTGACGGATCTTGGACTTGTCGTCGGCGGCCTTGCGTTCATTGGTGACGCCGGCTTCGAGCGCCTCCTTTTCCATGCGTAATAGATCAGATCGGCGCTGGAGCAGGCGTTCCAACTCTTCCTGCATTGCAGGAGCCAGGCGCCCGAAACGCTGCTCCTGGGTATTGAGCCCCTCGATGCTTTTAGTGATCCGATCAAGTTCCTGCCCGATCCTCACCAGGTCGCCAGCAGCCGCCCCGGAGCTTCTGGCAGCCAGTTCCTCTCCCAGCCACTTGGCGAATTTGCCCCCCTCGGCACCGGCTTTCGCAATCCAGCTGAAGAGCTGTATGAATCCCGTGGTGAGGCTGTCCACCCCGGCTACGACATCAGGATCTGAGAGCATCGTCGTCAGGGCTTCGATGTTCTCCTTGGCGGACACGAGCCCGCCGCCCTCGGCCTCAAAGAGATCACCGACGGCGTTACGCAGCGCCTGTAAAGCCCCCCCAAATGTGTTTCGTGCGGCCTTTGCTGATCCACCGAACTGGGTTTCCAGCTCTTTCAGAATGACGCGTTGGGCACCAGCCACATCGCCAGTCTCAACGAGCTGGCGAACCAACTCGCGTTGATCCTGAGTGAATTGAACACCCGCCCGATTCAGCGCCGTGATGCCCTGGATCGGGTCGTTCAAGGACCGACCCACCTGCATGGCGGCCGACTGCAGGTCCTGCCCCAGGGCGGTCGCCATGTCCAGAATCAGGCCGGTCGCATCCCTGAACTCAGCACCGCGCACCTGCGTGAAGGTGAGCAGCACACCCTGCATGGCCATGACAGCTTCATCGCCGTAGGTGGTCACCTGCTGCAACTCGGCCGCCATCTTGGCAAGTTCGTCGCGGGTGTATCCTGCGGCGCCACCCGTGGACCGGATTCGCGCATCGAGCTGGGCAAGCACCCGCTCCTGCTCGATGGTGGCCTGGAAGACGGCGCGGATGGAGAAGCCCACGCCCAGGGCGCCGAGCACGTTGCGGACCATGCGTCCGGTGCGCTGCACGCCATCGAGGCCTCGCTGCAGCTCATCCACGCGCTGATTCAGGCCGCGCAGGTCCTCGCCGGCCGTGCGCCCGCTCTGGCCCATGCGTCCCATCTCCTGGCGCGTGCCCTGCAGCTCACGGACTGCCTGGCGAGCCTCGGCGCGAATCTGGAGCGCGAGTTCCATATCAGCCATACTCAGACCTCAGCCCAAACAAGGAGAAGTTGCGATGGCATTGGTTAACTGCCCTGACTGTGGGAACCAAGTTTCCGACCGCGCTCCAACTTGCCCTAAGTGCGGTAGGCCCATGCAGACTCAAGATGGCGCCTATACAACCACACAAAGCACCGCGAAGAGTTTCAAGGCGTTGCAAGCCATTGGCGTCACACTGATCCTGTTCGGATCGCTCGTGCTCTGGATTGCTGGCGCTAATAACGGGGCTTGGGCCGCTGTCCTCTTGATTGCTGGATTGGGTCTTGTGACCTGGGCCAAGCTTGGTTCCTGGTGGCAGAACGGTTGACGGTGAGGACGAGATAATGGGTATTGGAGGAATTTCGCTTTGGCAGTTGCTGATGATCTTTGTGTACGTTGGGGTCGTTGTTGTGTTGTTCAGAAGCATCAGGCTCGACTCAAAAAAGGCCCTCATCTGCTCGCGGTGTGGCACGGCCAACAAGGCACGTACCCACACCCGCGGCAGCATCTTCATCGAAATCCTGTTGTGGCTGATGTTCATCATTCCGGGCTTGATCTACTCCATCTGGCGTCTGACCACCCGGGGCAAGGTGTGCGGTGTTTGCGGATCGGCTGACCTGGTGCCCCTCACCAGCCCTGCGGGCCAAGAGCTATCGGCGCGCTACGGGCAACACCAGGACTCCGCAGGCTCCGATCCCGACGCCAAAGTGTTCG
The DNA here is from genome assembly GCF_000021985.1 of Thioalkalivibrio sulfidiphilus HL-EbGr7. Taxonomy (NCBI): domain Bacteria; kingdom Pseudomonadati; phylum Pseudomonadota; class Gammaproteobacteria; order Chromatiales; family Ectothiorhodospiraceae; genus Thioalkalivibrio; species Thioalkalivibrio sulfidiphilus. The sequence goes on from NC_011901.1 coordinate 432,359, forward strand.
CCAAGGGCGCCGCTGAGCGGGCCAAGCTGGCCGAGGCCACGGCCAGATACCGGGAGACCCAGGCCGCAGGGAAGAAGGGGCATCCTGCCTCCTCTCCGGCGGACACCGGCTACTCCATCACTGGCGCCGATGAGTCGCCTGCTCCCACGCGCTCAGGTACACGTCCCACGGGTAGCTCCACGCCATCGGATGGCCGGCGCGAATGAGCGCCGCCACGCTCAGCTCGAGCTGAGTGGCTCGGCCTCGGCGGCGGGTGTGCTGACCGCCCGGCCCGCCACCCGGCGGGCCACCATCCGCAGCCGGTCCTGCAGGCCGAAAAAACGCGGGTTCACCTCCCGGCACACAGCCACCACCGCCCCGATCTCGCTGGGCGTGAGCTCCTCGATCTCGGCGGTCCGCAGGCTGGTCATCCGGGCGATGTCGGAGAGCGACACGTCGTCCATCAGGGCCAGATCCACCAGGTCCTGCATGCCCCCGCCCGCCTCGGCCTGATCGAGCCCGCGCAGCCAGGCGCGGATTTCCGCCACCGTGAGTTCCTTCACGGTGACGGTGCGCCCGGCTACATCGATCTGTTTTTCCTGGCGCATGGCTTACCTCTGGATCGTGGTGCGGAAGTAGGCGCTCTCGCCGGCGCCCCTGGAGCCGTCGGCCAGCAAGCGTCCGGTCAACTCCAGCGCGGCGAACTCATCGCCGATCAGGCTGATGTTCTGGGCCGCGCCCAGGCGGCAGCGCCAGATATCCACCAGCACGGCCTTCCCAGAGCGGGCCTCGTTCAGGCCCTCGAAGTGGATCTCGAACTCCGCCCCGGCGCGCACCAGGGCCTGCACCAGATCCTCGGCGCCGTGCTCGTAGGCCACATCCAGCTCTTCACCGTCGGTGATCGCGCCGCCCTTCAGGATGAAGATGCCGCCAGGGCGTACCTCGTAGTCGGTGCCGGCTACGTAGGTAGTGGTGCCGGTGTCCTCGTCAACCACCACCACGTCCGTGGGGTTGGCGTGGGCCAGGCGAACCAGCGCGCCCTTGTGGGCGGTGACGATCTCGCTGCTCACGGAGCCTGCCGTAACGGCCTCGGTCAGGCCGTAGGTGCCACGGGCGAAGTTCGCCGGCGAGAGGTCGTGCAGCGTCGCCGAGAGCTCCACGCTCTCGATGCGGCGCACCTCGTTGCGGGTGCCGCCGCCGGGGCGGGTGTGGTCGCGCAGCTCGATGACGTTCTCGTTCACGGCCAGGCCCAGGGCGGAGATGTTGCCCACGGGCACCAGCCCGCCGCCGCCCTCGGAGCGGTCGCGCATGTAAACCTGGCCGGAGCCCAGGTAGCTGTAGTCGGTCGTCGGCATGATTTACTCCTTGGTCTGGGCGGGGGCTTCGATCACCCGGTGGCGGGCGAGCCAGGGCACCAGGTGCTCGCGCACCTGGATGGTCTGGCCCGGCGTGTAGTGCGTGCCGTGGTGGGTGTGCGGCGCGATGAGCGTGACGCTCACCGTCTTTGCCTCGGGCTTCTTCGTTTCGCTTTTCGTGCTCACTGTTGTGCACCTCTCTTGGTTGTGCGTGTGGTCCACCCCAGCGGGTGGTAGGCAAATCCGGCCCGGTAGGCGGGCGCTGCGGAGGGCGCGAGTTTCAGGGGCAGATAGCCCTCGATGGGGCGCCAGCCCATCAGGGCCTCCAGCACCGCATCGATGATCGGCCCGGCCTGCTCGCGCGTGCCCGAGCCGCCCTTGATGTCGCGCGCGGAACGCACGGCCACCACCGTCCACCAGATCTGTTCGATCTCCTGGATCTTCCCCTGGCCCTGGTCCTGCGTGGGGCGATAGCCGCGATAGATCAGGTGCACCGCCGGCGTCACCTGCGCACGTTCCTCGACGCCCGCGAGATCCGCAGCGGTCAGCACATGTACGCCGGCGGGCAAATGCGCCTTCAATCGGGCCTCGATGAGCGGTTCCAGTGCGAGGAAGTGGCCGGTCATCGCTCCCTCACCTGAATCAGAATCGATCGTTCATCGCGCTTATCCGTTGCAGCGTCATCTACTCGGCATGTCACTCGATACCTGCGACCGTGCTCGCCACCCGAGATCCAGGCCACCGCCACGGTGCGCCCATCTATGTTCTGCACGGACTGCTCCGCAGACGTGATGCCCTCGGGAAGTTGCCAGCTGAATGACGGGGACGTGATGCCCTCGCGGACCAGCCAGTCGGTCCAGTCAATCCCGAATGGCAGCACTGCATCGGGGTCCTTGACGAAGTCACGTGGAGTGATGCGGCTCATCGCTCAACCATCACCCCTTACGCCGGCGCCACCGGGTCGGCCACCTCGATCGCCCAGGCCGGCACCGTCACCGTCCCGCCCTCGGTCAGGACCTGCGGTGTGCACACCGTGGCGTAGAGCAGGCGCGTGGCATCGATCAGCACCACGTGGTCCGCCTCGCCGGAATCAGTGATCGAGAGATCCGCCTGCTGTGCCACCGTCACCTTGCGCCCCGAGACGTCGCCCGTCGCTTTGGTGAAATCGGCACCGGTCAGCGACTCGGAGGCCAGGGCGCTGGCGAGCGCCGCGGCCCGGTCGATGGGCTGGCCCACGCACACCAGGAGCTGTGTGGCCTCGGCAGCGCGGTCGAGCGTGCCGTCCAGTACATAATCGTTCGCGAAACGTGCCATCTCAGTGATCCCCCTCGGTCATGCTCACCTGGTGCACGATGTCCTGCACACCCTCCAGCCGTGTGCCTGCCGTGTTGGGCGTGCCGGTCGGCACGGCGCCGCTCGGGTCGCTGGCCCAGCCAGCGGCGCAGAAGCGTGCGCGCTGTTCCGTGCTCACCAGCCGTTTTTCCTCGGCGTAATACGCCGAGCCGTCCCGCGCGCGAAAGTCACGCAGCACGTCGATCCAAACCATCCCACTCTTGTCCATCAATGCACCCTCCCGATCCGGTCCTCCGCCTGCACCACGAACAGGCGGTCCTCCGCCTGCACCACGAAAATCCGATTGCCGAGATCCACCGTCGCCAGCGGATCAAACAGCGCAACCTGCTGCGCGATGTGCGCATGCACCGCGTTATCCACCACCAGCACCGCGTCCGTCGGCATCCCGTCGATGGCATCCGAGGTCAGCGCATGCACCGCGCCCGCCACCGCCAGCACGTGCCCCTGCGTCAGCGCCACCCCTTGCACCGTGTGCCCATGCAGCGCGCTGCCGATCTCCAGCAGCAGCGCCTCCGAGAGCGTCACGCTCTCCACGCGATGCCCGTGCACCGCATCGCCCACCACCAGGAGGTGCGCCTGGGTCAGTTGCGCATCCTGGGCGAAGTGCCCGTGATGCGCCGCGCCGACGTCGAGCATCGCCTCCGTCGTCACCGCCGGCGCCGTCGAGGTGTGCCCATGCCAGGCAGCGAGCACATCCAGCAGCCCCGCCTGCGTCAACACGACAGCCGCGGCCGTGTGGCCATGCAGGGCACCGGCCACGGTCAGCGTGGCCGCCTGGGAAAGAGCAGGCGAACCGGAGGTATGCCCATGCAGCGCCCCCGCCACCGCCAGTACCGCCGCCTGCACCAGATCAGCGGCTTCGGCCGTATGGCCATGACGCACACCACCCACGGAGAGCACGTGCCCCTGGATCAGTTGGATCTCAGGGGAGCGGAGGGAATGGTAAGCACCGCCGACGTCGAGAGCGTCGCCAGGCCCCTCGCCGGGATACACGATGGTGTCTACGTACGCACTGAGGTCCTCGCCGGGATCGTCGCTCACGATAATCTGCCCGACGAGCCACGGCGTCTCGGCGTCACCATTGCCCAGCGACAGCTGCACCAGCGGATCGTATGTGCCCGCCGTACCGACCACGACAGTGGGCGCATCGAGCGCAGGCACAGATGCCCCGAATGGCCAGACCCGGCAGCGCAAACCGTCCGCGAGATCCGGGGTATCGACGGTGATGTCCCAGACGATCTCTATCCAGGTCAGACCCGTGGGGATGGGGTAGTTGCGCTCCAAAATGACGCCGAACTCCGCCCACTGGATCTGTATGCGCAGATCGCTACCGATGCGGAATGCGCGAACTCGACCGTTGGACTGGGTGGCAGCCCGGATCCCGAATATCTCGGTTGCCGCGTCCTGGACGGGCTCGTAGAGCAGCAGCACACGACCTGCCGGCGCGAGCGTACCGTGAGGCGGGGTACTGGCTGCCCGCGTGCACCACGTGACGCCAATATCCATCGCGAGTCTGGCCCCCCAGTCGCCACCCGGCGCGGTGATAGCAAACGGTGAGCACCACGACGGGTCCTGCAGATAGGTGAGATCGGGCGGATGCTCGGTCTCGCCGTGGGTATACACACCGCTGTCCATTACGCCCTGCATGTTGGTCCAGAGCGTGATCACAAGCAGCGGTCCCTGATATCGAATGCGTCCGCCAGCAGGGGGCGGAAGGCCCGGCGCTCAGCCTCTGTGGCAGGCCGCTGCGCCCCTGCCAGCTCACACCCCACCCGCTTGCACCGCACCGAGCAATAGATCCGTTGCGGAGCGCAATCCGGCGGCAGCGGATCGTGGCACACGATGCAGGTGACGGACCTCACTACGATCACTGCACCCGAATAATCAGCAACTGCGTCGGCGATCCCGGCGATGCCGGCTCCCAACTGAACGCAGCCACATTGCTCGGACCGCTCTCGCGCCCCTGCGTGTCCGTCGCAGTCATCACGCACCAGTAGTCCCCGTAGCCGTGGCCGAACACGTCGGTCATGTCCGCCACGTGAGTGCCGTCGCCAGTCATCCCAGGGATCTGGTAGCCGCCCTCAAAGGGCCCAGCCTCGTCTGCCGCGCAGCGCAGCGTGTAGTGGCTGATCTCGGTCGCCGGATCCATCGGCATGCCGTCCAGGCGCTGCGTGGGTGGATCCCAGGTGACCGTGACCTCGAGCGGATCGAGCTCCTGGGCAACGGCGGACCCGAGGGCAAACAGGCACAGCAGGGCAGTCAGTATGTGTCGCATCAGAATTTCTCCCAATTGAATTGACTGGCTCCACCGCGCACTACTGCGCGTCCAGCGGGTGTGGCGGTGGCGGTGTCCTGCACGCCGAGGCTCGCTGCGCCCTGCGAGAGATCGCGCAGCCACTTCACCTGGCGCTCGTATCGCTTCTCCACTTCCTCCGGTGCATGCGCGCCGTAGAGGTTGTATCGGGCAATGTCTGCGGCGGCCTGGGGGAGGTTGGAGCCCTGCACCAGGTCGACGGCCAGGGGAAGCACGTAGCGCGGCGCCAGATAGGAATCCACCAGGGCCTCGGCGTCGGCGATGGCTCTGGCGAGCACTTCCTCGTCCACGATGCCCTGGCGATGGCGATCGGTGAGCTGGATCAGCTCGGCCTCGCCATATCGCTGGATCAGGTCATCGCGGTCCGTGTACATGAGCTCAGACGGTCAGCCCGTCCTTGTGGGCCGCCAGGGTGGCCTTGCCGATGCCCTGCACGCGGGTGAGATGATCCACGCTTTCGAAGGGCCCGTGCTCCTCGCGATAGGCCACGATCCGGGCAGCCACGCCATCGCCCACACCGGAGATCGCGGAGGCCAACTCTTCGGGGGTGGCGGTGTTGATGTTCACGGCGCCCTGCGGGGGCGATCCCTCGCCTGTGTTCGTGCTGTCATCCTGACCTCCCGCCGGCCTGGTCATCGTCGCGGTGTTATGCAGGGGCGCGATGGCACTCAGCGCCAGGAGGGGGGCGGCATGCTTTTCGTCCAGGGCCACGAGGACCTCGTTCGCGGGATCCGGGCGGTATAGCACACCGTTGTGTCTTAGCGGGGTCTTGACCAGGTACTCACGCATCGTTTCGCTCTCCAATAAAGCGGGGCCTCTCGGCCCCGCTCTCATCTCGGCTGGGGGCGCGCCGGATCAGGCCGCGTTGCGGATCAGGAATCCGGCCAGCCCGGCGGCCATCACGGGGTCCACCTCGTCGGTCACCGGATAGATCCAGCTCTTGGCGTTGCGGTCCTGGTAGGGCTGCTCGACGATGGGGAAGTTGCGCAGCCGATAGGTGTAGCCGTAGCTGGGCAGACCCATGTCGGCGAGAGAGCCTACCTCGGTGTAGGCCACGATCACGTCGCCGCCCCACACGTCCACCAGGTCGCCATCGTCCTCGGCATATACCGCATCGCCGACCACCACGCGCTGCAGGTTCCACAGGCTGGCCAGCATCTCCGGGGTGATGGAATCGCGCCCGGTGTACTTGATGCGGTCGATGATCTTCGGGTGGTTGCGCACGGCGTCGAAGGCCTTGCCGGAGAGCAGCGCGGTATTCGGGCGGCGGCCGATGGTCGAGCGCACCGCGGAGCGCGCCGCGTCGATATCGCCGGTCGGATCGCTGTTGTCGTGGTCGCTCCACTGATCGGTGCCGGATAGCGTGACCTTGTGGTCGTTGTCGTAGCTGGCCTCGTCGCGCGCGATATCCGCCCGTGCCTTCTCCAGGCGCAGATCGATGATGTTCTGCGTCTTGCGGATCGCCACGGTGGCCATGTCGATGTTTGGCACCGCGTTGGCGTCTTCCATGATCTCGAACGGCACCTGGCCTTCCAGCGCGTGCTGCTCCAGGCTGTAGGGGTCGCCCTGGTAGCCGTAGTTCACACGCTTGGTGTTGGCGCCCGGGGCGCGGCCGGTGGCGTAGAGTTTGAAGTCCTCCTTGCCGAACTGGATGATCTTGCCGCCGCGCTGCTCCACCGGCACCACCGGAAAGAGCGCCTCGCCAACGAAGTCCGCGTTCTTGTGGCCCTGGGCCACCTGGGTCAGGATGGGATCGATCACCCGGGCCTGACGGGGGGTCATCTGAGGCATGGTCTAAGTCTCCTTGGGTCTCGCGACGCGCGCGTCAGTTGGGGATCAGGACGATCTCGATGAGATCACCGTCGGCGCCGGCGGCCTCCAGGGCCCGCCCGACCTTCTCGCCGGCGGCCAGCGTGATGGCCTTGCCGTCGGAGCCCACCTGCACGGCCGCGCCGGCCGTGATGGCGGCGCCCGCGGTCACGCGGGTGGTGCCCAGCACGTCGACCGGCGTCATGTCGCCGGTATCTGCCTCGGAGCGGGTCACGCCCAGGGCGTTGCCACCAGCGCTTGCGACCGCACCGGCGGCGGTCACGAAGCGGTGCGGCGACAGGGCCGCCGCGGCGGCGATGGAAAGCGTCAGGATGGCGATGTTCTGGCTCGGCATGGTGTGCTCCTCAGCTCTCGTTCACGGCGCGCACGGCCGTGATGTAGTCCGCGCCCGGGTGGGCCTTCTGGTAATCCAGCGCCTTGCGGTGCAGTTCGAGCTGGTCGCCGTCCACCGCGTAGCCCTGGGGCGCGTTGAAGCTGGCGGCCTGATCCGGCGCGCCCCCGGGGCCCTCCCGGCCGTCCTCGCCGAGACTCACCTGCTTCGGCAGCCGGCCGACGAACTCCCGGAACCAGTCGAGCGGCGCCTTCTTCTCGGTGCGCGCCTGGTCGCCCTCACCACTGGAGAACTCGAACGTCTCATCCGGCAGCGCCAGCATGAACTCCGCCGCCCCCTCGGCCTGGGCCGGCGTCAGCCGGCCGGCATCCACGTGGGCGCGCAGCTCGGTCTCGTAGGCTGCGCGCAGCCGCCCCGTTCGCTCCTGGCTGAGCTGGTCGTTGAGCTCGGTCTCACGCCGGGCGAACTCCGCCGCGGCTTCCTCCCGCGCCTCCCGTCGGGCGCGCTCGATATCTTCCTGGGTAGGCATGTCCAGGTCTCCTGTCTGTGACTGTGCGAATGCAGGGGTGGGTTCGTCCTCCGGGCCGATGCTCTGTTCCAGCGCCGAATCCGCGTGCTCCTTCAGGGCGTCGAGCTCCCCCTCGGGCATGACACGATCCGCCGCCTCGGCGCCGAAGTGCTCAATGAGAAAGTCGCGCATGCGCCGCATCAGGCGCGCCATCACGGACGGTGTGTACCAGTCGGCCGCGTAATCGTGGTACTCACCCTCGGGCTCCTGGTAGTTGAGCGCTGCCAAACCGGAGACGGCCGGCGGGGCTGCGCCCAGAAAGCCCACGTGCAGCAGACGCCAACCCTCGGGAGAGGGGGCGACTCGGATCGAACGCTTGCGGTAGCGCCCGGCCTCCACGGCGGCGGCGAACTCGTTGGCGACGTCCTTGAAGCGGGCAAGCAGACGCCCGCCCTCGCGCTTCAGGGCGGCGGTCCAGCCGTAGGCGGGATCATTCGTCTTGGGGTGGCCGATGACGATCGGCGCGGCATCAGCTTCGGAATGGTTGCGGACGATCTGGTCGAGATCATCCTCTGTCCAGGTGCGCGTGTTCCCCGCCGCATCGGTGTGCTCGCCGGCGCGAAACACCTCGATCCAGTCGTTGAACCCACGGAAGGCTTGAGTGCGTGTCGGCATGACACGCACTTTGGGGGAATCAGGCCGGGGGGATCAGCGGGAAATGTTTCCCAGTGATGGGAATGCGGATACAGTCATAGCGTGCGACAGACTGGCAGACCCGTCAATGGCGGTCAGCAAATTGGATGCGCAGGCGCAACCGAATGGTGGGGAATCACGCATTGGTGCGGACCACTCACCCCACCACCACTACCGAAGCCCTAACGGCCAGCGTAACCGGCGCGAGGTACGAGCGTCCGAGTTGACGCTGATGTTAGATTTTTACTGGAGATTCGATGGATATTGAAAACATCGACGAAGCCGAGCAACTGATTGAAAAGCTGCGGACAGTGCAGGCTGCAAAGGAAAGTATCAATGCCGCCACAGGGGAGGACGGGGGAAGCTACGAAACGTTCGCGCTTGTGGAAAAAGACACACATATCGAAATAGAACTGCCAGGACTAAAGGCTGAGGTAATGGAGGCAATCGGATCGGTGCTTAACGAGCAATACGACAAGATTACCGCGCGGCTGAGAGAAATCTGACAGCTAAGACTCAAGCGCCTTCCTCAACCAGATAGGGTTCCCCAATCAGCTCTCCATGCTCATCGAACTGGCAGTGGTATTGATGCGGGATATGGACACCGAGCGCGTTGTAGAGGTCGACGATGCCCAGCACCGATCGGCCGCCGCCGGTGGTGCCGTGCCTGGTTTTGGTGAACTCGACCTTCGATGGGTATCTGGCCATGCGAATGACGTGTGAATGACAGCTGTCGATGAGCGCCTGCCAACGGGCCTCGTCGGCCGCCTGGGTCCGCGAGGCCTTGCGTTGGTCCAGGGCATAGTTGACGGCCGCCAGCAATCCGAACGCCACCAGCGCGATCAACACCAATCTCAGGATACCCATATCGCCTCCCTGTCCCTGTAAAGAGAAGATTATCGCCAGATCCGGGCGCATGGCTCTGGCGCCACCCGATTCAAAACCGTTTCAAATCCCCGCATCCGCCCCGATCGCCCCGCCGGATACCCATGGGGGCGGCCGAGCGCCCCGGAGGGCTCTCAGAGCTTCTGAGGCTGCCTCGTCATTTCGGGGCAAATGTGCGGCTCGCCGCGCATTTGCATCGGAGAGCCCCATCACCAGGTGCGCCACCTGCACCGCGCGGCCCAGCAACCTTTTCCTCTACCGGCACAGATCATGTCCGGCAGATTCCAGGCAATCCACGAACTGCGAGCGCCCGTCGAAGCCGCGCATGTAGGCATAGCGCCAGGCCGCCAGCCCAGGCACATCGTAGAGGATGCGATTGGCATCAAAGAGGTTCTTGGCTCGGGTGATCCCGTCGACAGGCATGCGAGAACCCGCCGGATAGAAGTACACCGCGGTCATTTGACCGGCAGCGTAAGGTCGTTGCTCGGCGTATCGTCGCGCCTGGTCAGCACCGGGATCGCCACGGTATTCGATGGTGAATATTCGATTGGTGGCTCGGTCCTTGAAGTAGCCCTTGATCCGGAAGTCGCTGGCCCATGCCACAGAGGCGGCCAGGAGCAGGCACAGCGGCACAGCCACGATCATCGTTCTCAGGTTCATCGATTTTTCTCCCTTCGTCCATGACGCCGGATTGCTCGGCGTGTACCAGTTAAGAGATCGGCCTGGCTAAGTCTTCTTACGTCCTTTCCTCAGCGCCGCTAGCGCGCGCACCTGGGCGCGTATGCCCTTCCTCTGTTCCTCTGTCAGATCCCGCCACAGCAGCACCAGCTCCAACTCATCGGGGCGGAGCATGACCGGCTGGGGAGCGTCTTTGTCGCGGCCGGTCAGGATGTAGTGGAGATCAGCTCCATGCATCCCAAATGCGGCCAGCGCCTCCCCTCCAGGAGCGTTGATCCCTCGTTCCCAGCGACCAACGATTTCACGGCGCACACCACAGATGCCTGCAACCTCCGCTTGGGACAGGCCGAGGCGCACTCGCTCTTCCCGGAATCGAGACGAAATAGTATCTGACATTCTTGACAAGAGACTTTTTAGTCTCTTATGCTCCCATCCAAGGCTGCCAAACAGCAGCACCGAACCCCAAAAAACGGCGGTCCCACCAGACCGCCACCGTAAGCCCAAATCGACAGCGCGCTGTCGGTTTGCCAGACAGAAGGAGTCCGCCGTGCACTGGGCCGACCGCTATTGCCTGATTCACAAGGCCGGTTATACACCGACCCGTATCGCTCGGGAGCTGGGCTGCAACCCAAATGCCGTCAGCCAGGTCCTCCGCGACCAAGCCAGATCGTACAACATCGCGAGTTTCATCGCCGCAATCACAAAGACCCCGCTCTCCAGGCTCTGGCCGGACGGGTGCTACAGCGAACCGCCCCGCCAGGCCAAGACCCGGAGGGCGGCATGATCACCACCCCCATCCAACGCGCCCTGATCGACGCGTCCCAGAACATCGGCTGCATCGCGGAGATGAACGGCCAGGCCACGCACGCACTGGCCGCCCGCATCGCAGCCAGCGGCAAGGCGCTGGAGGACCTGACTGTTGGCGAGCTGCTGTCTCTCATGGGCTCTACCGTACAGCCCGGGGAGGACGCCGTCAGTGGCTAAGACGCGGGCGGATTTTTCCAGTGTTCAGGCCGATCTGTTCCAGCGACTGGCGGAGCAGGAGGCCCTGGAGGCACAGGCCGCGCAGGACCTGGACATCGGCCCCGAGCTGCTGGGCGCCGTCAACCAGGCGATCCGGGAGGCCAAGCGCCGGGGGCTGTCCCGGGAGCGGATCGTCCAGCGCATGAATCTGGTCCTGCCGGACCAGGAGCGCCCGATCACGCCGCGCCAGCTCAACGCCTGGACGGCCCACAGCAAGGAATACCACGAATTCCCCGCCCGCTACCTGCCCGCGTTGTGCTGGGCCACGGGCTCCATCGCCCCGCTGCTGGTGCTGGCCCAGGCCATCGGCCACGACCTGGTGGACGGCCGCGAGCAGGCCGCGCTGGCCCTGGGTGAGCGCCTGGTGGCCCACGCGCGGCTGGGGCGGGATATCCGAAATCTGAAGAAGACCTTGGAGGGTTAGATGGACGATGCAAACCGCATCAATCGCGAACTGTTCGGGAGTCTCATGCACATGGACAACCTGCGTGAAATGGCCAATCTGCTCGCTGATTGCGTTAACGCGCCCGGCACGGTGGAAGCCGCGGAGGCAGTGGCCGACTACGCCGTGCGCATCATGACGGACGGCGGCCGTCACGGCACCGACATGAAACAACTGCTGGGCTTCCTGGACTCCATCGAGACTCAGCACAGCTACACCATGCGCCTTCTGTTTCGTGCGGCCGCCGTAGATCTGGCCGGTCGCACCGAAGACGTCCTGAATTCCGGGGGTGCAGCATGACCAAGAAGCTCCCCGCAACCGAGACGCAAGAGCCGACGACAGACGAGGCCGCTGGCGAGGCGTACCGGATGCTGGGCTTGGCTCAAATGGCCAATGCCAGCCGCAATTTATTTACCGTCAGCACCTTGAAGGTGCTCGCGGAAATAAAGAAACGCAAGCTTTTCAAAGGGTTGTCGATAAACACGCCGGAAGGAAACTGCCGACAGGTTAGCAGTTTTGAGGATTACTGCCGCTACGGGCTGGGCCTGTCCAGGCAGAAGGTTGATGAGGACCTGGCCAATCTGTCCGCCCTCGGCGAGGAGGCGCTGCAAGCGATGCGTGGCGCCGGGCTTGGCTATCGCGAACTGCGCCAGCTCCGTCAGTTGCCCGAGGACGAGCGCGGCGAGGTGATCCGCCGGGCCGAGGCCGCGCAGGACAAGGACGAGGTGTTGGAGATCCTGGAGGCCGTGGTGGAGCGGTCTCTCGATACCCGCCGCCAGCTCAAGGACGCTCAGCACGGGCTGATGCGGGAGCAGCACGCCCGTGAGTTGGCCGAGGTGGAGGCCGAGCAGCTGCGCGAACGCCTGCGCAAGGCCGAGGCCCGCACGTGGCCCGAGTTTACGACCCAGGTGCGCATGGATTCCTCCGCCCTGGCGGAGAAGGCGCTGCTGTGCCTGGACGATCTTGAGCGGCTGACGGCCAAGCTGGAGGACCCGGACCTGCCGCTCGATGACCCTGAGCGGTTTGCGCACTACGGCGCGGCGGTGATGGCGTTCTGGCAAAACCTGAGCGCGGTGCATGCGCGGGCGGCGCGCCTGGCGGCCATCGCGGGCGAGACCTTCGCGGAGACCATCGGCGAGGAGGCGGGCAACTTGCCGATGATGCCTGAAGAAGAGGCACATCAGTTCCTGCACCTGCGCCGCCTGATCCTCAACGAACACGAGGCCGAGGCGCATGCCCGCGAGGCGGTGCGTATGCAGCAAGGGGTTCGGAAGCCCGGACGGCCGAAGGGCAGCAAGAACAAGAGCCGGCGCAAGGGGGCGTGAAATGGGCAACGTAATCGCCACCCCCTATACCCCGCGCCCATTACCACAACCCGCTCGATCGGACGACGAGTGGGCGCGGCTCCCGGAGTACAAGCGTGAGCGTGCCGAGATGCGGCTGGCGTTGATCAAGGTGGAGCTCGACAAGGTGGTCGCGGGCGTCGTGTCCGCAAAGTCCGCGGCCCAACACCTCCGGGCGATGATCGACGCCCGCCGGGTGCCGGAGCACACCCTGGCTATCGCCAAGAAGGTGGGGCGGGCGGGCGAACCGCCCAGCTGGCAGAGCATCGAGCGATGGCTCAACGGCTACCGTGATGCTGGCATGTTAGGCCTCGTGGATCGATACAAGGGCCGGCAAAGGCGTGCCCTCGGGTGCGAGGCTCGCATCCTTTATTACCTCCGGCACGGCGCGAAGAACGACGCGGGCAACATCACAAAGTTCCTGCAACAGGAAGGATTCGATGTCACCTATGGACAGGTCCGGAGGTACATCAAGACGCTCCCCGCAACCGAGACGCATCACCAGAGCCGCGTCGGGCAGCTCGAATACAACAGCCGGATGCGCGGTTACGTGCGACGCGCCACAGCCCACCTTCCAGTGGGTGCGTGCTATCAGTCCGACGGCAACCTGATGCCCATACACCTGGCGCATCCGGTGACGGGCAAACCCTGGCGGCCGGAGATGACCCCCTGCTTGGATGTCGTGAGCCGGTACTGGGTCGGGTATTACATCGCCGAGTCGGAGTCGGCGATCGGAACGATGCACGCCCTCGGGGATTCGATCCGGCGTGAGAATCACGTCCCTCTGGATTTTCAGGCCGACAACGGCCCCGGCTTCAAGGCCGGACTCGTGCAGCGCTTCCTGGAAAACCTCGGGATCACGCCCCACCACCCGCGCCCACGCAACCCCAAGGACAACGGCTATGTGGAGCGGTTTCACGGCATCCTGAAAAACGAGTGCCTGAAGCGGCTGCCGGGTTACTGCGGCAAGGACGCGAATCCGGACATGGTGAAGGCCTTCTTGCGCGACGTGCGCAACAAGGAACAGCAGCTGCTCACTCTCGCTCAGTTCTACGAAATCGTGGAAGAGTTCCGTCGCTGGTACAACCACGAGAGGGCGCACGGCGAGATCGACTGCGCGCCGGCCGCCCTCTGGGCGAGGCTGGAGCGCAACCCCCCGATTGACCTGGATGCCGCGATGTTCTGGGACCGGGAGGAACGTACGGTTTCTGATTGCCGGATCCGCTTCGCCAACCGCGAATACAGCGCGCCCGAGCTGATCCAGTGGAATACCAAGAAGGTCTTCGTCGAGTTCAATCTGCGCTCGGATGCGATGGTGCGCGTGCTCGATCTGTCGGGCCGATGGATATGCGATGCGCCCCGCACCAAGGAATCCCCATACCGCTTCAGCTCGATCATGGAGGACCGCAAGCAGTTCAACCTGCGCCAGCGGCTCAAGACGATCGAGCGCAATCGCGAAGAGATGGAGGCCCGGGCCGGCCTGGCCGTCACCCACGACCAGGTGCTGGAACGCATGGCCGAGCTGGAGCAACCGGACGGAGCTGCTCTGGAAAAGAAAACGGGAAGCACGTCGGCCAACGTGCCCCCCGTCGAGTCCCGCTCGGAGATCGAGCTGGACATCCTTAACACCGACTACTGAGTCGGTTCACATCAGGCAGGAGTGTACCACATGAGTCACATCAGCGAAGTCATCGCGCAGCCGTCTGAATGGGGCGAGCGCTACACCGAGGAGGATCGGGCGCTCACGCACCAGGTGATCCAGATCCTGAACTCCGACACGGCCCGCGAGCGCGGCTGGTCCCGGGCGAATCTCGCGCGCCGGGCCGGCATTGCCCAGAGCACGCTGCACATGCTGCTGGCAGGCACGTATGCCGCGAGCCCGACACAGAAACTGCGCGCGGCGCTGTCAGTCCTGGAGCGTGATGCCGCGCGCATGCGCGAAGGCGTCCGGGACATGCCCTACGTGGAGACGAGCGTGCACCGGGCCGTCTATGCGGCCTGCAAGCGGGCGCACCTGTATCGCAACTTCGGTGTCGTCTCGGCCTTCGTCGGCACTGGCAAGACCCGGGCGGTGAAACGCTACGCGGACACACACCACGGCGCCGTGCTCATCGAGGCCTCGCCGGAGATGACCGGCTCCGTGCTGCTCGATCAGCTCATCGAGGCCACGGGCGCGCCGGTGCGCGCTGCGCACAAGTACTCCCGCGGCACCAAGGCCGAACGCATGGCCGCCGTGCTGCGCGCGCTCAAGGGCACCGACAGCATGCTGATCCTGGACGAGGCGGAGACCGTCACGGCCGGCACGCTGGAGATCGTGCGCCGCATCCGGGATCTGGCGGGCATCGGTGTGGTGCTCGCCGGCACGGAGCGCCTGCTGCCGATGATCCGTGATCCGCGGGGCCGCTTCGGGCAGATCTCATCGCGTGTCGGCTTCTGGCCGCCGGTGATCCGCGGCATCACCGAAGCCGACGCCCACGCGCTCGCGCGCGCGGCGCTCGCCAGTGACGTGGACACGCTGGATGAGCCGGTCCTCAACGCCCTCTGGCAGGTGTGCGACGGGTCCGCCCGCGTGCTGTGCGAGGGCTTAATCCCCGGCGTTCGCGACTACGGGCTGAAGCAGGGTCATGCCCTGTCGCCGGAACTGATCTTCAAGGTGGGCCAAGACGTGCTGGGCTTTCGCCCGGCGAGGAGGGGGGCATGAAGACATTCGACGCAAACCGCCCGGCGCTGACCAGGGACGGCAGGCCCGTCACTATCTGGCGCCGGCGTGATGGCCTGCTGATGGGGGCGATCCACCTGGGCGCGGGCTGCTTCGAGGGTTGCTGCTGGGGCGAGCGCTCGGGACTGCGGATCGATACGGACCATCCGTCCGGTGGCGACCTGGTCAACGCGCCCGAGTGGCTCGCCCAGGACGCGCTCAACAGGCTGCGCGACAGCTACGACGAGCACGACCTGCGCGCCCGCTTCGGCGTGCGCTTTGACACCTTCCTGATCTGCCCCGACGAGATCCTCGCATCGGTAGCGGGCTGCGATCCGGACGCGGCGCCGTTGCTGCCCGAACAAGCGGCGGTGATGCACGCGCAGATCGAGGCGGAACTCGTGCCGCCTGGTGCGCACCTGCGCGGCTAGAGATACGTGGAGCCCATGCACCACCACAGCTACGCGGTGAGCACCAGGAGGGCCATGCGATGAGCCGGATCCCCGCGAACATCGAAGTGACCGAGCTGCCGGTCGAGCGCATCACGATGGGCGAGCGCCGCCGGCGGCACGACCTCCGCAAGTTGCTCCTGGTGGGCAGCCTCATGGCAGACCAGCTGCTGCGCTACGCCGATGATCTGGACGAGAGCTCAGGAGGCGATCCGCAACGTATGGAGCGCGCCCTGGCCGAAGCCTGGCAGAGCCAGCTCGAGAGGGCCCGCAGGCAGGCGCGTGAGTCCATCGGCGAGTGCGAGTGGTGCGGCCTGGTGGATCACCACCTGGTGCACGGCATCTGCCCCGCCTGCCGCGCGCGGAGCGTGGACGCGTGAAGCTGGTCTGCCCCTGCTGCGGCGCGACGCTCTCCATCGAGGCGCTGCTCACCGACGGCGCCGCCCGCGAGACGGTGGCCGCCGCACTGGCGCTTCCGGCGCCGCTGGGGGATCGCGTCCTGCGCTACCTGGCGTTATTCCGGCCCGCGTCCCGGGCGCTGTCCTGGGACCGGGCGGGGAAGCTGTTGCACGAGTTGCTTGGCCCCATCAAGGCCGCCCAGGTGGAGCGCAATGGGCGCGCCTGGGCGGCGCCGCTCCCGCTCTGGGAGCAGGCGTTCGATCAGATGCTCGCCAACCGCGAGACCCTGCGCCTGCCGCTCAAGGGCCACGGCTACCTGTTCGAAGTGGTCGCCGGCCTGGCCAATACCGCCGAGGGGCGCGCGGAGGCAAAGCGCGAGCAGCTCCGGCAGCGGCCCGACGGGCGGCGCGGCGGGGGACTGCGCAAACCCATCGACCGCGAGGCGGCAAAAGTTCGCATCCAGGAAGCCAAGCAGGCCATGAGAGGTGAGGCGTGTATCTCGACATCGAGCACCGCAAGCGATTGAAGGCCCGCGCGCTGGAGCTGCTCTCGCAGCATCAGGGCCCGGACGATCCCATCAGCATGACGGCGCTGAACGCCGCGATCACCGGCGAGACGGTGATCCCCTGGCGCCGCTACGACCAGAGCCGCATCACGCGCTCATTGATCACCGAGCTGCGCCAGGAGGGGCACGCCATCGCCCACAAGCCCGGCGCCGGCGGCGGGTACTACATGGCCCGCAACGAAGACGAACTCAAGGACACGGCCGCCTGGTTCCGCAAACGGGCCATGAGCAGCCTGCGCCAGGAGGCGGCCCTGCGCCGCATCTCGCTCGGCGCACTCATCGAGCAGTACCAACTGGAGCTGAAAGAGGAGCATTCCACCCATGCCCAAGACTGAACGCATCAAGCAGAAGGCCGCCACCTTCGTGCCCGGGCGGCGCGAGGAGGTCACCGAGGCCATCGCCGAGATCGGCCGCCTGCAGCGCGAGCGCAGCCGGATCCAGGCAGCGATGAACGACGAGATCGCCGCGGTGAAGCAGCGCTACGAGGAGCAAGCCAGGCCGCTGGCGGAGGATATCCAGCGCCTGGCCGACGGCGTGCACCTGTGGTGCGAGGCGAACCGCCCGGAGCTTACCCAGGAGGGCAAGCGCAAGACCGCGAACCTGGCGAGCGGCGAGGTGCGCTGGCGTATGCGCCCGCCGTCGGTCAGCGCCCGGGGCCTGGACAAGATCATCCAGACCCTCAAGGACTTGCGCCTGACCCGCTTCATCCGCACCAAGGAGGAGCTGGACAAGGAAGCCGTGCTCGCAGAGCCCGACGCCGTGAAGCACATCAAGGGCATCAGCATCAAGCAGTCCGAGGACTTCGTGATCGTGCCCTTCGAGACGGAACTGGAGGAAGTGGCGTGAGCTGGGTGCCTGTGGAATCGGACGTGCCGCCTCCGCTCGTCGACGTCCTGGTCGTGCATGAACTCTTCGAGGGCCAGCACACCACGGACTTCGCCTATCGCAAGCGCGATGGGCAGTGGGTGCTGACGGGCTCCGATCCGGATCAGTAGATCCAGCCAAGCCACTGGATGCATGTGCCGGCGCTGCCGGCCGAGCTGGAGGATGCGGCATGAAATACCTGGTGTACGTGGGTCGGGCGACCAGCATGCAGGGCGACGAAGTCGGCTACGCCTGGCGTGTCGAGCGTGATGGTTCTGTCGTGATCTCGGGCTGGAGCGCGGGGAGCAGGGCCCGAGCGAAGCAGGCGGCTCAGCTTGTCAGGAGGCGGCTCGAGCGAAGCGACGCGCGGGCACCCAGGCAGAAGGGATGGCACCTGCCGGAACACTCGGTGCACCTGGCCGGGAGCGAAGCATGAGAAAGCTGCAGATCAATGAAGCGGGCGCCTGGCGGATGGTGCTCAGCTACCCCGAGGAGCGTGACATCGAGGTTCGGGCGTACGCGGTCAAGATGGTGTTGTTCGGCAACCCGCACGCCAAGATCCGCGTCCTCGATGAGTGGGGGCATGTGCTCTGGTACTGGGAGTCCGGCGCCGGCTGGTACAAGCCCGCATTGGCTGCCCGTAGGGGGCGGCCGTGAAGGTCTACGGATGGGACGACACAGGCGTGCAGCGGGGCGAGCTGCTGGCCGCAATCGTGGACGCCGCTGAGTTGGACTACGGCACCGACATGCTCGCCGGCGAGCTTGGCTGGGAGCAGTCATTCACATCGTTCCAAGAGGCCCGCAAGCAGCTCATCAACGCCATGAGCGCGGAAGGCGTGGATCGGGAGCTCATTGACCTGGTCCGTTCGCTGAAGGCGGGCTATGTGCCGCTCACGGGAGGTGACGCATGAACGCCGTCGAACTCGCCAGGGTGGCCGGCAAGGCAGCGTTCGCCGAGGACCCCGAGCGGCCGATGGAGCAGGCGCTCGCGCAGGCTTCGCGGGGCGATCCCGGTGACGCACTGCTTGCCCAGGCATTTCGAGACGGATGGGACGCCGCCCAGGACGAGTACCTGGCCGGTCTCACCCCGCGCGGCCGCACACTCTACCGGTTCCGGTTAAGGGACCGGCTGGACTCGTGGCGCCGGCAAGGGGCGCTCACGTGAACAAGCCGAAGAACTTCCGCGCGCGCAAGATCCGGCTCGGCAAGGTGGTCGGTGCGGCCCACTTCCAGGCCGAGGATGTATGCGGCATATCGGGTTGCACATGACGGGATTGACCCGCTCTCGGGTGACTGGGTGGAGATCACTCAGCTGCCGGATGACGGCCCCGAACGCGGCGAAGTCATTCGGGAGGCGATCGAGACCATGAAGCATCCAGAGAATCTGGCAGGAGAGCGATCATGAGAGTGAACGTGTACGCAGAAGAGATGACCGATCGGATCGAGATCATCAACAAAGAAATCGAAGGGCAGAGCTTCACAGGCGTGCGGTTCTATCTTGAACTCCCTGCAACGGTGAACGGCTGTCAGTATCAGGGGCCCTTCATTCATCGCCCTGGCGATGACGATTCGAGCGCTGTGACATTCTGGGGAAAGCGAGACATGCGCCATGTGCTGCGCAAAGCCCTGGCCCTGCTTGATGAGCATTACGAGGACTAGCTGCGGTGGACGCACGACGCCGCGACCTCGCCAAGATCCATCTGGCTCGCAAGGGGCTGGGGCTGGACGAGGACACCTATCGCCAGATGCTCTTCACCTTCGGCGGCGCGTCCAGCGCGGCGGATCTGTCGGCCACCGGCCGTGCCCGCGTGCTAGCTCACTTCAAGCATTTGGGCTGGAGGCCAACAGGCCGCAAGGTCTCGCCGGTTTCGCGGCACAAGGATCCCCACCAGAAAACTCAGGCGGATAAGATCCGCGCGCTGTGGATCGACATGCACCGTGCCGGTATGGTGAGGGATAGATCGGAGCGCGCCCTGTCGCATTTCGTATACCGCATCACCCGCAAGCATTCGCCTGACTGGCTGGACGCCCACGAGGCCAACCAGGTGATCGAGACGCTCAAGCAGTGGGCCGCCAG
This sequence comes from Thioalkalivibrio sulfidiphilus HL-EbGr7, assembly GCF_000021985.1. Taxonomy (NCBI): domain Bacteria; kingdom Pseudomonadati; phylum Pseudomonadota; class Gammaproteobacteria; order Chromatiales; family Ectothiorhodospiraceae; genus Thioalkalivibrio; species Thioalkalivibrio sulfidiphilus. Next base: position 452,145 of record NC_011901.1, read on the forward strand.
GGAAGGGCTTAAGGCACGTGACTGAGTCGGATCTCGACATCCACCTCGTGGACGAACAACTGCTGCCGCCACAGATCCGGATGCTGGTGCGTGAGATCGGCATGGCAGAGACGCTCAGGCTGCTCGAAGCACGTGGGGGCACGCCATACCGGATCCCGAAGCACCCGGAGCGCGCCCGCGTGTTACGCGATATGGGTCTGTCGTCGAAGGCGATCGAACGCCTGTGCGACGCGTTCGGAGATCATCTGCTCGACGTACCCATGCCCACCAAGGTGCGCAACCAGCTTCGCGATATCGCGATCCGCGCCGAGCGTGCTGCAGGACGAAGTGGCGCACAGGTTGCGCGCCGTTACGGGCTGACGCGCCGGCGTGTGGTGCAGATCTCCTCCGGCAAGGACGATGATGGACGCGTTCGCGATCTGTTCGATCTTGACAGCCGCACGCTGCGCGCGCAGTCTGATTGACGCTCTTCCCCCGCCGCACGGGCGGGAAACCTTTCCCACTGATTACTTTCCGCCCGCCCCGCCATACTGGGGCGCATGAGTCGCTTTCGCCCCAAGTCCGAGATCCGCAAGCTGGTGATCCACTGCGCGGATACGCCCAACGGCCGCCCCCATACCGCCGCCGACATCGATCGATGGCACGGCGAGAACAATCCCCCATTCGTACGACGTGCGCCGAGCGGCGGCAGCACGGTGTTCGGGCACATCGGCTACCACTGGGTGATCCGCCTGAGCGGTGCGAGCGAGGTGGGCCGGGGGATCGAGGAGACAGGCGCTCATGCAGGGCCTCGCCACAATGCAGACAGCCTGGCTGTTTGCCTGGTCGGCCGCGACAAGTTCACCCGGGCGCAGTGGGATACTCTGCGCCATCTCGTCACCGGGCTGCGCAAGCAATTCCCCCATCTGGAAGTCACCGGCCACCGGGATCTGCCCGGCGTGCCGCCACGCACCTGCCCCGGATTCTCGGTTGCCGACTGGCTCGCCAACAGCATGCAACCCCTGCCAGAACACCTATTGGAGGAGTCGCCGTGATGCGCCACCTTGCCCGACTGTGTCTGACCGTCTTCGTCGCCTTGTCGATTTCCCTGACCGCGGGGTGCGCCGCCCTGCGGGCTGTGCAGGATCATCCGCTGGCCGCGCGACTGGCGGTGGAGCAGACCACGCTGCGCTGGATCGGGGATGACCTGCACCGTGCCGAACGCACGCGGGAAGTCATCGCAGAGGTCCGGCCGCATATCGAGGGGAGCGCCACCGTCGCCACGCTCGACCAGGCCGCCCGCAGCGCGATCCGGTGGGACAGCCTGAGCCTGGCTGATCAAAGGCTGCTGGAGACCCTGCTCGATGAACTCAAGCAAGAACTCGAACGCAGGATCGGGGCCGGGCTCCTGGATCCCGATCAGCAGATGACGGTCGCCGCGGTGCTGGACTGGATCGACGCCGCGGCGCAGGACGCGCAGCGTTTCCTGGAGCAGCGCGCGTTGCTGGTAGGGTCGGGCACGATACCGGCTACCTATCCCGCAACGGCACGTTGAGGGCCTGATGGCTGTCGATTACCCGTTCCTGAGAGAGCATGCACGCAGCGGCGACGTGCTGCTCGTGCGCGGCCGGGGGCTGGGCAGTCTGCTGATCCGGGTACTGACGGGCGAAAGCGTGAGCCACGTGGCCGCTTTGATCTGGCTCGACGGGGCCCTGTGGGTGGCCGAGATCCGGGAGTCGCGCGGATACGTCCTGACGCCCGCAAGCCTGTGGATCCCCGACCGATTGGAAGGGGGCGCCAATCTGTGGTGGGGTCAGATGCCCTGGTGCATCGGCGACGAGACCGCGATCGAGCACGCCGCGCTTCACTACCGGCATCGGCGCTACGGTTACCTGAGCCTGCTCCGCGTGTGGCTGCACCAGTTCCTGCGCATACGGCGGCGCACGATCGGCCTGGTGTGCTCCACATTCGTGGCGCGCCTCTGGGAGGAGGCCGGCTACGAGTGGCGTACGACACCCACGCCGGGAGCGTTCATGGCAGCCTGTCGGTCACTTCGCCGTGTCACTCACTCCACAGCCACACCGGAGGGAACCTGATGTCCGAACAGATCATGCGCGCCCTTGGCCGAATCGAAGGCGAGCTCCAGGGGATCAAGCAGGTGCAGTCCCAGCAGCACGAGACGCTCGCCCGTGTCGACCACCGGTTGGGAGACATGGAGGTGAAGACCGCGAAGCACGGCGCGCTCTACGGGTCCACGGCGGCTGTCGGCGTCATGCTGATCATCGAGGGGATCAAGAACTTCGGACGATCCCAAGGGAGCTGATGTGGCGCACAGCCAGGAGACCAGGCAGGCGGTTCGCCGGGCTTATGTCGTCGAGCGCCTCGCGCTGGAGCGGGCGGCAAAGCGAAACGGCGTCAGCTATCACACCGCGCGCGCATGGAAGAAGAAAGCGCGGGAGGACGGTGACGACTGGGATCGTGCGCGGGCTGCCACACGCATGGCGCAAGGCGGCCTCGGAGACCTGACGGCACAGCTGCTCGAGGACTTCGCGATTCTCTTCCAGCACACGGTCGAGGAGGTTCAGTCAGGGCAGTACTCCGCGCTGCAGAAGGCCGAGGCCATCTCCCGTTTGTCCGACGCCTACACCAAGACCGTGAAGGCGGCCGGCGGCGGGGATCCGCGCATCGCCAGGTTGTCGGTGGCCCTGGAGGTGCTGGAGCGCCTGGCGGGATTCGTGCAGGCCCAGTTTCCGGAGCATGCGGGCGCGCTGATGGCCGTGCTGGAGCCGTTCGGGCAGGAGCTGGCCGCAGCCTATGGCTAAGCTGTCCACGCGTCAGTTCTTGGATTCCCTGGGCGAGCTGGCCGCCGAGTTCCGGCGCGTCATCGAGGCGCGGGTTACCGGCTTCGATCCTGATCCTGCTGCCTCACGCACGCGTCGCGAGCGGGCGCACCGCGATTTCGAGTTCTTTGCCCGCACCTACTTCCCGCATTACATCGTCCATCCGAACAGCCGGCTGCACGACTACCTCTATCGCCGGCTCCCGGAGATCGCCGACTCCCCGCGCAGCGAGACAGATGCCATTGCTGCCCCGCGCGGCGAGGCGAAGTCCACGATCACCTCCCAGATCTACGTGATCTGGTGTGTGGTCACCGGGCGCAAGTGGTACCCGATCATCGGCATGGACGCCTTTGACCAGGCGGCCATCATGCTGGAGGCGATCAAGGCCGAGCTGGAGGCCAACCCCCGCTTGAACATGGATTTCCAGGAAGCGACAGGTCAGGGCCGCGTCTGGCGGGCCGGTGTCATTGTCACCCGCAACAATCGAAAGATCGAGGCGGTGGGATCGGGCAAACGGATTCGGGGCCGGCGCCACGGGCCGCACCGCCCGGATCTGTTCGTGGGCGACGACCTGGAGAACGATGAAAACGTGCGCACGCCAGAGCAGCGGGACAAGCTGCATGGATGGCTGAACAAGGCTGTGCTGAAGCTCGGCGCGGCCGGTGCCAAGTTCGATGTGATCGTGATCGGCACCATCCTCCACTACGACTCGGTGCTGGCGCGCGTGCTGAAGAACCCACTCTGGCGAGGGAACAAGTTCAAGGCGGTGATCCGCTGGCCGGATCGAATGGATCTGTGGGATCGCTGGGAAGAACTTCTGCTGAACCAGGGCAAGGAGGCCGCGGAAGCATTCTACCGCAAGAACCAGGCGCATATGGAAACCGGGGCAGAGGTGAGCTGGCCGGACGGGCGGCCGCTGTACGACCTGATGGTGATCCGCGCACGCGATGGGCATGCCGCCTTCGACAGCGAGCTGCAGAACGATCCGCTCTCCGATGACGAGGCACCGTTCGCGAAGGTCATCGTCTTCTGGGTTAACCGACTGGCCGAGTGGGTGTTCTACGGGTCCTGCGATCCGTCCTTGGGAAAGGCCGGCGCATCCCGCGATCCGTCGGCGATTCTGGTGGGCGGCTTCAACATGGAAACCGGAGTTCTGGATGTACTGGAGGCCAGCATTCGAAAACGCGTCCCGGACCGGATCATCGAGGACATCATCGGTTACCAGGCCGACTATCGGGCTGTGCTGTGGGTCGTCGAGAATGTGCAGTTTCAGGAGTTCATGCGCCAGGAGCTGGTCAAGCGATCAGCGGCTCGGGGGATCCCTGTGCCCGCCCGCGGCGTCACGCCGCTCGCGGACAAAGTGCTTCGGATCGAGAGCCTGCAGCCACATATGGCCAATGGGTTGATCCGACTCCACGCATCGCAATCCACGCTGATCGACCAGCTGCGTCACTTCCCCAAGGCGGACCACGACGACGGGCCGGATGCGTTGCATATGCTCTGGACCGCGGTCATGAGCCGCGCCGGCGGCAGGCCGACCATTGTCACCCGGCGCCGGACAGGCGCCACCAGCATGGCGGGTTACTGATATGGACACTACGGATCTCAAGAAGGTAAGCAGGCCGACTCTGGCCAGGGAGATCGCTACCCGCACCACGGATCCGAACTTCTTCTCGGGGCTGGCGTATCTGCCCAATCCTGACCCGATCCTGCGCAAGCTCGGCCGCACGCAAGAGGTCTATGACGGCATTGCCGCTGACGCGCACGTGTTGGGCGAACTGCGTTCGGTGCGCTCCGCACTGCTCGGCTTTGAGTGGCGGCTGGAATCCGGTGGCGATTCGCCTGCCGACGCCCGAGCCCTGGAGCTGTGCGAGCAGGTCATGGAGCGCAGGCCCGCACCGGGTCTGCGGTGGCCGGACACCATCTGGTCAATGACCGATGCTGTGTTCCGGGGTCACGCCGTGCACGAAGTGGTGTGGCAGCGCCAGGACCGATTCCTGGTGCCCGCTGCAATCATTGACCGCCCGCAGCGGCGCTTCGTCTTTTCCACAGAGAACAAGCTTCGCCTGCTGACCCGGCAGCATCCGGTCGACGGCGAAGAGCTGGGGCCATACAAGTGGTTGCTCACACGTCACATGGCCAGCCATGACAATCCCTACGGCGTAGCGCTCTTCTCATCCTGCTTCTGGCCTTACACCTTCAAGCACTCCGGCTACCGATTCTTCGTGAAATTCTGCGAGAAGTACGGCCTACCGTGGGCAGTGGGCAAATACCCGCCGGGCACCCCGCAGTCAGAGCAGAACGCAATCGCCGACGCCCTGGCGCAGATGATCGAGGATGCGGTGGCCGCGTTCCCCGACAGCGGAGCGGTCGAGCTCATTGAGGCGCGCCACGCCGGCGAGCCGGTCCAGGAGCGTCTGATCAATCTGTGCAATCGGGAGATGTCCAAGGCACTCACCTCGCAGACGCTGGCGACCGAGATCCAGGGCGAAGGCTCCCGTGCAGCCAGCGAGACCCATCGATCCCGCGAGGTCGCGGTCAATGAGTCGGATCGCAGTCTGATCGCCGACACCATGAACGAACTGCTGAGCTGGGTCACGGAGCTGAACATCCCCGGGGCACAGCCGCCCACGTTCGAGTTCTATGAGGAGGCCGAGGCCCGTGAGGAGTGGGTGACCGTCCTCGAGAAGGCGCGGCGCTTCGTCGCCGTGCCGAAATGGTTCGCTCACGAACGGCTCCAGATTCCGCAGCCCACCCAGGAGGAGATCGCCAAGGGTGACCTGTTGCCCGGCTTTGGCGAACAGTCACCTGGGCCCATGTTCAGCAAGGCCGTCTGCCCTCAGTGCGGCGGCGCGCACGACCATGCCGCGCCGTCACCGTTGCCGGATCTTGTCACCCTGGAGGCGGCTCTGGACGGGATCGATGAGGGCGAGCTTCAGGAGCAGATCGAGCCGGTCATCAATCCCATCCTGGAGTTCGTGCGGGAGGTGGGGCCCGAGGCCGCAATGACACGCATGGCCGAGGTCTACGATCATATGGATACCAGTCGGCTGGAGGACCTGGTCAGCCGGGTTCTCTTTGTCTCGATGGTGTGGGGGAGGATCAATGGCCGAGACACCTGATCTCGGCTACGCCCTGCGGCTGCGGCCGGCCGAAGCGATCGAGTACTTCGAAGGCAAGGGGTACGAAATCACATGGAACTGGTGGGAGCTCTGGGAAGAGGCGCATTCCAAGGCCTTCACGGTAGCTAAACTTGCTAGGCAGGACGTCCTGGAAGATATCCGCGGGATCATGTCCCGGACGTTCGAGCGGGGCATGACCGAGCGGGAATTTATCCGGGTCATGGAGCAGCGGTTGCAAGCTGCAGGATGGTGGGGCAAGAAAGTCGTGGTCGACGCCGACGGTGCCGCCGAGGTCGTGCAGGAAGGCAGCGTCCACAGGCTCAAGACCATCTATCGCACCAACACCCAGACCGCCTACAACGTCGGTCGCTACCGGGCGCAGGCCGATATGGCCAGGGCCCGGCCATACTGGCAATACATCGCCGTGATGGACGCGCGCACCAGGCCCTCGCACGCCGCTCTACACCTGAAGGTGTTCCGGTACGATGACCCGATATGGTCCAGCATTTACCCGCCCAACGGATTCAACTGTAGATGCAGGGTCAGCGCACTAAGCGACCGAGATCTGGAGCGCGACGGTCTGGAGGTGGAATCCAGCGCGGGGCAGTTGAGTACAGAGGTTGTCGACGTCGGCACGGACAAGCGCACTGGCGAGGTTATCCAGCGGCCGGTGACGGTCTGGAGCGGCAAGGACCGGTTCGGCCGAGACGCTGTGTTCCGTACCGATCCAGGCTGGAATTACAACCCGGGCGAGGCCTGGACCGAGTCACTCGATGAGCTGGAGAGGCCGGAACCATGACGCGGCCCTTCATGGAGATCGAGATCGACGACCGCCAGGTCCTCGATGCCCTCAACCAGCTCATCAGCAGGAGCGAGGATCTCAGCCCCGCCATGCAGGAGATCTCTGGTTTGCTAGCTCGGTCCACGGAACGGGCGTTCCAGGAGCAGAGGGATCCTGAGACCGGTGTCCCCTGGCAGCCGCTGAAACCGTCCACGGTGGAGCAGCGCGAAAAGGCGGGCCGCGGGTCAACCCCGATTCTGCAGGTCCACGGGCAGCTAGCAGCCAGTATCCAGCAGGACTATGGGCCGGATTACGCGGCGGCTGGTACCAACCATCCCCCAGGGCGCACTCACCAGTTTGGGGCAAGTCAAGGGGAATATGGGGTGTTCAGTCTTATCGCCACCCGCGCAGTCATCCCCATTCCTTGGGGCGACGTCCCCTGCTCGCCGATTCCTGGGCATCGGCCCTGAAGACAGGGGGGAGATCCTGGAGATCCTGACACGGTACCTGGACGCGGGTTGAAGCCGCTTCAAACCCTAATCGCTGGCAATTCGAAGCGCCTTCGTTACCAGCATTGCGACCATTTTTTGCCGGTAAAAGGACGCGATCTGTGAGAAACTGTCGCAAATCAAACGTTAGCGCGTTTTTGCCGGGCCGTGTTTAACCTATTGTTTCAATGGGGTGTTCTCTGTCGATCCTTGATCACCCCCGTGTCGCAAATCAATCATCACCCCACAGATTCAAGAGACAAGAGACAAGAGACAAGAGACAAGAGACAAGAGGGTTGCATTCCGGGCGCGGCGGCCCAAGCTTGTCCTCTAGGGATGGTCTGAAGTAGTTGTGTATTTCTGGCTGACTTCAGCCCCTGCCGATTTTAAAAGCGGCAAATCGATCAAAAACGCTCAGATCACCCGCTTATTTCTGTGTTTTTAGCCGCCGCGAGCACCTCGCGGCAGCCATTTTCCACATTACAGGCGCACCTCTCCTGCATTCGCCAGTAAATGTCGGCGCGCCATCCACAGGTTCGACAGAGCGAACAGTGTCACCAGTTGCGCCGTGTTTTTGGCCAAGCCGCGAAAGCGCACCTTGGTGTAACCGAACTGGCGCTTGATTACCCGGAACGGATGCTCGACCTTGGCGCGCACCTGAGCCTTGGCCTTTTCAATCTTGCGCTTGGCTTTGTACAGCACGCTGCGCTTATCGAGTTTTTTGTAGGTGCTGCGGCGTGCCGCCACCTGCCAGATAACTTCACGTCCTTCATGCTCGGGCCGCTTTTCGACACCGGTGTAGCCTGCATCGGCGCAGACCACGTTTTCGTCGCCATGCAGCAATTTGTCCACCTGGGTGACATCCGCCACATTGGCCGCCGTGCCCACTACGCTGTGCACCAGACCCGATTCGTCATCGGCGCCGATGTGGGCCTTCATGCCAAAATAATACTGGTTTCCCTTCTTGGTCTGGTGCATTTCCGGGTCGCGCTTGCCGTCCTTGTTCTTGGTCGAACTGGGCGCATTGATCAGCGTTGCATCGACGATGGTGCCCTGGCGCAGCGACAGGCCGCGGTCGCCCAGATAGCCATTGATGACAGCGAGGATGCCGGCCGCCAGCTCGTGTTTCTCCAGCAAGCGGCGGAAGTTGAGAATGGTGGTTTCGTCGGGGATGCGCTCCAGGTTCAGCCCGGCAAACTGGCGCAGGATCGTGGTTTCGTACAGCGCTTCCTCCATCGCTGGATCGCTGTAGCCGAACCAGTTCTGCAGCAGATGCACACGCAGCATCGCCATCAACGGGTAGGCCGGACGGCCACCTTCACCCTTCGGATAATGTGGCTCGATCAAAGCAATCAAGCCCTTCCACGGCACCACCCGATCCATCTCGATCAGGAACAACTCCTTGCGGGTTTGCTTGCGCTTGCCAGCGTACTCGGCGTCGGCGAAGGTCATCTGCTTCATCGGGAAACTCGGTGGGTGGGGTCGCGGTATTTTGCCAAATCAGAAAGTCTTTTTCAGAGTTTCCCTAGGGCCTTATGGCCTGTCTATCCCCTGGGCGCCTGAAGGCGCCCAGGGTTTTCATTCCTCCTTCCTCCTTCAGCCTTCATCCTTGCCCCCATGCCCATCTTCCCCATCCTGGCGTTCCTGTTCCTGGCCGTGCCCCTGCTGGAGATCTTCCTGTTCATCCAGGTGGGCGGCTGGATCGGGGTCTGGCCCACCATCGGGCTGGTGATCCTGACCGCCATCGCCGGCGCCTTCCTGCTGCGCTGGCAGGGGCTGGCCACCCTGAGCCGGGTGCGACGGGCCCTGGACCAGGGGCAGATCCCGGCGCTCGAAATGCTGGAGGGGGTGCTGCTGGTGTTCGGTGGCGCCCTGCTGCTCACCCCGGGTTTCTTCACCGACGCCATCGGTTTTGCCTGCCTGCTGCCGCTCACCCGCCACCTCATGGCCCGCTGGCTGTTCATCAAGGGGGTGTTCGTGGCCCGGGGTCCCCGTCCCGGCGGCCCCCAGGGACCCGCGGGGCCTGGCGAGTCCGGCCCCCGCCCGAGGGGTGGGCGGACCCTGGAGGGCGAATACAGGAAGGACGACCCCTAGCGAAGTACGAAGGGTGAATTGGGAAGTGTGAATTAAGGACTTTCACTTCTCACTTCTCACTTCTCACTTCCCAACTCACCCTTCGCCCTACCCGCGGGCCTTGACTTCCCTCCCTTGGCCACTATTATTGGCACTCACCAGGGGTGAGTGCTAACAGGCCTCGCCCCCTGACCGTCACGACAAACCACAAAGCCTTGAAAAGGAGCTGACATCTATGAACATCCGTCCGTTGCATGATCGCGTGATCATCAAGCGCATGGAGGAAGAGCGCACCACCGCCGGTGGTATCGTGATCCCCGATTCTGCCACCGAGAAGCCGGTCCGCGGCGAAGTCATCGCCGTCGGCAAGGGCAAGATCCTGGAGAACGGTGAGGTCCGTGCCCTGGACGTGAAGGTGGGCGACAAGGTGCTGTTCGGCAAGTACTCCGGCACCGAGATCAAGGTGGATGGCCAGGAAGTGCTCGTGATGCGCGAAGAAGACATCATGGGCGTCCTCGAGGGCTGATCCCCGAACCCCGCAATTTCCTGACGGACCGGCTCGATGGCCCGGTCCATGACAGCATCGAACTCTAGAAGAGGAAGTACACAATGAGCGCGAAAGAAGTCCGCTTCAGTGATGACGCCCGTTCCCGCATGGTCCGTGGCGTGAACGTCCTGGCCAATGCCGTGAAGGTCACCCTGGGTCCCAAGGGCCGCAATGTGGTGCTGGAGAAGTCCTTCGGCGCCCCCACCGTGACCAAGGACGGCGTGTCCGTGGCCAAGGAGATCGAACTGGAAGACAAGTTCGAGAACATGGGTGCCCAGATGGTGAAGGAAGTCTCCTCCCAGACCTCCGACATCGCCGGTGACGGCACCACCACCGCCACCGTGCTGGCCCAGGCCATCGTGCGCGAGGGCATGAAGTCCGTGACCGCCGGCATGAACCCCATGGACCTCAAGCGCGGCATCGACAAGGCCGTGATCGCCGCCGTGGAAGAGCTGAAGAAGCTGTCCAAGCCCTGCACCGACAGCAAGGCCATTGCCCAGGTGGGCACCATCTCCGCCAACTCCGACGAGTCCATCGGCCAGATCATCGCCGATGCCATGGCGAAGGTGGGCAAGGAAGGCGTGATCACCGTGGAGGAAGGTTCCTCCCTGGAGAACGAGCTGGACGTGGTGGAAGGCATGCAGTTCGACCGCGGCTACCTGTCCCCCTACTTCGTCAACAACCAGCAGAACATGAGCGCCGAGCTGGATGACTGCTTCGTGCTGCTCTACGACAAGAAGATCTCCAACATCCGCGACCTGCTGCCCGTGCTGGAAGGCGTCGCCAAGGCCGGCAAGCCCCTGCTGATCATCGCCGAGGACATCGAGGGCGAGGCCCTGGCCACCCTGGTGGTGAACACCATCCGCGGCATCGTGAAGGTGGCCGCCGTGAAGGCCCCGGGCTTCGGTGACCGTCGCAAGGCCATGCTGCAGGATATCGCCATCCTGACCGGCGGCCAGGTGATCTCCGAAGAGGTCGGCCTGTCCCTGGAGAAGGCCAGCCTCGACGACCTGGGCCAGGCCAAGCGCATCGTGGTGACCAAGGAAAACAGCACCATCATCGACGGCGCCGGCAAGCCCGACGAGATCAAGGGTCGTGTGGAGCAGATCCGTGCCCAGATCGAGGACGCCACCTCTGATTACGACAAGGAGAAGCTCCAGGAGCGCGTGGCCAAGCTGGCCGGCGGCGTGGCCGTGATCAAGGTCGGTGCCGCCACTGAGGTGGAAATGAAGGAGAAGAAGGCCCGCGTGGAAGACGCCCTGCACGCCACCCGCGCTGCGGTGGAAGAAGGCGTGGTGCCCGGCGGCGGTGTCGCCCTGGTGCGTGCCCTGCAGGCCCTCAAGAGCCTCAAGGGTGCCAACCACGACCAGGACATCGGCATCGCCATCGCCCGTCGCGCAATGGAAGAGCCCCTGCGTCAGATCGTGTCCAACTGCGGCGAAGAGCCCTCCGTGGTGCTGAACAACGTGGTGGAAGGCAAGGGTAACTACGGTTACAACGCCGCCACCGGCGAGTACGGCGACATGATCGAAATGGGTATCCTGGATCCCACCAAGGTCACCCGCAGCGCCCTGCAGAACGCCGCTTCCGTGTCCGGTTTGATCATCACCACCGAGGCGATGGTCGCCGAGCTGCCGAAGAAGGGCGACTCCGCCCCCGCCGGCGGCGGCATGGGCGACATGGGCGGCATGGGCATGATGTAAGCCCGGGCTTCCCTCCAAGCCTTGAGCAGTAACCCTGGCCCCGTGCGCAAGCACGGGGCTTTTTTTGTATTGGCATTCGGCGCGGAGAGCGCAAAGACGCAAAGGTCGCAAAGATTTTTTATCAAAAACCTCTTGGCGTTCTCCGCGTCTTTGCGCTCTCTGCGTTAACAGAGGCGGTCCATTTGGCCGTCACGATCGGAGTGATAAAGTGTGTCCATGAAACTGCGGATGTTGATGTCAGTCATGGCGATAGCCTTGGCGCTGGCGGGCTGCGGGCAGGGGGTGCCGCAGAACGAGGCCCAGGTGCGCCAGCCGGATACCGGGCGCTGGTACACGGAGGCCCAGGTGCAGGCCGGCGCGCGGGTGTTCGCGGCCAACTGTGCCGTGTGCCACGGCGACCGGGCCCAGGCGGAGGACACCTGGCGCCAGCGCCTGCCCGACGGCAAGTTTCCGCCCCCGCCGCTCAACGGCACCGCCCATGCCTGGCACCATCCCCTGTTCGAATTGCGCGAGATCATCAAATACGGCTCCGACCCGGCCCTTGGCAACATGCCCGCCTGGGGACACATCCTCTCCGATGCGGAGATCGACGCCGCCATCGCCTGGTTCCAGTCCCTCTGGCCCCACGAGGTCTACGAGGCCTGGCGCGAGATCGACGCCCGCCGCCAGGACGAGCGGCATCATCGGCGGTAATGCCGCCCAGACTCAACAAAGGCGACTCACGCAAAGGGCGCAGAGACGCGGAGAACGCAAAGGAGATCCTGAATAGAAAAACCTTTGCGGCCTTTGCGTCTTTGCGCTCTCCGCGTTGAGCGCGGAGCCTGTTTCGGGCTTGACCTTCCAATGATGGTAAGGTCTATGCTTTTCCCATGATCCATTCGGGATCGTGGAGAAGCACCATGGACACATCCGTTTCCGGCAAGACATCGACCGAACACCTGGATCTCGCCGTGGGCGGGATGAGCTGCGCCTCCTGCGTGGGCAGGGTGGAGGATGCCATCCTCAAGGTGCCCGGGGTCACCGGGGTGAACGTGAATCTCGCCACCGGCCGGGCCAGCGTGGATCTCAAGGACGGCGATCCCATGGCGGTGGTGGGCGCCGTGGAGGCGGCCGGTTACGAGACCGTGGCCGAGGAGACCACCCTGCGGGTGGAGGGTATGAGCTGCGCCTCCTGCGTCGGGCGGGTGGAGCAGGCGCTGAAGGACCTTCCGGGGGTGCTGGAGGCCTCGGTGAACCTGGCCACCGAGACCGCCCGGGTGCGTCACCTGCCGGACCTGGCGGATGCACAGGCACTGGTGCGCGCCGTGGCGCAGGCCGGCTACGGCGCCTCCCTGCCCGAGCCCGGTGTGGACCGGGCCGACCGGGAGCGCGAGGCACGGGCCGCGGAGATGCGCAGTCTCAGGCGCAGCCTGACCTGGGCCGCCGCCTTCACCCTGCCCATCTTCATTCTGGACATGGGCGGGCACCTGATCCCGCCCTTCCACCACGCGGTGCACGGCGCCATCGGCACCCAGAACCTCTACGTGCTGTTCTTCGTGCTGGCGAGCCTGGTGCAGTTCGGGCCGGGCCTGCGCTTCTACCAGAAGGGCTGGCCGGCGCTCATGCGCGGCGCGCCGGACATGAACTCCCTGGTGATGCTCGGCACCTCCGCCGCCTACGGCTATTCGGTGGTCGCCACCTTCCTGCCTGGACTGTTGCCGGCCGAGACGGTGCATGTCTACTTCGAGGCCTCCACGGTGATCATCACCCTGATCCTGCTGGGCCGGTTCCTGGAGGCCCGCGCCAAGGGCGCCACCTCCGAGGCCATCCGCACCCTCATGGGGCTGCGGCCGCGCACCGCCCGGGTGCTGCGGGACGGGCAGAGCGTGGAGATCGACGTGGACCAGGTGGCCGTGGGCGACCGGGTGCTGGTGCGCCCCGGCGAGCGCCTGCCCGTGGACGGCGAGGTGGTCGATGGCGACTCCTGGGTGGACGAGTCCATGATCACCGGCGAACCGGTGCCGGTGCACAAGGCAGCCGGTGCGCGCGTGGTGGGTGGTACGGTCAACGGTCAGGGCAGTCTCACGGTGCGCGCCACCCAGGTGGGCGCCGACACGGTGCTGGCCCAGATCATCCGCATGGTGGAGGCGGCCCAGGGCTCCAAGCTGCCCATCCAGGCCCTGGTGGATCAGGTGACCCGCTACTTCGTGCCGGTGGTGATTGGCATCGCGCTGCTGACCTTCGTGGTCTGGATCCTGTTCGGCCCCGCGCCGGCCCTGACGCTTGCCCTGGTCAATGCGGTGGCGGTGCTGATCATCGCCTGTCCCTGCGCCATGGGTCTGGCCACGCCCACCTCCATCATGGTGGGCACCGGCAAGGGGGCCGAGATGGGCGTGCTGTTCCGGGGCGGCGATGCGCTGCAGGCCCTGCGGGACACGGACGTGGTGGCCCTGGACAAGACCGGCACCCTGACCCGGGGGCGTCCGGAGTTGACCGATCTCGTCGTGGCCGAGGGGGCCTCGGAGGATGCGTTGCTGGCGATGGCCGCCGTGCTCGAACGCCATTCGGAACATCCCGTTGCTCAGGCCATCGTTCGAGCTGCGCAGGCGCGTGGTCTGGGACTCGGCGAGGCCAGTGGTTTTCGCGCCGTGGCCGGCATGGGCGCGACGGGCATAGTGGACGGCCGGGCGGTGCTCGTCGGTGCCGATCGTTACATGAAGGCGCAAGGCATCCACATCGAGGCATTTGCCCACAAGGCCAGCGGCCTGGCCGATGCCGGGCGCACACCGCTTTACCTGGCGGTGGACGGGCAGGCCATGGCGCTGCTCGGGGTGTCGGACCCGGTGAAGGAGGGTGCCAAAGACACCGTGGCGCGACTGCGGGCACTGGGCCTGCAGGTGGCAATGATCACCGGCGACAACCGTCGCACCGCCGAGGCCATCGCCCGGGAACTGGGCATCGAACAGGTGGTGGCCGAGGTGCTGCCCGAGGGCAAGGTGGAGGCGGTAAAGTCGCTGCAGCAGGGCGGCAGGAAGGTGGCCTTCGTAGGCGACGGCATCAACGACGCGCCCGCCCTCGCCCAGGCGGAGGTGGGCATCGCCATCGGCTCCGGCACCGACGTGGCCATGGAGAGCGCCGATGTGGTGCTCATGTCCGACAATCTCAACAACGTGCCCAACGCCATCGCCCTGTCCCGGGCGACCATCCGCAACATCAAGCAGAACCTGTTCTGGGCCTTCGTCTACAACGCCACCCTGCTGCCGGTGGCGGCGGGGGTGCTGTACCCCTTCGTCGGCCTGCTGCTGTCACCGGTGTTCGCTGCCTTCGCCATGGCGTTTTCCAGCGTCAGCGTGCTCACCAATGCGCTCAGACTGAAGCGGTTTCGAGTGCCTCGAGTAACGTGATTCAGAGCCAGGGAATCCGCGAATGAACGCCAATGCACGCAAATTCTGGATAGATATCGACAGTCAAACATCGCAGGTACGGCGTTTCGCGAAAAGAGATTCTCAATAGATCTTCAGTGAGTAATTTGCGCATGTTTTGCGCCAGTGGCTTTTCAGTTGATTGAATGTCCTATTTGCGTGCATTGGCGTTCATTCGCGGACTACATGCCTTGAGAGTACAAATATGAACATCGGTGAAGCGGCCAGCGCATCCGGGGTGTCGGCGAAGATGATCCGCTACTACGAGCAGATCGGGCTGTTGCCCGAGGCCAAGCGCGGTGCCAACGGTTACCGGTATTACGCCGACACGGATGTGCACATGCTGCGCTTCATCCGCCGTGCCCGGGACCTGGGGTTTTCGCTGGAACAGGTGGAACACCTGGTGGCACTGTGGCGGGACCAGCATCGGGCCAGTGCGGAGGTGAGGGCGATTGCGCAGGAACACCTGCGCGAACTGGAAGAGAAGATCGCCGACCTGGAATCCATGCGCCGCACCCTGCAGCACCTGATCCAAGAATGCCAAGGCGACCAGCGGGCGGCCTGCCCGATCCTGGATGACCTGGCGGGGGCATCCGGCAGGTAGGTCAACGGCCATTCTCTCACGGAGATACGGGGCCACGGGGAATGCACTTCACGTATCTTGTCTTCCATCAGTGGCCCCGTGTCTCCGTGAGAGGACGGGACTTGATCATTCGAGGTTGAGTTGCCTGGCTTGGCTCTGTGTTGAGAGGGTCGTGCCAGGCACCCACGGAACCTGCAACTTCGCCTGTTAGAATTACGGGGCCATCTGCTGCCTGCCGGACCCGCATGCGTCCCTTCCTGTTTGCCCTGCTGATCTCCGTCCTGGTGCACCTGGTGCTCCTGTGGGGCGACTGGGCCATGCCGGTGTTGCAGCGGGATGTGTCCTTGCCCGGCAGCCGTCCACTGGATGTGGCGCTGATGCCAGCCAGGCCCACGCAGCCGGAACCGGAGCCGCTATCCTCCGCCGAACCCGAACCCGAACCCGAACCCGAACCCGAACCCGAACCCGAACCCGAACCCGAACCCGAACCCGAACCCGAACCCGAACCCGAACCCGAACCCGAACCCGAACCCGAACCCGAACCGGAGCCCGAACCGGAGCCCGAACCCGAACCCGAACCCGAACCGGAGCCCGAACCGGAGCCCGAACCGGAGCCCGAACCGGAGCCCGAACCGGAGCCTGCCGTGGAACAGGTTCCCGAGCCGCGGGAGGACCCGGCGCCAGCCACGCCCCGGGAATCGGTTCCTGTTGAACGCAGTGAGCCGGATGCTGAGCGCCAGCGCCCGGAAGCAGTGATGCCGCCGGCGGAACCTGTGACACCGCAGGACGCGCCGTCAGAGACGCTGGACGCCGACCTCATGGCCGATTACCAGGACCGCCTGCGCGCGGCCATCGAACGTGAGAAGCGCTACCCGAGGCTGGCGGTTCGACAGCAACTGCAGGGCATCGCCCTGGTGGGCTTCCGGGTCCTGGGTGATGGCCGGATCGAAGCGATTCGCCTGATGGAATCCTCGGGGCACAACCTGCTGGACGAGGCAGCGCTCGCGGCGGTGCGCCAGGTGGGTCGCGCGCAGCCGTTGCCGGCGGGGGCGGGGCCGTTTCGGGATTTCGAGATCGCCTTGGAGTTCAAGCTCTTTTGAAGTAGGAAGTGTGAATTGGGAAGTGGGGATGAAGTACGAAGTGTGAATTATGAAGTGCGAAGTGAAGGCCTTTAATTCCCACTTCCAAATTCACACTTCGTACTTCAGTTCCCCATTTACTGGGTCGGGGCCGGCGGGGCATCCTGATCCGGCTTCGTCTGCCCCACCTGTGAATCCAGGTGATCCCCGTAGCGCCGTGCCTTGTCCGCCTGGGTCACCAGCCGGCG
The DNA here is from genome assembly GCF_000021985.1 of Thioalkalivibrio sulfidiphilus HL-EbGr7. Lineage (NCBI taxonomy): Bacteria > Pseudomonadati > Pseudomonadota > Gammaproteobacteria > Chromatiales > Ectothiorhodospiraceae > Thioalkalivibrio > Thioalkalivibrio sulfidiphilus. The sequence continues at coordinate 468,989 of NC_011901.1, forward strand.
GGCCATGCTGATGATGCGCAACTGGCGTTCCATCTCGGGGATGGGGATGTTGCCTGAGGTGCCTTCCCGCAGCAGGGCCTGCTTGAGCCGGGCGTACTCGCTTTCCACCTGGGCCACGGCCTCGGCGGCATCGCCCCGCTGCGGGTCGTCCGGTTCAAGGCGCGCCAGGTCCAGGGCGCGCACGGCGAGGTTCTGCCACTGCCGCCGCAGTTCGGTCATGGCGGGCAGGTCATGGCGTTCGCGCAGCCTGCGCAATGCCGCGATGTCGTGAGCGAGTGTGGCCACGTCACGATGATAGCGCGCCACCCTCAGAGCCTCGGTAACGCCGTCAGAGATCTTCTCCGGCAGGTGCCCCCGTGACACCTTGGCCGCGAAATCGCCGATGGCCGCCAGCAGGCGTTCCACCACCGATCGCTGGGCCTCCAGGGCGTCCGCGCTGGAGGGTTGGTCGGACAGGGCATCACGGGCCATGCGATGGCTCATGTCGCCCAGGCGATCGATCTCGAGGATGAGCGCCTGCAGACCCAGGTCCGGCACGCCGGCACTGCTGTTGTCCAGATAGCGGGGGCGCGCGGCGTCTTCCTCTGCGGAACCGAAACGTCCCTGCAGCCAGCGGATCATGGGCGGCGCGACGGGGATCATCAGGGCCACACCCAGCAGGTTGAAGCCGGTGTGGAACAGGGCCAGCAGCATGGCCGGCGCCGGCGCCTCGCCGGTGCTGCCCCACACCCAGGCGATGAAGGCCAGGAACCAGGGCAGGATGAGCAGTGCGACGAGGGCGGTCAGGCCGTTGAAGATCACGTGGGCGGCGGCCACGCGCTTGGCATTGGCGGTGGCGCCGATCACCACCAGCATGGCCTTGACCGTGGTGCCCAGGTTCGCGCCGATCACCGCGGCGGCGGAGGCCTCAAGGGGCACGGCGCCGCTCATGGCGGCGGTGAGCGCCATGGCCATGGAAGCGGAGGAACTCTGCATCAGCACCGTGAGCAGGGCGCCGATACCCACCATGATGATGAGACCGAGGAAACCCGGGCGGGCCAGTGCACCCAGGTCCACGGCGGCACTCAGGCCCATGAAGGCGTTCTTGAGCACGTCGATGCCCAGGAACAGCAGACCGAAGCCGGCCAGTGCCATGCCCAGGTGTTTGATGCGCGTGCTGCGGGCGAACAGGTAGATCAGCGCACCGATGCCGATGGCGGGCAGGGAGAAGGCATCGATGCGGATGTTGAAGCCGAGCAGGGCCACCAGCCAGCCCGTCATGGTAGTGCCCACGTTGGAGCCGAAGATGACCCACACCGCCTGGCCCAGGGTGAGCAGGCCGGCGTTGGCGAAACCGATGGTGGCCACGGTCACGGCGCTGGAGGACTGCACCAGGGCGGTGACCCCCATGCCCGAGGCCAGCGCCCGGGTGCGGGTGCGGGTCCAGGTGCCGAGGATGTGCTGCAGGGCCTTGCCGCCGGCCAGCTTCAGGCCGTCGGTCATGAGCGTCATGCCGAGCAGAAACAGGCCCAGGCCGCCGAGGAATCCGGCGACCAGGGTGTAGACGGCGATGTCGGGGGGCTCGGTCATGGGCACGAAGATGGCGCGCGTGAGACATCACGCAGTCATCTTCAGTGTAACGCGCTGGGAAGTGCGAAGTGTGAATTGGGAAGTGGGAATGAAGTCGGAAGTGGGAATTTGAAGGTTGGAAGTTCTGTAGGATGGGCTAAGCATCGCGTGCCCATGCCGGCAACGTCTGATGGGTGCGCTGCGCTTCACCCATCCTACGGTTTCTTAATCAGAAGTTCCTAAAGGCCTTTACTTCGCACTTCCCAGTCCACCCTTCCCACTTCAGTTGAGTTTGAACCGCCCCACGATCTCACGCAGCTGGCCGGCCACCTCGTTGAGTTCGCCGGTGGATTCCTGGGCCTGGTGCATGGACTGCACGCCGCGCTCGGCGGCGTCGTTGATCTCGATGATGTTGCGGTTGATGTCCTCGGCCACGGCGGTCTGTTGTTCGGCGGCAGTGGCGATCTGGATGTTCATCTGCTCGATGGACTTGATGGCACCGGCGATCTCGCCCAGGGCCATGGCGGATTCCTCCACCTTTTCCTCGCTCTCGGCGGCCTTTGCGTTGGCCTCGCCCATCACGTCCACGGCGGCCTGCACCTGGTCATTGAGTCGGCTGAGCATGTTCTGAATCTCACGGGCGGAGTCCTGGGTCCGCCGGGCCAGGTTGCGCACCTCGTCGGCCACCACGGCAAAGCCGCGGCCCTGTTCGCCGGCGCGGGCCGCCTCGATGGCAGCGTTCAGTGCCAGCAGGTTGGTCTGTTCGCTGATGCCCTGGATCACGTCCAGCACCGAGCGGATGCGGTCGTTTTCCGCGCGCACCTTGTCGATCACGCCCACGGCCCGCTGGATGCCGGCGTTGAGGTTGCCGATGGCCCCCAGGGCCTCGGTGGCGGTCAGCGCGCCGTTCTGTGCCTCGCCGGCGGCGGTGGAGGCCGCCTCGGCGGCGCCCTGGGTGTTGGCGGCCACCTCGCGCACCGTGGCGGCCATCTGGTTCATGGCGGTGGCCACCAGGGTGGTGGCGTCACGCTGATGACCCTGGTCGCGGCCGGTCTCGCCGATGATGCTCACCAGCCGATTGGCGGAGCCGGCCAGCTGCTCGCTGTTGGCGCTGATCAGGCGGATCATGCCACGCAGGTTCCCGGCCATGCGGTTGAAGCTGTCGATCAGCTCGCCGATCAGGTCGTGGCTCTGCATGGTGCAGTTCAGGGAGATGTCGTTCTCGCTGATGGCATGGGTCACCTCGGCGATGCGCCGCAGGCGCGCCAGCAGGATCACCCGCACCAGCAGGTAGTTGACCCCGCCCATGACCAGGCCGGCCGCGATGGAGGCGGCGAAGAACAGGCCGTACATGCCAGGCTTCCATTCCACGAACAGGTCGGCGAAGAACGGGAACAGCAGCCCCAGGACCAGGCCGAAGCCGAGAAAGGCCAGGAGCAGGTTGCGCAGGATGCTGGGTTTGCGAAACATGGGCAGACGCCCCTCCGAAAGGTGCTGATTATTGGTGTTTTGCGTTCTTTACTTTGGTTATCGGCTTCTGTGGCCGATTCTTAAGGTGGGGATGATTCAAAATTCAAGATTCAAAAGTCAAAGATGACGGGTTTCCCTTTGAATTTTGAATCTTGAATTTTGAATTGCCCTAAATCTCCACGCTGTCCCCGAGTCCGGGGATGTTGGCCTCGATACCGTGCTGCCGCTTCAGGGCCTCGGCCAGGGCCTGTTGTGCCTCGGGCTCACCGTGCACCAGGTGGAAGGCGGGCCGGTCCCGGAAGGCGGCGGCCCAGTCCAGCAGTTGCGACTGGCCGGCATGGGCGGAGAAGCCGCCCAGGGTGTGGATCCTGGCCTTCACCGCCACCTCGGAGCCCAGCAGCTTCACCTTCTCCACGCCGTCCACCAGCCGCCGGCCCAGGGTGCCGGCGGCCTGGAAGCCGACGAAGATCACGTGGGCGTCCTGGCGCCAGAGGTTGTACTTCAGGTGGTGGCGGATGCGTCCGCCGTTGCACATGCCGGAGCCGGCGATGATGATGGCGCCGCCCTGGATTCGGTTGATGGCCATGGAGTCCTCCACGCTGCGGGAGAACTGCAGCGGCGGCAGGGCCTCGGCCAGTTCGCCGTTGCCGTTCTGCTCCAGTCTCTCGAGGTCCTTGGGGTCCAGGGCCTTGCGCCGGCGGGCGTAGAGTTCGGTGACCTCGATGGCCATGGGGCTGTCCAGGAACACCCTCTGGTGCTTCAGGCGCCCGGCCTGGTAGAGCATGCTCAGGTGGTAGAGCACCTCCTGGGTGCGTCCCACCGCGAAGGCGGGGATGAGCACGTTGCCGCCGTCCGCATGGGCCTGCTCCAGGATCCCGGCCAGTTCCTCGATGGTGTCTTCCATGGGCCGGTGGTTGCGGTTGCCGTAGGTGCTTTCCATGAGCACCCGGTCGGCGTGTTCCAGCCGCGTGGGGCTGTGCATGAGCACCGAGTCCGGGTTGCCCAGGTCGCCGGAGAACACCAGGCGCCGTTCGCGCCCGCCGGAGGGCACGGTCAGCTCCACGATCGCGGAACCCAGGATGTGGCCGGCGTCGTGGTACATGAGCCCGACGCTGCCCTTGATCTGCTCCAGGCGCCTGTAGGGGATCGGCTCGCAGAGGTTCAGGGCCCGTTCCACGTCCTCGTCTTCGTAGATGGGATCCAGCAGGCGCTTGTCGGCGCGCCGGCGCCACTTGTTCTCCCACTCGACGTCCTTGCCCATGACCACGGCGGCGTCCCGCCACATGATCTTGAGCAGGTCCAGGGTGCCGGGGGTGCAGTAGATGGGACCCCGGTAGCCGTCGCGCACCAGCTTGGGCACGAGGCCCGAGTGGTCCAGGTGGCCGTGGGAGAGGATGACCGCGTCGACCCGGCGGGCCAGCTTCACCAGGGAGGCCTGGTTGGCCCGGTCCGCCTGGGCGCCGCCCTGGTGCAGTCCGCACTCCAGCAGCAGGGTGGATTTGTCGGTCTCGATGAGATAGCGCGAACCGGTGACTTCGCCGACGGCGCCGAGAAAGGTGAGTTTTGCCATGGGTGCAGTCTAGCGTTTTTTGTTGTTGATGGCTTCGAGGTGGGGCGTGGGGTGCAAGATCTGAAAGAACGTTTGTTCTCACGGAGACACGGAGCCACAGGGATATCGTTTTACGTTAATAAAGCTTCCCCGTGGCCCCGTGTCTCCGTGAGAGGACGGGGTTGATTGTCTCAGCGTTCCCGCCGGTAGATCAGGTCCATACTCTGGGCCTCGCCGCTGGTCTGGGTCTCCAGGCTCAGGCTGCGGGTGAGGGTGTAGCGCAGCATGAGGCTGGAGGCCCGTTCGAACAGGCCCACGCTGTAGCGCACGTACAGCCGTGCGGAGAGGTACTTGCCCATCATCAGGGCGCTCTGGTCCAGGTCGCCCTCGGCGTCCACGGTGAATTCATCCAGGCCCACGGCCTGGCCGATCTGCTGGGTCATCATGCCGCCCTGTTCCAGGCCGAAGCTGGTGATGGCGGCGGCGAGCACGTTGGCATCGGACTCGGAGGCCCCGGACAGGGGACGCCCGGTGAGCAGGAAGGACATGGCCTCGCTGTCCTCCATGGCCGGGGTGGAGAAGACCCGGGAGCGGGGGTCCTGCAGGGTGCCGCCGATGGCGAGCCCCGCGGTGACGTCGTGGGCGGGCACCCGGCGCACGGCGCGGATGTCCAGGCCCGGATTGTCCGCCGGCCCCTGGAACACCAGCACGCCCCGCTCCACGATCAGGTTCTGGCCATAGGCCCGGTAGCGCCCGTCCAGGATGCGGATCTCGCCCTCCACCCGGGTGGGCCGGGCAGGGCTGTCCTCCACGTCCAGCTGACCTTCCAGGCGGGCGCTCAGGCCGAAGCCGCTCAGGCTCACCCGCTCGCCCAGGGTGACGCTGACCCGGCTGTGGATCTCCAGGGGCGGCTCGGCGGGCGCGTCCGCATCCACGATCACCTCGTCCCGGCTCACGGAGACCGCCTGCTCGGGCAGTTCGCGCAGCTCGATGCTGGCCTCGGGGACCGCCAGGCTCCCGGTGAGACGGATCTCCCGGCCGGCCAGGGCCATGGCCAGATCGGGAGAGATGAACACCTGCGCTTCCGGCAGGCGCAGGGCCTGGAAGCGTTCCCCGGCCAGGGTCAGGTTGGCCCAGGGTTCGCCGGTGTCGGCCAGGCCCAGCTCACCACCCAGCCGCAGTTCACCGGGGCCGGAGCGCACCCGTCCGTCGAGGCTCAGCCGGTCCAGCCCGTCGGCGGCGGCCTGAAGGTTCAGGTCCGTGAGCTCCAGCCCGGCGTCGGGGATCAGCATCCGGCCTTCGGCCAGGTTGACGCGGCCGCGGAACTCGGGGTCGGCCAGGGTGCCGGTCAGGGCCAGGTCTGCCTGCAGCCGGCCCCGGGGATCACGCACCTGGGGGGCGAAGATCTCCAGCCAGCGCAGTTCGGTGAGATCCGCCCGAGCCTGCCCGTCGAGCCGGTGGGTGCCCCGCTCGGGGATGGCGGTCAGCCGGGCGCTGGCCTGGCCCGCCTCCAGGAAAGCGAGGCTGGTGCTGGCATCCAGCCGACCGTCGCTCAGGCTGGCCGCCAGGTTCAGGTCCCGGAACGGGATGGTCTCGCGATCGCCGTCCGGGAGCAGCACGTGCATCTGCGTCTGTGGGGCGCCGGCCTGCAGTTCCACCGAGAGGGTGTCCAGGAGCGCCAGCCGGGCGCTGGCTTCGATCCGGCCCTCCAGTTCCAGGTTCTCGGGCAGCACGTCGGCGAGCCAGGCCAGGGACAGATCGTCCAGGTCGAGCCGGGCCTGGAGGCCGGTTGCCGGGGTGCGATCCGCCTCGAGACACAGGCGGGCGGCCTCCTGGGTCAGACACAGGGGCGCGAGCCGGGCGTGCTCGGCATCGGCCTCGAGCGCGGGACGGCCGTCCAGGGTCCAGGTGCCCAGACGGGTCTCGCTCAGGTTGAGCCGGGTGATCCTTCCCGCCCAGCCGGGGGCCTCGGTGAGACGTCCGCGCAGGCCCAGGCCCAGGTCCCCCTCGCGGGTACGCGCGCTCAGATTCAGCTCGTGGTTCTCGGCGTGGCCCCGGCCGCTCAGCAGCAGGTTCTCCACCAGGGTGTCGTCGTCAAGCGAGATGTCGTTGACCACCAGGTTGAGGACCAGGGGGCGTTGCGGCTCGAGTCCGCCCCGCGCCTCCAGGGCCAGGCGCTGCAGTGACCAGGTCTCGAAGCCCAGTTCCGCCCCTTCCAGGCTTAGGTCCAGATCCGGCCGCTGCCAGTGGCCTGCCAGCCGGCCCTGCCCCGTGAGCCGACCCCGCAGCCCGGGCCACAGGGCGGAGAGCTCCGGCGCGTCCAGGCGGTAGTGCAGGTCGGCGGCGTCCAGGGCCGCCTCGCCGCGCAGCTCCAGGCGGTTGGCGCCCAGGCGCGCCTCCAGGCCCGGGGTGGTGAGCCGCCGGCCCTCGCTTACCCGGGCGCTGCCCCGGGCGGACACCGGGTAGTCGCGCAGGCGGCCGTCCAGCCGCTCCAGTTCAAGACTGGCGGCCGCGCCGGTCTCCGCGTCCAGTCGGCCCTCGGTGGCGGCGCGCAGGTTGAGTCGGCCGGCCAGCCGGGGGTCGATGAGGCCGGGGTCCAGGTCGTCTCCCGAGAGGCGCAGGTTCCAGCGCAGCTCCGGGGACCAGTGGGCCTCGCCCGTGACCGACAGCCGCGCGGCATCGACTTCCAGGTGCAGGCCGGGGGTGCTGAGCCCGTGGCCCTGAAGGGCTGCCTCACCCCGGCCGCTGACGCGGTGGCCGGCCAGCTGGCCCTGCAGGCGGGTCAGGCGCACCTCGCCGTGCACGGCGAGATCCGCCTCCAGGCGACCGGCGGCGCTCAGGTCCAGGTCCAAGCGGCCGGGCCAGTCCTCGAGCCAGGGACCCGGGTCCAGGTCGCGGGCGGCGAGGCGCAGGTCCCAGTGGGGCTGTGGCGCCCAGCCGCCGATGCCCTCCAGGGTGAGGCGCCCGCCGTCCACGCTCAGGGTGAGGCCGGGGATGCTGAGTTCGGTGTCCCTCAAGCGGGCCTCGCCGCTCAGGCGCAGGGTCTCGCCGCGCAGCATGCCGGACAGGTCCAGGTCCTGCAGATCGAGGCTCAGCAGGCCATCCGCATCCAGTGCGCCGGATACGCGGGTGTCGAGATCCAGCCGCCCAGGCAACTCGGGGCTGGCCTGGCCCGGGTCCAGGTCCCGGCCGGTGACCGCCAGGTCCCAGGCGGGCAGGGGTAGCCAGCGGGCGCTGCCGGCGAGGCCCAGGCGCCCCACCTCGCCGCTGATCGCCAGGGACAGCTCGGCCAGGTGCTCGGCATCGCCCCGGCCGGTGAGTTCGATGCGCTGGGCGGGATAGTCCAGGGGGGTGACGGTGGTGTGCAGCTCCAGGCGATGGTCGTCCAGGTTGCCGGTGCTCAACAGACGGCCCGCCTCCACGGCGATGGGCCCCTGCTCCGGGACCTGCCAGGTGAAGGCCTCCCAGTGGTGTGCCAGGTCCCAGGCGGGCGTGTTCAGCAGGGTGTGGAACTCGCCCTCGCCGCTCAGGCGCAGGGGGGCCTCGATGCCGTGACTCAGGGTCAGGCGCTCCAGGTCACCCTCGATGCGGACCCGGCCGCTGGCCTCCTCGGCATCGAGTCCAAGCGCTGCGGCTTCGGGCAGGCGCACCCGCCAGGCCAGCTCGGCCTGCATCGGGTAGGGCAGGGCGAGACCGGCGCGGGCGCTCAGGTCGAGATCGAAGTCGACGGCGTCCACGGTCAGGGTGCGGATGCGCGCCGCGTCCCGGTCCGCGCTGGCGGCCAGGTGGATCTCGTGGATCACCAGGGGGTCGGCGTCGCCGAAGCTCAGGCGCAGGTCCGTGAAGTGGGCCGGTGACAGGTCGATGGCCAGGGGCAGGCGGATGGCCTCGGGGATCTGGAAAGGTTCGGCGGGCGCGGGGTCCGGGTCGGGGCGGGTGTGCAGGTCCAGGCCATGCAGTTCCAGGCGGGTGATGGCGAGCCGGGCGAGGAACAGGGCGTTGGCGTTGATCCTGATCTCCAGGCGCTCGAGGCTCGCGCTTGCGGACTCATCCTCGAAACGGATGCCCTGCAGCGTCACGCCGCGCAGCAGGGTGCCCTCCACCTGCTCGATGCGCAGCTCGCCGGGAGCCAGCGCCGACCCCTGGTGGATGACCCAGCGGGTGCCGGGCTCGGTGCCCAGCAGCACCGTGAGCAGGGTGGCCAGCATGATGAAGGCGATCAGGGCGCCGAACAGGACGCGGCGGAGCATTACAGGTCCGCCCCCATGGTCAGGTGCAGGCGGAAGTTCTCGTCGCCGTCCACGGGGTGGGCGATGTCGACCCGGATGGGACCGATGGGCGAGCGCCAGCGAATCCCTAAGCCCACGCCGGTCTTGGGATCGAAGTCATCGATGGCGTCGTAGGCGTTGCCGCTGTCCACGAACGCCGCCGCGCTCCATTTGCCGAACAGGGGGATCTCGTATTCCACGCTGCCGGTGAGCAGGTGCCGGCCGCCGATCACCTCGCCGTCGGCGTTGGTGGGGCCCAGGCGCTGGTAGCCGTAGCCGCGCACGCTGTTGTCGCCGCCGGCGAAGAAACGCACCGAGGAGGGCAGTTCCGTGACCAGGTCCGCCTGGGTGGCGCCTCCCTCGGCGCGGGTGATGAGCCGGCCGGGGCCGAAGGGGGTGATGAGCTTGGCGCGGCCGTTGAACTGCACGAAGCTCACCGAGGAGATCACGCTGTCGTGGGCGCCGCGCACGCCGCCGTACAGGCGCCAGCCCCGTCGCGGGAAGACGGGATGATCGGCGCGCACCCGGGAGAAGGACAGACCCGGCATCAGCAGGTCGCTGCGGTCGGTGATGCCGGCCACGGTGTAGTCCTCGCGCTCATACACCAGGGAGCGGGTCTCCAGCCAGCCGGAGTCGTGCTGGCGGGTATGGCTCACGCCCAGGCCGTAGAGATCGGAGCGCACCGTGTCGGTGTCCTCGGTCTGGTAGCGGGCCATGAGATTGATGCGTTCCCGGGCCGGTTCGTCCAGGGGGATCTCGTAGTTGAAGCCCACCCCGGAGCGCACCGGGGAGAGCTCCAGTTCCGTGTTGTAGCGGTGCCCGGATCGGTTGGCATAGCGGTGTTCGTAGCCGAGACGCAGGCGCGGGCCGATGTCCGTGGAGGCGCCGATACCGGCGAGATACGCGTGGCGCGGGCGGGGCGTGAGCTCCACCCGGATGGGCACGGCACCGTCGGCCCGGGCCTCGGTCTCGGTGCGCACGCGCACGTCGCTGAAGTAGTTCCCGTCCACCAGGGCCTGCTGCAGGTCGATGAGGCGCACACTGTCGTAGGGCTCGCCTTCCTCGAAGGGCAGGAACTTGTCCACGAACTCGGGCTTGAGGATGTCCTGCTCGATGGTGATGGTGCCGAAGCGGTAGCGGACGCCGCTGTCCATGTGGATCACCGCGTCGGCCACGCCTTCCCCGGCGTGCACGCGCAGTTCACGGGTGATGATGCGGTTGTCCAGGTAGCCCCGGTCGGCGGCCAGGCGGGTCAGGCTGTTGCGCAGCTGTTCGTAGCGGTCGTGGCGCAGCACGTCGCCGGGTTTCATGGGCGCGTCGGCCAGCAGTGCCCGGAAGGCGGGGTCCTCGCCGGCCTCGCCATCCAGGGTGACCTCCACCGTGCGCACGCGTACCGGCTCCCCCGGCTGGACGCGGACCTCCAGGGTCCAGCAGTCCTCGGTGCGGCGGAAGTCCATCTCAAGCTCCGGGCGATAGTAGCCCAGGGCACGCAGGGCCTCGCGGGTCTCCTCGTTCGCCCGGCGCAGCAGCGGGCGCTCCCGCCACGCGGGCAGCTCGCAATCCTCGCGGGCGATGCTCAGGTGAACGCGGATATTGTCCTCGAGCTCAGCCCCGACGCCGGTGATGTTGAGGCGTGGCGACTGTGCCTGGGCCGTGCCGAGCGGCAGGCACGCCAGCAGCAACGCCGCCGCAAGGCGGCGCATGGCGTGCATCCGGCGGTCAGGGAAATGGGCAGGCGGCACTCGGCGACTATCCAGGAATGATCAGGGGTTCTGTCACAAGAGTAACAGTTCGTCATGATTTGTCCCCCCGGGGCATCAGGGGTTCAGATCATCCTTGCCACTTGCCACTTGCCACTTGCCACTTGCCACTTGCCACTTAGCCTTTGCCCCGGGTCTGGGTGCGATGGGGCCGGGCGTTCTGTTCGATGAAGCTCACGATGCGCCCGGCCACGTCCACGCCGGAGGCGGTCTCGATGCCTTCCAGTCCCGGTGAGGCGTTGACCTCGATGACCACCGGGCCGTGGCTGGAGCGCAGGATGTCCACGCCGCAGACGTTCAACCCGATCACCTTGGCGGCCTTCACCGCCGTGGCCCGCTCCTGGGGGGTGAGCTTGACCGGTTCCGCGCTGCCGCCCCGGTGCAGGTTGGAGCGGAATTCCCCTTCCTTGGCGCGCCGCTGCATGGCCGCCACCACCTTGCCGCCGATCACGAAGCAGCGCAGGTCGGTGCCGCCCGCCTCCTTGACGAACTCCTGTACCAGGATATTCTGGCGCAGCCCCATGAAGGCCTGGATGACGCTCTCCGCCGCCTTGCGGGTCTCCGCCAGCACCACGCCCACCCCCTGGGTGCCTTCGAGCAGCTTCACCACCAGGGGCGCGCCCTGCACCTCGGCCAGCAGGTCGTCGATGTCGTCCGGGGAGTGGGCGAAGCCGGTCACCGGCAGACCCACACCCTTGCGCGAGAGCAGCTGCAGGCTACGCAGCTTGTCCCGGGCGCGGGAGATGGCCACCGACTCGTTGACCGGGAACACGCCCATCATCTCGAACTGGCGCAGCACCGCCGTGCCGTAGAAGGTGATGGACGCGCCGATGCGCGGGATCACCGCGTCGAAGCCGGTCAGCTCCTTGCCCTTGTAGTGGATGGTGGGCTTGGCGGAGGTGATGTTCATGTAGCAGCGCAGCGGGTCGAGCACCTGCACTTCGTGGCCGTTGGCGCGTGCGGCCTCCATGAGCCGGCGGGTGGAATAGAGCTTGGCGTCCCGGGAGAGGATGGCGATTTTCATAGGGAAGAGGGGGCGGTGGCCTTGGGATCAGGCGGGAGATGATACGGGAGAAGTGTGAATTGGGAAGTGTGAAGTGGGAATTTGGAAGTGCGAAGGGCAAAAGGGGGCGGAGGCTTTATTGAGACTAGCAGAACATGGGACGGACCGGGGTCCGTCCCATGGGGTTTCGGTCAGAAGTTCAGGGCCACGAAGTTCACGCCAACGGTCCAGGCCTCCTCTCGGTCGCCACCGAGCTCCCGGGTCCAGGTGAGATCCAGGAACAGGATCTTGGCTTCGAGCCCGTACACCTCGGCGTTCTCGCCGGCTTCGCGCAGGAACCCGGCGGTGGCCGTCACCTGCCAGTTGCCGTCCAGGCGGCAGGTGGGCGAGAGGAAGCTGCCGTGGCCGCCGCCGTAGACGTCGGTGTGCCAGATCTCCGCCTCGCAGCTGCGGGCGTCGATCAGGTCGGCGTCGTCGACCACGTAGTGGCCGCTGGCGAACGCGTAGCCTGCTGCGAGCACAGCCGAGACCGCGGCCAGCCATGGGGCTGGTCGCAGCAAGGCCATGGGCATGGGCTCAGGCCCGGCGTCGGTGATTGAGAATGACCAGGATCCCGTGGCGCTTGCCTTCCGGGAGGGCCTGGACGATGGCGCGGCCGCGCTTGCGGGGCAGGCGTTCATAGAGTCGCGCCAGGGTGTAGGCGGGCAGGCCGCCGGCCAGGCTGACCGCGTCCCCGACCGGGATGTCTTCCAGCAGGCGGAGCTGGCTGGCCTCCGCGAGTCGCAGGAAGCGCAGGCGGGCGGTGCCCAGGGCGCCGTTGTGCAGGGCCAGCGCCACACCGTCCATGCCGGTGTCGGGAATTGCGGGGTCGGGGCCGGTGAGGGCCTTGTTCATGAGTATGGTCATCGAGTCACTCCTTACGCCTGTCAACGCCATGGCAATGGCGAGCGTGCCGGCGGGGGCCGGCGATGGTTGCGAAGGGGGATGACGGGGTGGGGTGTCGCGGCTATCGGAACGACACCCGGGGGATCGATGATCCGAGGGGCTAGACGTTTCCGGGCAGGCTGCGGACGACCCGCTTCAGGCCGGCATCGGCCTTCGCGCGCGGTGTTGTACTGCAAACGTCCATAAAGGGCAGGGCCTTTGTTACCAAATGAGGGGTGGATTCTAGCAGTTGCTACACCAGTGGCAAGTCACCAGTGCACGCATCGAGTGACGAGTCGTCAGGACCCCCCGGGTTTTCCTTGCCACTTGAGACTAGCCACTTGCCACTGGCTCCCCCGCCAGGTGCGCCGCGCTGGGCTCCACCAGGTACCCGTGGGCCAGTGCGGTACGGCCGAGCAGCATGCGAAAGCGCATGGTGTCCCGGTTGGTCAGGGTGATCTCGATCTGATGGCGGCGGCTGCCGATGATCACCTCGGTGGTGATCACGTAGCGACGGGTGCGGTGGCCGCCGGAATCGGTGACCGTGCGCCGGTCCGTGACCGGGGCCTCGCAGTGGATCTCGGGGGTCTCGCTGCCGGCCACCGGGTGCAGCCCGAAGCGCACCCATTTCTGTCCCTGCCGCTGGAAGGGTTCCACGTAGAAGGCGTGCAGGGCCGAGGTGCGCGCGCCGGTGTCCACCTTGCATTCCAGGCGCGGGATGCCCAGTTCCGGCAGCGCGATCCATTCGCGCCAGCCGAGGCGGGGTTGTGAGTCTCTATTCAAAATTCAAAATTCAAAATTCAAAGGGGTCGTCGAATGATGCCACCGATTTTCCTTTGAATCTTGAATTTTGAATCCCCGCTGTCTCAGCGGGGAAATATCACCAGGTGGTTGAAGGCCAGTTTCAGGCCGATGCGCTCGCCTACGGCGAAGTTGTCGTGGCTGGGGGCGAAGCACAGCACCTTGCCGCCGCTCGCGAGCCGCAGGGTGTACAGGAAGCTGGCGCCGCGGAAGGCCTTGTCCAGCACCTCGCCGCTGATGTGGCTCTGGTCGTCGGGGCGGATGTCGTCGGGGCGCACCAGCACGTCCACCGGGGCGCCCACGCCGCAGCCCTCGGGCACCAGGCCGGTGATGATGCCCAGTTCGGTCTCCACCTGGTGATCGTTGAGCACCGTGCCGGGCAGCAGCTTGCCCTGGCCGATGAAGTCGGCCACGAAGCGCTCGGCGGGGCGGTGGTAGAGGTTGTAGGCGGTGTCCCACTGCAGGATGCGCCCGGCGTTGACCACGCCGATGCGGTCGGCCATGGCGAAGGCCTCCATCTGGTCGTGGGTCACCAGGATGGCGGTGATCTGCTCCTGTTTGAGGATGCGGCGCACCTCCCGGGCCAGATCTTCGCGCAGTTCCACGTCCATGCTCGAGAAGGGTTCGTCCAGCAGCAGCAGGCGCGGGCGCGGCGCCATGGCCCGGGCCAGCGCGATGCGCTGCTGCTGGCCGCCGGAGAGGGCATGGGGGTAGCTCCTGCCATAGCTGGGCAGGCCCACCAGTTCCAGCAGTTCCCGCACCCGGGTGTCCCGGTCGCGGGCGGGCAGGTGACGGATGCCGAAGGCGATGTTCTCGGCCACGTTCAGGTGTGGAAACAGGGCAAAGTCCTGGAACACCATGCCCACCTGGCGGCGTTCCGGGGGCGTGGTCCAGCCGGGGCGGCTGACCGGCTCGCCATTGAGGCGGATCTCGCCGGCGGCCACGGGCTCGAAGCCTGCGATGGCGCGCAGCAGGGTGGTCTTGCCGCAACCGCTCGGGCCCAGCAGGCAGCCGATCAGGCCCTTGCGCAGTTCCAGGTTGACCTGGTGCACCACGGCGGTGCTGCCATAGGCCACGTCCACGTTGTCGACTTCAAGCAGCGGTGTCATGTCCGGGTCGGGATCGGCTGATGGTGCGGCTGAGCAGGATAACCGGAATGATGCCGGCGATCACGATGGCGAGCGCGGCGCTGGCGGCGTCCGCGAGACGCTCGTCGGAGGCCAGCTCGAAGGTGCGCACCGCGAGCGTGTTGAAGTTGAAGGGTCGCAGGATGAGGGTGGCGGGCAGTTCCTTGAGCACGTCCACGAAGACCAGCAGCAGGGCGGTGAGCAGGGAGCCGCGCATGATGGGCATGTGCACATGGCGAAGCACCCGGTTGGGTGGCATCCCCAGGGAGCGGGCAGCGTCGTCCATGGAGGGCTTGATCTTGCCGAGCGCCGCCTCGACGGTCTGCAGGGACACCGCCAGGAAGCGCACGCAGTAGGCGAAGATCAGCGCCACCAGGGTGCCGGAGAGCAGCAGGCCGGTGGAGATGCCGAAGCTCGCGCGCATCCAGCCGTCCACGGTGTTGTCGAGCCAGGCGAACGGCAGCATCACGCCCACGGCGATCACGGTGCCGGGGATTGCGTAGCCCATGCCGGCCACGCGTACCGCCACGGCATTGGTCCAGGAGGGGCGCAGCCGCTGTCCGTAGGCCATGAACAGGGCCAGGGCCACCGCCAGCAGGGCGGCGATGGCCGCCAGGCTGAGGCTGTTCCAGGTCAGGCGCAGGAACTCGGTGTTCATCCATTCGTCGGTTGTACCCACGGCCCAGACCGTTAGCTGGGTCGCGGGCAACAGGAAGCCCAGGGCCACGGGCAGGATGCAGACGAACAGGGCGGCGGCGCGGCGCCAGCCCTTGAGGTGATAGCGGGGCAGCTGCGTGTAGCGGCTGCTGGTGTGGTGGAACCGGGCCCGGCGTCGGGACCAGCGCTCCAGCACGATGAGCACGAACACGAAGGTCATCAGCACGCCGGCCAGCTGAGCTGCGGCACCGGGATCACCCATGCCGAACCAGGTGCGAAAGATGCCGGTAGTGAAGGTGGGGATGCCGAAGTAGGCCACGGTGCCGTAGTCTGCCAGTGTCTCCATCAGGGCCAGGGACAGGCCGGTGATGATGGCCGGACGCGCCAGGGGCAGGGCCACTCGCATGAAGCCCGCCCAGGGGCCGTTGCCCAGGGTCCTGGAGACCTCCAGCACGCAGACGGATTGCTCCAGAAAAGCGGCCCGGGCCAGCAGGTAGACGTAGGGGTAGAGCACCAGGGACAGCATCACCATCGCGCCCCCCAGGGAGCGGATCTCCGGGAACCAGTAATCCCCGTAGCCCCAGCCGAACCACTCGCGCAGCTGGGTCTGCACGGGGCCCGGGAAATCCAGCATGCCGGTATAGGTGTAGGCGATAATGTAGGCCGGCATGGCCAAGGGTAACAGCAGTGCCCACTGGAACAGGCGCCGGCCGGGGAATTCGCACAGGCTCACCAGCCAGGCGGCGGGGATGCCGATGAGCAACACGCCGACGCCCACGCCGAGCATGAGCAGCAGGGAATTGACCACATAGTCTCGGAGTACCGTCTCGCGCATGTGCTGCCAGACATCCGTGGCGGGCAGGAACAGGTGGGCGAAAACCACCAGCACCGGCAGGGCCAGGATCAGCGCGACCAGAACCAGCCCCGCCTTCCACGCATCCAGGGGACGCCTGGGCAGGGCAGGATCGTGCTCGACATGGATGACGGCTTGGTTCAAATCGGGGTCTTCCGGTCAAAAAGGCTTCGATGATACCAGCAGAAGTGGTTCTGAGTGCCAATTCCGAAGTGACCGGGATGGAAGCCGTTCTTTGGCCAACGCGGGACGGTCACGGGTGCCTGGATGCGCCGGATGATTCGAGGGCGCGGACAAGAAAAGTGGCAAGGGAGTGATTTCCCTTGCCACTTCATAACTAGCCACTTGCCACTGCGTTATCGCCAGCGGGCGCGATCCATCAGGCGCACGGCCTCGGCATTGTGCACGCCCAGCAGGGACATGTTGATCTCGTCGGCACGGAATTCACCGAGATTCTTCAGGGTATCACTCCAGGCGACGCCGGCCTTGACCGGGTATTCCTGGTTGACCTCGGCATACCACTGTTGGGCGCTGTCACTGGCCAGGAACTCCAGCAGCCGGATGGCGTTGTCCCGGTTGGGCGCGGTGGCCACCAGGCCGGCGCCGCTGACATTGACGTGCACTCCCCGGTCGCCTTCGCCCTGGTTGGGCCAGACCACCCGGATGGATTGCGCCGCCTCGCGCTGGGCGGCGTCATCGCCGACCAGCATGCGGCCCAGATAGTAGGTGTTGGCAAGGGCGATGTCGCACTGTCCGGCCGCGGCGGCCATGATCTGGTCGCGGTCGCCGCCACGTGGGGGGCGGGCCAGGTTGTTCACCAGGCCGCCGGCCCAGGCTTCGGTGCTTGCCTCGCCCAGGGTGGCGATCATCGCGGCGATCATGGACTGGTTGTAGATGTTTTCCGAGGAACGCACGCATATCCGGCCCCGGTAGCGGGCATCGGTCAGATCCTCGTAGCGGCGGATCTCGCCCTCGGGCACGGAGCCTTCGCGAACCATGATCGGACGGGCGCGCATGGACAGGCCGAACCAGTAGCCTTCAGGGTCCCGGTACTGCGGCGGGATGGCGTCCGCCATGACAGGGGAGTCCACTGCGGCCAGTACGCCAGCCTCCCGGGCATTGTGCAGGTTGCCTGCGTCCACGGTGATCAACAGGTCGGCAGGGGAGTTGCGGCCCTCGGCGCGCAGGCGCTGTAAGAGTTCTCCTGCACGCGCCGTGACCAGATTGACGCGGATGCCGGTCTGTTCGGTGAACTCATCCAGCAATGGTTTGATCAGCGCCTCCTGGCGCGCGGAATAGACGTTGACCTCGCCCTGGGCCAGGGCGGCGGCGGGTGCCAGCCCCAGGATGGCCAGCAGGAGCAGGATCAGCAATCGGGCAGAGCGGGTGCACATGGCGTTCGGTCTCCGGGCGAAGTTGGAACAGGGTCGGTGATGCAGTTTGATAGAGCGAATGATAACGCGAACGATTATCATTAAATAAAACAGTGCCTGTCAAGCATCTCCCGTGTCCGGTGTTTGCCACATGGGTGGTCAAATGGGCGATACTGCATACTATGAATGTATAAAGACATATGCCGCCGGCCCGGCATGCCGGCCCGACTGGGAGCCCCTATGGACAGTGAAGCCTTGAAGATCCCCAAGAAACTCAAGCACGTAAGGCTTTGGGTTCACCCGGAGGGACCGGTGGTGGGCGCGATCTTCCTGCATTGTCAGAGTGATCATCACGAGGGGGAGGAGCGGCCCGAGGAGGCCATGAACGGACCCGAGCCGTTTTTCGTGTTCCGGGGCGGCAGTGACGATGACCTGCGCTTCTACAACAAACACGCGGTGGTACGCCTGGAGTACACCCACGAGCCGGAGCAGGCCCCCGAGGGCGCCGTGGCCCTGCGCACCCGCCTGCACCTGATGGACGGCTCCACCCTGGAAGGGGTGATCCGGGAGATGCTGGTGCCGGAGCACGCGCGCCTGTTCGATTATGTGAACATCTTCGAGGATCGCTTCGTACGCCTGTTCATGGACGATGACGCCACTATTACACTGGTGAACAAGGCCTATATCGTCAGGGTCACCCCACTGGACAGTTGAGTCTGATGCGCCCAGCCGGCAACCCCTTCACAACCTGTGCTTGCGAACCCCGCGCCCCGCGCGTGCAGGGGGCGGCATGAGCCTGCTGCGGGACTTCAAGGCCGAGCGCATCATCGCGCGCCTGCTGGACCCCCGCGAGCGGGTGGGTACTGCCGAGGATCGCAAGCAACTGGTTTCCAAGCTGCGGGGCCTGGGCGACACGGGTGTGAATAAGCTCATCCATGCGCTTGGCCACGCGGCTCGCGATGACGTGCCGCGCATCTCCGAGCTTCTGGTCAGGCTGCTGGATAACGCCAGCCTGCCGGTGTTCTCCGAGGCCCTGGCGGACGGCAACTCCCAGTCCGTATCGCGGGTCACGGATGTCCTGTGTCGCGGTACCGGCTTCGATCCCAACCGTCTCATGTCGGCCTTCGGCGATCCCCGTATCCCCAAGAGTGCGTTGATCCAGGTGCTCTCTGTCCATCGCAAGCGTCTGGATGCCGGTGCGCTGTTACGTTACGCCTATACCTTGGAGCCCACCGACCGCAACGCCCTGATGAAGCTGGTCACCGAGGTGGCCGATGAGTCGCTGGTACCCGAGCTGCTCAACCGGGTCTCGGGCAAGGATCCGGTGGTTCGCATGCAGATCGTGCGCATTCTGGGACGATTCCAGACCCCGGAGGTGGTGGAGGCCCTGCAGCACCTGCTTGAGGATCCCGACAAGGGTGTGCGCCAATCTGCACTGGAGGGCCCTCTCGGCCCATGACGCCCGGCTCGACCTGGAAAAACTCTGCAAGCTGCTGCGTGACCGGGACATCAAGGTCCAGGAACAGGCCATCGAGACCATCATCCAGCGCAATGACCCGGAAACCATGAAGTACCTGTCTGCGGTTCTCCATGACGAGGCGGAGCACGCCCGCCGGGCAGCCGTGGAAGTACTCAACAAGATCGGCAGTGCCGCTGCCATCAAGGAGTTACTGGAATCGGTCAAGGACGCCGACTGGTGGGTGCGTGCACGTTCCGCGGATGCACTGGCCAAGATCGGTGGACCCCGGGTGGTCAAGGCGGTGGTGGAACTGATCAAGGACGATGACGAGTTCATTCGCCGCTCCGCCATCGAGATCCTCAATTCCACCCGGGACGAACAGGCCATCAGTCACCTCATTGATGCCCTGGACGATTCCGACTGGTGGGTGCGAGAGCGTGCCGTGGATGCACTGGCCAACATCGGCAACAAGGCCGCTACCCCGGCCCTGGTGCGCATGCTCAAGCGCGACGAGAAGGCGGTGCCGGTGGTGCTGCGGGCACTTGCCAAGCTGGGCGACGAGCGGGTCATCCACGCGGTACTGGAGCAGCTCAAGCGCCCAGTGCCCGAGATCCAGCTGGAGGCATTGCACACCCTGGGTGAGCTGGCCGGTTCCGAGAACGCCGCCGGGATCTGCGAGGTCATCGTCAAGTACACCGATAAGGCCGCCTCCGAAGTACGCGAGGCGGCGCTGGAAGTGCGCGACCGTCTGCAGGACAAATTCTCTGCCGCAGCCTCCCTGACGCGCATGGTGTCCAAGCCTGCGTCCGCCCATGCGGATGAAACCCTGGCCATGTCCATGCTCCAGAACCCGGACGAGGCTGCCCGCATACCGGCTCCGGCACCGCAGTCCCTGGCCAACCTGGACATCAATCGGCTCCAGCCGGGTGAAATGATCGGAGACCGCTACCGCTATGTGCGCCGTGTCGGACGCGGCGCCTTCGGCACCGTGCTGCTGGTGGAGGATGAGGTGATCTCCGAATCCCTGATCCTCAAGGTGCTGCATCCGCAGATGGCCTCTGACGAGGACATGATCAAGCGTTTCGTCCAGGAGATGCGCCTGTCGCGCAAGATCACCCATGAGAACGTCATCCGTATCTATGACTTCCTCAACATCCAGGGGCTGCTGGCCATCTCGATGGAATACTTCCCCTCCAGTACCCTGGCCGTGTCCCTGGAGCCGCGTGAGCCGCTGCCTGTCGAGGCCGCCCTGCGCTATGCCCACGACATCGCCAAGGGCATGGCCGCGGCACATGAAACGGGCGTGGTGCATCGCGATCTCAAGCCGGGCAACGTGTTGATCAACAACCGCGGTGTGCTGAAGATTGTAGACTTCGGCGTTGCGGCTGCCCGCGCCGCCGGCGACCAGCAGTTGACCCGCACAGGCATCCTCATCGGCACGCCCAAGTACATGTCACCGGAGCAGGTGCTGGGCAAACCTGTGGATGCCCGATCCGATATCTATGCTCTGGGCATCATGATGTACGAGATGCTCGCGGGTACCTTGCCCTACTCCGGCGAGGACCAGATGGCCGTGATGTATCAGCATGTACAGGGCAAGGCCCGACCGGTGAGCGAGGTCAACCCGAATGTACCCAGAACACTGAGCGCGGTGGTGGCAAAGATGATGGCCCTGTCTCCCGAGGACCGTTACCAGAACATGGAGGAGGTCCGCCGCGCGCTGGCGGGGTTCATCGACTGATGGCACGCATCAACGCATTCCTGAAGCTGGGCCGCGAGCAGGGTTGTTCGGACCTTCACCTGGCGGTGGGTGTGCCACCCATGCTGCGCATGAATGGGGACCTGATGCCCATCAAGTTCCGAGATCTGGGCGAGCGGGAGTTGGAGGCCTACGTGCTGGAAATCCTCACGCCGACTCAGCGCAAGCGTTTCCGTGATGGCGAAGACCTGGACTTCTCCTACGTGGCCGAAGAGGTGGGTCGTTTCCGGGTCAATCTGTTCCGCAAGGCCACCGGGGTGGGTGCCACCTTTCGTCACGTGCCTGCCACCGTGCCCCAGCTGGATGAGCTGGGTCTGCCGTCGGTGGTGCATGAACTCATCGAGCATCATCAGGGCATGGTGCTGGTCACCGGCTCCACCGGCACCGGCAAGTCCACCACGTTGGCCGCCATCATTGACCACATCAACAACCGCCGGGCTGTGAACATCCTGAGCCTGGAGGATCCCATCGAGTTCGTGCATCACAGCAAGAAGGCCCAGGTCATCCAGCGGGAAGTGGGAACCCACGTGCAGAGCTACGCCGATGGCCTGCGCGCGGCGCTGCGTGAGGACCCTGATGTGATACTGGTGGGCGAGCTGCGCGATTCGGAATCCATTACCATGGCCATGATTGCCGCCGAGACCGGTCACCTGGTGCTCGGAACCCTGCACACCACGTCTGCAGTGAAGACCATCGACCGCATTCTCGACGCCATCCCCATCGAATTGCGCGAGCAGGGCAAGACCTTCCTGTCCCAGAACCTCCATGGTGTGCTCACCCAGAACCTGGTCAAGAAGGCGGATGGGCGAGGTCGCCAGGCCGTGGTGGAGTCTCTGGTGGTCACCCGGGCCATCGCCAAGATGATCATGACCGACAAGGTGCACCAGATCCCCTCCCAGATGCAGACCGGGCGAGACCGGGGTATGCAGTTGTTGGATCAGGCGCTCATGGAGGCCCTGGAGAAAAAGCTCATCGATCCCGATGACGCTTACCTGCATGCCAACGACAAGAAGGCCTTCCAGCGTTTTGTCACCGATGCCTCGTTGCTCCCCAAGATCAACCTGGCGGGCGGATAAACCGATATGAAACGCGTCGATGCGCTGCTGACCCGCATGGTGGAAATGGATGGCTCCGACCTGCACATGATGGCGGGCGATCCGCCCCGGGTACGTGTCTACGGGGAGCTCAAGCCCATTGAAGAGGCACCCATGAGCGCCGAGTCAGTCTCCGATGCCCTGGCGGAGATACTGCCGGATCATTCACGGCTTGTCTTCGAGCGGGAAGATGGCGCCGATTTCGCCTACGAGATCCCGGGGCTGTCACGATTCCGGGTCAACATGCTGCGTCAGATCAACGGCATCGGCGCGGTGTTTCGCGGCATCCCTTCCCGCTCCCTGAGCCTGGATGATCTGGGGCTTCCACCGGTAGTCTCCAGCCTGAGCATGCAGCGACACGGCATGGTCCTGGTCACCGGCAAGACGGGCTCGGGTAAGACCACCACGCTTGCGGCCATCGTCGATGACGTCAATGCCCGTCGCAAGGGCCACATCATCACCATTGAAGACCCCATCGAGTTCATCCATGAACGCAAACGCTCGCTGATCAGCCAGCGCCAGGTGGGGCTGCACACGCCAAGCTTCTCCAGTGCCTTGCGCTCGGCGCTGCGCGAGGATCCGGATGTCATTCTGGTGGGTGAGATGCGCGATCTCGAGACCATCAGCCTGGCGGTGACTGCCGCCGAGACCGGTATCCTCGTGCTCGGAACCCTGCATACCAGCGGAGCGGCCTCCACGGTGGACCGCATCATCAACACCTTCCCGGCACAGAAACAGGCGCAGATCCGCACCATGCTCTCCACCTCCCTGCGTGGCGTCATCTCACAGCAGCTGGCGCGGCGCGCCGACGGCAAGGGCCGCGTGGCGGCCATCGAGATCCTGGTGAACACCCCGGCGGTCTCGAATCTCATTCGCGAGGGGCGTACCGAGCAGCTGGAGAGCACCATGCAGAGCGGTGCCCTGGTGGGCATGCAGACCATGGACTCGGCCCTGCGCCGGCTGCTGGATGCGGGCACCATCACCGGGCGGGAGGCCTACGAGAAGGCCATCAGCAAGGCGGAGTTCGAGACCGTGCGCCACGAGGGTGTAAAGCGCTGAGCGAGCGGGCCATGCCTGTGGAGTCAGTAAACGAAAAGACCGGCCAAGGCCGGTCTTTTCGTGTGTATCGCCTTTCGAGAGCTTGAACGACTACGTGCGCACGTAGACCCAGCCGTCCTGGAGCCGGTCGATGATGTGATCCACGGCGGACTGGGTGGTCTTGGTGCCGGTGATCAGGCGGGTGCGTACGCCCTGGCGCTGCAACACCTCCATGGTGTTCTGGCAGGCGATGAAGTGGACGTTCTCGTGGCGCTCCGTGAGCAGGCGGATGCGCTCCACCTGGGTGGAGACCTCCTCGCGGAACAGGCCCAAGCCCTCGGAGTTGGCCACCACCTCGATCTCCAGACCCGGCCCCGGATAGACGGCCAGCAGTTTCTCGGCACGGTCGAGCACCTCGGCGAAGCGATGCTCGCCGCCCTGGCTCACGTGCAGCACGAACTTGTTGTGTTGGGCCTGGCGCGGCTCGATGCGCACGCCGTTGACTACGGCAGCGGGTTCGGGGCCCTGGATGTGCGCCACGTAGGCCTCGGGCTTGTGGCGATCGATGCTGTCGGGGATCAGCAGGCCGGCGGCGAAACCGATACCCAGCAGCACGGCCGCGGCGGCCATGGAGGGGAAGCGCATCGCCCGGCGCATGGGGTGTTCACGCCGTCGGCGCGGCGGCTCCGCGCTGGTGTAACCGTGATGCACCAGGGTCTTCACGTGGCGCAGGCTGCAGGCGACGCCGCGCAGTTCCTCGTCCTCGCGCAGACGGCGCAGGATCTCCCGGCGTGCGGCGCTGTCCAGTTCCCCGTCCACCAGAGCGTTCAGGGTGTGTTCGTCGCCACCGATGTGTGATTTGTCCATCACTTGACTCTCCAGAGTTTCGGCGCTTCCTGGTTCCCGGCGGGCGATTGCACGGACTCCAGGGTCTCTCTCAGGGCCCGCCTTGCGCGGCTCAGACGGCTCATCACCGTGCCCAGGGGTATTTCCAGGACCTGGGCCACTTCCGCGTAGCTCAGTCCCTCCAGGTCCACCAGGGTGACCACTTCCCGCTGCCCCATGGGCAGGGCGGCCACCGCCTGACGCACCTGGAACACGATTTCGTCCTGTGTGTGCTCGTACTCCGGGCAGCGATCACAGACGAACTGAATATCGTCCAGGGGGACCTGGGGCTTGAGGCGTCGCAGGTGTTCGCGCCAGCAGTTGTGCAGGATGGCGAACAGCCAGGCGTCGACCCGCTCCGGGTCCCGCAGTTGTTGGTGTTTGCGCAACGCCCTGGCCAGGGTCTCCTGGGCAAGGTCGTCGGCCAGCATCTCATCACCGCACCAGGACAGCGCCAGCCGGTACAACCGGATGCGACTCTCCTTGAGCCGCTGCTGCCAGGCACGGGATCCTCCCCCGAACAAATGGGTCCAGCTCATGTATCCCTCCTGATGGGCAGCCGTGTTGTGGTTGGAATAATTGGACACCTGCCCGGGTGAAACCCCGAATGGCGGGCGCACGGCTGCATGTTCGTAAAGATGGTTCGAGTCAAAAATTTATTCCATCGTCACGGGTGAGTCACCCGGTTTCGCCCTGAATGAGGTTTTTTGCATCAATTTTCCATGAACCCGGAATAAATCCTCTCCGGGACCCATCTTACAGGTCGCTAACAAGCGAGGCAGGGAAGCCCGAACCTCTCTTCCCGGGGTGTTGTAACCCCAGACAAGAACACAGTTTACGCCGGATTTCATGGCAGGCGCCTTCGGGCCATCGCCCAATCCGGCAAGCACATCGGCGGTGACACGCCGGTGTCGGGATGCGGCAAATCGTGGTGGCCGTATCCCGGGCACGCGGCCGGTCAGGGAATCACCGGTCGCTGCAAGCGGGGCACGGCGCAATGCGCCGACGCTCCAGGCCAGGTGCGGTTCCACAGTAGATCCGTACCTGTCCGAATGGTGTTTTGCGGGTGTATCCCCTCTGAGATTGCCCCGGCCTTCGGGCCGGGGTTTTTTTTGCTCACTTGCGGGGTTGCGGGGTGGTCCGTAATCTGCCCCCATGAACAGCCTTCCGCCCCGCCCCTCCCTGGACGTCCTCCCCGAAGCCCTGCGCCCGGACCTGATCCGTCTGCTGGATGATTTCGAGTCTGCCTGTGCCCGCGACGGGATCGCCCTGGACCACTGGCCCGAGGCGCTGGTACGGGTCTGGGCGGGCAGCGGGTTCGCGGCGCGCATCGCCATCCGCCGGCCGAACCTGCTCCTGGAGCTGATCCAGGACGGGACCCTGGCCCGCCCCCTGGAGGCCGGGGAGATGGCGGCCCGGGTGAGCGCGGTGGTCCAGGCGGCGCAGGACGAGGCCGCCCTCATGCGCGACCTGCGCCTGTTGCGTCAGCGGGAGATGATGCGCATCGCCTGGCGCGACCTGAGCGGCGAGGCGGGCCTGGACGAGACCCTGGGTGATCTCACGGATCTCGCCGAACACTGCATCGACCAAGCCGCCGCCTGGGTCCATGGCCAGCTGGTGCAGCGCCACGGGGAGCCCCGGGACGCCGAGGGCCGGCCCCAGCGCCTGGTGGTGCTGGGCATGGGCAAGCTGGGCGGCCGGGAACTCAACTTCTCCTCCGACGTGGATCTCATCTTCACCTATGCGGCCCGGGGCGAGACCGACGGCGAGAAGCCCCTGGACAACCAGCAGTTCTTCATCCGCCTGGGCCAGCGCCTGATCCGCCTGCTGGACGAGAACACCGCAGAGGGCTTCGTGTTCCGGGTGGACATGCGGCTGCGGCCCTTCGGCGACGCCGGTCCCCTGGTCATGGATTTCGACACCCTGGAGGGCTACTACGAGAGCCATGGCCGGGAATGGGAGCGCTACGCCCTGATCAAGGCCCGGGTGGTGGCCGGCGACAGGGAGGCGGGCCGGGAGCTGATGCGCGCCCTGCGGCCCTTCGTGTTCCGCCGCTACCTGGACTACGGCGCCTTTGCCGCCCTGCGCGACATGAAGGCCATGATCAACCGGGAGGCGGCGCGCCGCAGCCGCGGCGATGACGTGAAGCTGGGCGAGGGGGGCATCCGGGAGGTGGAGTTCATCGGCCAGGCCTTCCAACTGATCCGCGCCGGCCGTGACCCCCGCCTGCAGCTGCGCGGCATCCGCCCGGTGCTGCGCCGCCTGGCGGAGATGGAGCTGATGCCCGGCTACGTGGTGGACCAGCTCATCACCGCCTACGAGTTCCTGCGCCGCACGGAAAACCATCTGCAGATGGCCCAGGACCAGCAGACCCATCGCCTGCCCGAAAGCGACGAGGCGCGCCTGCGTCTGGCCTTCTCCATGGGCCATGACGACTGGGAGGGTTTCTCCCGGGAGCTGGCCCGTCACCGGCGCCGGGTCCAGGAGCATTTCCAGCAGGTGTTCGCCGCACCCCAGGGCGAGGCGGAGGAGGCGGCCGGGGCCGAAGGTCCGGGGCAGGCCGTGCTGGCCTCCATCTGGGCGGGCGACCGCTCCGGCGAGCGGGCCCAGGCGGTACTGGCGGAGGCGGGATTCCGGGACGCACCCAAGGCCCTGGAGTGGATCGAGGACCTGCGCGAGGGTGCCGCCTGCCGCTCCCTGACCGCCACGGGCCGCGAACGTCTGGACCAGCTCATGCCCCTGCTGCTGGGTGCCGCCGCCGGTGCCGAGGACCCGGATACCGTCCTGTCCCGGCTGGTGACCCTGGTGCGCAGCATCGCGCGTCGTTCGGTGTACCTGTCCCTGCTGGTGGAAAGCCCCATGGCCCTCTCCCAGCTGGTGAAACTCTGCGACGCGAGCCCCTGGATCGCCCAGCTGCTCACCCGCCACCCCCTGCTGCTGGATGAGCTGCTGGACCCGCGCAGCCTCTACGCGCCCATGGACCGGGAGGGTCTCTCGGCGGAACTGGACGAGGAGCTGTCCCAGGTACCGGAAGACGACATGGAGCAGATGATGGATCGCCTGCGCCAGTTCCAGCAGGTGCAGATGCTCAAGGTGGCCGCCGCCGACATCATGGGCGTGCTGCCGCTCATGAAGGTGAGCGACCACCTCACCTGGATCGCCGAGGTGGTCCTGGAACGGGTGCTGTCCCTGGTCATGGCCCAGCTGCATGCCCGCTATGGCCGCCCCCGCTGCCTCATCGACGGGCGGCCCTACGAGCCGGGTTTTGCCATCATCGGCTACGGCAAGCTGGGCGGCCTGGAACTGGGTTACGGCTCGGACCTGGACATCGTGTTCCTGCACGACAGCGCCGGCGAGCAGCAGATGACCGACGGCGACAAGGCCCTGGACAACAGCGAGTTCTTCGCCCGCCTGGGCCAGCGCATCGTGCACGTGCTCGGCACCTATACCGGCGCCGGCCGGCTCTACGAGGTGGACACGCGCCTGCGCCCGAGCGGCGCCTCGGGCCTGCTGGTGAGCAGCCTCAAGGCCTTCGAGCTCTACCAGGAGACCAAGGCCTGGACCTGGGAGCACCAGGCCCTGGTGCGCGCCCGGCCGGTGGCTGGCGATGCGCACATCGCCGAGGGCTTCGCCGAGATCCGCCGGCGTGTGCTCGGCATCTGCCGCGACAGGGAGAAGTTGCGCCAGGAAGTGCGCGAAATGCGCGAGAAGATGTGGTCCGAACACGCCTCCCGGGACCCGTCCCGGTTCAACCTCAAGCGGGATCCGGGTGGTATCGCCGACATCGAATTTATGGTCCAATACTGGGTTTTGGCGTACGCCTGCGATCACCCGCCGCTGCTGGATTACCCGGACAACATCCGCATCCTGGAGCGCCTCGTGGTCACCGGCGTGCTGCCGGAAGAGGATGCCCGCTTCCTGACCGACACCTACCGTGAATTCCGCAACCGCATCCACCGGCTGACCCTGCAGGAGTCGGACGCGGTGGTGGACGCGGCCGAGTTCGCCGAGCAGCGCGAGACCGTGCGCGCTCTGTGGCGCCGGGTGATGGAGGAAGGCAAGGCTTGAACGCAATGGACAGGATTTACAGGATTGTTCTGGATCGACAGGAAAAAGAAAGAACAATTTTTGACAGGATTTACATGATTAACACGATTAAGGCATTTCAAAAAATCATGTTAATCATGTAAATCCTGTCGATTCCTTTGTTTTCTTACAGTCCTGAAAAATCCTGTTCATCCTGTCCATTCGACTTTAAAGACACGAGACAACCGAGGTAACCCCCATGTCCATGGCCGACCGCGACGGTCTGATCTGGTACGACGGCAAGATGGTGCCCTGGCGCGATGCCACCACCCACGTGCTGACCCACACCCTGCACTATGGCATGGGCGTGTTCGAGGGCGTACGCGCCTACCAGACCGACCGTGGCACCGCCATTTTCCGCCTGGAGGACCACACCCGGCGCCTGTTCCGCTCCGCGCGCATCCTGGGCATGAAGATCCCCTACAGCCAGGACCAGCTCAACGAGGCCCAGAAGGCCGCCGTGCGCGAGAACCACCTCAAGAGCGCCTACATGCGGCCCATGTGCTTCTATGGCTCCGAGGGCATGGGCCTGCGCGCCGACAACCTGGAAGTGCACGCCATCGTTGCCGCCTGGGAATGGGGCGCCTACCTGGGCGCCGAGAACATGGAGCGGGGCATCCGGGTGAAGACCTCTTCGTTCAACCGGCACCACGTGAACATCACCATGTGCAAGGCCAAGGCCAACGGCAACTACATGAACTCCATGCTGGCCCTGCAGGAGGCGCTCTCCTGCGGCTACGATGAGGCTCTGCTGCTGGACACCGAGGGTTACGTCTCCGAAGGCAGCGGCGAGAACTTCTTCATGATCCAGGACGGCGTGATCTACACCCCCGAACTGACCTCCGCCCTGGACGGCATCACCCGCAAGACCATCTTCGCCCTGGCCGCCGAAGAGGGCCTGGAGATTCGCGAGAAGCGGATCACCCGTGACGAGGTTTATGTTGCCGACGAGGCCTTCTTCACCGGCACCGCCGCCGAGGTGACCCCCATCCGCGAACTGGACCGCCGTCCCATCGGCAACGGCGGCCGCGGCCCCATCACCGAGAAGCTGCAGACCCTCTACTTCGACGTGGTCCACGGCCGAACCGGCCGCCACGACCAGTGGCTGACGTTTGTCTAATGTAAAGAGAAATTTGACAGGATTTACATGATTAACGGGATGAATAGGCATGGAAGCCATAGACGATCCACTGACGAGGTTGATCATCGCGTCGGCCTACCAGGTTCACAATGAACTGGGATCCGGCTTTCTGGAAAAGGTCTATGAGAGGGCGTTGCTTGTCGAGCTGAGTGCTCGTGGGATATCGGCCGAAACGCAGGTGATCACCGATGTTTGGTATAGGGATCACGTGGTCGGGACGTATTGCATAGACTTGCTCGTGGAAGAGAAAGTCGTTTGTGAACTCAAGGCTGTCGAAAGCCTGAGCCGCCAGCATCAAGTTCAGCTGGTGAACTATCTTGCGGCTACACGCATGGATTTGGGACTGCTGATCAATTTCGGGCGAAGTGTTGAGGTGCGTAGAAAGTACAGGCTGCCAAAGCAATAATCCTGTTAATCATGTAAATCCTGTCAGATGTTTTTCTGGAGTTAAATAATAATGCCCAACCCCCACACCGCCGAACACCAGAACCAGTACCAGCCCGCCAATGCCCAGACCCGCGTTGAGGTGACCCGGGCCGATCTGCCCCTGCACTGCCCCCAGCCCGGCACGGCCCTGTGGGCCTCGCACCCCCGCGTATTCATCCCCATCGAGGATGCCAAGGACGGGCGCATGATCTGTCCGTACTGCGGCACGGAATACGTGCTCAAGGCCTGAGGATCTCATCATCAGCGGTGATTCTGTCACTCGACCCTTGACCGTGGTGCAGGTGCTCCCGGCCCTGGATGCCGGGGGGGTGGAGCAGGGCACCGTGGAACTTGCCCGCTACCTGGTGGCCCATGGCCACCGTTCCATCGTCATTGCCGCCGGTGGCCGCATGGCCGAGCAATTGCGCCGCGAGGGCAGTGAGCACATCGACTGGCCCATCGGCCGAAAACGGTTCAGCACCCTGAAATACGTCCCCCGTCTGCGGCGTCTGCTGGAAGAGATCCGCCCGGACATCCTGCATCTTCGTTCGCGCCTGCCGGCCTGGATTGCCTGGCTGGCCTGGCGGCGGATGGATCCGGCCACCCGGCCGCACCTGGTCACAACAGTGCATGGCGCGTACACGCCCGGCCGCTACAGCGCGATCATGATGCGTGGTGAACGGGTGATCGCACCCTCCGGAATGATCCGGGACTACATCCTGGAGCACTATCCGGATGTCGATCCTCAAAAGATCCGTGTCATTCACCGCGGCGTGAGCCGGGAAAAATACCCCTATGGATATCGGCCGGATCAGGCATGGCTCGAGGCCTGGTACAAGCAATACCCGCAAACCCGTGACCGACTGCTGCTCACCCTGCCCGGCCGACTGACGCGCATCAAGGGCCAGGAGCACTTCATTGAAATCATCGCGGAGCTCAAGTCGCGAGGGATGCCGGTTCATGGCTTGCTCGTGGGGGAGGCCAGCGAGGCAAAGAAGTCTTATGAGGCCGAGTTACGCGATATGGTTCGCGCCATGGGGCTTGAGGCAGACATCACCTTCACGGGACACCGCACTGATCTGAAGGAGATCATGGCGATCTCTCACGTGGTCCTTTCACTTACTTTGGTGCCGGAGTCTTTTGGCAGGACGACGCTGGAAGCGCTGAGCCTTGGGCGGCCGGTGATTGGCTATGGGCATGGGGGTGTGGGAGAGCAACTGAGAGAGATTTATCCTCAGGGGCTCGTGCAAGTCGGTGACAAGGATAATGTCATCTCAATGATCAGTTCCTGCGCGGTGTGTGCGTCTTTGCCCCAAGGTAGATCATGACTACACGCTGCAGCGGATGTGTCAGAAGACCATTGACACGTATTACGAGTTGGCCTGTGCTGGTGACCAGATCAAGGTAGAACTCTCCTGAGTGTTTGATGGCGATGCAATTGATTGACGTATGATCATGCAGCTTAAACGTGGTCGGAACGTAAAAGACTGTAGTGCTCATTCCACCACGATGGTTCGCAAGCCCCAGCGCATGCCTACTTTCCAATTTTCCAGGTCATCAACGCCTAGCTGGGTCTCAATTGCCTTGACCGTGCCCCAAAGATTATCGCTGCGCAGATCGAAAAGAAGTCGGCAGAAGGTTCCCATACACTCGAGGTCATCAAATATCCAGTGAAAGGGTACGTATTCGCTTGATAGACAGGCCCAGCCGTTCGAAGCGAGGTCTTCTTCGGTTGACTTGTCCAGAAATATGCCGTGATGCCCGGTGCTGTTATTCGCGTTGACATATCCATCGAGAAAAATGGCCTGAGGTGAATGGGCTTCCACGTCAGATATCACGAAGCGCCCCCCAGGTCGAACGACTCTGCGCACATCCGCGAACAGTGCAGACTTGTCCTGAAGGTGATGTAGACCTGCAAGGCTGATGGCGACATCCATGGAGTCATCAGCCCAAGGCAATGGCAGAAGATCAGCGCCTTGTATCTCTGCCCCATGGTTGATCATGTTGCCGGTGAAGCCAATGCTGGGCTCGTGGCCATGCCAGCTGCAATCACTCGGGAGAAAGTCTGATAGGTATCCGCCGCCCGCGGGGATGTCAGCGACGCGTTTCCCGGGCAACAGGGCCGCTCTTTCAATCACCTGGATAAATTCCTGAGAGCGCGCCATGGGTTGCAGCTGCATCGCCATGTCATAAGGCTGACCGCGATGATTAAAAACTTCAGAATAGTTCATAGTATCACCCATTTTAGAGGGCTATGGGAGACGGCAACAAATGAGAAATATTTTTGACTAATTGTTTTTATATGATGACTTTTTGAGTAGTCCTTTAGTCAGATCTTTAAGGCGCTTTATAGCGTTATTGTACCGTGAATAAACGTAAGGTAATCCGGTGTAGAAATATGCAATTGACTGGATTGGATATTTGAATCCTGTTTCTTTAGCATAGTTATCAATTTCTTTGAGAAGCGGAAAGTCTCGAAGCATTACCTCTGAAAAAAACTTAGCACGTTTTCTTTTCCACATGTCCATATCAAAGATCGAACGGTAACGATCGATTTTCCCGCTAATCTCGAGTGTAGCTAGTGTTCTCAGGCATTTGCGGCATTGAGAGCAGTTTATGGGGCCCGTTATGCCGCGAGGCCTGATGCATACATCAAGGCTTGTTTGGGGTTCCTGAAGTTCTGTAACGATCAGGGTCTTTTGTACCCTGGTGTGTTCGCTGCCGACCGAGATGATTTCTTGAGATTCTGTTGATAGAAGGGGAAGTGTCATTGGGTCGCAATAAGCAATGTCATCGTTAGGCCTGATATGTATGTCCTCGTAAGAAAGGGCCGACGCATACATATAACGCCCGATGCCTTTCTGGAAAAGCAATGCAGCCGATGTGTTTCTTAAGGTGTGTGAGTGCTGGAAGCCAATGCGCTTGTTGAGGTAGGGTTTTGAGTAAAAATCATCCAGATTGCTGGAGACCCTGATGAGGGGTAATCCAATTCTTTCTGCAACAGAAAGCAAGCGTGCGTAGCGCTCATTAAACAGAAGATCACCGCCCTTTCCGTGTGACCCTACGTTGTTGAAAAAAAGGTGTGTGATCTTGTGGCTGATAGGTACTTTTCTGAAGTAATAGTCTGCGAGAACACAGTAAGAATCGACGCCGGCGGAGAAGCCTGTCGCAACTCCCGTCGCTTTGGATAATGTGTCAGGAGTGGTATTGCTGGCGGAGATGGAAATCTTGTGAAGTGTTGGTCTGACGAGTTTTAAAAGGGTAAGCGGATTAAATGGTTGATCTTACCTTTGCATGAGAGTGAGACAGACCGGCATCTCATCGGATTATCTGGTTGATGCTTCACCTACTGCTAGTGCATGTTTCCTTCGCTAATTCCAGCAAGAACCCCACACGCCTCAACTTCCCGGTCATCGTTGCAACTCGCTCTCAGTGAAACGAGTTGTTTCTCAAGCGCTTGCAGAGCGGTTATCTGCGACCGCACATGAGAGATGTGATCATCGAGCAAGGCGTTGACGGCGGTACAAGGCTGATGAGGGTCGTCCTGATAGCTCTGTAGTTCGTGAATCTCAGCCAGTGACAGGCCCAGGATTCTGCAGCGACGGATGAAGGCCAGCCCCTCACCATGCTTCTCGGTATAGACACGGTAACCGTTGTCCTGCCGATCAGGCGGCGGCAACAAGCCCTGCTGTTCATAGAAGCGGATCGTCTGTGTTTCGACCCCTACCAACTGCGCCAACTGACCAATGCGCATCAGCCTCCTCCCCAACGGATTCTTTACTCTATTGACCTTATAGTAGCTTTATAGTTCTAAATGGTACCACAACATTGTTCAAGTGGAGTCGTATCATGAGCAAATCCTGTGGTGGCGCCTGTGGCGGTGATGCAACGTCCGCAGCGGATACCGATATACAGGCCTCCTCCGAGGCGCCAGGGAGATGGGTCAGTGTTTATGCCGTGCCGAAGATGGACTGTCCATCAGAAGAACGAATGATTCGCCTAGCCCTGAACGGCTTTGAGGAGATTCGGGCGCTGTCCTTCGACTTGTCGAACCGCCGGCTGAAGGTCGTGCATGACGGCGAGGTCGAGCCCGTCACCTCGAAACTGAAGACCTTGGGGCTAGGCGCCTCGCTTCAGGAAACCGTCGCTGTAAATCCGGAGACCATCAAGGCCGCCGAGTTTTCGGCAGCTTCTGCTAAGCAAGAATCCGGGACCCTGCGCTGGTTGCTCGGCATCAATGCACTTCTGTTCGTGGTGGAAATGACTGCCGGTCTGATGGCTCAGTCAACTGGCCTCATTGCAGAGTCCCTGGACAATTTTGCTGATGCGGCAGTGTACGGACTCGCTCTTTATGCGGTTGGGCATAGCGTGAAAAGGCAGGTCCGTGTTGCGCACGTTGCTGGTGTGGTCCAACTGGTTTTGGCTGTTGGCGTACTCGTAGAGGTCGTGAGGCGCTTTGTATTCGGTAGTGAGCCTGAATCGCTGGTGATGATAGCCATCGCATTCGTCGCATTGATTGCCAATACCGCCTGTCTGCTGATGGTATCCAAACATCGAGGGGGCGGAGCTCATATGAAGGCTAGCTGGATATTTTCGGCCAACGACGTGGTGATCAACCTGGGGGTCATCACCGCCGGCGCCCTGGTCGCGTGGACCGGGTCCAATTATCCGGATCTGATTATCGGCACCATCGCGGGGGTCATTGTACTTAACGGTGCCAGACGCATTCTGGCGTTGAAGGGTTAAATAATGCTCATTATTGGCAAAAAGCTCTCGCCGTATGCCCTATTGTCCATATCGGGCCTGCTGGCAGCGTCTGATCAGGCTGTAAAGTGGCTGGTGCAGCAATCAATGGCCTATGGCGAGTATGTTTCGGTGACCCCGTTCTTTAACTGGGTGCACCTATGGAACACCGGTGCCGCATTCAGTCTTTTTGCGAATGGTGGAGGCTGGCAGCGCTACTTTTTTATCGGAATCGCGGTAGTGGTCTCGATTTTTCTGATCAAGCTGATCCTTGAAAATCGTCATAAAGGAGAAGCCATCGCTTACAGTCTTATCCTCGGTGGCGCCATGGGCAACCTGATTGACCGGGTCTTTCGCGGCTATGTTGTGGATTCCTTTGATTTCTATTGGCGAGACTGGCATTGGCCGGCCTTCAACCTGGCTGATATTGCAATTGTCCTCGGTGCCTTACTTTTCGTTTCCAGCAGCTTGTTGGGTAAAAAAGCAAACACCAATGCCGAGCCGGATGGATCTGACTGACACCTACGCCTATACAACACCATGACCGAACTTCCCGACAACATCCTTCACCTGCCGCAATACCAAGTACTGGGCTGCAAATCAACCGACGACGAAATGCACTTCCAGGTGGACGTGCCCGATCCCATCGCCTGCGAGGAATGCGGCGTGCAGGGTGAGTTCGTACGGTTCGGCAAGCGTGACGTTCCCTATCGTGATCTGCCCATCCACGGCAAGCGGGTCACTCTCTGGGTGGTCCGCCGCCGATACACCTGCCGGGCCTGCAAGACAACATTCAGGCCCCAGCTACCGGAGATGGGGGACGGATTCCGTATGACACTGCGGCTGCATGAGTACGTGGAGAAGGAATCCTTCAACCACCCCTACACCTTTGTGGCGGCACAGACCGGCCTGGACGAGAAGACGGTGCGCGACATCTTCAACGCCCGCGCCGAGTTCCTGGGGCGCTGGCACCGCTTCGAGACGCCCCGCATCCTGGGCATTGACGAGCTATACCTGAACAAGCGCTACCGCTGCATTCTGACCAACATTGAGGAGCGAACCCTGCTCGACCTTCTGGCCACCCGCCGCCAGGACGTGGTGACCAACTACCTGATGAAGCTGAAAGACCGGCAGAAGGTCGAGATCGTCAGCATGGACATGTGGAACCCCTACCGGGCAGCGGTCAAGGCTGTGCTGCCCCAGGCCCGTATCGTGGTCGATAAGTTCCATGTGGTGCGCATGGCCAACGATGCCCTAGAGAGAGTGCGCAAGGGCCTCAGAAAGGAGCTGAAACCGTCCCAGAGCCGGACTCTCAAGGGAGACCGGAAAATCCTGCTGAAACGCGCTCACGAAGTCTCAGACCGGGAGCGCCTCATCATGGAGACCTGGACAGGCGCGTTCCCGCAACTGCTGGCCGCCTACGAGCACAAGGAGCGCTTCTACGGCATCTGGGACGCCACCACACGGCTCCAGGCAGAAGCCGCCCTGGACGAGTGGATAGCCACCATCCCGAAGGGCCAAAAGGAAGTCTGGAGCGATCTGGTCAGGGCAGTGGGAAACTGGCGCGAAGAGACCATGACCTACTTCGAGACGGACATGCCCGTCACCAACGCTTACACGGAGTCCATCAACCGACTGGCCAAGGACAAGAACCGTGAAGGGCGCGGTTACTCCTTCGAGGTGATGCGGGCACGAATGCTCTACACCACGAAGCACAAGAAGAAGGCACCGACTGCGAAGGTCTCTCCTTTCTACAAGAAAACCATCGGTTACGGACTGCCGGACTTCGCAGAGGAACTCAACTACGGAGTCGATCTATCAACCATCTGAGGGTGGTATCAGATTGATGGGGTAAAGGTGCCCCATCAACCATTAAATCCGTATACCCTTTTAAAAGTGCCTGGAGTGGGCCTGATGCGTTCAACAGCAGGCGTTCAGAAACGTGTCCATCAAGATGGATATCCTCGCCGAGTTCCATGGCCGGCATCAGCAGAGCAATGAGACAGGCGTCCAGAGAGTCGGTCAGGAATGCACTGTAAGCCCTGTCCAGAGTGTAACGAAGGATGTGTTTTCCCCGGGATGATTCGATGTCAGCCTCGAAAACTGCCTGATCAATCTGATTGAAGATTCTCGGACTTCCTATTTTCACGTCTGCTCTCCGGCCTTTTGTGCACTATCCCGCTCCGCATGTTTTGCAGTGAGTGTAATGCTTAATCAGACGTTCCTTAGATAATTATAATGCGTCTGGCTTATGTGTTATGAAAAACAAGTTCAGATACATCGGAATAAAATGAAATGTTGGCTGCTCGGCAAGATTGCAGGGCCTCACTATATGCGGTGGCTCGCCTGATTGCACCTTTCCAGCCGTCAATGGTGGTAAGTGCGGGCGGGTGTTTGAAGCCGTAAAATTTTGATGAAAATGGTATCGCAACGCATTTTCTATTGAGCAAGGCGGCCCAGTACGCACCGTGGTAACTGTTTGTGATGATTGTATCGCCGGACGCCAGGAATCTTATGACTCTCTCAATGTCTGAACCGGCATTGCTCATTCTAGGGAATGGGCCGATATTCAGCGGTATTCTTTTATGCTCGAACACAACAATGTCATGAATGACTGGATAGTCATGTCTGAATGACGGATGCATACAACTTGCGCACGGCACCCAGCGCAGGCCTTCGACGACATCGCGAATGCCGAGTAAATTGAATCGCGTGGCATACTCAGGGAGAGGCGCTCCATGTGCAACGTAACCGGTCCGTTTGTCATCAGTCATGTTATTGCCAAGACCCCAGCCTATGCAGATGACGTCGTTTCTCTCTATGAGGTCCTCCAGTTGTCGAAAGGCTGGTCCTATCAGGCCGCCGCCACCTATGATCGCGATCCTGTTGAAATCCATCCCTGGTTCATAATCATTAATGTCAATGACGCTATCGTGGTTAGGGAATGTGAAGTAATGTGCGGGCAATGACCACCAGTCGCCACAGTTCGTGGGATCGGCTCTGAAGATGTGTGAAATGGAACCTGAGCGTGTCTCTGCTGTTTCGATATGGACGTCATTATGGCTTTTGAGCAAGCCGAATAGTCTCCTCTCTCTGTTGGAGAAGGCGCGTAATTTCGCGTGGCTTTGCCAACCCCTGCTTTGGATTCGTTTGTGATATTTGAATGCCATGTCTATTACCGGTTCGTAACGCTGCTCGTGTGCGCGTAGTCGCAGCCATATTTATTGCCAGTGAGCCTTTACGAATGGTGCGCGCTTCCAATAACCGTATGACTTTTCCATGACGTCTTCGGGATCAGGCTTCCCGTGAAAGACGACAATGGATGCGTCTGGCGTAGGGCGCACAGTCATGTATCTTGCACCGATTTCTCCGAGTTTTCCCAGGCCAACCTTTTCAAGCCATGGAAGTGCCTTGGAGTTTAGCGATTTCTTATACGAGATGATCTTGTCTGATGGCCACTCTGTTGCGTCCGGCTTGCATTCGTATATCCATTCCTGATCGCCGTTGAGCCGTCCCATGATGGATTCTCTGTTACGCTCAAACTCTTCCCAGATCTGGGGGTGGGCACCGAACTCGAAGCGCATCACGGAGCTATTCCACATCTTTCTTCTTGACCAGTTTCTGCAAATGCAGAAGTCTCCCGGGTGTGTTGCCAGAAAGTCGATGTTATCAACGATTACGAGATCGAGATCAAGATAAAGCGCCGTGCCGCGTAGTCCGTGAAAATCACGTCTGAATAACAAGAGTTTGTTCCAGAATCCCTTCAGGCCAACGTCAACGTGGGGTAGGGGCGTGATATGTTCGCTCAGTCCCGACGGGTTGTCAGTCAAGCAGTAAAACCTGAACGGCAGCGTCGTGTTTCTGCTGACCATGTTGTAGATCTTGTTGACATAGTCCGCGGAATACTTATCGCCCCATTTGAGTGTGATGAAATTCAGCATCTGCTTGCTCGTGATTGGGTCCGAGGCTCTTCGCCGCTCAAGCGCATCGATGATTCGAGAGGGGTGGGTGCTTTCAAATCAGTTTCGAAAGCTCGGTATCTATGTCTTCCATCAGGCCCTTGTCCGCTCCTTCGCGAAATTTCTTAATGCGTCCTTCAGGGTTGATTGTCGGGAGCTGATGTATTTCTATCGCAAGCAACCTGCCTAAATTGATGTTGCGTCTTAGATATTCCCGGTAAAACGATGCGCTTTTGTGTTCGAGTCGTACATCCCGTGGGTAGATTGCCCAGGCTGGTTTACCGGACATCATGGCCTCGGTGAGCATGGTCAGACTGTCCTGCGTGCTGAAAACCACCTCTGATGCGCCAAGAAAGGCCGAAACCACTTTCCGTGGCTCGATCCCCCAATACGCTGCGTCTTGAACGTGTCGAGGCTGCAAGTTCCCGGAGAGGATCCGCTCAGCTGCGGGATCGGTTCTGCGAGAGGTCGTCACCAGCCACTTGATCCCGTATTTCTCTGCGAGGGAATTCATCCCTTGCGCCAGTTCGAGCCAGTCCTTGTCACTGTAGTGATGACTGCGGCTGCTCCCGCCGATGAGCATGCACCAAAGCCTTTGTCCGCGTATGCCTCGTTCGCTCAGGTATTGTAGGCCGGCTTCTTCTATTTTCTGCGGTGTGATTCGTGTCGGGATGATGTCCAGGAGCAGGCTGTCCGGGCAGCGGGGCAGGTGTTCCAGCACAAACAAACGTGTGAATTGCCGGCAGTTTATGCCCGGAGGGGTCCCGATGAAGAGTGTCTTCGCATGGGTCAGCCGTCCCAGCATGATGTTCAGGAACGCCGTCTTGCCGCCACTGGAAACAATCAGGTCGGGACGCTTTTCCGGAATGCCTTCCGGGATTGTGTAGATCTTTTCAATGAATGCAGGCGTGAGCTTGCCTTTGAAGACGTTGAGCGCTGTGGCGAGGAGGGGGCGCAGAACACCCCTCAGATTCAGCTTTGCGTCAATCCAGTCGAAGGTAACCTCATGAGTAAGAGACAGACGATCGGCAATGGCGGCCGACTGGTTGTAATGACCGGGGTTGCCGTCGCTCAGGATCCAGAGGTGGAGTGGGGGGCGTTCACTCACGCCAGTAGTCTCGAATCCAGGTTGCAGGCCGGATGTGCTTGTAAATCCGCTTGTACCATTTCGCCGGCCAGTGGCCCGCGAGTGCTTCGTGGGGGTTGGGTACCCCGGGGAAGGCGATCACCCGGCAGCCGGGCGGGACGACGGGTGTCTTCCACCAGCGTGCGGGAAAACCGGGCACGCACTGAACCTTGAACAGGGTGCACCAGGGGTCCGGCCAGAATCCGATGGATTTGGCTGTCCGGGAGATGTAGGTCTGTGAGTTCCGGTAGCTTGAAAGTACGCCCTCTGTGTTGCCGACGAGTTCGTCGTACAGATAGTCATGGGCGCCGACCCGGAAGCGGTAGACCGATGTGTTGCCGATGCCCTGGCCCGGTTGGGTCCAGTTTTGCATGACGATGAACGAGGCGTCTTTGTCGTACTCGAAGAACGGCTCCAGGGAATCAGTGACGACCACGTCGAGATCCAGGTAAAGCCAGTCACCGGGCAGATCAAAGATCGTCGATTTCCACAGGGTCAGTTTGCGCCACCCCCGGTTGTTGTAGGGGGCGGGTATCGGGATTTCAGGGCATGGCCTGGTTTCGATCTCTTGCCGCAGGCCGGTCGGGTCGTCCGTGAGACAGACGAAGCGAAAATCCCCGGACAGATTTCTGCGCACCATGCCATACAGCTTATTGGCGTAGTCGGCGCCATACAGGCTGCCCCATTTCATGCAGACGATTTGTTTCATTGTCCCTGATTCTTGCTGGTCTTATGCATTTTTATCAATGACTTGGGTGGGTGGCCGCTGTGTTTTCCAGGAATGGTTGCCTCGGGAACGTGGCAATCTCCCTGAGGGCATGGCAAGGATCTGCTGCCTCCTGATTTCCGAAGGGCATTGTGCCATTGCTTGTCGGGATTTTCTGCTGTGCTGTGTTTGGGATTGTCGGGGATAGGGAACTGGCCATCTTTGGCGGAGCGAGTCACCGCCGGCGACATGGGCCGGGCAGCGTGGCTGAGGGCTGCGTTGACGGTCATGGGGTCGCATGTTACAAGCATCGATCCCATAGGCGGGCTCCAACCCGGTGTGTCCGCTGACGCCGGCCAGGAAAGTGCCGGATACCAGAGGCACCTCAGATTCATTGGGAAGCTCGGCATCAACTTCCCCGGCAAGTTAGTTCTTTTTGAGACGGTGTTCAGTGATCAAGCGTGAACAGGCAGTGACCCCGGATGCGCATTGCTGGACTCTGACAACCGGTGAGGCGGGGATGACCAGCCAGGCGGTGGGTTTGGCCGAGGCGGTGGGCCTGCCATTCGATCAGAAGACCATTGGATTGAAGCTGCCATGGCGTTGGCTGCCCGGACACCTGTGCCCCGGCGCCCTGCGATTCGGTCTGACCCGTCAAAGTTCTCCACTTGTGCCGCCATGGCCGGACTTGCTCATCGTCTGCGGGCGACGCAGTCAGGCAGTGGCGATTGCCATTCGCCGTCTGAGTGGCGGCAAGACCCTGACGGTCTATGTTCAGGACCCCAAGATCCCTGCGCGTTACTTCGATCTGGTCGTTCCTCCGCGTCACGATGGGCTCGAGGGGCCGAATGTCATGCCCACCCGGGGTGCCCTGCACCGGATTACCCATGAAAAACTGGCCGAGGCCGCTGCGCGTCAGACTGGTCGGTTTGCGCACTTGTCACGTCCGCTGGTGACGGTGTTGCTGGGTGGCTCAAGCCGCAGCAGTCGGTTGACCCCCGAAATCAGTGCCGCGTTGGGAAGGGAGTTGGCCAGACTGGTCAGAGAACAAGATGTCGGGCTTGCCATCACCGCCTCCCGCAGAACGGGGCCGGAGAATCTTGGGGCATTTCGCGCCGCATTGGGTGATGTGCCGCATTTTCTCTGGGATGGGGAGGGGGAGAACCCCTATCTGGCTATGCTTGGCCTTGCCGACTACATCGTGGTGACCGGGGACTCGGTGTCCATGGTCTCCGAGGCCGCCAGCACCGGAAAGCCCGTGTATGTTGTTGACCTGGAGGGTTACAGCAACCGGCTGAAGGTGTTCCACCAGGAGTTGCGCAGGGAAGGGATCACTCGACCGTTTCCTGGGCCGCTGGAACGCTGGGTGTACGAGCCGGTCAATGATACGGCGCGTGTGGCTGGGCGTATCCGCCAGATGCTCGCTGCGCGCGGTCTTGCAGGGATCGATCAAGCTTGATGGTCACTCACGCCAGTGCTCCGAGATCCAGGGGGCGGGCCTGACGTAGCGTTTGAGATAGTTGAACCAGCCTTTTTCCCCCGCGCGCCGTTTCTTCAGCGCTTCCTTGAGATGGGCCAACGGGGCCAGGTGTGGTTCTTCGCCGGCCCATCG
Organism: Thioalkalivibrio sulfidiphilus HL-EbGr7; assembly: GCF_000021985.1. Taxonomy (NCBI): domain Bacteria; kingdom Pseudomonadati; phylum Pseudomonadota; class Gammaproteobacteria; order Chromatiales; family Ectothiorhodospiraceae; genus Thioalkalivibrio; species Thioalkalivibrio sulfidiphilus. Next base: position 510,356 of record NC_011901.1, read on the forward strand.
ACCCAGGAGGGCATCCGCGGGATCAGGCTTGCCCGGGAAGATGACAATGCGCGCGTCTTTCGGGAGTCTCGGCGGGCGCAGGTAGCGCAGGGGCCACGGACCCAGGCAGTCCAGGCGGAAATGCCGGACCCAGCCATAGGGCCAGAACTTGATGCCGCCCTGCACGCAGCGCGTGACGTAGCGCTGCTCGAACTGGTAGCGCGCTGCGATGCCTTCGGGATCTTTCCTGAAATTTTCCAGCAGTTCATGGTGTTTGCCAATTGGAAACCGGAACACGGATGTCTGTCCCAGTTTTTCCAAAGGCTTGATCCAGTTTCGCGCGAGTATCACGTCGTCGGGATCGCCGAAGGAAAAGAAGCCGTCCAGGTTCCCTGTGATGACCACGTCGAGGTCAACAAACAGCCCCATTCCTTCGAGGCCGTAAAGATCCTTGTTCCAGAGGCGTACCTTGGACCACTTGCCGGGTGCATTGGTGGGTACCGGGCAGCCGAGGTCGGGTAAGGGGTGGCAGCGGACCTCTTCACGAATGCCGCGTGGATCATCGGTGAAGCAGACGACCTGGAAGGGCGGCGTGATGTTGCGTGCCACCATGGCATGAATGCGGTTGACGTACTCGGGTCCGTAGCGGGTGCCCCATTTGATGCATAGCACGGTCTTCATTTTTCTGATGTCTCGGTTTTTCGCCGGTGGGAGGGCGGGGCCAAGTAGGGATCTGGCATGCCTTTGCGCTTCTTGAAGCGCCGATGGGCCCAGAAGTACTGGTCCGGGGCCTTGCGCACGGCGGCCTCGATGACCCGGTTGATTTGCGTCGTATCGGCCAGGACGTCATCGGTGGGGAAGTTCTCCAGCGGCGGCTCGATCACGAGGCGGTAAGTCCCGTCCGGCTCACGAAAACCAAAAAATGGGACCACGGGGGCTCCGCTCACCCGGGCAATGCGATGCGTACCGGTGTGCGTTGAGGCGGGCTCACCGAAGAATGGGGCGATCACGCTGTTTCTGCCGCCCTTGCCCTGGTCCGGGGCGTACCAGACCGCCTGGTTTTGCTTGAGTGCGCGCAACAGTCCTTTCACGTCGTTGCGCTGAATGGCCTGCAGGCAGTGCCGGTTGCGATTGCTTGCGAACAGTTTCTCGATGACCGGGTTCTCGTGGGGGCGGTACATCGCGGCAAACCGGTGATGCTGGGTCAAAAGGCGGCCGGCCAGCTCCAGGGTGGTGAAGTGGGCACTGAGCAGCAGCACGCCCTTGCCCCTGGCGAGGGCCTGTTCGAGGTGCTCCAGACCCTCGAGGCGTACCAGCTTGCGCAGACGCGCATCGCTGGCCCACCAGGAGAGGGTGGTCTCGAACAGGGCGAACCCCACGGCGCGGAAGTGTTCGCGTACCAGACGCGCCCTTTCGGACTCGCTCCAGTCCGGGAAGCACAGGTCCACGTTGACCCGGGCGATGTGACGCCGACGCCTGCCGAAGGCGTGGAACAGGTCGCCAATGCGATAGCCCATCCAGCGTTGCAGTCCCATGGGGAGTTTCGACAGGACCCACAGGAGTCCGACCGCCAGCCAGTAAGGCCAGTAGCGGGGGCGAAGCGGGGATTCATGTCGTCGGTTGCGGGCCATGGGAATTCGGTGGGGCAAAGCGTTGAATCTTAACAGCCCGGGCGCCGTGCTAACATCCGGGCCGTGTCGATCGAGTCTGTCCGGATAGCGCGATAGCCATGTGGCGTGCCCTCTATTCCCTGCTGCTGTACCTGCTGTGGCCCCTGGTGGCCATGCGGTTGCTGTGGCGCGCCCGGCGCAATCCGGAATACCGGCGGCGTTGGGGGGAGCGCTTTGCCGTGGGGCCGCGCCTGGATGCTGCGCCCCGCCTCTGGGTTCATGCGGTCTCCGTGGGGGAGGTGGTGGCTGCGGTGCCGCTGGTGCGCGCGCTAATGGCCCGTTTCCCGGATCACCGCATCCTGGTCACCACCACCACGCCCACCGGCTCTGCCGAGTTGCGCCGCCGCCTGGGTGAGACGGTGGAGCACCGTTACCTGCCCCTGGATCTGCCCCATCTGATGCGCGGCCTGGTGCGTGCCGTCCGGCCGCGCCTGCTCGTGGTCATGGAGACGGAACTCTGGCCCAACCTGTTCGCCGCCTGCCGCCGGCAGGGGGTGCCGGTGATGCTGGTCAACGGGCGGCTCTCGGCGCGTTCTTTCCAGGGCTACCGGCGCATCCGGCCCCTGGTGGCCGAGGCCTTGGGGGCGGTGACCGCGCTGGCGGCCCGGTCGGAGGAGGATGCCGAGCGGTTCATCGGGCTGGGCGCCAGGCCCGAGCGGGTGCGGGTGACCGGCAATCTGAAATACGACCTGGAACTGCCGGCAGGCGGGGAGGGGATCAAGCCCCTGACGCGACCCGCGTGGATCGCGGCCAGTACCCACGAGGGCGAGGATGCGCGTCTGCTCGCGGTCCACGGGCGGATACTCGAACGTGTGCCGGACGCCTTGCTGATCCTGGTGCCCCGGCATCCGGAGCGTTTCGAGGCGGTGGCCGAGCTGTGTCGGGCGGTGGGCATGCCGGCTGCCCGGCGTTCACGGGGTGAGCGGCCGGGTCCCGCCACCCGGGTGTGGCTGGGCGACACCATGGGTGAATTGCCCGAACTGTTTCCCCTCGCCCGGGTGGCCTTCATGGGCGGCAGCCTGGTGCCGACCGGCGGGCACAACCCCCTGGAGGCGGCGGCCCATGGACTTCCGGTGCTGACCGGCCCCCACGTGTTCAACTTCCGCGAGGTGTTCGACGCCCTGGTGCAGGCGGGTGGGGCAGAGGTGGTGGGTGACGAGGCCTCCCTGGCCGAGCGCCTCATCGCGCTGCTCAACGATGAGGCCGAGCGTTCGCGCCGGGGCGAGGCGGCGGCGCGGGTGGTGCAGGAAAACCGGGGCGCGGTGGCGCGTGTGGTGGACTGGGTGGGGCAAGTGGCGAGTGGCTAGTCTCAAGTGGCAAGGAAGAGCCAAGGCTTGCCGCAGAGACGCGGAGGCGCAGAGAAATCAAGGGAATTGACAGGATTTACATGATGAACATGATTTCAAATACCGGTTTACGTGCGCTCTGATTTAATCCTGTCAATCATGTGAATCCTGTCAGATGGATTTTCCTCTGTACCTTCGCGTCTCTGCGGCAAGCCTTTCACAGCCTGGGCCACTTGCTACTTGATCAAGGCCGACAGGGCCTTGAACTGGGAATGCCTTGCATCCCGCAGCCATTCGAAGATCACCGACTCGTGGTTGGTCACCACGGCGCCGGCCTGGCGCAGGCGGTGCAGGGCGTTGGCCTTGTGGGCCGGGTCACGGGAGCAGACGGCGTCTTCCACCACGAAGGGGGTGAAGCCGGCGCCGAGCAGGTCCAGGGCGGTCTGCAACACGCACACGTGGGTCTCCATGCCGCAGACCACCACCTGGGGGCGGCGGGCCGATTTCAACGCGTCCAGCAGGCCGGAATCCCCGCAGCAGGAGAAGGAGGTCTTGTCCAGCACCCGAGCGCTGGCCGGCAACTGCGCGGCCAGGGGCGCCACGGTAGGACCGAGTCCCTTGGGGTACTGCTCGGAGACCAGCACCGGGATCTCCAGCTGGCCGGCGGCCTGGGCCAGGCGCCCGGCGGCGCGCACCACGCCCTCCCGGGCCGTGGCATCCATGGCGCCGGCCAGGCGCTCCTGGACGTCGACGATCAGCAACTGCCCGTGGGCGGCGTGACAGAGTCCTAGGGCCTGCACGGGATCACTCCAGCCAGGCGTTGATGGCCTGAATGTCCTGCTCGTCCAGGGTGCCGGCGGCCTGCTTCAGGCGCAGGGTGTTGACCACGAATTCATAGCGGGCCTGGGCGTAGTCCCGCTGGGCGCGAAACACCTCGCGCAGGGCCAGCAGCACGTCCACGGCGGTGCGGGTGCCCACCTCGAAGCCCGCCTCAGCGGCCTCGGCGGCGGCCTGGGTGGAGGCCAGGGCCTGGTTCAGGGCCTGCACCCGGGAGATCCCGGCGACTACGGACAGGTAGGCACTGCGGGTCTGCTGCACGGTCAGGCGCTGGGTCAGTTCCAGCTGTTCACGGGCGCTGTCGAAGCGTTCCCGGGACTCGCGGGTGAGCGAGGAGGTGCGCCCGCCACTGTAGATGGGCACGCGCAGCTGCAGGGCGATCTGGGCGTCGGTGCGGTCCAGGAGCTGGGAGTTGGCCGTCGGGGCGCCGCTGTTGTCGATGTCCGCGTAGCTGGCCTGCAGGCCCACGGTGGGGTAGTGGCCGGCGCGTTGGCGCTTGATCTCCTCGGCGGCGGCCTCGGTGGCGAAGCGCCGGGCGGTCAGGCCCAGGTTGCGGTCGATGGCGCTCTCCACCCAGCGGCTCATGTCGGCGGGTTCCGGCGTGGTCAGGGGCAGGCGGTCGCTCAGACTGGCCAGGGCCTCGTAGTACTGGCCGGTGACCACTGCCAGCTGTTCCCGGGCGATGTCCAGCTGGTTGCGGGCGGCGATCTCCTGGGCCACGGCGATGTCGAACTGGGCCTGGGATTCCTTCACGTCGGTGATCGCGATCAGCCCCACCTCGAAACGCCGCTCCGCCTGTTCCAGCTGCCGGCCGATGGCCTCCTTCTCGGCCTCGGCGAAGGACAGGGTGTCCTGGGCAGTGAGCACGCCGAAGTAGGACTCGGCCACGCGCAGGATCAGGGCCTGGCGGGCGGCGTCGCGGAACGCTGTGGCCTGGGCGATGCCCAGGTCCGCCTGGCGCAGGGCCACGTAGTTGCGGTGGTCGTAGACGCTCTGGTTCAGGGTGATGTCGAAGCGGGTGGTGTCGTAGCTGAAACTGGAGCCGGGGGACGGTTCACTGCGGGTGTGCGCCTGGGTGGCACCGGCATCGATCTGGGGCAGCAGCACGGAGCGGGCCTGGGGGCGGGCCTCCAGAGCGGCCCGGTAGTCGGCCTCTGCGGCGCGCAGTTCGGCATCGTGCTGCAGGGCCGTCTGGTAGATGGTCCAGAGGTCCGCCGCCTGGCTGGTGGGCAGCAGGAGCACGGCGCCCAGGGTCAGGGACAGGAGGATGCGATGCAGTCGGGTGGTCATGGGTCTCTCCATGGTGCGGATGCATGCCCCGCATGGGATTTGATTATTAGATATTTCTAATATTCTAGCCGCGATGGTCTTCCATGAGAAGGACGCGGTGTCGATGGATCAGTATAGGGGAAGATGCGGATCCACTTCCCGGGACCAGGCGTCGATCCCGCCCACCAGGTTAGTGACCCGGGAAAAGCCGTGGTGTTCCAGGAACAGCCCCGCGTGGTGGCTGCGCACCCCGTGGTGGCAGATCACCACGATCTCCTGCTGCGGGTCTGCCTCGGCCAGCCAGGCGGGGATGCGGGACAGGGGCACCAGGGTGGAGCCCTGGAGGTGGGCGATGTCGTATTCCCAAGGCTCGCGCACGTCCAGCAGCAGGGGCGCGGGCCGTCCGCGGTCCTCGAGCCAGGCCTGCAGACCCCGGGGCGTGAGCTGCTGCATGGTCGCCGCAGGCCGTCCTCAGAACACGAAGCGGGGCTTGGGCTCGGTGCCCGCCAGGGGCTTGAGACAGGTCTCGAACAGCATCTCCCGGGTGAACTCATTCTCGCCCAGGCGGGTGATGAGCATGGCCTCCATCACCGGGGCCTGACCCACCACCACGAACAGCCGCCCGCCCACGTTGAGCTGGCGCTCGAAGCAGTCCCGGTACTCGGGCAGGGAAGCGGTCACGGCGATCACGTCGTAGCGCTCCCGCTGCACGGTCCAGCCATGGGCGGCGTCTCCCTGGCGCAGGGCGGCATTGGTGATGCCCTGCTGTTCCAGGCGCTTCATGGCGGCGTACTTGAAGTCATCGTGGATGTCCACGCTGTCCACCTGGGCGCCCAGTTTGGCCAGGCAGCAGGTTACATAGCCGGAGCCGGTGCCGATCTCCAGGCACACGTCCGTGGGCCGCACGTTCAGGGCCTGCAGCATGCGGGCCTCCACCTTGGGGGCCATCATGGACTCGCCGTGGCCCAGGGGGATCTCGATGTCCGCGTAGGCCAGACCCTGGTGCTGCTCGGTCACGAACAGTTCCCGGGGGGTCTGCTCGATCACGTCGAGCACCCTCTGATCCAGCACATCCCAGGGGCGGATCTGCTGCTCGACCATGTTGAAGCGGGCCTGTTCGAAGTTCATGACCATGACATCCTGCTTGGGGTTGAAAGGACGGTAAGCGGCCAAAGGGTACGTACAAGGCCCCGGCCGGGCAAGTCCCGCTTGCCCTGATGGGGGAATCGGTGTGCTATAGGGGCAGCGCACACAGCCGGGACCCATCCGCATGTTTGAAGCCGCCGAACTGGGCCGCAAGGTCTCCAAATCCGAGTACAAGGACGCCCTGCCGGCGCTGCGCGCCGGGCTCACGGAGGCCCAGCAGCGCCTGCGCGACAGCGGGGTCTCGGTGCTGGTGATCGTGGAAGGGGTCGAGGGCGTGGGCCGGGGCGAGGTGGTCAACCGGCTCAACGGCTGGCTGGACACCCGCGGCACCGAGACCCACGCCTTCTGGGACGTCTCCAGTGAGGAGCAATCCCACCCGCGCTACTGGCGCTACTGGCGCAGCCTGCCCGCCCGGGGAAAGATCGGCCTGTTCTTCGGCGCCTGGTATTCCGAGCCGCTGATGCGCGGCACCACCGGTGAGTGGGACGGGGCCCGGGTGGAGGCGGCCGCCACCCGCATCCGGGACCTGGAACGCATGCTGGCCCTGGAGGACACCCTGATCCTCAAGTTCTGGTTCCATCTGGACAAGGACACCCAGAAACAGCGCCTCAAGGCACGCAAGCAGGACCCGGACAGCCGCTGGTCCCGCCGGCGCAACGGCGACAAGCTGCTGGATTACAAGGCCTTTGTCGGTATCGGCGAGACGGTCATCCAGGCCACGGACACGGCGCTCGCCCCCTGGTACCTGATCGAGGCCACCGACCCCCGCTACCGGGACCTGACCGTGGCCCGCACCCTGCTCAAGGCCATCACGGAACGGCTGGATGCCGAGGGCCCCGTGCACCGGGAGGAGATGCTGTCCCACGCCCCGAGCCTCCCCGAGGCGGAGGAAGCGCGACTCACGGTGCTGGACCAGGTGGACCTGGGCCAGTCCCTGGACAAGTCCCGGTACAAGAAGCGTCTGGAGGAGGCCCAGCGGCGCCTGCGCGCCCTGACCTGGAAGGCCCGTGACGCCGGCCGGGCCAGCGTGCTGGTGTTCGAGGGCTGGGACGCGGCGGGCAAGGGCGGCACCATCCGGCGGCTGACAGCGGGCATCGATGCCCGGCTGCACCGGGTCATCCCCGTGGGGGCGCCCACGGATGAGGAGCTGGCCCATCATTATCTGTGGCGCTTCTGGCGCCAGGTGCCGGGGAGCGGGCGCATCACCGTGTTTGATCGTTCCTGGTACGGGCGGGTGCTGGTGGAGCGGGTGGAGGGCCTGGCCCGGGCGGAGCAGTGGCGCCGGGCCTTCCACGAGATCAACGACTTCGAGCAGCAGCTCTGCGAGCACGGCATCCTGGTGCACAAGTTCTGGCTGCACATCAGCGAGGCAGAGCAACTGGCCCGCTTCCGCGCCCGGGAGGAGACCGCCTACAAGCAGCACAAGCTCACCGACGAGGACTGGCGCAACCGGGAGAAGCGCCCGGAGTACGAGGCGGCCATCAACGAGATGGTATTCCGCACCAGCACCGAGCACGCCCCCTGGACCCTGGTCCCGTCCGAGGACAAGCGCTTCGCCCGGGTGGCCGTCATCGAAACGGTCTGCGAGCGCCTGGAAGCTGTGCTGGATTAGTAAGGCTGCCGCAGAGGCGCGGAGGCGCAGAAAAGTCAAAGGATCGGACAGGATTTACATGATTAACAGGATTGAATCAGAAACCACAAAATCCATGTTTTAAATCTTGTTAATCATGTAAATCCTGTCGAGTCAGTTCTTCTCCGCGCCTCTGCGGCAAGCCTTTGATTTTTCTTGCCACTAGCCACTTGCTACTTGCCACTATTCCAGCAAACCCGACCGGGCTGCTATAGTTTCAGATCAAGACGAGGCTAGGGGTGCCCACCGGAGTCACCGATTGGGCTGAGAAATACCCTTGGAACCTGAACCGGATCATACCGGCGGAGGGAAGCTTCGGAGCCATTGCCTCATCGGCCGCTCCGTACCTTCCGCCGCTCCCCACGCGAGGTACACCATGAGCGCCATCCCCCAGGACTTCATCGCCAAGACCGCCCGGCTCTCCGAGGAGATCACCCGGCCGTTCCCCAATTCCCGCAAGATCTTCGTGCAGGGTTCGAGCCCGGACATTCGCGTGCCCATGCGGGAGGTGAGCCAGGCGCCCACCCAGGCCTCCATGGGGGCGGAGGAGAACCCGCCCATCACCGTCTACGACACCTCCGGCCCCTACACGGACCCGGCCGCGTCCATCGACCTGATGCAGGGTCTGCCGGCGCTGCGCGAGGCCTGGATCGAGTCGCGCCAGGACACCGAGCGCCTGGACGGGCCCAGCTCCGAGTACGGCCGCGCCCGGGCCGCCGACCCGCAGCTGGCCGCGCTGCGCTTCGAGCACATCCGTGCGCCGCGCCGGGCGCGCCCTGGCCTGAACGTCACCCAGATGCACTACGCCCGCCGGGGCATCATCACTCCCGAGATGGAGTTCGTCGCCATTCGCGAGAACGCCCGCCTGGAGGAGATGCGCGCCGATCCCCGCTACGCCAAGCTGCTGCGCCAGCACGCCGGCCAGCCCCTCGGCGCGAAGATCCCGGAGCTGATCACGCCCGAGTTCGTGCGTGACGAGGTGGCCGCGGGCCGGGCCATCATCCCCAGCAACATCAACCACCCGGAACTGGAGCCCATGATCATCGGGCGCAATTTCCGGGTGAAGATCAATACCAACATCGGCAACTCCGCGGTCACCTCCAGCATCGAGGAGGAGGTGGAGAAGCTGGTGTGGTCCTGCCGCTGGGGCGGCGACACCCTCATGGACCTGTCCACGGGCAAGAACATCCACGAGACCCGTGAATGGATCCTGCGCAACAGCCCCGTGCCCATCGGCACCGTGCCCATCTACCAGGCCCTGGAGAAGGTCAACGGCAAGCCCGAGGAGCTGACCTGGGAGCTGTTCCGGGACACCCTGATCGAGCAGGCGGAGCAGGGGGTGGACTACTTCACCATCCACGCCGGCGTGCTGCTGCGCTACGTGCCGCTCACCGCCGACCGGGTCACGGGCATCGTCTCCCGGGGCGGCTCCATCATGGCCAAGTGGTGCCTGGCCCATCACCGCGAGAACTTCCTCTACACCCACTTCGAGGAGATCTGCGAGATCATGAAGGCCTACGACGTGGCCTTCAGCCTGGGCGACGGCCTGCGCCCAGGCTGTCTCGCGGATGCCAACGACGCCGCCCAGTTCGGCGAACTGGAGACCCTGGGTGAGCTGACCAAGATCGCCTGGGAGCATGACGTGCAGGTGATGATCGAGGGCCCGGGCCACGTGCCCCTGCACATGGTCAAAGAGAACGTGGACAAGGAGCTCAGCGACTGCTTCGAGGCGCCCTTCTACACCCTGGGCCCCCTGGTCACGGACATCGCGCCGGCCTACGACCACATCACCTCCGGCATCGGTGCCGCCAACATCGGCTGGTACGGCACCGCCATGCTCTGCTACGTGACCCCCAAGGAGCACCTGGGCTTGCCCAACAAGCAGGACGTGCGCGACGGCATCATCACCTACAAGATCGCCGCCCATGCCGCCGATCTCGCCAAGGGCTTCCCCGGCGCTCAGGTGCAGGACAATGCGCTTTCCAAGGCCCGCTTCGAGTTCCGCTGGGAGGACCAGTTCAACCTGGCCCTGGACCCGGAGCGGGCCCGGGAATTCCACGACGAGACCCTGCCCAAGGAGGCCCACAAGGTGGCGCACTTCTGCTCCATGTGCGGGCCCAACTTCTGCTCCATGAAGATCACCCAGGACGTGCGTGATTATGCCGTCAAGCAGGGCATCTCCGAGCAGGAGGCCCTGGAGAAGGGCATGCAGGAGAAGGCGGTGGAGTTCGTGAACAAGGGCGCGCAGATCTACCGGGAGGTTTGAGTCCCGACCTTTGTCGGGCCTTGGCGGGGAGCACTCTCAGTAGCACAGCGGCTCTTGCTGTCCGACAGCCCGCCCCGTGAGCCAGCCGCCGATTCTCCTCGAGTATCATCACTGCTGCACCCCGGTCGATGTATCGGTGCGTGCCTGGGCGACGGGGTCAGGGATGTGCTGTTCATCAAGGAAAATGATGTTTTTTGGATGGATGTTTTTGTTCGCTGGCTGCAATATGGTGGCGGAAGCATGCCTCATCTGCTTGACAAGGGAGCCATGACGACCTACCCCACATAAGGAAGAGGCATACCCCGGGATGGGGCATGTCTCCGCCCCTGTGGCCATTGCATGACTGGAAATGAGGAGTTCATTTGGCCAGGAAGCGCGAAAGCCAGCGAATCACACTGATCGGCGGCGTGCTACTGGCTGCATTGACCCTGGTTTCTGGTTTCGCCGTCTATGCTGTGATGCAGAGGCAGCTTGAAGCTGTTCTGGTCAACAGCCTGCAATCCTCCCTGCACAGCGACCGCCGCCTGTTCGAAACGGAGATCCGCGGGAGCGTGGTCAATGCGTTAACGGTCTCCACCCGACCCTTTGTGATCCAGAACCTCGCCCGCCTGCGCGAGGCGCCGGAAGATGCGTCGGCCGCGCACAGCCTGCAGCGGCTGGTGCGCAGGCTCGTCAAATCCCAGCAGCAGACCGCTGAGGCGAACGCACGACTGAGAGATCTCGAGGAGCGCTGGCGGTTTGCACTGGACAGTGCCGGTGCGGGTGTCTGGGACCTGGATCTTTCCGCAGGCAAGATCCTCCTGTCCGTGCGCTGCAAGCACATGCTGGGCTACGAGGAGCATGAGATCGGCGCGAGTGCGGAGGAATGGCAGGCGCTGGTGCACCGGGACGATGCGCCGGCCCTCATAGCCGCCTGCCAGCGGCTGGTCGATGGCGAGGTGCAGAGTTTCACCCATGAACACCGCAAGCGCTGCAAGGATGGCAGCTGGAAGTGGGTGCAGGCCCGGGGCATGGTGGCCGCCCGGGATGAGAACGGCGCGCCTACGCGCCTGATCGGCACGTATATCGACATCAGCGAGCGCAAGCGCGCCGAGGAGATCATCCAGCAGCAGGCCAACTTTGATCCCTTGACGAAACTCCCCAATCGCCGTCTGTTCCTGGATCGGCTCGATCAGCAGATCGCAAAATGCCAGCGAACGGGCGCTGCCCTTGCGCTGCTGCTCATCGATCTCGATGAATTCAAGGAGGTCAACGATACCCTGGGCCACGACGTCGGTGATGTGCTCCTGCAGGAAGCAGCCCGGCGCATCAGCGGCTGCATCCGTGATACGGATACGGTCGCCCGCCTGGGCGGAGACGAGTTCACGGTGATCCTGTCCGATCTGACCGGCAAGGCCCACGTGGAGGAGATCGCGCAGAAGCTCATCTCCCGGGTGGCCGAGCCGTACTACCTCCGCGAAGGGGTGGCTCACATCTCCGCCAGCATCGGCATCACCCTGTACCCGGGCGACGCCGAGGACATGGGCGAGCTGATGAAGCATGCCGACCAGGCCATGTACTCGGCCAAGAGGCTGGGCAGAAACCGCTTCTGCTATTTCACCCATGCCTTGCAGGAGGCGGCGCAGAAGCGGCTCAGGCTGTCCAGGGAACTCAGGCAGGCGGTGAACCAGGGGCAGTTCGAGGCCCATTTCCAGCCCATCGTGGAACTTGCCTCGGGGCGGATCCAGAAGGCAGAGGCATTGCTCCGCTGGCACCATCCCGAGCGGGGTCTGGTTGGTCCGGCGGAATTCATTCCCCTGGCGGAGGATACCGGGCTCATCGAAGGGGTGGGTGACTGGGTGTTCAGGGAGGCGGTGCGGCGTGCCAGGGTGTGGCGCGATCGCTTCGGCACGGATATCCAAGTCAGCGTGAACATGTCCCCGTTGCAGTTCCGGAGCGAGGGCGCGGAGCGGGTCGAGTCCTGGCTGTACCACCTTGAGGAAATGGGTGTCAGGGGTGAGCAAATCGTCATCGAGATCACCGAAAACCTCCTGCTCCATGCCCATGACGAAGTCACCAGGCAGCTGTTCCGGTTTCGCGACGCGGGCATCCAGATCGCCATCGATGACTTCGGCACGGGCTATTGCACGCTCTCCTACCTCAAGCAGTTCCCCATCGACTACCTGAAGATCGATCGCAGTTTCGTGCGCAACCTGGAAAACGATCCGAACGACGTGGCCCTGTCCAAGGCCATCATCGTCATGGCGCACGAACTGGGCCTGAAGGTGATCGCGGAGGGCGTGGAAACCGAAGGGCAGCGCAGGCTGCTGTCTGATGCCGGCTGCGACTTCGCCCAGGGTTATCTGTTTGCCAGGGCCTTGCCGGCGGAAGACTTCGAGGATCTGCTCAACGACACGGGGCGGATGTTCTCGATCGGTTAACCTGAGTGTGTCGCTAGTGTCCTGAGTCAGAGATTCGTTACATTTCAGCGGGTCTGTACGGGATGCACGGCAAGGCGCACGAGCGAAGGACGGGCAGGCCCATTCGAGCGAGAGCAACGCGGCCGAGCGCCCGTACAGGCCCGCCCGCAGGGAGCCCCGCACAAGACCCAATGCGGCGTTGCGGTCCTTGCCAAGGGCTTGCCATTGCCTGCGGCCCGCGCCTTGCCTTGGGTCTTGTGCGGGGCTCTGAAATGCAACGAATCTCTGACTCAGGACACTAGGTTAAGCTGGGCGGCACATGCACACTCGGGAGTCATGATGACCCAGCCCAGGATCGCCGCCCGCACGCCCATCGCCGTCGAACTCAAGGCCGGCAAGAAGTACTTCTGGTGCAGCTGCGGGCGATCGAAGAACCAGCCGTTTTGCGATGGTTCCCACGAGGGTACCGACTTCAAGCCCATGGCCTTCACACCCGACGAGGATGGCGAGGCCCATCTGTGCCGCTGCAAGCAGACCGGAAACCCGCCTTACTGCGACGGCAGCCACGCGGGACTCGATGAGGAACAGGCATCGACGGGCGACGACGGGGAGCCGAACAATGGTGCCTCGGTCAAGGCGACCCGCGAGGAACCCACCCTCGAACGCATCCATGATCTCGCCCGGCATGGTCTGGAGAAGACCGGCCCCCACGGCGAGACCGTGGCCATGGGCGTGCCCCGGGCAGACCTGCCCCACTGGGACGATATCCAGATCCTCACCGCGCAGCTGGCCACCCGGCCCCTGCCGGAGGAGGCCGAGGTGGGCACCGAACTCATCATCGGGCCGCGGGCGGAACGCCCCCTGAAGCTCGACATTCCGTTGTTCGTCTCCGACATGAGCTTCGGTTCCCTGTCCCGGGAGGCCAAGCTGGCCCTGGCGAAAGGCGCGCAGCGCGCGGGCACGGGGATCTGCTCCGGGGAGGGCGGCATGATGCCCGAGGAACGGGAGGCCAATCCCCGTTACCTCTACGAACTGGCCTCGGCCAGGTTCGGGTACGACGAATCCCTGCTCGCGAAGATCGGCGCCCTGCACTTCAAGGGCGGTCAGGCGGCCAAGACCGGCACCGGCGGCCACCTGCCGGGCCGCAAGGTCACCGAGGAGATCGCGAAGGTGCGCGGCCTGAAGCCCGGCAAGTCCGCCATTTCTCCGCCTACCTTCACCGACCTGGTCATGCCGGATGACTTCCGGCGTTTCGCCGACCGGGTGCGGGAGGTCTGCGGCGGCATCCCCGTGGGCTTCAAGCTCTCCGCCAACCACATCGAGGCGGACATCGACTTTGCCCTGAAGGCGAGCGCCGACTACCTCATCCTCGACGGCCGTGGCGGGGCCACCGGCGCGGCCCCGCGGCTGTTCCGGGATCACATCTCCGTGCCCACCATCCCCGCCCTGGTGCGCGCCCGGCGGCACCTGGATGAACGCGGCGCCGGTGACGTCACGCTCATCATCACCGGCGGCCTGCGCCTGCCCGAGGATTTCATCAAGGCCCTGGCCCTGGGGGCCGACGGCATCGCCATCGCCAACAGTGCCATCCAGGCGGTGGGCTGCGTGGCGGCGCGCATGTGCCACACCAACCAGTGCCCGTCGGGCATCGCCACCCAGGACCCGGACCTGCGCAAGCGGCTCGACGTGGACGCAGGGGCGGCACGCCTGGCGCGTTTCCTGGAGAGCTCGGTGGCACTGATGCAGGTCATGGCCCGTGCCTGCGGCCACGATCATCTCGGGCAGTTCAGCCGGGACGACCTCACCGCCTGGAAGCGGGACATGCGCGAGCTGACGGGTTTGAAGTGAAAGACCGCCCCTGTGGGGCGGTCAGAGACAAGATACAAGAGGCAAGACAAAAGCCGGTTTTCCTACTTGTCTCTTGCCTCTTGGATCTTGTCTCTCATCACCGAAATGGCCGAAGCGGTGATAGTCAAAGGCTATCAACAAAATCCAAAGATTCAACTTCAGTAATAATTCTCATTTGGCTAATCTCATCATCAAGGCAACATGTTTGATGAGGAGATGCCGCCATGATCAAGACCGCAAGCTTTGCCATCGTGCACTTCAGCGTCGCCTTCGCCGTCGCCTTCGCACTCACGGGCAGCGTGGTGATCGGCGGCCTGGTGGCCCTGGTGGAACCCCTGGTGAACACCGTGGCCTACCACTTCCACGAGAAGGTCTGGGAGCGCATCCGCGCCCGCCGCGCGGCCAGGGCGTCTGCCGCCCCCCGGGGACCTGCGATCGCTGCCTGAAAAAGCCGGACCGCGAAGGCCGTGAAGCAATCCTCGGTGAAAAGTCTTCGCGCCGTCCGGCTCTGGGTTGCCCATGACAGAAGTGACAGGAGCCATCCCGATGAGCATCACGTACCGTACGGCCTGCAAGGCCGACCTGCCCGCCATCAATGGCGTCATTGAACGCGCCGTCATGACCTGGCGGCTGCCTGAGCGGGTCAAGCGCCTGTCCCTGCCCCTGTACCGCTACAGCGAAACGGACCTGGGGCACCTGGAAGTGTGGGTGGTGGAGGCGGATTCGGGCATCGCGGGACTGGCGTCCTGGGAGCCTGCGGAGGCGGCGGATCTGCCCGAGGGCAAGTCGGGTCTGCTGCTCCATGGCCTGTATGTGGACCCGGACCGGCAGCACCGGGGCATCGGCAGCCAATTGTTGAGCGCCAGCCAGGCGCGTGCCCGCGAACTGGGCTTGGATGGTGTGCTGATCAAGGCCCAGGCGGACGCCGAGCCGTTCTTCCAGCGGCGGGGCCTGGAGCGCCTGCCGGTGCGCGATGAGTCCCGGGACTACGCCCTGCGTTACTGGCATCGGGCATGAGTCAAAACAGCATTGGACAAGATTAACATGATTTACAGGATTGGGTCATGAAAGACGAGTCCTTGTCTCAAATCCTGTAAATCATGTTAATCCTGTCGATTTACCCGGTCCCAGGTCTTGATCTGCTGGGTATGCTGGTCTTTTTCACGGACAAAACAAAAGAACCCCGCACAAGGCGGGGTTCCAGGTATCTGCTTTCGGCAGACTGATCTTAGACCGGCTTGACGTTCGCAGCGGCCAGACCCTTGGGACCGTTGGTCACCTCGAAGGAGACCATCTGGCCCTCGGCCAGGGTGCGGAAACCGCTGGCTTCGATCGCGGAGAAGTGCACGAACACATCCTTGCCGCCATCTTCGGGGGTAATGAAGCCGAAGCCCTTGCTTTCGTTAAACCACTTCACAGTGCCTTTAGACATAACTCTATAAACCTCAAATAACAGGAAACAAACGGTGATGCAGTGGATTCCTGGAGAACAACCGGCGGGAGTGACTGCGGTAACGAAACGACAGGGGACTTCCGACTCTGACTGCAAGAACAGACTGCGAGACTCACTATACGCGGCCGTTCGGGGAATCACCAGCGATATTTTGTCAGGGGTAAGGGGAAAGGCGTGAGGGGGCTGTGACGCCTCACCCTTGCTTCACCTCTGACGCTTCCCGGCTGTACACAGATTGCCGCGGGTGGACTGCCAAACCGTGCCGCCGGCGTCCAGTCTTTCCAGGGTACAGATCACCGGGATGCGCCGTTCCTGCATGCCGCGCCCGGAGAGGTGCATGCGCAGGCGTTCGCCCGGTTGTAACTCGGTCACCCGTTCATGGGCGAAGCGGACCTCCCGTCCGTCGTCCATGACCAGGAAGGCCTCGGTGGCGCGGCCATCGGCGAACTCCCAGTCGATGGGATGGGTCGAGACGAGTACGCCTTCCACGACGTCGGCCGCAGCGGCCTGCTGGATGCACAGCTGCGCCAGAAGCACTCCCGCCAGCAAAATTCTCACCGCTGCACCTCCTCCAGGCGCCAGGCGCTGGCCGCACCCAGCAGCGACATCAGGCCCAGCAGGGCCAGGGTGGCGGCCACCCCCGCCAGGTCCGCCACCACGCCGAACAGCCCACCCACCAGCAGCAGGGCCCCCACCAGGGTGTTGCTCACCGCCACATAGGCGGCGCGGTTGTCCTGGGTGGCCATGTCCACCAGGTAGGTCTTGCGTCCCAGGCGCACCCCCGAGTGGGCGATGCCGATGACCAGGAACAGGGCGGCGAACAGGAATTCGCTCTTCGCCCAGGCGCCTTCGATGCCGGACAGGCCGAAGGTCAGCAGCCCCAGGGCTCCGGCCACCACGCCGGAGGCTACCAGGACCAGGCGGCTGGAACGGTCCGAGAGCCGTCCCCACACGGGCGCGCTCAGGCCGCCGGCCAGCCCCGTGGCGATGATCATGAGCCCGAGGCTCCCCAGGCTGCCGCCGGTCTGCTGCTGGGCCAGGATCACGTAGAAGGGCATGGCCAGCGCGGTACTCATGAGCAGGGCACGGGTGATCACGAAGTGGCGGAACAGGGGGTCGGTCTTCATCAGCCCGAGGGAGCGCAGCGCCTCGCTGACCGCATTGCCGCCGCCCTCGGTGGCGCCGGGTTCCTCCTTGACTGCGGCGAAGATGCCGCCGGCGGCAAACCACATCAGGCCCGCCGCGATCAGGAGCAGGGTGAAGAAGCCGACGCTGTCGGCGCTCTCCGCGCGCAGGCTGACCCAGCCGCCCACGCCCAGGGTGACGAAACCGGCCAGGGCCGCCGCGTAGCCCATCACGGTACCGCGCCGGGTCTTGGCGATGGTCTTGCCGAGCACGTCCTTGGAGGCCACGGAACTCACCCCCCGGGACAGGGCGAACAGGGCCAGCAGGCCGAGCAGCGCCCAGCCCGCGGCCGCGCCGGTCAGGGTCAGGGCCACCAGCGCCATGCCCAGTGCCGCGAGCCCCTGGCCGATGCAGCCGCCCACCCAGAACCACTTGCGGATGGCCGCGCGCCGGATGTGACTGGCCACGAACAGCTGGGGCAGCAGGGAACCGGATTCGCGCACCGGCACCAGGAAACCGGCCAGGAAACCGGGCGCACCCAGGGCGGCCATGAGCCAGGCCAGCACCAGCCTGGCACTGGCCAGTTCGTCGCCGATCTTGCTGGCGGTGTTGGAGAGGATGGTGAGGAAGAAGTTGCGCGGCATCTCCCGGCAGGCGGCCTCGGGGATGTCCTTGCAGACCCGGGCGTCCTCATCGCTGGCGATCAGGTCGAAGAGGGCGGCTGCCGGGCGCGGCAGCCTGGAGGCGGGTTCCGCCACCTCAGTGTCCGCCACGCAGGGAGCGCAGCGGGTCGGAGGGATCCACGTTGTCCTTGAAGGGACGGCGGCGGTCGATGTGGGTGAGCTGGTAGACCATGCCCACCCAGTTGTTGATCACTGCCTCGGCGCTGTCGTGCCAGGTGTTGTCCAGGTGTGAGGTGATCAGGGCCTCGGGCAGATCCGGCACCGGCGCGCGCCGGGCCAGCGCCGCCTCCACGCGCTCCCGATGTTCCTCCAGGATGGCCTGGGAGCGGGGCGAGAAGTAGTTCTCCGGCACCGGCGGGTAGGTGTCCAGGGCGCCGGCGGCGAAGCGCTTCACCTCGCGCTTGTACTCCTTGAGCAGAGAGATGATGTCGTACTCCGGGTGACCCTGGAAGAACACGATGCGAAAGCCGTCCTCGCTCACCGCCAGGTGCGGACCGGCCTGGTCGCTTTCCACCAGCACCTTGAGGCCCTCGGCCTCGAACTGGGCGCGGTTGATCTCGTTGAAGCGGGAGTGGGGCACATCGAAACGGGTGTTCACGCCGGCCACCAGCGGGTGACTGCGATCCAGCACGCGATGGTCGTAGACCCCCCATCGCTTGAAGCCCAGGGGCTGGCGGCGCTGGCCGTGGCGGAACTGCATCACCGCGTGGGTGGCCAGGCAGGAGCACAGGGTGGAGGTGACATTCTCGGCGGCCCAGTCGATCACCTCGATGAGCGGCTCCCAGAAGGGCTCCATGGACAGGTCCGGCTGGGTGACGTTGGCGCCGGTGATGATCAGGGCGTCCAGGCCCTCGCGCTTGATCTGCTCGAAGCTCTCGTAATAACGCTCCACATGGGCACGCCCCTCCGCGCCCCGGGGCAGGGCGTCCAGGGTGAAGGGGTGCATGTAGAACTGGGCGATCTGGTTGCTCTGTCCCACCAGGCGGAAGAACTGGCGCTCGGTGGCGGCGATGGCCGCGTCGGGCATCATGTTGAGCAGCCCGATGTGCAGTTCGCGGATCTCCTGCTGCAGGGCGGTGTTGCCGGACAGTACCGTCTCCCCTTCCTCGGCGAGGCGGGTGAAGGTGGGCAGGTCGGTGTGGGCGACGAGGGGCACTGTTTAAGTGGGAAGTATGAATGGGGAAGTTGGAAGTGGGGTCGATTCTAATCGTTTCGTTCCGACTTCCCAATTCCCAATTCGTACTTATCTCTCCAGGGCCGTTTCGATCAGCGCCAGGAAGTCCTGCTCCGATTTCACCCGCCCGAGTTCTTCCGTGGTGATGGTGTAGCCGTAGTCCCGGGCGATGGCCTCGTAGCGGGGGATGCGGGAGCGGAACAGGCGCGGGAACATCCAGCGTACGAAGTCGTCCGGGTCGATCTGGGCCACGTACTCGATGTCGTGGGCCTGCTTGTACTCGCGCAGCTGTTCGTCCAGGAAGGCCTCCCGGTAGTAGAGGGGCTTGGGCGCGGATTCGGCGCGGCGGATGAGCTCTTCCTCGTCCTGGCGGGTGGCCTGGATGTAGATCAGCAGGGTGTGCTCGGCCAGCAGTTCCAGGGTCTCGGGATCGTCCAGCTCGCACACGCTGCCGCCGGCGTCGTTCACGAAATGCTCGTAGCCGTAGATGCTGCGCGCCTTCCCGATGAACTCGGGCACGTCGCGCATGGCGGCGATCTCGGCGGTGTGGTGCAGCGCCTGGCGGCGCTTGAACTCGGTGAGCGGCAGGCCGCCCCGCTCCGGGTCGCCCAGCTTGCCCAGGAAGCTCGACACCGGCTGCAGGTTGTCCACAGTGATGTTGTTCAGGATGTAGATGGAGTCCGAGCGCAGCAGCTCGCGCAGGAAGGGCACCTGCATGGCCTGGTGCTTGATGTTGTCCAGGATCGGCTCGTCCAGGTAGCGGGTGCCGATGCGGTAGTCACCGGAGTAATGGAACCAGTGGCGCTGGCGCAGGATGTGCGCCAGGCGGGTCTTGCCCACGCCGGACATGCCCAGCAGGGTGATGCTCTTGTGCGGCCAGTCGCGGAATTCCTGGCGGGTGAGTCTCACGGAAGGCTCCGGGGAATAATCTGTTGGCGAGGAGGGGTATTGTAGCGGGATTCAAAATTCAAAATTCAATATTCAAAGGTGGTCGGGCCCTGCGGCATGAACGATCTCCTTTGAATTTTGAATTTTGAATTTTGAATCGTCATTCCCCCAGGCTTCTGACCAGGATGTCCTCGTAGTTGCGGATGCGTCGCACGTATTCCACCGGCTCGTTGCCCCGGGCGTAGCCGAAGCGCAGGTTGCGGTGGTACTGGGGCTGGGCGAGCAGGGGCAGCACCTCGCGGAATTCCACCCAGCGGTCCGGGTCGCGGCCCAGGTCCCGGGCCAGGCCCCGGGCATCGAAGACGTGGCCCATGCCGATGTTGTAGGCGGCCAGGGCGATCCAGGTGCGGTCCGGTTCCTGGATGGACTCCGGCAGGCGGCGGCGCAGGTCGGCCAGGTAGCGGGCACCGCCGTGGATGCTCTGCACCGGGTCCAGGCGGTTGTCGACGCCCAGGTCCGAGGCGGTACGCAGGGTGAGCATCATCATGCCGCGCACGCCGGTGGGGCTGCGCGCCGAGGGGTTCCAGTGGGATTCCTGGTAGGCCTGGGCGGCCAGCAGGGTCCAGCTCAGCTCGTGGGCCTCGGCGGCGGCCTCGAAATGGGGGCGGTAGCGGGGCAGCAGGCTGCGGATGCGCCGCTGGTAGCGGGCCAGGTCCACGTAGTCGAAGATCTCCACGTGACCGTAGTAGCGGCCATTGAGCACCGTCAGCAGGCCTTCGTCCTCCATGCCCACGAACCAGCGCTCGATGGCACGGGCGAGCCCCCGTGACTCGGGCGGCAGCATCCAGGCCAGCGGTTCCTCCTCGGTCAGGGGCATGATCACCAGCAGTTCCGGGTAGTAGCGACGGTTGATGGCCACGATGTTGGAGTCGGCCACCGCGCAGTCCACTTCCCGGTTCCAGACCTTCTCCAGGATCTGTTCGGTGGCCAGGTCGGCGCGTTCCTCCCAGGTGAGTTCGGGGAACTGCTCGCGCAGTTCCTCCAGGCGTTCCACGTAGCTGCTGCTGGCGGTGACCATCAGGCTGACGCCGCTCAGGCCTTCCAGGTCCGCGGGCGCCGGGCCGCCGCGACGGCAGACCAACTGCTGCTGGACCTGCATGTAGGCGGGGCCGAACAGGAACTGTTCCTGGCGGCGGCTGGTGCGGGTCAGCCCGGCTGCGGCCAGATCGCCCTCGCCGGCGGCCAGGGCGCGCACGATCTCGTCGATGCTGTCCTTGATCACGAAGCGGGGCGTGACGCCCAGCTGGGCGGCGAAGCCGCTGATCAGGTCGTACTCGAAACCGGCTGGCTCGCCGTCCCGGTCGAAGTAGTAGGTGGTGGGGGCGTTGCGGGTGAGCACCACCAGTTCGCCCCGCTGTTCGATGGCGGCCAGTTCCGGGGAGGTGTGGGGCGCCCGTTCGCAGCCGCTGAGCCCCGCCACGGCGAGGACCAGGGCCAGGCATGCGCTCGGCAGGGTTGTGCTGTGTCTGGTCAAGGGTCTTCCCCGGATCTTGTTGTTCTTGTTGGTCAGCCTGACCTGCTCGGGACTCCCTGCCCGATGGCCTGAAGGATGCGCAGCTATGCTTCGCCCCCAGAATATTGAGTAAGATTGTCGGAAAATCGTTCCCTCATCCCCCACCAGCCGACAAGAGGCCCCATGTCGCCAGACGAGCTGTCACGGAACCTGCCGGTGCGCATGCACTGGTTCGGTCTGTGGTTTCGCCCCGTGGCCGTGGAGCGCGACTATCGCCTGGAGACCGTGGGGCTGCAGCGCGTCCAGGCGCGCCTGGCCCTGGTGACGGGCGTGCTGCTGTATCTCCTGCACGGCTTGGTGGACGTGTGGTTCCACGGTGACCACCAGCCGTTTTTCTGGGTGGTCCGCGCCCTGGTCACGGCGGCGGGCCTCACCGCCCTGGTCTACACCTTTCTGCCGTCCTTCACCCGCCTGTCGCAGCGGGTCCTGACCCTGGTGTCCCTGGCGCCGAGCCTGGGCATCCTGTTCATGCTGGCCTTCCTGTCCGGGACCACCTTCATGGAGTACCTGGCGGGCCTGATGCTGGTGATGATCTGGATCTTCCTGTTCATCGGCCTGTCCTTCGTGCGCGCCCTGCTGATCAACCTGCTGGTGCTGGTCCTGTTCAACGGGCTGTTCCTGGCGGGCATCCAGCCCCTGGGCGAGATCCTGGTGCGCTACAACTTCTACCTGGTCTCGACCCTGCTGATCTGCGGATTTTCCGCCTACGCCCTGGAGCGCCAGCGGCGCCAGCTCTACCTGCGCCGCCAGGAACTGGAATCGGAGCGCAACCGCCACCGTGACCGCGCTTTGCACGACCACCTGACCAACCTGCCCAACCGCTACCAGATGGAACAGCGCCTGGAGCAGGCCATGGCCCGGGCGCGCCGCCATGGCCGCCTGGGGGCCGGGTTGTTCATCGATCTGGACCGCTTCAAGCCGGTCAACGACAGCTACGGCCACGAGGCCGGCGACCGGGTGTTGCGCCAGGTGGCGCAGCGCCTGCAGGCCTGCGTGCGCGAGAGCGATTCCGTGGCGCGCATGGGCGGGGACGAGTTCTTCGTGCTGCTGGAGGACCTGGAGACCAGCGAGCGCATCCACGAGGTGGCGCTGCGCATCATCGAGGCCCTGTCCCAACCGTTTCCCATCGACGAGCAGGACCCCCAGAGTCCGCTCGTCACCGTGGGGGCCAGCATCGGCATCTGCGAGTTCCCGGACATGACCGCCTCGCCGCCGGAGGTGATCGACCACGCCGACCGGGCCATGTACGAGGTCAAGCGCTCCGGGCGCAACGGCTACTGTTTCCACCGGGCCACGGGGCCGGGCGAGGTGATCCACCCCCGGGGGGCGCAGACTGCGCAGCTCCCCGTGGCGTAGAATACGGGGCCCATTCCTACCGGCCTTGCTTCCCTTATGCCCCTGCTGACCCTGCGCGACGTCACCCTGAGTTACGGCGCCGCCCCCCTGCTGGACCATGTGAATCTGAGTATCGAACCCGGCGAACGACTGTGCCTGGTGGGCCGCAACGGGGCCGGCAAGTCCACGCTCATGAAGGTGGTGCTGGGGCAGGTGCTGCCCGATGGCGGCGAGGTGGTGCGCAGCGGTGAACTGCGCGTGGCCATGCTGGAGCAGGCGGTGCCCGCCGCAACCAACGGCAGCGTGTTTGACGTGGTGGCCGATGGCCTTGGGGAGATGGGCGAGCAGGTGCGCCGCTACCACCGCGCCGTGCACGCACTCACCGAGCGCCCCGAAGACCCTGCCGCCATGGCAGAGCTGGAGCGGGCCCAGCAGAGGCTCGAGGCCGGCGACGGCTGGATCCTGGAGCAGCGGGTGGAGACGGTGGTCTCGCGCCTGGGCCTGCCCGCCGATGCGGATTTCAAGGCCCTGTCCGGCGGCCTCAAGCGCCGGGTGCTGCTGGGCCGTGCCCTGGTCACCGATCCGGACCTGCTGTTGCTGGACGAGCCCACCAACCACCTGGACATCGAATCCATCGCCTGGCTGGAGGAATTCCTGCTGGGCTTCGGTGGCAGCCTGCTGTTCATCACCCACGACCGGGCCTTCCTGCGCCGGCTCGCCACCCGCATCATCGAACTGGACCGGGGCAAGCTCACCGACTGGCCCGGCGACTACGACACCTACCTGCGCCGCAAGGCCGAGGCCCTGGAGGCGGAAGAGCGCGCCAGCGCCCTGTTCGACAAGAAGCTCGCCCAGGAGGAGGCCTGGATCCGCCAGGGCATCAAGGCCCGTCGCACCCGCAACGAGGGCCGGGTGCGTGCCCTCAAGGCGCTGCGCGCGGAACGGGCCGAGCGCCGCGTTCGCCAGGGGGCGGCGCGGCTGGAGATCCAGTCCGCCGAGCGCTCCGGGCGCCTGGTCATCGAGGCGGAGAATATTTCTTTTGATTACGACGGCAGGCCCGTGATCCGGGATTTCTCCACCCTGATCCTGCGCGGCGACAAGGTGGGCATCGTCGGTCCCAACGGCGCCGGCAAGACCACCCTGTTGCGCCTGCTGCTGGGCAAGCTCGAGCCCCAGTCCGGCCATGTGCGCCTGGGCACGAACCTGGAGATCGCCTACTTCGACCAGCACCGGGCGGCCCTGGACGAGGAGGCCAGCGTGGCCGACAACGTGGGCGAGGGCCGGGACCGCCTGGACATCGACGGCGAGTCGCGCCACGTACTCTCCTACCTGCAGGACTTCCTGTTCGAGCCGGCCCGCTCACGCCAGCCGGTCAAGGCCCTGTCCGGCGGCGAGCGCAACCGCCTGCTGCTGGCAAAACTCTTCACCCGCCCGGCCAACCTGCTGGTGATGGACGAACCCACCAACGACCTGGACGCCGAGACCCTGGAACTGCTGGAAGACCGCCTGGTGAATTTCGCCGGCACGGTGCTGGTGGTCAGCCACGACCGCGCCTTCCTGGACAACGTGGCCACCAGCATCATCGCCTTCGAGGGCGACGGCCGGGTGAACGAATACGTGGGTGGTTACGAGGACTGGCTGCGTCAGCGTGCCGCGTCCCGGGACGCGGCGCTGGCCGCCCCGGCCGCGCCAGCGAGGCAGAAACCCCAGCCGGAGTCCGCGCCGGCGGCGAAACAGAAAAAATTGAGCTACAAGGACCAGCGCGAGCTGGAGTCCCTGCCCGGGCGCATCGAGGCCCTGGAGACGGAGCAGGCGACGCTGACCGGGACCCTGGGTGATCCGTCCTTCTACCAGCAGGGGCCGGAGAAGATCGCCCAAGTGCAGGCGCGGCTCGCGGCGATCGAGACGGAGCTGGCCCAGTGCTACGCGCGCTGGGAGGCCCTGGAGGGCTGAAGGGGTCCGCGAATGAACGCCAATCAACGCGAATGCCAATCAAAAGCTGGAACGCAAAGGACGCAAAGGTCTCGCAAAGGACGCAATGGAAATTCTTCCTGAAAAGGCCTTGTGACCTTCACGCATCCCTTCGCGGTTCGATTTTTCGCTCTTCATTCGCGTTCATTCGCGTTCATTTGCGGACCCCGGGTTTTTCAGAGCGGCCCGCCAGTTCGTGGGCCGGATCGGCGGGATCGATGAGCGCTGGCCGGCCCCAGCGCATGCGCAGCCAGTTGAGCGCCGGGATCACCGGACCCAGGCGCACCAGGCGGCGCTCCAGCCGGTACTTGCCGGGGAAGTTGAGCAGCATCAGTCCCACCAGCAGGGTGAGCAGACCCTGGCCCGGCGTGAACAGCATGACCACGCCCAGGGCCACCAGCACCAGACCCGAAAGGTTCTTGAACAGCACCAGGGTCCAGCCGATCAGCGGGTGGGTGCCGTGGCGGTAGAGGGGGTCGCGGCGGGTGTGGGTGAAATAGTCCGGCGGCAGGCGCAGCACCATGATGCCTGCCACCGCCAGGGGCAGCACGATGCCGGCGAAGATGAGTCCCGCTGCCAGGGTCAGCGTGGAGAGGTTGGCGAGTATCCAGTCCATCATCTGTTTATTGGACAGAGTTCACCGATCCGGTTCCGCGCGTCTTGTCCGGGCATGGTCATCTATCCGCGCGTTCAGGCCCTGCGAGCAGGTTATCCGCAGGAGACGGTTTTCTGGATGCCGTTTTTATTTTTCACCCGGCACGATGTTTACTTTTCCCGCCCCCCGAGTCCGGCCGTCTGATCCGCCCGGATGAGTCTCTCTCCGCACAGTCTGCAGCGATAGTCCCGTTTGCCCCGGTGCACCTGCTGGTGTTGCCTCGGACCCAGCGCATGGCTTCGGCAGGCGCACCGGTAGAGGTGGTGATTGAGGATCCGCGCGAGCAGTTCCGGGGAGGTCTCGTGGGTCACGCGGGGCTCGAAACCCAGGTATTTCATCACGGCACGCCATTCCGGACCGTGGGGTCTCTTGCCGCGGCCATGGCAGCGATAGACCACCGAGTGAGCCACTTCATGGGCGACGGTATCGGGCATGTGCTGCCCGGGGTCTGCGGCGAACAGGCGCTCGTTGAAGTGCAGGCTCTCCTGTCCCTGGCGCAGACGCCATTGCCCGGCCGCCCTGCCGCGCAACCTGAAACTCACAGGAACGGCGTGCGCGCTGCAGCCGAATCGACGCGCGGCAATTTCATAGAACTCAGTCACCCGTTGCACGATCTCATCGCGATCGCCGGGCGAGAGGCGCAGAGGCGCATTTGCATCTGCGGAGATCTGTTTATTGTTTGCCGCCATGCTGTTGATCATGAGGATTCTATGTTTATTCATAAAGCGTGATCTTGGTCGTGTAGTGGTAATCCATTATTGAGAATTTGGATTCTAGATTGATGTATCACGCGATGTTGTTATAAACTTCCGGCGTCGTTCTACTTTATATTCTACTTTTCATTGAGGTTTTTATACATGGCGAAGCGCAAGCCCCTGGAGGAGCTCTCCTCCGAAGAACTCTATCAGATTGCCCGTGAACGCGAGGAACAGGAGCGGATGCAGGAGGAGGAGTCCCGGCGCGAACAGGTGCAGGCCCTGCGCGAGGAGCGGCGTGCCCTGGTGGCCCGTCATCGCTCCGAGCTCGCGGCCCTGGATCGTCAGATCCGTGCCCTGGGTGGACGTGCCGCTGGCGGCCGGGGCGGGCGCAGCGGTGGCAACCTGAGCCAGGTGGTCCTGAACGCCGTGGCCGAGGCCGGGCAGATCAGCACCTCCGATCTGCGTGCCCAGCTGGAGGCCGCCGGCGCCAATGTGAAGAACCTCAGCCAGACCCTGGCCTATCTCAAGCGCACCGGCCGTCTCAAGACCAAGGGTCGCGGCGTCTACGCCGTCGCCTGAGTTCCAGGTTCAGGACTGATCCAGGGCGGCCCGGATCTCCCGGGCCGCCGCTGGCGACAGCAGCACCGCATTGACCGTCCCGGCGTAGAGTCTTCCCGCAGACTTCAGCGTCAGGATCTGTTCCTGATCCTCCCCGGCCTTCAGCACCCTGAAATCCCTCTCCTCCTGCCAGCCGGCGCTCAGGCGCTTGAAGGCGCGAAAGGCGCTGCCCTTGTCCCGGGCACAGGCCTGATCCAGTTCCCTGAAGGTGATCCAGTCGCGATCGCTGCCGCTCATGGCTGCGGCTGTTTCTCGAGACGCACGGCGAGCACGTCGCAGGGCGCGTGGTTGAGCACGGCCCGGGTGGTCGAGCCCAGCAGCCGCTCCAGGCCGCGCCGGGCGTGGGCACCCATGACGATCAGGTCGACGTCGCGTTCCTCCGCCAGGCGCGGGATCTCCAAATGCGCCATCCCGGCGAGCACCTCCCTGGGGGTCTCTTCCAGGCCGGCCTCGCGCATGAGGCCGTCCAGCCGTTCCCGGGCCACCTTGAGCAGGGCGGGCAGGTCCAGTTCGATCCCGGGCAATCCGCCCAGGCCGTAGTCCAGGTCCATGGGCGCGTGGTGCTCCACCACGTGTATCGCCTCCAGGCGGGCGCCGCAGGCCTGGGCCAGCCTCGCGGCGCGGGAGAGGGTCTGTCCACAGTGGGGATCGAGGTCCAGGCAGACCAGGATGCGCTGATAGGCGGCCATGGGCGGGCTCCGGTGGGGATGCCATGACAAGTGTAATCCGTGTCCGGGGTCGCGGGGCCGCTGGTCGATCCCGGGTCGATTTTCCTGCTTGTGGATCCGGAATTTTTATCCTATTCTCATGTCGTTACGAAAAACTCCTCTCTGGCGTGTGAGTTTTTTCTTATAACTAAATGAATAAAAATAGATATATGTTGGGGGATGGGGGCGAATCCAGTGGGGTGGGGGAGCGCCGCAGGCGTGACCGGCGCTGTCTGGATCTGGAACCCAGTTTCCCCTGCGTGGACTTCGAGGGCCGCCTGGTCCTGGAGGACCGACGCCGCAGCCCGGACCGCCGTCTGAGCATCCAGGTGGAGTGGTTGCCCGCCGAGTGAACCTGCCGGTTCGCTGATTCCCCGTCCATCGGCCGTCCGGTCGCTCCCGTCGTCTGTCACGGGAAAAAGGCAGAAGTCCGTCACATTTGTGCATAAGCTCAGGCTCAGGACAGTGATCTTTCCGGGCCGCCCCGATGCACGCACGACAGCTTCCACAGGGAAATACCACCACCGACGACGCCTCTCTGGTGGAGCAGGCGGGTGGACGCCGTACCCTGCTGGTGGTGGACGATCAGGAGGTCAATCGCCTCATCCTGGCCCGTCACCTGGAGTTGCTCGGCCACCGGGTGCTGCAGGCGGACAGTGGCCCGCAGGCCCTGCAGATCCTGCGGGAGCAGTCGGTGGACGGTGTGGTGCTGGACGTGGTGATGCGCGGCATGGACGGCTACGAGGTCTGCCGGCGTATCAAGGCCGATCCGGAGACCTGGTTCATCCCGGTGGTCATGGTCACGGTGCTCAACAACCAGGCGGACCGGGTGCGCGCCATGGAGGCGGGCGCCGACGAATTCCTGTCCAAGCCGGTCTACCCGGAAGAACTCAGTGCCCGCATCCGTTCCCTGATGCGCTGGCGCGATGCGCGCAAGGCCCTGGAGCAGGCTCGCCGCGAACAGATGCGCGGGCTGTTCAGCCGTTTCCTGTGTCCCGAACTGGTGGATGACCTGCTGGCCGCGCCGGAAGACGAGGCCCGCAGCCTGCTCAAGCGCAGTGAGCGGCGCGACGCGGCGGTGATGTTCGCCGACCTGCGCGGTTTCACCGGGCTCTCCGAGCGCCTCTCCGCCGAGCAGGTGGTGACCCTGCTCAACAGTTTCTTCTCCGTGATGACCCAGGTGACTCACGCCCACCGGGGTACCGTGTTCGGCATGGGGGGCGACAGCCTGCTGGTGGGTTTCGGTGTGCCGTTGCCCCAGGAGGATGCCGGTGTGCGCGCCTTCGACTGTGCCCGGGAGATGCAGAGGGCCTTCCGGGGGCTGAGCCGCAGCTGGCGCGAAGACTGGGGCGTGGACGCCGGGCTCGGCATCGGCATCAACCGTGGCGAGGTGGTGTGTGGCAACGTGGGTTCCGAGTCCTACCTGAGTTACACGGTGGTGGGCGATGCGGTGAACGTGGCCGCGCGCCTGCAGGCCCAGGCCAGGGCGGGCGAGGTGCTGCTCTCCGGCAGCCTGCACGAGACCCTGGACAAGGAGTGTGCGCGCGCCTGTGAAAGCCTGCCCAATCCGCTGTTCCTCAAGGGGCGCAGCCGTCCCCTGCCGGTGTTGCGCTGGCGGGTGGATTGCTAGCTGGCGCTTGAACCATCCTCCGGCAGATGCAAAGCAAGACAGACAGCGGCGAAAAAACGCAGTCTGCAGGCGAGTGCATGAATCATCTGAACTACTTTCCAGCGCTGGCGCCGTCACGCTAACTCATAGGGCGGCCCGTGGCCGCCCTATGGCGACTCACAGTTCCGTGAGTGACACATTTTGTCCTTCTGGCGCCCTCGGCGCTTCCTCGCTAGACTGAGCCCCGCGCGCGTCGGGTGAGCCTAGTGTCCTGAGTCAGAGATTCGCGAACCCGGCCGTGCGATGACGTTTATCTCTATCGACCGAGGTTATTTTTTATGTCTACCGGTATTGTTAAGTGGTTCAACGAATCCAAGGGATTCGGTTTCATCGCCCCGGAAGAGGGCGGCGCCGATGTCTTCGTGCATTACTCCGCCATCCAGGCCGAGGGCTTCAAGACCCTGGCCGAAGGCCAGCGCGTGAGCTTCCAGGTGCAGCAGGGTCCGAAGGGCCTGCAGGCCGTGAATGTCACGCCGGCATAAGGGACTGAATCAGAACCGGACCCGAAATAAAGAACCCCGCCAGTGGCGGGGTTCTTTATTTGCGCGATCAATTGACCCGCGCGGGGCATTACGCCGGGCGGCTCAGTGGTGATGGCCACCGGGTCCGTGCACGTGGCCGTGCTCGATCTCCTCGGCAGAGGCGTCGCGCACCTCGCGCACGGTGACGTCGAAGTTGAGCGTCATGCCGGCCAGGGGGTGGTTGGCGTCGATGGTGACCGCGTCGCCGTCGATGGCGGTGATGGTGACCACGTGCATGCCGGTGCCGTCGGGGTTGCCGGCGTGGAACTGCATGCCGGTCTGCAACTCGTCGACGCCCTGGAACTGGCTGCGGTCCAGGGTGTGAGTCAGGCTGTCGTCACGCTCGCCGTAGGCCTCGGCGGGCGGGATGCTGACCTTCAGGCTGTCGCCGGTGGAACGGCCTTCCAGCGCTTTTTCCAGGCCGGGGATGATGTTGTTGGCGCCGTGGAGATAGGCGAACTGGCTGGCGTCGTCGGAGCGGTCGATGACCTGGCCCTGTTCGTCGGTGAGCACGTAGTCAAGCACGACCACCTTGTCTTTGGAAATCTGCATTGGGAGAAACCCCGGAGAGCAATGAGTTAGCAGGACAGTTTAACCCGCAGGCCCCTTGCAGGTCACGAAGGGGCGCTGATCACGAACCGTCCCGGTCCAGGGCCATGCGCTCGTCCCGCACCTGAAGCCGCAGTCGGCCCAGGTACCAGTCAAGGATCACCCGACCGGCGATGCGCGCACGCCAGCCCTGCAGCAGGGCGCAGTCCGGCTCCTCCCGGAACAGGGCCTCCAGGTCCTTGCGGGTGGCGATGGCGGCGGGGCTGATGTCGTTGATCCGGGCCTGATGGCGAAGCAGGCCCATGGCCACGTCGACGAGTTCCTCGTGCTCGGGGCCGATGCCCCGGGATGGACCCGGCCGGGCGGGCCAGGCGGAGGCGGGCAGGCTGCGGGCCTCCCGGACCAGGGCCAGGAGGGTCTCGCCGTGGCGCTGCAGGGTCTTGTCCTCCAGGCCGCGCACCTTCGCCAGGCTGGCGAGGTCCGTGGGCGAGCGCTGGGACAGTTCCGTGAGCACGTCATCCGACAGGATCCAGCGCTTGGGCAGGTCCTTCTCCATGGCCTGGCGTTCCCGCCAGGCGGCCAGGGCCTGCAGGACGGCCAGCTGCGCCCCCTTGAGGTATTTCTGTCCCTTGATCCGGCGCCAGGCGTTGTCCGGGTCCGGCAGGTAGCGGCTTTCCTCGGAGATGGCCGCGAAGTCCTCGCTGAGCCAGTCCAGGCGGCCCTTCTCCTCGAGATCCTTCAGGATCATGGGATAGACCCGGGCCAGGTGGCGCACGTCGTCGGCGGCGTAGCGCAGCTGGGCGGTCTCCAGCGGACGCTGGCTCCAGTCGGTGCGGGTGTGGCCCTTGTCCAGTTCCAGGTCCAGGTAGATCTGCACCATGCGGGCGTAGCCGATCTGGTCGCCGTGGCCCAGCAGGCTCACGGCCACCTGGGTGTCGAACACCGGCGTGGGCACCCGTCCGGTGGACTGGAGCAGGATCTCCATGTCCTGGTGGGCGGCATGTACCACCTTGGTCACGGCCGGGTCGTGCAGCAGGGCCGCGAGCGGACCCAGGTCCGGCAGGGCGATGGGGTCGATGCAGGCCAGGGCGTCGGGGGTGGCCACCTGCACCAGGCACAGGCGCGGGTAGTAGGTCTTCTCGCGCACGAACTCCGTGTCCAGGGCGATCCACTGGGCGCCGGCGATCTCGCCGCAGAAGGCCGCCAGGCCCTCGGCGGTGTCGATGAAGCGGATCTCGTCGGTCACCCTCAGTGATCCCGATTCAATGGTCACGGGGCCGGGCCTGCTCGAAGGCTGCCTGCTGCTCGGCGCTGGCCTCCTGCTGGTAGCGCACCTTCCATTCCGAGTAGGGCATGCCGTAGACGATCTCCCGGGCGGCCTCGTAGTCCACATTCTCGCCCCGCTCCTGGGCCGCGGCGCTGTACCACTTGGACAGGCAGTTGCGGCAGAAGCCGGCCAGGTTCATGAGATCGATGTTCTGCACGTCCTTACGGCTGTCCAGGTGTTCCAGCAGGCGCCTGAAGGCGGCCGCCTCGATCTCGGTGCGGGTCTTGTCGTCCATCCAAATCTCCTCGGGAATGCGGTGTCTGGAACCCGGAAGGCCGGGCCATGGTCGCAGCCATTATACTCAACGGCCATTGTCCGGCTGCTACCGAGGATGCCCCATGCCCCGCCGACGCCCGTGGACCTGGTTCGCGATGCTCCTGATCGTCTTGTTCATCCCGGTTTCCCAGGCTATTGCCCTGGCTCAGGCCGAGCCGCAGGCCCTGCGCCATGGCGACCATCCCCTGGTGGGGCAGATCTGGTCCGGCGTGGTGCAGTCCGAGCGCCAGGAGGCCCTGGCACGCATGGCCCGGGCCGACGTGGTGCTGCTGGGCGAATCCCACGGCAACGCGGATCACCATGCCCGGCAGCTGGAAGTCCTGGAGGCACTGCTGGCGCTGGGGCGGCGTCCCGCGCTGGCCTTCGAGATCTTCGATCTGGAGGATCAGGAGATCATCGACCGGCAGCGCCTGGCCGGTGTCGCGGATGCCGATGACCTGGCCGAGGCGGTGAACATGTCGGGACGCGGCTGGACCTGGGCGGAGTACCGGCCCCTGGTGCAGTTCGCCCTGGACCAGGCGCTGCCCATCGTGGCCACCAACCTGTCCCGGCGCGGCGCCATGGCCGTGGCCATGGAAGGATTGCAATCCCTGCCCGGTGAGGATCGCGCCAGGCTGGGCCTGGACAGGCCGCTGCCCGAGGACGCGATGCAGCGGCTTGAGCAGCGCATCGTCGATGCCCATTGCGGACACCTGCCGGCGGCGCGGGCCGGCGGCATGATCAATGCCCAGCGCGCCCGGGACGCCTACATGGCCGACCGGATCGCGGCCCAGGAGGGGCCCGTGGTGCTGATCACCGGCGCGGCCCATGCCCGGCTCGATTACGGCGTACCCTGGTACCTGGCACAGCAGGCGCCGGAGCGCCAGGTGCTGAGCCTGATATTCGTGGAGGTGGACCCCGAGCGGCATGCCGCCGTTGACTATCTCAACGCCGGTGGCTCGCCCTATCACCTGCTCTGGTTCACCCGGCGCAGCTCGCCCGACGACCCCTGCGAGGCCTTCCGCAAGCAGCTGGAGGGGATGAGGGGGTGATTCAAATTCAAAATTCAAGATTCAAAATTCAAAGGGGCGGTACCCGAGTTCCTTTGAATTTTGAATCTTGAATTTTGAATTGCCCTCAAATCAGCTCAAAGCCAGACACCAACGCCGCCGCACGTCGCGCAGCAGCACGAACAGCCAGGGCCACAGGATCATGCTGCTTACCAGGGGCGCCCAGTACAGCCAGGTGCCCGGTGCGCGGCCGGTCATGCCCAGGATCCAGAGCACCAGCAGCAGGTGCAGGGCCAGCAGGCCGCCCACGGTCAGTGCCTGCTGCCAGAGGGGGAACACCCGCACCCGCTGATGCATGCGGATGCTCAGGTAGGCGATCAGGGCGAAGCCCAGGGCATGCTGGCCCAGCAGGGCACCGGTGGCGGCATCCAGCAGCAGGCCCAGGAACCAGCCCAGGCCGACGCCGATGCGCCGGGGCAGGGCCATGCTCCAGTAGATCAGGGTCATGGCCAGCCACTGGGGACGCCAGGGGGCGGCCCAGTCGGGCAGGGGCACGACGGTGAGCGCCAGCGCCACGATGAAGGTCAGCGGGATGGCCCAGACCCAGCCGCGGGGATTGCTCATGGGCGATCCTCCGGGGCTGATTCCGCGGCGGGCGCCTCTGCCCCGATCTCAGCGGGGCGCTCCGTGGCGTTGCCGTTGACCGGGCGCAGCAGCAGTACCTCCCGTGAGCGGTCCAGGCGGGCCAGCGGGCGGGCCTCCACCCGTGCGAAGGACTCGCCGGGGATGCGTTCGACCCGGGTGACCTGGGCCACCGGGTAGTCCGCCGGGAAGCGCCCGCCCAGGCCCGAGGTGCTGATGATGTCGCCGGGCTCGAGATCCTCGGCGGGCGGGATGTAGCGCAGTTCCAGCAGCTGGGGGTTGCCGGTGCCCACGGCCAGGGTGCGCAGCCCGGTGCGGTTGACCAGCACCGGCAGGGCGTGGCTCGGGTCCGAGATCAGCAGCACGATGCTGTGCAGGGGGTGGCTCTCCAGCACCTGCCCCACCACTCCCTGGGCGTTGATCAGGGGCTGGCCCGGGTAGGCGCCGTGCACCCGCCCGCGGTTGATCACCAGCTGCTGGCGGAAGGGGTCCAGGTCCACGGCCATGATCTCGGCCGCCATCAGCGGGTCGCGCAGCCGTACGGAGGTGTCCAGCAGCTCGCGCAGCCGGGCGTTTTCCTCCTCCAGGGCCTCGAAGCGCAGCATCAGTGCGTTGAGGTGCAGCTGTTCCTCCCGCAGGCGGCGGTTGTCCTCCACCAGGGTCTGGTGACTGCGCAGCTGTTCCAGCACCCAGGCCCCCGCCTGCACCGGCAGGTTCACGCCGGCCTGCACCGGATAGACCAGCATGGCGACGGCGGAGCGGAACTCCTGGAGGTGCTGATGACGGTGGTCGGCCCACATCAGGCCGATGGAAAACAGGGCGAGCAGCGCGAGACGCACCGCCGGGGAGGGGCCCAGGTTGAACAGCGGTTTCTTGATGGCTGATCTCCCCGGTCAGGAGGTGTGGGGTTGACGAGCGGCGTTATTCGACGGCCAGGAAGTCCGCCCCGTGCTCATCCATCATCTCCAGCACCCGGCCGCCGCCCCGGGCCACGCAGGTGAGCGGGTCGTCGGCGATGACCACCGGGATGCCGGTCTCTTCCATGAGCAGGCGGTCCAGGTCGCGCAGCAGGGCGCCGCCGCCGGTGAGCACGATGCCGCGCTCGGCCACGTCCGCGCCCAGTTCCGGCGGGGTCTGTTCCAGGGCCGTGCGCACCGCGCTGACGATGCCGTGCAGGGGCTCCTGCAGGGATTCCAGGATCTCGTTGCTGTTCAGGGTGAAGCTGCGCGGCACGCCCTCGGCCAGGTTGCGGCCCTTGACCTCGATCTCCAGCAGCTCCTTGCCGGGATAGGCGGATCCGATCTCGTGCTTGATGCGCTCGGCGGTGGCCTCACCAATCAGGATGCCGTAGTTGCGGCGCACGTAGGCGGTGATGGCCTCGTCGAACTTGTCGCCACCGATGCGTACGGAGGAAGAGTAGACGATGCCGTTCAGGGACATGACGGCCACCTCGGAGGTGCCGCCGCCGATGTCCAGCACCATGGAACCGCGCGCCTCGTCCACCGGGATGCCGGCGCCGATGGCGGCCGCCATGGGTTCCTCGATGAGATAGACCTTGCGTGCGCCGGCGCCGGCCGCGGATTCACGGATGGCGCGGCGTTCCACCTGGGTGGCGCCGCAGGGCACGCACACCAGCACCCGGGGGCTGGGGCGGAAGAATCGGTGCTGGTGCACGGTCTTGATGAAGTGCTGCAGCATCTTCTCGGTGGTGGTGAAGTCGGCGATCACGCCGTCCTTCATGGGACGGATGGCGGTGATGTTCTCCGGCGTGCGCCCGAGCATCTTCTTGGCCGCCGTGCCCACCGCCTCGATGCTGCGCGGGCCGCCCGGGCCGCGGTCCTGCCGGATGGCCACCACCGACGGCTCGTTGAGCACGATGCCCTTGCCCCGCATGTAGATCAGGGTGTTGGCGGTGCCAAGATCGATGGAGAGGTCGTTGGACAGGAAGCCTAAAGCGCGGTTGAACATGAGATTTCTTATGTAGCCCGGGGCAATGGAAGCCGCTACTCTAGCAACGGGGTGGGCTTTGGGCAAGGCGAGCTTTGTGCTACTTTTACCGGCTTCACAGAACCCGCCCGCTATCTGTCCGGAGCCCTGCATGTCCCTGTCCCATGACGATGTGCGCAAGATCGCCCACCTGGCCCGCCTCGCCGTAAGCGACGCGGACGTGGAGGCCTACGCCAGGAGTCTTTCCAGCATCCTGGATTTCGTGGAGCAGATGGAGGCGGTCAAGACCGACCACGTGGCCCCCATGGCCCATCCCCAGGACACCGCTCAGCGGCTGCGCGACGACGCGGTCAGCGAGGCCGATCAGCGGGAGCGCTTCCAGTCCATCGCGCCCGCCGTGGAGGCCGGTCTGTACCTGGTGCCCAAGGTCATCGAATGACCTGAGGGCGGACAGGCGGCGGGGGCGATGAGCGCCCCCGCGCACCCCATTCCCTTGCCCTGGTTCCCATCATGCACGAGAAAACCATCGCAGAACTCTCCGCCGCCCTGACCAAGGGCGAGTGCTCGAGCGTCGAACTCACCGAACACTTCCTCAAGCGCATCGAGGCGCTGGACGGTGGTCTGAACAGCTTTGTCACCGTCACCGCCGAGCAGGCGCTGGCCCAGGCGAAGGCGGCCGACGACCGCCGCGCCAGGGGAGAGGCGGGTCCGCTCACCGGCGTGCCCATGGCCCAGAAGGACATCTTCTGCACCGACGGCGTGCGCACCACCTGCGGCTCGAAGATGCTGGACAACTTCATCGCCCCCTACGACGCCACGGTGGTGGAGCGCTTCAAGGCCGAGGGCTGCCCCATGCTGGGCAAGACCAACATGGACGAGTTCGCCATGGGCTCCTCCAACGAGACCAGTTTCCACGGCCCGGTGAAGAATCCCTGGGACACGGCGCGGGTGCCCGGGGGTTCCTCCGGCGGTTCCGCCGCCGCCGTGGCCGCGCGGCTCACGCCGTCCGCCACCGGCACCGACACCGGCGGCTCCATCCGTCAGCCCGCGGCCCTGTGTGGCATCACCGGGCTCAAGCCCACCTACGGCCGCGTCTCCCGCTGGGGCATGATCGCGTTTGCCTCGAGCCTCGACCAGGGCGGCCCCATGGCCGCCACCGCCGAGGATTGCGCGCTGCTCGCCAACGTCATGAGCGGTTTCGATCCCAGGGATTCCACCAGCATCGAGCGTCCCGCCGAGGACTTCACCGCGCGCCTGAACGAGCCGCTCAAGGGCCTGCGCATCGGTTTGCCCCGTGAGTTCTTCGGCGAGGGCCTGGATGCCGGTGTGGCCAAGGCTGTGGATGAAGCCATCGAGCAGTACAAGCAGCTCGGCGCCGAGGTAAAGGAAGTTGGCCTGCCCAACTCGGGTCTCTCCGTACCCGCCTACTACGTGGTGGCCCCGGCGGAGTGCTCCTCCAATCTGGCCCGTTTCGACGGCGTGCGTTACGGCTACCGCTGCGAGAACCCGAAAGACCTGATGGACCTCTACACCCGCTCCCGGGGTGAGGGCTTCGGTGCCGAGGTCAAGCGCCGCATCATGGTGGGCACCTACGCGCTCTCTGCCGGCTACTTCGACGCCTACTACCTCAAAGCTCAGAAGATCCGACGCCTGATCGCCGACGACTTCGCCAGGGCCTTCGAGGAAGTGGACGTGATCCTCGGACCCACCTCGCCGAGCACCGCGTTCCGGCTTGGCGAGAAGACCGACGACCCGGTCACCATGTACCTCTCGGACATCTACACCATCGCCGTGAACCTGGCCGGACTGCCCGGCATGTCCATCCCCGCAGGCTTCAGCGATGGCCTGCCCGTGGGCCTGCAATTGATCGGCAACTATTTCGACGAGGCGCGCCTGCTGGGGGTGGCCCATCAGTATCAATCAGTCACGGACTGGCATCGAAGAATCCCGAAGGGATTCGAGTAATGACAACCAAAGAGACAAGATACAAGATGCAAGAGGCAAGAAACGGCCTGTCTTTCACTTGTATCTTGTCTCTAGCCACTTGTATCTAGGGCTTTCATATGGAATGGGAAACAGTCATCGGGCTCGAGGTTCACGCCCAGCTCGCCACCAAGAGCAAGATCTTCTCCGGCGCGTCCACCGCCTACGGCGCGGCGCCCAACAGCCAGGCCTGCGCCATCGACCTGGGCCTGCCCGGCGTGCTGCCGGTGCTCAACCGCGAGGCGGTGCGCATGGCGGTGAAGTTCGGTCTGGCCATCGGCGCGGAGATCTCGCCGCGCTCGGTGTTCGCGCGCAAGAACTACTTCTATCCCGATCTCCCCAAGGGTTACCAGATCTCCCAGTACGAACTCCCCGTGGTGGGTCTCGGCAAGCTCGAGATCGAGCTGGAGGACGGCGAGACCAAGGTGATCGGCATCACCCGGGCGCACCTGGAAGAGGACGCGGGCAAGAGCCTGCACGAGGACTTCCACGGCATGAGCGGCATTGATCTCAACCGCGCCGGCACGCCGCTGCTGGAGATCGTCTCCGAGCCGGACATGCGCTCCGCCAAGGAGGCGGTGGCCTATCTGAAGAAGCTGCACGCCCTGGTGCGCTACCTGGAGATCTGCGACGGCAACATGCAGGAAGGCTCCTTCCGCTGTGATGCCAACGTCTCCGTGCGCCGCAAGGGCACCGAGAAATTCGGCACCCGCGCCGAGATCAAGAACATCAACTCCTTCCGCTTCGTGGAGCGCGCCATCAACTACGAGGTGGAGCGCCAGATCGACATCCTGGAGGGTGGTGGCGCCGTGGTGCAGGAGACGCGTCTCTATGATCCCGACAAGGGCGAGACCCGCTCCATGCGCTCCAAGGAAGAGGCCAACGACTACCGCTACTTCCCTGACCCGGACCTGCTGCCCCTGGAGATCGACGCCAGCTTCATCGAGGGTGTGCGCGGTACCCTGCCGGAACTGCCCGACGAGAAGAAGCACCGCTTCATGACCCACTACGGCCTGTCCGCCTACGACGCCGGCGTGCTCACCGCGAGTCGCGAGATGGGCGACTACTACGAAGCCGTGGTCAAGGCCTGCGGTGGCCACGCGAAGCTGGCCGCCAACTGGGTGATGGGTGAACTCTCCGCCGCGCTCAACAAGGACAACAGGGAGATCACCGAGAGTCCGGTGTCCGCAGCGGCCCTGGGTCAGATGCTCGAGCGCATCGAGGACAACACCATCTCCGGCAAGATCGCGAAAGATGTCTTCGAGGCCATGTGGAACGGCGAGGGCAGCGCCGACGCGGTGATCGAGAAGAAGGGTCTCAAGCAGATCACCGACACCGGCGCCATCGAGGCCATCATCGACAAGGTCATGGCCGACAACCCCGGCCAGCTGGAACAGTACCGCTCCGGCAAGGACAAGCTGTTCGGCTTCTTCGTCGGTCAGGTGATGAAGGCAACGGGCGGCAAGGCGAACCCGGGGCAAGTGAACGATCTGTTGAAGAAGAAGCTTCAGTAGAACAGTCTCAAGTCGCAAGTCTCAAGTGGCAAGGAACGTCAAAGGCACTGCCCCGGTTTTCCTTGTCACTTGAGACTTGCCACTAGCCACTGCCATGACAGATACCCTCAACCGCTTCATCCTTGAGACCACCAACGTGCGTGGCGAGTGGGTGCACCTGGACGCCACCTGGCAGGCGCTGCTGGAGCGCTACGCGTATCCGCCGGTGGTGCGCGATCTGCTGGGCCAGGCCCTGGCGGCGGTGGCCCTGCTGTCCGCCACCATCAAGTTCGACGGCTCTCTGATCCTGCAGGTGACCGGCAGCGGGCCGGTGAATCTCCTGGTGGTGCAGGCCAGCGGACATGGCACGGTGCGCGGTCTGGCGCGCTGGCAGTCGGAGGTCCCGGCGGGAGACCTGGCCGCGCAGTTCGGCGACGGGCGCATGGTCATGACCATCGATCCGGGTCAGGGCCGGGAGCGTTACCAGGGCATCGTGCCCCTGGAGGGGGCCAGCCTTTCCGCCGCGCTGGAGGGCTACTTCACCCGTTCGGAACAGTTGCCCACCCGCCTGTGGCTGGCCGCCGATGGCCAGCGCGCGGCGGGCCTGCTGCTGCAGGCCCTGCCGGGCGAAGACCGGGACCCCGACGCCTTCCATCGTGCCGTCACCCTGGCCGACACCCTCAAGGACCAGGAGCTGCTGGAACTGCCGGTGCAGACCCTGCTGCATCGTCTCTACCACGAGGAGGACGTGCGCCTGCTGGACGGCAGTCCGGTAAGTTTCCGTTGCGGGTGCTCACGGGAACGGGTGGGTGAGATGCTGCGCAACCTGGGCCGGCCCGAGGTGGACAGCATCCTGGAAGACGAAGGCCGTGTGGAAGTGAACTGCGAGTTCTGCAACGCCGGCTACCGCTTCGACGCGGTGGACGTGGAACAACTGTTCACCGAGGGCGAGCCGCCGCCGGGGAGTCGTACGCGACACTAAATGGTGGTGATTGAACGCAGAGAGCGCAGAGGCGCAGAGAACGCAGAGGTCATGGAAAAAAACGGGCGTTCGCCCGTTTTTTGTTTGAAGTGCTTCTTTGCGATCTCCGCGTCTTTGCGTCCTCTGCGTTAATTGCCGGGCTAGCCGCACACCGGACACGACGGATCCTTGCGCAGTTTCATGCTGCGCCATTCCATGGTCATGGCGTCCATGACCAGCAGGCGGCCGCGCAGGGTGGGCAGGCCGATGATGTGTTTGAGGGCCTCGGTGGCCTGCAGCGAGCCCATGACGCCGGGCAGGCTGGCGAGCACGCCGGTCTGGCTGCAGCGTTCGGCCAGTTCCTCACCGTCCTTGTACAGGCAACGATAGCAGGGGCTGTCCGGCTCGGCGGGGTCGAACACCGTCAGCTGGCCCTCGAAGCGGATCACCGCCGCGGAGATCAGCGGTTTGCGGTGCCGCACGCAGGCGGCGTTGACGGCGAAGCGGGTGGTGAAGTTGTCGGTGCAGTCCAGCACGATGCTGGCATCGCGCACCGCCACGTCCAGGGCTTCGCCCTCCATGGCCGCCTGCACGGTGTTCACCTTCACCTCCGGGTTCACAGCGGCCAGCTTCTCGGCGGCGGAGACCACCTTGGGGCGGCCGATGTCGGCGGTGCGGTGGATGATCTGGCGCTGCAGGTTGGACAGTTCCACGATGTCCGCGTCGGCGATGGTCAGGGTGCCGACGCCGGCGGCGGCCAGGTACAAAGCCACCGGTGCCCCCAGACCGCCCGCGCCGATGATCAGCGCGTGGGCGTCCATGATCCGCTGCTGCCCGGCCACCTCCACCTGGGGCAGCATGATCTGCCGGCTGTAGCGCAAAAGCTGGTCGTCGTTCATGAACAAAAGATACCAGAAAGGCGAGATTCAAAATTCAAAATTCAAAGGCGAGGCACCCCAGATTCAGTGGGTTCCCCTTTGAATTTTGAACCTTGAATTTTGAATTGACTTACAGGTACTCCCGCCAGTGCCGCGGCCGGTGGTCGCGGCAGCCGTGCTCGTGCTGGCGGTAGTGATTGATGAAGATCTTGCGGGCGCAGTTGCCGAAGCACTGGCTGGGGATGCCCAGGTTGGCGCGGATGGTGTCCTCGGAGTAGTTGTACAGGGCGCGTTTGATCTTGATCACCAGGCTGTTGTCCAGGTGAAAGCCCATCTCCGTGAGGGCGGATTCCAGTTCCGAGTAGGTGACCTGGCGCAGGTCATAGGTGACCACCAGGCGGTTGGGGCCCAGCACGCGCACCTCCTGGACCGCGTCGGTGTCGGACAGCAGCAGGCACGCGGCGCGCGCCTGGTCGTTGTCCCGGTGGGGTCCGCGAAACGCCAGTTCCCGGTGGCGGATGAATTCTTCGTCCGAGTCCATGACCTCGATAGTAGCTGGGAACAGGGATTAATCAAGGTTGAAGGTAGGGGAATTGGGAAGGGTGAATTGGGAAGTGCGAAGTGAAAGGCCTTTATTCCTACTTCCCAATTCACCCTTCCCACTTCCCTTGGGTGACCCGCTCATTCCCGCCCAGGTCCCGCCAGGTCTGTACCTCCGAGAAACCCGCAGTGCGCAACAGGGCGCGTACCGCCTCGCCCTGGTCGTAGCCGTGCTCCAGCAGCAGGTGGCCGCCGGGGTGCAGGTGGGTGGGGGCGGCTTTGATGATCCGGCGCAGGTCGTCCAGGCCGTCGGGGCCCGAGGCCAGGGCCGTGGGGGGCTCGAAACGCAGGTCACCCCGGGCCAGGTGCGGGTCGGCCTCGGCCACGTAGGGTGGGTTGGAGACCACCAGGTGGAAGCGCTCGCCGGCGAGCGGTGCCCACCATTCGCCCTGGACGAAGCGCAGGTTGGCAAGGCCGTGGTCCCGGGCATTGGCCTCGGCCACCGCCAGGGCGCCGGGGCTCTTGTCCGTGGCGACCACCCGGCAGGCGGGGCGCTCACTGGCCAGGGCCAGGGCGATGGCGCCGCTGCCGGTGCCCAGATCCGCCAGGTCCCAGGCGGCGTCCGTCGGGATCAGGCCAAGCGCCGTTTCCACCAGCAGTTCCGTTTCGGGCCGGGGTATCAGGACCTCGGGACCGACAGCGAGATCCAGGGTCCAGAAGCCGCGCCGGCGGGTGAGGTAGGCCACCGGTTCGCCGGCCTGGCGCCGGGCCCACAGGGCGCGATAGCGGGCCACCGGTTCCGGGGGGAGGGGGTCGGTGTCGTGACTCATCAGCCAGGCGCGGTCCCGGCCCAGGACATGGCCGAGGAGGATCTCCGCCTCCCGGCGCGACTCCCCGGCAGGGGCTTCGGAAAGCAGGGCGCGAACCGTGGGCATGGA
Organism: Thioalkalivibrio sulfidiphilus HL-EbGr7; assembly: GCF_000021985.1. Classification (NCBI taxonomy): domain Bacteria; kingdom Pseudomonadati; phylum Pseudomonadota; class Gammaproteobacteria; order Chromatiales; family Ectothiorhodospiraceae; genus Thioalkalivibrio; species Thioalkalivibrio sulfidiphilus. Next base: position 552,279 of record NC_011901.1, read on the forward strand.
AATTCCAGTTCAAAATTCAAGATTCAAAATTCAAAGGGATGGCAGGTTTTCCCTTTGAATTTTGAATTTTGAATATTGAATTTTGAATTGTCCTCACTCATCCGCCAGCGCCGCCAGTTTCTCGGCCTGGTGTTCGTTGATGAGCGGCTCGATCACCGGGTCCAGGTCGCCGGCCATGACCGCGTCCAGCTTGTACAGGGTCAGGTTGATGCGGTGGTCGGTGATCCGTCCCTGGGGGAAGTTGTAGGTGCGGATGCGCTCGGAGCGGTCGCCGCTGCCCACCAGGCTCTTGCGGGTGGCGCTCTGCTCCGCCTGCTGGCGGGCCTGTTCCGCCTCGAACAGCTTGGCCGCCAGCAGGCTCATGGCGCGGGCGCGGTTCTTGTGCTGGGAACGTTCGTCCTGGCACTCCACCACGATGCCCGTGGGCAGGTGGGTGAGGCGGATGGCGGAGTCGGTCTTGTTCACGTGCTGGCCGCCGGCGCCGCTGGCCCGGTAGGTGTCCACGCGCAGGTCCGCCGGGTTGATCTCCGGGGCCTCCACCTCGTCCGGTTCGGGCATCACCGCCACCGTGGCCGCCGAGGTATGGATACGGCCCTGGGACTCGGTCGCGGGCACCCGCTGCACCCGGTGGGCGCCGGACTCGAACTTGAGCCGCGAGTAGGCCCCCGCGCCGATCAGTCGGGCGATGACCTCCTTGTAGCCGCCGTGCTCGCCCTCGCTCTGGGACAGGATCTCCACCTGCCAACCCTGGTTCTCGGCGTAGCGGCTGTACATGCGGAACAGGTCGCCGGCGAAGATCGCCGCCTCGTCGCCGCCGGTGCCGGCGCGGATCTCCAGGAACAGGTTGCTGTGGTCGTGGGGGTCCTTGGGGATCAGCAGTTTCTGCAGTTCCAGCTCCAGGGTCTCCAGGCGCTCCGCGGCGGTGGCTGCCTCGTCCTCGGCCATGGCGCGCAGGTCCGGGTCCGGATCCTTCTGCATCTCCCGGGCGGCGGTGAGGTCCGCCTGTGCACCCTCGTAGCGGCGGAAGGCCTCCACCACCGGTTCCAGCTGGCTGTATTCCATGGACAGGCGCCGGAAGCGGGCGTTGTCGGAGATGACCTCCGGCTCGGAGAGCAGGCCCGCGAGTTCCTGGAAGCGTTCGGAGACGCCCTCCAGACGGTGAAGGAGGGAGGGCTTCACGCCTTGTCGTCCGGGGTCCTGGACGGGGCCTCGGGGAGATTGAACAGGCTGTGGGCGGCGTCCAGCAGTTCCTGGCGCCCGTCCCGGGCGGCCTGGTTGATGCCGGTGCAGGGGTCGTGCAGCAGCTTGTTGGTGAGGGTGTGGGCCAGGTACTGCAGGGCCTCCTCCGGGGACTTGCCCTGGGCGGCCATGTGCAGGGCCTTGTCCAGCACTTCCTGCTGGATGTGTTCGGCCTTTTCCCGGAAGGCGCGGATGGTGCCCACGGCGTCCTGGGCGCGCAGCCAGCCCATGAAGTCCAGCACCTGGGTCTCGATGATCTCCTCGGCCTGGTGGGCCGCCTCGCGGCGGGATTCCAGGTTCTCCTGGATCACCTCTTCCAGGTCATCCACGGTGTACAGGTACACGTCGTCGAGCCTGCCCACTTCCGGTTCGATGTCCCGGGGCACGGCGATGTCCACCATGAACATGGGCTTGTGCTTGCGGGCCTTGAGCGCCCGCTCCACGGCGCCCTTGCCCAGGATGGGCAGGGGCGCGGCGGTGGAGGAGATCACGATGTCCGCCTCCGCCAGGCGCAGGGGGATGTCCGTGAGGGTGATGGCCTCGCCGCCGAACTGCACGGCCAGGCTGCGGGCCCGCTCCAGGGTGCGGTTGGCCACGATCACCTTGCCGATCTGGTTGCTGGACAGGTGCCGGGCGGCCAGTTCGATGGTCTCGCCGGCACCGATCACCAGGGCGGTCAGCGGGCGCAGGTCGCCGAAGATCTGCTTGGCTAGGCTCACGGCGGCGAAGGCCACGGACACGGCGCTGGCGCCGATGGCCGTGGAGGTGCGCACGTTCTTGGCCACCGAGAAGGCGTGCTGGAACAGCCGCCCCAGGTGCCGGCCCAGGGTGCCGGCATCGCTGGCGCTCTGGTAGGCCAGCTTCATCTGGCCCAGGATCTGGGGTTCGCCCAGCACCAGGGAATCCAGGCCGCAGGCCACCCGCAGGGTATGGCGCACCGCGTCCGCTTCCTGGTGGTGATAGAGGTAGGGCTGCAGGTCCCGGGGGTCGAAGTGGTGGTAGTCCCCCAGCCAGTGCACCACCCGCTGGTCGTCCAGGGCCGGGGCCTGGTGGAAATAGATCTCGGTGCGGTTGCAGGTGGACAGGATCGCCGCCTCGTCCACGCCCGCCTCGCGCAGGCGCAACAGGGCCTCCCCGACCCGATCCGGGGGGAAGACCACCCGCTCCCGGATACCGACCGGGGCGGTTTTGTGATTGATGCCGACAGTAAACAGCATGGCGTGCAGATGGCTGAGCAACGGCAAATTCTGCGCCATGGCGCCGGTGCTGACAAGCGCGCAGGCCAGTCAAACCGTTGAGCGCCCGCAGGAAATCACGGGTTTCAATGCCCGTCTGCGTGCCGGCAGGGGAACGTCTGGGATCTCGTGGCGACTAAAGCAGGGTGGCGCGTGGTTGCGGCGCGATGACGTCAGCCGCCCTGAACGCGCACGCCGGGTGCCGGCCGCGGATGATCGCGGGTCGGCAAAGGGTTTATAGTGATCACCTGCGGTGCACGGAAGCCGGTTTCCCGACCCGTCTCATAATCTCTTTAAACACGAAAGCCTGCCAGCACGGGATGTCCTGATGCGCAATCTGCTTGTTCTGCTTCTCCTGACCGCACTGCTGGGTGCCTGCGCCCAGCAGGCACCCCGGCCCAACGGCACCCTGCAGCCCCTGCAGGGTGCGGAATTGCGGGTTCAGGAGCAGCCCGAGGATGACAACGCCCGCGGCGAACTGCTGTATCTGCTGCTGGTGGGTGAACTGGCGGGCCAGATGGGGGCGCTGGATCTCTCCGTCAGCCATTACCTGATGGCTGCGCTCAACAGCCAGGATCCCGCGGTCTCGGAACGGGCCACCCGCATCGCCCTGTTCGCCGATCAGCGCGAGGCCGCGCTGCGGGCCTCCATGCGCTGGGTGGAGCTGGCGCCGGCGAGCGTCGAGGGCCGTCAGGTGCTGGGGGCCCTGCTGGTCAACGCGGGCCGGGTGCCCGAGGCCGTGGAGCAGCTGGACTGGGTGATCCAGAACAGTCCCCAGGGCCAGGCTGCGGGCCATACCACCGTGTCCAACCTGCTGTCCCGTTCCCAGAACCAGGCGGCGGCCCTGGCGGCGATGGGGCAGCTGGCCGAACGCTATCCCGGTGATGCCAGCATGCAGCTGGCCCAGGCGCGGCTGGCGCTGCAGATGCGCCAGCCGGAACAGGCCCTGGAGGCCGCCGACCGGGCTCTGACCCTGGATCCGGGCCTCTCCGATGCCAAGGTGCTGCGCGCCCGCGCCTACACCCAGATGGGGGACCTGGGCCGGGGTGTGCAGATCATGCGCGAGGCGGTCGCGTCCGATCCGCAGAACACGGATCTGCGCCTGGCCTATGGCCGTCTGCTGATCCAGGCCGGGGACTACGACGAGGCCCGCGCCGAATTCGAGCAGCTCATCGCGCGCCGCCCCGGAGACGGTGACCTGCTCTACACCCTGGGCCTGCTCAGTCTCGAGATGGAGCGCTACGAGGATGCCCAGTCCTACTTCACGCGCCTGCTGGGCATGGGACACCGGTCCAACGATGCCAACTACTACCTGGGACGCATCGCCGAGACCGAACGCCGCAGCGACGACGCCCTGCGCCACTACCGCGGCGTGGGTGACGGTGACCATTTCCGCGACGCCCGGGTGCGTCTGGCCCTGCTCATGGGCCGGGCCGGGCAGGTGGATGCGGCCCTGGACATGCTGCGCGAGATGCGCCGGGATGCCGACGAGCCCGACTGGCGGGTGCGCCTGTATTTGACCGAGTCCCAGGTGCTGCGCGACGCGCGGGAATACCAGGCGGCCATGGAGGTCCTGGACCAGGGTCTGCTGGAGCAGCCGGATTCCGGCGAACTGCTCTACGCTCGGGCCCTGGTGGCCGAGAAGCTCGATCGCCTGGACATCCTGGAGACCGACCTGCGTGCCATCCTGGCCAGGGATCCGGACAATGCCGCCGCCCTCAACGCCCTGGGTTACACCCTGGCGGACCGCACCGACCGCCTGGACGAGGCCTACGACTACATCCGCCGTGCCCACGCCCAGCATCCGGAGGACGCCGCCATCCTGGACAGCCTGGGCTGGGTGCTCTACCGCATGGGACGCCTGGACGAGGCGGAGACCTACCTGCGCCAGGCCTACGACACCATGTACGACCCGGAGATCGCCAGCAACCTGGCCATGCTGCTCTGGGACCGGGGCCAGCGGGACGAGGCCCGCCGCGTGCTCGAGGACGCCCTGGCCCAGGACCCGGACCATGACCGTCTGCTGCGCGTGAAGGATCGCTTCGAACAGTGAATGCCCTGATTCCCCTCGGCCGGAGCCGGACCGGGGCTTTGTGCAGCGCGGGGTCCCGGCGCGCATGGCCCCGAGGTACATGGTTACGGGCCGCGCTGCTGCTCACCTTTCTGCTGCTCGCCGGCTGTGCCGTGCGTCCCCCGGTGCTGGAGGAAGCCGCGCCCGAGGCCTGGGACGCGCACCAGGCCGCCGTGCAGGCCCTGGAGCAGTGGTCCCTGAGCGGGCGCATCGCCCTGGATGCCGACGGTCAGCAGTGGCACGCCAACGTGCGCTGGAAGGAACGCAACGGGGACTATGACATCCAGTTTTTCGGCCCCTTCGGAAGGGATGCCGGCCGTCTGCGCGGCGACGAGACGGGCGTGAACCTGCGTACCCCTGACGGCGAGTACTACAACGCCCCGGACCCGGACCGGCTGGTGCGCGACGTGCTGGGCTACCGGCTTCCGGTGAGCGGACTGCGCCACTGGGTGCTGGGCCTGCCCGCGCCCGGGTCGGGCAGCGAGCGCAGTTTCGATGCCCGTGGCCGGCTCAGCCTGCTGGAGCAGTCCGGCTGGCAGGTGCAGTACCAACGCTACCGGGAGTCGGTCTCCCCGACCCTGCCGGATCGCCTGGAACTGCATTACGGTCAGGAGATCCGCCTGCGCCTGCTGGTGGACACCTGGGCCCTGGAGCCCGTGAGCGCCGCCCAGTGACCCGCTGGAGCACCAACTGGCCGGCCCCGGCCAAGCTCAACCTGTTCCTGCACATCACCGGCCGACGGGGCGACGGCTATCACCTGCTGCAGACCGTCTTCCAGCCCCTGTCCGTGGGCGACAGCCTGGATTTCCTGTGCCTGGACGAGGACGCGGTGCGCCTGGAGACCCCGCTGCCGGGTGTCGCGCCGGAGCAGGACCTGGTGGTGCGCGCCGCGCGGCGGCTCAAGGCCGAGGCGGGCTACCCGGGGGGCGTCGCGGTCCGGGTGCACAAGCGCCTGCCCCTCGGCGGGGGACTGGGCGGCGGCAGTTCCGATGCGGCCACCACCCTGGTGGCCCTGAACCACCTCTGGGGCCTGGCCCTGTCCTGCGATCGCCTGGCGGCCCTGGGCCTGGAACTGGGGGCCGACGTGCCGGTGTTCGTGCGCGGCCGCGCGGCCTGGGCCGAGGGCGTGGGGGAGCGCCTGGAACCGGTCAGCCTGCCGGAACCCTGGTTCCTGGTGATCCACCCCGGTGTTTCCATCAGCACGGCAGCCCTGTTCGGCGACCCGCAATTGACACGAAACTGCCCGCCAATCACAATACCCGACTTTATTTCCGGCAAGGGTGGCAACGTTTTCGAGCCGCTGGTCCGGGCGCGGTACCCCCAGGTGGCGCGGGCGCTGGACTGGCTCGCACAGGCCGCGGGCGAGGCCCGTCTGACCGGTACCGGTGCCTGCGTGTTCGCCGCCCTGAAGGATCAGGCCGGGGCCGAGGCCCTGCTGGACCGCCTGCCGGAAGGCTGGAAGGGCTTCGTCGCCCGGGGACTCAACCGATCGCCGCTGCTGGATCGCCTCGCCCAGGGCTGAGGCTGACCGCCGCGGCGGAATTTTCTTGGGCCGTCGCCAAGCGGTAAGGCACCGGGTTTTGATCCCGGCATTCGCAGGTTCGAATCCTGCCGGCCCAGCCAACTGGAAACACCCCAGGTGCCATTTGATACGGTGCATGGGGAGCAGGTCGGCAGGATGAGAACCGTAGAGGTTCGACCGAAACGCCGGGAGCGTTTCGGAACAGTGCCGCAGGGCGCTGGCCCCGAAGGGGCGCCGGGCAGGAGGCCCGGCGTAATCCTGTCGGCCCAGCCAACTGGAAACACCCCAGGTGCCATTTGATACGGTGCATGGGGAGCAGGTCGGCAGGATGAGAACCGTAGAGGTTCGACCGAAACGCCGGCCCTGATTTACATTTTTGACAACTGTCGATGGCTTAACGCCGGTCATCGCCGCTATGCGCCAAAGGTCTGCCGTGGCTGACAGAAGCAAGATGATGATCTTCGCGGGCAATGGGACCCCGCAGCTGGCCCAGGATGTGGTGAATCACCTCAACATCCCCCTGGGCAAGGCGGTGGTGGGCCGGTTCAGCGACGGCGAGATCCAGATTGAGATCCTGGAGAACGTGCGCGGTCGCGACGTATTCATCCTGCAGTCCACCTGCGCGCCCACCAACGACAACCTGATGGAACTGCTCATCATGGTGGATGCCCTGCGCCGGGCCTCGGCGGGGCGCATCACCACGGTGATCCCGTACTTCGGCTACGCCCGCCAGGACCGCCGGGTGCGTTCCGCCCGCGTGCCCATCTCCGCCAAGGTGGTGGCCAACATGCTGGAGGCGGTGGGCACCGACCGGGTGCTGACCGTGGACGTGCACGCCGACCAGGTGCAGGGTTTCTTCAACCTGCCGGTGGACAACGTCTACGCCTCGCCGATCCTGCTGGGCGACATCTGGCGCCAGAAGCACCCGAACCTGATCGTGGTGTCACCGGACGTGGGCGGCGTGGTGCGCGCCCGTGCCGTGGCCAAGCGCCTGGACGACGCCGAACTGGCGATCATCGACAAGCGCCGTCCCAAGCCCAACGAGTCCCGGGTGATGCACATCATCGGTGACGTGGAAGGCAAGAGCTGCGTGATCATCGACGACCTGGTGGATACCGCCGGCACCCTGTGCGAGGCGGCCCGGGCCCTGAAGGAACACGGCGCCGCCAAGGTGATGGCCTACGCCACCCACCCGGTGCTCTCCGGCCCGGCCATCTCCAACATCGAGAAGTCGGAACTGGACGAACTGGTGGTGACCGACACCATCCCGCTGCGACCCGAGGCCCAGGCCTGTTCGAAGATCCGCCAGCTGTCGGTGGCCGGGATGCTGGCCGAGACCATCCGCCGCATCAACCGGGAAGAGTCGGTGAGTTCGCTGTTCGTGGATTGAATTGTAGGTCGGCCTTCAGGCCGATGGCGGTGCCCATCGAGACATCGTGTTCGTCGGCCTGAAGGCCGACCTACGAAGCCCCTGTCCTGGTCGCGGGACAGGTTTTTTGTTGTTTGACTGGAGAACCATCATGAGTGTGAATTTCGAACTGCAGGCAGAACCGCGTGCGGACCAGGGCAAGGGTGCGAGCCGCCGCCTGCGCCGCGCCGGCAAGGTGCCTGCCATCCTGTACGGAGAGGGCAAGGATCCCCAGCCCATCACCCTGGACCACAACGCGGTGATGCTGAACCTGGAGCACGAGGCCTTCTATTCCCACATCCTGAGCGTGAAGCTGGGCGGCAAGGCCGAGAAGGCGATCCTGCGCGACGTGCAGCGTCATCCCTGCAAGCCCATCATCCTGCACCTGGACCTGTTGCGCGTGAGCGAAGACCACGCAATCCGCGTGCACGTGCCCCTGCATTTCACCAATGAAGAGAGCTGCGTGGGCGTGAAGACTGGCGGCGGCATGGTCAGCCACCAGATGGTGGAAGTGGAAGTGGAGTGCCTGCCCAAGCACCTGCCCGAGTTCATCGAGGTGGACGTGGCCAGCCTGAACGTGGGCGACTCCCTGCACTTGTCCCAGATCTCCCTGCCCGAGGGCGTGAGCATCGTGGCCCTGTCCCATGGCCCGGATCACGACCTGCCGGTGGTGAGCATCCTCAAGCCCCGTGGCGCTGCTGCAGAGGAAGAGGCGGGCGGCGAGGCGGCCGAGGGCGGCGAAGCCTCCTGATGGCGGCCTGAGCCGTGCCGGGCAATCAACCCGTGCAACTTGTGGCGGGGCTGGGAAATCCCGGCCCCAAATACACCGAGACCCGGCACAATGCCGGGTTTTGGTTTGTGGACGCCCTGGCACGCCGCCACGGCGGCACCTTCCGCCAGGAGAACAAGTTCGCCGGCGAGTCGGCACGCATCAGCCTGGGCGGCCAGGAGGTCTGGCTGCTCAAGCCCCAGACCTTCATGAACCGCAGCGGCCAGTCGGTGAAGCTGCTCGCCACCTTCTACAAGATCCCGGTGGAGTCGATCCTGGTGGTCCACGACGAGCTGGACCTGCCCCCCGGCGAGGTTCGCCTCAAGCGTGGCGGTGGTCACGGCGGCCACAACGGCCTGCGCGACATCATGGCGCACCTGGGCAAGGAGTTCCTGCGCCTGCGCCTGGGCGTGGGTCATCCCGGGCACAAGGACCAGGTGGTGGACTACGTGTTGCAGCGCCCCTCGCGGGACGAAGAGGCCGACATCCTGCGCGCCATCGATCACGGGCTGGACGTGATGTCCGAGGTGATCGCGGGGGAACTGGAGCGGGCCATGCATAAACTGCATTCAAAGTAAGAGACAAGATCCAAGAGGCAAGATACAAGAGGGGGTGTCGTTTGCCTTCGTGGTGTATCTTGGCTCCCTCTTGTCTCTAGCATCTTTCAACTTGTCTCTGGCGCCTTTCTTATGTCCCTGAAATGCGGAATTGTCGGATTACCCAATGTCGGTAAATCCACCCTGTTCAACGCCCTGACCCGCGCGGGCATCCAGGCGGAGAACTATCCCTTCTGCACCATCGACCCCAACGTGGGCGTGGTGCCGGTGCCGGATCCGCGCCTGGACGCGCTCGCGGCCATCGTCAAGCCGGAGAAGCTGATTCCCACCGCCATGGAGTTCGTGGACATCGCGGGGCTCGTCGCCGGCGCCTCCCAGGGCGAGGGCCTGGGCAACCAGTTCCTGGCCCACATCCGCGAGACCGATGCCATCGCCCACGTGGTGCGCTGCTTCGAGAACGACGACGTGATCCACGTGGCCGGCCGGGTGGATCCCCTCTCCGACATCGAGGTGATCAACACCGAGCTGGCCCTGGCCGACCTGGAGACCGTGGAGAAGGCGCTCAACCGACTGACCCGCTCCGCCAAGTCCGGGGACAAGGAGGCGGTGGCGCGCAAGAACGTGGCCGAGAAGGTGCAGGCGGTGCTGGCCGAGGGCAAGGCCGCCCGGGCCGCGGACCTGGACGACGAGGAGCGCAAACTGTTGCGGGAGTTTCACCTGATCACCGCCAAGCCCGCCATGTACATCGCCAACGTCAACGAGGACGGCTTCGAGAACAACCCGCTGCTGGACCGGGTGCGAGAGTACGCTGCCGCCGAGCACGCCCAGGTGGTGCCCGTGTGCGCCGCCATCGAAGCCGAGATCGCCCAGCTCGAGGACGACGAGAAGACCGAGTTCCTGGCCGAGATGGGTCTCGACGAGCCGGGTCTCAACCGGGTGATCCGGGCCGCCTACGAGCTGCTGGGCCTGCAGACCTTCTTCACCGCCGGACCCAAGGAGGTGCGCGCCTGGACCGTCAAGCGCGGCGCCACCGCCCCCAAGGCCGCCGCCGTGATCCACACCGACTTCGAGAAGGGCTTCATCCGCGCCGAGGTGGTGGGCTACGAGGACTTCATCGCCGGCAAGGGCGAGCAGGGCGCCAAGGACGCAGGCAAGTGGCGCCTGGAGGGCAAGGAGTACGTGATGAAGGAAGGGGACGTGGTCCACTTCCGCTTTAACGTATAAAGGCGCAGAAATAAGAGGCAAGAAAAGGCCAGGTAACGGCCTGTTGCCTTGACAGGAACGGGGGGGCGGGCCAAAATTCCGCCCTTTCCGCAGTACGGCTACGTAGCTCAGCTGGTTAGAGCGCGGCACTCATAATGCTGAGGTCGGTGGTTCAAGTCCACCCGTAGCCACCACCTTCTTCCCCATCCCTTCCAGCGATTCTGAACCGGCTCTGTCGGGACGTCCGCGTGCGTCCTCGGAACGCTGGTCTCAGCTGCGGCCAGGGTCTGCCAGGAGCCGGGTCGCCAGCAGCGTCTGCATGTCCCGACGTCCATCCGCAATCAGATAGATGATCACCCGTTCGTCCATGACCCGGTAGATGACCCGATAGGGCTTGAAGAACACCTGGCGGTATTCCCTGATACCCAGGTTCAGCAGCTCCCGTGGATGGACGCCGCGTTCGGGCTGTTCGGCCAGAGATTCGACCACGGTCAGCAGCCGGTCTAAAACGTGATCCGCGCTCTTGCGGGAGTCGAATTCCAGCAGATAGTCGTAGAGCGCCTCCAGGTCCCGCTCGGCGCCCTCGGTAAGCAGCACCTCGCAGGGCATCAGTCGGCGGCTTTCTTGCTGCGCAGCCGGGCGATGACCTCAGCCGCAGGCTTGACCCGCCCTTCCTCCACTTCCCGGCTGCCCAGGGCCAGGATCTTCAGCAGGGCCAGGGTCTCCTGGGTCTCCTGGTAGCTGGCCACGTCCTGAAGCACGGCCTTGGCCTCGCCGTTCTGGGTAATGACCAGGGGCTCGCGCTCCTCGGCCAGCCTGCTGAGCACCTCGGCGGCGTTGGCCTTGAGGTAGCTGATGGGTTTGACGTGGTCTGAATAGCGCATGGGGATCTCCATTGGAATGGACTTAATTTAGTCCTTATGAGGTCTGCGCTCAAGGGCGAATGATTCTCTCCAGTCGATGGAAAACATCCTGTTCTCCCAGGGTCGCTGAGGCGGGGGAAGATCTAAATACGATAAGCACCGTTTTCCCTGAGCGCCTCTGTGTCACTGCGAGAGAAAGGAAAAAACGTCACTCACGAAACACATCAACTTCGCCCCAGCAGCTTGTATTCCAGAATGTGGCGCGGCAGGCCGGCAGGCAGGCTGTGGGCGGCGATCGTCTCCAGGGTGTAGTCGGCCTCGCCGGCGATGGCCTCGGCGGCCAGCAGGCCGCTGCGCACGGCGGGGCCGATGCCCTCCGCCATGTCCCGGGTGGCCAGTCCGGCGGCATCACCGATCACGAAGGCCTTGTCCAGACGCAGGCGCTGCACGCCGTCGCGCAGGTAGTAGGCATAGCCCTGGGGTGCGAGTTTCAGGCCCCCATCGATCAGGCCGCGCCCGCGCAGGCGGGCCTCGAAACGGTCCCAGTGGGGGCGGATGTCGTCCCCCCGATCCTTGAGCCGCGCGGCCATGGCCCCGACACCCAGGTTCAGATAGCCGTCCGCCTTTGGCACATACCAGCTGTAGCCGGGCAGTCCCTTGTGGAAGAACCACAAGTGACAGTCGCCATCACGCCACTCACAGGGCAGCTCCTGTTCCAGGGCCACGGCCTGGAGCGTGCGGGCGCGGGGATTGACCTCCCGGAACAGGCCGCGGTACACGGGGCAGGCGGTGCCGCCGGCGCCCACCAGGTACTCCCACTCGAAGCGGTCATCGATCACGAAGCGTCCATCCCGGCGCTCGATGCGCCGCGCCTCGTGGTTCAGGACCTGCGCGCCGGAGCGCTCCAGCAGCCAGTGATCGAATTCGAAACGGCGGATGGAATGCTGGGGGGCGCACATGTTCAAGCGCAGGCCCTTCAGGTGCACCCGGGTCACCTCGAAGGTAAGGAAGCGGTGCGGGTAGGCCCCGATGTCCATCTCCAGGTCCGCGACCACAGCCATGTTTGCTCCAGCAGGAATCTGGAGCTTATAGCTCAGCCTTGCCCCCTGGGTCTGGATCAGCGGATATAGGCGGCCGTGGCGTAGCGGCGCATCATGCGATGGCTGTTGAAGTAATAGGCGTTCTTGGCGATGGCGCCCTGCATGACCCGGATCCAGCCTGCCCGGTCGTCGTAGAATAGGGGCAGCACCTTGTTTTCCAGGGTGGCGTACAGGGCCTGGGCGTCGCCGCCGTTGGATTCCGCTCCGCCGCCGTTGCCCACGGCCCAGCCGGTGACCCCCTCGATACAGCCCTCCATCCACCAGCCGTCCAGCACGCTCAGGTTGGGCACGCCGTTAAAGGCGGCCTTCATGCCGCTGGTGCCCGAGGCCTCCAGGGGACGCAGCGGGTTGTTGAGCCACAGGTCGACACCGGAGGTGAGCAGGTGCCCCAGGTGCATGTTGTAGTTGGGCAGGAACACCATGCGGATAGCACCGGAGAGTTCGTCGCGCATGCGGAACAGGCGCTCGATGAGGGCCTTGCCGCCGGAATCGTTGGGATGGGCCTTGCCGGCCATGACGATCTGTATGGGGTGGCGTTGGGCGATGGTCTTGAGTCGACCCAGATCACTGAACAACAGATCCGGTCGCTTGTAGGCCGTCATGCGCCGGGCGAAACCCAGGGTGGCCACCTCCGGGTCGAGGCTTACGCCGGTGAGCCTGCGCACGGCATCGAGGAGTGCCGCCTTCGCCTCGGTATGGGCGCTCCAGGTCTCCTGGGGCGGGATCTGGTCGGCGCGTACCAGCATGTCCGGCTCGAAGCGCCAGGCGGGGATGTACCGGTCGAACAGCCGCTGTACGGCCGGGGCGGTCCAGGTGCCCGGGTGCACACCGTTGGTGACCGCATGCACGTGGACCTCGGGAAACATCTGCCGCGAGACCTCCGCATGGGTCTTGGCCACGCCGTTCACGTAGCCGGACAGGCGCAGGGCCAGGCGGGTCATGTTGAGTCGCTGGTTGCCGGCCAGGCGCCGGATCTCGTTGAGGTCCATGAAGCGGGCAAGCAGCCGGTCCACCAGGGGATAGTCGAACTGGTCGTGGCCGGCCTCCACGGGGGTGTGGGTGGTGAACAGGCATTGCTCCCGAACCCGGGCCGTGTCGTAGACGTCCCCGTGGGGCTCCATCCGGTCCGGCCGGCGCTCGTCCCGACGCAGCAACTCCAGGGCGAGCAGGGCCGAATGGCCTTCGTTCATGTGGTAGGTGTGAACCTTGAAACCCAGGGCCTGGAGCATGCGCGCGCCGCCGATGCCCAGCACGATCTCCTGGGTCAGCCGGTATTCGATACCGTCGCCGTAGAGTTGATCGGTGATGCGTCGGTCCTCGGGGCCGTTTTCCGGCAGTTGGGTATCCAGCAGCAGCACCGGGACCTGATAGCCCGAGGCGCCGCTCAGCCCATAGAGCCAGGCCTGCACCCACACGTCGCGGTCGGCCACGGGCACGGAGATCTTCGCCGGCAGCGGGATGGCCCAGTCACCCGGTTCCCAAGGATCAGGCAGCTCCGTCTGCCGGCCGAATTCGTCCAGCACCTGGCGGAAATATCCGTTGCGGCTGGCCAGGGTGACGCCCACGAGGGGGATGGACAGGTCGGCGGCGCTGCGCAGGGTGTCGCCGGCCAGCATACCCAGGCCACCGCTGTAGGTGGGGATCTCGCTGCGCAGGCCGATCTCCATTGAGAAGTAGGCGATGCGGGGGGTGTGGACGAATTGCTCGAGGGTGATTGGCATGTTGTTGAGTGTGCAGAATCAGAGGCCAGGCGCATCAGCGGGCGATGCCCGGGATCGCGCCACTCATACTTCACTCAGGTTTTAAGCTGATCATGTGACGTGAGTGTGACGGATGCACAACCACGGCCGTTCGGCGGGGCCAGTTCAGTCACTTCCGCTGCCTGTGTATCGAATTCCTCGAATCTGTCGTGTGTTTCATGGAAGGGTCATCTGGCCGGTGCTAGATTTCTCCGAGCACATCCCTTCCGTTTGCATCATCAGCGAGGCACATGGACATGTCCGATCCCGAAATCAAACAACCCGAAGACAAACGGGCGGAAAGCTACGAGGCCGTGCGTCCCTTCTTCGAGGCCAGCTTCGAGCAGATCCTGGCGGCCGGCCGGGGCGCCCGGGAGATGGCTGAGTTCACCCTGGAGCGACTCGGTGATGCCTCCCTGCCGCATCTGCAGCGCTTCATGAACGAGGTGCGCGCGGGGCAGGTCAAGGTCAAGGGTCTCACCCAGTCGGCCCATGACCGGATCTTCGGCGCGCAGCCTTCCCCGGAGGAGCGCGAGCGCTGGATCCGCGAGGCGGCCTATCTGCGCGCGCAACAGCGCGGCTTCGCCGGCGGATCTCCCGAGGAGGACTGGCATGAGGCGGAAAAGGAAGTCGACGCGCGCCTGGCAGCCGAACTGGGTCTGATCGGTCGCGGGCGTCGTGCCCTGGAGTCCGTCGCCAGCGCTGCGGAACGGGAGATCGAGGAGACCTACGATCTGGTCAGGCAGTGGCACGCCCGTCAGGGCGAGGCGGTGAAGAAGGCCCGTATCCCCAAGGTTCTGGGAAGCAAGAAGGCGGTGGCCGAGTCTAGCGAAGCTACTTCCGGCGAGAAGCCCCTGCTGACAGACCCCGAGTCCCCAGCGGTTGTGGCTAATGCGCAGAAGGTCAAGGCCAAAACCGCGCAGGGAAAGCCTGCCAAGGGTGCGAAGTCAAAGGCAGATAAGCCAGTGAAGGATAAGGCCGCCAAGGTGAAGTCGGACAAGCCAAAGAAGTCCAAGGCATCGGCGAAGCGCGGTAAAGCTGTCAAGGCTGCAGAGCATCCTCAGTGATCCTGGCGCCCCGCTGATTCGTCTGCGGAGCACCCGTGATCCGGGCGCAGGCAGCGCGAAACCATTTCAGTGCATGATCTGGGTGGTCGCGGTCGGCGTTGGCTGTGTTTCGCACACAATTCTGGATCTGACCAACGAGGGAAACCCCGCTGTGTTCAGTGTGTCTGACCCCAGCGTGCAGTCACATGCAGAGGGCGCCCTTCCCGCACCACGCTCAGCAGCACACCCTCCTGGTCCGCCGAGGCCTTGAGCGTTTCGATCACGGCGGCACTCTGACTCACCGGGATGTTGTTGACGGCAGTGATCAGGTCGCCTTCCATGAGCGTGAGACCGAGATCTATCAGTTCACTGTCAGGCGCAAGATGCTGCAGTCGCCAGGCCTGTATCACGCCATCCACGGCCACCGGCTCCAGGGAGGCCTGGTTCACCAGCCGCTGCCGATCCAAGATCAGGGCCTTCAGGCCTGGGCCATCCAGGGTCAGCTCGACCGTATCGTGCGAAGTATCTGCCAGAGGCGCGAGTACCGAGCCTGACCCATTCAGGTCCATACGTGCTGCGCCACCAGGGCAATCAAGCATCACGTGATCTGTCGACACCTGCGCCAGCAGGCACGGGCCGACCGCATCTCCGGGCCGCCGCCACTGCTCATCCTCGCCGGGTCCCCGGAACAGCGCCCGGGGTTCAGACGTACCATGCATGACACCGGTCAGTTCAGGAACTGCATTGCCGGCGCAAGCCGTGCCGCCCCACGACAGGGCGGCGGCCAGCATCCAGGACTGCGCGCGTGGGTTCATGACGGGAAGAAGTCGATGGGATAGGTGATGGTGATGGCGCTCACGTCCTTGGCCCCGAAATCCAGCTGCCGTACACGCAGCATCAGGCGTCGTTCCAGATCCTCGTCGTTGAGTTCGCTGCTGACGATCTGCGCCGCGCTCACCTGGCCGGTGGGGTTCGATGGTCAGGCGCAGCACCAGTTTGCCGCGCAGGGTGGGGTTGGTGCGCAGGGCTCGGTTATAGATGGCGTAGATGGCGCTCTTGTTGCGGTCGAACACCAGCTGGATCTCCTCGTCGGTGCGGCTGGCGCGGCGTTCCTGGGCGCGGCGGGTGGCGGCGCCGGCGCCGGTGTCGACGCTGCTGGTGACCTGCGCGGTCTGGCGCCCCGCCAGCTGACCGCCGCCGGCGGTATCCCGGCTCAGGCTGCCGCTGTCGATGCCGCCGCTGCTGCCGCCGGTGCGCGAGGTGATCACCGAGCGCTCCTGGGGGCTCTCGCTGGCGCCGCCGGTGCTCAGCTGCTGGCTGCGCAGGGTCTCGGTGCTCGGGTTGTCACGCAGCTGGGACAGATCCTCGCTGAAGGCCAGCAGCCCCGAACTGCGGGCGCGCTCCCGGGCCGTGGGTTGCGGCGGCTCGGGGGTCGGCGGCTGGACCACCTGGGGCGGCGGTTCCGGTACGGGCACCGGCTGGGGTGGCGGCTCGGGGACGGCGACCACGGGCTCCGGTTCAGGCAGCGGTGCGGCGGGTTCCTCCACCCGGGGTTCCGGCACGGGCGGGGGGGGGGGCTGCTGACGTTCCAGCACCAGTTCCGCCACCCGCCGCGGGACCTCGACGGTCTCGAAGGGCGCCCGCTGCGGCACCGGCAGCCAGGGCATGATCAGGCTCAGCAACAGGAAGATCGCAAGCACCACCAGCAATACACGACGGAAACGCTGATCCTCTTCGGGGACCGGTGTCCAGGGCAGCATGGGTGTGTTGAGAACGGCGCTCATGAGCCACCACCTGCGGTTTGCGTCGTCTGGTGCACGGCCAGGGAGACCTGGCTGAAGCCCGCCTCGGTGCAGGTGGCCATCACCTTCTTGAGCAGGCTGAACGGGATCTGCCTGTCGCCCATGATGGTGATGGCACCCAGGTCCTCGTCGTCCTCGCGGCGCAGCAGCCCGCGCCGGCCGTGCTGCTCGAGCGCGACGCGCAGGGTCTCGATCACCAGTCCCTCGCTCTGCTCGGCCTCGACGACGGTGCTCACCTGTCGACCGGCCACCAGGATGGCGTCCTGGGACACGGTGACGATCAGGGCCTCGCGTGGCACGGTTTCAGCCACGGACTCGGGCAGTTCCACGGCCCGGGTGCTGGGGATCTCCTGCACGTCGGTGGAGTTCACCAGCAGGAAGAACACCAGGATGGTGAAGATGTCCATGAGCGCCACCAGATTGAATCCGGGCACCCGTTTGGCGCGCAGATGATGCCGCTCCATGCGGCGGGCACGGCGGGACATCTTCATCGACCGCTCCCTCCCTGCACCGGTGCGTCGCCGATGGAGATTTGCGGAAACAGCTCCGGCTGGCGCAGGCCGCTTGCCGGGTCGGTCTGACCACCGCGCAGCACGTCCATCACCCAGATCAGGCTCTGATAGTCCACCTGGGGCTCCAGCAGGATGGTCGCCTGGTCGATGCTCGGGGCGCCGCGCTTGATCTCCAGCAGCCGCTCGCCGAGGGTGCCCAGGTCATAGCCTTCCCCGGTGTTGGGGATGCGGTGCAGGGGGCCGCGGCGGCGGTCCGCGATGACCAGGTGATCGGTGCGCATGATCACTTCCAGCTGCAGGGACGGCGGTTCCTGCTCGCTCGCCTGGGAGGCGCTGGGCAGGCTCAGTTCGTGCACGGTGATGCGCGAGAACACCGCCATCATCAGCAGGAAGGGCACCAGCACCACCATCAGGTTCATGAAGGCGGTGACGTTGAGCTCGGCCACCTGCTTCTGCCGGGCCCTGCGCATGCGGAATCTCATGACGCACTCGCCGTCGCCGTGGCGGCCTGCCGGTTGGCACGGTCGCCGATGATGTTCATGACCTTCACCGAGGCCATCTCCAGGCTGTCGATGATCTGGGTGCTCTTGGTCTGAAGCACCGCGTGGATCATCAGCAGTGGGATGCCCACCATCAGGCCGAAGGCGGTGGTGTTCATGGCCACCGAGATACTGGCGGAGAGCATGTCGGCCTTCTCGGCGGGATTGGCGCTGGCCACGGCGGTGAAGGCCTCGATCAGTCCGATGATGGTGCCGAGCAGGCCGAGCAGGGTGGCGATGTTGGCCAGGGTGGCCAGGTAGTGGGTGCGTTTCTCGATGCGCGGCACCACCTCCATCAGCCCTTCCTCCATGGCCATCTCCAGGTCACTGGTGCGCCGGGCGATGCCGAGACGGCTGAGACCGTAGTTCAGGATGCGGCTGATCGCGGCCTTGGACTGCTCGGTGTAGGCCTGGGCCTCGCGCAGCTTGCCGGTCTGCAGCAGCGGCAGGAGCTGCTGCCAGGTGCGCTGGTTGCGCAGGCTGAACACGCTCAGATACACGTAGCGCTCGATGGCGATGGCCAGGCCCAGCGCCAGCACCACCACGATGGGGTACATGAAGACCCCGCCCTGCTGGAAGAACTGGACGATGTTGGCGTAGATGTTCATGGTGCTTCTCTCCTATGGGGTGCGCACTGACTAACGTTGGGTTCGTAGTGTTTCGTAGTAATCCAGTTCGCGCAGGAACACGTCCCGGTCCAGGGGCGCGAGGCTGTCGCCCAGCAGACCCTGTCCCGGGGGCGGGGCGGGGTCGCCCGGCTCGGCGCGTTTCCAGGGCACGATGTGCAGCGCCTTGGGCAGTTCCTGGGTGCCGATCACGGCCATGCCCTCCAGATCGCGTTGCTCCTGGCCCACGGCGGTCAGGGGCAGGAGCAGGAGCAGCAGCGCGGCGGCAAGGGTGCGCATCAGGTTCATCGGTTGCCCTCCGGCACGCGGCGTTCCAGGTCGGCGATCCAGAAACTCACCTGTTCATCCTCGCTCCCGGCGAGCGCCTGGTAGCGGCGGTAGTGGTTCAGGGCGCAGGCGGGATCGTGCAGGTACAGGTCGCACAGGATGCCCAGGTTCAGATGACCGTCCGCGTGCTCCGGGTGGGCGGCGATCAGGCGCTGGTAGAGAGCGAGGGACTCCGCGAACCGGCCCTGTTCCCGGTGATGCACCGCCAGCAGATTGAGGGCGGCGGCATGGGACGGCTCCGCGGCCAGGGCGTTCTGCCAGGCCTGCGCCGCCGCGTCCTCATCGCCCAGCCGGTCCCGGGCGATGCCCAGGTTGACGTGCACGCCGGGCAGTTCCGGGTGGGCCTCGGCCAGGGGCCCCAGCAGGGCCGCCGCCTCGGCATGGCGTTCGGCGCGCATCAGTTCCACGGCCCGGGCGAACGGCGCAGCCGCCGGGTCCGCCACGGACTCGGGTGCGCGGGGCGCGCCGGCGCAGCCGACCAGGCTCAGCAGGGCCAGCCCGGCGATCAGCTCAACGCAGCGTCTCGACAAGGGACTCCCTCCTTTCCTGTTTGGCGTATCGCACCGGCAGCAGCAGCGCCAGCTGTTCGAAGCTCTTGCGGATCCACTGGTCGTAGAGGCCCTGACTTGTGCGCGCGGTGTTCACCTCGAACAGTTCGATGGCCTTCTCCTCGAAGGGGAAGGCCTGTTCCTCCAGCAGGATCTCGTATTCCTCCAGGGCCAGCTCGTCGAGCCCGCGGGGACGCTCGGAGGCCATCAGGGCACGGCCGAAGTCGGCGTAGATCTCGGCGGTGTAGAAGGTGGCGGCGGTGGTCACCTCGGCGATGCGGTATTCCCCGGCGCGGCCGAAGGCCTCCAGGGATTGCTCCATCAGCCGGCGCTTGCGTTGCAGGTTGCGGTCCAGGGGTTCCACCAGGCGCACCGCCCGGTAGGCCTCCAGGGTCTCCTCAGCCAGGGCCATGCTGGCGGTGCCGGCCAGGAAGCGGCTGCGCTCGGTGCGCGCGCTGCCTGCCTGGGCATCGGCGCGGATGATGGCCTCGCGCCAGCGCCGCACCTGGTTCGCGTCATTGCTGGCCAGGTGGGCCTCCAGCAGCCGCTGGCGGGCGTCCATGGCCGGGTCCAGGGGGCTGGGGAAGCGTTCCACGTAATCACCCAGCACGGCCACCTCCCGGCCCCGGTCGCCGGCGTCGCGGTACAGGTCAGCCGCCAGCAGCAGGGCCTCGCGCTGCTCGGCCGGATCGTCGCTGGCGGAGGCGATGCGCAGGTATTCCCCGGCTGCCCGGTCGGGTTGACCCGCCGAGCCGTAGGCCATGGCCAGCTTGCGGGTGGCGTCCAGCCGCAACGGGTGCTCCGGATAGCGGGTGCGGAAGCCTTCCAGCACCTGGGCCGCCTGGGTCCAGTCCTCCCGGGCCAGCAGCAGGTCGGCGGCGTCGTACTGGGCGCTGGCGTGGAAGCGGCCCTCGGGGACCCGCAGGAAGTGGACGATGGCCTGGTCCGTCTCGCCCGCGTCCCGGGCCACCTCCGCCTGCCGGAACACGGAGGCGGCCAGCCGGTCGGCCATGTCCGGGCGCCGCTCGGCCTCCAGCACCGGTGAGGCCAGTGCCTGCTGGTAGGCCCGCTCGGCATGGAGGTAATCGCCGTCATCGAAGGCCACGTGGCCGATCACCACCCAGGCGCCGAGTTGCTGAGTCGGCTGGGCGTCGGGGTAGCGTTCCAGCAGGCGCGTGGCGGCCAGGGCCGCCTCCCGGGTGTCGCCCAGGGTGAACAGCCGGTCCATGGCGTGGGCCAGCACGCCCACCGCCTCCGGATGTTCGGAGAAGGCCTCGGTGAAGCGTCCGGCGCTCTGCAGGGAGGCGCGCTCCCAGCGCAGCCGCGCATCACCCCGTTCATCCAGGGTGCGGGCGTGGGCGTCGTAGGCGAGCAGGGCCGCGTAACCGGCCTCTGCTGCCCGCTCGTCAGGGGCGTAGAGGTAGGCGGCCTGTTCGTATTCTCGGGCCGCGTCGGCGAAGCGCTCCGCCTCGAACAGCAGTTCCGCATACAGGAAGTGCATCTCCTGGGTGGCGTCGGTGTCGGGGAAGTTGGCCAGGTAGCGGCGGTACCAGTGCTCGGCGCCGGCAAAGTGCCCGGCATCTGATTTGTCCTCCTGGAATCGGGCATGGTGATGCTGGGCCAGGCGGGTGATGTTCTGGGCCAGGGCGGCCACCACCTCGGGGTGCTCCGCCGGGCTGCGGTCGCTCCAGAACGGGCCGTGCAGGTCGAAGCGTCCGGCGAACTCCTGCTTGGCGGCCAGCACCTCGCTGGAGAAGCCGCCCTGCCGGTAGGTCTCGATGACCCGCAGTTGCATGGCCGGGGCCTCCGCCCGCGTGGGGTGGGCCTGGACGAAGGCGCCGAAGCTGGCGGCGGCGTCCGAGTAGCGTTCCTTCTCCATGTACTCTTCGGCGAGCCTGGCGTAGATCACGTCTTCGTCGTCCCGGTGGCCCCGCTCCCGGAAGTAGGCGGTGACCGCCTCGGGCCCGCCCAGGTAGCTGAAGTTCAGGCTCACGGCGCGCAGGGTGTCCTCGATGCGCTCCCGCTCACCGCCGGCCAGGCGCTCGGGCTCGGTGCGCCCGTCCACGGCCTTGCGGTCCAGCAGCACAAGGAGTACGTCCACGCTGTCCTCGTGGCGCTGCTGCCGGAACAGGGACCAGCCCAGCTTGTAGAGGGCATGCTCGTAGAAGCCGGTGTCGTCCCCCAGGGCCAGGACCGCCTGGTAGGCGTCCCCGGCGGAGGGGTAGTCCCTGTCCACGAACAGGGTCTCGCCGCGGCGGAAGTGGGCCTCCGCCAGCAGCGGGCTTTCGGGGTACTGCTGCGCCAGGCGCGTCAAGGCATCCTGGGACGCCTCGCGCTGCTGTTCGTGCTCGTAGGCCCGCGCCAACTGGTAGAGCACCCGGTCGTTGTGGGGGTGGTCGGGGTACTCGTGCAGACGCTGCTCGTAGAGGGCGATGATGGCGGTCTGGGTGCCGGGCGCCGGTCGGTCGCCCTCGGCGACGCGCCCCTCGCTGTGTTCCTGGCGCAGGTCTGCCAGGCGCCGCATGGCCTCGGCGCGCATTTCGGACGGGGGCGCCTCTTCCAGCACCCGTTCGTAGGTGTCCATGGCGCGCTCGGCGCCGCCCTGCACGGGGCGCTCGGGGGCCGCGGATTCCATGCGCGTCGGCAGGCTGCCCAGGGTGGGCGGTTCGGCGGGCCGGATGCCGCAGGCACCGAACAGCAGGCAGGTGAGGGCGAGGGGCCAGCGCCTCATGGCGAGCGCTCCGGCTGGCCAAGCGTTTCCTGGGCCTCGTAGATCCGCGCCAGGGTGTAGCGGGCCCGCAGGACCCGGTCATCCAGGGTGTGCAGGTGGGCCTGCAGGGCCTCCAGGGCCATGGCCTGCAGGTGCTGCTCGTGGGCGGCCAGCGTGGCGTCGACCCGGGGCTGCAGCCGGGCGATCTGTGCCCGCTGGGCCTCGATGCGCCCGGCAAAGCCCTGAAAACGGGTCAGGGCGTGCTGTTCGGCCTCCTGCAGGCTGCGCCTGCGGCTGGCCAGTTCGGCCAGTTGGGCATCCACGGCCAGCAGGCCCTTGCGCGCCTCCCACAAGCGGGGCGCGAAGTCGGTCTGCACCTCCCAGTGCACCAGCCCCTGGAGCAGGGCCTGGCGCTGGCGCAGTTCGACCACCTCCGGATCATCGTCCGGCAGCCGCGACAGTCGTTCCTCCACGGCCTGCAGGCGCTGGCGGCGGCGCTGTTCCTGGATGCTGGCCAGTGCCCAGGCATCGCCCTCCTGCTCGGCGCGGGCAAAGCGTGCCGCGAGTTCGGCGCGCCGTTCGTTGGGGGTGCGCAGGTCCAGGGTCTCCAGGCGCGCGCGGGTCTCGGGCAGGCGCCGGGCGTACAGGGCCTCCTGGGCCTGGAGCATGTCGTCGAAGCTGTCGATGCTGCCGGCCCAGTGCGCCAGGTTGCGCTGCAGGGCATGCAGGTCCAGATAGTTCTGGAAGACCTCCTGGAATCGGTGTCCGGCGAGCAGGTCCACCAGGTAGCCCTGGGCCGGCAGCGGTGCCCGCCCGGCAGCGCTGCGCAGGTTTTCCCGCAGGATCAGGCCCACCACCATCTCGCCGCGTTCGATCTCCGCCATGGCCTTGCGCAGTTCGGCGCGCCGGGCATCCAGGGTGTTCACGGCGGTCTCGAACCAGGCGGCGGCGCGGGTCTGCTCGCCCAGTTCCAGGTAGGCGTAGGGCACGGCCAGCAGGGCCTCCTGGGCCGCGGGGTCGGTATCGGCGTGGCCCTGCAGACGGGTCCAGGGCACCAGGGCGCGGCGGGGGTCGCCCAGTTCCGTGGACGCCCAGCCGCTCCACAGCAGGGCGCGCCCGGAGTAGGGCCCGTCCAGGCGCACCCGGTCCAGCAGGGCGCGGGCACGGGCGTGCTCGTCCGCCCGCAGCAGCGCCTCGGCGGCCGCCACGTTGGCGCGGTCGCGCAGGGCCAGGGATTCGGCATCCGTCGCCCGGGCGCGTCCCAGGCGGTCCAGCAGGGCGAGCCCAGCCTCCCTGTCGCCGCCCTGGATCAGGGCGACCGCCAGGTTGAAGTCCCCGTAGTCGGCCCGCTCGCGGCTGCCGCGCCAGGGACGCAGGGCGGCGGCGGCGCCGGCGAAGTCATCGCGGGCCATGCGGTTCAGGGCAAGCAGCAGCTGGCGTTCGCCCGCCAGGGCCGGGCCCAGTTCGCCCTCCATGCGCTGCAGGCTGGCCTCGGCCTGTTCGTGCAGGCCTTTCTGGTACTGGATGCGCCCCAGGTGAAACCAGGCCCGGTTGCGTATCGCGGCGGGCACCTCGGGTCCGAGCAGCTGCCTGAAGAGGGTCTCGGCCCTGTCATGCAGGCCGTAGGTGAGCTTGAGGCCGCCGAGCAGCAAGCGGGCCTCGTATTCGTGATGCGGGATCGGCCCGCGGGACTGGACCACCATCAGCCGGGTGATGGCCGCGAAATGCTCCTGCTGGTAGAAGGGATAGAGCACACTGCCGTAGTCCAGGTCCCGGACCCGGGGCGAGGTCTCCCAGACGGCGGCCACGGGCGCGGCCAGGCACAGGGACAGGAGTCCCGTGCAGAGATGGCGGAGTCTGGCGTGTGCGCGGATGCCCATGGATCCCGTGCCTTACTCCCACTCCCGGACCACGAACTCCGGCTGCTGCTTGCGGGTGGAGTCCTCGATGCGCAACTCCACGTACTTGGGGCCGAGCCCCTTGTCGAAGCGCAGAAAGGTGCCGCGCCGGTAGTCCCGCTCGGAAGGCCCCTTGCCGATGAACACCGCCTCCAGCAGGTGCTCGCCGGTCCGGATGTTGCCGAGGTAGAGGCGATGCACGCCGCCGCGGCGCAGGGCGTCCTGTTCGCGCTGGGTGTAGAGGTGGTTGGCCACCACCTCGCCATTGATCTGCAGGCGCACCGAATCCAGGGCGAAGAGCTCGCCCACGTCGGTGGAGATGAACACCACGACCTGGGTGTTGGCGGGGAACAGCAGTTCTTCCTCCAGGATGAACAGCTCGCGATTGAGTTCGATGATCTCCCGCTTCAGGGCCTGGGTGTCCTCGTCGAGGCTTCGCAGTTCCTGGGCCGAGACGCCGGCCTGGAACAGAGCGACGAACGCGACAAGCAGAATGAGCAGGGTTCGGATGGCTGTGGTCATGGAGGCACTCCTGTCCTGTCCGGGCTCAGTACCAGAGGGACAGATTGAAGTTGAGGATGTGCGCGCCGAACGAGTACGGCACGTCCGGATTGCGGAAGGCGTCGCTGTAATCGGCATAGTCGAACTGCACGTAGTCGTAGGAGGCGATGGCCCGGCCGCTGGTGAAGAATGCCCCCGGTCGTTCGAACAGCACGTAACTGGCGCTCACCCCGAGGCTGTTGCTCTTGAAGGTGCTGAGCTCCTTGTCGCGGGCCATGTAGGTGAATTCTTGCTCGAAGTTGTCGCTGTAGAAGGACGCCGCAGACTGGGTGTAGTGGCGGTAGCGCACATCGAGCAGCCAGCGGCGGTCGGCCAGGTAGCGGGAGTACTGAAGCTCCACCGTGTGGGCCGTGAGCGCCCAGGTGTCCCGGTAGTAGCGGTAGCTCAGCTGGGCCGAGGCGCCGGGCTGCAGATACTTCACGCCCTGGATGGCCACGGCATTGGCGGTGCGGGTGCCGGGGTAGAACTCCTCGTCGGCGAACACGCCCAGCACCCGCTTGGCGCGGTAGGGGTTGCCCAGGAAGCCTTCCTCGAGGATGCCCTCGTAGTTGAGGTTGATGAGCAGGGTGGACGTGATCACCTGGGACAGGCCGAGCCAGTAGGTGCGCCGCTCGAGGCCCGCCTCGAAATCCGTGTCCCGATGTCCCACGGTGTCTGAGCCGTGGGCATAGCCCAGGGACACGGTGGTCATGCCGCCGAACACCTCGTGGGACACGCCCAGGCTCAGGGTCTGCCCGTCGTAGTCGTTCTCCTCGCTCTGGGTCCAGGCAAGGCTGATCAGGGAGTCGGCATGGAGGTAATCGATTCCCAGGGTGACCTCGTCGCGCTGCTCGGTATAGGGGCTTGCGGTGGCCAGCACATCGGGTGACGCGCCGCTGATGGTGTCCTGGTAATAGCCGGCCGAGAGGGACACCCGGTCGGCAAAGCCCTTGCGCACCAGCAGCGCCGGGCCGCTGACCTGCACCCCGCCGCCGTCGTAGTGGTGGTAGAGCAGGTCGGACCGGTCGTCGGGCAGCACCTGGGCGGCCGCCGGCGCGCCCAGGACGCAGAGCAGCGCCGCGATAACGCGCAGCAGCACGCCGGGTCGATCAGTTGCAGCCACAGCCGCCCCCCGGTGTGCCGATGGCGCCGCTCGCGCCCTCGCGGACGTCGAAGACATGCCGGCGATGGGCGCTCATCAGTGGGTCACGCTCGGCGTTCATGATCGGGTCCGCCAGGAAGCCCCGCTCGTAGGGCTGGACCCAGGGCTCTATGGAGGCGCAGCCGCCCACCAGGGCCAGCAGGCCCGTCAAAAATCCGGCCCGTATGTAGCGCGGATAGCGTGTCTGTCGTGTCTTCATGTTCACTCCTGCAGCAGTTCGCGGACCTGTTGCTGGTACATCTCGATGTAGCCGTCGCGGTAGCCCAGGTGCACGTGCCGCACCCGGCCGTCCCGGTCGATCAGGTAGGTGCTGGGCATGGCGCGCACCTCGTAAAGACGGCTGATGCGCTTGTCGGTGTCGAACAGGATGGGGTAGCTGACTGAAAGCTGCTGGGCCATGCGCGCCGCCACCCGGGGGTCGTCATCGATGCTCACGCCCAGCACGACGAAACCCAGGCGCTGGTAGCGTTCGTGCAGGGCATTGAGCGGCGGCATTTCCTGCCGGCAGGGCGCGCACCAGGTGGCCCAGAAATTGAGCAGCACCACCTGCCCGCGGAAATCGCTCAGGCGCAGGTTCTCGCCGCTGGCACTCTTGAGGGTGAAATCCGGTGCCATCGGTGAACTGGCCGCGGCCGGCGACATGATGAACAGGGCGCCGAGCAGGCACAGGGCCAGCAGACGCAGACGGCGGGTGAGGGGGTGTTGCATGGCTTGCTCCTTCACCATGGGTGGGGCCTAGAAATAGACGCCAAGGCCCAGGCTCAGCTCGGGGTTGTGGGTGAGTTTGCTCTGGCCCAGCAGGTCGCTGTCGAACATGTGATTGCGCAGATCCATCCTGAGGCTCAGCCAGTCCCTGGGCAGTACGCGCAGGCCGAGGCCGACGCTGTAGGTGAATTCATCCTCGTCAACGATGCGGATGTTGCCGGCGCCGATCATCAGGAAGATGGCGCTGGTGTAGGCCCGGCCCCGGCCGACGAAGACCTCGCCGGGGAAGATGTTGTAGGCCAGGGACAGGTTGTAATAGGCGACGTCCTCGGTCTCGCTCTCGAACAGGGGGATGCCCAGGCGCCGATAGCTGCTGTCCTGGATGTTGGAGAGGCCGAAGCTGGCCTCCAGGAAGAAGTTCTCCGACAGGTGGTAGGCCGCACGCAGGCCGTAGACCGGCTGGGTGCCGAAGTCCTCGATGCTGAGCAGGCCGACGAAGGCATTGATCTCGAAGTTCTCCGTGTCGATGCGCGGGATCACCACTTCGGGGCGCTCCAGGGCGGGCTCGATCACCGGCTCCTGGCGCTCGCGGGGCTCGGGGACCTGGGCGTACGCCGGAACGGTTGCCACGAGCGACGTCAGCATGAGTGACGCCAGCATTGCCATCGACCCTTTCATGGATTCATGTCTCCTCGTACCTGTCAAAAGAAAAACCCGAAGCCTGCGCTGAATTCATCGTATTCCCGGTTGCTCTCGTCGCCGGCCAGCACCACGTGCCGGCGCCAGTCGACGCGGGCCACGAAGTGTCTGCTCAGGAAGCTGCGCAGCCCGATCCCGGCCAGGGCGCTGTTGCCGCTGAATTCTTCTCCGGCCACCAGGGTCGGCTGGGGCACGTTGTCGAAGTAGCCGGCGCCGATGGTGAAGGTGGGCGAGATGCGCCAGTCAGGGAAGGGGTTCGACACCAGGTTGAGATTGAAAACGGTGGAGCTGGAGAAGGTGCCGGGCACGTGGGTGATGCCCGCCTCGGCCGTCAGGTATTCGCCGAGCCGGTAGCCGGCGCGCAGGCCCACCGAGGCCTCCTTGTCAAAGAGTCCCGCGACGAAGGCGATCTCGAAGCGCCGGGCCAGGTAGTCCTCCAGCAGCACCTGGCCGAAGCCCATGGACACGCCGGCATCGGTCAGGGTGCGCTCCATCTGCGCCCGGTCGACCCAGCCCTCCACGCCGCTTTCACCGCGCACCTTGAACCACTCGGTGCGGCGCATGAGGATCAGGGCCTTATCCCCCGACTCCAGCACGTGAAACACGGGATAGCCGCGTCCCGGGCCGGTGTGAAGCTCCAGGAACGGTTCCACCACCTGGACACGCACCGGCTCGGCCAGGAGCGTGCCGGGCAGCCAGAGCAGCAGGCCGAGCAGTGCGCTGACGGTCCAGGCCGACACGTGGGGTGGCAGCCGCATGGTTCAGAATCCGCAGCTGCTGATGTCTACGGGAGTGCAGACGCCGCAGGCCTCGCTGTTGCTGTCGTCCACCCGCAGACTGATCCAGTTGCGGATGGCGATGTAGCAGGCGTCGTTGCGATCCGGGAAGATGTTGCCGCCGCCGTGGGTGCCGGTAATGCCGAAACTGCCCTGCAGGGGTTCGAGCAGGAGCTTGCTGTTATCCGGGTCCGTGAGGTTGGCGAAGCTGCGCGCGGCGAAATAGTTGGCCAGCATGCGCTCGTCGCCGGGCGCCAGGTTCGGGAAGATCTTGAAGCCCCCGCCGGAGCCCGCGCCCACGTCATGGCAACTGCTGGCTGAACAGCTCACGCCGCTGATCTGGCCATGGAAGATGGGGTCGACACACGTCTGATAATCGGCAAAACACAGGGCCTGGCCTGTGTTTTCCGGTACCGAGACTTCCACCTCCTGGCAGCCGGCGGCGCCGAGGACCAGCGCCGCCGTGATGCTTACCCGAAAAAGACTTCGCACACAGAACCTCTCATGGACAGTCGTTGGCCGCGCGGGCGTCGTTGATCCAGTTCCAGATGACCAGGTATTCAGCATCAAGGCTGGAGAGAACCGGTTCATCCTGATTCACGCCCACGCCCGGATGCAGTGCCTCGACGGGATCGGAGCTGGGCCGGTACAGCAGGCTGCTGAGCTCGGGCTGGCAGACGTTGTTGACCATGCCCACGGTGATGTTGAAGTCACCCGTCGGGTTGCCGGTCAGCACGTAGCGGCTGGTGCGGAAGTCGTCGTTGGTGACGCTCAGGTCGGGCACGTAGCCGGTGTTGCCGAAGGCCTGATGACAGCTGGCGCAGCTGCTCATGAGCACCTGGTGGACCGGGTCGAAGTCGTCCTCGGAAAGACCATTCACCCGGCCCAGCATGTTATCCAGGGTGCGTGCCTGACCGCCCCAAGGGTCGTTGTAGTACTGGGCGCCGATGTCGATCCACTCGGCCAGCAGGCGCAGCTCGGAGGCGTTGAGCATGCCGCTGTGGTCCTGGGTGGCCTCCTCGGAGCCCACCCGGTCCCGGTAGGCGGAGCGCAGGGGCTGCTCGAACAGGCGCTCGATCAAGTGGCTGGTGCGGGAGCTGTTGGCGGCCCCGCCCACCTGCACCAGGGGCGGCTCGCGCACGATCACCACCCGGTCGTTGCGGATCTCCACCCGGGGCAGGCCGGTGACTTCATCCACCACCGGGGGGCCGATCATCAGGGCGTCGTAGGAGGCCAGTCGGCCGCTGCCGCCCAGGGTATTGGAGAGATCAAGACCAGCGGCTCCCTCGGTGCCCGTGTGACAAGTGACGCAGGTGTCACTGCCGCGATTCCGTGTCCAGAGTGGCTGGATGTGGTCGGGGTAGTTGATGATGCCGTTGACGGGCGCGGGAATGTCCGGAGCCAGCCCCGCGTAATCGATTGTCCTTGATGGCGCGGCCGTAACTTCTGGGATCGTCTCGTCGCTCCACACATCCTCGTAGACCAGGTCCTGCATCAGGCTCAGGACGCTCGTTTCGATACGGGTGCGGGTCTCGGCCATGGATTCCCGGGCATGACCCTGCCACAGGGGGACACTGTTAGGCCACGGGCCAGCTTCGGCGAGGCCCTCGTTCAGCGGGCCCTCGGCGCGGCGCGGGGAATGGCAGCCGTTGCAGGTGCGGGTCTCGCCGGGGCGCACCTGGATCCAGTTGGTGTGGCTCTGCAGGGCGCGGCCCTCGGCGTCGGTGACGGCGATGCCCAGGGGCATGTCGGCGGGCACCTCGATGCGGAAGGAACCGTCCGGCTCCACCTGGGCATAGCCCAGGATCTCCTGCATCTCGAAGTCGGACTCGCCGATCATGTCCATGGAGATGCGTGGCGGCGTGGGCACGGCCCGGGTCACCCGGATGAAGCGCGCCGGGCGCTCATCGGCCGTGGTCAGGGCAGGGTCACGCAGGGTCGCCAAGTCCGGGCGGCCATCAACGCGGGGGATGGACTCCCCCTCCACCAGCACGCTGTTGCCCATGATGTCCAGGAAGTCGGTGTCATAGACGCTCTTCACGCTCAGAACGCCCATGCCGGTGCCGCCGAAACCGTTGGCGCGGTTGGCAAGTTCGCCGTCCAGGTTCTTGTCCGGCACGACGTTGGGCAAGGTCCGGGGCAGGATGGCGATGGGATCGGTGAGGATCTTGCCGGCTGGTGGCGGGACGAGAGGACGCAGGCTCTGGCGATTCATGTCCAGCATGTAGATGCCGTAGCGGGGCGGTCCTTCAACCTCCTCCAGCTCACCGGTCAGGGCATTGACCTCGGTGGTCGGCTGGAAGGGGGTGAAGGACACCAGGGCTCGGTGGGTGCCGTCCCACAGGGGGTAGGGCGTGGTGTAGCGGCCATGCTCCGAGACGTCCATGCCCAGGGGGACCTGGAAGGGGGTGGCCTGGTACTGGCCCTGTCCTCCAGCGGGCACACCTGGGGCGGGATGATTGTTCTCGGAATAGTTGGCGATGTCGATGATCACCAGGGCGCCGCCCTCGCTGGTGCCCTGCAGGGGCATCAGGGAGGACATGACCCGACCGTCCGGCATTTCCCGGGGATGCAGGAAGCTGTTGCCCGGACTGAAGGCCCCGTAGTGCACGAACATGTTGGTGCCGTCCGGGTTGGTGAAGAAGATGGGGAAGTGGTTGCGGTTGGCCACGTGGTCCCAGCGGGAGTACATGATCTCGCCGCTCATGAGCACCGTGGGGTTGCGGTCGTGGCTCTGGTTGAAGGAGATCTGGCGGAGGTTCTGCCCGTTCTGATCCATGACGTGCAGGGCGATGACGGCCTCCCGTTCATACTCGTCCCGGTAGGCGTAGGGTTCGATCTCCTCCGCCTGCATCAGGGCCCGGGTCTTCTCCTGGCGGTCGGAGGAGAACACGATGCGCCCGTCCGGCAGGTAGTGGGGGTCCACGTCGTTGCCGAGATTCGCCGTCTCGTCGTCGGGAATGATCCGGCGCAGGGCGTCGGTCTGGATGTCGTATTCCCAGATGTTCCAGCTCTCGCCGGTGTGGCGTCGCATGGCGAACAGCAGACGCGTACCGTCGTAGGAGACCTCCGGGTCGGAGACGTCGCCCTGTCCCTGGGTCTCGCGCTGGGTGATGTTGATGCGTCGTGCGCTGGCGGAGGCCTTCTCCATAATGAAGAGGTCGCCGCCGGGGCTGAACATGATGCCGTCGGTGGGGTTGCCCGCCGTGGAGACGTTGCGCTGCACATAGGCCACCGGGAAATCGCCCTCGATGACGACGCCATCGTCGTTGACGATGCAGCCGCTCAACAGCGCGACCAGTGCCATGGGTACACCAAGTGCCAGAATCCGTTTCATTGCCCTACCCCCTCATTCCCTGCCAGTCCCGGCCATCGGGGCCCGGGCACGTTTCGATGTCTCAGGGCTGTTGCATGTCCAGCCCGGATGAAAACCACAACCGACCCTCGTCGTCGACGATCACGGCCTCCACGTCCGGGAGCCGGTTGATCAGTTCGAGCCCGTCCGTCGCGCCCAGCACGAACACCCCGGTGGACAGGGCGTCCGTGAGGGTGGCGTCAGGGCCGATGACACTCACGCTGCGTACCCCGCGGGCTGAGGTGCCGGTGCCCGGGTCGATGATGTGGTGGTAGCGGTGACCGTCTTCCTCGAAATAGCGCTCGTAGTCGCCGGAGGTGGAGATGGCTTCGTCCACCAGGGGCAGTTGCGCCACCATGCGGTCACGGTCGCGCGGGTCGCGTATGCCGACGACCCAGGGGCGGCCGCGCCGGTCGCCCAGCAGACGGGTGTCACCGCCTGCGCCGACCTGTCCGTGCTCGATGCCATGTTTGCGCAGGATGGCGGCGCCGCGTTCCACCGCATAACCCTTTGCGATGCCGCCCAGGTCGATGCGCACACCCTCGCGCCGGTAGGCGATGGTGCCCTGCTCCCGGTCGAGGATCACGTGGCGGAAGTCGATGCCGGGCAGGAGTGCTTCCCGGGTCCGGTCGTCGGGGCGGATGCCCTGGCGGTAGTCGTAGCGATAGCCGACGCTGGCGTAGGTGACGTCGAAGGCGCCGCCGCTCAGTTCCGAGAACTCCAGGGCGCGGGAGATGAGCGAGAACAGCTCCTCGCTGGCGCGTACGGGGTGATGCGCGGCCTGGGCATTGAGGCGGGAGAGTTCGCTGTCAGCCTTGTAGGTGCTCATCAGGGCATCGATGCGATGCATGTCCCGGATGACCGCGTCGATCCCGGCGCGGGCCACGGCGGCATCCTTGTGCCAGGCCTGCACCAGTACCGTGGTGCCCATGATCTGGGCGTCCTGTCGGTGCCAGTCGGCGAGGGCGATGGGGGCGACCAGCAGGGCAATACAGGCAAGCGACCCGGCAAGGCCGGCCGCGAAGGCCTGTCGATGTGAGATCCCCCGGTGTCCCATTGCGCCCTTGGTGTCCCTGGCGTGGCCGTTGCGCCTGGCCATGCCCGATCCTGACCGCCGCTTGCCGGTGGCCAGGGTGTGCCCTGATGGTTATTTGTTGTAGGGATCTTGGCGGAACAGCAGGCCGCCATCCGTGATTCGGTTCACGGGCTTGGGTGGCGTGTGTCGGCCCAATGCTGCCGTTCAGCCGCTGGTAGGGCGAAACGGACCGCCTGTCGGAATCCCGTCCGAGCGGTGGATTGTACACACTCATCGGCGGCGGGGGCAGAGAGCTCCCCGGGACGGGTGTGGTTCAGGGCATAATAGGCGGCTGTGTTGAAACCATCCGGGAGACAAGCCCCCATGAAACGCTACGGTATCCGCGTCACCCTGCCCGAAGGCGATCCCATGCGTGCGCCCCACCTGCTGGGCGATGGCTGGGAGCAGTTCCGCTGGTACGACTCCGCCCAGGCCCGGGACCGGGCCTACGAGGACATGCAGCGCCAGCTGCCCAACTACCGCAAGGGTGATGTGATCAGCCAGGTGCTTGAGAAGGTCGAAGGCTGAATTGAGAAGGACGAAGTGCACGAAGGCCGGGAAGATTCCCGGCCTTTGTCGTCTGGGTGTGTCGTTGTGGGGCCGGGCGGGATCATGGATCATGGAATCAGAGGCCTGAGGTACCGAGGTTTGCATGAGGCTCATTGATCAACTGGTGGAGGCGCGGGTGGCGGAGGCCGCGGCCCGGGGCGAGTTCGACGCCCTGTGTGCCCGCGCCGAGGGGCGCTGATGTCCCCGGTGCTGCTGGTCCACGGCGGTGCGGGCCGCTATCCCGAAGCCGATGACCGGGCCGGGGCCCTGGAGGGCTGCGAGGCGGCGGCCCGCGAGGGCTGGGCAGTGCTCAGGGCCGGCGGCAGCGCCCTGGATGCGGTCCAGGCTGCCGTCATGGCCCTGGAGGACGATCCCCGTTTCAATGCCGGCTCCGGCTCGGTGCTCAATGCCGAGGGACGGGTGGAGATGGACGCGGCCATCATGGATGGCTCCACGGTGCGTGCCGGGGCGGTGGCGGCGGTGACCACGCTGCGCAATCCCGTGGCCGCCGCCCGGCGGGTGCTGGAGGAGGGTCGCACGGTGCTGCGGGTGGGCCCCGCCGCCGAGGCCTTCGCCCGGGCACAGGGCCTGGAAGCCGTCGAGCCCGCCGCCCTGATCACGCCCCGCCAGCAGGCCCGCTGGCAGGCGGCCCACGAGACCGTGGGCTGCGTGGCCCTGGACGCCCAGGGGCGTCTCGCGGCGGCCACCTCCACCGGCGGTCTGTTCGACAAGCCGCCGGGCAGGGTGGGGGATTCGGCCCTGATCGGCTGCGGCACCTACGCCGACGAGCGCGGCGCGGTCTCCTGCACCGGTCAGGGGGAGGCCATCATCCGCGCAGCGCTCGCCATGCGGGTGCTGTCCGGGCTCGGGGCCGATGCCGATCCCCAGGCCGTGGCCCGCCAGGCACTCCTGTGGCTCGCCCAGCGCACCGGCGCCGAGGCGGGCCTGATCCTTTTGGACCACCAGGGCCGCAGCGCCGTGGTCCACAACGCCCCCTACATGGCCTTCTGCCGCATCGAGGGCGAGGGGCGGATGAGTCGCGGTCTGTGAGCGCCAAGGGTCAGGGTGCCCATCGGGGTCGGGGCGCGACCCGCAGTCCCGCCGCCCGGTACGAGTCCACTCGCAGCGAGCCGGTGGACGACGGCTGGCACCAGGAGGAGGCCCTCCCGCCCTTGCGCACCCGGGTGACCGAGGAACGCCCCCGGCGGGTGATCTCCCGCAACGACTCCCCGGACGTGCCCTTCGAGCTGTCCATCAATCCCTACCGGGGTTGTGAGCATGGCTGCGTCTACTGCTTCGCTCGCCCCAGTCACGCCTACATGGGCCTTTCCCCGGGCCTGGATTTCGAGACCGAGCTGTTCGCCAAGACCGGCGCGGCCGAACGGTTGCGAGAGGAACTGGCCCGGCCCGGTCACGTGCCGAGCCCCATCGCGCTCGGCATCAACACCGATGCCTACCAGCCGGTGGAGCGGCGCCTGCGCATCACCCGGGATCTGCTGGAAGTGCTTGCCGAGGCCCGTCACCCGGTGACCATCGTCACCAAGTCGGCGCTGATCGAACGGGACCTGGACCTGCTCGCCCCCATGGCCCGGGCGGGGCTGGCCCAGGTGGCGGTGTCCATCACCACCCTGGACCGGGAACTGGCCCGGCGCCTGGAGCCCCGGGCGGCGGCGCCCCAGCGGCGCCTGGAGACCATGCGTCATCTCAGCGAAGCGGGGGTGCCCGTCACTCTGCTGATGGCGCCACTCATTCCGGTGCTCACGGACGGGGAGGTGGAGGGCCTGCTGGCGGCGGCCGCCGAAGCCGGCGCGGTGGCGGCGGGCTACGTGCTGCTGCGACTGCCCCTGGAGGTGGCGGACCTGTTCGAGGACTGGCTGCGCACCCACGTGCCGCTCAAGGCCAAGCACGTGCTGTCACGCATCAGGGACACCCGTGGCGGTCAGCTCTACGACGCCCGCTTCGGCCGGCGCATGGTGGGCGAGGGCGCCTACGCGGAACTGCTGCGCCAGCGCTTCCGGTTGGCGCGCCGCCGCGCGGGGCTTGCAGGCCGGATGCCGGAACTGGATCTGTCCCAGTTCGTGCCGCCCCGTGTGCCCACGAAGGATGGGCAGCTGGATCTGTTCTGAGTGTCCGAAAGACCTGTTTGCCACAGAGGACACAGAGACTGCCGCGGCTTGGATACTTTGGCTGCTCCGCGCTTTTTTACTCTGTGACCTCTGTGACCTCTGTGACCTCTGTGGCCTCTGTGGCTCAAGCACCGGTTCTGAACACCTGCGCGAGGCCCAGGTTGGCCTGCTGGCAGAAGTGCATGAAGCTGGTGAAGGTGTCGGCGTCGAGCGGCCGGCCGCTGGGCTGGCGGTCGGCGTAGATGAGGCCCACGGGGCGTCCCGGCAGGGTGAGCGCCATCACCAGGCAGCCGCCGGCCTCGATCACCGGACCCAGCACCGCGCCCGGAATGCCCAGGCTGCGGGCCTCGTCCAGGTCCCGCAGCCAGTGGGCCCGGGGGGAGCCGAGCACCTTGCTCGGCAGGGCGCCGGGACTGGCGCCCGTGTCCAGGTCGAAGGCGGCCTTGAGGGGTTCCGTGTCCGGTCCCAGGCAATACCGGGTCTGCAGTCGCTTGCGGTCCGCCCCCAGCAGGGCCAGCACCACCCGGTCCAGGCCCACACCCCGGTGCAGGCCCTCCAGCACCATGTTGAAGATCAGGTTCACGTCCGGTTGGCCTTCCAGGGTGCTGGCCAGCTCGCGCAGGATGCGCAGTTCCAGGGCCGGGTCGGGTTCGGGCCAGGGGGCGGGGGCGGCCTCGGTCTGTTCCGGACCCTGGTCCCGGACCGCAGCCCCGGGCCGGGGGATCAGCCTCGCCAGGTCCGGGGCGCCGTAATCGGCGGCGATCTCGGCGGCCAGGCGGGCGTTCTCGTGGGCCCGCTCGGTCATCTCCTCCGGGCTCACGCCCGCTTCCTCGGCCATGCGCTTGAGCAGGCGCAGGGTCTCCGGGTCGTCCCAGCC
Source organism: Thioalkalivibrio sulfidiphilus HL-EbGr7 (assembly GCF_000021985.1). Classification (NCBI taxonomy): domain Bacteria; kingdom Pseudomonadati; phylum Pseudomonadota; class Gammaproteobacteria; order Chromatiales; family Ectothiorhodospiraceae; genus Thioalkalivibrio; species Thioalkalivibrio sulfidiphilus. The sequence continues at coordinate 587,857 of NC_011901.1, forward strand.
CTGTTCGGTGGCCTCGGCCAGGGCGATGCCGCGCTTGACGTGGTGCACCCGGTTATCCCCCGCGCCCTCCAGGGCATCGCCAAGCAGGGGCGAGAGGCGCCATTCCCGGTTCAGGTTGGCGGTGAGCCGGCTCAGGCGAAAGCCCAGCACCTTCATCTCCGTGCGCGCCTGTGGCCCGTGGTCGGCCTGCAGGGCCTCGTCCAGGCGCTGTGCCGTTTCACCGCCGAAGCACCAGAAGGCCATGCGCCCCAGGTGATAGAGCAGCGCCGCCACGTAGACCTCCTCGGGGTCCCGCACCCGGCAGGCCTGGGCGAAGCTGCGCGCCTGCACGGCGGCGTGGAAGGCCCGGGCCATGTCCTGCATGACCCGCTCACGGGGCGGGTTCATGAGGGTGTTGATGATCGCCACCGAGACGCTCAGGGCACGCACGGTGTTCAGCCCCAGTACCACCACGGCGCGGCTGACCGTGCTCACCGGGTGTCCGGCGGGGTTGAAGAAGTTGCTGTTGGCCAGGCGCAGGACCCGGGCGGTGAGGGCGGAGTCCTGCAGGATGATGCGCGAGATCTCGGCGGCGGAACTGTCATCCCGCTCCGAGGCCTGGGCGATTTGTTGTACCGTAAGGGCCAGGACCGGCATGTCCTGATCCCGTAAACGGCGGGTCCATTCCTGCAGGTCATGCATGGTGCGAGATTCCGTCCCTGGGGTGATGATGTTTCGTTGCAAATGGGTTTTGCATGACACGAATTATACGTGAGGCCTCCCGGCAGGCGGCCCGTCGTTCGTCGCCCGCCCGCTACAGCCTGGTGATCTTCCTGGTCCTCTGGTTCGCCGGCTGCGGCACCACCACGGTGATCGCGCCGTCGTCGCCGGCAGAGCCGGTGCCGGTGTTCCTGCTGGACCATGGGCGCACCAGCAGCCTGGTGCTGCCTGCCCCCGACGGCACCATGACCCGCTATGCCTACGGGGATTGGCGCTACTACGCGGAGCGGGAGACGGGTCTGGGGCATGCCATCGCCGCCGTGCTCTGGCCCACCGGGTCTGCCCTGGGCCGGCGCCACCTGGCGGGCCCGGCCACGGAGGCGTCTGTGCGTGCCCAGGTGCGGGTGCCCATCCAGGCGATCCACGGCCTGTCCGTGGAGGCGGCCCGGGTGGCGGCCCTGCGCGGACGGCTGGATGACTATTTCGAGTCGGCGGAAGTACGCGAAACCCCGGAGGTGGAGCTGAGCTTCGTGCCCTATCCCCACCAGTACACGTTGCGACATAACTCAAACGCCATCATTGCCGACTGGCTGGTGGAACTGGGTGCGGGGGTCAATCGCCGACCGATCTGGTCGGGATGGCGGGTTGAGAGCAGGTAGAAGTGGCTAGTGGCGAGTGGCAAGGACCCCTTTCTCCCTCCCCCTCATGGGGGAGGGCCGGGGTGAGGGTGGTTTTCCTTGCCACTAGCCACTTGAGACTTGCCACTGTTCACCAGGCGCTCGGTCCCTCACGTCGCTGAGTCCGCCGCAAGGCTCATTCTCTCCATGAGGTAACAAAGACAATCCTGCCTCACCACCCGCTCGTCCAGGGTGAGCATGGAGGGCATCACCGGGCGGCGCAGGATCAGGCGGTCCTGGTGGATGCCGAAGTAGGTCGCGGTGACCTCCTCGCCGGTCTCGCTACGCGCCTCCACCCCGATGCCGCCGCCGGGGCGCACGTTGCCCAGGGCGGTGCCGGCGGGCAGTTCCCGGAAGTTCATGTGGTCGATGTCCGGGTCGAAGCACAGGTCCGCATCGCCGCGGCTGAAGGCGAAGCTCACCGTCTCGGGGACCTTGACCACCGCCACGGTATGGAACAGGTCCAGGTCGTGCTGCGCCACCGGGTGTGCGGGGATCTCCGAGAGCTGCAGGCAGGCGGTGATGTATTCCCGGGCGTGTTCCACGCCTCTTGCATCGCCGGCCTTGCTGCATTCCAGGGTCACGGCGGGACACAGCTCGGCGAAGGCCATGGACTGCACGCCCCGGGGGCGCACGAAGTAGACCACGGTGCGTCCGAACAGGGTGGCCAGTTGCAGGAAAGGGGTGTCCAGGCGATTGATGCAGGCGTAGTGGGGGTTGAGGCCGGTGTTGTTGTGCACGTCCACGCTGGCGAAGGGGCGCAGTTCACGCATGCGCTCGGTGACCGCCGCCATGAGCCGGTGCTCCGGGCTGTCGTCGCCCTCGCCGCCGGGCCAGACCCGATTGTAGTCCGGCTGGCCGTCCAGGCGCCGCAGGCCGTGGCGGGCGGCGGCCACGTTGCCCACGAACAGGGACAGGCTCCGGTGCAGGCCGCCGGTAGGCGGGTCCCGCAGCAGGGCCTGCACCGCCTCCAGGCCGGCCGGTTCGTTGCCGTGCAGCAGCACGGAGACGAACAGGGGCTCGGGGCGCCGGCCTGGCAGGTGGATCAGGGTCGGGCCGCCCAGCAGGGCCTCCAGGTCCGAGGGCCGGGCATCGAGGAATCCCTCGGGCAGGTGGTCCAGTTCCTTCAGCATGGGGTCTCCCCGGTGGCTGTCTGTGGCACCGGCCAGAGATGCACCGGGGTGTCGGTGCACTGCAGGGCCAGGTAGGCGTGCACCAGGGCGTGGAAGTCCGGGCCATGGGTGGCCACGAAGCGCCGCGCCCAGGTGGCGCCATTCTGGCCGCTGTCCACCCGGGCGCGGACGATGTCCAGGTAGCGGTCGCTGTCGTCGGCGTCCAGGCCCAGGCGTTCGAGGCCCCGCTGGGCCATGGGCAGCAGTTCCTCCAGGATCAGGGTGCGTACCGGACGGCTGCGTCCGGCGGGCCATTCCACGTGGGCATCGAGCCCGAAGCGGGCCGCCTGGTAGAAGTTGTCCCGGGCCTTGGAGAAGCCCATCAGACCCTCCGCGCCGCCGGGGGTGGTCACCAGTTCCTCCACCAGGCCGTAGAAGAAGGCGGCGCTCGCCACGCTGTCGGCCAGGGTCGGGCCCGCCGGCACCACCCGGTGCTCGATACGGATGTGCGGGCGGCCCTGGTCGTCGAAGCCGATCAGGGGCCGGTTCCAGCGCCAGATGGTGCCGTTGTGCAGGCGCAGGTGGCTGAACCGGGACGGGGGCTCGTCGAAGTGGATGGGCAGCAGCACGGGGAAGTGCGCCAGGTTCTCCTCGAAGCACTCCAGGATGGACTCCCGGGCGAAGCCGGAACCGAAGCTCACCCGGCGCAGGGGGCCACGGGACGCGCCCTCGAAGCCGCCCACCTCCACCGCCTGTTCGAACACCGGGATGCGGGTCTCGTCCCAGAGGTCCTTGCCGAACAGGTAGGGGGCGTTGGCGGACAGGGCCACCATGGGCGCGCTGGCCAGGATCGAGGCGTTGTAGACCTTGTGGGCCACGGCGATGGGGGTCTGCAGGTGGATCTGAAAGGAGGTGGTGGCCGCCTCCAGCATCACGTCGTGATGTTCGTGGTGCAGGTGTTCACGGCCCACGATGTCCAGTTTCAGCGGACGACCCTGGCGGGAACGCACCACCTGGTCGTTCAGTGCCCGGTAGCGGTTCATGTCCGACATGTTGGCCAGGCACAGGTGCTCCGGGCGCAGGGTGGGCAGGATGCCGGTGAGCACCAGCTCGGCATCGCAGGCCCGGGCGGTCAGCCTGGCCTTCGCCCAGGTCTCGCCCATCTCCCGGTGCAGGTCCGAGAGCACGCTGCCGGTCAGTGACCGGGCGCTGGTGTTGAGCTCCACGTTGAAGCGGGCCAGTTCCGGGCTCGCCAGGGGGTGCTTGAAGCGTTCCAGGAAGGCCTGGTTCACCGGGGCGGGTTCGTCGTGCCCGTCCACCAGCCAGGCCTCGATCTCGAAGCCGGCCACCGGGTGGCCGTCATCGAAGCGTCCGGCGGCCTCCAGGTCCCGGGCCAGGCGGGTCTCCTCGGCCAGGCGCTGGTGAAAAAGGGCGAAGTCCTGATCGCTGAAACGGGTGTTCTGGATTTCCTGGCCCAAGCCTGCCTCGATGGGCCCGTGGCCCGGTGGTCTGTATCGTCTCAGTCGTCGTCTTGTTCGTCGTCATCGTCCAGGGGCTCGTCATACTGGGCCTCCAGCATGTCGCCCCAGAGTGCCTCGTGGTGTTCCAGGAACACCAGCAGACGGTGGCGGAAGTCCAGCAGTTCCTGCTCGAAGGCCTGAAAGTCGTCACCGCCCTCCAGGCCCCGGGTGCCCTGTTCCACCTGGTTGAGGGCATCGCGCAGGTTGAGACACGCACCCATGGCGCCCTTGACCCGCTCCCGGGGGTGGGGGATCCAGGCCCGGTCGCTGACCACGGAGCGCAGGTTCTCGCCCAGTTCCAGGAAGCGCTTGCGCAGCCGGGGCATGGCGCCCAGCTTGCTGCTGCGCAGGTCGCTCCACACCAGGGCCTCCATGAGCCGGGCCCAGCCTGCGCGCAGGGCGCTGACCTGCTCCGGGTCGAAGGCGAAGGCGCGTTGCATCTGTTCGGGTTCAAAGGCCATGGGAGGGTCGGGTTCCGTTTTGTGAGGCAGTACGAAAAAAACCTGGAATAAGGCTTCAGGCTGTGGCGTCCTAAGTTACAGCAACGATCCACAGGAACATCCATGGCCGTCATCAACTGGCTGCTGCAAAGGCGACTGAAGAACCGCATCGCGGATCTCAGGCCGCAATTATATCGGACCGCCTATGCCTGGTGTCATGACCCGGCGCGGGCCGATGACCTGGTGCACGAGGCGCTGGTCAAGGCCATCTCCCGTCTGCGCAGCCTGCAGGACGAGGACGCGCTCAAACCCTGGCTGTTCCGCATCATGACCAATTGCCACCGGGACTGGCTGCGCCGGCAGAAGGACACGGTGGACGTGTACGAGGCGGAGCTGCCCTGCGAGGACTGCCCGGAGATGAACGCCGAACGTGCCGCCACGGTGAAGAGCGTGCGCGAGGCGGTGCGCGGCCTGAGCGACGACCAGCGCAAGGTGCTCACCCTGGTGGACCTGGAAGGCTTCTCCTATGGCGAGGTGGCCGGGATCCTCGAACTGCCCATCGGCACGGTCATGAGCCGCCTGAGCCGGGCCCGCCAGCAGCTCAAGCGCGAGCTGCTGCGCAACGAACGCAAGGCCGGCGCCGCAACCAGTCTCAAGCTCGTAAGGAACCAGCATGAAAACGGATAAGCCCAGCGAAGAGATCCTCAACGCCTTCGTGGACGGCGAATTCTGCCCCGAGGAGCGCCTGGCCACCCTCAAGCAGATCTCCGCGGATGAGCAGCTGAGCCGGGAGATCTGCGATCTGTGCCAGCTCAAGGAGATGGTGAACCTGGCCTACGAGCGGGTGCCCCCGCCGCCCCAGCGCCACGCCCGGGGGCGCAGCGCACGGGGTGGATTGCTCGGTCCTGCCGCCGCCGCGGTGGTGATGATGCTCTCGGTGGCCGGCATCACCGGCGTGGGGTTGAGCCTCCAGGAGCCCGCGCCGCAGACCGTGCGTGTCAGCGCGGCCGACCTCAGCCAGCCCCTACACGGCACAGTACGCGAGGCCAGCCGCATCCTGCTGCACGTGAACACGGCGGACGTGGAACGCATCTCCAACATGCTCGACGAGGTGGAACTGCTCATGGCTGCCGCCGAGCAGCAGGGTGTGGCCCTGCAGATCCAGGTGGTGACCCATGGCGAGGGTCTGGCCCTGCTGCGCGAGGACGTCTCGCCCTTTCCGCAGCGGGTGAGCATGCTCGCACAGCGCTATCCCGCTGCATTGAGTTTCACCGCCTGCCTCAACACCATCGAGCGTCTGAGGCGGGAAGAGAACATCCACGTGCGCCTGCTGCCCGCGGCGCAGGTAATCAATTCTGGCGTGGCGGAGGTGATCCGTCGCCAGTCCCAGGGCTGGGCCTATATCCAGGTCTGACCCCGGGAATCAGCAAGGCAGTAGCCCCTGTAAGCATCAACCATAACCATTAGATCGAGTGAAGGAGTGGAGCAGTCATGAAAAAGATTCTTGTATCCCTGATGGCCCTGGCCGCCCTGATGATGGTCCTGCCCGGCACCGCCCTGGCCGTGGATTACGGCAAGCAGAAGGTGGTCTACCACATCAACGGCGGTGATCCCCAGCAGAACCAGCTGGCCATGCGCAACATCCAGAACCACATCAACGCCGTGGGCGCCGACAACATGGAGATCAAGGTGGTTATGCACGGTGCCGGCCTGAACCTGCTGATCAACGCCAAGGAAAATGCCGACCTGCGCGCCGGCGTGGACAACCTGAAGATGCAGAACGTGGAGTTCCAGATCTGCAACAACACCATCGTCGGCCGCAAGCTGGACCTGGCCAATGACCTGTACGACGCCAAGCCCGCCGACGTGATCCCCAGCGGCGTGGCCCACCTGTCCTACCTGCAGGCCCAGGGTTACACCTACATCAAGCCCTGATGGCGAATCGCGGATTCCTCCTGTAACAGGATTGAGCCCGGGCATGTCCCGGGCTTTTTTTGTGCGAGAGGGGGCGGGCGAGAGGCGTAAGGCGTAAGGCGTAGCGTCTATGCCTTCACGCCTTACTCTTCTCCAGCAACGAGCCAGGCATCGAGCTGCGCGAGTCTTTCCGGTGTGCCCACGTCCAGCCAGCGGCCGTGATGGTGTTCGCCGCTCACGCGGTCCTCTGCCATGGCGGCGCGCAGCAGGGGCGCCAGGGGAAAGCGTCCCTCGGCATGGTCTGCGAACAGTTCAGGCCGGTACCAGCCGATGCCGCTGAAGGTGAGTCTGTCTGCCCCCTCGCTGTGCACCCGTCCATGCGCCAGTGCGAAGTCGCCGTTCGGGTGATGTCCCGGGTTGTCCACCAGCACCAGGTGGGCGAGGTCGTGCTCGGCCAGGGGCGGAGGTGTCAGGGGATGATCGCACCAGACATCGCCGTTGATCACCAGGAAGGTCTTATCGCCCAGCAGCGGCAGTGCGCGGCGAATGCCGCCGCCGGTCTCCAGGGCCTCGCCTTCCGGCGAGTAGCGGATGCGCAGCCCGAAGCGTGCGCCGTCACCCAGGTGCGTCTGGATCTGCTCGCCCAGGTGCGCCAGGTTGATGACGATGTCCTGGTAGCCCGCCTGCGCCAGGCGCAGCAGGTGGTGCTCGATGAGCGTCCGGCCACCCGCCATGAGCAGGGGCTTGGGGGTGTGATCGGTGAGCGGGCGCATGCGTTCGCCGCGGCCTGCGGCCAGGATCATGGCGCGCATGTCTCAGCCTCGCAGTTCGCGCCGTTGTGCGGCAGGCAGGTATTGCTCGAACCAGGCGCGCACCGGCGCCAGGGCCGGCTGCGCCAGCTCCTCTTCCAGCAGGCGCCAGAGGCGGGGCAGGTGGCGGAGGTAGACGGGCTTGGCATCACGGCGCCAGAGACGGGTGAAGATGCCGATGATCTTGGTAGTGCGCTGGGCGCCCAGCACCCAGTACGCGGATTCAAACTCTGCGCGATCCAGCTCAGGGTGGGCCGACAGATAGCGATCGAGCATCCGGCAGGCCAGCTCGGCGGGCACATCGCGGCGCGCATCGCGCAGCAGGGAGACCAGGTCGTAGGCCGGCGATCCCAGCAGGGCATCCTGGAAATCCAGCAGGCCGCAGGCGGCGACGCCTTCGCGGCCCTTCAGGACCATCAGGTTGTCCACGTGGAAGTCGCGCAGCACCAGCACCGGCAACAGGGTCCGGGTGGCTGCGGGTAGCACCACGCGCCAGGCGTCTTCGAAGGCGCGACTGACATCCTCGGGGCAGGCGGTGCCGAACACCTCGGGCCAGTACCACTCGATCAGGAGGCGTGTCTCGCGCAGCAGTTCCTCTTCGCCGTACACCGGTGGCGGTTCCAGGGTGTGATCGGCCCACCAGCGGGTGTGCAGGGCCGCCAGGGTATCCGTGGCGAGGGAGTAGAGGGCGGCTTCGTCGTCGCCGGCGGACAGTGCCCGGGTGAAGGTGCGATCCCCCAGGTCCTCCAGCAGCAGGAAGCCGGCACCGGTGTCGGCGCCGAGCACTCGGGGCACGCTCAGGCCCAGCTGCTCGAGACAGCCGGCGATGTGCACGAAGGCGGCGGGGTGCTCCCGTTCCGGCGGCGCGTCCATGACGATCCAGCTGTGCCTGCCGTCGCCCACGCGGAAGTAGCGACGGAAGCTCGCATCGGCGGACAGGGGCCGGGTTGCTCGCACGCCGGGACCGAGCACGCCGGAGAGCCAGGCGTTGAGGGCGTCGCGTCGCGGATCCGTGTCCGTGGTGTCGGTCATGGGGTGTGTGAGGGCCTGGGAAGAGACGGGTGATCCGAAATTGTGCAGCATTCCCGTGCCGCTGTCGCCTGTGTGTCCTGTGCAGCCGCCCAAGATTGCAAGGTCGAGAAGCCGGCTTCTATACTCTGAGTTCATCATTCCCGGGCCTGCGCGTGGACAGTGAATCACACGCGTCGGCCATCCTGCACCGATCCCGGAGCATCCGTGTCGCCACCCATCACCTGTCTTCGTGAGGCCCACCCATGAGCCGGACCGGGTTGGCCGTCTGGCCTGGCAGTCCCTATCCCCTGGGTGCCACCTGGGACGGCGAGGGCGTGAACTTTGCACTGTTTTCCGAACACGCGGAACGGGTGGAGTTGTGCCTGTTCGATCCCCGGGGCAAGCGCGAGGTGCAGCGCATCGAACTGCGCTGGCAGACCGACCAGGTGTTTCATGCCTATCTGCCCGAGATCCGCCCGGGGCAGCTCTACGGTTACCGCGTCTACGGCCCCTACGATCCGTCCCAGGGCCATCGCTTCAACCATCACAAGCTGTTGCTGGATCCCTACGCGAAGCAGTTGGTGGGCCAGGTACGCTGGAGCGATGCCCTGTTCGGTTATCGCATCGGCGCGCCCCGGGAAGACCTGCAGATGGACCGCCGCGATTCCGCGCCGGGCATGCCCCGTTGCCAGGTGATCGACACCGCCTTCACCTGGGGCGACGATCGCCATCCGAAGGTGCCCTGGCACGATACCGTGATCTATGAACTGCATGTCAAAGGGTTCACCGCGCTCAACGAGCTGGTGCCGCCGACCCTGCGCGGCACCTATGCGGGTCTTGCCACCGCGCCGGTGATCAGCTATCTCAAGCGTCTGGGCGTGACCGCGGTGGAGCTGATGCCCGTGCATGCCTTCGTCGATGATCGCAACCTGGTGGCCCAGGGACTGCGCAACTACTGGGGCTATAACTCCATCGGCTACTTCGCGCCGGACCTGCGCTACAGCGCCTCGGGTGAGGTCGACGAATTCAAGACCATGGTCAAGACCCTGCACAGCGCCGGCATCGAGGTGATCCTGGACGTGGTCTACAACCACACCGCCGAGGGCAATCAGCTGGGGCCGACCTTCTGTTTCCGGGGTATCGACAACAGTGCCTACTATCGCCTGGTCAATGAGGACCGGCGTTTCTACATGGACTACACCGGTTGCGGCAATACGCTCAACATGCGCCATCCGCGGGTGTTGCAGCTGATCATGGATTCCCTGCGCTACTGGGTGCAGGAGATGCACGTGGACGGGTTCCGCTTCGATCTCGCCTCGGCGCTCGCCCGTGAACTGCACGCGGTGGACCGCCTGGGCGCCTTCTTCGACATCATTCACCAGGACCCGGTGCTCTCCCAGGTGAAGCTCATCGCCGAACCCTGGGACCTGGGCGAGGGCGGTTACCAGGTGGGCAATTTCCCGGTGGGCTGGACCGAGTGGAACGGTCGCTACCGGGATTCCGCGCGCGCCTACTGGAAGGGCGACGAGGCCATGATGGCGGACATGGCCTACCGGTTGACCGGGTCCTCAGATCTCTACGAATCCAGCGGACGCCGTCCCTACGCCAGTATCAATTTCATCACCTGTCACGACGGCTTCACCCTCGAGGACCTGGTCAGCTACAACCACAAGCACAACGAGGCCAACGGCGAGGGCAACCGCGACGGCGAGGCTCACAACCTGTCCTGGAACTGCGGCGAGGAAGGCCCCACGACCAACGGCCACATCCGCGCCCTGCGCGCGCGTCAGAAGCGCAACCTGCTGGCCACCCTGTTCCTGTCCCAGGGGATTCCCATGCTCACGGCGGGCGACGAACGCGGGCGCACCCAGCAGGGCAACAACAACGCCTATTGCCAGGACAACCCGCTGAGCTGGCTGGACTGGGAACTGGACAGCGATCGCAGGACGCAGCTCGGCTTCGTGCGCCGGCTCATCCGCCTGCGCCGCGAGCACCCGGCCCTGCGCCGTCGCCAGTTCTTCCGGGGGCACCACGTCAATGGCGGGCACGTGAAGGATCTCACCTGGCTGCGTCCCGATGGCGAGGAAATGACCGACGTGGACTGGCATCAGCCCTTCGGCCGGGTGCTGGGCATGTTCGTGGCCGGTGATGCCTTCGAGGAATACGACGAGTACGGGCGCAGGATCCAGGATTCGGACCTGATCCTGCTGTTCAACGCCCATCACGCGCCCATCGACTTCCGTCTCCCGGCCGAGCCAGCCCGTACCCGCTGGGCGGTGCTGGTGGACACCCATTTCGAGGACGGGGAACGCGCGGACAGGCGCAATTTTCACAGTCACGAGTACTATCCCCTGCAGGGGCGTTCGGTGGTGCTGCTGATCAACACCAGCCGACCGGTCAGGCCGGCGCAGGACTGCGACGGTCTGATCTAGTGTCCTGAGTCAGAGATTCGTTACATTTCAGCGGGCCTGTACGGGATGCACGGCAAGGCGCACGAGCGAAGGACGGGCAGGCCCATTCGAGCGAGAGCAACGCGGCCGAGCGCCCGTACAGGCCCGCCCGCAGGGAGCCCCGCACAAGACCCAATGCGGCGTTGCGGACTCCATCCATGGAGTCCGCCCTTCGGGCCGGCCTGCGGCCGTCCCCATCTGCTCCCGACAGATGGGTGCGGTCCTTGCCAAGGGCTTGCCATTGCCTGCGGCCCGCGCCTTGCCTTGGGTCTTGTGCGGGGCTCTGAAATGCAACGAATCTCTGACTCAGGACACTAGTGGTGAGGTGCCGGATGCAGGGAATTGAAGAGGAGAGGGTGTGAACGACAAGTCGCAATCCGAGGTCTGGTGGGATCGCCGCGAGGTGCCGGTGGGGGAGGGCCTGCGCTATGTCATCGGACCCCTGACGCTGCAGCTGTTCCGCAGCCGCAACTCCTGGCGTCTCTGGACCACACGCGTGCCGGCCGACGAGACACAGCCCTCAGAGGCGCTGGTGGAGAGGCTCACCAACATGCCTGGCGAGGAAGGCGCCGAGCGCTTCGTGTTCGGCAGCAGTCCCGCGCACCTGCGGTTGCGTCCCATGCTCGCCGACCGGTCCGTGGTGATCCGCGCGCGCCAGTCGGTGTTTGTGCCCCCGGGCGAGGAGGCCATTCTCTACCTGAGCTCACCCGTGTGGATCGCCCTGGATCTTGGCGAACCGGCACGCAGTCTGCGTGAGATACCCGTGTCACAGCTCTCCGACACCTGGTTCGGCCCCTCCACCCGGGAGGGAGAGTTGTGCTACGCGGCGCGCACCCATGCGCGCAATCACCTGGAGCAGGTCCCGCGTCGTCCGCACCGGGCGGTCACGCCGGTGAAGGTGCGCAATGAGGCCAGCACCCTCCTGCCCATCGAGAAGCTCAACCTGCCGGTGCCCTTGCTGTCGGTCTACGGCGACGCCGACAAGGGCCTGTGGACCGAGGAGGTGCATCTGACCCGTTCGGCGGACAGCGACATGGCGGCCCTGCGGGTGGTACCCGGCGTGCCCGTGCATGCGCCCCGGGCAGAGCGGCTGAGCGGGCCGCGCACCGAGCCCGGGCGCGGCGGGCTGGTGCGGGCATTTACGGATCTGTTTGGTTAACGGCGATTCAAGATTCAAGATTCAAAATTCAAAGCTTGAAGCTGCGGCAGGCGCCAAGAACAGCTGGTCTCCCCTTTGAATCTTGAATTTTGAATCTTGAATCGCTCCCTTGGAGCGACTGATGATCGACACGATTCTGAACTATCTGGCCAGCGATCAGGTGATGGGTGCCCTGCGCGCCATCCTGTTCCTGCTGGTGGGCTTCACGCTGGCGCGGGTGGTCTCGCGCCTGGTGCAGCGGCTCATGCTGCGTCGCTTCACGGCCCACCATGCCATGATCTTCCGGCGCCTGGCCTTTTATCTCATCCTGGGCCTGTTCGCGGCCTCGGCCCTGCGCGAACTGGGCTTCAACCTGGCGGTTTTGCTGGGTGCGGCGGGCGTGCTCTCGGTGGCCATCGGTTTTGCTTCCCAGACCTCGGCCTCCAATCTCATCAGCGGTCTGTTCCTGATCGGCGAGCGGTCTTTCGGCGCCGGGGACGTGATCAAGGTGGGCAACACCACCGGCGAGGTGCTGTCCGTGGACCTGCTGTCGGTGAAGCTGCGCACCTTCGACAACCTGTTCGTGCGTATCCCCAATGAGACCCTCATCAAGAGCGAGGTGACCACGCTCACCCGCTTCCCCATCCGCCGCTTCGACCTGCAGGTGGGGGTGGCCTACAAGGAGGACATCGAGCGGGTGCGCAAGGTGCTCATGGACGTGGCGGACAGGAATCCCGTGTGCCTGGACGAACCCAAACCGCTGTTTATCTTCAACGGCTTTGGCGATTCGTCCCTGAACATCCAGTTCTCGGTGTGGGCCAGGCGGGAGAACTTCCTGGACCTGCGCAACAGTATGCAGATCGAGATCAAGAAGGCCTTCGACGCCGAGGGCATCGAGATCCCGTTCCCGCACATGACGCTGTACACCGGCAGCGTCACCGATCCCTTCCCGGTGCGCATGGTGGGGCCGGGATCCGGCGAATGATCGCTGAAGATCAAAAGCCGGAACGCAAAGGGCGCAAAGGGCTGGGCAAAGAGCGCGAAGGAACACTTTTTAACTAAAGAACCCTTGCGACCTTAGCGCGAGCCTTCGCGACCTTTGCGGTTCGCTTTTGGATCTTTCATCGCGATACGGAGTGCATCGCCCTGGACGGTTCGTCCACGTAGATCACCTGGGTGTCGATACGGCCGTCCGGGTGCAGGGTGAGGTGCCGCCAGGCGGGGGGCAGGGCGTCCAGGGCGAAGTCGTCGCTCTCCGGCAGGAACTGCAGGCAGGTGGAGGGGGTGCCGATCAGCCGCACGCCCTTGCGCACGGCCTCGAAGTCCTGGTGGATGTGACCGAACAGCAGGCCGCGCACCTGGGTGTGGCGGTCGGTGATCTGGAACAGGGCCCCGGCATCGGCCAGCTTCATGCGATCCATCCACCGGCTGCCTACGGCCACCACCGGGTGATGCAGGCAGATCAGTGCATTGCGGGCCGGATGGCGGGACAGGGTCTCTTCCAGGAATTCCAGTTCGTCGGCATCCAGGGCGCCCCCGGCATGGCCCGGGATGGTGCTGTCCAGCATCACCACGACCCAGTCTTCCCGGGTGATCACCCGGGCACAGTCGATGCCCGGCGCATCCGCGAGTGCCTCTTCCATGACCTGGGGTTCGTCGTGGTTGCCCGGCAGGCAGTGCACGGGCATGGGCAGGCCGGAGAGCGCCTTGCGCAGTTGTGCATAGGTGGCGGGCACGGGACGTTCGGCCAGATCGCCGGTGGCGAGCATGAGGTCCGCCTGGGGGCAGCGGGCACGGATGTCCGCGAGCACCCGGGCCAGGGTGGCGCCGGTGTCGATGGTCACCCCGTACATGCCTTCGGAGGGCGCGCCCAGGTGCGGGTCGGTGATCTGCACCACGGTGAGGGGGCGGGATCGGCTCATGGTCTGTCCTGACCGGTCTGGATGAAATGGCGCGACAGTATACGGATGCAGGCCTGCACTGCAATGACAGGCCCGGGCGGCTGCCTGTTCACGGGCCTGTGATGCGCGGCGGAACCTGCCTATACTGTCTCCTTTGGGCCGCTGAACCGGCCCCTCCCAGGGAGGCCCGGCCCCCATGCAAGAAGATCTTCCCGAGGGTTATCGACCCTCCGAGTCCGAGCCCTACATGAGCCCGATGCAGCTGGCCTATTTCCGGCGCAAGCTGTTGCAGTGGCGGGATGAACTGCTCGACGAGTCCGAGGAGACCATCCGCAACCTGCGCAACGAGGAATGGCGCGAGCCCGATCCCAACGACCGGGCCAGCCGGGAGAGCGACGCGAGCCTGGAACTGCGCACCCGCGACCGCTACCGCAAGCTGATCGGCAAGATCGACGCCGCCCTGCGGCGCATCGATGATGGCAGTTACGGCTATTGCGAGGAGACCGGCGAGCCCATCGGCCTGCCGCGCCTGGAGGCCCGCCCCATCGCCACCCTCACCGTCGAGGCCCAGGAGCGCCACGAGCGGGACGAGCGGCGGTAGGCGCGGTCAGGTGAGAGGGTTGAGGGGGGTAGGTGTGAGGCTGACGGCGAAAAGCGGTTAGCCACAGAGGACACAGAGGTCACAGAGAACAAGCGATTCGGGTCTTCTTCGCGTAGGTCGGGCTTCAGCCCGACAGCCAATGCTTCGTCTTGCACCGCTGTCGGGCTGAAGCCCGACCTACATATTCATGCCTTGATTTGTCTCTGTGGCCTCTCTGACCTCTGTGGCCAATAGACTTGGGTTTATTGCGTCAGCAAAGTGTGAGGACATTGTGGAAACAATCATGTCGCCTCACGCCTTCCGCTTCACCCCTATCGCCTTGATAAAGATCTTCGAATTGCGCTGATAGTTGTAAAGCTCCCGTCTGCGCAGGGGCAGGGCCTTGATGTCGCCCGGCTCGAAGCCGCGCTCCCGGAACCAGTGGGCAGTGCGGGTGGTGAGCACGAACAGCCGACCGATGCCCAGGGCTTTCGCCTCCGATTCCACGAACTCCAGCAGACGATCTCCCCGTCCCGCGGCTCGATACTGCGGGTGGATGGCCACGCAGGCCAGTTCCCCCACCGCTTCCTCGGGGAAGGGGTACAGGGCCGCGCAGCCCAGCACCACGCCGTCGCGCTCGATGACGCAGAAACGGTCGATCTCCAGTTCCAGCTGTTCCCGCGAGCGGCGCACCAGGATGCCCTCGGCCTCCAGGGGCTGGATCAGTTCCAGGATGCCGCCCACGTCGTCGATGGTGGCCCGGCGCAGGCGTTCGTAGGTCTCGCCGGTGATCAGGGTGCCCACGCCGTCCCGGGTATAGAGCTCCAGCAGCAGGGCGCCGTCCAGGGCACGGTCCACCAGGTGCACCCGCTCCACCGCCTGGCGGCAGGCGTGGATGGCGCTCTTCAAGTGCTGGGCGGTCTCCGGCGCCAGGGTGCGGCGCCTGTCCAGCCAGTCCTGGGCCTGGGCGGCGGTGAGCTGGG
The DNA here is from genome assembly GCF_000021985.1 of Thioalkalivibrio sulfidiphilus HL-EbGr7. Lineage (NCBI taxonomy): Bacteria > Pseudomonadati > Pseudomonadota > Gammaproteobacteria > Chromatiales > Ectothiorhodospiraceae > Thioalkalivibrio > Thioalkalivibrio sulfidiphilus. Next base: position 603,091 of record NC_011901.1, read on the forward strand.
TCACCGGCCGGCGGCGGCCGTCGCGCAGGGTCTGGGTCTCGGTGAGGAAGATGAGCTTGTCCGCCTTGAGCGCGATGGCGGTGGCGGTGGCCACGTCCTCGGCGCTCAGGTTGAACACCTCGCCGGTGGGCGAGTAACCCAGCGGCGAGAGCAGGGCCAGTTCCCCCGACTCCAGGTGCCGGCGGATGCCCTCGGCATCGATGCGACGCACCTCCCCGGTGTGCTGGTAGTCCACCCCGTCGCGCACGCCCAGGGGTTTGGCGATGACGTGGTTGCCCGAGGCCACGCGGATGCGCGCGCCGCTCATGGGGGTGTTGGACAGCCCCATGGAAAGCAGGGCCTCGATCTCCACCCGCAGGCAGCCGGCCGCTTCCTTGACCACGGCCAGGGCGTCGCCGTCGGTGACCCGCAGGCCATGCTCGTAGCGAAACTCCAGGCCTCGGGCGCGCAGGCGCTGCTCGATCTGCGGGCGCGCGCCGTGCACCAGGACCAGGCGCACGCCCAGGCTGTGCAGCATGGCGATGTCGTGGATCAGCTGGGGAAAGCTCGCGTCCTGCACCGCCTCGCCGCCGAAGGCGATGACGAAGGTGCGCCCCCGGTGGGCGTTGATGTAGGGGGCGGCGTTGCGAAACCAGTTGATCTGGGAAAGTTCGGGCCGGTTGTTCTTCTTCATCAAGGGATTACCCGGGTGCCTGTCTCAGTGGTCGAGCATACCGGAAGCCTGCACGTAACGTCAGCGTGCGGGCTTGAGACAGAAGCTGGTGATCAGCGAGCGCAGCATGTCCAGGGTCGGCGGGATGCGGTCCAGGGCCAGGTATTCGTCGGGCTGATGGGCCTGCTCGATGTCGCCGGGGCCGAGCACCACCACGTCCATGTCCAGGTCGCGCAGGTAGGGCCCTTCGGTGCCGAAGGCCACCGCCTCGGCGGGGTGGCCGGTGAGCATCTCCGCGGCGCGCACGATGGGCGCATCCGCCGGTGTCTCCATGGCCGGTGTGCCGTCGAACAGGCGGAACACCTCGAGCCCCAGGCCGGTGTCGGCCAGGGTGCGTGCGAGGCGGGTCTCCATGGTCTCGCGCAGTTCGTCCAGGTCCATGCCCGGCAGGGGGCGCAGGTCGATGTGCAGTTCGCAGTGGCCGCAGATGCGGTTGGGGTTGTCGCCGCCGTGGATGTGGCCCAGGTTGAGCGTCGGCGTGGCCACCTTGAACAGGGGGTTGCTGTAGCGCTGCTGCAGTTCGTGGCGCCAGGCGAGGATCTCGGCGATGGCCTTGTGCATGCCTTCCAGGGCGTTGTTGCCGAGGCGCGGGTCGCTGGAATGGCCGGAACGCCCGGTGATGCGCACCGCCTCCATGATGATACCCTTGTGCATGCGCACCGGGCGCATGCCCGTGGGCTCGCCGATGATGGCGTGGCGTCCCAGGGGGCGGCCGGCGGCGCGGATGGCCTTGGCGCCGGCCATGGAGCTTTCCTCGTCCGCGGTGGCGAGGATCACCAGGGGCTGGTGGAACTGATCGGCTTCAAGACCCCGGGCCGCCTCCAGGGCCAGGGCCAGGAAACTCTTCATGTCCGAGGTGCCCAGGCCGTAGAGGCGCCCGTCCCGCTCCGTAAGCCTGAAGGGATCCTGGCGCCATAGGCCGGGGTCGCAGGGCACGGTGTCCGTGTGCCCGGCCAGCACCAGCCCGCCGGGTCCACGGCCCAGGGTGGCCACCAGGTTGGCCTTGTCCGGGTGGCCCTCGATGGGGGTGATCTCCACGGCGAAGCCCGCCGCCTCGCACCAGCCGGCCAGCTCGTCGATGAGCGCCCGGTTGCCCATGTCGAATTCCGGGGAGACGCTGCTCACCGACGGTTGCGCGATGAGCCGGGTGAGCATGTGGGTGAGGCTGGGGAGTTGTTTCATGGTGGTGTGGCCGAGAGACAAGAGGCAAGATACAAGATACAAGAGAAAACCAGCCGTGTAATCGTGCGAATCTTGCCTCTTGTATCTTGCCTCTTGTCTCTAGAGACTTGCTGAATGATCCGCCCCGCCGAAGTCACCGACATCCCCGCCCTGGTCGACCTGGAACAGCGCTGTTTCCAGACCGATCGCCTGTCCCGTCGCCAGTTCCGCTATATGCTCACCAAGGCCAATGCCCACGTGCTGGTCAACGAGCAGGATGGGGTGATCAACGGCTACGTGCTGCTGCTGTTCAGCCGGGGCACCTCCATGGCGCGGCTGTATTCCATCGCCGTGGACGAGAGCACCCGGGGGCAGGGCATCGGCCAGGCCCTGGTGGAGGCGGCCGAGGCCGAGGCCCGGGACCGGGACTGCGCCTACCTGCGCCTGGAGATCCGCAAGGACAACGCCGCCTCCATCGCCCTGTTCACCCGCCTTGGCTATGAACCTTTCGGCGAGTACGGTGACTACTACGAAGACCACATGGACGCCTGGCGCTACGAGAAGTCCCTGGCGCCCCATCTGAGCCCCGACCTGGTGCGGGTGCCCTACTACGAGCAGACCCTCGATTTCACCTGCGGCCCGTCCTCGGTGATGATGGCCATGAAGGCCCTGGACCCGAACCTGGACCTGGATCGCAAGCTGGAGCTGCGCATCTGGCGCGAGGCCACCACCATCTTCATGACCGCCGGCCATGGCGGCTGCGGCCCCTACGGCCTGGCGCTGTCGGCGGCGCACCGGGGCTTCGGCGTGGAGCTGGTGATCAACGACGAGCGCATGCCCCTGGTGGACTCGGTGCGCAGCGAGGAGAAGAAGGAGGTCATGCGCCTGGTCCAGGAGGACATGCTGGACGAGATCCAGACCCTGGGCATCCCGGTGCACTACGGCTCGCTCAGCGTGGACGACCTGCGCGCCCGCTTCGACGCCGGCGGCGTGCCGGTGGTGCTGATCAGCTCCTACCGCATCTACGGCGAGAAGTTTCCCCACTGGGTTGTGGTGACCGGTTTTGACGAACACTTCATATACGTGCACGACCCGTTCGTGGATTATGAGACCGGCGAGACGCCCATGGACTCCATCAACATGCCCATCCCCAAACGCGACTTCGAGCGCATGGCCCGCTACGGCAAAGCCGGGCTCAAGGCCGTGCTGGTGATCTATCCCAAGACCGATACCCTGCCCTGACGCGAGGCCGAAAAGAGCAGCCAATGTCCGACCACGTTCTTCTGATCGAGCAGCCCGGGGACTGGAAACCCCACTTCCCCGAGTACCCGGTGATGCTGGCCCGGGATTACCTCACCAAGGCCCCCGAGACCGGCGGCCGGCAGCTGCGGGTGATCAACCTGTGCCGCAGCAGCCGTTATTTGAGCGTGGGCTACTACTGCTCACTGCTGGCCGAGGCGCGCAACCACAAGGTGGTACCCACGGTACGCACCCTGCAGGACCTCTCCCGCAAGGCCATCTACAGCCTGGACACCGAGGACATCGACCGCAAGGTGGCCAAGGTGCTGGGGCGCAAGCGCGCAGGTCTGCAGCCCACCGCCTTCGAGATGACCGTGTTCTTCGGGCATTGCGCGCCCAAGGAGATGCAGGAGATCGCCCAGCAGCTGTTCTCCATCTTCCGCGCGCCGCTGTTCAAGGTGGAGTTCAAGCTCTCGGGCCAGTGGCGCATCGACGCCTTGAAGCCCCTGTCCCTGCAATCCCTGACGCCGGAGCAGGAGACGGACTTCTTCGCCGCGCTGGAGTCCTATCTCAAGCGTCCCTGGCGCAAGCCCCGGGAGTCGCGTACCTATAAATACGACCTGGCCATCCTGCACAACCCCGACGAGGACCTGCCCCCCTCCAATCGCTCGGCGCTGAACAATTTCATGCGCGTCGGGCGATCCCTGGGCCTGGAAGTGGATCTCATCGACCGCAAGGATTTTTCACGCCTGGCGGAGTACGACGCCCTGTTCATCCGCGAGACCACCCGCATCGACCACTACACCTACCGCTTCGCCCGCAAGGCCGACAGCGAGGGCATGGTGGTGATCGATGACCCGGACTCCATCCTCAAGTGCACCAATAAGGTGTACCTGGCCGAGTTGCTGGCCGCCCACAAGGTGGCCACGCCGCGCACCCTGATCCTGAGCAAGGACAACCTGCTGGCCGCCGAAGAGAGCATCGGCTTTCCGGTGGTGCTGAAGATCCCCGACGGCTCGTTTTCCCGGGGCGTGTTCAAGGCGGACAACCGCCAGGAGCTGGAAAGCATCGGCAAGAACCTGTTCAAGGATTCCGACCTGATCCTGGCCCAGGAATTTGCCTACACGGAATTCGACTGGCGGGTGGGGATCATGAACAAGCAGCCCATCTACGTATGCCAGTACTTCATGTCCCGCAAGCACTGGCAGATCGTCAACCACCAGGCCAAGGGCAATCCCCGCCATGGCGGATTCCGCACCCTGGCCGTGGAGGATGCCCCGCCCGAGGTGGTCAAGACCGCCCTGCGCGCCGCCAACCTGATCGGCGACGGTCTCTACGGCGTGGATCTGAAACAGACCCAGAAGGGCGTGGTGGTGATCGAGGTCAACGACAACCCCAACCTGGACGCGGGCGTGGAGGATGCGGTGCTCAAGGACGAACTCTACAAGCGCATCCTGGAAGACTTCGTGCGCCGTTTGGATCGTAAGCGCAAGCGGTGAATTGGACAGGTTGAAAAGCGTTCAACGAAAGACGCGCGTCTTTGCGTTGGGTTTTCCTCAAGGCAACCCCAGCACGCGATCCCCGGCGCCGATGCCCCGGCGTTCGAACCAGCCCTGTTCCATTTCCAGCGCGTAGCGCACCTCGCGCACGGCCTCGTGCACACGGGTGCTGTGGGGCTGCATGTGGGCAATGTTGGCGATGCGTCCCTCGGCATCGATGAAGGCCACCGACAGGGGCAGGGGGGTGTTGAACATCCACATGGCATAGCGCGCCGGTTCCTCCCAGACGAACAGCATGCCGTGGTTCTCCGCCAGGGATTCGCGGAACATGAGCCCGTGGCGTCGGGCGGATTCCGTGTCCGCCACCTCGGCCGTGATCACCTGCTCGCCGATGCGAAGCTCGATGACCGGGAGTCCGGTCTGGGGCAGGCCCTGGGGCTGGCGCGCGTCCGCCAGGGTCGCGAGCAGGCCGAAGACCAGCAGCGCAGCTGTCAGCCAGGCGAGCCGGGTGGGCAGGGCGGTCCGCATGGGGCGGGCTACTTGTCGTCGCCCATGCGCCCCACGGCGCAGCTCACGAAGGACTTGGCCTTGGCCTTCAGCGCCTGCATCCCTTCCACGGAGCCCTTCTCCGGGTAGCCCAGTTTGGTCAGGCGGGCCACCAGCTCGGCGCGGATGTCCTCGCCGGCCTCCACGCTCACCCGGCCCTCGGCCACGTCCACCTCGACGGACTGCACCCGCGGATCCTCCGACAGGCCTTTTTTGATGCTGCCGGCGCAGCCGCCGCACTTGATGTTTTCCACGTCGATGGTCAGTTGCATGGTTTCTGCTCCCGTGTAAGTGGCTGGGTACGCATAGGGCGCCCCGTGGGCGCCATCTCGATGGCTAAGGCGGCGCCCACGGGGCGCCCTATGTCGTCCATGTTAGGGCGATTCCCTCCCGGGAGCGAGGGCATGGTGTGGCCCGGTGTCCTGCCGGTGTAAAATGTATGGCTCAGCAGCCGAATTCAAGACCCGGAGTTTCCCATGCCCCAGTATCGTTCCCGCACCACCACCCATGGCCGCAACATGGCCGGCGCCCGGGCCCTGTGGCGCGCCACGGGCATGAAGGACGGCGACTTCGACAAGCCCATCATCGCCATCGCCAACTCCTTCACCCAGTTCGTGCCCGGCCACGTGCACCTGAAGGACCTGGGCCAGATGGTGGCCCGGGAGATCGAGAAGGCCGGCGGCGTGGCCAAGGAGTTCAACACCATCGCCGTGGACGATGGTATCGCCATGGGTCACGGCGGCATGCTCTATTCCCTGCCTTCCCGGGAGATCATCGCCGACGCCGTGGAGTACATGGTCAACGCCCACTGCGCCGACGCCCTGGTGTGCATCTCCAACTGCGACAAGATCACCCCCGGGATGCTCAATGCCGCGCTGCGCCTGAACATCCCCGTTGTGTTCGTCTCCGGCGGCCCGATGGAATCCGGCAAGGCGATCATCGGTGGCAAGGAGGTGCACCTGGACCTGGTGGACGCCATGGTCTCCGCCGCCAATCCGAAAGAGTCCGATGCGGACGTGATGGAAATGGAACGCTCGGCCTGCCCCACCTGCGGCTCCTGCTCGGGCATGTTCACCGCCAACTCCATGAACTGCCTGACCGAGGCCCTGGGCCTGTCCCTGCCGGGCAACGGCTCGACCCTGGCCACCCACGCCGATCGCCGGGAACTGTTCCTGAGGGCCGGGCGGCTGGTGGTGGAGCTGGCCAAACGCTATTACGAGCAGGACGACGCATCGGTCCTGCCCCGATCCATCGCCAGCTTCGAGGCCTTCGAGAACGCCATGTGCCTGGACATCGCCATGGGCGGTTCCACCAACACCGTGCTGCATCTGCTGGCCGCGGCCCAGGAGGCGGGGGTGGATTTCACCATGGCCGACATCGACCGCCTGTCACGCAAGGTGCCGAATATCTGCAAGGTCGCGCCGGCCACCCAGAAATACCACATGGAGGACGTGCACCGGGCCGGCGGCGTGATGGGCATCCTGGGCGAGCTGGACCGCGGCGGCCTGCTGCACCGCGACGTGCCCACCGTGCACAGCCGGACCCTGGGTGAGGCCCTGGAGACCTACGACGTGATGCGTACCGGCGACGAGGCGGTGAAGACCTTCTTCCGCGCCGGCCCCGGCAACGTGCGCACCACCGAGGCCTTCAGCCAGGACAAGCGCTGGCCGAGTCTTGACCTGGACCGGGAGAACGGCTGCATCCGCGACATCGAGCACGCCTACAGCCGGGACGGCGGCCTGGCCGTGCTCTACGGCAACATCGCCCCCGAGGGCTGCGTGGTGAAGACCGCGGGCGTGGACATGAGCATGTTCGAGGCCCACGAGCTGCGCTACACCACCAGCGTGCCCACTTCCACGTTGCGCGGCTTCGTGGGTCCGGCGCGCATCTTCGAAAGCCAGGACGCGGCCGTGGAGGCGATCCTGGGCGACCGGATCAAGTCCGGCGATGTGGTCATCATCCGCTACGAGGGGCCGCGCGGCGGACCGGGTATGCAGGAGATGCTCTACCCCACCAGCTATCTCAAGTCCAAGGGCCTGGGCAAGGAGTGCGCGCTGATCACCGACGGGCGCTTCTCCGGCGGCACCTCCGGCCTGTCCATCGGCCATGTCTCGCCTGAGGCGGCCGAGGGCGGCCCCATCGGTCTGGTGGAGGAGGGCGACCTGATCGAGATCGACATCCCGGGCCGGAACATCAACGTGGCGGTCTCCGACGAAGTGCTGGCCGAGCGCCGCAGGGCCATGGAGGCCAAGGGTAGCGATGCCTGGAAGCCGATCGGCCGCGAGCGGGTGGTGTCGAACGCCCTGAAGGCCTACGCCGCCATGACCACCTCCGCCTCGCGGGGCGCGGTGCGGGATGTGTCTCAGCTTGAGAGAAAACGGTAGGGGAAGGCGATTTGCCACAGAGGACACAGAGGTCACAGAGGAAAATCATGGCATGGCATGCGTAGGTCGGGCTGAAGCCCGACCTGTCCATGCTTCGAGAGGCACCGCTGTCGGGCTTAAGCCCGACCAACGCAAAGAACACCCGAATCGCTTTTTCTCTGTGACCTCTGTGCCCTCTGTGGCAAAAAGGTCTTTGGTCGAGTGTTAGTGAAAAGAGATGGCCAGCAGCGCTCAGTAGTACCGATCACGCTCCCATCTCACGCCCCATCAATGAATCCACGAAATCGACAGGGCGCCGAAATTCTGCCGGCTCTCCTGGCTCCTGAACTCCCGGGTGCGCACCACGTGGGTGTAGGAGACACGCACGTGTTCCATGCCCAGGGCAAAACCCAGGAACAGATCCCCCACCCAGGGATCCTTGTCCACGCTTGGACTGTCCCTCCAGGTGTTGCCGTCCAGGAACAGGTCCACGCCGACCAGGCGCACGTCCACCCCCGCGAATCCGTAGCCATGCAGCCCCGGCCGTGACTGGAAGATGCCGGAGCCCGCCAGGCCAGGCTGGATGCGGGGCGGGCCGTAGTCCCAGGGCAGGTCCCGGCCTGCGCGGATCGTGAAGCCGGCGTTGAGGAAGGTGAAGGGCGTGCCGAGACTGCCGCCGGCGTGGGGCGTGAAGTCCGCCTCCCAGCCACCCTGGCCGATGCCCCGGTCCAGCGCATGCCACTGGCGCTCGTAACTCAGCATCAGGGTGGGTTCGTTGTGCAGCTGGTACTCCCAGCCCCGGGGCCACGCCGGGCCTGTGACCTCGTGAATCAGCCGCTGGGTACGGTCCACCAGAGAGGCGGGACCCACCACGCCCACGGTCAGGTGCAGCCGGTCCAGCCGATGGTCCGTGATGCCGTCCAGGCCAGCCGTGAAGTGCAGCCAGCCGGCATAGGGCCGGTCTTCCGGGTTCGGGGGCAGCGCGTCCTTGTCCGCTGGGGTATAGGCGTTCTGGCCCAGGGCGGTGGTGGTGCCCAGACGGGTCTCTGCGGTGAACATAGGCAGGGCATCGGCCAGCGTGCGTGCCCAGGGTGTTGCCTTGCCCGGGGCACGAATCCGGGTCACCCGCAGTCCGCCCGTGTAGTAGCGGTCGGTGCCGGCGAACCAGTCGTTTTCGATGTCGAGCACCCAGAGGTTCTGGCGTTCGGGAGGGTGTGCGGCCTGTGCCGGTGACGCCAGCCAGTACAAGGTAAGGGCCAGGCTCGCCTGGAGTAACAACAGCAGTGGCGTTGTCGTGCGTGGCATGGACGGGGGCTCGGTGCGTGAATCCTCCGTGGTGTGTCCTGAGTATGGCATGCCGGCGCCTGCCAGGGGCGCCGGCATGGATGTGGCCCGCCGTCAGGATGGGCGGTGAGAGATGGTGAAGTTGCCCGCCCGGGACTGAAGCTCGGCGGCCAGCCGGGCCAGCTCATCGCTGGCTGAGGTGGTCTGCTCGGCGCCGCTGGCGGTCTGCTCAGCGATCTCCCTGATGCTGATGATGCTGCGGTTCATCTGCTCCGTGGTGGCACTCTGCTGCTCCGCCGCCGAGGCGATCTGGGTGTTCATCTCGTTGATGGTGGCCACGGCGCGGGTGATGGCCTCCAGGGCCTCGGCCGCCTCGTTGGCCTGCTCGACACCCTGCTGGGCGCGTTCCCGGCTCGCGCCCATCGCCTTGACCGCCTCCCGGGCGCCGCTTTGCAGACGCTCGATCATCTCCTCGATCTCCTGGGTGGACTGCTGGGTGCGCGAGGCGAGTGTACGCACCTCGTCGGCGACCACGGCGAAACCCCGGCCCTGTTCCCCTGCGCGGGCCGCCTCGATGGCGGCATTCAGCGCCAGCAGATTGGTCTGCTCGGCGATGCCCTTGATGACGTCCAGCACCGCGCCGATCGTCTCACTGTCAGCAGACACGCGTCTGATGACCTCGGCGGCCTTTTCCACCTCGCTGGCGAGACCGGTGATGGCCTGGGAGGTGGATTTGACCACCTGCAGTCCGCCCTTGGCCTCGTTGTCGGTGTTGCTGGCGGCACCGGCGGCACCGGCGGCGTTGCTGGCGACCTCCTGCACCGTGGCGGTCATCTCGTTCATGGCCGTGGCCACCTGATCGGTCTCCTGGCGCTGACGGTCCACGTTGCGGGCGCTGTCCTTGGACACCGCGGCCACTTCCTCCGAGGCGGAGGCCAGCTGGCTGGTGGCGCTGACGATCTGCTGGATCAACGCCTCGAACTGCTCGGCCATGTCATTGAAGCGTTGTGCCACCTGCCCCATCTCGTCGCGGGCGTTCAGGCTCACCCGGGTGGTCAGATCGCCGCCCGCCATGCGCCGGGTGGCATCACCAATGCGCTGTACGCTGGTGTGGATGGACAGGTATAGGCCGATGAACAGATAGGCGACCAGCAACAGGACGCCGGCCACCACCACGAGTGCCAGGTTGCGGGTCGCGGTCTGGTTTCGGATGCGGGTGGTGAACAGGTTGTCGAGTACCGGCACCATGGCGTCATAGAGGCGATAGGTCTCGGTGATGGAACGGGTGCCCGCATCGAACACCTGGGGACCACTCACGGTGATGTTCTGCACATCCAGGAGTTGCTCCTGAAGCATGCGCGAAAAATCAGCCACCGCCTGGTTGTTAGCCTCGACCAGTCGGCCGAGGCTGCTGGACAGGGTCGGATTGGCGTTGAATGCCGCCTCCAGACCCGAGCGCAGATCGCGGTCGAGGCTGCGCATGTTGCTGCTCAGCACCGCTAGCCGCACACGCTGTTCTGGGCTGAGTTGTCCTGCGGCGGCGGCGCCGGAACCCAGGGCGCGGGCCTGTCCCATGGTCTCGGTGAGGCCCAGCAGGCGATTGACCAGGGCGTCACCCAGGTAATAACTGTCCAGGTCCGGGTCCAGGGTGATGTTGGAAGTGTCGGCCACGTGGCTGATCAGGGCCATGGTCATGGCAATCAGGTCCGTATGGCGCCGGACGCTTTCCGCAGGCGCGAGGTTCTCACTGGCGGACTTGATCTCGCCCCAGGCGCGCTGGATCTCGGCCAGACGGTTGCCTGTCTCAAGCTGTCCACCCAGGCGGGCATCCACCTCCGAGAGTTCCGCCAGGGCGCGGTCAACCCGGTCGCGAATCTCCTGCGCCTGGGTGCGGGCGCCGGTGTTGCCAGCCAGCACCGTGGCCATGATGCCGCGATGCTGCTGCATGAATTCGATCGGCTGGCGGACGGACTGGATGTAGCTCAGCCCCTGGCGCTCGCTGTGCAGAAATCCAATGGTGCTGTTGATGTTGCTGATGGTGAGGCTGCTCAGGAGCAGCAGGGGCAACAGCACCAGCACGAAGATCAGGGCGAACTTCACCGGGTAGCGGAAGCGATCCATCAGCCAGGTGGCGGGTTTCAGCAGGGTTTCCATGGACGAGTCCTCGAGCGGGCGAACAATTGGGTGATATGCACACTTAATATAAGGTTTATTTTGGTGCGTATGCACCTTTATCGGGCGTTCGAGGGAATTCTTGAGGCCAGAGGGGCGGATATTCGGGAAAGAAGGCGAACGGCTGGAGAGCCGACAGTGGCGGCTTCCTGGGATTTTTGTGGATGATTCGGCTTAGGAGGGGGCTTTCAGAATATCCAGGACAGGCTCAGGGCACCGAAGTCCTCGCGCTCTTCCTGGTTCCTGAATTCAGGGGTGCGGAACACGTGGGTGTAGGCCAGCCGTGCCCGGCCCAGGGCCAGGACGGCGCCCAGCTGGGCGTCGCCCACGAACACCTCCCGGTCCACGCTGGGGCTGTCGCGCCAGAGGTTGCCGTCCAGAAACGTGTTCCAGGCCACGGCCCGGGCGTCCACCCCGGCGAACAGATACCAGCCCCAACGGCTGCGGGGCACGAACAGTCCGGAGCCGGGCAGGGCGGGCTGGATGCGCGGCGGGCCGTAGTCGTGGGGCAGGTCGCGGCCGGCACGCAGGGTCAGGCCTGTGTTCACCAGGGTGAAGGGCGTGCCCAGCGTGCCGCCCCAGTGGGGGGTGAGATCGATGCGCCAGCCCTCATCCGCCGCGCGCACCCGGGAGCGCCACTGGCGCTCGTAGCTGACCATCAGGGTCAGCTCATTGCCCAGCTGGTGATCCCAGCCCTGGGGGATCGGTGAGCCCATGAATTCGTGAATGGTCTTCTGGGTCTGCTCCGCCAGGGAGGCGGGCCCCACCACCCCCAGGGTCAGTTGCAGGCGGTCCAGCCGGTCGCCGGTCTCCTCCGCCAGGCCGCCGCTCACGTACAGCCAGCCGGCGTAGGGACGGTCGTCCGGGCTGGGGTTGGCTTCCTCGATGTCCTTGGGGGTGTACATGCTCTGGCCGATGGACCAGGACGCCTTGAGCTCGCCCTGGCCCGGGAAGAAGGGGATCAGTTCTCCCACGTCCCTGAGCAGACCCGGTACGCCGGAGCCGGGCGTGATCCAGCTGGCGCGCACGCCGCTGGTGTAATAGCGGTCCTCGCCGGCGAACAGGTCGTTCTCGTATTCCAGCACCAGAATGCCCCGCTCGGGCTCTTTGGGCGGCTCGGGGATCTCCGGCAGCCAGGCGGGCAGGTCGCGGGCGGCGGCGGGCGCTACCAGGAGCAGGGCGAGCAGCAGGGTCGGGAGGGTCATCAGGAAGCGGGTCATGGGCACCTTTGCACAGCCGGAGGGTCTGTGTAGTGTACTGGACCCGCAGGTTCATGCCCGCCCGGAGGCCCCGTGAAACGTCTCGTCCTGACCATCCTGCTGTGCCTGTGTGCGCCCTTCACCGTGTTGGCCGACGGCCAGCCGACGGGAACGGCCCGCCCCGGCGACTACCCCATGGCGCCGCAACAGGTGGCCCCCGGCGTGTACGCGGTGATCACCCCGGCGCGGGATTTCCCCAACCCGGAGAACCTGGGCTGGAATGCCAACATGGCCTTTGTAGTCACCGGTGACGGCGTGCTGGTGGTGGACACGGGTTCCTCGGAGACCATGGGCGTGGCCCTGCGCGAGGCCATCCGAGGGGTCACTGAGCAGCCGGTGCGCTGGATCGTCAACACCCATGCCCACGGAGATCACTGGCTGGGCAACCATGCCTTTGCCGGGGAGTCCCCGGAGATCCTGGCCGGCAGCGAGGCCGCCGCGCGCATGCAGGCCCAGGCGGATGGCTGGATCCGCAGCTTCGACGAGATGACCGGCGGCGCCACCGGGCAGTCGCGCACCCTGTTCCCGAACCGCCTGGTCGACGCGCCCACCACCCTGGTCCTGGGGGGCACGGAAGTGACCTTGCTGCCCTCCGGTGGCAGCCACTCCCCCGGCGACCTGGTGATCTGGCTGCCGCAGACCCGGGTGCTGATCGCCGGTGACGTGGTCTACACCGACCGCGCGCCCTCCGTGTGGGACGGGCGCGTGGGCCAGTGGATCGCCTTCATGCACGAACTCATCGCCCTCGAACCCGCCGTGGTCATCCCCGGTCACGGGCGCATCGAGGCTGCGGAGACCCTGACCCGTCTCAAGACCTATCTCACCACGTTGTGGGCAGCGGTGGAGGACGGCGTGCTGCAGGGACTGCCGGATTTCGAGACCGTGCCCCTGGTGCGCGAACGCATGGCGGAGATCGCGGCCGAGTATCCGGGCTTCGAGGACAAGGTGGGCCGCTCGGTGGCGCACATGTACACGGAAGTGGAGGCGGCGGCGTTCTGAGGGGATGTGCCAGGCATGAGCGCAAGGCAGGCGCATGCGCTGCGCCTCGCCGGACTGTCTCTCCGAGTGGCAAACAGGGCGCCAGCCGGCACAACGCGCACCGAATGCCCCGGCCCATCTGGCATAATGGAACGCTGAAGCAGCTCACGCCGGACACGTCGTAAGGCGTGAATCCAGCCAATCGGAACCGATCCTTCAGTGGAACTCACCAACCAGATCATCCTGCTGGGCAGCGCGGTGCTGCTGCTGAGCGTGCTCTCCAGCGTGATCAGCGCCCGCGTCGGCGCGCCCATCCTGCTGGTGTTCCTGGTCATCGGCATGCTGCTGGGCGAGGAAGGTCCCGGCGGCGTCATGTTCCACGACGTGCAGCTGGCGCACCTGTTCGGGAGCCTGGCGCTGGCCATCATCCTGTTCGACGGCGGACTGCGCACGCCGGTGAAAAACTTCCGGGTGGGGCTCAAGCCCGCAGTGGTGCTGGCCACCCTGGGGGTGGTGCTCACCGCCGGGATCACCGGCATCTTCGCCGCCTGGTGGCTGGGTCTGCACTGGATGGAGGGCCTGCTGCTGGGGGCCATCGTCGGCTCCACCGACGCGGCCGCAGTGTTCTCCCTGCTGCACGGGCGCGGTCTTGAGCTCAAGCAGCGCGTGGGCGCGACGCTCGAGATCGAGTCGGGCAGCAACGACCCCATGGCCATTTTCCTCACCATCGTGTTCATCGAGCTGCTCATCACCGGGCCGCAGAACATGGGCCTGGTGGTGCTCTGGGAGTTCATTCAGCAGATGGGCCTGGGCGCGCTGATCGGCATCGCCGGCGGCTTCGCCCTGGTGTGGATCATCAACCGCCTGGACCTCGCCCCCGGCCTCTATCCCCTGGCGGCCCTGGCCGGTGGACTCACCGTGTTCGGCATCGCCAGCCAGGTCAACGGCTCCGGCTTTCTCGCCATCTACCTGGCGGGCCTGGTGCTGGGCAACCGGCCGCTGCAGGCCAGCCAGAACATCAACCGCTTCCACGACGGCATTGCGCGCCTGTCCCAGATCGGCATGTTCCTCATGCTGGGCCTGCTGGTGACGCCCTCGGCGCTGGTGGACGTGGCCGTGGATGCCCTGCTGATCGCCGCCGTGCTGATCCTGCTGGCCCGCCCCCTGGCGGTGTGGATCTCCCTGCTGCCCTTCCACTTCCCCTGGCGCGAGCAGGGCTTCATCGCCTGGGTGGGCCTGCGCGGCGCGGTGCCCATCATCCTGGCCCTGTTCCCCATGCTGGCCGGTCTGGAACAGGCAACCATGCTGTTCAACATCGTGTTCTTCGTGGTGCTGATCTCCCTGGTCGTACAGGGCTGGACCGTGGCGCCCGCCGCGCGGCTGCTGCGCCTGGAGGTGCCGCCCACCACCCACGTGGTGCAGCGCGTGGAGCTGGACATCCCCGGTCAGCAGGAGATGGAGCTGGTGGGTTATCGCCTGGCGGACAACACCCCGGTGGTGCAGGAGAAGTGGACCAGCTTCGTGCTGCCGAAGAGCGTGCGCGTGGTGGCCCACCTGCGGGACAAGCAGTTGCTGGAGTCCCTGGAACTGCTGGACCTGCGCGCCGGCGACTATCTCTACCTGATGGCGGCGCCGGATGACCTGCCGGACCTGGACCGCCTGTTCGTGCCTCGGGCCGCGCCCAAGCGTCTTTCGGAGCAGACCTTCTTCGGCGAGTTCGTGCTCAACGGCGATGCGCAGCTGGGCGACCTGTCCCTGGCCTACGGGCTCACGCTGCCGGAGGGCGTGGCGGAGCAGACGGTGGAGGAGTACATCCGCAAGAAACTGCACACCGCGCCGGTGGTCGGCGACCGCGCGTCCCTGGCCGGCGTGGAGCTGGTGGTGCGCGAGATGGAAGGCGCACGCATCACCCGGGTGGGCCTCAAGCTTTCCCGATGATGAGTAGGTTTGGGTGAGCAACGCTGATCACGCAGAGATCGCAAAGACGCAGAGGGCGCAAAGGATTGATGATCAACAAACTTTGCGTCCTCTGCGCCTCCGCGCGCTTGGCGTGATTAAATCTGCTGACCTTGGCGCATTCCCGCCACACCACCGGATATCAGGCTCAGCATAGATCCCGCGCCAGCAGACCCATCTCGCAGGACTGCGCTTCCAATGGGATGCGCACCCGGTAACCGGCCCCGGGCGCCTCGGCCATGGCCTCGCCCTCCGGGCCTTCCATGCGTTCCAGGGTGAAGCGCCGGTTGCCCTCGGGCAGGATCAGCTCCAGGGTGTCTCCCACCGCGAACTTGTTCTTCACCTCCACCTCCGCCAGACCACTGGCCGGCTCGTAGCTGAGCACCTCGCCCACGAAGCGCTGCTTGAGGCTGTCGGAATGCTGGGTGAGGTAGTTCTGGTATTCGCTGTCGTGGTGGCGCTGGTAGAAGCCGTCGGTGTAGCCCCGGTTGGCCAGGTTCTCCAGCACCCCCAGCAGGCTGGGATCGAAGCGGCGCCCGGCCACGGCATCGTCGATTGCGCGCCGGTAGACCTGGGCGGTGCGGGCCACGTAGTAGTGGGACTTGGTGCGGCCCTCGATCTTCAGGCTGTCGATGCCCATGCGCACCAGGCGCTCCACGTGCTCCACGGCACGCAGGTCCTTGGAGTTCATGATGTAGGTGCCGTGCTCGTCCTCCTCCACGGGCATCAGCTCGCCGGGGCGCTCACGTTCCTCGATCAGGTAAGGCTGTTGCGCGCGGATGTCGCGTTCGGGTTCGTCCTCGTCCGGGCGCCAGAGCTGCACATCGCCGCTGGCATCGGTCGTGGCCTCATGCACGGTGTAATCCCAGCGGCAGGAATTGGTGCAGGTGCCCTGGTTGGCGTCCCGGTGATTGAAATAGCCCGACAGCAGGCAGCGCCCGGAATAGGCAATGCACAGGGCGCCGTGTACGAACACCTCCAGCTCCATGTCCGGGCATTCCTGGCGGATCTCCTCCACCTGGTCCAGGGACAGTTCCCGGGACAGGATGATGCGGGTCAGTCCCAGCTGCTGCCAGAATCTGACGCTGGCGTAGTTCATGGTGTTGGCCTGCACCGAGAGATGCACGGGCATCTCCGGCCAGCGTTCACGCACCAGCATGATCAGTCCCGGGTCGGCCATGATCAGCGCGTCGGGCCCCAGCTCAACCACCGCCTCGATGTCCGCGAGGAAGCTCCTCACCTTGCTGTTGTGGGGCAGCACGTTGGTGGCCAGGAAGAAGCGCTTGCCCGCCGCGTGGGTCGCCTCGATGCCTTTCGCCAGCTGTTCCAGGCGGCTGAAGTCGTTGTTCCTCACCCGCAGGCTGTAGCGGGGCATGCCGGCATAGACGGCATCGGCGCCGTAGGCCAGGGCGTAGTGCAGGTTGCGCAGGGTACCTGCGGGGGCGAGCAGTTCCGGGGTCTTCATGGCACTTCGTGATCAGGCAATGGCGGGTTGCGGATTGTACACCCGCTTGCGGTGTGGCGCTGTCATGGCTTGGGGAGAGTCAAAACCATGTTCTCTCGCGGAGGCGCGGAGGCGCGGGGAAAACTGAACTTATTGTTGAACTTCCTCCGTGCCTCTGTGGCTCCGTGAGAGGATGGTTTTCTGCTGGCAAGAAAACCTGTCCTCTCACGGAGCCACGGGGACACGGGGAAAACGAATCATCAACTTTCTGAAATCTCCGCGCCTCCGCGCCTCCGCGAGAAAATGATCTTTCCCACTCTGAATCAAGCCGCTGTCTCAACCGCGCAGCTCAGGCGCTCGAAGTCCCGGGCCAGGCTGCCGATGCGGCTGATGAGCCGTTCCCGCTGGCGCTCCGATGAAAGCCGGTAGAGATCCACCAGCAGGGCCAGGGTCTGTTCCCGGTTGAAGTCCATGCGCGTGCGGTATTCCTCCGACCAGCCCCGTTCCGGGTAGACCAGGAGGGTCTCCAGCCGTGCCTCCAGGGCGAGCGGGTCGTGGCGCAGGCCCTCGATGGCCTCGCGCAGATCAGCCTGCCAGCGGGCGCGGTTCTCAAGCCAGGGCTCCCCGAAGGGTGCCAGGCCCACACTCCAGGCCTCCAGGCGCGCCTGCTGGGCGGTGTTCAGGCGCCCCAGCCAGCGGCGCAGGCGGCGTTCGATGCGCTCGGCCCGCTCCTGCTGCAGCACCTCGGCGGGCTTGTCCACGAACTCCTTGCGGTTGTCCGCCAGGCGGTCTTCCAGGTTCTCGAACAGCTCCTCGATCTGCACGTCCGAGAAGGTGACCAGCAGGGCGGCGGCGTCCGGCGGCAGACGGCTGCCCAGGCTTCTCAGGAAGATCTCGGCCACCTCCAGGTGCGCGGACAGGCGTTGTGCGCTCACCTCGCCGGCGCGCAGGTCGGCCTCGACGCTGCGCAGCCACTGGGCATAGCGGGGCAGTTCGCTGCTGCAATGCCAGTCCAGGCGCACAGCCAGGCGCTCGTCCAGCATGGCCCGCTGGGCGTCGTCGAGTGTCACGTAGTTGCGCAGATACCAGGGGGCCAGCCAGTCCAGCTGGTTGTAGACGAAACGCACCGTGCAGCCGGACAGGCCCAGCAGCAGGACGGCGAGCACCAGCAGTCGCAGGATGCGGTTCATGGGTCTTGAGAGTCTCTCTACCTGAGGGAAGTTCTACACCGATCCCCTTTCAGTTTCATTTCAGCTTGGCCGTGCACACTGCGTCCATGTTCGACATCACGGGAGCGCCACGGTCATGAACAAGCACACTGAAATCCGCGTCTGGGACCCCTTCGTGCGCGTCTTCCACTGGGGCCTGGCGGCTGCCTTCTTCATCGCCTACCTCTCCGGCGATGCCTGGCTGGACCTGCACACCCTGGCCGGCTACACCGCGCTCGGCCTGATCCTGGCACGTCTCCCCTGGGGTGTCATCGGCACCCGCCACGCCCGCTTCAGCGATTTCGTGCGCCCGCCGCGGGTGGCCCTGGCCTACGTCCGGGACCTGTTCCTGGGCCGGGCGAAGCGCCACCTGGGCCACAACCCCGCCGGCGGACTGATGATCCTCGCCCTGCTGGTGACCCTTCCCCTGGTTGCCCTCTCCGGCATGGCCCTGCTGAGCGCCGAGGAGGGGGCCGGGCCGCTGGCCGGGCTCATGGCCGGCAGCCCCCACTGGCTGGCCGAGGGGATCGAGGGCCTGCACGAATTCCTGGCCAACCTGGTGCTGCTCATGGTTGGCGTACACGTCCTCGGTGTGCTGGTGGAAAGCCTGCTGCACCGGGAAAACCTCATCCGCGCCATGTTCACCGGGGCCAAGCCGGCGCGGGATGACGATGAGCAAGACCGGCCTGGCCCCTTGCATCTAAACTGAAACCCTGTGAGGAGATAGACCCATGAAAGCCAAGACCCTGATCGTCACCACCCTGGTTGCCGCCCTGCTGGGCAGCGGTGCCGCGCTTGCCAGCGATCGCATGCGCTACAACGAGGTCCTGCAACTGCGCGAGAGCGGCCAGATCATGGCCATGGAGGAGATCATGACCCGTGCCCGTCAGGAGCAGCCCGGTCACCTGATCGAGGCGGAACTGGAGCGCGAGGACGGCCGCTATACCTACGAGCTCAAGATCCTGGACGCCGAAGGACGTGTCCATGAGCTTGAGATGGATGCGGCCACCGGTCGCGTGCTCAAGCGCAAGATCAAGGACTGACACCGGTGCGGGTGCTCATCGTCGAGGATGACGCCGAACTGGGGCCGCGCCTGCGGCAACGGCTGGCCAGGGAGGGCCTCGCCGTGGATCTCGCCGCCAACGGCATCGATGGACGGCACCTGGGCGAGACCGAACCCTACGACCTGGTCATCCTCGACCTGGGCCTGCCGGATCTTTCCGGCCTGGACATTCTCACCGCCTGGCGCAGGGCCGGGCTCTCCATGCCCGTGCTGATCCTCACCGCCCGGGACGGCTGGCGGGAACGGGTGGAAGGGCTGCGCGCGGGCGCAGACGATTACCTGGGAAAACCCTTTCACACCGAGGAACTGCTGGCCCGGGTCCAGGCCCTGCTGCGCCGGGGCGCGCCGGTGCGCGACACGGTCTTGCATGTGGGCCCCTGGCGGCTGGACGAGCAGCGCCAGTGCCTGCTGAATGAGTCGGGCGAGGAGACGGCGCTCACGGCCACCGAATACCGCCTGCTGCGCTATTTCCTGCGCCATCCCGGCGAAGTGCTCTCCAAGACCCAGCTCTCCGAACACCTCTACGAATACGAAAGCGAACGGGACAGCAACGTGCTCGAGGTCTACGTGCGCCGCCTGCGCGACAAGCTGGGCCGGGATCTCATCGAGACCCGCCGGGGCCAGGGCTACGTGCTGAGGAAGACCTGACATGCGTTCCCTCAAGGTCCGCATCACCCTGCTGGTGGGCATCAGCCTGCTGCTGCTCCTGGCCGCCCAGGCCGTGGGCCTGCGCATCATCCCCGGCGCCCTGGTGCAGGACTACGTGGTCACGCGCCTGGAACACGACGCCGACACCCTCTACGGCCGGCTGGTGGACGGCACCGAGCCGGTGGAGCTGTTTTCGCGCACCGTAGGACTCATCTACGAAACGCCCCTATCGGGGCACTACTTTCGCATCATGACCGGCGACACGGTGCTGCGCTCACGCTCCCTGTGGGATACGGATCTGACGCTCGAACCCGTGCCGCCCGGCGAACAGCGCATCAGCCGCGCGCCGGGGCCTGCCGGGCAGAGCCTGCTGATCTACAGTCGCGGCTACCGGGTGCAAGGCGAGCCGGTCACCATCGCGGTGGCCGAGGACCTGAGCGCCATGGAAAGCACCGTGGCGCGGCTCGAGCGAAGCCTGCTCACGGTCATGCTGCTGGGCGTCGGCCTGGTGCTGTTGATCCAGTACCTGATCGTGCAACGCGCCCTGCGCCCGGTGGATGCGGCGGTGCAGGCCTGCCGCAGACTGGAGGCCGGCGGGGCCGCGCCCATGCAGGTGCAGGCGCCGCGGG
This sequence comes from Thioalkalivibrio sulfidiphilus HL-EbGr7, assembly GCF_000021985.1. Classification (NCBI taxonomy): domain Bacteria; kingdom Pseudomonadati; phylum Pseudomonadota; class Gammaproteobacteria; order Chromatiales; family Ectothiorhodospiraceae; genus Thioalkalivibrio; species Thioalkalivibrio sulfidiphilus. Next base: position 623,252 of record NC_011901.1, read on the forward strand.
AGATCGAGCCCCTGGTGGAGGCGGTCAACCGGCTCATCCGTCATCACGGCCTGCGCCTGGAGCGCACCCGCCGCGCCCTGGGCAACGTGAGTCATGCCCTGAAGACCCCGCTGGCGGTGATGAGCCAGATCACCGATGAGCTGGCCGAGCGGGGAGACCGGGCTGCGGCCGATGCCCTGCGTGCGCAGCTGCAGGCCATTCGCAACACCGTGGAGCGGGAACTGCATCGCGCGCGCCTGGCCGGCCGGGATCACCCCGGTGCGGGCTTCGACGCCCGCGCCGAGCTGGAGCCCCTGGTCGATGCCCTGCGGCGTCTCTACGGGGAGCGGGTGAGCATTGCCCTGGACATCGAGGGCGAGCCGGCCGCCGTGGACAGCGAGGACATGCTGGAGCTGTTCGGCAACCTGCTGGACAACGCCTGCAAGTGGGCCCGCTCACGGGTGCGCGTGCGCGTGCGCCAGGGGGTGGGCGTCGAGGCGGAGATCGAGGACGACGGTCCCGGCGTGGAAGAGGACAAGCTGGCGCGACTGGGGCAGCCCGGGATGCGCCTGGACGAGTCCACCCCCGGCCACGGGCTGGGTCTGTCCATCGTCCACGACGTGGTGAGTCAGTACGGCGGCGAGATCCGCTACGGGCGATCCACGGAGCTGCACGGTTTGCGGGTGCAGGTGCGCATCCCGGGATAGAATGGCCGGGATAGAATGGAACGTCCGATCCCCGAGGGAGTGCGTCCACCATGACCTGCCTGAGCCGAAGCCTGAGTGCCCTGGGCACGCCCGCGTTCGAGTCCGTGCTCAAGGAAGAGATCGCCGCCCTGGGCGCGGCGGGCCTGCCCCTGCAGGCGGGGCTGCGCACCGGCAGCGTGGCCCTGGATGATCGCCTCGAGGTCACGATCCTCGGCGTGGATGAGGGTGCGGACACGCTGCGTGTGCGCGCCGGCCTGTTCTACACCAGCATCATCGCCGGTTGCGCCTGTGCCGATGATCCCACCCCCGTCAACGAGAACGCCGAGTACTGCGAGGTGCGCGTGGATATCGACCGCCAGAGCGGCGAGGGTCGCGTCTCACTCGCCTGAACAGCCAGCGGCCACCCCTGGTCCCTTCCCGACCGTGGGGCCGCGCCCCGCCGGGGTCAGTACTCCGTGTACTTCTTCGAACTTCCCCGCACCTTCTCAGCGGGATATTTCCGCTCATTGAGCGCGATCTTGTCCTCCACCGCCTGCAGGAGATCCACGCCCAGGCGGTCGGAAAGGCGGATCAGGTAGATGAGGATGTCCGCCATCTCCAGACGGACCTCCTCCCGTTTCTCGGCCGGCAGCTGGTAGCTCTGTTCCTCGGTGAGCCACTGAAAGTGTTCGATCAGCTCACCCGCTTCAGCGATCAGTGCCATGGACATGTTCTTGGGGGAGTGGAACTGTTCCCAGTCGCGGTCGATGGCGAACTGGCGAAGGCGCAGCTTCAGGTCTTCGAATGTGTCTGGCATACAGTGTCCTGTTGAGTGGATGGATCCCGGGCCAAGCTTACGAGCATCTGGGCCGGTTTGCAGCCCGGCGCCGAGCGCTGCAATCATGGCCGCGCTCCCTGAGCCACTGCAGATGGCCGTCGATCAGCGTCTCCATGGCCTCGGCCACGCCTTCGGGGGTGGAGCCGGTGGCAACGCAGCCGTCCACGTCGGGACAGTAGGCCGAATAGCCCAGGGTGGTTTCCTCGATCACGATGGTGTAGTTCATGTCTGCATTCCTCCGTACTTGAATCGTCTGCTCGAATCGCCGGGGCGCCGTCATCGCGCCGCCACCACGTTGTCCAGCCGCGCCAGGTCGTTGACCACGCGCCACCGGCCGCCGCCGTCCTCCACCCGTGCCTGCCACTGGGCCAGGCGCTGCTGATAGGCGCGCGGGTCGTTGTTGTCGCCGCGCTGGCGTTTCACGTTCACCGCCACCACCTGCACGTCCGCCAGGCTGACCGGCATGTCCCGGCGCAGCCAGGGCGGCAGGTCCTCGTGCAGGTCGGAGAGGATGAACAGGTAGCTCTTGCCGGCGTTGATCTCGTTCAGGTGATCCGCCGCCAGCAGCACGCCGCCGGTGATGTCGCTGTGATGGCTGGGCACCCGAAAGCGCTCCATGAAGGCGTCCAGCAGGGCGCGCACCTCGCGCTTCTGATGGTTGGTCACGCTCGGCCGGTGGTCGAAGGTGGTGCGCGCGATCATGTTGCGTTCGCTGAAGCTGCTGTTGTCGATGAACGCGATGGCGATGGAGTCGCCGCTGTTCAGGTTGCCCAGCAGGTAGTGGGTCAGGGTGCGCGCCTTGTCCAGTTCCCCGGCGTAGTCGCTGGAGATGTCGATCAGCACGAAGGCAGCGCGGCTGTTGTTGGGCGGCTCGCCGCAGCCCGCCAGCAGCGCACCCAGTACCAGGACCGTGACCAGTCCCATGGGCATTCGGGTCAGGTGCTTGAAGTGCATGGCTCAGACCTCCCTGGCAGAGAAAGCGATGTCATCGTCGATGTCCGGCTCCGTCGCCTTGCGGCGCCGGTTGCTGCGGGCGCCCTTGCCGGCGGGTGCGCGGCTCTCGGTGACCTCTTCATCGGGCGCGTCGGAAACCGCACTCGCGCGGTACTCGCGCACCAGGCGCTCGATGCCCAGGGGCAGCATGATGAGCAGATCGTAGAGGCTCACCAGCACCTTGCTCAGGTGGTTGGCCACGCCGCCCGTCACCCGCAGGCCCAGCCGCAGTGCCCGCAGTGCGCCCAGGGCGAGCAGGCCCAGCACCGTGCGCAGGGAATGCACGAAGGCCTCCAGCGGGATGGCCACGAAGGCCAGTGCGAAGGGCAGCACGAAGCCCAGCACCGTCTGGCCGATGGAGGGGATCCAGCGGAACTGGGCCTCGGCCACCGCGGCGCCCGCCAGGGACTGGTTCAGGGCCTCGCGGTCCAGGGCCAGCAGGTCGCGCATGTAGGCGAGCGAGGCCTCGATGCTGGCGAAGATCACCAGGATGGTGAACGCGGCGATGGCCATGCGCCGGCGCATGCGGTCGTCCAGGCTGCCGATCATGGGGAACAGCCGGGTGATCTGCAGGGCCTCCAGCAGGAACAGGCCCATGGTGATCTCCACCAGGATGATCACCAGCGCCGCCACGTCCGAGGTGCGCACGGAGCCGATGTAGCTGGAGCCGCCCACCATCTCGGACATGGGCAGGGCGATCAGGTGGAAGTTGATGATGCCGCCGAAGGCCGCGATCACCAGCACCACCGAGGCGATCAGGAACTGGGTCAGCGACGAGGCGGTGAGCGCATGCACGGCCCGGTCCTCCGCCTTGCGCATGGCCTCATAGCGCTCCATCTGGCTGTCGATGCTGCGGGCGCGTTCCTCCAGTCCGGTGATGCTGCGGTGCACCTTCTCCAGGGTCTGGTTGAGGCCGCGCCAGTGGGGCTGCATGCCGTTGAGGATCCTGTGTCGCTCTTTGGCGCTCTTCTGGTAGGTAGCCAGGGTCTGGCGGTGGGAGTCCTCCACCGCGTCGCGGATGTTGTCCAGGATCTTCGCCACCGCCGGCTCGCTCGGGCTGGGCAGCGTGGAGAGTGTCTCCAGCATCTGGGACCAGGCCGGTGGCAGGGGCGCGTCGCCGGTGGAGTCGCGGTAGTCCGCCTCCAGCTTCTGCAGCGTGTCCGCCAGCTTGCGGTGCAGGGCGGGATACTGGCTCAGGTCGCGCTCGATGATGGCGTTGACGCGGCTGAACTCCCGTTCGATGGCCTTCTCGCTGGCCTCGCGGCCCATGGCGAGAAGTACGTCACGGTTTCGCACCATGACCCGCTGCTCCAGCTGACGGATACTGTGGGCAGCCAGACGCAGGCTGCCGTATATCGCGCGCCCGGTGCCGCGCAGCAGTTGATGGGCGTGGGGACGGCCCAGGTAAAGTACGATGATGCCGATCACCAGCCAGATCGCCAGCGACAGGGCCGGCGAGGCAGACCAGATGTTGAGAATGTCAGCGGACATGATGTCGTTCTCCCTGTAATCGTGTTGTTCCGGTCTTGCGGGTGCGATCTGGCACCCTGCCGTGTCGATACAGAGCTTCGCTGCCGCTGGTGAAAAATCTGTGAGTGGAAACAGGACGACCCATGGCCACAATCTTCTGGGTGGAAGACCAGTCCCACTGGATCGAAAAATTCAGGCCCGTGCTGGAGGCCACCGCCTTCGACGGGGCGCCGACCACGGTGCAGGTTTTCAAGTTCGCCGAGGCCGCCTGCCAGCACATCCGCCTGGCGGACGCCGGGCAGCCCCCCGATCTCGCACTGCTCGATGCCAACATGAACGGCAACGACGCCGCCGGGTTCTCCGTGTCACGGGCCTTGCAGGGCAAGTGGCCCGGCCTGCCCATCCTGTATCTCTCCGAACACAGCGGCACCGGCATCGAGCAGGAGGCCTTCGAGGCCGCCGGCGCCCGGGATTTCATCGCCAAGCACCAGCAGAACATCGAGTCCGTGCTGTGCTGGCGCATCAAGGCCGTGCTGCGCAGTCACAGCATGGCGCGCGCGGACGGGCAGCCGTCGGGCGATGTGCTCAGAAGCGGAGACCTGAGCCTGGACACCGCCACCTGGGAGGTCTACTGGCGGGGCACCAAGCTCATGAACCCCGCCAACGCCAAGCGCCCCCTGGCCCCCACGCCGCGCAAGATCCTGCGCTACCTGGTGGAGGCCTCGCCCCGGCCGCTGACCACCTGGCAGATCGCCGAGAAGCTGGACGCCGATCCGGAACGCTTCTCCTACGCCAATTACCGTCAGCACATCCGCACCCTGCGCCTGTCCTTCGATCAGGCCATGGGCGGCGAGGGGCGGTTCGCGGATCTGTGCAAGGCGGGCGAGGGCATCGTCACCTTCGGCGACGAAGGCGCGTACTGCTGGAAACCCCCGAGCGGGAAACAGCCATGAAGGAAGGCCGATGAGCGATCAAAAGACGGACACGATGGAATCCGCGCCCCGGGGGCGGGTGCAGCTGGTTACCTATCCCTGGCTGAGCGTGCTGGGCGGCCTGCTGCTCATCAGCTACCTGCTGCTCATGACGGAGCCCGCGCTGGCGGGTCTCTACCCGCTGCCCGCCCAGTGGCATGGCGTGGAGGTGAAATACGCGGCGCTCGGTCTTTTCCTGGTGCTGCTGATGTTCGATCTGCGTCGCTATCACCGCCAGCACCAGCGCCAGAAGACGGATGTGAAGGCCCTGCGGGAACAGGTCAACGCCCTGTGGCAGGACAAGAAGCAGCTGCAGCTCAAGGCGCACACCTACTCCGGCCATGCGGACAAGCTCAAGCTGTTCATCAGCGACAAGCTGCTGGAGTACATCGAGTACGACGAGAAGTTCCTGCACTTCAAGAGCATCGCCGCCGAGGTGCGCCACAACGGCGTGATCAGCTTCGACAAGGTGCAGACCGCCCTGCAGCGGGCGCTCGCGGAATCAGGCCCTGAGCAGTCCGGGGATTACCGCGCCGCCCTGGACGCCATGCGCTACCTCTGGGACCTGCTGGATCTGTCCACCGCCGACAACCTCGCCCTGCACATCGGCAACCTGCTGTGCGAATGCGAGGAACACTACTGCCAGCGACTGCTCAACAGTGACGGCCCCGCGCCGCTGCCCTACGAGCCCGCCTACCCGCCCCGGCAGGCCGCCTGGCGTGCCCTGGCACTGGTCAGCCCCGAGGCGCTGCCGCCGCTGATCGAGGGTGAGGATTACCGCATCGAGGAAGGCCGCTGGTACGTGCACCTTGCCCCGGTCAGCGTCTTGCTGGGCAAGGAGAACCACCTGGTCCTGCTGCTGGAAAACCTGCTCAAGAACGCCCAGTTCTTCTCCGGCAAGCGCGGTTACAGGTCCCCCTTCGCGCCCATCGCCCTCACGCTCGTGGAAGAGCAGGGCCAGGCCGTGCTGCGCATCTACAACCGCGGCCCGCACATCAGCGACGAGGACCGCCCCAACCTGTTCCAGCTGGGCTTCACCACCCGCCGCACCCGCGAGCATCACGGCCGGGGTCTCGGGCTCTATTTCGTCAACGAGATCGTCAAGGGTTACGAGGGCCGCATCGGGGTGCGCAACGTCCACACCCCCGAGACCCGCTACGCGGTGCGGGTGGAACTGGACGACGGCGAGATCATCACCGACCTCATCGAGGTGGAGGTCGTGGACGGACAGCCCCGGTGCCGCACGGCCGATGGTGAGTTCAGTGACGCCCGTGACTGGACCTTCCGCGCACCGGTGCTGAGCGTGGAGGTCACGCCCACCGGCAGCCGAGACACCCGCCGGATCGCGGATTTCGCTGCCAGGGGCAAACAGGTCCGCTTCGATCCCGGCCACCCCGAGCGCCCCGCCTGGCAGCTGGACTACCAGCCCAAACGCAATGCCCATCAGCTGGTCTTTCAGCCCCTGGATGTGAGCGGCGTGGAATTCGAGATCCGCCTGCCCACGGCGCAACTGCGCCTGGACGGCAGTGAATTGGGTCGGGATGAGGATATCGATGCGGAAGTGGAACGCCTGGATGAGCGTTTCCGGGTGCCGGGGGAGGCGTGATGCCTGACTCGGCCGATGACACAAACAAAAACACTGTTCTCTCGCGGAGACGCGGGGGCGCGGAGAAAGGTCAAAGGCGATTTCTCGCAAAGACGCAAAGACGCGAAGACGCGAAGAAAAGCATTTCTTGTTAAAAAGACTTCTTGGCGTCTTCGCGTCTTCGCGAGAGATCAGGTTTTTTCATGCGTCCCAGATCATTTCGGGACGACTAAGAACCCGAGCCCGAGCGCATGAAATGGGTTTCGGGGACGGTGATCGTCTCGGAATCCCCGGCGGCTGGCGCCGGGCCATCGCCGAAGGACAGTTCTTCGCTGGCCAGCACATTGCCGTCTTGCGTCACCACGTAGACCCGCCAGGTGCCCGTTTGCTCAGGCGCCATCTGCTTGCTGGACCAGACCCGCCAGCGGGGGCCGCCCACGTCGAAGCCGACCACGGCCACCGGTTCACCGGCATATTCCCAGCGGTGCACCACGTGTTGGCCCTGCAGGTCGCGCAGTTCGGTGAAGAAATACACCGTCTCCGTGTCCGCGGAAACGCTTGAGACGGCATCCACCGGCTCGCGATCCACCACGCCGGTGGTGAACTGCGCGCGCGCCACATCGGCGGCGGAAACGCCCTGCAAGCCGAAGGCGGTCATCATCAGGGCGGTGAATAACGCTGTGTTGAGCCATTTTCTGTACATGCTGATCTCCTTATTCGTGTTGTCTGTCGGTCGAGACTGTGTGACCGACGTTGTTGCCCGGATCTTTGTGTTGGGAGCGGGGCCCTTCCCTCACAAGGCTGATGCCAGTCAATGACTGGGTATAACACACATAACAGAAAAAGGGGTGCTACTCCCCCATTTCCAACGCTTGAGAGGGTGGTGGGTGTCCCTTGCCCTTACTCAGGGCTGGCGCAGCGAGTGCAGGATGAAGTCGAGCACCACCCCGACGGAGCGCTGCAGTTGCGCCGGATCCCTGAGCAGCTGCCCCGCCATGCCCTGGTGGGTCGTCAGGCTGTCCATGACGGCATCGCGTACCGCCGCCGGGAAATCACCGTGCATGACCTGGTCACGGGTATTGTTTTTCAGCTGGGCCAGCACCGGCTTGTTCTCCATCACCTTGTCCGAGAGGGTACGCAGGTAGTTGAGCCGATCGGCGTCGCTCAGACCCTCGCCCGCGAACAGCTCGTTGAGCCGGGCGATGATCTCGGCCAGCGCTTCCTTTTCCGGGTCGTGCGCTTGGCCGCCGCCCGGGCCTTCGCCGCGGATGCGGTAGTCCCCCTCGCCATCGCGCAGGTTGATCTGGTGCTCGCCCTGCTTTTTCAGGCGGTAGTGGGTCAACTCGATGCCGGAGAGGTCCAGCGGCTGGTCGAGTTCGGCCTGCCGCAGCAAGGGGCGCAGGTGGCGGGCGTAGACAGCGAGCTTTTCGAGATCACGGTCGTCCAGGGCGACGATCTGGGAGATGAACTCGTAGAAGCGCACGAAGCTGCCGAGGTCCTTGCGGAACAGGTCGAGCACGCTCTTTTCCTCGCCGGCGCTCTGGACGGCGCGGCGGGCGTTGGCGGCGCCGACCTCATCGCCGCTCATGTCGGCCTGGCGTTCCTGGCGCTGGGCGTCCTGCAGGGCCTGGATGGCGGATTTGTAGCGTTCCCTGTAGCGGTCCACCGCCGGGCGCACATGGTAGTTGAGCTTGTCCTGGGTCTTCTTGGGGTCGAAGAAGGCGTCGGCGAAGGCTTCCACCTCCTCCCAGCGGAAGATCCGCTCACTCTCCAGCTTTTCCTGCAGGTCGTAGATCAGGTTGGGGTCGGAGACGTCTTCCAGCTCGGCGGTGCGGTAGTAGGGCTTGAAGGCGGCCAGCACGTCCTCGGGCTTGTTGACGAAATCCAGGACGAAGGGGTCTTCCTTGCCCGGGTAGGTGCGGTTGAGGCGTGAGAGGGTCTGCACGCAGTCCACGCCCGAGAGCTTCTTGTCCACGTACATGGCGCAGAGCTTGGGCTGGTCGAAGCCGGTCTGGAACTTGTTGGCGACGATCATCACCTGGTATTCGTCGGTGTCGAACGCATCGCGCAGGTCGCGGCCCTTGAGGCCGGGGTTCATGTTGCGCTCGTTGAAGGCCCCTCCATCGACCGAGGCCCCGCTCTCCTTGTCCTCCACGTCGCCCGAGAAGGCCACCAGGGCGTGCACGTCGGTGTAGCCGTGCTCGGTCACGTACTTATCCAGGGCGAGCTTGTAGCGCACGGCAGCCTTTCGCGAGTCGGTCACCACCATGGCCTTGGCCTGGCGGCTGAGCTGGGCGGCCACGTGCTGGCGGAAGTGTTCGACGATCACTTGCACCTTCTGCTCGATGTTGTAGGGGTGCAGCTTCACCCACTGGTAGAGCCGGGTGGCGGCCTTGCCCTTGTCCACCGCCTCCTCAGCAGCCTGCTTCTGCTCCAGGCGGAAGGCCATGCTGTAGGTGGTGTAGCGCTTGAGCACGTCGAGGATGAAGCCCTCCTCGATGGCCTGCTGCATGGTGTAGACGTGAAAGGCTTCAGGCAGGTTGTCCGGCCCCGGCTCCTGGTTGGGATCGGGCGGACGGCCGAAGAGCTGCAGGGTCTTGGCCTTGGGCGTGGCGGTGAAGGCGAAGTAGCTGATGTTGTGCGCCTGGCTGCGCGCGGCCAGGGTGGCGTCCAGCACGTCCTCGGCGCTGATCTCGGCATCCTCTTCCAACTCGTCGGCCATCAGCACCTGGCGCAGCTTGCGGGCGGTGGCGCCGGTCTGGGAGGAATGGGCCTCGTCGGCGATCACGGCGAAGCGGCGTTCCTTGAGGCTGGTCTGCTGCTGGATCGCCTCCAGCACAAAGGGGAATGTCTGGAGGGTGACGATGATGATGCGGGTGTTCCCCATCAAGGCCTCGGCCAGCTGGGCGGACTTGCTGCCCTCGCCCTCATCGCGGCTGATGCGGCACACCACCCCCTCGGCGTGCTCGAACTGGTAGATGGTCTCCTGCAGCTGGTCGTCCAGCACCGTGCGGTCGGTGATGACGATGACCGAGTCGAACACGCGCTGATCCTGATCGTCGTGCAGCGAGGCCAAGCGGTGGGCGGTCCAGGCGATGGAATTGGACTTGCCGGAACCCGCGCTGTGCTGGATCAGGTACTTGTGGCCCGGCCCCTCGGCGCGGGCGGTGGTCACCAGCTGGTTGACCGCATCCCACTGATGGAAGCGCGGGAAGATCAGGTTCTCCTTGGTGTAGCGCTTGCCGAAGCCGTCCTCCTTTTCCTCCTTTTGCAGGTGGATGAAGCGGCCCAGGATGTCCAGCCAGGCATCGCGCGCAAAGACCTGCCTCCAGAGATAATCCGTAGCGTAGCCGTCCGGATTGGGCGGGTTGCCGGCCCCGCCCTCAAAGCCCTTGTTAAAGGGCAGGAAGAAGGTCTTCATGCCATCGAGCCTGGTGGCCATCCACACCTCTTCCTGGCTGACGGCGAAGTGCACCAGGGCGCGCTTGCCGAAGGCCAGCAGCGGCTCGGGCTTGCGGGTCTTGGGGTCTTTGGGCGGGCGGTCCTTCTTGTACTGCCACTTGGCATTGTCGATGGCCTGCTTGAACTCGGACTTCAGCTCCAGGGTCGCCACCGGCACGCCGTTGACGAACAGGACCAGGTCCAGGCGCGGGTTGTAGCCTTCGCGGGCGTGGGGCGAGTAGGAGACCTCCTGCACCACCCGCAGGCGGTTGGCCTCATAGCGGGCCAGGGTCTCGGGGTTCAGGCCGTGGTCGGGCTTGAAGGTGCACAGACGAATCTTCGCGCCACGGTCCTTGAAGCCGTGGCGCAGCACGTGCAGGGCGCCATGCTTGTCCATTTGCTCGGCCGCGCGTTGCAGCAGCTTGTCCTCCACCTTATCGCCGTAGAACTTGGTGAGCTTTTCTAGCGCCTCGGGCTGGGTGTTGCGCACGTAGCCGACCAGGTCCTCCGGGTAGAGGGCCAGCACCCGGTCATAGTGCTCCGACTTCCCTTCCAGCCAGCCCTGCCCCACCAGATCGGTGACGATGGCCTGCTGAAACACATTCTCCCTGGCCTTATCCATGACTCCCCTTTAGGCGCTGGCGGCTTCTGCCGCTTCTTGTGGTTCGGTGTTCGGTTTTTGCCAGCCACGGACGTCGATCTTTCCGGTGACGGCAGCTGATATAAGCGCGGTTCGGTGCTCCCTAAGTAACTCAATTGCGCGCGTTGCCTTTTCCGTAAGAAGCCGGTACTTCTCCAATTGCCCATTTAGAAACTGAAGAATCTCCATCATTTCCGAGGGCGGCGGCATCGGCACCATAGTATTCCCCAAATACTCCTGCTCTATGCTTTCTACGGTCGCACCTTGCTTTCGCCATTCAAGCAGCAGGTTATCCTCATGCCCTTCAACGAAATATGAGAAAAACTCAGAACGGGTTTCATCCCTAAAATCTATTGCCTTCATGTCCTGGTTAAGTGTGACCTCAACAAGATTCACGGCAACCGGAATAGTTCTTTGAAGAATTCCTGACCGGACGACAACCAGAACCTGTCCAGGCCCAATCAGGCTAGTTGAACTCGCTGCAATAGCCTCAACCGTGATCTTGTCCTGCGAATCGGCAACATATCGAGACTTCATGTCCTTTGGGGAAACCCACGGAATATCACCACCCCAATATTCGGGTGAATCTTTGGATGGTGTGCCACCACCCTTGAAGATGGCTGTGTACTTCAATTTCTCAAGCCTCCAATGCGCCGGCACTTCACCTAGCCACTCCACACCGGAGTCCTTCATCGGCGCGTCGGGGTTTAGGCCCTTGGTGACGGCATGGGAGATCACCGCCTGCCGCTTTTCCTTGAGCAGCTCGATCAGCCGCTGCTGCTTGGCGATCAGCCGGTCGATCTTGGCGGTTTCGTGGTCGAGGAAGGCGGCGATACCTGCCTGCTCGCCGGCTGGGGGGAATAAAAATGGCGTCCCCTGGACCTTCTCTGCTGTGTAGTGAGGAATCGTAGACTTGTTGCAGATTATGTCGATATAGCCAGCACTCTTGATGAAGCTCATCCAGTAGTAGAGATAGCGGCTACTGTGTTCGCCCTTCGGGCGCGCCCTATTAATCGCATTCTGAAAATAGCATTCTGGCAATTCGCCCTGCCAAACAGCGGAACGGCCGACATCCCCGCCCTCGCTAATCACTACGTCGCCAACCATCAGCCTCAACGCCTTACGCTCGGCAGGCGAGAACCACATTTCTTTTACGGTGCTGAGGTCGACACCACCCCAGTTCACATTTGCAGCTCGGAGATACGGCAACAATCTGTCTGCCGGTGTCTTAGCGTCACTTTGCAGCATCTTGCCAAGCACAACGTCATGGGCATTTTTGATCTGCCCCGTCATCCAGTGCACAGGTATCGGCGGTAGCAGGTCATGCCGTGTTTCACGATACTCTGGGTAGGCTTGGTACTTCCCCATCAGGCATGCACCTCAGCCAGCAACCCCATGATCTCCCGGCTGACCTGATCCAGGTCCGCGTCGATCTCCTCCAGCGGACGCGGCGGCACATACTGGTAGAAGTGGCGGTTGAAGGGAATCTCGTAGCCGACGATGCCCACCTGACCATCCTGCGCGTCCTTCCTGGACGCGTCGAGCCAGGCTTCGGACATGCAGTGCGTCACCGCGCGGGTATCAACTCTATGGGGATATTCAGTTCGCATCGTAGCTCGCCTGTATCAGTGCCCTGGCTTTTTCCAGGTCGGCGGGACTGGCAAGGGTCACTTCCAGGTCGCCGGTGCCGAAGTGGCCGATGTTGCGCACGTCGCGCGAGAATCCCTCTTCCAGCTCGATGTCGTCGGGATTAACCTTCAGATATATCTGCACTGTTCCCTTGCTGGGCTTCACCTCGACACAGGCGAAGTTCTTGATGCGCTTGAAGGCGACATAGAAGCGCAGGGTCTTTTCCTGCACGTCGTCGCCCAGCGCGAGCAGGTGGGCGCGCAGCGCTTCAAACAGGTCCAGCAGCGGGCCCTGCAGGCCGGCCAGGGTGTCGGAGATGGTCTTGTAGGAATTCACGCTGGCGGCCGTGCCCTGTGGCTTGGTGTCCGCCGCCGGCTTGGCACTGACGGCATTCATGAGTTCAAGCAGCAGCAGATCGTCGCCGAAGCGCTTGTAGCGGATGAGCTCGATGTTGCGGTTCATCTGCTGCACGGCGTGTTCGTCGTACTTGCTGAATCCGCCGGCGATGCACAGCAGCCGCGGCGCCGACCAGTCGATCTGATCCGCCTGCTGTGTGCCGAGCTGTTTTTGCACCAGCAACTGGAACTCGGCGCGGTGGTCCATCAGCCAGTCCAGGTAGAACAGCCCCTGGTTGATGACGTTTTCGTTGGTGGCGCGCTTATACTCGATGATGACCGGGCAGCCGTTCTCGTCCATGCCCAGGGTGTCGATGCGCCCGCCGTGCCTGGGCCCGGTGCTGTATTCGCTGGCGAGGAAGGTGACGCCGAGTAGGGCGTCCAGGTTCTGTTCCATGAGGGCCTGGAGGGACTTCTCCAGCGCGACGGCGCTGCCGGGGATTTCCTGGGCCGTTTGCCCCTGGGTGCGGAAGAGCTTGATGTCGGTCATGGAAGTTGATCACCTCCATCTGAAACGGCTTCGAAGATCTTCAACTTGAGCTCTTCTGGGTATTCATCATTCTCGATCAGTGAAAGCACAATCTCACCCAACAGCTCTTTGCCGATCTGGTTTTTAGCAAGCCAGACCGCGACGTTTTCCATTTCCAGCACAAACTGTTTCACGCAGAAGTCGAAGCCGTTCAGCTCAAGGAAATAGGCGCCGAGGGCAATACTGGAGCGTTTGTTGCCATCGTTAAAGGCATGGAACTTGTTAATCGCAAAGACAAGATGGGTCAGTTTTTCCTCGAACGTTGGGTAATACACATCGTTCTGTATGTGATCGAGTGCGCTTTCGAGATAACCGATTTCCAGAATGCCAGGCCGACCGCCGCTGTTCTCGATAATCCAGTCATGGACGTCTATCGCGTGCTGAATGTCGAAATAGAAGATCTCCAAATCATCCGCCATATCAGCGGTCCTTCAGGCGTTTGAATACCGCTAGCGTCTCCGGGTCTGAGAGGCGTTCTTCGAGGGTTTTACTGGTTTCGCCGAGGAACTTCTCGAAATCGCTTTCCGGCACCGACTGGACGTACGACTCCAACTTGTGATGCAGTGCATCCCGGAAGCAAAGGTCGCGGCTTGCCATCTTGACTCGGGCGCTTTCAAGCACCGGCCTCAGGTACGGGCTGTTTTCAGCGCCGGCAATAATGTCGTCCAGTTCGCTCGGCAATAGTTTCCTGCCGAGTTTCGTGGCCTGCGCCTCCAGCTCGTGGGCAATGCCACTTTCAAAGCTCGCAATCGCCTGAAGCACCTCTGCATACATGGTGTCGCGTGGGTTTTCCGTATTCACCAACTTCAAGATCCTTCGGTACTCCTCCGCGTTCTCGTTGAAAACTGCTTGATAGACCTTGTTGGTGTATACGGCATATTTGTGGTTGCCCATATGCAGGTGATTTTTCAGGGCATCCGTGAAGGCCCGGCGATAGCTGAACTCCTGGTAGGCGGCTGGCAGGTAGTCCTTGTCACGCTGATTGATATAGCGGGTATGTCCTCCGGCCTTTTCAGCCATCACATCAATAACCACGTCAAGAATGCGGCTTCTAATGGCGCGGGCACGCTCGCTTTCGGTCACCAACATGGCGATGTTGAGGAGCGCCCTGAATGAGAAGACGCCAAGCACCGAGGTTTTGGTACCGACATCTGTGTCGGCACCATATGCTAACTTGAAGTTTTTTAAGGCCTTTCCCTTGAGGACACGATAGCCGTTCTTCTCCAGCTCCTCGCCATTACTGGAGAGGTACCGCTCCACCGTCCGCTCATCAATGCCCATCAGATCAACGACTTGCATCTTGGTGAAGACGAATTCCCCCTCGAACTCCGTCCCCGAAACCCTCAGCTCCAGATTTTCTCTAACTTTTTCAATCGCATAGCGATTGTTGAGGATATTCTGGCGATCCGTTTGAGATGTGGTGAGATTTCTAGCCATTTTAGGCATGCACCTCCTGCAGCAACGCCATGATCTCCCGGCTGACCTGATCCAGGTCCGCGTCGATCTCCTCCAGCGGGCGCGGCGGTACGTACTGGTAGAAGTGGCGGTTGAAGGGTATCTCGTAGCCGACGATACCCACCTGGCCGTCCTGCTCGTCCTTCTTGGATTCGTCGATCCAGGCATCGGGCACGTGGGGCGTGACCTCGCGGGCGAAATAGGCGTGGATGTCCTCGCCCAGGGGGACGTTCTCGTTGTCGCGCAGGTCGGGATTGGGTTCGGGCTGGCCCTTGGTCTTGCAGACCTCGGCCTGGTCGTCGTGCTCGCCCAGGTGCTTCTGCAGCAGCTTGAAGGCCGGGGCCGGTAGCGTTGCGCCGTTCATGTGCACCTTGAGCCACTTCTTGAAGGTGCTGCGGGAGAGGATCTTGTCCTCCTCGAAACGCGGCAGGGCGTCGAGGATGGCCTGGCGCAGGGCCTTATCCAGCTTCTCCCAGCCCTTGTCGGCCTGCAGGGCGGCCAGCCGGGTTTCGTCCTTGGGGTGGAAGGCGAGCTGCAGCGGGCGCTCGACGGTGATGCGTCGGTAGCCAAAGTCCGTGGTGTTGAAGATCTTGCTGGTCTCGGTCTCTTCGAAGGCGCCGTAGAGGCGCACGATGGTCTCGATGCTGTCCTCGGTGAGGTACTTGCGCTTGGAGCCGAGCGACTTGCGCATCTTGTCGCCCATGTCGGTGGCGTTGATGAGCTGCACCCGGCCCTTGCGCTCGGGCCGCTTGTGGTTGGACAGCACCCACACGTAGGTGGCGATGCCAGTGTTGTAGAACATGTCCGTGGGCAGGGCGACGATGGCCTCCAGCAGGTCGTTCTCCAGGATGTGGCGCCGAATCTCGGACTCGCCGGAGCCCGCGCCGCCGGTGAACAGGGGCGAGCCGTTGAGGATGATGCCGATGCGCGAGCCCTGCTCCTTCGCATCCCGCATCTTGCTCATCAGGTGCATGAGGAACAGTAGCGAGCCGTCGGAGACACGCGGCAGGCCCGGGCCGAAGCGGCCGGCGTGGCCCTTGAGCTTGTGCTCGTCCTGCACCTGCTTCTGCACCTTTTTCCAGTCCACGCCGAAGGGCGGGTTGGAGAGCATGAAGTCGAACTGCTGGGCGGGCAGCTGGTCATCTGACAGGGTGTTGCCCAGTTTGATGTTGTCGATCTCGTGGCCCTTGATGAGCATGTCCGCCATGCAGATGGCGTGGGACTCGGGGTTGAGCTCCTGGCCGAACACCCGCACGCGGGCGTCCTGGGAGATGGAGTGGATGTATTCCTCGCCCTCGGACAGGAAGCCGCCGGTGCCGGCCGTGGGGTCGTAGACGGTGACGATCTTGCCCGGGGCGATCTTCTCCTGCTGGTCGGTGAACAGCAGCGCCGTGGTCAGGTGCACGATGTCGCGCGGGGTGAAGTGCTCCCCGGCCGTCTCGTTGGAGGATTCGGCAAAGCGGCGGATCAGCTCCTCGAAGATCAGGCCCATCTCGTAGTTGCTGTGGGCCTGGGGGCTCAGGTCCGTGCTCGCGAAGCGCTGGATGACCTGGTACAGCAGATTGGCCTCATCCAGCTTCTCCAGGAAGCCGTGAAAGCCGAAGTGCTCGAAGATCTCCCGCGCCGCCGGGCTGAAACTGCGGATGTAGGTGTCCAGGTTATCGAGTACCTGGGTCTCACCCAGGCTGGCAAGGTCCATGGGCGAGGTGTTGTAGAACTTGAGCCCGCCCGAGGCCTTCTCCAGGAAGGGCCCCATGGGCAGGTCCGAGTCCTTGCGCTTGTCGTATTCGGCCAGCACCGCCTGTTTGGTGGGCGCCAATACGCACTCCAGGCGACGCAGCAGGGTGAACGGCAGGATGATGCGGCCGTACTGGGATTGCTTGAAATCGCCCCGCAGGAGGTCAGCGACGGACCAGAGGAAAGAGGCGGTGGTGGAGAAGTTTTCGGGCACGGCTGATCGATCTCTATCTACGTGGAAGCAATGTGGGTCGTCACAGGGGGGCTGGGATGGCCACGCCCCGGGCGGCGTGGATGCCGGCCCGGTCGGCGTCCTGCGCGGACCAGCCAGCGGCGGTGAGCAGCCGGTCGATCTCCCTGCGCGCTTGTTGTTCCGGTTGTGGTGTCATTATCTGTCCGGCGCCCTGATTTCCCTTCGGTGAGAAAGGTATCACAGATCGGCGGGATGGCCGGAGGGGTGGGCAGGCGACAGATGCTCAAACGGCGTAGGGCGAGAAGTGGTTGTCCTCCTGGGTCAGCAGGCGCAGAAACTTCGGGTGGAGGAAGTCAGCCTGTTGCTCAGGTCCGACCCCCATGATCCTTCTGGTGAGTGTTTTTAGGGTTTGTCTTGCTGGGCCTGTTGCCTGGCTGGCGGCAGCAGGAACTCCCTGGGCCGTTCACCGATGCGCCTCAGGTAGGCCTTGATCAGCCGGTCAAGGGCGCCGATGCGCGTGCCCCGGGCCCGCAACGCGATGTACAGGGCCAGGGAGAAACTCACCCACAGGTTCACGGCGCCGATGAGCAAGACAAACACGAAATAGGGCAGCAATGCCAGTAGGGCGTCCAGTCGGGTGGCGGCCACGTAGCCCAGGTTGGCAGAGCCGAAGGCCACGTGCTGAATGTCCAGGGGCAGGGACAGCAGGTAGCCCAGATAGCCGGTGGTGCCGAGCAGCACGCCGAAGAAGAAGTTGCCCGCCAGGGCGCCGTAGTTGTGGCCGATGTAGTCGGCGAAGCGTGCCCGGGTCCGCTCCGGCAGGATGCGGCCGAGCAGAGGATGGGCGTGCAGGCGGCCGGGCAGGTTCAGGTAGGCGCTGCGGTTGTCGAAGAAGCCCGAGATCAGTCCCGCCACGAACAGCCACACGCCGGCAATGGCGGCGTGGAACAGGGCGAGCCCCGAGATGGGCGAGAGTTTGTCCAGCTGGTAGCCGGCCTTTTCGGGGCTCAGCACCGGCAGGCCCAGCAGCTGCGCGTACAGCCAGCCCACCAGGATGGCCATGGGTAGGGCCACGCCCACATTGCCCAGCACCGCCGCGAACTGGGAGCGTCCCACCTGGATGAGCAGGTCCGCCAGTTTGCCGGGGCTGGCGGTGCCCTTTTCCGTTTCCTCGATGGCGGCGGCCAGGCGCGCGGCGGTCATGGCCGGCTGCTTGGTGGCCACGGTGAAGTGCAGGATGTGGATGAGCACGAAGCCGAGTCCGTAGTTGAGACTCACCCACAGGGTGTTCCACCCCGCCGACAGTCCCAGGGCCTCGATGTGGATCTTGATGAGTGCCATGAAGGCGATGATCAGGCCCGCGCCCGCGCCGCTTTTCAGCATCCCCAGGTATTCGGCGCGGTCGGTGGTGATGTAGTGCTCGCCGGTCTCGCTGGCCTGCTGGGTGACGCTGCGCGACAGCAGCTTGATGTTCTCCTGCCACAGGGCGCGCAGGCTGTTGCGTCGCGCGTTACGGATCACCAGTTCGCGGAACAGGCCGGCAGCGGCCCGGCGCCGCGCGGTGGTGTCGGAGGGGTCGAGGACGTCCAGCAGGGTGGTGATGCGTGTCAGGGTCTGGTTCAGGCGTTCGAGCAGATGGGTGAGCGAGATGCTGCTGCCCCGGGTCACGGCGCGCTTGTGGAAGGTGGCGAGCTGCTCACGGCACTGCTCGATGAGCACGTGCACGTGCTTGTCGTCGTCAAACGCCTCGATGTCCCCGGACAGCCATGCCCGGTAGGCCTCCACGTAGCCGGCAAGCTCCCGCTGCAGGGCGACGAAGGCGGAGTGGCGCTTGGCGATGGACGGGTCCAGGCGCAGGAACTCGGGCTCCAGTTCCTCGGCGGCCACCCACACGGCCAGCATTTCCAGGGCGTAGAGCACTTCCTCCCGCGCCCGCCGGGTGATGCGTCCGGATTCACTGGACAGGCAGCCCAGGCCTTCCAGCAGGCGCCACCAGGCATCGTTGGGCAGCGCCGCCACCCACTGGGCGTCCTTGGGATCGTGGAACACGTGGGCCAGCACGTCCTTGAGATTGCTGTGATCGAGAGGACGGGGATTGAGACGCTCGTAGAGGCGTTCGGCGAACTCGCGCAGGAAACCACGGCGGGAGAACAGGCCGATCTCGGTGTACAGGGTGAGGTGCCGCGCGGTCTCCAGTTCACTGGCCATGCGTTCGCGCAGGCGTTCACGCAGCGCCGGGTGATCGTCCAGGGCGATGCCCAGCTGTTCGATGCGGTTCACCACCGCGGCGACGCCGCGGGACACGTCCTCGGGGCGCAGCCAGTCCATGATCAGGCGCAGGGTGTCGGCGAGGTCCAGGTCCTGGTGTGATTCAAGCCGGCTCAGCAGGGCTTCGGCGCTGGTTTCGCTCATGGTGTCGGGGTGTGTGGGTGCGGCGACAGGATAGCGCGGTCGCGAGGGGGTGTCTCGCCGCTTCGGCGCGGGCCTGTCATCCCGGCCAGGGTATTTGCGCACCAGGGTTCAGGCAGAGGCCCTGTCCTGCTTTGCCGTGTGTGACGGCTGGCCGGCCTTCTCCGCCAGCCAGCGCTCGGCGGTGCGCACCGCGCTTTCCAGGTTGCTGGAATACATCAGCTCGCCCCGGGTCTTGCGGATGCCGGCCCGGCGCAGCTTGGTGATCATGCGTGGCTGCAGGTCGACGAAGATCAGGCCGATGCCACGGCGTCGCATGTGGCCGAGCATGGTCTCCACGGCCACCAGGGCGGTGGCGTCCATGCTGGTGACGTCGTGCATGTCGACGATGATCACCTGGATGCTGCTGTCCACCAGGTGCAGGGTGTCCACCGCCTTTTCCGCCGCGCCGAAGAACAGTGGTCCGTTCATGTCGAACAGGGCCACCTGGGGCGGCAGATCCTCGCGCAGCCGGGCCTCGGCAGGGGTGATGCGCCGGGCGTTGGTGATCTGCGCCATGCGCCGGATGAACAGGGCGGCGGCCAGCCCGATGCCCACACCCACGGCGATCACCATGTCGAAGATCACCGTCAGCAGGAAGCAGGTGAGCAGCACCGCGACATCGCCGCCGGGGGCCGAGCGCAGGGTGTGCACGAAGTGGCGCACCTCGCTCATGTTCCAGGCCACCACGAACAGCAGCGCGGCCAGCGCCGCCATGGGCACCAGGCCCAGCAGGCCGGCGAGGCTGACCACCGCCAGCAGCACGGCCAGGGCGTGGAACACGGCGGACAGGGGCGAGACCGCGCCGCTGCGGATGTTGGTGGCGGTGCGGGCAATGGCGGCGGTGGCGGTGATGCCGCCGAACAGCGGCGTGATCAGGTTGCCGATGCCCTGGCCCACCAGTTCGCTGTTGGGGTCGTGGCGGGTGTTGGTCATGCCGTCGGCCACGCTGGCGCACAGGAGCGACTCGATGGCACCCAGGATGGCGATGGCGATAGCCGGGCCGATGAGCTGGCGGATCAGCCCCAGGTTCACCTGCAGGGGTTCGCCGTTGGGTCCGGGCAGGTTCCAGGGCAGCATGAAGCTCGGCGGGACGGGCGGGATGCCCTGGCCGGAGCGCTCGCCGATGGTCCAGGTGAAGCTGGAGGCGATGGTGCGGATCGAGGCCTCGTCCAGGTAGAGGTTCACCACCCAGCCCACGGCCGCGGCGAGCGCCAGGGCCACCAGCGGCGCGGGGATGCCGATCTTGAGCCGCGGCCAGAGCAGCAGCACCGCCAGGGTGAAGGCGCCGATGGCCACTTCCTGCAGGCGGATTGTGTCGAGGGCCTCGGCGATGTGCCAGACGTTCTCCACGTAGTGCTCGCCCATGCTCGGCATGGTGAGCCCCAGGAAGCCCGGGATCTGCAGCGTGGCGATCACCACCGCGATGCCCGCCGTGAAACCAACGATCACCGGGTAGGGCACATAGCGGATCAGTTGCCCCATGCGCATGAAGCCCAGGGCGATCAGGATCATGCCCGCCATGAGTGTGGCGATGAGCAGACCGCCCACGCCGTGCTGCTGCACGATGGGGAACAGGATCACCACGAAGGCCGCCGTGGGACCGGAGATGTTGAAGCGCGAACCGCCGGCGATGGCGATCACCGCGCCGGCGATGATGGCGGTGTAGAGGCCGTGCTGGGGCGGCACGCCCGTGGCGATGGCCAGGGCCATCGCCAGGGGGATGGCGACGATGCCGACCGTGAGTCCGGCGAGCAGGTCGCGTCGAAGCTGGGAGAGTCCGTAACCCGCGCGCCAGGCGTTGCGCAGGCCCGCGCCGAAGGCGGGGAATTGAAATGGTTGTTGTTTGGATGTCACCGCCGCGGGTCACTCCTGAGATGGTCCGATCGACGACCGGGCGCGATGGCAAGAAAGTATATCAGGACATTCTGAAACGTGAATCTGTTCAGCGCCGTTTTCTGGCGGGATCCGCCGGCATGCCGTGGCATATACGGGGTGAGTCCGGAGTCGGCCGTCACCGGCCGGGACCGAGCAGTCCCAACTCCCCGCTGGAGTCGAACTGCACCGGCAGGCCCCAGCCGGTCACGGCGATCCGGCCGTGCAGGCGGTAGGTCATGCGTTCCAGCCGGGAGTCCCCCAGGTCCCGGAACTGCCGCGCCAGGGACCAGAGGCTGGAGGAGACCTCCACCTCGGTGAGCGCCTCGCCAAAGCCCGGCACCTCAAGCGGCCGGTTGGAGACGCCCTCGGCGAAGCGTTCATCGTTGATGTCCACCCGGAAATCCAGCCCGCGGATATTGAGGGCGAAGTCGTTGGGGTTCTGGATGCGCAGGGTGAGCCGGTAGCGCTGCTCGAACAGCTCCACCTGCTGCATCTGCAGCCCCACCAGATGTATGCGCGGCGGCTCGGCGCCGGGGCGCATGGCGGCGCAGCCGGAGAGCAACAGCACGATCAGCAGCATGGACAGGGCGCGCAGGGACAGGGATCTGGGCAGCATGGGTGTGGCCTCCTTACGGATGGAGTGTAGGTCAGGCGGGAGGGGGCGGCGGGTTGAGAGTCTGGAGTGGTGATTTGACCTGGATGGTCTGGGCTATATGGCTTCATATCAGACCGAAATGGGAAGAAGATTCCCCGCTGTGTTTGTGAACTGCCTGGGTCCGACCCCGGCATTGCGGCACAGATCAATGCCGGTCAATCAATCCTCGCCATAGGCGAGGTTCAGGGTCTCGGCCACCGACCGCAGACGCTTGTCCCGTGTCCACAGTTGCGTCGAGCCGCCCAAGGTCACCGCGGCCAGCAGGTGCGCATCCACGTAACCGATGCCCAGGCCCTTCAGCGCGTTGCGTTCGATGAAAAACAGCACCTCCTCATCGCTGGCAACGACCGCTTGCGGTAGGTCCTTGAGCAGCCGCAGTACCTCGCTGCGGTTACGCAGGTTGCCGCAGGCCAGCTCACCGACCACGAAAGGGTGCATCAGCACCTGACTGCGGTTCAGCAACTCCGCGAGCACCGCATCACCGGTGCGCAGGTGATCGACCCAGACCGAGGTATCAACCAGGATCATGCCGGATCGGACTGTCGGCGGGGCACGGTCTCCAACTGCGGTTCACTGCCGCCCAGCCGTGCCAGCCGCCGGGCGCTCTCGCGCTCGATCAAGGCGCGCAGCCCCTCCCGCACCAGGGCGGCTTTTTCGGTCATTCCGGTGATGCGTTGGGCTTCGGCCAGTAACTGGTCATCGATGTTCAGGGTTGTACGCATGGGGAGCGCCTCGTTAGGTTTCGGATGCATCAAATAATACATCACTTGATGCTTTTAATCGTGCTGCGCGGGATGTGGGAAGGGGGGAGAAGGGGTCCAAGGGAGAATGGGGCGTTTAAGGCGATCCTGTCGGCTGTGAGGCGTGAATGGTCTGTATGGCCAATTGGTTACGGAGGTCAGACGCCGGCATGGGCATCCCCCCTGTGTACACAATTGACCGATGTTCACGTTCCGTGAACAAGGGCACCTGGTGGACAAGTGCCTGACGGCTACCGGACGTCGTGAAGCCGAAGGCGTCTGAAGATGACGGGTTCCCCTCCGTTCCCAGGTGCTTGGAACTGCAATTTGAGCCGTTGGTTATCGTGGTCCGCCCCGGGTGTCATCCCGGGTGTCATGATCATGGGGCAGCGATTTCTCACCCTGCCGTGTTCGACGACAGACGCAAGGCGCCGCGGATTCGGTCGCGGTGGTCCGGGTCGAGCCCCGCCTCGTCGGCATACTCCGACCAGCGTGCCACCACGCGCTGGATCTCGTCGAGTATCGCCTCACCACGACCACGCTTTAGGCCGGCCACCTCCGCACAGGCGACGAAGTCCGCCGACACGAAACCGTCGCGCTTGCCGTTGAGGCTCATCTGGTGGGTGGAGGTCCAGCGCCCGCCAGGCTGGTAGCTGTAGGTCACGTCAAAGGCCGGCGAGAGGGACCAGCGCCCGGCCCGGTCCATCAGAAAGGCGATGTTCTTCACGTGGTCGTCCTGATTGCGGGCCACGATGTTGAACACCATGCGGCGAAACTGCTGCTCCACGTCGCGCATGGGCAGGCGCAATCTGCGGATGACCTGGAAGGCCTGCTCATAGCTGTAGGCGCCGGCCATGTTGTAATCGAAATGCGCCAGTGCACCAAGGGACTGCATGTGCAGCTTCTCGCCGCCGTCCAGTCGGTCGAAGCGTCTGGTCATGAAATGCCGGCGGCCGTTCTCCTCCAGCAGGCGACATTCGTTCATGGTGATGCCGGCATCGCGCGCCATGAGGAAGTAGGCGTACTCGATCACGCCGTAGCCCTTGGGGTCTTCAAGCTCCTTGTCCTTGTTGCCGCTCACGCCGTCGAACTTGAGCAGCCAGTAGCCGAACCCCTCGCCCGCGTCCACCTGCCCGGAGCGTACCTCGTTGGTTTCCGGGTTCCAGGCGATCACGGCCTTGGCGCGCGCACCGCCCGCGGAGGTGCCCACCTGCAGGATCTGCTGCAGGGCGTCGCCGTTGTGCATCTCGTCACCGAAACGGGTGGCCAGTTCGCCGCGGTGGGTGAGGATGTCCGAGGCCAGCGCCACCAGTTGATCCACCTGGATCTTCTGCGCCGCCCGCGCCTTCGGGCCTGTCACCGGCTCGAACTCCAGCGCACCCATGCCGCGCCTGCCGGTGTAGCAGAGACGCTCCACGGAATTGAAGGAATCGGGGGTCCTGCCCTGGGTGGCCAGCCAGGCGTCGATCAGGGCGTTGCCGAACTTGTCTGGCAATGAATCCGCCAGCAGGCCGGGCAGACCGTGGAAGGTCTCCCGCGCCAGAGCGGGGAAGCGGTAAACGCCGGGGGCTAGTGTCGTGTCCCGTAAATATCTTGCCATTCAGAGCCCCGCAAAAGCGCCAAGGCAAGGCGCACACCGCAGGCAATGGCAGGCCCTTGGCAAGGTGTGCAACGCGGCATTGGCGCTTTTGCGGGGCTCCCTTCGGGCGCGGCTGTGCGGGCGTGTGGCGGTGTTACGCTTGCTTGAAATGGGGGTGGCCATTCCTGCGCAAGCGTGCCTTGCCACACGCCCGCACAGCCACGCTGAATGGCAAGATATTTACGGGACACGACACTAGCGGCATGGTCAACGGAGCGATCTCGATGCCGCTTCGGGCAAAGGCCGGGTCATACTCGAAGCTGGCGACGTCGTCGCCGTCTTCCAGCGCGACGGCGCCGATGGTGCTGCCCCAGAGTTTCACTTCAGCCACCGACGTCACGATTCATCACCCCATGTCCATGCCTTGCCCCCGGTGCGTGCCTTGGGGCCGGAGGGCGCACGGCGGCCGGATGCGCGCTGGCGGCTGCGGCCCGTGGTCTGTTCCTTGAGCCGTTCCATGGGCGTTGGGCCCGGCTCCGGCATGAGCTGATCCAGGGCGCTCATCAGGCCCAGCACCCGGAACAGCCGCACCAGGGTCACCAGCTGCACGGAATGCCCCGCCTCCGCCCGCTCCACCGTGCGCTTGCCCACCCCGGCCTCGACCGCCAGTTGCGCCTGGGTCAGCCCGCGCCCGATGCGCAGCCTGGCGAGCCGTTCGCCCAGCTCTGCGAGCACCGCGTCGTCTGTGAACTTTTCGTCGAGTTTCATGATCGCCACTTATGACGAGATAATGCCTATATGATCCATTATATCGCCACAAATTGCGAATTATTTTTAGTAGGGACTTCTGGGAGGTTTGGTTCTTTGCCGTGAGAGCTGGCTCCCCTCCGTGTGTGCGTCCCGGGCGCTAAAGATGATGGATGTCCACTTTCTGCCGATCGAGATGGGCGACGGCATGGCGTTGTTTTGCTCCGGCCTCGCCGGCCACTTCTTCAATCGGCCCGGTACCCATTGGCCGGAGTCCGACGTCACCATACTGGAAATGGGCATCCTGGCGCGGGAAGGCTATGAAGATCAGCTCACCGTGGCCTACATCTCCATGATGAGCCACATCAACGATCTCGTGGAGCGCCATCAGCACGATGCTAGGCCCACATTGGTGGTGACCGACGAAGGTCACATCATCACGACCAATCCGTTACTGGCCCGCTACGTGGTCAAAATCACGAAGATGTGGCGCAAGCTCGGCGCCTGGTTCTGGATCGCCACCCAGAACCTCGAGGACTTCCCCGACGCCAGCCGTAAGATGCTCAACATGATGGAGTGGTGGCTGTGCCTGGTCATGCCCAAGGAAGAAGTCGAGCAGATAGCATGTTTCAAAGAACTGACCGACGTGCAGCGCAGCCTGCTGCTGTCGGCCCGCAAAGAGCCCGGTAAGTATGTTGAAGGCGTGGTGCTTTCCGATAACCTCGAAGCCCTGTTCCGCAATGTGCCACCGCCATTGTCACTCGCGCTCGCCATAACCGAGAAGCACGAGAAGGCAGAGCGCGCGGCCATCATGCGCGAGCGGAACTGCAGCGAGATCGAGGCGGTTTATGCCATTGCCGAGAATATTTCAAACTGTAACCGTGCTTAATTACATGGTTCCAACTAATGAGAAAATGGACCTCACGGCAAGCCCGCAATCGGGTCGGCGTCAAACTCAGCGATAGACTGGAAACGCCTGTGTCAGCGTCGCGACGTGTTCGCGAACCTGGACAATGCGCCCGGGCTCCTGAGGTGAGTCAAGAACATCGGCGATTAGGTGCCCGACCTGACGCGCTTCGTCCTCGCGGAAACCGCGCGTGGTCATGGCGGGAGAACCGAGGCGAATGCCCGAGGTAACGAACGGCTTCTCGGGGTCGTTGGGGATGGCGTTTTTATTGACCGTGATGTGGGCCTCGCCGAGGACACGCTCGGCTTCCTTGCCGGTGATCTGCTTGGCGCGCAGGTCAACGAGCATCACATGGCTTTCGGTGCGGCCGGAGACGATGCGCAGGCCACGCGCGATCAAGGTGTCCGCCAGCACCGCTGCGTTCTTTATGACTTGTTGCTGGTAGGCCCGGAACTCGGGTGTCATGGCTTCATTGAATGCGACCGCCTTGGCGGCAATCACGTGCATCAGCGGACCGCCCTGGATGCCGGGGAATATAGCCGAGTTGATCGCCTTCTCGTATTCGGCCTTCATCAGGATCACACCACCGCGCGGGCCGCGCAGGCTTTTGTGTGTAGTGGTGGTGACGAAGTCGGCATGAGGCACAGGGTTAGGGTAAACCCTGGCGGCGATCAGGCCTGCATAGTGCGCCATGTCCACCATGAAATACGCGCCCACTTCCTTCGCCACGCGCGCGATGCGCTCGAAGTCGATGCACAGCGCGAAGGCCGAGGCACCGGCGATGATGAGTTTCGGTTTGCTCGCGCGAGTCTTGCGCTCCAGGGCTTCGTAATCGATGTCTTCTTCGGCGTTCAGGCCGTAGCTCACCACATTGAACCATTTGCCGCTCATGTTCAGCGCCATGCCATGGGTGAGGTGACCGCCTTCGGCCAGGTTCATGCCCATAATGGTGTCGCCCGGTTGCAATATGGCGAAGAATACGCCTTGGTTGGCCTGGGAGCCGGAGTTCGGTTGCACGTTTGCGGCTTCGGCGCCAAACAGCGCCTTCACTCGGTCGATGGCCAGTTGTTCCACCACATCCACATGTTCGCAGCCGCCGTAATAGCGCTTGCCGGGATAACCTTCGGCGTATTTATTGGTGAGCTGGGATCCCTGCGCCGCCATGACGGCCGGTGAGGTGTAGTTTTCCGATGCGATCAGTTCAATATGCTCTTCCTGACGCCGGTTTTCGTTTTGAATGGCGTTGAATATTTCAGGGTCAATGCGATCCAGTCGGTATTGTTCGCGGTCAAACATAGTGAATCCTCAACCGAAATCCCGGCAAAAAGCCGGGATGAAATAATTAATACAAAAAGCCGTTACGCCGCGTTTGCACGTAAGGCATTTGCCGCCGACACCATGTTTTGCAACGCCGGAATCACCTCACTCCATTGACGTGTCTTCAGGCCGCAGTCCGGGTTGACCCACAGGCGCTCCGCCGGAATACGTTCCGCCGCTTTGGTTATTAGATCCACTGCCTGCTCCACCGAGGGAATATTGGGCGAGTGAACATCGTAAACGCCGGGACCGATTTCATTCGGGTATTCAAATTTCTCGAACACATCCAGCAACTCCATGTCGGAACGCGAGGTCTCGATGGTGATGACGTCGGCATCCATTGCGGCAATCGCCTCGATGATGTCATTGAACTCCGAGTAACACATGTGGGTGTGGATCTGGGTTTCATCACTGACACCGTTGGCCGTGATGCGGAACGACTCCACAGCCCAGTTCAAATACTCCTTCCATTGCGACTTGCGCAACGGTAGGCCTTCACGCAGCGCCGCTTCGTCAATCTGAATCACGTGTACACCGGCGGCTTCCAGGTCCAGAACTTCCTTGCGCACGGCCAAGGCTAGTTGCAAGCAGGACTCACTGCGCGGCTGATCGTCGCGCACGAAGGACCAGTTGAGGATGGTGACCGGGCCGGTGAGCATGCCCTTCATCGGCTTGTCGGTGAGCGATTGCGCGTACTTGATCCACCCCACGGTCATCGCCTTCGGGCGGCTGATGTCGCCGAACAGGATAGGCGGTTTGACGCAGCGTGAACCGTACGACTGCACCCAGCCGAACTGGCTGAACACATAACCGTCCAGTTGCTCGCCGAAGTATTCCACCATGTCGTTGCGCTCGGCTTCACCATGCACCAGCACGTCCAGACCGAGTTTTTCCTGTTCTCGCACGGCGTGTTCGATTTCGGCTTTCATTTTTGCCGTGTATTCATCGACAGAAATTTTCTGCTTCTTGTAGGCCAGGCGCGCTTGACGGATATCCGGCGTCTGTGGGAAGGAGCCGATAGTGGTGGTCGGATACACCGGCAGATTCAGGTGCACACGTTGTTTGGCGGCGCGCGCGGCATAATGGCTCTGACGCTTGCCCATTTCGGGGGTGATATTTCTTACGGCGGCTTTTACCGCCGGATTGTGAACACGCCCGGAGTTCTTGCGACTGTCGATGGCGGTCTGGTTGGTGGCCAGTTCGTCGGCAACGGTTGCGCGGCCCTGGTTGATGGCTTTGCCCAGCACAGCGAGTTCCGCTAGTTTCTGTTTGGCAAAGGCCAGCCAGCTACGGATATCGGCATCCAGTGTTTCTTCGCTGTCCAGATCCACCGGCACATGCAGCAGTGAGCAAGACGGCGCAATCCACAAGCGCTCACCGAGTTTCTCGGCAATGGGCTCAAGCCAGTCGAGCGTGGCATTCAGGTCGGTTTTCCAGATATTGCGGCCGTCAATCGCACCGATGGACAGCACTTTATGGCCCGGCAGCCAGTCCACGACCTTGCTGATCTCGTCACGGCCACGCACCGCATCCACATGCAGACCCGCCACCGGCAGATTGCAGGCCAGTTGCAGGTTGTCCTGCAAGGTGCCGAAGTAGG
Source organism: Thioalkalivibrio sulfidiphilus HL-EbGr7 (assembly GCF_000021985.1). NCBI lineage: Bacteria > Pseudomonadati > Pseudomonadota > Gammaproteobacteria > Chromatiales > Ectothiorhodospiraceae > Thioalkalivibrio > Thioalkalivibrio sulfidiphilus. The sequence goes on from NC_011901.1 coordinate 651,664, forward strand.
TGGCCAGTAATAATTTTAACCTTGCTCTTTTCAATGAGTGATAACTCTGTTCGAAGGCGTGCTGCCAGTCGGCATCGAGTTCGGTCACGAGGATGGGTTCATCGACCTGCACCCACTCCACGCCCTGTGCGGCCAGCGTTTCGAGCAGTTCAGCGTAGACCGGCAGCAGGCGCTCAAGCAGGGCCAGCTTTTCTGAGTCGTCCTTGGCCTTGCCGAGCGCCAGATAAGTCACCGGGCCGATGATCACCGGCTTGGCCTTGACGGAATGTGCTTTCGCTTCGGCCAGTTGCTCCAGCAGGCGCGAGGCATCCAGCTTGAACTTAGTGGCGGCGGTGAATTCGGGGACGATGTAGTGATAGTTGGTATCGAACCACTTGGTCATCTCGCCGGCCGCCACACCATCGCACGCGCCACCGCAATGCGCCTCGGCGGACTCGGCAGAGCGGCCGCGGGCGACGCGGAAGTAGTTGTCCAGCATGTCGCCATGAAAGCTGCTAACGCGCTCGGGCAAGTTGCCCAGGGTGAAACTCATGTCCAGCATCTGATCGTAAAACGAAAAGTCGCCGACCGGCGCGAGATCCAGCGCCGACTGGTCCCGCCAATGGCGCTGACGAAGCTCGGTGCCGAGTGCCTTGAGTTCTTCGAGGGATGACTGTCCTTTCCAGTAGGATTCGAGGGCGAACTTCAGTTCGCGCCTGACGCCGATGCGCGGGAAGCCGAGATTATGCGTGCGTGCCATGTATCTGCCTTCATGTTATTAAATGATGGCGCCATCCTACGTTGTTCAGTCCATGAAAAAAAATGGTATTATTTCATTTATCTATGAATTCTATTCACACATGGTAATGCCGGCATGGCCATCCTGGAACGTATCCATCTCGAAATCATCCGCGCCGTCGAACAACACGGCTCGTTGACCGCGGCGGCGGACAAACTGCATCTTACCCAGTCCGCCCTCAGTCACACCGTGCGCAAGCTGGAGGAACAGCTCGGCACCGCTATCTGGTACCGCGAGGGCCGCAGTCTGCGCCCCACCCAGGCCGGCGAATATCTGCTGAGCGTGGCCAAGCGGCTGCTGCCGCAGCTCGCGCACGCCGAGGAACGATTGCGCCAGTTCGCCCAGGGTGAACGCGGCACGCTGCGCATCGGCATGGAATGCCACCCCTGTTACCAATGGTTGCTTAAAATCGTGGCGCCCTATCTCACCGCCTGGCCGGCGGTGGATGTGGACGTAATCCAAAAATTCCAGTTTGGCGGCATCGGCGCGTTATTCGGCTACGAGATCGATATGCTGGTGACGCCCGACCCGCTCTATAAGCCCGGCCTCACCTTCGAGCCGGTGTTCGATTACGAGCAGGTGCTGGTAGTCGGCCCACAACACCCGCTGCACAACGCCAGGCATGTGCAACCGCGGCAATTGGCCGACGAGACGCTGATCACCTATCCGGTGGAGACCGACCGGCTCGATATCTACACCCAGTTCCTCACGCCGGCCGGCATCAGCCCGAAGCGCCACAAGCCCATCGAGACCACCGACATCATGCTGCAGATGGTCGCCAGCGGGCGGGGAGTCGCCGCATTGCCACGCTGGCTGGTGGAGGAAAACACCGCCAAGTTTGATGTCACGCCGGTGAGACTGGGGAGAAAGGGAGTGGCCAAGCAGATCTTTCTGGGATTCCGTGATGTCGATGCCGACATCGACTATCTGCGTGCTTTTGTCGACCTGGCGCGGGCTCGACCTCACCCTCTGCGGCAATCGGATGATCACCCTTGACGTGCACTAGGGATTGGCCTATCTCGGGCTCCTGATCCGGTTCAACCACAATATCTTGTGGTTGTGACAACAGGGAACCCGGTGTGAATCCGGGACTGTCGCGCAGCGGTATCGGGGAACGAGGGTCACATGCAGGCACTATCCGTCAGGATGGGAAGCCGTGATCCAAGGTGAAGCGTCCAGATTTTCCAGTGGATGCTTCGTGCCCCCAAGTCCGAATACCTGCCGGAAGGGCATCTGTTTGATGCCCACAGCCCGGGCCTCGCGTTAAGGAACGTCTGATTAAGTGATCTCGGGTAGCTGGCCGGGGCACATCAAGGATGACATGTCGTTTCCTTAGTCAGTTTGGGACCGGATTTGCCGTTTTTTGATCGATCCCGGCCGATTCACGGCCCAATCCACGGTCACCGGGCGCACCTATCCTGCTGTACGCAACAACTGGCGCCTCGCCAGATACAGATTCGACAGCGCAAACAGGGTCGTCAGCTGGGCCGTGTTCTTGGCCAAACCCCGGTAGCGCACCTTGGTATATCCAAACTGGCGCTTGATCACCCGAAACGGATGTTCCACCCGTGCTCGAAGCTGGGACAGGCGATGATTGATCTCGCGCTTCCACTCAGGCAGTTCCCGGCCCCTCTGGCGCTTGAACGGGAAACACCACAGCGGGCCGCTGGCCGGATCACTCGCCGCCAGGTTGCGCTCCCGGGTCGTGTAGCCCTTGTCCCCATGTACTTCCTGCTCATCACCGTGCAGCAGGGTATCGGTGAGCTTCACGTCCGGCACCTTTGCCGCCGTGCCCACCACCGTGTGCACCAGGCCATGAGCAGTATCCACACCCACATGGGCCTTCATGCCGAGGTACCACTGGTTGCCCTTCTTCGTCGAACTCATCTCCGGATCACGCTTGCCCTCAGCGTTCTTCGTGGAGGTCGGCGCAGCAATCAGGGTGGCATCGACCATCGTGCCCTTGCGCAGGATCAGGCCACGCTCGCCCAAAAGACCGTTGATCTCATCGAGCAGCGCACCTGCCAGGCCATGGCGTTCGAGCAGGTGACGGAACTTACAAATGGTACTCTCGTCAGGGATGGCCTCCACCGTGGCATCCAGGCCCGCGAACTCACGCAGCAGCGGGATATCGTGCAACGCCTCTTCCATGGCCGGGTCGGAATAAGCAAACCACTGCTGCATGAAGTGGGTGCGCAGCATGATCTCAAGCCCGATCGGGTGGCGCCCATTGCCGGGCTTGGGGTAGTAGGGCTCGATCAAGGCCACCAGCCGGGACCAGGGCACTACCTGGTTCATCTCGGCCAGAAACTGTGCTTTGCGGGTCTTCTTGGGATGCTTCACAAAGCCCGAATCATTCAAGCCCAACTGTTTCATGGTGCGACCTGTTGCTCCGAGAGGATGGTTCAGTGATTATCCCATGCGGCGGGACTTAATCAGAGAAGAACGGCACAAGCTCCCGAGGCAGAAATTCGTCAAGTCGTGCCTCAGCGACCTCGCCGGCCAACGGCTGTCCGTCGACTTCTACTTCCAAGATTTCACTATCCGGCGAAAATATGTGGCCGTTGATCGTCCAGTTTCGACGAGCGACTAGCTCAACGCGGTTCGGAGGCCCAACCTCTATAGAGACCGAGCAAGCGGTTGCTCCGTCCGCTTTAGCCTCCCGATTCAAGATCCCGGACCACTTGTCCCCATCTCCTAACACATAGGCGCTTCTGGACATGGACCTTCGTTGCGTCTTGTCTTCTGTACCCAAAAAAAGAAGCTTTACCGCATTAAGGAGACTCGTTTTTCCAAACCCATTGCGCCCCATGACGAGGGTCAGACGACCATCGCCATTTTTTTGGGTGCTAACTCGAATGTCTGCTCCCCCCGATACGAGAACAAATTATTGAGCGTGATCCTGTGAAAAATCATACGGCGTTTTCCTCATTTGATTGAGCAACGCTAATCAATTCGGACAACTTCCGGCGCAACTCCGGACGAGCACCCCACCGATCAAGATTCGTAAACTCTACTTCGAGTGCCAATACCTTTCCTACAATGTCAGGATTCAATCCACGCTCCGCAGCGATATCCTCTAGCATTGTTTGTTCGTTCTCATTTAGTGGCATAGGCCCCCCCCCCGTTTGATGGTTCGTCCGAATTTTGCAGACAGCTTGATAGCCGTGTCATTGAGATCGAACTCGCTGGACCAAACAGATTGAATGTAATCGATCTCATCATCGCTGATTAAGCGAATACCCACTTTTCCTTCTATGTGCAGAAGATGCTCGAGTATTTCCTGTCGCGCGACGGGCGTGAAAGGCCCCGGACCTTCGGATCCATCTCTTCTTCTGTTCATGCGTACATGTGGCTGTTCGCGGAACTCCTTCAACCAGCTTCGAAAATCAGCAAGTGGTTTCATCCATGCATCGCCGGTCTGGATGAAGCCTTCCATGCTCTTATCTAACTTGACAACGGTACAGGTCCAACATCCGAATCGACCTCCTCCGCATGACGGCGTATTCAAGTCCATTACCACAGGGCACTCACCACCAATGGCTTGTCGATACAAGCTAATGATTTGGTCATGTGGATACTTCCATGCTGGTGGGTTATGTGTGTAGAGGAAATCCCAGACCTCATCATCAGTCCAAGTGGCGATCGGCGCGAGTACGAAGGCATTGGGTATTTCGTGGTGGGCGTTTAGGTTTCTGAAATTCTTTACTCGGGATTCCATTCCCTTCTTACGGATCGTACTTTCAGCAGTACGCGAGCCCAAGAGCAGGATAACGCTCCCATGCTTCGCCGTTATCTTATCGATGGCTCTTCTGCTGGGCTTGATCTTCATCGTTGTAGTGCACCAGCGAAACCATCTCGTCGGCGGAGGGTAGCCACGACCGATCAACTTGCTCCAGAAGGTCTCAGGTACAGCTGGCCGCACCATCTCGCATATAAGCGGCAAGTTCCGTCGCTCGGCATCTTTTTGTACCGCGGTGAGAACGTCGCGTACGTAATTGACGATATTCGGCGCCTCGACCTGCGTGTCGGAAGAGATCACGTAGACGGGCTTTATCGCGTGTTTGCCTAACTCGACGAGAACGTCGTAAACCAGGTGCAAAACGAGCGTTGAGTCTTTGCCGCCTGAATACGCCACAATCCACGGACGCCCATCTGCGAGATATGCCTCTTTGAGGGCAGTTTTCGTCTCGGCAACTAGATCAGCCCCATTGGTTGCTGTCGCAAAAACCTCAGCCATGTATATTCACCGCTCATTCAAATCAGAGAAGGACCAAGAAGATGTCGCAGTGGCAACTGCCTTGCGTTGCCTCGGGAGTATGCATAAACGTTATGCCGCACTCCGCAGATCAACCTCGTTTCTAATTTATTGTCATTTGAGGCTTAGTGAGTGTCGCATATGTTGCGTCCGTTGGCAGTCAAACCTCACCACCCTGATCCCAACGGGGCGGTGAGGTTTGACTTGGACAAGTCATTGTTACAACTGGAAATTGCCTTGATTCGGCGCAAAATCTCCGCTGATATGGCCAGTTTCACCCATTAGATCGGTCCTGTAAGCCGCAGAGAGGCTAGGCGCAAGTCATCGATGCTCAGAGGTGTCATTTGGGCCCTGAACTTAGTCATTATGGCCGAAATCGAGCGATGTTTAGACGTCATTTCCTTTTATATCAGTCACTTGTTGAAGTCAGACCCCGCGATCCGCCCAGCTGGAGATACGCCGCCCAGGCCGCGAGCCTGCATGTTGGCCAGTATGCGATCGTCGTACTCGTTGCGCAGAACGTCCCGAATGAAATGGTCCTTGTTAGCGGTATAGATCAGCATGGAATCAGTGCCTGCGGCGCGAGGAGAAATCGCGAGGTGAGGGAGGCTTCAGATGTCTCAGGGTAGTCAGGGCCGTTGGTGAAGCGGGTCTCCACGCCGGTGGACTGGTAGGCGAAGGGCAGGGGGTTATCCCAGCGGGGGAGATCGGCTGGCAAGCCCTGGGTGTAGCGCTCGGCCTGCACCTCGACGCCGCTCAGGGTGGCGCCCGCCTTCTTGGCCTCGATCACCCCGGCGGCCTGGCCGTCCACATAGAGCAGGTAGTCGGCGAAGCCGTGGCCGGGCAGGGGGAATTCGCGGATGGCCACGCCCCGGGCGGCGTGGATGCTGGCCCGGTCGGCGTCCTGCACGGACCAGCCGGCAGCGGTAAGCAGCCGGTCGATCTCCCTGCGCGCTTGTTGTTCGGGTTGTGGTGACATGCCGTGTCTTGGCGCTCTGGTCTTCCCCTGGATGAGAAAAATATCACAAAACGGCGGGTTGGCCGGAAAAGCGGACCGCCAAGGGCGCGAAGGAATCCCGGTGGAAAACCCTTGCGCCCTTCGCGCATGCCTTTGCCTACCTTCGCGGTGGACTTTTCGGTTGTTCAGCACCTCGGATGGACAGGCGGCAGATGCTCAAACGGCGTAGGGGGAGAAGTGGTTGTCCTCCTGGGTCAGCAGGCGCAGAAACTTCGGGTGGAGGAAGAGCTTCTCACGCCCCACCCTGATCTCTTCAAGGACGCCGATCTCACACAGGGACTTGAGGTACTTGGAGGCCGTTTCCCGGTGCCCGATGCCGGTATCCACCAGGTTGCCGATGCGGCAGTAGGGCTGGATGAAGATCTGCTCCACCAACTCGCGGCTGTAGATCGCCGGGTCCCGGTGCCGAACGTAACGGGTGGTGTGCTCAAACAGGGCGTTCGCCGCGCGTATCTTTGCCGATGTCCATTCTGCGGTCTCGCTTACGGCCGTCAACATGAACTCGACCCAGGGTTGCCACCGGGCATCCCGCGTGACCGCAAGCAGTAGCCGGTAGTAGTCCGACTTGTGCTGAATGATGTATCGGGAAAGGTGGAGGACGGGGAGGTCCAGCAGTCCCTGGTCCACCAGGTAGAGGATGTTGAGGACGCGTCCCGTGCGACCATTTCCGTCGATGAACGGGTGAATGGCTTCGAACTGGTAGTGCCCCACGGCCATACGCACCAGGGGGTCCAGGTCCGTGGCGCTGTGCAGAAACCGCTCCCAGTTGGCCAGCTTGTCCCTCAGCACGGTTTCGCCTTCCGGGGGCGTGTAGATCACCTCACCCGTGGCCGGATTGGCCAGTCTGGTGCCCGGGACGCGTCGGATATCCAGGTCGAGGTTCTTGATGATCCGGCAGACTTCGACGGCAATGGTGGTGTTCAGAGGCCGCGTCCGTAGTGCCTCGAAGCCATGATTCAGGGCAGTCCGGTATCGCAGGGCCTCCCGTGTGGCGGGATCCGCCTGGTGGTTGCCGCCGTCCGCGAAACGGAACAGGCGGTCGCTGGTCGTGACGATGTTCTCGATCTCCGAACTCGCCTGGGCCTCCAGCAGGGGGATCGTGTTGATGAGCACCGCCTGATTGGGAAGGATGGCTCCAAGCTCCTTGAGTTCGGCGAGTCTTGCCCGTGCCTCGATGCAAAGCTTGAGGACGGCTTTGGTCTCCAACTCCTGGCCCGGGGGGAGTTCTGGGAGGGCGTTGTAGGGCTTCCTCGGGTCGAACGAATTGGTCATGTCGAGATTTCCTTATTTTTTCGACATGTTGTGCTGACGTGTCGATGGGGGCGACCCGTCGAGCTAATATGTCGAAAATAATCAATATTCTCGACATATTAGCCTGATTTAGGTGGTTGTCCAGCGTGTTTCATGGAGGTGAACTGCTAATTTTTGCCCGATTGGCAGTTCATTTGGCATCGGGGCCGACAGGTGCCGCGTGGCTGCGTGGGGTCGGACCCGGACAAGTCATTGTTATATCTAAAAAGTAGCCCTCAATTCGGGGCTAAATTCCCCTTATCCGGCCCATTTCACCCCTTGAATCGGTGCTGTAAGCCGCGGAGCGGCTGGCCTCCCGGCCTCGCGTGCATAGGGCGGCCCATGGCCGCCGGCGGGCGCGGCCCGCCCTATGGGCGACGGGAGGTGTTCACCACAGCCAGATCGCCACCAGCAATTGGTAGAGCAGAAAACCGCCGCTCAGCAGGCCGCCGCACCAGGGTACCCAGCGGGGGAGGTCCAGGCCGCTGGCGCGCGGGCCGTAGATGCGCTTGACGCGCAACAGGGCGAAGTTGACGAGGGTGAACAGCGACAGGGTGATGACGCTGGTGAGCATGGCGAGCGACAGCAGGGGCAGGGCCAGGGCGAAGGCGAGGATCAGGCCGGCCACCACGAGCACTGCGCGGGTGGGTGTGCGGCGGCGCGGTGAGAGGTAGTAGAGGCTCGGGTGGAGCCAGCCCTGGCGGCTCATGCCGAAGAGCACGCGGCTGCCCTTGATGATCTGGATCAGCGCGCCGTTGAGGATGGAGGCAACGCCGATGAGGCCGAGCACCACCGCCGGGTGGCCGGTCTGCTCCGTGTAGATGCGCGCCAGGGGCGCGTCGCTCTCGGCGAGTTCGGCGCCGGGCAGGCTCAGCACGGCGGCCACCGCCACGGCCAGGTAGAAGCCGGTGGTCACCAGCAGGGCGATGACCATGGCGCGGGGCAGGGTACGTTCCGGCGTGCGGGTCTCTTCGGCCAGGTTCACGATGTCCTCGAAGCCGATGTAGGCGTAGAAGGCGACGAAGGCGCCCAGCAGGATGCCCACCCAGATGCCGCCATGTAGACCGGGCAGCATCTCCGGCCAGCGCTCCGACAGGGTGGCCAGGTTGGGGGAGGCGGCCCAGATGACCAGCACCAGGCCCACCATGCTGGCCAGGGTCATCAGCCCCGCAATGGTGACCGACTCGTTCACGCCCCAGGCGGCGATCAGGGCGAGGACCACCACCAGGGCGATGGTGGTGATGATTTCGGGCAGGGGGAAGAACACCTGCAGGTAGCCGAGCACGCCGTGGACCAGGGTCGCGCACGAGACCACGCCGATGGCGATGATGGTGAGCCCGACCACCTGGGACAGGCGGTGACTGCCGAATGCCTCGTGCACGTATACCGCTTCACCGGCGCAGCGGGGAAAGCGCGACGCCAGCTCCGCGTAGGAGAGCGCGGAGAACACGGCCAGGCCGGCGGCCACCAGGAAGGCGAAGGGGGTGTACATGCCCGCGTAGCCGGCGACCTTGCCGATCAGCACGTAGATGCCGGCGCCCAGGATGGTGCCGATGCCATAGAAGGCAACCAGCGTCAGGTTGAGGCTGCGCTTGAGGGCATCAGGGGGTGTGGGGACGTGCATGGCGGGATTGTAGTCCCAGGGTGGGGCCTGCCAAGAGGTGGCGGTCTCAATGCATAGGGCGGGCCATGCCCGCCGTAAGTCGGCGGCCATGGGCCGCCCTATGGGGTGTTCGATGCGATGTGGCGGCCATGGGCCGCCCTATGGTTTGTGGCGGGCGCGGCGCCGGTAGAGCAACTGCATCACCAGGGCGATGAGCACGATGGCGAGCACCACGGCGTAGGGGGCGAAGCGGCTGATGGTTTCCGCCCAGGCACTGAGTTCATTGAGCAGCAGCGCCCAGATGCCGATGGCGACGTAGGTGGATAGCAGCACCACGGTGACGTTCACCCAGGGGCGCAGGCCGATGAGGAAGCCGATGATCGCCCCCACCACCGGGCCGGTCATCCAGAAGGGCATGAACACGAACAGGAACAGTCCGGCGATGCCGTATCGGCGCACGGCCCCGCTGCGGGTGCTCGCGGCCTGGTGCATGCGCGCGAAGAAGGGCTTCAGGGCGCGCAGCCTGACCAGCTGCCACCAGCTGAGCGCGAACAGGGGATAGACGACGAGCACATGGATGCTTTCCACCAGCATGTTGAGCGGCACCACCTGGGCATGGCCAAGGCCGCTCGCGTAGCCGAAGCTCATGCCCGCCGCCCGGCCGATGACCAGGTTCAGCCCGGTCATGACGGCATAGACATAGGCGTTGTCGAGGGACAGGGTCCAGGCGGTCAGCAGCGCGGCCAGCAGCGCCAGGGACAACGCCGCACCCAGGTACAGGAGGCGGCCTTCGGTGCTGGCCAGCAGGCGCAGGTGCAGTCCTTGTCTCGTCATTGGTTTGATAGGTTCTCCACGAAGAACACGGTTGGCTCGTAGAGTGATGCGTCCTTGCGTCGTGCTTTGGCTTTGTGTGCGCCCGGTGGGGCGGCGGCCATGGGCCGCCCTATGGTTTGGTTCTTCCGCTCAGTGAGTTTTTCGTTCCTTTGCGCCTTCGCGTCGTTGCGTCGCGGTTCGCCCTCAGGAAAGCAGACTCTTCAGGTTGCTCAGGTGCGCCTTGCCGGTGATGCGCGCCTCTTCCGGGTCGGGGGGCTTGGCGTCGGGCCAGTCCAGGTGCTCCCGGGGCAGTTCCTCGATGAAGCGGGAGGGTTCGCAGTCCACCTCCTCGCCGAAGCGGGTGCGCTTGCGGGCGTAGGTGAGGGTGAGGCTGAGCTTGGCGCGGGTGATGCCCACGTAGGCCAGGCGCCGCTCCTCTTCCAGGCCGTCCTCCTCCAGGCTGACCCGGTGGGGCAGCAGTTCCTCTTCCATGCCCACCAGGAACACGTGGGGGAACTCCAGGCCCTTGGCGGCGTGCAGGGTCATCAGGTGCACGCCGTCGGAGTCGTCCTCGCCGCCGGCGCGGTCGAGGATGTCCATGAGGGTCATGTGGCGCACGATCTCGCCGATGTCCTTGCCGCCCTCGGCGCCTTCCTTGGACAGGCGTGCCATCCAGTCCAGCACCTCGTTGACGTTGTCCATGCGCCGGGTGGCGGCCTTGGGGTCGCGGGCCTGGTCCAGCAGCCAGTCGTCGTAGTTGAGTTCGCCGATCAGGGCACGGGCGACCTTGGCCGGGTCGCCTTCCTCGGCCTTGCGGCCGAATTCCAGCAGCCAGTCGGCGAAGCCCTGCAGGCGCTGCACGGCCCGGGCGGGCAGGCGCTCGGTGAGCCCCATCTCGAAGCAGGCGGTGAGCAGGCTCACGCTGCGCTCGGTGGCGTACTCGCCGAGCTTCTCCAGGGTCGAGGGTCCGATCTCCCGGCGCGGTACGTTGACGATGCGCAGAAAAGCCGTGTCGTCATCGGGGTTGGCCAGCAGGCGCAGGTAGGCCATCACGTCCTTGACCTCGGAACGCTCGAAGAAGGACTGGCCGCCGCTCACCTTGTAGGGGATGGCATGCTCGCGCAGCAGCTTTTCAAATACCCGGGACTGGTGGTTGCCCCGGTACAGGATGGCGTAGTCCCGGTACTCGGTGCGGTGTTTGAACTTGTGTTTCATGATCTCGGCCACCACCCGGGCGGCCTCCTGCTCGCCGTCGTTGCAGGGCAGGATGCGGATGGGCTCGCCCTCGCCGAGCGCGCTCCACAGGCGCTTCTCGAACACGTGGGGGTTGTTGCCGATCAACTGGTTGGCGGTCTGCAGGATGCGGTTGGTGGAGCGGTAGTTCTGCTCCAGCTTGATGACCTTCAGGCGCGGGAAGTCCTGCTGCAGGGCGGCCAGGTTTTCGGGCCGGGCGCCGCGCCAGGCGTAGATGGACTGGTCGTCGTCGCCCACGGCGGTGAGCCCCCCGTCCACGCCCACCAGCAGGCGCACCAGGCGGTACTGGCAGGTGTTGGTGTCCTGGTACTCGTCCACCAGCAGGTGGCGGGTGCGGTTCTGCCAGCGCTCGCGCACCTCGGCGTTTTCCTCCAGCAGGCGCACCGGCTGGACGATCAGGTCGTCGAAGTCCACGGCGTTGTAGGCCTTCAGCGCGCGCACGTAGGCGGCGTAGAGCCGGGCCTGGGCGGCCTCCTTCTCGTCGGCGGCCCGGGAGAGGGCCTGCTCGGGGGTGATCAGGTCGTTCTTCCAGCGGCTGATCTGGTGGCGGGCCGGTTCCGGGTCGATGGGATCGTCGCCCCGGAAGGTGAGTTCCTTCAGCAGCGACAGGCTGTCGGCGGCGTCGAAGATGGAGAAGCCGGCCTTGTAGCCCAGGCCCTTCAGCTCCCGGCGGATGAAGTTCAGCCCCAGGGTGTGGAAGGTGGAGACCGTGAGCCCCTTGGATTCGTCCCGCTCCAGGAGCCTGGATGCCCGGGCCTTCATCTCCTTGGCCGCCTTGTTGGTGAAGGTGATGGCGGCGATGCGTTTCGGGTCCATGCCCCGGTCGCGGATCAGGTGGGCGATCTTGTGGGTGATCACGCCGGTCTTGCCGGAGCCGGCACCGGCCAGCACCAGCAGGGGGCCGTCCACGTGTTCCACGGCGGCGCGCTGCTGGGGGTTCAACGGAGGGGGGGTACGGGTACTCATGGGCGGGGCGATTGTACAGGAAGTGCGAAGTGGGAATTGGGAAGGGCGAAGTGAGAAGGGCGAGCAGGGATGTAACCCATTGAATACATCACAATGGCAATGCCCGTATCCAGCGTCGGCTGTCAACTGACCTTGCTTCACAGGCGGGCTAAGATTACAGTGAATCCCATTGCATCCCATCGACATTCGGGGCTGGCCATGGCTCAGATCACCACACGATTCCCTGACGAACTCCTGGCGTCTCTGGACGAGGCGGCGAAGACCTTGCATCGCAGTCGAACGGACCTGGTCCGTCAGGCGGTGGAGCGCTATCTGGAGGATTTCGAGGACCTGCACGTGGCCGTCGAACGGCTGCAGGACCCGAGCGACCCGATGCTGGACTGGGAAGACGTGCGGCGTGGGCTTCTCGATCAGGATTAAGCAAAGCGCTGCCAAGGCCCTGGCGGGGATCGACAAGAAAGACCGCCTGCGCCTGGTCAGCGCCATCGATGAGTTGGCGGAGAATCCCTACCGCGGCAGCGCCCTCAAGGGGGACCTGACGGGGCTGCGCCGGATCCGCGTGGGCAACTACCGGGTGGTCTACGAAATCCGGGAAGGGGAGCTGATCGTGCTGGTGGTGCGCATCGCCCATCGACGCGAGGTCTACAGGCGTTGAGGTGTGATATGGGTATTGGCGTCAGCAACGGGCTTGCTTCGCACTTCCCAATTCACATTTCCGACTTTGTCTCCCCCTTCCCACTTCCCCATTCACCCTTCACACTTCAAAGCGTGCAAACGCTCGATCAATTCAATTTCCACCACGTCCTCGCCGAGACCCCGGGCACGGCCCTGGTCATCTTTACCGGTCCGGACTGCGGGGCTTGCCGGCGGGTGAAGGCGCTGCTCTCGGAGATGGTGGCGGCGGGCGAGTCCTGGCGCCTGTTCGAGGTGGATGCGGCCCGGGACGGGGGGCTGGCCCGGGAGTTCGAGGTGTTCCACCTGCCGAGCCTCTTCCTGTTCCGGGACGGTCACTACCACGCCCCCCTGCACGCCGAGCCCCTGCCGGAACGCATCCGTGCGGCGGTGGCCACAACCCTGGCCCGGCCGGCCCAGGAGGCCCCGTGAAGGTGGACCTGCAGAGCGGCTGGCTCCAGGGGGTGGTCCGGGTGCCTTCCCCCAATCACGACGAACGCCCGGAAGGTGCCCGGCCGGAGCTGGTGGTGGTCCATGCCATCAGCCTGCCGCCGGGGGAGTTCGGCGGGCCGGGGATCGATCACCTGTTCACCAACACCCTGGACCCGGAGGCCCATCCCTATTTCCGGGAGATCGCCGGTCTCGAGGTCTCGGCCCACGTGCTGATCCGCCGGGACGGGCAGGTGGTTCAGTACGTGCCCTTTGACCGCCGCGCCTGGCATGCGGGGGCCTCCAGCTGGCAGGGGCGGACCCGCTGCAACGACTTCTCCATCGGCATCGAGCTGGAGGGCTGTGACGATCTGCCCTTCGAGCCGGAGCAATACCAGCGCCTCACCGAGGTGATCCTGGCCCTGCGCGAGGCCTATCCCGGCATCGCCCCGGACGCCATCGCCGGCCATGCCGACATCGCCCCCGGCCGCAAGACCGACCCCGGTCCCCACTTTGAGTGGCCGACGCTCTGGGCCGGACTGGGGATAGAGAAATCGGGCCTGGCCTAGAGGTGATCGGAATTCAAGATTCAAAATTCAAGATTCAAAGGGATCACCTCCGCTTTGAATCTTGAATCTTGAATTCGCTCTTATTGATCTGCATCAAGTTTCGAACATCAAGACTGGCTAATAGTGCTCCCTGAAAACATCCGGTGCGCATGCCCACGTGTGCGCGCGATTTTCAACAGGGGGGCGCTCCATGGAGCAAGCACAGACGTACAACTACAAGGTGGTCAGGCAGTTCGCCATCATGACCATCGTCTGGGGCATCGTCGGCATGGCGGTGGGGGTATGGATCGCGGCGCAGCTGGTCTGGCCGCAACTGAACCTGGAGATCGAGTACCTGACCTTCGGTCGACTCCGGCCCCTGCACACCAACGCGGTGATCTTCGCCTTCGGCGGTTCGGCGCTGTTCGCCACGTCCTATTACATCGTCCAGCGCACCTGCCAGACCCGGCTGTTCAGTGACGGGCTGGCGGCGTTCACCTTCTGGGGCTGGCAGGCGATCATCGTGCTGGCGGCCATCACCCTGCCCCTGGGCAAGACCATGGGCAAGGAGTACGCGGAGCTGGAATGGCCCATCGCCATCCTGGTGGCCGTGGTCTGGGTGGCCTACGCCATCGTGTTCTTCGGCACCATCATGAAGCGCCGGGTGCAGCACATCTACGTGGCCAACTGGTTCTTCGGCGCGTACATCCTGACCATCGCCGTGCTGCACATCGTCAACAACATGTCCATGCCGGTGACGATGTTCAAGTCCTACTCCATGTACCCGGGCGCAATGGACGCCATGGTGCAGTGGTGGTACGGGCACAACGCGGTGGGCTTTTTCCTCACCGCCGCGTTCCTGGGCATGATGTACTACTTCGTGCCCAAGCAGGCGGGCCGGCCGATCTACTCCTACCGTCTCTCGGTGGTGCACTTCTGGGCGCTGATCTCTCTGTACATGTGGGCGGGTCCGCATCACCTGCACTACACCGCGCTGCCCGACTGGGTGCAGTCGCTCGGCATGGTGTTCTCGCTGATGCTGCTGGCCCCCTCCTGGGGCGGCATGATCAACGGCATCATGACGCTCTCCGGTGCCTGGCATAAGCTGCGCACCGATCCCATCCTGCGCTTCCTCATCGTGTCCCTGTCCTTCTACGGCATGTCCACGTTCGAGGGGCCGATGATGTCCATCAAGACGGTCAACGCGCTGTCCCACTACACCGACTGGACCATCGGGCACGTGCACGGCGGCGCGCTCGGCTGGGTGGCCATGATCTCCATCGGTGCCCTGTACGCGCTCATCCCGGTGCTGTTCGGCCGCGAGCGCATGTACTCGGTGAAGCTCATCGAGTGGCACTTCTGGCTGTCCACCATCGGCGTGGTGCTCTACATCGTGTCCATGTGGATCGCGGGCGTGATGCAGGGCCTCATGTGGCGGGCGGTCAACGACGACGGCACGCTCACCTACAGCTTCGTGGAGACGCTGGTACCCATGTATCCGTACTACACCGTGCGTTTCCTGGGCGGCCTGCTGTTCCTGCTGGGCATGTTCATCATGGCCTGGAATGTCTGGAAGACCGTGGCCGGTGCCAAGCCCGCCGTGCACGCGGTGCCCCAGGCGGCGCACTGATCAGGGGAGACTGGAACCATGAGTCATGAAATCGTCGAGAAAAACATCGGCCTGATGGCCATCGGCATCCTGCTGGTGATCAGCATCGCGGGCCTGGTGCAGATCGTGCCCCTGTTCTTCCTCAAGAGCACCACGGAGCCGGTGGAAGGGCTGCGCCCCTATACGGCCCTGCAGCTGGAGGGCCGGGACATCTACGTGCGCGAGGGCTGCTACACCTGCCACTCCCAGATGATCCGCCCGTTCCGGGCAGAGACCGAACGCTACGGCCACTTCTCCGTGGCCGGCGAGTTCGTCTGGGACCGCCCCTTCCAGTGGGGCTCCAAGCGCACCGGTCCGGATCTGGCCCGTGTGGGCGGACGTTACAGCGATGACTGGCACCGGGTTCACCTGATCAATCCGCGCCTGGTGGTGCCCGAGTCCAACATGCCCGCCTATCCGTTCCTGGAGCGGCGCGAGATCAACGCCGACATCACGCCGCGCAAGCTGCGTGCCATGCAGCGCCTGGGCGTGCCCTACACCGACGAGCAGATCGCCTCGGCGTCTGACGAGGTGCGCGGTAAGACCGAGATGGATGCGCTGATCGCCTACCTCCAGGTGCTCGGCACCGCCATCCCGCACCGCAGGTGATGCCATGAGTATGGGATTGATGCAGGGCCTGCTCACACTGCTGCTCATGGTGCTGTTCATCGGCATCGTGGTCTGGGCCTACAGCGGTCGGCAGAAGAAACGATTCGACGAGGCCTCCATGCTGCCCTTCGCGGAAGACGAGGGCACCCAGGGCAAGCGTCGCACAGGGGAGAAGAACCATGACTGAACATGACATGACCACGTTCTGGCACTGGTGGGTGATCGTGCTCACGGTGGCCAACATCGTCGGCATCTTCTGGCTGATCCGCTGGACCAGCAAGCGGCGCGCCGGCGAGGTGGCCGAGGGCCAGGAGACCGGACACGTCTGGGACGGCAACCTGTCCGAGTACAACAACCCGCTGCCCCGCTGGTGGCTGTGGATGTTCTACCTGACCATCGTGTTCTCGGTGATCTACCTGGCGCTCTATCCGGGCCTGGGCCGCTTCGCCGGTTTCCTGGGCTGGTCCTCCGTAGGCCAGTACCAGCAGGAGGCGAGCCGTTTCGAGGAGCGTTTCGGCCCCATCTTCGCCGCCTACGCGGACCGTGATCTGCCCGCCCTGGCCCGGGATGAGGACGCGCTGCGCACCGGTCAGCGGCTGTTCCTCAACTACTGCTCCACCTGCCATGGCTCCGATGCCCGCGGCGCGCCGGGCTTCCCCAACCTTACCGACGGGCAGTGGCAGTGGGGCAGTTCGCCCGCCGACATCCACCAGACCATCATGGCGGGACGCCAAGGCGTGATGCCCGCCATGGGTGATGCCCTGGGCGCGGACGGGGTGGAACAGGTGACCCACTACGTGCTGAGCCTGGCCGGGCGCAGTGATGCCAATACCGATCTGGCGGAACTGGGCGCGCCCCGCTTCGCGGTCATGTGCGCGGTGTGTCACGGTGCCGAGGGCACCGGCAACACCGCCCTGGGCGCACCGGATCTGACCAACAACATCTGGCTCTACGGCGGCTCCGCCGGTGCCATCGCCCGCACCATCCGCGAGGGACGCCACGGGGTGATGCCCGCCTTCGGCGACTTCCTCGGCGAGGACCGGGTGCACGTGCTGGCGGCCTACGTCTACAGCCTCTCCCATCAAGGGCAATAGGTCTGGGGTGTTCGAGCGGCCATGAGCGATATGCAGGATCCCGTTGAAGTCTCGCTGGCACAGCGGGTGATCGCCGTCCTCTGGCCCTCCTTTTTGACCGCGGGTCTCGCCACGGTGCTGCTGTTCACCTGGATCGATCCCGCCGAGCTTGCGCTGTACGTGCCGGGCGCTGAGGGCGTCACGCGCATGGGCGCCTACTCGGCGGGCTTTTTCAGTCTCTGGGCGATCACTGCCGTTTCCAGTGCCCTGACCATTTATTTCGGCCGCCCCGCCGGCCGTTGAACCTCAACCCATGACCGGCCCCGGTGAGACTGTCGGGGCCGGCAAAGGTCCACCAGCCCGAATGCCGCGTCCATGAGCAAAGCCGTCACACCCCCGGAAGGCAACGAACAGGAGTTCTACGCCAAGCGCGCCAAGGTCTACCCGCGCGAGGTGCACGGCCTGTTCGCGCGCCTGCGCACGGCGGGCGTGCTCGGCCTGCTGGGTATCTTCTACGGTGCACCCTGGCTCACCTGGGGTGACCGCCAGGCCATCTGGTTCGATCTGCCGGGACGCAAGTTCCACGTGATCGGCTGGACCTTCTGGCCCCAGGACTTCTTCCTGCTGGCCCTGCTGCTGATCATCGCGGCCCTGTCCCTGTTCTTCTTCACCACCCTGGCCGGGCGGCTGTGGTGCGGTTACGCCTGCCCCCAGACGGTGTGGACCGAGGCCTTCCTGTGGATCGAGCGGCGCATCGAGGGTGACCGCTCGGCACAGATGAAGCTGGACAAGGCTCCCTGGGGTGGCCGCAAGCTCGTCATCAAGGGCACCAAGCACACCATCTGGCTGGTGTTTGCCCTGTTCACGGGCCTGACCTTCGTGGGCTACTTCACGCCCATCGCCGAACTCATGCCGCGCTTCTTCACTTTCCAGACCGGCGGCTGGGAGACCTTCTGGATCCTGTTCTACGGCTTTGCCACCTGGGGCAACGCGGGCTTCATGCGCGAGCAGGTGTGCATCTACATGTGTCCCTACGCCCGCTTCCAGAGCGCCATGTTCGACCGGGACACCCTGATCATCTCCTACGACGAAAACCGCGGCGAGCCGCGCGGTTCCCGCAAGCGCGGCGTGGATCCCAAGCAGAAGGGCCTGGGCGACTGCATCGATTGCACCCTGTGCGTGCAGGTCTGCCCCACGGGCATCGACATCCGCGACGGCCTGCAATACCAGTGCATCGGCTGCGCGGCCTGCGTGGACGTCTGCGACCAGGTGATGGACAAGATGGGCTACCCCAGGGGCCTGGTGCGCTACACCACCGAGAACGCCATGGAGGGCAAGGTCACCAAGGTGCTGCGTCCCCGGGTGGTGCTCTACGCGCTGCTGTTGCTGGTGCTCATGGCCGGGCTTTTGTACGGCATCATGAGCCGCAACCCGGTGGGCATCGACGTGATCCGCGACCGCAATGTGCTGTTCCGTGAACTGGCCGATGGCCGGGTGGAGAACGTCTACACCCTCAAGCTGCTCAACAAGTCCGACAGCCTGCGCGAGTACCACGTGGAGATCCGTGGCCTGGAAGGCGCCGAGTTGGTGATCGATCGGGTGATGCCCGTCCCCGTACCGGCCGGCGGCGTGGTGGAACTGCCCGCCCGGGTGCGCCTGGACCCGGTGGTGCTCGACGCCCCCACCGCCGAGCTGGTCTTCATCGCCCGGGTGGAGGGCGAACCGGATGCCGGCAACGAACGGGCCGGACGCTTCGTCGGGCGGATGCGGTGAAGTCGTTGGGTCCGCGAATGAACGCGAATGGACGCAAATGGAACTTCAGAAGCCGGACCGCGAAGGGCGCAAAGGACTTTCTTTTATCAGAAGATCCCTCGCGCCCTTCGCGCATACCTTTGCGCCCTTTGCGTTCCGGCTTTTTGAATCTCATTCGCGTTGATTAGCGTTCATTTGCGGACACCCTGAGTTCTTCATGAAATCAATGACAGAGTGGTACAGACCATGCGCTACGTGAGAGAAGACAACGGCCCCTGGTACCGCCAGCCCTGGCCCTGGCTGCTGATGATCCCGCCGGTGACGGCGGTGTTCGTGGGCATGATCCTGCTGCGCGCCGCGACCTATGAACCCGACGGGCTGGTGGTGGCGGACTACTACCGGGAAGGCCGGGCCATCAACGAGGTGCTGGAGCGTGAACGCTTCGCCGCCCAGCTGGGCCTGGGCGGCGAGCTGGTGCGCGAAGGTGAGCGATTCGTGCTGCGCATGGAAGGCACCCCCCTGCCGCCGGCGCCGCTGACCCTGCGCCTGCTGCATCCCACCCGGGCCAACAAGGACGCGGAGATCCGTCTCACCCACGACGCCCACAACGGTGCCTGGGTGGGCAACCTGGCCACCCTACCCACTGCCCGCTGGCACGTGCACCTGGAGCCCGAGGACCGCAGCTGGCGTCTGCGCGGGCGCCTGGAGCCGGATGCCAGCCGCGTGACGGTGAGCGCGGGGGGATAAATGGAAGTGCGAAGTGGGAATTGGGAAGTAGGAAGTAGGAAGTAGGAAGCAGGAAGGTAATAGGGGGCGGTGGTGTGGCTGATTACTTCCCACTTCCCAATTCCCCCTTCGCACTTCAATACCGCCCCTCGGGGTTGCGCCGGCCGGTGGCGTGCCCGAAACTCTGGGCTTAGGCCACGAACCCCGGACCGCCCATGTCACTGATCACCATCCTCATCGCCCTGTTCCTGGAGCGCTTTGCCGGCACCCTGGACGACCTGCGCCAGTTCCGCTGGCTGGACGGTTATGCCAACTGGATCCGTGAGCGCATGGAGTCCCTGGGCATCTCGGACGGCACGGCGGTGTTCGTGGCGACCCTGCTGCCGCCGGTGCTGCTGCTGGCCATCGTGGCCCTGCTGGTGCACGGCGCGGTGCTGGGCCTGCTGGACATCGTGTTGGGGGTGATCATCCTGCTGCTGTGCCTGGGTCCGAAGGATCTCAACGACCAGGTGGAGGCCTATGTGGAGGCCGGCGCCATGAAGGACGAGGAGCGCCAGAAACGCCACGCCAGGGACTTGCTGGGTCAGCAGGAGGTCCCGGAGGACCTGCGTGAACGCACCCTGTCGGTGGTCCAGGCCATGTTCTCCGAGGCCAACAGCCGCCTGTTCGCCGTGTTGTTCTGGTTCGCCATATTGGGTCCTCTAGGCGCGTTCATCTACCGGCTGGGCAGTCTGCTCAAGTCACCCGGCGAAGAGCGTCCCGAAGGGGTGATGGCCGCCGCCGCCCGCCTGCAGGCGCTCATGGACTGGATCCCGGCCCGCCTGTTCGCCCTGGGTTACGCCCTGGTGGGCAGCTTCGACACGGCCTTTGCCGTGCTGACGCGGTTCCTGCCCGGCAGCTGGGCAAACATGGCCGAGGAGAATACGAGCCTGCTGCGGGAGGCCGGTTCCGGGTCCCTGCACCTGGATCACGTGCGTGGCGAACACTGGGAAGACCCCAACGAGATCAATGCCCTGGTGGAGCGGGCCAACCACCTGATCATGCGTACCCTGGTGGTGTTCCTGGCCGTGCTGGCCCTGATGACCCTGGCGGGATGGGCAGGATAGGGGCAGTGGCCAGTCTCAAGTGGCTAGTGGCAAGGACGGCCAGAACCGATCTTTCCCCCTCTCCCTCAGGGAGAGGGTTGGGGTGGTTTCCCTTGCCACTTGAGACTAGCCACTAGCCACTGACTTCTCGCCACTGCCTTTATGTTGATCGACCTGCTGCGTCATGGTGAGCCCGAGGGTGGTCAGCGCTACCGGGGGTGCGGCATCGATGATCCCCTGAGCGAGACCGGCTGGGCGCAGATGCGCGCGGCGGTGCAGGCGAACGCTGCATCCTGGGATCACATCATCACCTCTCCCATGCGCCGTTGCCGTGAATTCGCCGAGGCCCTGTCCCGTGAGCGGGGTATTGCGCTCTCGGTGGAGCCTGGGCTTCGCGAGGTGGGGTTCGGCAGCTGGGAGGGGCGCAGCCCCGAGGTCATCAAGGCCGAGTCCCTGGACGAGTATCTGGCCTTCTACAACGACCCGGTGGGTGCGCGGCCCGCGGGCGCCGAACCCCTGGACGCATTTGCCCGGCGCGTGAGGCTTGCACTCGCCGCGGCGACCGAGCGCCACGCCCGCGGGCACCTGCTGGTGGTGGCCCATTCCGGCGTGATCCGCGCCGCCATTACCCTGGCCATGGATGTCTCCCCCGCGGCCCTCTACCGACTGCGCATGCCCTATGCGGCGCTCACCCGCCTGCGGGTGGACGAGCGGGGGATGTCGGTGGAGTTTGTGAATCGGTGAACAAAAGTTCGAAGTGTGAACTGGGAAGTGCGAAGTCAATTGAGGGTTCTTCACACTTCCCAATTCACACCTCGTACTTCATCCCACCCAGTGCCGCTTGCCGGTGGCGGCATCGGCGCGCCGGTCGGGGAACTGGTTGATGAACAGCAGGTTGGCGACCAGCAGCCCCGAGGACAGGCCCAGGAGCAGGGCCCGAAGATCGAATCCGCTTCCGGCGACCATGACCAAGCCGCAGGGAACCAGCGCAAACCCCAGCGCCACGTCGGGCTCGCCCAGGCCGCGGCTGTTGAGCTTGAGCGGCGGGGCGGAGTAGCCCCAGCCGATCAGTGCTCCGACGAGTCCCAGGATCAACAGGTGCGGATCCGTGATCAGGGCGAGACCGATGCCTAGGAGCCTGTCGGACTTAGGCTGCGCCTACTGCGCCGGTGGGAGAGCGGTCCATTTTTCCGATCCTTTTCGTCAAATAGCGACGGCTATTCTCCTCAAACGATCGAAAAAAAGGCCTCGCTCTCCCACTCGGCTCGCTACGGGCACCTAAGTCCGACAGGCTCCTAGCGCTGCACAGAACGTGAGCAGGGTGATGCCCAGGGTGCGTGTGCCCGACGGACTGATCCAGCCGTCCTGGATCATCCGGCTGCCGCCGGTGTAGGGCGGTATGCGATCACCGTTGATGGCATCGGTGCCGATCAGGAGCGTCGTGGTGAGCGTCAATGAGTCCCCGATGGGAGGCCCATGCGATACCCAGCATGTCGGGCAGCAAAGAGACCAGCAGGAATGGCGCGCGGATCACGCGTAGCCATGAGTTCGTAGAACTTCCCATGGTGGCAGTGTCCGCCATGGGTCGTTAAAAGACCATCCACCGGCCCGGGCCACAGCCTGATACGGTGTACGGGTGTAGGTCAGCGGATGCGATAGGCCGCGTGGCAGGTGACGCAGCTCTGGGTCACCGCGCGCAGGGCGCGGAAGGCGTTGAGCTGATCCCCTTCCTCGGCCGTGCGTGCGAACTGGCTGGCGGCCCGGTGCATGTGGGTGCCCATCTCGCGCATGGGGGCGGGCATCACCTGGGCCATGTGGCTGGCGCCATGGCTGTCCAGGGAACTCATGCCCAGGCGGAACTCGGCCACCCTGGCGGCGGTATTGAAGTCTTCCATGTTGAGGGCCGCCAGGATCTCGTCGATGGCCTCCAGGTGATCGCGCATGTTGGCGAGCATGTGTGCCTGCATCATGGGCGGCATCTGCACCATTTCACGGCTGTCCGCGTGTGTCAGGGCAGGGATGGCAAGGCTGAGGCTCAACAGGGCACTGGTCAGGATCGCTTTCATGGGGTCCTCGAATGATGGGCTGGCTCCAGTCCTGATCGTAGGCGTCCCGAGCCCCGGTGCCTATGATCCAGATCATAGGCACCGGGCGCATTCAGCTGACCGTGAGCCGCAGGCGATTGCCGCTGCGGGTCAGTTCGCCCCCGCTCTTCCATGCGCGCCAGGGTCCGGTACAGGGTTTCCCGGGTGAGCCCCAGCAGGTCCGCCCACTGGGTCAGGGTGAAATTCAGTTCC
This sequence comes from Thioalkalivibrio sulfidiphilus HL-EbGr7, assembly GCF_000021985.1. Classification (NCBI taxonomy): domain Bacteria; kingdom Pseudomonadati; phylum Pseudomonadota; class Gammaproteobacteria; order Chromatiales; family Ectothiorhodospiraceae; genus Thioalkalivibrio; species Thioalkalivibrio sulfidiphilus. The sequence continues at coordinate 674,483 of NC_011901.1, forward strand.
AGCTCGCCCGCTGGTGAACCCTCGGTGAGCAGATAGTGGCGGATGCGTGATTCGGCGCCGCGCAACTGCAGGCGCTCCACCGCGGTGCGCTGCTGACGCAGCCGGGCGCCGAGACCGGCCACCCAGTCCAGGGCGAATTGCGGGTCGTTCACCAGGTGCTCGCGCAACAGTTCACGGGGCAGCGCCAGGCCCCTGGACGGGCGTACACACAGGGCCGTGCAGTGATAATGCGCTGCGCCGAAGCTGGCCTCGGCAAAAAAGCCCTCATCCCGGACGCGGTGCAGGATCACCGTCTCGCCGCCGGGGCCGTGCCGCAGCAGATGCACCTCGCCCTGCAGCAGGTAGTACACGGCCCGGGCCGGATCGCCGTGGCGGAACACGGCATCGCCCTTGGCGTAGTCCCGCGCGCTGCAACGCGCGCGCAGCTGTTCGAGGATCTGGGGGTAAGATGTGGCATCCATCGGCGTCGTCACACAACGGAGAATATCGGGAGGATTGTCGCACCATGTCCCTGATGCAGACCACGCACAGGCTGGAGATCGAGACCCGGGGTCCCGGGCTTTACATGTTCACCGACCCGGTGCGCCGCTGGGTGGCGGATGCGGGGATCCGCACCGGGCTGCTGACCCTGCTCATTCAGCACACATCGGCGAGTCTGGTGATCCAGGAGAACGCGGACCCGGACGTGCGGGGAGATCTGCAGAGGTTTTTCAGCCGCCTGGTGCCGGAGAACGACCCCATCTACCGCCACACCCTGGAAGGCCCCGACGACATGCCCGCCCACGTGCGCAGTGCGCTCACCCAGACCCAGCTTTCCATTCCGGTGATGGACGGTCGTCCGGCCCTCGGCACCTGGCAGGGGTTGTACGTGTTCGAGCATCGCCGGGCGCCCCAGGTGCGGCGGGTGGTGGCGCACCTCATAGGAGAAGGATGAAAATCAAGTGAGAAGTGTGAATTGGGAAGTACGAAATGAAGACCTGGCGCATGATCCAGGGCCTTGGACTCGCCCGACCGCCCATGGCTGTTTCGCTGCTCAATTCCCACTTCCCACTTCCCACTTCCCACTTCACACCTTCGGTACGGCCTTCACCGAGTAATACAGATCCTCGTCGATCACCTTGAACAGCCGGTCGATGTTGGGGTGCTTGCCGGGGTGGTCGTGGGCATCCTGCACGTGTTCGGCGAACAGGCCCAGGGCGTCGCGGGCGGCGTTGGGGGTGAGCCCGCCGTGGTCCACGGAGACCTTGTAGTAGACCGCCAGAGAGCCCTGGCTGCCGGGCTTGTTCTCGATGCTGGCCTCGGGCTCGTAGCCGTCGCCGTAGAGCTCCAGGCGGGCGATGTGGTCGATGGAGGGGAGCTGTTTGAGGTTGTCCTGGAAGCTGGCCATGGGGCACTCCGAAAGTGGCTGGGGATGATCCCGGTCAATGAAATGTCATTTTTCCGGTGTCTGGCGGGGCGAACTGTTAGGATGGGCGTCATTTGTGCATCGCAAAAACCCTTGCTCGGGACGCTTGACCCGTTCGCCTGGGTCCGTTCAGACAGGGAATGTCTCAAACCTGACAGTATATCCCTGTGAACCGTCCTTTCGCTTCCCTGCTGCACATTCGCGTCCTGCCCTGGCTGGGTCTGCTCCTGCTGGGCCTCGCCGGCTCACCGGCCATGGCCGAGGACGGCGCGACCCTGCGCCTGGGGGTGCTGGAGTTTCGCGGTGAGGCAGACGCCTGGTCACGCTGGTCGGCCACGGCCCGCTATCTGGACGAGGCGCTGCCGGATCACCGGGTGGAACTGCAGCCCCTGGATTTCAACCGGCTGGAGCAGGTGGTGGCCCGGGGTGACGTGGACCTGGTGCTGGCCAACCCGGGGTTCTATGCCCTGCTGGAAACCGCCCACGGCGCACGCCCCCTGGCCTCCCTGGACACCGGGCTGCGCTCCGGCCAGGGCTGCTGCCGTTTCGGCGCGGTGGTGTTCACCCGGGCGGACCGGGACGATCTGCGGCATCTGCAGGACCTGCAACGCCAGCGCATCGCAGCGGTGCACGAGCACTCCTTCGGTGGTTACCAGATGCTGCTGCGCGAACTCCACGACCTGGGCATCTCGCAGCACCGTACCCTGGCGCGCATGGACTTCCTGGGCGATCACGACGCGGTGGTGCAGGCGGTGCTGAGCGGCCGTTACGACGCGGGCGTGGTGCGCACCGGCATCCTGGAGGCCATGGCCGAGGAACGACGGGTGCGCCTGGATGCCTTCCGGGTGGTGGGGGCGCGGGGTGCCGCTGAGGGTCTGTCACAGCGCCTGAGCACCCGCCTGTATCCGGAGTGGCCCCTGGCGGCCTTGCCCCATGTGTCCGTGTCCCTGGCCAACCAGGTCGCGGTGGCGTTGCTGCCCATGCCGGCGGAACATCCCGCCGCGCGGGCCGCCGGCATCCAGGGCTGGACCGCGCCGCTCAATTATCAGTCGGTGCATGAACTGCTCTACGCCCTGCGCCTGCCGCCCTACGACGCGCCCCGCCAGTTCAGCCTGTCCGAACTCTGGGTCCAGTACCAGTGGCAGATTTCCGCGGGGTTTCTCCTGCTGTTCGGGCTTGCCCTGGCCCTGTTCCGGGGCCAGCGCCTCAACCGCCGGCTGGCGGAGGCCGGGCGCCTGTTGCAGTCCCGGGTGGAGATGCGCACCGAACACCTCAACGTGGCCAATCGCAGCCTGCAGCGGGAGGTGGAACAGCGCCGCCAGGCGGAGGCCGAGGTGCTGGCCCAGTCCCGGCGCCAGGCCCAGGTGCTGGAGGCCGTGGACGAGGCCATCTTCGGCCTGGATGCGGATTGCCGGGTGGAGTTCGCCAACCCGGCCGCCGAGGCACTGGCCGGGTGCAGCATCGGCCAGATGCGCGGTCAGCGCCTGTCCGGGGTGCTGCAGATCCGCGACGATCAGGGACGCTCGGCCTGGGAGCCCGACGGGGATTGCCTGGCCGAGGATCCGATGCCGGTGAGCATCCGCCGCGCCTTTGATCAGACCCTCTACCACAGGGATGGCCGTGTGTTGGTGGTGGATTACGCCTTCCGCCCCATTCTGGAAGGCGGGCAGGTGCGCGGCGGCGTGTTCAGCTGTCGGGACATCACCGGGCGCAAGCGTATCGAGGAGAGCCTGCGCCTGCATGCCCAGGTGTTCGATACCGCCACCGAGGGGGTGATGATCGCCGATGCCCGCGGACGCATCCTGAGCGTGAACCGGGCCTTCGAACAGGTCACCGGCTACAGCGCCGAGGAGGTGGTGGGCCGCAATCCCAGCATCCTGTCCTCCGGACGTCAGGACAAGGCCTTCTACCGGCGCATGTGGGACACGATCAAGGGCGAGGGCATCTGGTCCGGCGAGATCTGGAACCGGCGCAAGGACGGCGAGATCTATCCCGAGTGGCTGACCATCAGCAGCATCGCCGGTCCGAACGGCGAGGCCAGCCATTTCGTCGCGGTGTTCTCGGACATCACGGCGCAGAAGCGCTCGGAGCAGGAGATCGATTTCCTCGCCAACCATGACCCGCTCACCGGCCTGGCCAACCGCAACCTGTTCGAGGACCGGCTCGCCCACGCCATCAGCATGGCCGGGCGCAACGGCCAGCACGTGGGCCTGCTGCTGGTGGACCTGGACCGCTTCCGGCTGATCAACGACGGCATGGGCCATGGCCCGGGGGATGCCCTGCTGCGCGAGACCGGCCGCCGCCTCGGGCACTGCGTGCGTGATTCGGACACCGTGGCCCGTCTGGGCGGTGACGAGTTCGGCATCATCCTGGAGGGCCTGGCGGATGCCGCGGATGCGGGCATGCAGGCGGAGCGCATTCTCGAGGCCATGCGCGCGCCGTTGCGCCTGGGTGGCCAGGAACTGTTCTGCACGGTGAGCATCGGTATCGCCGTGTTCCCCGCCGACGGCACGGACGCGGCCACCCTGCTGCGCCATGCCGACACTGCCATGGCCCTGGCCAAGCGGGAGGGTCGCAACAACTTCCAGTTCTACACCCATGCCCTCACCGAGGCGGTGTTCTCCCGCCTGAACATCGAGACCGGTCTGCGCCACGCTCTCGAACGGGACGAACTGCGCCTGCACTACCAGCCGATCCTGGATGCCGCCAGCGGTCGCATCGCCGCTATGGAGTCGCTGATGCGCTGGCAGCATCCCGAGCGCGGCCTGGTGTCCCCCGGGGTGTTCATCCCGGTGGCGGAGCAGAGCGACCTGATCCTTGCCCTGGGGCGCTGGGCCCTGGTGAGCGCCTGTGCCCAGGTGCGGGCCTGGTCCGATGCGGGGCTCGAACCGGTGCCGGTGTCGGTGAACATCCCGGCGTGTCATTTTCGTCAGCCGGGCTTCGTGGAGGAGGTGCTGGGGGTGGTGCGCGAGACGGGGGTTCAGCCGCAGTCCCTGATCATCGAGCTGACCGAGAGTGCCCTGATGGAGCCCGTCAGCCTGGCGGAGGAACGCATCAGACGCCTGCGCGACACAGGTGTGGTGGTGGCCATCGACGATTTCGGCACGGGCTACTCGTCACTGGGCTACCTGCAGCGCTTCCACGTGAACTACCTGAAGGTGGACCGCTCCTTCGTCAGCGGCCTGCCCGGCGACGAGAATGCCCGGGCCATCACCGAGGCGGTGATCGGCGTGAGCCACAGCCTGGGCCTGCAGGTGGTGGCCGAGGGCGTGGAGACCCAGGCCCAGCTGGACCACCTGCGCGCCACCGGTTGTGACAAGGTGCAGGGCTACCTCACCGGCCGGCCGGTGACCGCCGAGGTGGCCGCCACCCTGTTGCCGGGGGCGGGCGAGAAGGTCATCAGTCTCCCAGGCTGACGATCCCGCCGAGCACCTGGCGCATCTCGTCCAGGGTCGGATACGCGGCCTCCCATTCCTCAGCCATGCCGCCGTGGCAGGTCAGGCCGCGCACGTCCGGCTGTCGCTCGGCGTGCAGCCGGTAGTGCACCAGCCGGCTCATGGGCGGCGGGCCGCCAGCGTCTTCGCCGGCCATCACCAGCCCCACGGCGGCTACCTGCACCGGGGCGGCGGGGCCGCGCACCACTTCCACGTAACCCTGGCGGGTGCCGGTGACCAGGAACCGCTCCGCCTCGATGCGCCCGCTGCCGTCGCTGACGGTGGAGACCTCGAAGTTGCAGTGGGGGTAGTAGATGTTCACCGCGCTCTTGGGGATGACCCGGCCGTCCTGCATGAACACCCGGGCATGGCCCGAGGGGATGGACAGGTCCTGGTTCAGGGTAATCGTGGTGCCCACCGGGATGCGGGCATGGGCCGACTGCCAGCCGTCCAGGCTGGCGCAGGCGCCCAGGCCCAGGGCGGCGGCGGCAAGGAGCAGGGGAGCGGCAAGATTCAGGGGTTTCATGGCGTTGAGATTCTCCTGGAGGCAGGCGCGGCGGGATCGAGTGTCCGCCCGGATTCCGGCTTCCGCCGGTCGATAAAGACATAGACCCCGGCGCGCTGTGCGGGTTCTGTAGCGGCCGCGGGATGCCGGCCTGATCCGCCCATGATAATCTTCGCCCTCTTTTGCACGCCATCCGACCCGTCAGGAACCCGTATTCATGAGCCCGTTTCTCCAGACCGCCATCGAGGCCGCACAGGCTGCCCAGAAGGTCATCCAGCGCTACTACCGCCAGGAGATCCCGGTGGAACTCAAGGCAGACCAGAGCCCGGTGACCATCGCCGACGTGGAGACGGAGAAGACCATCAAGGGCATCATCACCGGGGCCTTCCCGGCCCACGGTTTCTTCGGCGAGGAGACCGGGCACAGTACCGGCAGCGCCCCCTATACCTGGCTGATCGATCCCATCGACGGCACCAAGAGCTTCGTGCGGCACTACCCGTTCTTCTCCACCCAGATCGCCCTGATGCACACGCGGGAACTGGTCATGGGGGTCTCCAGCGCGCCGGAGTTCGAGGAGATCGCCTACGCGGAGAAGGGTCTCGGCGCCTACCTGGACGACAAGCCCATCCGGGTCAGCCAGGTGGAGGATTTCGCTGCTGCCACCCTGTCACTGGGCAACATCAAGACCCTGGCTGGCAGTGATCGCTGGGAGGCCCTCGGTAGCCTGGTGCGCCAGGTGAACCGCACCCGCGGCTACGGGGATTTCTACCACTACCACCTGCTGGCCTCGGGTCGCATCGACCTGGTGGTGGAGTCCGACGTGAACATCCTGGACATCGCCGCCCTGGCGGTGATCGTGCGCGAGGCCGGCGGCGTGTTCACCGATCTGGACGGCCGCGAACTGACCCTCGAGACCACCAGCGTGCTCGCCGCCGCCACCCCGGCGCTGCATGCCAGGGCGCTGGATCTGCTGAAAGGTTCGTGAAATCTGAACCTCTGCCGCACAGACTGCGGAGGCGCGGAGAAAAAAGAACAGTTTTGACAGGATTAACATGATTAACAGGATTAAAGACTCAATCAGTAATGATTGGATTTCAGTTCTTGAATCTTGTTAATCATGTTAATCCTGTCGTTTTTCCAGCTTTTCTCTGCGCCTCTGCGGCAAAGCCCTTAAATCCCGGCCAACTCAACCCAGACCCCGTCCCGCAGCCCCTGCGCCGGCCGAAAGGACGCCTTGTAGGCCATCTTCTCGCTGCCGGCGATCCAGTAGCCCAGGTACACGTAGGGCAGGCCCAGGCGTTGGGCCTCGTGGATCAGCCACAGCACCGCCAGGGTGCCGGGGCTGCGGACGGCATCCTCGGGGTCGAAGAAGGTGTAGACCGCCGACAGGCCGTCCGGCAGCCGGTCCACCACCGCCACGCACACCAGCCGCTGGCCGGCCCGGAATTCCACCAGGTCCGTGTCCGACCAGTCCGAGTCGATGAAGCGCCAGTAGTCCGTGGGGCTGGGGTCATCCATGCCGCCGCCCGGGTGGCGGGTGTCCACGTAGCGCCGGTAGAGCTCGAAGTGCTCCTCCCGGGGCGAGGCCTTGATCACGTGCACCGAGAGATCCCTGTTGCGCCGCCAGACCCGCCGCTGGTTGCGGTTGGGTTGGAAGCCATCCACGGGCACGCGCAGGGGTATGCAGGCCCGGCAATCGGGACATTGATGGCGGTAGACATGCCGGCCGCTGCGGCGAAAGCCATGGCGGGCCAGCCGCCCGTAGAGGGCCACGTCCATGTCCGCCCGGGGGTCGGCGAACACGCTGACCATCTTGCGGCCGGGCAGATAGGGGCAGGGGTCCGGGGGCGTGGCGTAAAAGTGCAGGGTGGATGCCTGGGGGCGCATCCGGTAAGGATAATTCAAAATTCAAAATTCAAAATTCAAAATTCAAAATTCAAAATTCAAAGGGAAATGCCTTTGCCGCTCTCCCTTTGAATTTTGAATCTTGAATGTTGAATCGCGCCCTTACGGCGCGTAACGCACGAAGTGGTAGACCAGGTAGCCGCCCACGCCGCACAGCAGGGCCAGGGTGATGATGCTGAGCAGGGCCACGGGGCTTGCGAGTACGAGTTCCATGGTGGGTCTCCTCGGGTTGTCGTTGAAGGCTCGAATGGCCTCAGACTACCGTCGGCCAGAGACCCCGATACTGACCGATGTCAAGTTCGCTGCAGGTCCCGGGTGGGCTGGCTTTTCCGGGGGTATTGGCAGGGCTGGACCGCCGGTCATGGTAAAATCGCCGGCTTTGAGAAATTCAACCCGGTGGTTTTCATCCCATGACTGACGATCGCACACGCCTGCTCGAGACCCATATCAAGGAGCGCATCCTGATCCTGGACGGCGCCATGGGGACCATGATCCAGGGCTACGGGCTCGGCGAGGCCGACTACCGGGGCGAGCGCTTCGCCGACTGGCAGATCGACCTCAAGGGCAACAACGACCTGCTGGCGCTCACCCGCCCGGAGATCATCGCCGAGATCCACGGCCAGTACCTGGAGGCCGGCGCGGACATCCTGGAGACCAACACCTTCAACGCCACCACCATCGCCATGGCCGACTACGCCATGGAGGAACTGGTGCCCGAGATCAACCGGGAGGCGGCGCGCCTGGCCCGGCGGGTGGCCGATGAATGGACCGCGAAGACCCCGGACAGGCCCCGCTTCGTGGCCGGGGTGCTGGGCCCCACCAACCGCACCGCCAGCATCTCCCCGGACGTGAACGACCCGGGTTTCCGCAATGTGGACTTCGATCAGCTGGTGGCCGCCTACCGGCAGGCCGCCGAGGCGCTCATCGAAGGCGGCGCCGACCTGCTGCTCATCGAGACGGTGTTCGACACCCTCAATGCCAAGGCGGCGGTGTTCGCCGTGGAGAGCCTGTTCGACGAGACCGGCCGGCGCCTGCCGGTGATGATCTCCGGCACCATCACCGACGCCTCCGGGCGCACCCTCTCGGGCCAGACGGCCGAGGCCTTCTGGAACAGCCTGCGCCATGCGCGGCCCTTCTCCTTCGGCCTGAACTGCGCCCTGGGCCCCAGGGAACTGCGTGCCCACGTGGAGGAGATCTCCCGCATCGCCAACACCCATGTCTCCGCCCATCCCAATGCGGGCCTGCCCAACGAGTTCGGTGGCTACGACCTGAGCCCTGCGGACATGGCGGTGCACATCCGCGAGTGGGCCGAGAGCGGCTTTCTCAACATCGTCGGCGGCTGCTGCGGCACCACACCGGCCCACATCCGTGCCATCGCCGAGGCGGTGGCGGATCTCCCGCCGCGCAGCATCCCCAAACGGGAACCGGCCTGCCGCCTGTCGGGGCTCGAGCCCTGCAACATCACCGAGGACTCCCTGTTCGTCAACGTGGGCGAGCGCACCAACGTCACCGGCAGCGCGCGCTTCAAGCGCCTGATCAAGGACGGCGACTATGAGACCGCCCTGGAGGTGGCCGCCAGCCAGGTGGAGAACGGCGCCCAGATCATCGACGTGAACATGGACGAGGGTATGCTGGATTCGAAGGCCGCCATGGTGCGCTTCCTGAACCTCATGGCCGCCGAGCCGGACATCTCCCGGGTGCCGGTGATGATCGACTCCTCCAAGTGGGAGGTGATCGAGGCGGGTCTGAAGTGCATCCAGGGCAAGGGCGTGGTGAACTCCATCTCGCTGAAGGAAGGCGAGGCCACCTTCATCGAGCACGCCAAGCTGGTGCGCCGCTACGGCGCCGCGGTGATCGTCATGGCCTTCGACGAGCAGGGCCAGGCGGACACCCAGGCGCGCAAGGTGGAGATCTGCGAGCGCGCCTACCGCATCCTCACCGAGCAGGTGTGCTTCCCGGCGGAAGACATCATCTTCGACCCCAACATCTTCGCCATCGCCACGGGTATCGAGGAACACAACAATTACGGTGTGGACTTCATCGAGGCCACCCGCGAGATCAAGAAGCGTCTGCCCCATGCCCTGGTCTCCGGGGGCGTGTCCAACGTGTCCTTCTCCTTCCGCGGCAACGAGCCGGTGCGCGAGGCCATCCACGCGGTGTTCCTGTACCACGCCATCCACGCGGGTATGGACATGGGCATCGTCAACGCCGGGCAGCTGGCGGTCTACGACGAGATCGACAGGGAACTGCGCGAACTGGTGGAGGACGTGGTGCTCAACCGCCGCCCGGATGCCACCGAGCGCCTGCTGGAGGCTGCCGAGCGCTATCGCGGCGAGGGCGGCGAGGCCAAGAAGGAAGACCTGGAGTGGCGCAAGCTGCCGGTGGCCAAGCGTCTGGAGCATGCCCTGGTGAAGGGCATCGACGCCTTCGTGGTGGAGGACACCGAGGAGGCCCGCCAGGGCGTGGATCACCCCATCCACGTGATCGAAGGCCCGCTCATGGACGGCATGAACGTGGTGGGCGACCTGTTCGGCGACGGCAAGATGTTCCTGCCCCAGGTGGTGAAGTCCGCGCGGGTCATGAAGAAGGCGGTGGCCCACCTGATCCCGTTCATCGAGGCGCTCAAGCAGGAGGGCGACCGGCCCAACGGCAAGGTGCTCATGGCCACCGTGAAGGGCGACGTGCACGACATCGGCAAGAACATCGTGGGCGTGGTGCTCCAGTGCAACAACTTCGAGGTCATCGATCTCGGCGTGATGGTGCCCGCCCAGAAGATCCTGGACACCGCCGTGGAGCAGGACGTGGACGTGATCGGTCTCTCCGGCCTGATCACGCCGTCCCTGGAGGAGATGGCCCACATGGCCAAGGAGATGCAGCGCCTGGGCATGAAGCTGCCGCTGCTGATCGGCGGCGCCACCACCTCCCGTGCCCACACGGCGGTGAAGATCGAGCCCCACTACGAAGGCCCCACGGTGTGGGTGAAGGATGCCTCCCGCGCCGTGGGCGTGGTGCAGAGCCTGATCAGCCAGAACACCCGGGAAGAGTACGTGGCGAAGATCCGCGCCGAGTACGAGGAGGTGCGCCGCCACCATGCCGAACGGCAGAAGGAGCAGAAGTGGCTGACCCTGGCCCAGGCCCGGGACAACCGCACCCCGATCGACTGGCAGGGCTACCAGCCGCCCCGCCCCAGGGCCCTGGAGGCGGAGCCGGCCGGGCCGGGCATCACCGTGCTGCACCCCTTCGGGCCTGACAGCGTGGTGATCCGCTTCGACGACTATCCCCTCGAGGATCTGCTCGACTACATCGACTGGACGCCCTTTTTCCATGCCTGGCAGCTGCATGCCGCCTACCCGCGCATCTTCGACGACGAGGTGGTGGGCGAGGAGGCGAAGAAGCTGTTCGCCGACGCCCGGGTGATGCTGGAGACGATCATCAGGGAGGGCTGGCTCAAGGCCCGCGGCGTGATCGGCTTCTTTCCCGCCAACAGCGTGGATGCCGACGACATTGAACTCTACCGGGACGAGGACCGCACCGCGCCGCTGATGCGCCTGCACCACCTGCGCCAGCAGACCGAGCGTCGCGGCAAGGGGCCGAACCAGTGCCTGGCGGATTTCATTGCCCCCCGTGAGACCGGGCTGCCCGACTACCTGGGTGGATTCGCAGTCACCGCCGGCATCGGTATCGACGAGCACGTGAGGCGTTTCGAGCAGGCCCATGACGACTACCACGCCATCATGCTCAAGGCGCTGGCCGACCGCCTGGCCGAGGCGCTGGCCGAGCGCATGCACGAGCGGGTGCGACGGGAGTTCTGGGGCTATGCCAGTGACGAACGCCTGGACAACGAGGCGCTCATCAAGGAGCAGTACCGGGGCATCCGGCCCGCCCCCGGCTATCCCGCCTGCCCGGAGCACACCGAGAAGGGCCTGCTCTGGGAGCTGCTCAAGCCCGAGGAGAATGCCGGCATGAGCATCACCGAGAGCTACGCCATGCTGCCCACCGCCGCCGTCTCCGGCTGGTACTTCGCCCATCCCGAGGCCAGGTACTTCAACGTGGGCAAGATCAACCGGGACCAGGTGGCCGACTACGCCCGGCGCAAGGGGATGAAGCCCGCCGAGGCGGAGCGCTGGCTGGCGCCCAACCTGGGGTACGAGCCGGAGGATTGAGCCCTCGGGAGGCTTGATGGGGCAGGAATTGTGCCGCCCGTCACGAAAATCTTGACGCTCGTCGGGCCCATGCGGATACTTGCCACAATAATGCGAACTGCTTCACATTGGCTGGCCCGGTTCTTGCTGGGCTGCCCTGGCAAGAGGCAATGGGGCGACAACAACAAAAAAGGCGTGCCATCAGGGGCCGACGCGCAGACAGGTGTGGTCGAGAGACCACGCCCGCCGGCGTTTTCCCACGCTTTCGCCCCCATCCCCTGAGCCTCGCCGCGCTGGCGGCCTTCGGCGCGGCCCCGGGCCTGCTCCAGGCGGATGGGAGCCTGGGCATCGTCCCTGACGGACGCACCCAGACCCACCTCGATCAGTCCACCCCCGGCATCACCCACATCCACACGGACACGGTCCGGGGTCACAACGCCTTCAATTCCTTCCACCATTTCCAGGTGGGAGAAGGCCACACCGCCAATCTCCATCTCCCCCAGTACACCCGCAACCTGATCAACCTGGTGCACGACAGCCGGGTGGTCATCAACGGCACGCTCAACAGCTACAAGGACGGCGCGATCGGCGGCAACGTGGTGTTCGCCGACCCCCACGGCTTCGTGGTGGGTGCCGGTGGCCAGGTCAACGTGGGCAGCCTGGCGGTGGCCACCCCCACCACCGCCTTCATGAATCAGCTGATTGCGCCGGATGGCGGCATCAGCGACAGCCACGTGGCCCGCCTGCTGGAGGGCGACATTCCGGTCTCCGCAGACGGCCTGATCAGCATCCAGGGGCAGGTCAATGCCACCGATGCCATCCTGCTGCTGGGCCATCAGGTGCAACTGTCGGGTGGTCTCAACACACGTCTGAGCGACACCGAGCATCAGGTCCTGTTCAGTAGTGCGGTGAACGTGGAGGGTCTCGGACTGGGTGCGGATGTGCAGATTGCCGACGGAGACATCGTCATCGTCGCCCGAGATGATGTCTCTATATCCGGCGACATCAGCGCCCGTGGTCGCAGTGGCCGATCCGGTGGAACGGTACTGGTCACTGCCGGCGGCCATGTCACGCTGGAGAGCAGTGCCCGCCTGGATGTCTCCGGTGAAGGTGCCGGTTCCGATGGGGGCACCCTTGTGGTCTATGGCGAGTCCTCCGCCACCGTGCTTGGTGCGGCCGAACTCAAGGCGCGTGGCGGCGAATCCGGTGATGGCGGGTTCATCGAGGTGAGTGCCGGTGACCAGATCCGCATCCAGGGTGGCCGCTACGACGCCGGGGCCAGCAACGGTGCCCTGGGCCAAATCCTGTTTGATCCCTACGACATCTATGTGGGGGTGTCCGACACGGACATTGTTCAGAGCGTGGACCTGTTCCTCACGGGCAATGTGACCTGGATTGCCAGTGAAAGCATCACCATTGCTGAGAATGTCACCTTCAGTACCCGTGATCTCGCCTCCGGAGATCACGAGGCCGGGGTGTCGGCCGGGGATTCGGGCAACATCCATTTCATATCTCCGAACATCCTCATCGAGGAAGGGGCTCGGTTGTTTGCCCACGTGGAAGAGGGCAGTAGCTACCAGGCCGGGTCCATCACCCTGGAGGCGCTCAAAGGCGATCAGACCCGTCTCGGTGTGGCCACTTCCGCTGCGCGGATCGATGTTCACGGGGAACTGCGCGGCGGGGATATCAATCTCATCGCCCATGCGGCCGCCCGGGTCAGCGAGGACGCCACGGACACCAACGCCCTGCGGGGGCTGGCCACGGACCTGCTGGATGGCCTGCTGGACCTGGTGCCCCAGTTCGACATGGGCTTCGGCATCGCCGACGCGGTGGCCAGCATCGTGGTCCACGACACCGCCGTGCTGGAGGCCAGCGGCGACATCCACCTGGATGCCCGTGCCACCCGCGAGGTGAGCCTGGAGGCGGGTGCCGTGGGCGACCTGGCCGGGGTGGCGGCCCTCTACGGTGAACTGCGGGGCGAGACCCGGGCGGAGATCCGTGCCGGGGCCCAGGTCAGCGCCGGCGGCCAGCTGGCGGTGCAGGCGCGCAGCGACAACACCCTGAACCTGGATGCCGCCACCCGGGCCGGTGACAACGATGTCTACTTCGCCGGGACCCTGGCCATCGGCATCGCCGACGGTCTCGAGACCGTCGCCTCGATCGCCCTGGACGCACCGGCGGATGGCGATCATGCCGGGGATATCCTGGTCTGGGCGCGTACCGACAACGATTTCCGCATCAGCGCCCTGAACGAGGCCAGCCCCGGGGGTTCCGTGGGACTGGCCGCCGCCGTCCTGGATGCCTCCACCTCCAGCCGTGCCGGCGCCGAGGGCGGGATCCGCGTGGGCGGCGATCTCACCGTGATCGCCGAGTCCGATACCGCCGCCCGCCAGGTGGCTGCTGCGACCGGTGCCCCGGACGGGGGTGGCGGCGACGGCGAGGGTGCCAGCGCCGAGGGTGACAGCGGCGCGGTTGCCGAATTCATCCAGGGATTCCAGGGCAAGCAATCCGAGGGCATCGAGTCGGGCGGGGACGGCCCCGGCGGACAGGACAATGGCGGCCTGCCCCTGGACCTGGGCGCCGCCGTAGCCGTCAGCCTGGGGGGCGCGTCCAGCGAGGCGCGCCTGGGTGATACCACGCTGGAGGCCGGCGGCGACGTGGCACTGATCGCCACCACCCACGAGCGGAATCTTTCCACCCATGCGCTGAGCGGCGCCAGTTCCGCCGCCGAGGACGGTAGTGGCAACCCGCTGGCGGTCAGTGCCGCCGTGGCGGTCACCGACCTGAGCCTTGGCGCCAGTGCCGTGATCGGCCCGCAGGCCTCCGTGAACGCCGCCCGCGTGGGGGTGCTGGCCCAGGTGGACCTGCCCCTGAGAGGCGCCTGGGGCGAGGACGAGAACACCGGTTCCCTGGACAACCTCACCGGCGAACAGCCCGAGGACCTGGCGTCCTACCTCACCAGCCATGCCTCGGCCTCGGTGGAGGCGGGCGAAGACACCCAGGTGGGCCTGGGCGGCGCGGTCAATTACCTGAACATCGCGGTGAGCACCGAGGCGGCCATCGACGGGGAGGTGACCGCCAGCGGTGCCGCGGGCGCGTGGGAAACGACCGTCGACGGGCGCAGCTTCCACTGGGATCAGGCGGTCAGTGTGACGGCCCGGTCCCGGCTGGAGACCCTGGACGTGGCCGGCAACGTGACCGGCTTCGGCAGCGCTGTGGGCATCGGCGGGGTGTTCAACTGGGTCACCCATGACGTGAACACCCGCGCACGCATCGGTGCCGGTGCGGAGATCGTGACCACCGGCCTGGCGGTCAATGCCGAGGGTATCCATACCCTGATCGCCTATGCCCCGGTGAGCGGCAGCGGCGACGGCGGCAGTCTTGGTCTGGGTGCCGCCGGCGTGTATGCCGGGCTGAAGACCCGCACCACGGCCGAGGTGCAGGACAACGCCCGGGTGAACGTGGATCGCCCGGTCCCCGGCAGCCCGGATCCACTGCCCCCGACACCGGACAACGTGGCGGTCATGGCCCTGGGGCGCAACACCCTGGAGGTGGCCAGCGCCAGCATCGCCGCCGGCCAGCAGACCGTGGGCCTCTCCGCCACGGTCGCCTATGGCGACCTGGACGTGGAGACCACCGCCCGGGTGGGCAGCGGCCAGGGCCTGAACGCCGCGGACCTGGTGATCCATGCCCGCAACGACAATGACCTGAGCGTCTCCGCCGCCGCCAGCAGCGAGGGCACGGCGGCCCTGGGCATCGCCGCCGCCATCGCCGACGTGAACACCGTGACCCTGGCGGAACTGTCCCGGGACGTGACCCTGGACGGCGGGCTCACCCTGGCCGCCGAGTCCAGCACCGCTCGGCTGGCGGTGGCCGCCGAGACCTCCGTGGCCGATGCCGAGGCCGCCGACGAGGGTGCCGCGACGGCGGACAACGATCAGGGCAGCACCCGTTTCGTGGCCGACCGGACCCAGGGGGCCTCGGACCAGGCGGCGGCCAGCGGCGATGACGGCCAGGGTGGCAGCAGTCATGCGTCCGCGCCGGGCACCGGTGATGACGGCGGCCTGCCCATCAAGTTCGGTTCGGCGGTGGCCATCAACCTGGCCTCGGAGACGGCGGATGCGCGCATCGGCAACGGCGTCTCCGTGCAGGCGGACGGCGACGCGGTGGTGTTCGCCCGCCGGGAACTGCATGAGCTCGAGACCCGCGCTGTCAGCGCCGCCACCTCCAGCGCCGATGGCGGGGATTCCGGGGCCGGGGATTCGGGTGTCGCCGTGTCCATCAGTGCCGGCGTGGCGGTCGGCATCATCGATCAGCATGCCCGGGCCATCGTGGGCGATCGGGACGATGCCACGGGCGCGGTCAACGCCGATGGCGTGCAGATCAGTGCCGCCCGCCTGGGGGTGGGCGCCGAGTTGCTGGTGCCGGCCCGGGATGAGCAGGCGCCGGGGCTCGATGATTTCATGGGCGAGTCGGACCCCGATACCGGGGCACTGAACGGTCATGCCAGCGCCACCCTGTCCGGGAGCGGTGACACGGTCAGCCTGGCCGGCGCGGTGAACTACCTGGATCTCAGCAGCGCCGCTGAGGCGCGCATCGGCAGCGGCGCCATCCTGACCCTCGCCGCCGACGGCGACCCGGACGGTTGGTCCGCCAGCCTCGCCGGCGAGGAGCTGGCGGCCTTTGCTGCCGTGCTCGACGTGGCGGTCCTGGCCCGGGTGGAGACCATCACCGTGGCCGGCAACCAGGCCGAGACCGGCAAGGTGGGCATCGGCGGCGCCTTCAACTGGGTGCAGCAGGATACCCGGGTGCTGGCCGAGGTGCTGGCCGATCAGGTGAGCGCCGGTGGCGTCGACGCGGACCTGCGGGTGGCGGCCGAGCGCCGTGACCTGATGGTGGTGCTGACCCCGGTGACCGGCGAGGCGGGCGAGACCGTGGGCATCGGCGCCGGGGTGGCGCTGGGCATGCTGCACGGCGAGACCACGGCGCGGCTGGAACCGGGCACGGAACTCGACATCACTGGCGCCGCGCGGGTCGCCGCCCAGGGTGACAACGAAACCGTGGTGGCCGCCGGGACCTCGGTCAGCGGCAGTGCCCGGGTCGGGTTCTCCGCCACCGTGGCCTACACCGAGGTGCGGGGCGCCACCCGGGCCACTGCCCGGGGCGGTCTGTCCGCGGGCAGCCTGACGGTTGAGGCCCACAACACCCATGACCACGAGACCAGCGCCAGCGCCCAGGTCTCCGGTGGCGCCGCCGTGGGCATCGCCGCCGCCGTGGCGGACATCGCCCCCGAGGCGCTTGCCACGCTGGGCGGCACCGTGGTGGCGGCGGACGGCGTCACGGTGCTGGCCACCTCCACCAGCACCGGCAACCAGGTGGCGGCCAGCACCGTCGCCAGCGGCGGCGAGGAGGGCGAGGAGGGCGATGGCGAATCCAGCGCCGGCACCTCCGGCAATGACCAGGGTTCCACGGACTTCGCCCGCGGCCGGGGCGAGCAGGGTGGCGAGAGCCTGGACGGCCGCATGGCCGGTTCCGGAGATCCGGGTGGCAATGGCGGTGGCGATGACAGCGGCGGCTTCGGTCTGCAGCTGGGTTCCGCACTGGCCCTGAACTTCTCCAGCCAGACGGCCCGGGCCGTGGTGGAGGATGGCTCCAGCGTCACCGCCGCCGACGGCGAGGTGGCGGTGATCGCCCGCACCGAGGACACCGGCATCCGCAACTGGGCCGAGGCCGGCGCCACCTCCCAGACCGAGGACGGCGACACCTCCCTGCTGGTCAGCGCGGCGGTGGCCGTGGGCCTCTACGACTACACCGCCGAGGCCCTGGTCGGGGACAACGTGACCCTCAGCGCCGCGCGCATCGGCGTGGCGGCGGAGGTGTCCCTGCCCCTGGGCGCGAGCCTCGACAAGTGGACGGACCTGGACGGCTGGATCGAGTTCTTCGAGACCAAGCCGGGCCTGAGCGCGGTGGATGACAACATCACCGAGTGGGCCGAGGCGCAGATCGACACCTATGCCAGCGCCACCACCACCTCCAGCGGGGAGTCCATCGACATCGCCGGCGCGGTGAACTACGTGGACTTCAGCAACACCGCCACCGCCTGGGTGGGCGAGGGCTCGGTCCTCACCGCCACCGGCATCGGGACCGGCCCCTGGAGCACCGTGTACGGCGAGGACCGGTCCGTGGCATGGACCCACGGGGTGACGATCACCGCCCACGCCGAGACCGCCACCATCGACGTGGCGGGCAATTTCGATTCCCTGTTGTCGCCGGGGCAGTCCTCCGACGGCGGCAAGCTGGCCCTCGGCGCGGCCTTCAACTGGGTCAACCACGAGAACAAGGTCACCGCCGGGCTGGCCGATCACGTGACCGTGGTGGCACAGGACACGGACCTGGGGGTGCGCGCCACCGCCTTCGACCAGGTCATCGCCATCAGCCCCACCTCCGGCGCCGGGGCCGGCATCGCCGGTAACGGCATCGTCAGCCTGACCCTGCTGGACAACGAGACCGTGGCCAGCATCGGCGAGGGCGCGGACATCACCGCCCGCTCGGTCAGCGTCGAGGCGTCCCAGGCGCTGTCCGTGTGGTCCGTGGCCGGTGCCCTGACCCAGGCGGACAACGCCGCGGTGGGCATCGCGGTGGCCGCCAACGATCTCAACACCACCACCCACGCCTTCATCGCCGGCGGCGTGATCCGTACCGATGACCTGGGCGTTTCCGCCGCCACCTCGGGCCTGGTGGGCGCCGGCGCCCTGGCCGGCGCCCTGGCCGGGGACGCCCCGGGCGGTGTCGGCGAGGCCAAGGGGCTGACCGACAAGGCCAGCGAGAACCTGCAGGACCGCACGGCCGAGACCAATGGGGAGGCCGACGGCCTCTCCGGCGACGATGACGCCATCTTCGCCGAGGGCGAGGCGGAACTGCTGGCGGCCTCCGAGGACGGCGAGGACCCCAACAATCCCGATTACGCCGAGGATGGCCGCCTGTCCGAGTCCGACCGCCAGGGCGGTGCGGAGGACGAATTCCTGGCCGACAACACCCGGGCCAAGTCCAACACCGGCTCCAATGATCCGGACCAGAAGAATTTCGGCATCGCCGTGTCCGGTTCCGGCACGGTGAACCTGTCCAGCCTGGAGACCCGCGCCTGGGTCTCCGGCGTGCAGGTCGAGGCCCTGGATGCGGGCATGGTGGACGTGACCATCAGTGCCCTCAACGACACCGACCTGATCAGCGTCTCCGGCGCCGGCGCCCTGGTGCGTGCCGGCAAGAACGCCGACGGCCCGCAGGTGGCCTTTGCCGGCGCGGTCGCCTACAACGTGCTGGCCAACACCACCGAGGCGGCGCTGCGCGACAGCACCCTCAGTGACGCCGGCGGCGTGAACGTCTCCGCCATCACCTCCGGCGACCAGATCGCCATCGCCCTGGGCCTGGCCGCGAACACCGCCGCCAGCGACAGCAAGTCCGCCAGCCTGGCCGGTTCCGTGTCCATCGCCCGCACCCGCAACCAGACCCTCTCGGGCATCTACAACAGCAGCCTGGACGGGACCGGCAGTGGCGACCTGGCGGTGCTGGCCTATGACCGTTCACGCATCGCCTCGGGTGGCGGTGCCCTGACCCTGGGCGGTGCCATCGGCGTGGGTGCCGCGGTGAGCGTGAACCTGATCGGCAACGGGATCGATGCCGTCATCGAGGGCGGTCGGGTCGAGGGCTTCGAGGATGTGGCGGTGCGCGCGCTCAGCGCCAGCCGCATCCTGGGTCTGGCCGCCATGGTGGGCTTCAACAAGGGCCGACTGGGCTTCGGCGGCTCGGCGGTGTTCAACCAGGTGCGCAACACGATCCATGCGGGCATCGTGGAGGGCGCCGAGGTGGGTGCTGCGGGTGATGTCATCGTCACCGCCGCCGGCACCGACCTGGAGCCCGCCGCCGTACAGGCCCTGGGCCGCCGGGACAGCGGCGTGGATTTCGACGCCGGCGACACGCCCCTCACCAACCCGGACTACCAGGCCAGCGAGGAAGACGGCTCCCTGGACGAGGCCCCGCAGATCGGCGGCGCCGAGATCCGCGGCGAGGCGATCATCGGCATCGCCGGTACCATCACCGGCAGTTCCAAGGCGGCCATCGGCCTGTCCTTCGCCGGCAACTGGGTGGAGAGCAGCTACACCGCGCGCATCGACCAGGCCACGGTGCAGGCGGGCGGCGAGGTCAGCGTCACCGCCGCCGACAGCGCGGTGATCATCGGCGTGGGCGTGGGTGGCGGCGCCTCGGGCAAGTTCGCCGGCATGGGCGCCGGGGTGGCCAACGTGATCCGCTCCAGCGCCGAGGCCTCGGTCATCGGCAAGCCCGGATTCGGCGGGGCGCTGGACGTGGACGCCGGCGGCCTGAACGTACTGGCCCTGAAGGAATCGGACATCTATTCCCTGGCCGGTGGCTTCGCGTTCTCCTCCAAGGCGAGCATCGGCGCGGCCGTGGGCTACAACGAGATCACCACCACCACCCGCGCGCGCATCGAGGACGCCCGGGTACGGGTGGACGAGGCCATCCACGTGGATGCCCTGTCCACCTCCGGCATCTACGGCGGGGCCATTGCCGGTGCCGGGGCCGGTACCTTCGCCCTGGGCGGCTCGGTGGTCATCAACCGCATCGGCCAGACCGTGGATGCCGGGGTCAGCGGCAGCACCCTGACGGCGGACAGCCTGCGGATCAATGCCGGCGACAGCGACGACACGCGCACGGCGGACATCTGGGCCCTGTCCGGCAACATCGCCGGGGCCGGCAAGGTGGCGGTCGGCGTGGCCGTGGCCTACAACGAGATCGGCGGCTGGACCGGTGGCAGCGCCAATGCCTTCACGGCCGGCGTGGACGGCTCCACCCTGATATTGAGCGACCAGCTGGAGGTGCGCTCGGGCGCCCGCTCCAACGTGCAGACCCTGGCCGCCACCGGCGCCTTCGCCGGCAACGTGGCCGCCGGCGCCTCGGTGGCGGTGAGCAACATCGGCACCCGGGTCGAATCCGCGATCACCGACAGCCGGGTCAATGCCAGTGGACAGCCCGGCGCTGGAAGCCTGGATGTCACTGTCTCCGCCCGGGATGCCTCCACCATCCGTGCCGCCGCCGGCTCCCTGCAGGGGGCCGGCAAGGTGGCCGTGGGACTGGCCACGGCGGTCAATCGCATCGACACCGCCGTGGATGCGCGCATCAGCGGCAACCTGGCCGGCGATGAGATCCGCGCCCGCAACGTGGTGGTGGACGCCTATTCCGAATCCACCATCCAGACCCTGACCGCGGGGCTATCCGCCGCGGGCAAGGGGGGTGTGGCGGGTTCCGTGTCCGTGAACCTGCTGGGCGGCAGCGTGGTGGCGGCGATCGACAATGGCGCCCGGGTGCACGCCCTCAACAACGTGGGGGTGCTGGCGGAGAACCGCGACGTCATGAACGTGGTGGGCGGCGGTCTCGCCTTCGGCCTGTACGTGGGTGCGGCCGGTTCCGTGGCGGTGAACCTGATCAGCAGCGAGACCCACGCCTACATCGACGGGGCCCAGGTGACTGCCCTGGCCGCGATCGACGGCGACCTGCTCACGGTGAACGACGGCAGCCTGGCCAACCGGCCCCAGGTGATCGCCATCGACCGCACCGGCGAGCACCAGGCCAGCGCGGACAGCTATGCCAGCGGCATCAGTTTCAATGCCCTGACGGAGAACACCCGCCAGGTCCACGGCCTGGCGGTGAACGCCACCTCCACCCAGCGGGTGGGCGTGGCCGCCGGCTCCGCGGGCTTCGCCTTCAACCCCAAGGGCTCCGTGGGCCTGGCGGCCACGGTGAACGTCAGCGAGGTGGGCGGCGAGACCGGCGCCTGGATCCGCAACGCCCAGATCAATCCCGATACCACCGGCGCCGGTGCCGGGCAGACCGTGGACGTCAAGGCCAGCAGCCACACCCATAACTCCAGCGCCGTGCTGGGGGCCGCCGGCGCCCTGGTGGCCGCCGGTGGCGCGGCCACCGTGGACGTCATCGACCGCAGCACGCGGGCCTACCTGGAAGGCGGCAGCGTGCAGGCGGAGCGCGTGGCGGTACAGGCCCGCTCCACCCAGGGGGTCACCGCCATCGCCGCCGGGTTCACCGTGGGCGGGGTGGGACTGGCCGGCAGCGCGCCGGTGGTCCTGGCCAGTGCGGAGACCGGCGCCTGGATCGACGGCACCGAGGTGCGTGCCGTGGATCTCACCGTGGACGCCGCCTCCGATGCCGCCTTCAGCCTGATCGCCGGTTCCGCCAGCGGCGGTGTCCTCGCCGGGGCTGCCGCCATCGGCTTCCTGCAGAACGACAACCTCACCCGGGCGTACATCCAGAACAGCCGCATGAGTGTGGCGGGCAACACCGCCGGCATCGATGTCACCGGCGACCTGGTGGTGCAGGCCAGCGCCCACACCACCGTGAACACCTTCGTGGCCGGCGCCTCCTACGGCAGCACCGGTCTGGCCGGCATGGCCTCGGTGCTGCTGCTGGACGGCACCACCGAGGCCTGGATCTTCAACAGCGACGTGGGCCTGGTTTCCGGCGGCGCCGGCAGTGTGCGCGTGGCGGCCTCGGACAGCCTGTCCGTGGATGCCATGACCGGGGGTGTGGCCCTGGGCGGCAATGCCGCCGGCGCGGCCGCCGCCGTGCTGCTGGGCGGCAGCAGGACCGAGGCGGCCATCAGCCGCAGCGATCTGCAGGTGCGGGGCGACGTGGACGTGATCGCCGAGCGGGACTGGAACATCGATCTGCTCACCATGTCCGGCGCACTGGCCTCCGGCGCCGGCCTGGGCGGCGCCGCGAGCGTCATCCTGCTCGGCCAGGGCAGTGCCGGCGCGCCCATCATCGGTGAACTGAACCAGGGCGGCAGCGGTACCCTGAGTTCCGTGGATGCCCTGACCGGTGCGGCGGTGTACGAGGACGACGAGGCACTGCTCACCCCGGAGGAACAGGCACGTCTGCAAGGCGGCAGCGGTGCGCGCAGTGCGGCGCAGCGGGTGAGCAGCGGCCGTTACAACGGCGTGAAGGCCCTGGTGGACGACCAGACCCGTATCAACGCCATCGGCCCGGGCGCGAACCTCACGGTGCAGGCCACGGACCGGACCCGAACCCTGTCCACCACCGGCGCCGTGGGCCTGGGTCTGTCCATGGCGGGCGTGGGTGCGGGTGCCGGCGTGACCCGGATCTACACGGTGGTGGAGGCGGCGGTGAGCGATGCCCAGACCATCCAGGGCTTCGACTCCCTCCTGGTCAGCGCCTCGGCCCTGGATCGCGGCAACGGCCCCGCCGCCCGGATCGACGCCCTGGCAGGCGGCGGTGGTGCCGGGCTGGGCCTGGGCGCCGCCTATGCCGATGCCCGCATCCAGAACACCGTGAGCGCGACCCTGGGCGGCCAGGGGATCGAGGCCGGCAGCATTCTGATCCAGGCCGAGGACAGCACCAGCGTGCGCACCGACGCCAAGGGCGCCGGCGGGGCCTTCGGGATCGCGGTGGGCGTGGCCCTGAGCCATGCCCAGAAGACCAGCACCGTCACGGCCGGCGTGGCCGCCGGTGCGCAGATCGACAACCTGCCGTCGCTCGACATCGAGGCCACCAGCAGAGGCCAGGTGAGCGCCAGCGCCACGGCCCTGGCCGGCGGCGTGTTCGCGGCGGGCGCCGGTGCCGATGTCTATGCCCCGGGATGCCGCGACGGTCAATGCCGGCATCGGTGCCGGCGCGACGGTCAACCTGAGCCCTGGCGGCAGCCTGTCCGTCGATGCCCGCGCCGAGCCCGGCGCCCGGGCCGAGGCACTCGGCGTGAGCGTGGGCGGCAGCGCCGCGGTGGGCGTGTCCCTGGCCGAGGCGGTGGCCGCCACCCAGGTGAACGCCTTCCTGGGCAGCGGTGCCAGCATCACCGGCACGGGCCTGGATATCGCCTTCCGGGCCATCAGCGAACCCGCGGGCGGCGGTCACGGGGCCTGGGCCCGGGCGACCGCGGGCGCCGGATCCGCGCTGCTGGCCGGCGCCGGTGCCGACGCCCGTGCCCGTGACCAGTCCCAGGTCAATGCCTACGCGGACGCCAATGCCTCGATCCTCAGCCCCGGGAGTGCACCGGGGGCGGTGCGCTTCGAGGCCACCGCCAGGCCGCGTGCCTACGCGGAGGGCACGGGCATCAGCGTCAGCGGCGCCCTGTCCATCGGTGTGGCCCTGGCGGATGCCCTGGTCGCCACCCAGGTCAACGCCTGGCTGGGCAACGGCGTGCGGATCGAGGGCGACGACACCAGCCTGCGCCTGGTGGCCACGGCGGTGCCCGGCGGTTCCCGCGCCGCCGAGGCCCAGGTGACCGCCGGCAGTGGCGCGCTGGTGGGTGCCACCGGGGCGCGCGCCACGGCGCGCAACAGCGCCCAGGTGCGGGCCTACACGGGCAGTGATGTGCGCCTGCCGGGTGGCAACGTGGAACTGCGCGCGGTCAACACCACCGACCAGCTGGCCCAGGGGCGCGCCACCACCATCGGTCTGCTGGCGGGCGGCGTGATCAATGCCAGCGCCAGCTCGAACACCCAGACCCACGCCTGGCTGGGTCAGGACAACCGGGCGGCTGGCGAGCGCGTCGGCCACATCGACGTGCACACCTTCGGCGAGAATCGCGACCAGGCCGACGCCACTTCCGGCACCGGCGGCGTGGTGGCCGGTTCCGCCGCCTCGGTGAGCACCTCGAGCCTCGCCAACAACAGTGCGCGCATCCTGGGTGGTCACGGGGCGCCGCTTCGGGTCGGGCAGGTGAGCGTCAACGCCACCCAGCAGACCCGCTTCAGCGGCACCGTGGACAGCACCCGCGCCTCGGTGGCCGGTGCCAGCGGCGCCCGGGCGAGCCACACGGTGAACAGCACCGTGCTGACCCGGGTGGACGACAACGCCGACATTCGCGCCAGCAACGTGATCCTCACGGCCAACAATGTGATCCGTCAGGTCAACCGGGGAGAGAACATCTCCGTGGCGGCCGGTGGATTCCTCAACGGTTCCGCCGGCCGCGCCGACGCCACCATGATCGCCGACACCCGGGTGGAAATGGGCCGGGGCGCGCAGGTGGACGCCAGCGACGGCCAGGGCGGTGGCGATATCGTGGTGAACGTGCGCAACGACATCGTCGCCTATCAGTACGCCAAGCTCGACACCGGCGGCGCCGTGGACATCGCCCGGGTCGAGTCCCACATCACCAGCAGCAACATCGGCCGTGTGATCTTCGAGGAGGGCGCACGGGCCTCCGCCGGTGGCGATCTGAGGGTGGGCGTGCGCACCGATGCGGATATCGAGGCGCGGGGCAATTCCCGTACCCATGGCGGCGCCGGTTTCGCCCAGGGCCGGGCCACCGCCTACCTGACGACGGATCACCTGATCCAGGTGAGCGGGGGCGCGACCCTGGAGTCCGGCGGCAATCTGCACCTTCTGACCGGTTACGACGCCAGCGGCGGCCGGGGCAATCTGACGGCCTATGCCCACGTGTACGTGTGGAACAAGACCGCCCTGCCCATCCAGACCGATCCCTATGCCCACGCCAACCTGGTGAGCACCAACGGCATCGACCTGCAGGCGAACAGCGTCGTGATCGCCGGGGTGGACGGCAACCTGAGGACCAGTCAGGGCAGCTACTCGGCCCGGGGCGAAGGGCGCGGCAAGGACCTGTATCGGGAGGTGGCCGAGCGGGTGGGCAACTTCTTCGTCGGCATCGCCAACACCTTCGGCGCCAACGTCCCCGAGGTGAACCTGGAGATCAAGAAGGACAGCCGCTTCCTGTCCGCCAACGACTGGATCCGTGTGGATGGTCAACTCACCGTCGGCACCGCCACCTACGAATACCTGATCGTCACCGCCGACGAGAGTCAGCCCTTCGGCCTGCGGGTGGAGACCAGCCGCGGCGTGCAGGTGAACGTGAGCATCGTCGATATCCGCGATGAACTCCAGGCACAGCTGGACCAGTGGCAGGAGATCATCGACCTGTTCGAGGAGATGAGCGGACAGCCGGGCTACGCGGACCAGGACAAGTCACAGTTGTGGATCGCCGTGGCCCAGGCCCAGACCCTGGAGGCGCAGCTGGCGGCCCTGGACAGCGGCGAGACCACCGTGGTGCAGGTGGATGTGGCGAACATCACCGCCCGTGCCGGCGAGCTGTACATGGAGACCTCCACCCTGACCGGCGGCGGTCACATCACCCTGGCGCCCAAGCCGGACAACCTGCCCGAGTTCATGCAGCCCGAGGGCGCGCCCAGTGTGCTGCTGCTCAACCGCACCGATGCCTTCCTGCGCACCAACGACATCACCATCGAGTCGGGTACCGGACGTATCACCCTGCTCACCCGCAACAACGTATTCGGCATTCCCGTGCCCCAGGTCGTGGATCTCACCGGCCAGAGTGTATTCGGCGGCATCGGGATCACCAGCCCGGGTCTGGTGGGCAGCCAGGGCGAGGTGGTCATCGTCAACGATTTCGATCCGCCCGGCGGCGTGAGCGGCATCCCGCCCTGGATTCGCCTGGAAGGCAAGATCAGCAATCCCGGCGGACTGGTGGAGGTGATCAACCGCCGGGGCACCATCATGACCACCGGCGAGATCGACGCCGGCACCCTGAACATCCGCGCCGGCGGCGACTTCGTGCAGCTGTATCGCCCGGGGATCGACGATATCGGCGGGCGCCAGGCCGATGGCGGACGCATCGTCGGCGGGCGCATCTACATCAATGCCCAGTACATCAACATCAACGGCCTGATCCAGTCCGGCATGCCGGACTGGACGGTGACCTTCACCCAGGATCACCAGGATCTCATGGACGCCCATCTGCAGGGCTGGCTGGGTGAGAGCGAGATCACCAATCCCTGGTACAGCTGGCTCAGCCAGTGGCTGAGCGGCAGCCTGCTGCGTGAACTGTTCGGCGTGGTGGGCGGCGAGGCCGTCGGCTCCCGCAACGTGGATCCGCTGCTCAAGCTCACCGGCGGCGAGGGCCGGGAGATCAACTGGGGCGAACTGTCCGCCTACTACAATGCCGAGACCGATCGCATCGAACTCACGCCGGAGGCGGTGGGCGGTGGCTACGTATTCCTGTTCGGACACATCCTGAGCACCGGCTGCGAGAACAACGACGTGGGCTGCGGCATCCAGGTGCGCAGCGGCTTTGGCGACATCAGCGTCTACAACGAGACCAATCGCGAGGTGGTGCTGCGCAACCTCAACGTGGGCGATCCGGTCAACGGCGTGGTGGAGATCTGGGACACCGGCAAGGCCGATCTCCAGGGCAATCCGTGGCTGACCTACCTGGAGCACGACTACCAGAGCGACGTCATCACCCGCACCGAGGCCCGCCTCACCCTGGAGTTCCAGGAGGTGGGGACCAATGCGGCGGGTCAGCCGATTACCGAGGCGGTCGTCGTGCCGGTGAACCCCGACGTGGTCACCATCGACGGGCGGGAGACGGTCTATACACCGGCCCAGGGGCTGTCGATCCTGACCTATGAGGGCCAGCGTTACGTGCTGCCCACCTGGCTGGCGCAGCTGCACCAGAACGTGGCCGACATCGGCCGCTGGTTCGGCATCGATTTCGGTATCGAGACCCAGCGGGCCGACCTGCCCGTGGAGGTCAAGTTCATCGGCAACAGCGCCGGGCGCATCCTGGTGGATTCCGTCAGCGGCGTGATCATCGACGGCACCCTGCGCAATCCCGAGGGCACCACCACCATCCTGACCGAGGGCGCCCTGAGCCAGATCAATGCCGGCGCCAGCCTGCAGGGCCACACGGTGATCATCGATGCCGTCAACGGTATCGGCGGGGAGGACAACCCGGTGCGCCTGCGGGTCGGCGAGGGGGGCATCACTGCCGTGACCCAGACCGGCGACGTCTATCTCTCCCAGAGCGGCGGCGACCTGGGCGTGATCCGCATCGGCACCGGCGACGGCCACGTGAACGTGGAGGCGGTCAACGCCATCGTCAACCTGCGTGACGACGCCCAGCGGGCCATCTATGGCGGCACCCTGAGCCTGAGTGCCGGCGGAGACGTGGGCCGCCTGGATCGCGGGCTTGCCATCGATACCGGTGTGGGCGTCGCCCCCGGTCGATGGCCGCGTGCCGCTCGGGGCCTCGGCGCTCAACGTCACCAGCGGCGGCGATGTGCACGTGATCGAGGTGGACGGCGACCTGCAGGTGGAGCAGCTGCTGGCCGTGGGCACGCTGCGGGTGCGGGTCGACAACGGTGACCTGATCAACGCCTTCGAGCGGGGCGAACTGGACGAGGAGGCGATCAATCGCCTGCGCAGCATCTGGCAGGAGATGCGCCTGACCCGTGAATGGGGCGTGGGTGATGCCATCGAGGAGTCGGTGCGCGCCTACGAGACCCTGGTGCAGGCGCGCTACGCGGAGTACTGGCTGCTGCGTGAACTCTCCGACGGCAGCGGGGTGTTCGACCTGGACGAGGCCGGTCAGGACCTGCTGCGCCATGCCGCCTTGCGCGACCTGCTCCCCGCGCTCATGCCGGACAACGACACCGATCTGGACGAGGCGCACCTGAACACCCTGGCCGGCGGTCTCGATGCGGCACAGATCAATGCCTATGCCGCCAGCCGTTACGGCGAACTGGAGAGCGAATTCCGGGACATCTTCGGGGTGGATGACCTGACACAGGTGAGCGGCTTCGACAGTTTCCGGGACGACTTCAGCTACACCGCGCCCGAGGCCGTGCGCGAGGCGATCGCCGAGGGCGCGGAGTGGACCGAGGAAGAGCTCCTGCGGGGTATCGATGCCGGCGCCCTGATCGAGGTCACCGACACCCAGTTCGAGCGACTCGCGCCGAACCTGATCGGTGAACGCATCGAGATCTCCACACCCAACGGCCGCGTGGGTGCCGCCGATGACCCGTTGACCATCCTGTTCCCGGGCGATACCGGCGCGCCATTCGAATTCACCCCGGAGCAGATCGCCGCCCTGGTGTCCGCGCAGCCGGGTGATATCCGCGTGCTGGGTGACGCGGTGTTCAACGAGTTCGGCGAGCTCGTCAGCGGCACGGTGGAGGGCCTGGTCATCGAGCGTGCACGGCCAGTGGGCGTGGTGCACGGGGTCGATGGCAGTATCACTGCGGAGGCCAGCGGTGATGCCGGGGGCGATATCTTCCTGGGCGCCACCGAGGCCATCATGATCCTGGAGCGCATTGCCGGCGGCGGCAATGTTCGCCTGCAGACCCGGGCAGGCCTGTTCAGCGCGCAACCAGGCGTTACCGTGATCGAGGGGGCCGGCGGCGGCCTGCTGCTGGAAGGCGGCACGGGCCCCATCGGCACCGTGGACGCCCCGATCCAGATGTCACTGAGCGCCGCGCCCTACGTGACAGCCCGCGCCACGGGTGACATTCATCTTCACGAGATCGACGGCAGTCTGACGGTGGAGCGCATGTTCTCCCAGGACGGCAGCGTCAATCTCCAGGCCGCGGGCGATATCCTCAGTTTCTATAACGACGCGCTGGTGGATATCCGCGCCGGTGGGGCGACGCTGATTGCGGGCGGACGCATCGGCGGGCAGGGCGACGAGGCCCTGGACCTGGATCTGGGTGAGGACGGGACCGTGGCCGCGTCGGCCGGTGATGAGATCCACCTGGCCGCGCCCGAGGGTGACCTGCGCCTGGCGGGCGTGCACGCCGGCGGCGATGTGAGCCTCATTGCCCGTGACGGCATCTACAGCGCCTACGGCGATGTGGCGGTGCCTGTGCTGGATCTGAGCGGGCCCCGCGACGGCTGGGCCACCCTGATCGCGGGCACCGGCATCGGCCTTGAGTCCGCGCCCATCGTGCTGGACATCGGCGGCGTGGATGCCTACACCGCCGCAGGCGGCATCCACCTGTACGCCCTGGATGATCTCGCCGCCGGTGAGATCCACGCGCCCGCCGGTCCGGTGGATGTTTCCGTGGACGGTGATTTTACCTTTGGCAGTCTGATCGCCGGCGATTGGATCCGGCTGCGCAGCTTCGGCGATCTCATCGGTGACAGCCTGCTGGCGGTCAACGGCATCGAGGCCGCAGCGGGCTTCGACCGTTTCGGCGAGGCGGTGCGGCCGGCCTGGATCCGCTTCGGCGAGCTGGAGGGGCTGTGGGCCCGGCTGCGTGCCACCGCGGCCATCGAGCTGGGCCTGGCCTCGGTGTACGAACACCTGCACTTGCAGGCGGACTACCTGGATGCGGGCGTGGCGCACCTGATGACTGAGGGCCCGATGCTGGAGATGCGGCTTGAGGGCGCGAACCAGGAGGCCGCCGAGTATGCTCGACTGGTGGTGGACGCGCCCCTGGGACTGCATTTCCCGGTCTACGCGGCGATGGACTCCGAATTGCGCACCACCGCCAGCGAGGTCCGTCTGGATCAGGCCTATGTGTCGGGCATGCTGGAACTGTTTACCCCTGGTGCATACGTGTACATGAACAACCGGTCACCGGCGCCGGTCCGGTCGTCGGTGCAGCTTTATGAGACCGACCACCGCTTCTTCCTGGAACAGAGCGCTGTCGAGACCTACACCAGTGCCTACGTGGTCTGGTATGCGCCGGGCTTCCAGGTGCGCGTGCCCAACTACCTGCCCGGACGCCAGAACACCGGGCTGGATTACGAGGGTGCCAGCGTGGTGCGCGACACCGAGCGATTCGCCAGCCATGGGCACGGCAACGGCGTTCTGCTGCCGGCCATGCGCAGCGGCGTGCCGGGTGACGCCGAGGACGAGGACCTGGTGGAGAGCCTGGAGGGCCTGCCCCTCAAGCTGGATTCCAGCCACGGCGGGGGCGTCGCCCGCGCCGGCAACTGAAGTTTTCGTGGAGCATCGTCAATGAATAGCCTTCCCCGCGCCGCGCGCAGGGCCCTGCTGCTGTTGTCCCTTCTGGCCATGGCGCCGGTGTCGGCCCAGACGCCACCGCTCACGCCGGACACCGATCCGGGATTCCTGCTGCGTCCCCTGGAACGGGAGCGGGAACGCCTCGAGGAACTGCGTCCCGAGGCCCCGGTGCCCGCGGATCCGGTGATCATCCCTGAAGAAGCTCCCGGCGTGCGGCTGGAAGGCGGGCCCCGGTTTCGCCTGGAGGGGGTGCGCTTCAACGAGTCCGAGTTTCTCAGCACCGAGACCCTGGCCGAGGTGGCCGGCGGCTACGTGGGCCGTGAAGTGGACTTCGGTCTGCTGGGCGAGATGGTCGAACGCATCAATGCCATCTACCAGGCACGGGGCCTGATCACCGCACGGGCCATCCTGCCGCCCCAGCGTATCGAGCAGGGCGTGGTCACCGTGCAGCTGGTGGAAGGTCGGTTGGGACGCCAGGAGGTCAGTGGTGCCACCTACACCCGCGAGACGTACGTGCGCACCCGTATTCCCATGGAACCGGGTGAGGTGGTGGACCTGCCCCGTCTCAGGGAGGACCTGGACTGGTTCAACCGCACCGGTGAACTGCGCGCCCGCGCGGCGCTCCGGCCCGGTGAGGGATTCGGCGAGAGCGATGTGATCCTGCTGATAGAGGAGCCGCCCCGCCATCGCCTGCAGCTGTTCGCCGACAATCAGGGCGTGAAGAGCACCGGCGAATACCAGCTGGGTGCCTACTGGATCCTGTCCGGCCTGCTGGGTCGGGATGACCGGATGAGTGTCTATGGCGTGGTGGCCCAGGGCGCGTACACCCTGAGAGCGGACTACAGCGCGGCGATCAATGCACGGGGAGGGCGCCTGGGCGGCGCCGTCTACATGGGGGATATCGAGCTGGTGGAGGGTCCGTTCAAGGACCTGGATGTCACCGGCGACTCCTTCGGCTGGCAGCTGCAATACGAGCACCCCTGGATGCGCACCCCGTCCTGGCGCCTGGACAGCATCCTGCGGGTCGGCGAGGCCAACTCGACCAGCGAGATCTCCGGTGTGAAGGTGAGTGACACGGACATCACCCGGGTGGTGGCCGGCTTGCGGGGGGGGTATGTCTCGGGCATCGGCCAGTGGAGTTTCGAGCAGAACATCTCGTCGGGACGCAGCACCACGATCCTCGGTGACAGCCAGAGTTATCTGACCTATCCCGGTCAGCTGAGCTTCGCGCGTCCCGGTGGCAACGGTCGAGTCTGGCTGGGCACCCTGGGCTGGCAGTTCACCGGTGAGGACACCCTGCCTTCCGCAGACCTGTTCCAGCTGGGCGGCCCCGGTACCGTGCGCGGCTATCCCACCAGTGTCATTGCCGGGGTGCGGGGCTATTACCTGAACATCGAGATGCACTGGCAGTGGACCGAACGCTATGCACCCTTCCTGTTCCTGGATCACGGCGCCGTCTACGGCGAGAGTCCCGAACAGGAGGACATCACCGGCGTGGGTGCCGGTCTCAATGCCCGCTTCGGTCCCCGCTGGCGGGGCGAGGCGGTGCTGGGTCATGCCACGCGCAAGGTGACCCCGGACCAGGACAGCATTCGGCTGGATCTGCGGCTGGTTTATGATTTTCCGGGTCTGTGAACCCGAGGCCATCGTCAAGGAGTCTTCATGTCGCAACTGATGTTCTATGAAAACGTGGTCCCCCTGAACCGGGAGCAGCACAAGGGCTTGCGCCTCAAGCGCGCCGAGGGGGACTGCAGCTTTGCAGCCAACGCCAGTTTCGTGCCCGTGGCCGGCGTGGAATTCTTTCAGTGCGCCCGGGACTATCCCATCCTGATTTCCGGCAAGGACGAGGACATCGCCCCGGTCGCGTTGCTGGGTCTGGCCCAGGGCCGCAACCTGTTTGTGGAGGCCTCGGGCCGCTGGGCTCCGGGGTGTCATGTCCCGGCGTTCGTGCGCCGCTACCCGTTCGTGCTGGCCAAGGGGGCCGAAGGCGACAACTACACGGTCTGCATCGATGATCAGTACAAGGGCTTCGACGCGCAATCCGGCGAGCCCCTGTTCCAGGACGATGGCAGCGAGTCTCCCTTCCTGCGCGACACCATCAGCTTCCTGCAGAACTTCCTCACCGAGATGGAGCGTACCCAGACCTTCATGAAGCGCCTGCGGGAACTGGACCTGCTGGTCTCCCGGGACATGCAGCTCACAGACGCCCATGGAAAGTCTTTCCTGCTCAGGGGATTTTACGTGGTGGATGACACCCGGCTGGGCGGCTTGGATGACGCGGTGATCCTGGAATTTCACAAGGCCGGGTACTGGCCCTGGATCTACGCGCACCTGTTTTCCCTGGGCAACCTGGCCAGGCTGCAACAGCGCAGCTGAGACCGGGGCGGGCCCCGCCGCGGGCCCGTATCCGTTATGCTGGTGTCCTGAGCTTTCACGGAGTTGCCCATGACCGACCAGCCCCAGGACCCCGTCCAGGCCGACGAGCATCGCCTGAAACTGCGTAACACCCGGCCCGAAGATTACGAGGCCGTGTGCGAGATCATGGAGCGGGTCTACCCGGGCCTGGATGGAGCCTGGAACCGGGAGCAGTTCGACTCCCAGCTGTCGCGCTTTCCGGAAGGCCAGATCTGCATCGAGGACAACGGCCGGCTGGTGGCCGCGGCCATCAGCATGGTCGTGGACTACGATCGCTGGGGCGACAGGCACACCTACAAGGCCATCACCGGCAACGGCTATCTCACCACCCACGATCCCAACGGCGACACGTTGTATGGCGTGGATGTGTTCGTCCACCCCGACTACCGGGGCCTGCGCCTGGGTCGGCGCCTCTATGACGCGCGCAAGGAACTGTGCGAGAAGCTCAACCTGCGCCGCATCGTCGCCGGCGGGCGCATCCCCGGCTACGTCAACTACCGCGACAATCTGACCCCGCAGCAGTACGTGGAGCAGGTGAAGAGCAAGGAGATCTACGATCCGATCCTGACCTTTCAGCTCTCCAATGATTTCCACGTGCGCCGCATCATCACCGGCTACCTGCCCGATGACACCGAGTCCCAGGCCTACGCCACGCTGATCGAGTGGATCAACATCTACTACGAGGAGAAGGAGAAACTTATCGGCGGCGCCAAGCAGACGGTGCGGGTGGGCGCGGTGCAGTGGCAGATGCGCCCCACGGCGAGTCTCCAGGACCTCTACCAGCAGCTGGAGTATTTCGTCGACGCGGTGTCGGGCTACCAGGCGGACGTGATCCTGTTCCCGGAGTTCTTCAATGGTCCGCTCATGGCCCAGTTCAACCAGGAGAATCCGGCCGAGGCGGTGCGCCACCTGGCGGAATATACCGAGCCCGTGCGCCAGGAACTGGTGCGCCTGGCCCTGGCCTATAACATCAACATCGTGGCCGGCAGCATGCCGGAGTACGAAGAGGATCAGGCCCTGCGCAATGTCTCCTACCTGTGCCGCCGGGACGGTACCTGGGACAAGCAGTACAAGATCCACACCACCCCCGATGAGCAGTCCTACTGGGGTATGCAGGGGGGTAACAAGGTGCAGGTCTTTGAGACCGACTTCGGCAAGATCGGCATACTCATCTGCTATGACGTGGAATTCCCGGAGCTGCCCCGTCTGATGGCCGACCAGGGCCTGCAGGTGTTGTTCGTGCCTTTCTGGACCGACACCAAGAACGCCTATCTTCGGGTACGCCGTTGCGCCCAGGCCCGGGCCATCGAGAACGAATGCTACGTGGTGATCTCCGGCTCCGTGGGTAACCTGCCCCGGGTGGAGAACATGGACATGCAGTACGCCCAGGCGGCGGTGTTCACCCCCTCGGACTTTGCCTTCCCCCACGATGCCATCGCCGCCGAGGCAACGCCCAACACCGAGATGACCCTGATCGTCGACCTGGATCTGGACAACCTCAAGGACCTGCGCCAACACGGCAGCGTACGTAACCTGCGGGACCGGCGCCTGGACCTGTACCGGGTGAGCTGGCTTCGTCAGGGCAAGGATGAAGGGTGAAGGGTGAAGGGTGAATGAAAGAAGGGACGAGTTTTGATCCTGAATCGTAGGAGTCCAGCCCCCTGGGCTCCTACGGGATTTGGCAGGTTACAAGCGTAGTGCAAACATTGTTCACCCCTCACCCCTCACCCCTCACCCCTCACCCCTCACCCCTCCACTTTCATCCTTCGCGCTGAGCGCAAGCGTTCAGCGAAGCCCGGGCACTCGGTCCTGCGTCGGGTCGTGTGCTTCGGGGCTTTCCGGGGCGATGATGCCCAGCAGTTCCAGGTCGAACAGGATGGTTTCCTCGGGACCGATGACGCCTGAGCCCGGGGTGCCGTAGGCCTGGTCCGGAGGGATGGTCAGACGCACGTGACTGCCTACGGGCAGGTCCACCAGCACCGTGCGCCATCCGGGGATGGTGCGTTCCACCGCGATGGCCGAGGGATCGCCGCGCCGGTAGGAACTGTCGAAGATGCGCCCGTCCAGGTGACGGCCTTCGTAGTGCACCAGGACCACATCATCGATGCTGGGCACGGCTCCCTCACCCACCCGCAACATTTCCACCTGCACGCCACTGGGCAAGGTGACTACCCCCTCCCTGCGCCGGTTTTCGGACTGGTAACGGCCACCTTCCTCGGCATTGAGCTGCGCGAGGATATGCCGTTCCTCCACCTGTCCCGGGGTGACGCCGCAACTGCGCGCCACCACGAACACGGCAAGGAGTGCCAGCAGGCTGAGGATGATGATGCGGGCCATGGGGGGTCTTTACCAGGGGATGATGCTGCCGTCCACGTCAAAGAAGCGCCCGGCATCCGCCGGGGTGAGTCGGGTCAGCAGGGCACGCAGTTTCCGGGCCGAGGTCTCGGCGTCGATCTCCCCGTGGGGGCCGCCCATGTCAGTACGCACCCAGCCCGGGTGCAGCACCACGGCCGTGATACCCCGGGGCGCCAGGTCGATGGCGGCGCTCTTCATGATGGCATTGAGCGCCGCCTTGGTGGAACGGTAGATGTAGGCGCCGCCGGAGCCGTTGTCATCCATGCTGGCCATCTTGCTGCTCAGAGATGCGATCAGTTTCAGCTCGCTGGCGGCCACGTTCTCTACCAGGGCCTCCATCATCTTCATGGGGCCAATGGCGTTGCAGCGCAAGGTCTCGATCCAGGCCGCCTCATCGGTGTTGTGGCCGAAGCGCACGCCATCGGGGCCGTAGCTGCCGGCGTTGTTGAGCAGCAGGTCCACGGGTGTATCACCCAGCACGGCTGCCAGCGCCTGGATATGCTCGATGCGGGTTACGTCCAGCGGGTGCACGCTCAGACGCCCGTCACTGGCCTCAGCCAGTTGGTTGAGTTCCAGTGCCCGTTCGGGTTGGCGGCAGCCGGCGTACACACGCCAGCCTGCCCGAGTGTACTGGCGGGTGAATTCCAGCCCGATGCCGCGATTGGCGCCGGTGATGACGATGGTGTGTGCCATGAATGATTCCAGAAGGGTAAGGGGTGATCAGACCGCCAGGGCCATGATCAGGGGAATCCACACGGCCAGAAGGAGTGAGACGAACAGCGCATCGGACAGGATGATGAAATGAAAGTGCCGCCGCTTGGTGTTTTCGCCGGGAGAGCGGGAGAAGACAAAACTCATCAGGATATCCAGCAGGTAAACGGCGACCAGGATCGGCGCTACGGCCGGTGCCACCACCGTGGGCATGATTGCCCAGCCTTCATACACCACCTCAGTACCGGGTGAAGGCATGAGGATGATGGTCAGCAGGGAGAGCATTGCCATGGCAATGCGCAGCGGCCCCAGGGCCTGATAGAGTCTGGAAAGCATGGTGGCTGGATTCTCAGTGGATTTGGTTCCGCCAAACCGTACTGACATGGGGCGACAGACGCAAGAAATCCGATCAACGGCACCGATTGGTGAAACAGCGCACTTCGACAGGGGCTGTGGAGCGGTTACACTGCCGGTTGGCGCGTTCCTTGCGCTGCGGGGGATTAGACCTACATGGCGGTAGATCAGGACACCGTACTCGAACCCAGACCCGTGATTCTCATCGTGGATGACTCACGGGTCATGCGTCAGGCACTGAAAAAGATCCTGGCGCCCCTCTATGCCGTGGCCGAGGCCGGCGACGGGGAGGAAGGCTGGTCGCGTATTCTGCAACACCCCCCCATCGCCGGGGTCTTCACGGATCTGTCCATGCCCCGGCTGGACGGCTTCGGACTCATACGTCGCATCCGGGAATCCGGTGACGGCGGGGTGAGCGCATTGCCCATTCTCTTGATCACCGGCAACGAAGACAGTGTCGGCACCCGGGAGCGGGCGCTGGCCGCCGGTGCCACCGGCGTGATCATGAAACCCTTCAATGCCGCCGACGTGCTGGGCGTGGCCCAGCAGCATGTGCATATCCCCGTCGCCGCACCTCCGCCTCCTGCCCCGCCAGCCCCCCAGTCCGGTCCATCGGAGGCCGATGCGCTGCGTGTCCGGATCGCGGAACTGGAGAATACCCTGCGGGACGTGCGTGGCCA
Organism: Thioalkalivibrio sulfidiphilus HL-EbGr7; assembly: GCF_000021985.1. Lineage (NCBI taxonomy): Bacteria > Pseudomonadati > Pseudomonadota > Gammaproteobacteria > Chromatiales > Ectothiorhodospiraceae > Thioalkalivibrio > Thioalkalivibrio sulfidiphilus. The sequence goes on from NC_011901.1 coordinate 711,218, forward strand.
GCTCAAGGGCTGGCAGGACGAGATGCGCAAGTCCGAGGCCGCCTCGGTGTCCGCCTCCGCGGAACTGGAAGAGGCCCTGGACAGCAGCCGCCGCCAGCTACGCGAGGCCATGGCGGAGCGGGACCGCAGTCGTGCGGAACTGGAGCGCCTGCGCACTGAGCTGATCCTTCGCCAGCAGAGTGTGGACGAGAAGCGTGTCAGCGAGCGTATCCGTGAACTGGAGGCGCAGCTGCAGGAAAGCCAGGCCGCCAGACAGTCCGCCGAGGAGGCGGCCGGGGGGCTGACTGCACAGTTACAGCGTATTGAACAGGAAAGCACGGCCCGGACCAGTGCCCTAGAAAGCGAGCTGGAGGGCTCCCGTGCAGCCTTGCAGTCCGCCCGGGACGAACTGGCCCGTTTGGGCGAGGAACGACAGCGCCTCGACGAGGCGGCGGCCCGCGCCCAGACCCTGGAAAGCCAGTTGCAGGAGGCCCGCGGCGAGTTGTCCAGCCACGGTGAGGAACTGGCCGAGGTGCGTGCCCAGTTGCAGGCCGCCCTGGACCAGCGTCAGGCCCTGGAGGCCCGGCTCAGCGGTGAGCAGGATGACCGCATGGGGCTGGAGGATCGTCTGGATAGCCTGCAGGAAAGCCTTGCCGAGCGGGAGCAGCTGCTGGCGGAGCGTGAAGAGGGGCTGGTGGTGCGGGACCGGGAGGCCAACCAGCTGCGCGATCGCGCACTGCGTGCCGAGCAGGCCCTGGAACGCCTGGAGGAACAGGCCCGGGAGGCGGTAGAGCAGGATGCCGATGAAGAGGACACCCAGGCCATGCTCACGGCCCTGCGTACCCGCGCGGAACATGCCGAACTGAACCAGTTGCAGCTGGAAGACGAACTGGTGGAACTGGCCGCCAAGCAGGAACGCAGTGAGCAGGCCCGGGAGGCGGCTGAGCGGGAACTGCGCAGCCTGATGCAGGAACTGGCCGATGCCCGGCGCGCCCTGCGTGAACGCCGGGCCAGGCCTGTCCCTGAACCCGCAGCACCTGAGCCCACACCGGTGCTCGATGAAAAACCCGAACCAGAGGTTCTGTCAGCGGACCCGGATGAGGATGAATCCTTCGAGGAAACGGGGCCGCCGGATGGTCTTGGTCTGAATACCCGTGAGGAGGATGTCGAGGAGGAGGGCGTCCCGCAGGTGCAGGTGGGTGAACCGGCGGAGACCCAGCACGGGCGTGCGAGCTTCACGCCCGAGCCCCTGATTCGTCAATGGGAAGAGCAGCGACGCCGCCAGCGACGTATGCAGGTGGTGATCCTGGTGGCGGTGGCCGTGGCGGCCAGCCTGGGGCTGTATTTTCTGCTGACTTAAGGGCACCTCTAATTATTCTGAGCGCCCAAGATGCGTGTTCATGAATATTTAGAGGTGCCCTCAAAACAAATGCGCCGCCCGGGCCAAGGCCCGGGCGGCGCAGTGCTTCAGGACCTCAGTTGCCGAAGGTCTCGGCGAGGAAACGCTCCAGCTCGCCCCAGGACTTCTGGTCCGCCTCGGCGTTGTAACCCACCGGCATGCCAAACTTCTTCGCAGCCTCATCAGCGGCGGGGTTGGTGAAGCTGTGGGTGGCGCCGTCATAGCCCACGAAGTGGTAGCTCACACCGGCGGCGTCCATCTCCTTTTTGAATCCTTCCACCTGCTCGGCCGGGACCATGGGGTCCTCATTGCCGTGCAGCACCAGTACCCGGGACTTCACCTCGCCGGACTGGGCAGGGTTCTGGGTGGCCAGGGCGCCGTGGAAGCTGGCCACGCCCAGCAGGTCCGCGCCGGAGCGGGCCATCTCCAGCACCACGGAACCCCCGAAGCAGTAGCCAATGGCGGCCACCTTTTCGGCATCTGCCTGGGTCTGGCTGCGCAGGAAGTTCTCTGCGGCCGTAAAGCGCTTCATCATCAGCTCACGATTCTGGCGAATGGCGCCGGCGAATTTGCCCGCGTCCTGGGGGTGATCGGCCACCTGGCCGTCGCCGTACATGTCCACGGCCAGGGCGGTGTAGCCCAGTTCCGCCAGGCGACGGGCCTGGTTGCGGGCGTGTTCGTTGTGGCCCCACCATTCGTGGATCACCAGCACGCCGGGCCGGGGGCCGCTGGCGGAGGCGTCATAGGCCAGGTAGCCCTTGAGGGTGGTGCCGTTATCGGTGTAGGTGACCTCTTCGCCGCGTACGTCGGCGCCATGGGCCAGACCCATGGACAGGGCCAGGAACAGCAGGACAAGCAGACGGGACATGGTGTTTCTCCTTGATGATTATTGTGGTGTTCGGATGGGTAGCGGGGGAACGGCCGAGAGCTATGACTATAGACCCGTGCGATCCATCCTGGGCAAGCAAGAGAAATGACAATCCGGAGCGGGGAAGGTTCGCGAATCAACAGCCTGTTAGCGAAGCCGGGCGGTGAGTTCCCGCACGGCCAGGTTCCCCACCCGGGAGCGTTCGTCCCGGATGGCATCCACCAGGGCCAGTATCTCGTGGAGTTGCGGATCGGCCAGGGCCGCCTGGGCCACAGAGCGGTACAGCGGCGAGAACGCCACACCCCGCACCGGGCCATGGGGGTGGGGCCAGACCGGGGGCGGTTCATCGCCGGGATTGCTGCCCGGGGTGCCCACCAGCGGGGGCGCGCCGTGGGCGGTGGGCACCCCCTGGGTGAGGCCACCCCGGTCCGGCGGGAAGGCGTACTTGAGGCCGTGGACCAGGAATTCGTGCAGGGCGATGAGATTGGGTCGGGGATTGCCCCCATCCCGGCTGGCACCGGCCAGGCGTGCACGCACCGCACGACGAACCCCCGCATTGATCTCCGAGGCACTCATGAACAGGTCCTGGGAGAGCTGCTGATAGGTCCAGGGCTGGTTGCCAAGGCTGACCAGCTTGAGACAGATGAAAATGTCCTGCGGCTTCAGAATCATGGTGTTATGTTATTCGCGAAGTGCAAACATGGCAATGCCCCATGGTGCTGTCCGGACCGGCCGGTGTCGGGCAGGCCGTATGGACTATCATGGGTGTGGGCGACCGTGACCCTGCGCCGGTTTGTCCACCATTCATGCCGGGAGGCCCAATGTCCCTCACGCTCGATCAGTTGATAGAACAAACCGAGGGACTGATGTCCCTGCCCGCCATCACCATGCGCCTGAATGAGATGGTGGACGACCCCAAGGCCAGCGCCACGGACATCGCCAACCTCATCAGCCAGGACCCCAGCCTCACCCTGCGGCTGCTGAAACTGGCCAACAGCCCCCTGTACGGATTCAGCAGCCGCGTGGACACCATCAGCCGGGCCGTGACCGTGATCGGTGCGGGTCGCATCCGGGAGCTGGTGATTGCCAGCACCGTCCCCCGGGCCTTTGATGCCGTGGAAAGCCCGCTGTTGTCCCTGGAGGACTTCTGGCGCCACAGCATCTATTGCGGCCTCGCCGCCCGGCTCCTGGCCGAACAGGTGATGCCCAAGCGTGCCGAGACCGTCTTCATCGCCGGGCTGCTCCATGATGTCGGCCGCCTGCTGATCTTCAACCGGGAGCCGGACGAGGCCCATGAGGCCTTTCTCCTGGCACTGCAGCAGGCCGGTGAGCTGGGGCCCCAGAGCGCCGAGCGCCAGGTGCTGGGCTATGACCATGCGGACGTGGGTGGGGAGCTGGCGGCGCGCTGGAAACTGCCTGTGAGCCTGCAGGAGTGCATCCGTTATCACCATCGCCCCGCCGAGGCGCGGGAGTTCCCCCAGGAGGTGGCCCTGGTGCACATGGCCAACTCCGTGGCCCACATGGCGGAGCTGGACACCCGGGATGAACGGGATGCCCCGCCGGTGGACCCCGTGGCCTTCGAGCGCACAGGCCTGAATGCAGCCGCCCTGAGGTCCGTGGTGGACCAGGCCCAGCAGCAGGTGGTGGAAGCCGAGGCCCTGTTGCTGGGCGGAGAATCCTGAGGCGGAACCAAACTTCTGTTATGTGACGCCCATCACGACGCAGGTCGGCGAAATAGGTCCAGTGTTTGTCATGTAGAGGTCAGCAACGGCCGCCTCATGCGACAGGAGTCCTGCCATGGCATATGCAGTTGTCATCAATCTGGACCACGAACACGACAGCTACGAAAACTGCCGTGCCCTGTGGACCCAGATCCAGTCCAGCATGGTCCGTGCCGGTTTTCGACTGGAAGGCCGGGTGTTCGTGATCAATCTGCCCGAACATGAGGCCGGCGAACGCGCCCGGGCCGCCATCGAAGGCATCGAGCACGACCGAGACTTCTCCCACAAGCGCATCTACAACCACCTGCGTGATTTCTACGGCTACGATCTGGCCTGCACCCAGAACCTGATGGTGCCTTCCGCCAGCAACATCCATGTCCAGGAGATGCGCCGCGCCCAGTGAAGGTGTGCGCGAAGTACGAAGTGGGAATTGGGAAGTGCGAAGTAAGGTCATACTTCCAACTTCCAACTTCCAACTTCCAACTTCCAACTTCCCAATTCCTACTTCCCAATTCCTACTTCCCACTTCGTTTAACCCCCCTCACCGCCACCGCCTGCATCGGGTCGTCTGGCCAGTAATGCTTGGGGTAGCGCCCCTTCAGGTCTTTCTTTACTTCTCCGTAGGTCCTTGCCCAGAACCCTGCCAGGTCACGGGTTACCTGCACGGGCCGCTGTGCCGGTGACAGCAGGTGCAGGGTGAGCGGCACCTTGTCGCCGCCGATCATCGGTGTTCGGGTGAGCCCGAAGACCTCCTGGATGCGTACCGCCAGTACCGGTGCTTCAGGGTCGCTGTAGTCGATGCGGATGCCCGATCCGCTGGGTACGGTGAATCGTTCCGGGGCCAGACTGTTGAGACGCTGCTGCCGGGGCCAGTCCAGAAGGCCCAGCAGGGCGGCGGACAGGTCCAGGCGACGCAGGTGGCTGAGGCGGCTCATGCCTGTCAGCCAGGGGCCGAGCCAGTCTTCCAGGGTGTCCAGCAGGGCGGCGTCGCTGACCTCGGGCCATGCAGCGGACTCCCCGCCGGCCACGGCCAGACGATGCATAAATGCCATGCGTTCCCGCAGACGTTCGTTTTCCGCCGTCCAGGGCAGGCAGGACAGGCCCCGCTCGCGGATGGCCTGTAGCAGCAGCGCGGTCATGGCCTGGGGCGGGACCGTATCCATCGGCCGGCTGTCCAGTACCAGTGCCCCAAGCCGGCGTTCCTTTCTGGCAACGGCGGCCCCCTGGCCCTCGTCCCAGCTGACCTGTTCCCGCTCGCTGATCAGTTCCGGGAGTCGGGCTTCGAGGTCCGCCCGTTCAAGGGGTGCGGCCAGTCGGATCACCGCGTCCCGGCCGGCGCCGTCCAGCACTGCGGCCACCAGGCAGTCGCTGGCACTCAGGTCATCCCCTTCCAGCAGTCGTGCGCCCCGGCCCCCGGAGAGCAGGAACCGGGCCTCCCCGCCGGGCCGGCGCAGGGCGATGCGGTCCGGGTAGGCCAGGGCCAGCAACAGGCCGGCGGCCTGCGCCTCCACGGGCTCATTGCTGCGGATATCCAGCTGCTTCATCCAGCGTCCGGCCTGGGTGCGGATACGCTTGAGCGCCCCGCCGTGGCCTCCCCGTGGGGTGGTGAGGGCCTGCAGGCGCAGACGCAGGTCGCTGCCGGCATCCCGGGGCAGGGGATCCCGTTCTTCCTGCAGGGCGGCCAGCAGGCAGGCGGTGTGGCCCAGGCCTCTGTCCCGGGCGCCCAGCAGCATGTGCCCCAGGCGCGGATGGGTGCCCAGGGCATCCAGGGCCCGTCCGTGGTCGGTCACCTTGAAGGTTTCATCCAGGGCGCCCAGGCCCTGGAGCAGTTCCCGGCCCTGGTCGAGTGGGGCGGCGGGCGGGGCGTCCAGCCAGGCCAGCTCATCGGCCTCTGCGCCCCAGCAGGCCAGGGTCAGGGCCAGGGGCGCCAGGTCCGCCTCCAGGATCTCGGGCGGCGTGTGCGGGCGCATGCGCGAGGTGGCCTCTTCGTTCCACAACCGGATGCACACCCCGGGACCCAGACGGCCGGCGCGGCCACGGCGTTGTTCGGCGCTGGCCTGGCTGATGCGCACGGTGGCGAGCCGGGTAAGTCCGGTGCGCGGGTCGAAGACAGGGCGCCGGGCCAGGCCTGAATCCACCACCACGCGGATGCCCTCGATGGTCAGGCTGGTCTCGGCGATGTCCGTGGCCAGTACCACCTTGCGTTCCCCCTCGGGGGCCGGGGTGATGGCGGCGTCCTGGGCCTCGGGGGGCAGCTGGCCATACAGGGGGCGGATCCGGGTCCCGGCACCCGTGCGACCTTCCAGCGCCCGTGCGACCTGTTCGATCTCCCGGCGGCCCGGCAGGAATACCAGCAGGTCGCCGGGATGATGTGCCAGGGCATCGGTCACGGCGGCGGTCACCGCCGGGGCCGGCGCCCGGGGTTCCGGGGCGGGACCCCGGTAGTGGATATCCACCGTGTAGCTGCGCCCCTCGCTGGTGATCACCGGGGCGTCCCCCATGAGCCGTGCCACGCCCGTCGCGTCCAGGGTGGCCGACATCACCAGCAGGCGCAGCTCCGGGTGCAGCAGTTCCCGGGCCTGCAGACACAGGGCCAGGCCCAGGTCCGCCTGCAGGCTGCGCTCGTGAAATTCATCGAAGATCACCGCGCTCACCCCTTCCAGGGAAGGGTCCCGCTGCAGACGACGGGTGAGGATGCCCTCGGTGATCACCTCGATGCGGGTCTGTGGGCCGGTCAGTCGGTCCAGGCGGGTGGTCAGTCCCACGGTCTCACCCGGGCGTTCACCCCGCTCGGCGGCCATGCGCCGGGCCGCGGCCCGGGCCGCCAGGCGCCGGGGCTCCAGCAGCAGTATCCGGCCGGTGCACCAGGGCGATTCCAGCAGGGCCGGGGGCACACGGGTGGTCTTGCCCGCGCCGGGGGGCGCCTGCAACAGGGCCATGCCCCGGGACGCCAGGGCTTGCTGCAGCTCCGGCAGGCTGGTTTCCACGGGCAGGGGCTTGGGCTTGACTCGCATGGGGCTCGAGGAAGTTGTTAGTCTTGGGGGTCAGATACCGATGCGAGATGTTGCCGCGGGGCAGTATCATCGGGACAAGAACAGCAATCATAACAGTGGGCGCGGATTGCCCCGGAGGAGAATGTCATGCGTGGTCTGATTTCCCTGGTTGGGGCCTGTGCCCTGGGTCTTTCGGTCATGTCCGCGGCCCATGCCGAGGACATGCATGACTGGTGGGACAGCGCCTGGTGGGAGCGGGGCGAACTGGCCGTGCCGGAAAACCACAAGGTGGCCGTGACCCGGGGCAATTACGAGACCGGCGAGGTGGACGTGCCGGTGATGATCGCCCGACCCGATGATGGCAACAAGTATCCGGCGGTGCTGTTTGTGCATGGCCGCCGCGGCCTGGATGAACTCATCGAGCCCCACGTGATCCGCCTGGCCGCCCGGGGCTTCGTGGTGGTGGCACCGGATCTCTACACCGGCCGCTTCATCGAGAAATTCCCCATCGAACATGACACCGTGCTGGAAGAAGACCTCAGCCACGCCGTGGATTACCTGCTGGCCCGGGATGACCTGAGCAGCGACAGGGCCTGCATCTACTCTCACACCCGGGGCGGCTACTACGCCCTGAAGGTGGCCGTGACCCACGACCGGCAGAACAACGGGCTGGCCTGCTACGTCTCCTATTACCCGCACATGCAGGACCCCAACGCGCCGGAACCCATGCAGGTCTACCGCTATGCCACCGAGGTGGATCAGCTGACCCTGCCGGTGCTCGTGTTCGTGGGTGAGCATGAGCAGTACCAGCGCAAGCGCGGTATCGAGATGTCCGTTTCCGCCCTGCGCAACCGTGAGCGTGACGCCCACCTGGTGGAGTATCCCGGTGTCGGACGTGGTTTCGAGTTTCGAGGGGGCGAGGTGCGTACCTTTGCCGATGATCTGGCCACCAAGGACGCCATCCAGCGGGCCACCCGGTTCATGAAAGAACACCTGCAGTAAAGGCTCGGGCGCAGGCAGCCCCGGGTTGAGGGGAATCTGTGGTTCCTGCGGTGGTCAAAGACACCATGATGCGCATACTGCGAGTGATGTCCCTGTGTCTGGCCGCCCTGTGGCTGGCGGCCTGCGCCAGCACCCCCGAGCCCATTCGGGCGGCACCGCCGGGCGCGCCCCAGCCCGATGAGGTGCGTGCCGATCCGGCCCGTTTCCAGGGCAGTCAGGTGCGCTGGGGCGGGGTCATCGCCGGGGTGAACAATCTCGCCGACCACACCCTGGTTGAGGTGGTTTCCCGTCCCCTGACCAGTGGCGGGCGTCCCAGGGAGTCCGATGTGACCCAGGGCCGTTTCCTGGCCCGGGTGCCGGGCTTCCTGGACCCCGCCGTCTATGTCGCCGGACGGGAGATCACCGTCAGCGGGCGAGTGGCCGGGCTGGAGTCGCGTCCCGTGGGCGATTACCCCTATCCCTATGTGCGTGTGGATGTGGATGTGCATCAGCTCTGGGCCGTGCGTGAACCGGTGCGCGATCCCTACTATTCGCCCTGGTGGTACGACCCCTGGTATCCCTATCATCCGATCTATGGGCCCTGGCGCCGCTATTGAATCCGAGCGTGCAGGTACGATGTAAAAGCCGAGTCGGCGGAGTGATGTGATGCGTTATTTGCTGGTATTGACCCTGATCCTCCTGCTGTTGGCCGGCTGCGCCACGGGCCCCCGTTACGAGACCACCGGGGTGGCCACGGACCTGGTGCCCTCGGAGGTCTCCGCCAGCACCCAGGATTACCAGGGCAGCCAGGTGATCTGGGGCGGCATGATCGTGGCCACCCGCAATCTGGCCGATTACACGGAACTGGAGGTGCTGGCTTATCCCCTGGAGAACAACCAGCGCCCCGCCGCGAGCCGCACGCCCCAGGGGCGCTTCCTGGTGCGGGCGCCGGGTTACCTGGAGGAGGTCTCCTACGCCCCGGGTCGGCGCGTGACGGTGACCGGCACCCTGGGTGAGAAGGTGCAGGGTCAGGTGGGTGAGGCGCCTTACACCTATCCCCTGGTCCATGCCCGGGACACCCACCTCTGGCCGTTGGAAAGCCGCAGCACAGACAGCGGCAGCAACACCCGTTTCAGCATCGGTGTTGGGGTGATTTTCAGGTAGAGGTTTCAAGTGGCAGGGACACCACCCTCACCCCACAGCCCTCTCTCTGAGGGAGAGGGAGAATAAAACCCCCTCTCCCGCATCGCGGGGGAGGGTTGGGGAGGGGGCCCTTCCCACTAGCCACTATGCTTTAATACGCCCATGACGCAGTCAGGGACTGAACACCAACTCTGGTTCACACGCCGCCAAGGCGCGGTGAGCGGGCCGTATCCCTCCGGACTCATCTCCCGCTACCTGATCCTCGGCCGTCTGCACCCCCAGGACCAGGTCAGCCAGGACCGGGAGGCCTGGTCCAGTATCTCTGCCCATCCGGAACTCATTCCCGCTGAACTGCTGCTGCCCGACGACGCCGAGGGGCGGGAGGCGCGGCTGCGTGCGCGCCTGCGCGAGGACGAGCGCCAGGTCATCAACCGTCGAGACCTGGAGGAGGGTGTCGAGCCCCAGGATCGGCGCCGGGATGAGCGTCGGGCACCGGAGTCCGTCGAATTCATCCAGCATCGTGTTCAGCGGGAACGCCTGAACCAGGCCGAGCCCCTGGGGGCGCCACCCAAACCCGTGCCCTGGATACTGGCGGGTGTCGCGGTGGCCGGGGTGCTGGGCCTGCTCATGTTCCTGGGCGATGGCGCCCGGCAGGCGGATTCGCAGCCCGATTGCCAGGCGGCTCCGGGGCCGGGGATCAACTGGAGCTATTGTCGCAAGACCGGGATGGAACTGAGCGGAGCGGATCTCAGCGGCGCCACCCTGGCCAGTACCGATCTGATGCAGGCCCGTCTCAGTGGCGCGCGGCTCGTGGGCGCGAACCTGGGCTACGCGGATCTGCGCCAGGCCGACCTGCGGGGGGGGACTTCAGCGGCGCCTCCCTGGTGGGCGCCCTGATGCAGGAGGCGCGGCTGGAAGGCGCACGTTTTGACCAGGCGGACCTGAGCTATGCGGACCTGCGCGGCACCTACCTGGGGGGACTGGACCTGGAGGGTGTGCGGCTCAGTCGCACGGTGTGGACGGATGGCCGGGTTTGCGCGGAGGGTTCGGTGGGGGAGTGTCTGTAAGTGGCTAGTGGTTAGTGGCAAGTCAGGGCGGGTCTTCAACCGATCAGGCGGTCGAAGATCCTGAAACCGGCCACGTAGGTGCCGATGGCCGATCCCAGGGTGGTGAACAGGAACACCAGAAGGATTCGTGACACCCGGTTGCTCCACCAGCCACCCAGGTGGGTGGTGTCCTTTTTCAAGCGGGCGAAGTCGCCCACGTTGGGCTTGCGCACCCAGGTCTCTACCGCCGCGGTGACGAAGCCGACACCGATGGTGGGATTCAGGGAGGTCAGTGGCGCGGCCAGGGCGGCGCTCAGAACCGTTAGCGGATGGGCCGCGGCGATCAGTGCCCCCGCGGCAGCCAGTCCGCCGTTGATCAGCACCCAGTCCAGCACCAGCTGCCAGCCCAGTTCCGGATTGCGGTAAAAGCCGATGGCAAAACCGGTGAGGATCAGGGCCACCACCACCCAGGGCAGCACCTTGGGCCAGCGTGCCGCCGGGGGTTCCCGGTCCAGGGCCTCGATGACCGCCTGGGGGCTGTCGGTGCATGGGGCTTGCAGGTCGGCCTGGATGCCCTTCATGTGTCCTGCACCCACCACCGCCAGGATGTGCCTGTAGCCACCTCGGCTGGCCTCCTGGCGCAGCCGTGCCGCCATGTAGCGGTCCCGCTCGGCGATCAGCGGTTCGTACAGGGACTGGGATTCCTGGGCAAACTGGGTGAAGGTGGATTCCAGGATATCGCCTTCCTTGAGCCGTTCGATCTCCTCCTCGCTGACCTTCTCCTTGCTCATGACCCCTGCCAGCAGGCCGCCGAACAGGCTGAAACGTTGCCACCAGGGCACATTGCGGTAGCAGCGCTTGAGCGTTGTACCCACCTCCCGGTCGATGAGCAGCACCGGCAGGTGATCCGCCTGGGCCTCGTGGATGGCCACGCGCATCTCGGCCCCCGGTTCGATGCCGAACTGCTCAGCCAGGCGCTGCTGGTAGGCGCCCAGGGCCAGGCTGGCGGTGACCATGGGTACCTTGCCCTGACGCAGCACCTGGAACAGATCCATGCGTGCCAGATCATCCGGGCGCACCAGTGCGTTGTGTCGGCTGGGGCACAGTTCCACGGCCACTGCATCGAAGTCTCTGCTGCGAATCAGTTCCTGCACCGCATCGGCTGAGGCACGGGATACATGGGCCGTGCCCAGCACGGTGATGCGGGTGTCGCCCACCTGGGTGGTGAAGCGGGGTTCTTGGGTGGGGGTCTCGGACATGGTGGGGGACTTATCTGTGACGGTGGCGGCACACCTTAGCAGGTCGGCCGCGGGAGACGAAGTTGCAAGTGTGAATCGGGCTCGGCGAGGTGGTCTCCACAAGGTCATCCCGCAGCTGCATTATCCAGCGCCGCCTCACTGCAGGGTTTCCATGCGCCTGAGTACCCGTTCTGCCCGCTCCACATGGGCCTCCAGTTCCCGGTGTTCGGGGGCGAGGGCCTTGAGGGGACGCCAGATCTCCAGGGCCTCGTGGATCTGGCCGACGGCGTAGAGGCGGCGGCCTTCCTCCAGCCCTGCGCTCACCCGGGTATCGATGGCCTGGTTGAGCATCTGACGCTGGGGCCGAAGGCCTTCATCGCCTGGCTGGCGGGCCTCCAGGGCCTCCAGCTGCTGACGGGCCAGCAGCAGATCGTCTTGCTGAAAGGCGGTCTGAAAGCGGGACATGAGGATCTCGTTCTGATCGGGTTCGTTGCTGCCCGTGTCGTCCGTCCGTGGCCGGGTTCGCAGGGCCGCCAGGCGGGACTGGCGCGCCTGCTGCGCGGCCTCCAGACGCTCGGCGCTCACCTGGGCGGGGGCCAGGGCGTGGGCCAGGGTAAGGGCCTCTACCGCCAGCAGGGGGTCGTCCCGACCAAGGGCGGTTTCTCCCAGGTTCATGAGTCTGTCTGCCAGTTCCCGGGCCTCCTGTTCCGTGCGCCGTTGCTGCTGGCGGCTACGCAGACTGTCGGGCGAGGCCCGGTGGATCGCGTCAATGAGCGGGCGTTCACTCACCAGGCCGTGGGCCCGGGCCAGCAGCAGGCGTGTACCCAGGTCGCCCAGGTGGCTCTCTCGCTGGCTCTCGTAGGCATCCCGGGCGGCGGTCAGGGCCTGGCTGTCGGGCAGGATGGACAGGCCGTGCTGGTAGCTTTGACGGGCAGCGGCCCAGTTGTCCTGGCGCAGGTGTTCAGCGGCCTCGATCAGGATGTCCTGTTCGAAGCGAGCCGCCTGGGCAGCGATTTCTTTACGCTGGCGGCGCAGACCCGCGTCATCTGGCTTGATGGCCAGTTGACGGTCCAGCAGCGCCAGGGCGCGTCCGTATTCCCCCGCCTCGGTGTGGGCCTCGATACGGGTCTCGGGGGCCATGCCGAGTGGTTCCAGCAGGGCGCAGCCTGCCGTCAACAGGACGGTGAGGGTGATGATGGGAACTGCGCGCATCAGTTCTGGGGTTCCGGCTCGAGGATGGCGTCGATACGGGCATCCAGGTCTGCCTTGGCATGGATGGCCTCGATGCGATAGGTGGTCACGGGGGTTTCCCGGCCACGTACCCGGATCTCGTGGCTGCGCCGGGATTCCACGTAGCGGGCCACACCGGGGTCGCGCAGCATCTCCTGGCTGACCACGATCTCGCCGGGTTCGGCGGTGCCCATGAGCCGCGATGCCAGATTCACCGTGTCGCCTACCACCGTGTACTGCATGCGATCGCTCGCCCCCAGGTTGCCGGCCAGCATCTCGCCGCTGTTGAGCCCCATGCGAAATTCCACCCTGGGCAGACCGTGGGCCTCCCGGGTGTTGTTCAGACGTGTCACCAGGCGTTGCAGCATGACGGCGCAGTTCAGCGCGTGCAGCCGGTGACGGGGGTCGGCTTCGGTGACGCCGAAGATCACCATGGCGCAGTCGCCGATGAACTTGTCGATGGTGCCGTGGCAGTCGCTGGCGATGCGCGCGATATAGCCGAAATATTCGTTGAGCAGATCCGCCACCTGCTGGGGCGGCAGGCGTTCTGATAGGGTGGTGAAGCCGGCAATGTCCGCGAACAGGACGGTGCCTTCCACGTGGCGTCCGCCCAGCTGGATCTGCTCCAGGTTGGACAGGATCTGACGTGCCACGCCGGGGGAGACGTAGCGGGAAAGCGCCGCTTCCACCTGGGATTTTTCCAGCAGTCCCCGGGCCAGGTGGTTGAAGGATTCCATCAGGTGGCCGATCTCGTCGTTGCGCCGTTCCGTGAAGCGAAAGCCGTAGTTGCCCGCACCGATGGCGCGGCTGGCGTCCATGAGATCGTCGATGGGCCGGGACAGGCGTTTGCCCAGGATGCCAGCGGCCAGGCTGGCCAGCAGGGCCATGATGAGGGTGGCGCCGGTGACCAGGGCCACGGCGCGCCGGGTGGTGGCCTCCAGCGGGGCCAGGCTGTGGGTGACCACCGCCTGGCCCAGCTCCAGTTCCTGGAAGCGCAACGGGGCACGGTGGGAGGCCACCGGCTCACCGGATTCGGCCAGCAGCCAGCGCCGACCTTGCCCCCAGGGTTCGGAGACCTGACCCTGCGCGGGCTGGGCACCGGCCTGGGCGATGGCCGCGCCGTTTGCGTCCAGGATCGTGGCGCCGCTGATGCCATCACTTTGCGCCAGATTGTTGACCAGGGCGGCCAGGGCCAGCTGGTCTTCGGCCAGTACCAGCTCCACGGAGGTGCCGGCCAGTTGCCGCGCCAGGGTCTCGCCGAAACCCTCGGCCTGGGCGCGCAGGGTCTGGGTGTGCTGGGCCAGCAGGATGGCACCCAGGATGCCCATGACCAGGACTGCCAGGGCGGCGATTGTCAGGGCCAGCTTCCAGGCCACGGGCACATGGGCGGGAAGCCAGCGATCCAAGCCGATGCGTGCCTGCAGTGTGCCGGGTCGCGGTGTCATGGGCCCTCGCCGTGTGGGCCGGCGAGCCAATGCTGCCAGGTCTCGAACAGCGCCGGGTCCAGGGCGGCCATGGCGGAATGGGGCCCCGTGCCGCTACAGCAGGGGGGGTGGCCATCCAGGGTCAGGGCCCGGCCACCGGCCTCGGTGAGCAGCAGAATGCCCGCCGCCAGGTCCCAGAGTTTTTGTCCGCCGTGCAGGTAGACGTGCCCCCGCCCGGCCGCCAGCCAGGCCCATTCCAGGGCGCAGCTGCCCAGGTTGCGCTGGGAGCCGTAAGGGGGCGTCTCCGCAAGGCGTCGGGCCAGGGGGGTCGGCAGGCGCTTGAGGTCCACCAGGGCCACGCCACGGGACAGGGGGGTGTCGAAGGACTTCGTGGTCAGCCGTTGCCCGTTGAGCCAGGCCCCCTTGCCTTCGCTGGCGCTGAAACATTCATCCCGTACCGGGTCATAGGTGACCGCCAGCCGAGGCCTGCCCTCGATGAGCAGGGCGATGGAGACGGCGTACAGCGGGATACCCGCAGCGAAGTTACTGGTCCCGTCCAGGGGGTCCAGGCACCACAGGGGGCGGGAGGTGTCCGCCAGCAGGGCATGCTGCTGCTGTGCCGTCATCTCTTCGCTCAGGAAGGCCAGCTGCGGCCAGGCGTCCGCCAGGGCCGAGCGCAGGCGCCGGTCCACGGCCAGGTCCGCCTCGGTGAGCAGGGAGCCGTCGGCCTTGACCTCGTGGCCAATGCGGTTGAAGCGCGGCAACAGCTCCTCGCGCGCGGCATCGCGTACCAGGGACGCGAGGGTGTTCAGGTCGGGCAGGGGAGAATCGGTATAGGACATGATGGGGATTTTAACCCGGATCAGGGAAGGCGAAGTACGAAGTGAGAATTGGGAAGTGCGAAAAGCCATGACCGGCCATCTTTTCACTTCGCCCTTCCCAATTCACCCTGTCCACTTCGGCTACACTGCCCGTCATGACGCCGATCCTCCTCATCCTGCTGGCGGGCCTGATCCTGTGGTACATCAACGACAGCCTGAAATGCAGGGAGACGGTGCTGCGGGCGGCGCGCCGGGCCTGCGAACAGATGCAGGTGCAGCTGCTGGATCAGTCCGTGGCGCGCACCCGGCTGGGGTTTTCCCGGACTGGATCGGGCAGTCTGGCGCTGCGGCGGGAATACCACTTCGACTTCAGCCTTGATGGCGGGGACCGGCACGCCGGTCATGTGGTGTGCCTGGGGCAGCGGGTGGTGGGCTTGAGTCTGGATCATCCCCAGGGGCGGGTGGTGCTCGGGTAATGGACCTTCAGTGGACAGTGGCCTTCCTGATTGGGCTGTTCAGCGTCACCCACTGCCTGGGTATGTGCGGCGGCATCGCCGGGGCCCTGGGCATGAGCCTGTCTCCGGCGGCGCGGTCGACCCGGGCTCGCGTGGCCCTGTTCAATACCACCTTCGGTCTCGGCCGCGTGAGCAGCTACATACTGGCCGGCGCCCTGGTGGGGACCGGCGGCGCGTTTCTTAGCGCCCGCCTCGGTCCCGATGTCTGGATGTTTGCACGGCTGGCGGGGACGGTATTCCTGATGGCCCTGGGGTTGTACATCGCCGGTCTGCTGCCGCAGCTCAGCCGCATCGAGCACCTGGGCCGGCCCCTGTGGCGACGTCTGGAGCCCGTGGGACGCCGCATGCTGCCGGTGCGCAGCCTCTGGCAGGCCTTCGGCTTCGGTATGATCTGGGGCTGGCTGCCCTGCGGCCTGGTCTACTACGCGCTGATCTACAGCGTGAGTGCCGAGAGCGCCCTGGCGGGTGCCCTGTTCATGGGCTTCTTCGGTCTGGGCACCCTGCCGGCCCTGGTGACCGCCGGTGTCATGGCCGGGCAGCTGGCCCGGTTCACCCGGCGGCCCGGGGTGCGGCGAACAGCCGGGCTGTTGATCGTGGTCATGGCGCCATTGCCTCTGCTGATGCATTACTGGCAGGCTTGAGCGGGTGCGTGTCTGGCCGACAACGAATGAAACCACTCGACCTTTAAATCGAACCTGAGCTAACCATGCAGCCCACTAGCTTTGATCCCCAGGACATGATCGGCGCATCTCCCGAATTCCTCTCGGTGCTGCGCGCTGCGCGGGTGGTCGCAGCCACCGACGCCACTGCCCTGGTGCTGGGGGAGACCGGCACCGGCAAGGAACTGCTGGCACGATTGATCCACCACGAGAGCCGACGTGCCCATGGGTCCTGGGTGGCGGTCAATTGCGCCGCCTTGCCCCAGGATCTCATCGAGGCGGAGCTGTTCGGTTACCGGCGCGGTGCCTTCACCGGGGCCGTGGCAGACCGGCCCGGTTACATCCGCCAGGCACAGGGTGGCACCCTGTTTCTGGACGAGGTGGCCGAGCTGCCCCTGGGTGCCCAGGCCAAGCTGTTGCGCTTCCTGGAACACGGAGAGTGTCAGGCCCTGGGCGGTGATCGCCCGGAGCCGGTGGACGTGCGCGTGCTCGCGGCCACCCACCGGGATCTGCGCCACTGGGTGGATGCGGGCCGGTTCCGGGAAGACCTCTACTATCGGCTGCACGTAATTCCCCTGGAGTTGCCGCCCCTACGCGAGCGGCCGGGGGACATTGGCGTGCTGCTGGATGCCCTGACCGAGCAGCTGGCTGCCCGCCACGGGGTCAATCCGCCCCGTTTCTCCGCTCAGGCCCGTCGTCTGCTGACCCGTCACCGCTGGCCCGGCAACGTGCGGGAGTTGCGCAATCTCTGCGAGCGCAGCGTAGTGCTGTTCAGCGGCCAGACCATCGATCCGGAGCACCTGCATCTGGAGGCCCGCGCCGATACAGCCGCAGACCTGCCGGACTGGCAACTGCCCCGGGACGGCGTGCAACTGGACCGGTTGGAGGCGGGTCTCATCCGCCAGGCCCTGGGCCGCACCCAGGGCAACCGCGCCCGGGCCGCCCGCCTGCTGGGCCTGACCCGGGACACGCTGCTCTATCGCATTAAGAAGTACGCCCTGGAGGGGGAGTAAGGCGGATGTGGGAAGGATGAAGGCGTAAGACCACCCTCACCCCGGCCCTCTCCCTGAGGGCGAGGGGGCACATCCTCACACCTCACACCTCGCACCTTCAGAACGTCACGTTGACCCGCGCCCAGAGGGTGCGGCCCGGCTCGTAGATGCGCTCCGAGGGGTCGCCGAACAGGGCGGAATAATTGCGGTTGACGTGTTCTGCATAGTGGCGGTCGAACAGGTTGTCCACGCCCGCGCGCACTTCCACCTGGCGATTCATCCGGTAGGCGCCGTAGAGGTCCAGCACGGCCCAGGCAGGGGTCTCGATGGTGTCCACACCGCCCTGGGTATCAATGTGGGTCTGCTTGTCGGCGAAGCGGGTACGGGCGCCCACGAGCCACTGGGCAGGCTGGTATTCCACGCCCAGGTGACCGTTCAGCGGCGGGATCTGCGGCAGATCGCGGCCGTCGCTGTCGTTGCGACCACGCACGTAGGACAGAGCGCCGCTCAGAATCAGGTCGTCATGTAGACGGTAACCTGCCCCCAGTTCCGCACCCCAGAGCGTCGCCCGGACGTTGCGGAAGCTGAGGGTGGTGCCCAGATTGTCACGAAGGATGAAGTCATCCACCCGGTCATAGAAAAGAGCGGCCTCGTAGCTCAGGCGGGGTCCCTGGCTGACCACGCCCAGGTCCAGCTGATGGTGTTTCTCGGCATCCAGACTCGGATTGCCGATCAGCCGTTCGGTCATGTGCGGACGGTAGAAGTAGAGCTCGGTGGCATCGGGCTGGCGGATGGTGCGGCTCAGGCCGGTGAAGGCGGTGAGCGAGCCGTTGAGCGCATGTTCATAGCGCAGCAGGGCGCTCATCTGGGTGTCCCTGCGGGTCCTGTCGGCCGCCTCTGCCGTGCCTTCGGGTACCCATGGGGCGGTGGCAGTGGCGATGCTCTGTCCTTCCAGGTCGCTGTCGATGCTGGATTCATGGCGATCCACCCGTAGTCCGCCACGCAGCAAACCAAACACGCCGGTCTGCACGTCCGCCTGGGTGAACACCCCCACGTTGTCCTGACGGGCGTCCGGCCAGGTGCGGAACAGCAGGTCTCCGCTCAGGGCGTTCAACAGGACGGCGTCGCGGTCCACCCGTCGAACGTCCACGCCATAGTCCACCTCGGCGCGGTCCAGACGCGAGCTCAGGATCAGCCGGCCACCGGTGGTGCGGGAGGTGGTGGGGGAACGCCGGAGCATCATCGGATCGGCCGGCTCGCGCAGGGAGAAATTGTCCATGACATGGTCCACGTCGCTGCGCCAGAGCTCGGCCTTCACGCCATTGACCGGTCCGTTCAGGGCCTCGGCCCAGCCCTTAAACCGGTAGGCGGTCAGCTCATCCTCGGGGGAGTCCATGCCGGCACCGGCATAACGGGCGTCGGTGACCCGGGAGCGATCCACCGAGGCTTCCACACCGCTGTGACTATCGAAGCGGTAGCCACCAATGAGGGTGATGGCGCGCTTTTTCATGGAGGAGGGGACCTCGTTGTCGTCGCCGTCTTCATAGTTGCCGGCATTGAGCGCCTCGCCCAGCACGCGCACATACCCCTGGCCGTTGCTTATCAGCATGTCCAGGCCGGCCTCGCCGTGCAGGCCGTTGTCGTTGGCGCCGAAGCTCAGGCGACCGCGCACGCCGGGTTCGGCAGCCATCTCGGCGGTGTCCCGTTCAAACAGGATGGTGCCGCCACTGCCCCCTGGACCATGCAGCAGGCTCTGTACGCCCTTCTCCACCACCACACGGTCGTAAAGCACCAGCGAGCCGAAGCTGGTGGGCGGATCCATGCGGTTGGGGCAGGCGGCGAATACGTAACCGCCGTCGATGAGCACGTTGAGTTGGTCCGCCGTCTGCCCGCGGATGATCGGGTCGATGCCATGTTGGCCCATGCGCGAGCCGGAGATGCCCGGGATCAGCCGCAGCGCCTCGCCCGCGTCCGCCTTGGGGCTTTGAAATGGGGTGTGCTCGGTGAGCTGATCCGTGGCGGGCATCGCGGCCTCCTTTGTGGCGGTCACCGTGATGGGCGCCAGGATGATGCCCGCGTGGGCACAGGGAATGCTCAAGGCGGCGGCGATGGCCAGGGCCAGGCGATGGTTTGGCATGGTGTCTCCCCAAATGATTGTGGTTATCCCTTCAACCTGTAAGCGATAACCATGCCATGGCACGAAACACCGCGGCAGCGGGGGATACACGGTTCGACTTCAGTGTGGTTGCAGGGCATATGCCGCACAGATGTGTGAAATGCCCCAGTGTTCAGGGGTCTCGCCAGCCCGGCTTTTCTTGTATCTTGTCCCTATGCCCAGTTCCCAATTCACCCTTCCCACTTCCCCATGACCCTCACCGAACTTCGATACATCGTCGCCGTCGCCCGGGAGCGCCACTTCGGTCACGCCGCCGAGGCCTGCCACGTGAGCCAGCCCACCCTCAGCGTGGCGGTGAAGAAGCTGGAGGAGGAGCTGGGTGTGTCCCTGTTCGAGCGCAACCGGGGCGAGATCACTGTGACCCCGGTGGGCGAGCAGGTGGTGGCCCAGGCCCAGCGCACCCTGGAGGCGGCCGACGGTGTCGCCCTGGCCGCCCGTCAGGGACAGGACCAGCTGGGCGGCCCCCTGCGCCTGGGTGCCATCTTCACCATCGCCCCCTACCTGATGCCGCATCTGATCCCGGCCCTGCGGGAGTCGGCGCCGAACATGCCCATGGTGATCGAGGAGAATTTCACCGCCCGGCTGGCGGAGCGGCTCAAGCAGGGGGACCTGGATGTCATCATCATCTCCCTGCCCTTCGATGAGCCCGGCGTGGTCACCCTGCCGCTCTACGACGAGCCCTTCGTGGCCGTACTGCCCGCGGGACATCCCTGGACCGAGCGCGACGAAATCAGGCTCACCGACATGGCCACCGAGAACCTGCTGTTGCTGGGGGCGGGCCACTGTTTCCGGGACCAGGTGCTGGAGCTGTGCCCCAACTGTCATCGCACCGTGACCTCGGACCACAGCATTCAGCGCACCGTGGAAGGCAGTTCGCTGGAGACCATCCGCCACATGGTGGCCTCGGGTATGGGTATGACCATCCTGCCCTGTACCGCAGCCGGTGCGGACCGCTATGCCCATCGCCTTCTCGCCATCCGCCGCTTCAGCATGCCAGTGCCCCGTCGCCAGGTGGCCCTGGCCTGGCGGGTGAGCTTCCCCCGACCCAAGGCCATCGAGGCCGTGCGCCAGGCCATCCTGGACGCCGACCTCAGCTGCGTGGAGCCGATCAGGCCGTAAGGGTCTGTGATGGGTTCGTGAATCACGCAGAGGACGCCGAGACGCGGAGCGCGCAAGAACAGGATTTTTGATAATGATTTCTTTGCGCCCTCCGCGTCTTTGCGTCCTCTGCGTCGAATAACGGATCAGGAAAAATAACCGTAATCATTGATAGCCATCCCCTATCGATTAATTTAAATAATTAAATTATATAAATTGATAGTCTGCCTCTAATATGATCTCCAAGCCGCAAGTCTTGTGGCGCAAACTTTCTAAACCCTGGAGATCATTACCATGCAGCAGTCCGAGAACGGTTCGGTCACCGTCAAGAACCTGGAAGCCGCTTTTGCTGGCGAGTCCATGGCCCACATCAAGTACCTGTATTTCGCCAAGCTGTGCCGCGAGATGGGCGACATCGAGTCCGCCCAGGCCTTCGAGGCCACCGCCGCCCAGGAGGTGCAGCACGCCTTCGGTCATCTGGACCTGCTCTTCCCCAAGGCCCGGATGAGCCCGGCACAGTGCCTGGAGATGGCCATCGAAGGTGAGACCTACGAGTACAGCGAGATGTACCCGCAGTTCCGCCACATGGCCATGCAGGAGAAGAACGAGGCCGCGGTGCGCGAGTTCGACGAGCAGATCGCCGAATCCATCGAGCACGCCGATTACTTCCAGGGTGTCCTGGAGAAGGCCGCCAAGCGCTTCGCCGCCCTGGCCCGGGTGGAAGAGCGTCACGCCAACCACTACAAGGATGCGCTGGCGCGGGTTGAGGTTGGCAGGAAAGTCGCATAAGGGCGCAGAGACAAGTTCCAAGATGCAAGAGACAAGGGGGCGGGGCGTTGCCCCGCCTCAAACCGACAACTGAATCATTTTTTGGAGATTGGTCATGAGAAAGTGGGAATGTGTGGTGTGTGGTTTTATCTATGATGAGGCCATGGGGATGCCGGAGGACGGCATCGCGGCGGGCACCCGCTGGGAAGACATCCCGGAGAACTGGGAGTGTCCCGAGTGCGGCGTGGCGAAGGCCGATTTCGAGATGGTGCTGGTTGCGGCGTGAAGCGGAGGGCGTGAGGCGTGAGGCCTTGAACCCCTACCGCCACCTCCTCACGCCTAACCTCCCTCAAGGAGCCAGAGATATGAAAAGCAAACCGATCATCGAGTGGTGGCGTCTCGTGGGACGCTGCTATGCAGGAGCCTGAGCACATGTCGGGAATCGTCATCATCGGCACGGGACTGGCCGGCTATACCCTGGCCCGGGAGTTGCGCAAGCTGGACAAGGACACGCCGCTGACCCTGGTCACGGCGGACGACGGGGCCTTTTATTCCAAGCCCATGCTGTCCAACGCCTTCGCCTCTAACAAGGACCCCGAGGCCCTGATCAGCCAGGGTGCCGAGGCCATGGCCGGGCAGCTGGATGCGCGCATCCTGACCCGGCGTCGGGTGGCGTCCATGGACACCACCGCACGCCAGGTGCGGCTCGAGGACGGCGAAACCCTGGCCTACGACCGCCTGGTGCTGGCGGTGGGTGCCGAGCCGATTCGACTCTCCTACGAGGGTGACGGCGCCGAGGCAGTGCTCTCGGTGAACAGTCGCGAGGACTATGCGCGCTTTCGCGAGGCCATCGAGGGCGTGGACCGGGTCGCGGTGATCGGCCCTGGCCTGATCGGCTGCGAGTTTGCCAACGATCTGCGCGGCAGTGGCCGCGAGGTGGACGTGATCGGCCCCGACACTGCGCCCCTGGGGCGGCTGGTGCCGGAGGCTGTCGGTCGGGCCTTGCAGAAGGGACTGGAGGCCGTCGGCATCCGCTTTCACCTGGAGACGGTGGTGGAGCGTATCGACCGTGCAGGTTCAGGCCTTCGCCTGACTCTGAGCAACGGCGAGACCGTGGAGGCCGGAACCATTCTGTCGGCGGTGGGACTGCGTCCGGATACCCGTCTGGCCGGGGACGCCGGTCTTGAGGTCAATCGCGGCATCGTGGTGGATCGCACACTGGCCACGTCCGCCGAGGATGTGTATGCCCTGGGTGATTGTGCCGAGGTGTCCGGGCTGGTGTTGCCCTACGTGATGCCCATCATGCACGGGGCCCGGGCCCTGGCGAAGACGCTCGCCGGAGAAGCCACCGAGGTGAGCTACCCGGCCATGCCCGTGGTGGTGAAGACGCCTGCCCACCCGGTGGTGGTGAATCCACCCTCGCCCGGTGCGGACGGCGAGTGGCAGATCGATTCTGTGGGGGAGGGCGTGCGCGCCCTGTTTCGCAACGGCGATCAGCTCGGTGGATTCGTGCTCACCGGGGCCGAGGCGGTGAAGGAAAAGCAGGCACTGGCCAGGCATGTACCGGCCGTCCTCTAAGAGGACGGCAGAGACAGGGGGCATGATCCAAGAAACAATGAAGGGCAGGATCACCGGCTTTTTCTTGTATCCTGACTCTTGTATCTTGTAACTGTCATTTCTGACAGTCTAGGTATGCCGCTATGGCCTCCCCCGCTTCCCCCTCCCCGGAACTCCTCGGTCTGCTGGACTCCCACGACGAGCCGGCGGTGTTGCTCGACCCCGATTACCACATCCTGGCCGCCAATGTCGCCTACCGGCGTGTCTATGGCGAGGTGGGCCGCGGGCACAAGTGCTTCCAGGTTTCCCATGGCTACACGGTGCCCTGTGACCAGGCGGGAGAGAGCTGTCCCCTCAAGGGCAGTCTGGAGACCGGTCAGGCTCAGCGGGTGCTGCATTTGCACCAGACGCCCAGGGGCGAAGAACACGTGGATGTGGAGACCCGGCCCATCCCCGGGGCCGATGGGCATGTGCGCTATGTGCTGGAGACCATGCGCCAAAGCAAGGTGGCCAGTGCCAGGCCCAGCGCAGAGAAGCTGGTGGGTCGTTCCTCTGCTTTCAATCATATGCTGGGGCTGGTGCAGCGGGTGGCCCCCAGCGAGGCGGCGGTACTGCTGCTGGGGGAGACCGGTACCGGCAAGGAGCTGGTGGCCCAGGCCCTCCATGAACTGAGCCCCCGGCACACCGGGCCCTTCGTGGCGGTGGAATGTGCGGGCCTCACCGACACCCTGTTCGAGAGCGAGCTGTTCGGCCACGAGCGCGGCGCCTTCACCGGCGCCACCAGCCTCAAGGTGGGACTGGTGGAGGCGGCCCGGGGCGGCACCCTGTTCCTGGACGAACTGGGCGATATTCCCCTGGGCATGCAGGTGAAATTGCTGCGCCTGCTGGAGACCGGCACCTTCCGGCGGGTGGGCGGCATCGAGCCCCAGAAGGCGGATTTCCGCCTGGTGTGTGCCACCCACCGGGACCTGGAGGCCCTGGTGCGGGCGGGCGAGTTCCGGGAAGACCTCTACTACCGCATCAGCGTGTTTCCCATCCATCTGCCCACCCTGCGGGAACGGCGCGAGGACCTGTCCCTGCTGGCGGAGGCCCTGCTGGCGCGCATCCCCTCGGCCCGGGACAAACGCCTGGGTCGGGATGCCCTGGCCATGCTTCGCGACTACCCCTTCCCCGGCAACATCCGTGAACTGCGCAACCTGCTGGAGCGGGCCAGCCTGCTGGCGGACGACCGGGAGATCGAGGCCCGTCACCTGGCGCTCGGACCCCACCAGACCCGGCAGGAGAACCTGTGCCCCGAATCGGGCGAGATCATTCCCCTTGACGATCTGGAGGGCCGCTACCTGCGTCAGGTCAGTGCCCGCTACCGGGGCGAGCGCCGGGAACTGGCGCGCCTGCTGGGGGTGAGCGAGCGCACCCTATACCGAAAGCTGGAGGGGCTTCGGGAAGGGCGGGATCATGGACAGGATTAACAGGATTAACAGGATTAACAGGATGTAAAAGCATTCAAACGCTGCCGTGTCATCCTGGTGGCCCGTCCCGAATCTTTTGTCATGGCCGCCATATTTGGCGGTCTTTTGTCTAAAACTGCCAAATATGGCGCATCTGCCCGGTCAGTCCTGGCTTGGACGAGAACTAGGCGGCTTGATGGATTTCTCATTATTTCAATCAGTTGACAGCCCCTCCAACGTGTAATCCCCCTGCTGGCATGGCCTGTGCAAGAGGCCTTGCCGATACAACGAAAGGCATCTGTCGCAACGCGCGGCGGACGCTCCGACAAAAGTCCTACAGCAGGGGGTCTCGATGGAACTCATCGGCCTTTATCCCACGTGGTACGAGCCTACGATCGGCAGCGGCTGGGTCGTGGGTCTCATCGCCACCATCCACGTGCTGTTCTCCCACACCTCCGTGGGGGCGGCCATCTTCTTTGCCTTTCTGGCGACCATCGCCTACCGGCGCAACCAGCCCGAGCTGCTCACCTTCATCAAGAAGTACGGCCTGTTTCTGCTGGTGTTCGCCTACGTGGCCGGTTCCATCACCGGTGTCGGCATCTGGTACTCCACCACGGTGGCGAGCCCCCGGGGCATCTCGGCGCTGATTCACAGCTTCGTGTGGAAGTGGGCCACCGAGTGGGTGTTCTTCGTCATCGAGGTGGTGGGCGTGTACATGGTGGTCTACCTGGTGGGCAAGGTGGACCAGCGCACCCACCTGCGCATCACCTGGATCTTCGCCCTGGCCTCCTACGCCACCATGCTGATCATCATCGGCATCCTGTCCTTCATGCTCTGGCCGGGCAAGGAGGCGTGGTTCGCCGAAGGCGGCTATCTCAACGGTTTCTACGGCTCCAACACCTTCGCCCAGTTGGCCATGCGCTCGGCCTTCATGTTCACCATGACCGCCGTGGTGGGCGGTATCGTGGCCTCGCGCCTGACGGACCTGGACCTGCGCCGTGAGATCATCCGCAAGCTGGCCTGGTTGGGCATCGTCTCCACCATCACCGGCACGGCGCTGTTCAGCTGGTACACGAGCACCCTGCCCGAGCACGCGCACCTGGTGATGCGGGCCCGCCTGCCCGACTGGTTCTCCGTGAGTCTGCTGGCGGTGCTGGGCGGCATCCTGGTGTACTTCATCGCCTCCCTGATCCAGCCGCGTCTGCTCACGCCGGTGGTGGCCTCCATCGCCACGGTGTCCATCCTGGTGTTCGGCCTGTGGCCCGAGGAAGTGGCGCGCGAGTCCATCCGCAAGCCCTATGTGGCCGGCGAGTACGTCTACTCCAACCAGGTGATCGGCCGTGACGTGCCGGGCATGGGCATCCGCTCCGAGATTCCGGTGCTCCAGGAACACGGGCTGCTCAAGACCCACGTGTTCCTGCCCGAGGAGCTGCGCGAGGTGACCGGCGAGAACGCCGCTCGGGTAGGCCGTGCCATCGCCCTGTCCATGTGTTCCAACTGCCACAGCGTCACCGACACCGGCATGCGTCCGCTGCGCAACTACCTGGGCGGGCACACCGACGTGGCGCGCATCAAGACCTACCTCAAGGGCGCGCTCACCACGGGCAACACCCTGTACATGCCCCTGATCCCGCTCACCGACGACGAGGCCGAGGCCCTGGCCGTGTACATGGCCAGCCTCAACGACCCGCAGGTGCCGGCGCGCTACGCCGCGCAGCGCGCCGGCATCGCCCGGGCGGATAACTCGCCCGCATCCGTCTCCATGAAGGAGTAAGACCATGGAAACCGAACTGCTCTATGCCCTGCGCGACCCGGCCGGCATCCCTTCCCACCCGGTGATCTTCCTGGTGCTGGGGGTGCTGACCTTCGCGCTGCACATCGCTGCCGTGCAGATGATGCTCGGCGCCTCGACCCTGACCCTGTGGGGCGCGTTCAGCCGCGACGCCCACCGCCGCCGCCTGGCCCAGTCCATGATCAACGTGGCCAAGGTGATGGTGTCGGTGGCCATCGTGCTGGGGGTCGCGCCCTTGCTGTTCGTGCAGGTGATCTACGACCCGTTCTGGTACACCGCCAACGTGCTCTCCGCCTGGTGGGTGATCGGTTTCATCCTGATCCTGCTGGTGGGCTACACGCTGATGTACGTCTTCTACTGGCGCAACCACCACCTGGCGGACACCGCCCGCAAGCCCAGCTGTCCCGGCGCCATGGTGGCCTCCATCGCGCTGCTGCTGGTGGTGGGTTTCATCATGCATGTGCTCTCCCAGCAGATGCTGCAGCCGGAGCAGTGGATGAGCTGGTATGCCCCCAATGGCGACCTGGAGACCCGGGGCACGGCCCTGCACGCCTTCCATCCCTGGCGCTTCCTGTTCTTCATCTCCCTGTCGGCGCCGGTCACCGGTGCGCTGCTGGTGGCCTACCAGCGCTACTTCCGCGCCCGGGACGACGTGGAGCCCGCCTATCTGGACTGGGTGCGTGACCTCGCCTATCGGCTGATCAACGTGGGCGGCGTGGTGGCCCTGGTGCTGGGCGCGGTGTGGATGGCGACCCTGCCGGAAGCGGTGGCAGGTTTTGCCTTCTCCCCCTGGGTGTGGGTGTCAGCCGCCGGTCTACTGGGCTTCGTGGGCTTCGCCCACTGGGTGCGTGGCAAGGGCAATAGCCCCTGGGCCTATGCCGTGCTCGGCGTGGGCACCGTGGCCATCATCCTGGTGGCGGTGGCCCGGGAGGCCCTGCGCTGGGCGAAGCTCCACGGCGTGCACGGTTACAACGCCCTGGATTACCCCATCAACATGGACTGGTACAGCACCCTCACCTTCTTCGTCACCTTCGGCGTCATGGGCGCCGGCGTGCTGGCCTATTACCTGACTGTGGCCTGGCGTGCCGGGCAGACGCAGGGGGTGTACACCGCCAGCGCCGTGGTGGACCGCATGGGCAACATCGCCATCGCCATGCTGGTGCTGTGGATCGTGCATTACTTCGTGCTCGGCTTTGTCTGGTGGGCGCTGTGATGAGGAGGCAGAAGACCGTGAAGAAGTTCGCTTACGCACTCGCCCTGATCGTGGCGCTGTTCGCTGCCACGGTCCATGCCCAGGCGTCCGAGACACAACAGAGCGAGCGGCCCACGGGCGAGATGATGGGCAACACCTGCGCCGCCTGCCACGGCACCCATGGGCGCCTCGGCAGCGCCGCCTTCGTGCCCCTGGCGGGCATGGCGGCGGAAGAGTTTGTGCGCGCCATGCGTGCCTTCCGTGACGGCAGCCGTCCCTCCACGCTCATGCACAGCGTGGCGGTGGGTTTTAGCGACGAGGAATACCAGGCCATGGCCGAGTTCTTCGCCGCCCAGCGAATCGAGGAGTAGAGACCATGCAGCGACGTGATTTTCTCAAGGCCCTGGGCGCCGGCGCGATGCTGGCCTCGGGTCTTTCCATCAAGAGCGTGTTCGCCAGTGCCACACCCCACGTGGTCATCGTGGGCGGCGGGGTGGGTGGCGCCACGGCGGCCAAGTACCTGAAGCTCGCCGACCCGAATATCCGCGTGACGGTGATCGAAAAGAACCCGGTCTACATCCGTCCCTACGGTTCCAGCGAGGTGCTCAACGACCACATCGGCATGACGGAACTGGAGGTCCGATACGATCGCCTGCGGGACCGCTACGGCATCGAGTTCCTGTTCGATACGGTCATCGGTGTGGACCCCCTGGCACGTACGGTACGCACCGCCGGCGGCGTGCAGCTCAACTACGACCGCATGATCGTCTCGCCCGGCATCCAGCTGCTCTACGATCGCATCGAAGGCTACAGCGCATCCGTGGCCGAGAGCCGCATCCCCAGTGCCTGGATCCCGGGCCACCAGACCCGCCTGCTGCGCGACCAGCTGCACGCCATGCGCCCGGGCGGCACCTTCGTGATCGTGGCCCCGCCCAACCCCTATCGTTGCCCGCCCGGGCCCTACGAGCGCGGCGCGCTGATGGCGGAGTGGTTCAAGGTCCACAATCCCACGGCCAAGGTGATCATCCTGGATTCCAAGGACAACTTCGTGCCGGGTCCCAGCATGCTGCTGGGCTGGAACCGGCTGTACGGCTACAACGTGCCGGAGCGCTTCCGGGAGGGTATGCCCACCGAGGGAGAATGGCCTATGAAGGCCCACGAGGAGCCGGGCATGCTGGAGTGGGTGGCCGGGCGCGACGGCGGCCGGGTGCTGTCCGTGGATCCTGCCGCGCTCAGCGTCGAGACCGAGGCCGGGCGCTTCCAGGCGGACGTGCTCAACATCGTGCCGCCTATGGTGGCCGGCCGCGTGGCCTTCGATCTGGATCTGGTGGATGGTACCGGCTACTGCCCCATCGACCGCCGCACCCACGAGTCCACCCGCCACCCGGGCATCCACGTGATCGGCGATGCCTGCGTGGCCGATGCCATGCCCAAATCCGGCTTTTCCGCCAATACCCAGGCCAAGGTGGCGGCCCGGGCCGTGGTGGATCTGCTGGCCGGGCGCGACACCCAGGTGCCCCTGTGGGAGAACACCTGCTATGCCCTGGCCGGCACCGAGTACGGCCTGTACGTGGCCGACATCTTCCGCCTGGTGGATGGGCGCATCACACGCACGGAGGGGCCACGCTTCCTGCCCCTGGATGCCTCCCGCGCCCAGATCCGCATCGGTGCCCTGTACCAGCAGAACTGGATGCGCACCTTCACCGAAGACTGCTTCGCGTAGGGGAAAGAACCATGAAGAAACACCTCTTGCTGATCCTGCTGCTGTCTCTGCTCGGCGGTCAGGCCTTCGCCGAACCGAAGCACGGCACTGCCGAGTCCTGGACGCCGGTGCGCCTGCACGCCGCGCTGGCCGCCATGCCCGAGGGCGATGTCGAGCGGGGTGCGCAACTGCACGCCGCGCTGTTCTGCGCCTCCTGTCATGGCGAGCGGGGCGAATCCCTGAGCCGCCACTGGCCGGCGCTCTCCGGTCAGCGCGCGCCCTACACCTACAAGATGATGCTGGACTATCGCGACGGTCTGCGCCACGAAGACGCCCGGGCCGAGATGATGGTGGTGCTGGCGCGCATGATGACCGAGCAGGACATGGCCGACGTGGCCGCCTTTTATGCCGCCCAGCCCCTGCCGGGCAGCGCACCACTCAAGAAGGGACACCCGGTGAACGACCTGGTGCGTCGCGGCGATCCCCAGCGCCTGATCACCCCCTGCGCCAGCTGTCATGGCGTGGAGGGGCAGGGCGGACGCAACGAGACCCCCTCGCTGGCCGGCCAGCGCCCCGAGTACCTGGTGCGCACCCTCAAGGCCTTCCGTGACAACACCCGGCACAACGACGTGCACCAGGGTATGGCCCAGTTCGCCTGGGATCTGACCGACGAGGAGATCCGCGCCCTGGCGGATTACTACACACGTTGAAATGGGAAGGGGAATGAGGAAGTGAGAAGTGAGAAGTGAGAAGAAAACCTTAACTCCTAACTCCTAACTCCTAACCCCTAACGCTTCACTTGAAACAACGGAGATCTGATCATGCGTAAGTCTTTATTCGCTGTAGCCCTGCTGTTGCTGCTCGGCACCGGAAATGCCCTGGCCCAGGGTGGTGTTGAGCGCGAGCTTTCCCGTCCCATTGTGGCCTTCATGCCACTGCTGGTGCGTCATGCCGACGCCCTGGGGCTGACAGAGGCCCAGCGGGCCTGGGTGGGTGAATGGCGCGCTACGGCTCCGGCCCGTCGTCAGGCGGTGGAGCAGGAGCAGCTGAAGCTGCGTCAGCAGCTGCGGGCAAACGTGCTGACCGGTGCGGACCTGTCCGATCGCGAGGCCATCGCCGAGCAGATCGGGCAGCTTGAGACCCAGCTGGTGAACATGCGCATGAACTGTGTACAGGCGGTGCGCGAGAATCTCACCGCAGAACAGTACCGGATGCTCACCGATCTCTACCGCAGCAGCCAGGCCGAGGGCGATTGCGTCCCCGGCACCAGTGCCATGTGTCGATGAAGTGGGAGGGGGGGGAATTGGGAAGTGAGAAGTGGCCTCTTTTCTCACTTCTCACTCCTCGCTTCTCACGACTCTGTCCCGTCCAGCCTGTTTGGCGGTGTACATGGCCTGGTCGGCACGGTCGAACAGGCTAAAAGCACTATCCGTTGGGCGGGCCATGGCCACCCCGATGCTGGCGGTCAGGGTGAAACCCGGGGCGGCGGACTGCAGCGCCTCGCAATTGCGCAGCACGCGACGGATGCGCTCGCCCGCCAGTAAGGCGTCCTCGGGACTTTCCGTGCTCATGAGCATCACGAACTCTTCACCGCCATAGCGGAACAGCATGTCGCTCTCCCGGGTGGCCTCCTGCAGACAGTCTGCGGCGGCCTTGAGCACCTGGTCGCCGGCGGAATGTCCCAGGGTGTCGTTGATGCGCTTGAAGTGATCGATGTCCACCACCAGCAGGGCCAGGTGCTGCTGACCACGGCGTAGGGCGGCCAGTTCGCGGGGCAGCAGGTGATCCAGGGCGGCGCGGTTGTAGAGTCCGGTGAGGGTGTCGGTCTGAGCGGCCTCCACGGCCTGGCGATAGAGCAGGCTGTTGCGCAGGGGATAGATCAGCACGCTGAGCAGGTTCTCCACCTCGGTCAGTTCCTCTTCCCGGAACTTGCGTCCGCGCAGGAAGCGCAGCTCACCGATCTCTTCGCGTTCCACCACCAGGTTGTAGCAGCAGCTGTGCCGTGACAGCCGTCCCCAGGACAGGTGCAGGCCCAGACCCGGGTGGTCGTAGGTCATGCCGTCATGGGGAAAGGCCCACTGAATGGCCTGGGTGAACAGTTCCAGGGTGCGCTCCAGCTCCAGGCTGGTCTGCAGGCGCTGGGCCAGTTCCGTGGGGCTGAGGGGCGCGGCTGTGGGGCCCGTACCGAGGGCAGGTGCGTTGCCGGCCTGGGGGGCCTGGCGGCTCATCAGCAGCGTGTTGAGGAACTTCGTTTTCATGATCCTGGGATCTCCCTGGCGTGATGTGCTTTTCTAAGCCAGATTCGTGCCACCCATAAAAATCAAATAAAAACAGATAATTAAATTACATTGCTCGTGGGTGTGCCGGGATAATGACGCTTGGTGGGAGGCCCCAGGACGCCCTGGGGCGGCAGGCGTCAGAAAACCGTGTCGTGAGTCCCGGGGCCCCTCGCTGCTACACTTCGCGCCCATGCTCCAACTCACCGATCTGACCCTTCGCCGCGGCCCCCGCATCCTGTTCCAGGACGCGGACCTGGCCGTGCACGCCGGCTGGCGGGTGGGACTCACCGGCGCCAACGGCACCGGCAAGTCCAGCCTGTTTGCCCTGATTCGTGGCCAGCTGTCCCCGGACAGCGGCAGTTGCGCCCTGCCGCCGGACTGGGTGATCGCCACCGTGGCCCAGGAAACCCCCGCCGTCTCCCGCTCCGCCCTGGACTACGCCATGGACGGGGACGTGGAATTGCGCACCCTGCAGGCCGAGCTTGCCGAGGCCGAGGCGGCCGAGGACGGTACCCTCATGGGCACCCTCCATGCCCGCCTGGATGCCATCGACGCCTATCGGGCCGAGAGCCGGGCGGGACGTCTGCTGCATGGCCTGGGCTTCACGGACGCGGATCTGGGGCGGCCGGTTTCGGATTTCTCCGGTGGCTGGCGCATGCGCCTGAACCTGTCCCAGGCGCTCATGTGTCGATCCGATCTGCTGCTCCTGGATGAGCCCACCAACCACCTGGACCTGGACGCCGTGCTGTGGCTGGAACAGTGGCTCACCAGCTACCCCGGCACCCTCATGCTCATCTCCCATGACCGCTCATTCCTGGATACGGTGGTGGACCACGTGGTGCACATCGAGCAGCAACGGGTGAGCCTCTACACGGGCAACTACAGCGCCTTCGAACTGCAGCGCGCCGAGGCCCTGGCACAGCAGCAGGCGCTCCATGAGCGCCAGAAGCGGGAGGTGGCACACATGGAGGCCTTCATCACCCGCTTCAAGGCCAAGGCCAGCAAGGCGCGCCAGGCCCAGAGCCGGGTGAAGGCCCTGGAGCGCATGACCCTGGTGGCCCCGGCCCACGTGGACTCGCCGTTTCATTTCACCTTTCCGGCCCCGGCGCGCCTGCCCAACCCCCTGTTGCAGCTGGAGCAGGTGCAGGCGGGTTACGGGGACAAGGCGGTGCTCAAGGGCGTGCAGATGGCCCTGCGTCCCGGCGACCGCATCGGCCTGCTGGGGCCCAATGGCGCCGGCAAGTCCACCCTGATCCGGGTGCTGGCTGGTGCCCAGCCCCCCCTGTCCGGTGAGCGGGATGCGGCCCCGGACCTGGCGGTGGGTTATTTCGCCCAGCACCAGCTGGAGCAGCTGGATGCCCAGGCCACGCCGCTGTTGCATCTGCAGCGCATCAATCCCCGGGCCACGGAACAGGCCCTGCGCAATTTCCTGGGTGGCTTCGGTTTCGCCGGTGATGCCGCGACTTCCCCGGTGGCCCCTTTTTCCGGCGGCGAGAAGGCCCGCCTGGTGCTCTCCATGCTGGTCTACCAGCGGCCGAATCTGCTGCTCCTGGATGAGCCCACCAACCACCTGGACCTGGAGATGCGCCTGGCCCTGGAGATCGCCCTGCAGGAATACGAAGGTGCCCTGGTGGTGGTCTCCCATGACCGACATCTGCTGGAGTCCGTGTGCGATGACCTGTGGCTGGTGGCCGGGGGCGAGGCCCGGCCCTTTGAGGGGGATCTGGAGGATTACCGCCAGTGG
The DNA here is from genome assembly GCF_000021985.1 of Thioalkalivibrio sulfidiphilus HL-EbGr7. Classification (NCBI taxonomy): domain Bacteria; kingdom Pseudomonadati; phylum Pseudomonadota; class Gammaproteobacteria; order Chromatiales; family Ectothiorhodospiraceae; genus Thioalkalivibrio; species Thioalkalivibrio sulfidiphilus. The sequence goes on from NC_011901.1 coordinate 743,983, forward strand.
CTCAGCCGGCAGGATCGGGCCCCGGCAGCGAACACCGACGCTGCACAAGCTGTGTCAGTCGCCACCCCTACCCAGGATCGTCGCGCCCAGCGCCGGGAGGCGGCCCAGGCGCGCCAGCGGCTCAAGCCCCTGCATGACGCGGTCAAGCGCCTGGAGAGGCGTCACGGTGAACTGGAGACGGAGCAGGCGCGCATCGAGGCCAGTCTTGCGGACCCGGCCATTTACGATGAGATCAACAAGGCGAAGCTGCAGGACCTGCTCGCCCGCCAGGGCGCGCTGGCTGCAGAGTTGGCGTCAGTGGAAGGGGAGTGGATGGAAGCGCTTGCGAAGCTGGAAGGGGGGGAGGTTGAAGGTTGAAGGGGGAAGGCGAAGTTCAAATCGCCTTCCCCCCTCATGTGTCAGTGAGGCCGGTGCAGATAAGGCATCTCACCCCGATGCACCATGTGGCGGATCAGATCCACCCTGCCTGGTGCTTCCTGGTTGAGTTCCTCGGCGCATTGGGAGGGCACATGGGCCGTCTCCGCCAGCAGCACCTCGAGCTCCCTCAGATCCACTTTGGGGGTGGTCAGCTCCTCCGGGGCGGGATTCTCCTTCATGCGGGTTTCCCAGAACATACGCGGGTGCCAGCAGTGGAGCTGAACATCGGGGTTCTGGAATAAGTCCACACAACGGCGGTTGAGTTTCTCGTGAGTGGTGGAAGTGTTCGCCATGGAAAGCCTCCTTTGTTCACGGGTGGGCTGAATGAAGTGCCTGCCTTTAATCCTAGTAAATTCGTCGGATGTTTCAACCGCAGGTGAGGGGTGACGCAGACCCCCCACCCCCTCCCTAGCCCTCCCCCGTGAGGGGGAGGGGATTAAGGTACAGACCGGTAACATCGTTTACAGATTAAACCGGGCACATGGTTTACAGGTAACTTGCGTCGGCGAGGAGGAACGAGCCGATGCCCTGGAAAGAGACCTGTGCCATGGATCAGAGAGTGCAATTTATCGGTGCCTGGCTAAGCGGGCGCTATAGCAAGAGTGCGCTATGTCGCCATTTCGGGATCTCGCGTCCCACGGGCGACAAGTGGATCAGGCGCCACGCGCTTGTGGGTGTGGACGGACTCAAGGAGTCCTCCCGTGCGCCGCACAACCAGCCCAACAGGATCAGCGAAGCGCTGTGCGAGCGCATTGTGCAGGCCAAGCTTGCGCATCAGGATTGGGGCCCGAAGAAGGTGCTCGACTGGCTACGGGCCAGGGAGCCCGAGGTGGTTTGGCCGGCCGATAGCACGGGCGGGGAGATCCTGCGCCGTGCCGGGCTGGTCAAGCCCCGGCGCCGACGCCGGGTTGTGCCGCCCCATGAGGCGCCGTTTGCCGACTGTGAGCAGTCCAACGCGGTGTGGGCGGTGGATTTCAAGGGCGATTATCGCCTGGGCGAGGGTAGGCGCTGTTATCCACTGACGCTCAGCGACAGTTTCAGCCGGTATCTGTTGCTGTGTCGGGGGCTGGCGCGCCCCAGCGGGGCTGCGGTGCATCCCTGGTTTGAATGGGCGTTTCGTGAGTACGGCCTGCCCCAGGCGATACGCAGCGACAACGGCGCGCCGTTTGCCTCGCGGGCGGTGGGCGGACTCAGTGCGTTGTCGAAGTGGTGGATCGATCTGGGGATACACCCGGAGCGTATCCGCCCCGGGCGGCCCGATCAGAACGGGCGCCACGAGCGCATGCATCGCAGCCTCAAGGGCTGGCTCGGGACGCCGGCCCAGGGCCTTGAGGCCGAGCAGCGGCGCCTGGAGGCCTTTCGGGCAGAGTACAACTGGGAGCGCAGTCACGAGGCGCTGAGCAGGCGCACGCCAGGCAGCCTGTACGCCGCCTCGCCCCGGCCCTATCCGCCGTGCATCGAGCCGCCGGACTATGATCAAGGGGTCGAGGTGCGCCGGGTACGAAACAATGGCGAGATCAAGTGGCGCGGGCGGCTGATCTACCTCAGTGAGGTGCTGATCGGTGAGCCGGTGGCGCTTGAACCGGCCGGGGACGGGCTCTGGGAGCTACGCTACCGGTTTCACCCGCTTGGGCTTTTGAACGAGCAAAACGACCGGATCACCCCAGCCAGGGGCTGGCATGGTGATCCCAAGGTGTAAACCATGTGCCCGGTTTAATCTGTAAACCATGTCCGGCTTGCACATAATACTTTGGACGCCTCCCGCCTCCCGCCTCCCGCCTCCCGCCTCCCGCCTTCCGCCTTCCGTTGCCCGCTATACTGCACGCATGTTCGAGACCCTGCTGGCGGCCTTTGTGCTTCTGTTCATCGTGGTGGACCCCATCGGTGTGGCAGCCATTTATGCAGCCCTGGTCCAGGGTGCCGATCGGCGTGAGCAAAAGCGCATTGCACGCAATGGGGTGCTGCTGGCCACGGGGATCCTGCTGACCTTCATGCTACTGGGCAACGGCCTGCTGGCCATGCTGGGTATCAGTATTCCCGCCTTCAGGGTGGCCGGCGGGGTGTTGTTGTTCATCCTCTCCCTGGACATGATCTTTGCGCGCCAGTCCGGGCTGCGGGCGACCACGCTCAAGGAGCAGAGAGAGGCCGTGCGCAGTCAGGATATCTCCGTTTTCCCGCTGGCCTTTCCCCTCATCGCGGGCCCCGGTGCCATGACCACGGTGCTGCTCATGGCCTCCTCAGGCCATGACGCGTTGGTGCTCACGGGGCTGATGGGCGTGGTGCTCCTGGTGCTGGCCCTGGCGCTCATAGCCCTGTGGTTTGCGCCGGTGATCGTGCGAGGCCTCGGGGAGACGGGGATCAACGTGGTCAACCGCATGCTGGGCCTGATCCTCAGCGCCCTGGCGGTGCAGTTCATCCTGGATGGGGTGCGGGTGGGACTGGGGCTGGGAGGATAAGGCTGTTCTTTACGGCTGTGTTTAGTGCCTGGTGTTTTGTTCTTTGTACAAAGCACCAGGTACCAAGCACAAAGAACAGCCTTACTGAATCAAAAAGCTGGTGAAATACAGGGCATCCACGGCCGGACGGCCGGAGTGGGTCTCCAATGCGGCGCGGATGGCGCCCAGGGCCTCGGCGCGCAATTCCTCGCGATTCTCCACGGGCCTCACCTCGGCGGGGTCACGACCACCGAAAAACACCAGCAGGGTATCCCGGATCACCGGCATGTGGGTCTGTACCGCCGCGGCATCTTCAGGGGATTCCACCTGCAGTTCGGCAACGATCTGCAGGTACTGGGCGCGGGTCGGATTGGCCAGGTTCACCACCAGGGGCGGGTCCAGGGCGATGTAGGGACGGAAACTTTCCTGGGCGGCACTGACCGGCACCAGCAGGGAGCACAAGAACAGGATGGCGAGGGTCGAACGCCAGGGAAACATGTGTCGCATGGTTCAGGATTCCAGATCGATTGCCGGGACGTGTGGTAACACCCTTGTGACTGCGCCAACGCCCACGGGTTCAGCAGCGGTGCGCGTTCATTGTAGCCCCCAAAGGGATGTGCCGGGGCGGGACCCGGTCCGGATTTTCCCGCCGTAGGTCAGTCGGGCGCGGGAAAGCGACCCAGCGGGTCCTGGCGGTAGAAGCCACAGAACTGCGCGTAGACCGCGGGATAGGTCCGGGCAAGGGTACCTGGATCGGCAAAGAAATATTCGCTGGCCACGGCAAAGAATTCAGCCGGGTCGGTGGCTGCATAGGGGTCCAGGGGAGGCTCCGCGCCGTGATCCAGGTACTGGTTCAGGTTCTCGAAGGCCTCGTTCATGACCCTGGACCAGGTGTCTACGGACATGTCCCGGTGCAGGGGCGGCATGCCATTGGCCTGGCCGTTGCGCATGTCCAGTGTGTGGGCGAACTCGTGCACCACCAGGGCCTCGCCGTGGGCCACCTCCGCCCAGGAGAGCAGCACCGGACCCCGTTCCCAGGCCTCGCCGCTGCGAGGTCCCTGTTCCCGGTGCACCACGCCGGCCTCGTCGATATATTCGTGTTCCGTCAGGAAATCATCGGGGTAGACGATGATGGTCACCCAGTCCTCGTACCACTCAAGGCCCAGGTTGAGGATGGGCAGACAGGCCTGCAGGGCGATGTCCAGGGCCATGGCCGGGTCAAGCTGCAGCCCCCGCACGCCCAGGAATCGTTTCTGATGCAGGAACAGGGTGGCCAGGCGGCGCAGGCGCGCGGTCTCCTCGTCTGACAGGCGGGCGAGCATGGGCAGGGCCCGCAGGCCGGCATCCCACAGGGCCGGGTCGATGGGCTCGTTTTCCAGAATGCGCCGCTCGCGCCAGACCTTGAATCGATTGAGCATGGGCTGTGTCGGGTTTCAGGGCAGGGTATAGTGCCCGGCCCATTATGGCCCCCCGGTCTATGATGGCCCAAGGACGGCCCGGACCCATGTCAGTGGTCTGACTTGTCGGCGGTGGCAGATCACGGGTATCTTGACCCGATTTTCCCCGGAGCCCCGCCCGTTGACCCAGTCCCTCAAAGCCCGTCTCCAGCGTCTCCAGGACGCAGGTCACCTGCCACTACTCCATGGCGCCCTGATGGGGCTGGAGAAGGAAAGCCTGAGGGTGAACCCGGAGGGCGGCATTGCCCGCACGCCCCATCCGCCGGCCCTGGGCTCGGCCCTGGCACACCCCTGGATCACCACCGATTATTCCGAGGCGCTGCTGGAGTTCATCACGCCGCCTTTCGCCGACCCCCGCCAGGCCCTGGAGTTTCTCTGCGACCTGCAGACCTTCACCTACCCGCGCATGGGCGAGGAGTTCCTCTGGGCCACCAGCATGCCCTGCGTGGTGGCCGGGGAAGATGCGATCCCGGTGGCCCGCTACGGCGATTCCAATGCCGGGCGCATGAAGACCGTTTATCGACTGGGCCTGGGCCATCGCTACGGGCGGGTGATGCAGGTGATCGCCGGGGTGCATTTCAATTTCTCCGTCCCCGAGGCCTTCTGGCCGGTGTTCCAGAAACTGGAAGGCCACAGCGGCAGCCTGCGCGAGTTCACCGACGCCAGCTATTTCGCCATGATCCGCAACCTGCAGCGTCTGGGCTGGCTGGTGCCCTACCTGTTCGGCGCCTCACCGGCGGTGTGCAAGTCCTTCCTGGCGGGCAAGCCCACGCACATGCCGGAGTTCAACGAAAACACCTATTACGAACCCTATGCCACCAGCCTGCGCATGGGGGATATCGGCTACCAGAACCGCAAGGAGGAGGAGACCGGCATCAAGGCCTCCTACGACAGCCTGGAGGCCTACACCGACAGCCTTGCCTGCGCCATCGGCACACCGTCACCGGAGTATGAAAAGCTCGGCGTGGTGGTGGACGGGGAATACCGTCAGCTCAACGCCAATATCCTGCAGATCGAAAACGAGTACTACAGTTCGGTACGCCCCAAGCCCATCGTCGAGGGCAACGAGAAGCCCGTGGTGGCCCTGCGCAAGCGGGGCGTGCGCTACGTGGAACTGCGCTCCCTGGACGTGAATGCCTTCGAGCCCCTGGGGGTGTGCGAGACCCAGCTGCGCTTCCTGGAGGCCTTTATGTTCACCTGTCTGCTCATGGACAGCCCGGTGATCGGTGAGGTGGAACGTCTGCAGATCGATCGCAACCAGAGCGCCGCGGCCCACCGGGGCAGGGATCCGTCTCTCAGGCTGCTGCGCAACGGCGACGAGATCCTGTTGCGCGACTGGGCCGATGAGGTGCTGGTGGCCATGGCACCCCTGTGCGCGGCCCTGGATGGAGACGATCCCGCCCGGCCCTACAGCAGCTCCCTGGCCCGTCAGCAGGAGAAGGTGGCCGATCCGTCCCTGACGCCCTCCGCACGCATGCTGGCGGAGATGTCCGAGCGCGAAGAGGGCTTCTATCGCTTTGCCCGTCGCCTGTCGGTGCAGCATCAGGCCTATTTCCGGGGGCGGGGCCTGAGCCCGGAGCGGGAAGCGCAGCTTGAGGCCGAGGCGCGGGACTCCCTGGCCCGGCAGCAGGCCATTGAAGCGGCCGACGACTGCAGTTTCCCCGAATACCTGCGACGTTATTTCGCCCAGGCCTGAAGATGTAGTCCCTGTTAGCTGGCCGCCTGCTCGAGCAGGCCGTGGCGATGAAGCAGGGTCAGCAGTCGTTCCACATTGGCCCTGACCAGACGCTGCCGGGGCTTGTCCGCAGGCTGCGCGTCGATCCCCATGGCCTGGGCCAGGGCGGCGTCTTCCCCGGCCTCCTGAATCAGGGCCTGGGTCAGTGTATCCAGGTCCCTGGTGCCATCCAGCAGTGAGACCAGTTTCGTGGATACCGGGTCCAGACCGAGGCTTTCGTGGCGAAAACTGGCCAGGTGGCCCTCGCCCATCTGCGCCTGCATCCGGCCCAGGGCCGAGATCCCGGGGCGTGCCGGGCGGGCGCGGGGCAGGTCCGGATTGCCCAGGCCCGTGGTGTTCACGGCGCCGGAGATGAACAGGTTGAACAACTCGCCCAGGAGTTCGCCATCGGCCCGTGCCTTGCCCAGGGCCTCTGTCATGGTCAGTGCGCGGGGGTAGGCCTCGGAAAGGGCGCCGAGCATGCGGTGGGCCTGGGGGTGCAGTACGTGAAAGCCGGTGCCGCCGGGGCTGCGCCACAGGGTGCGCCCCCGTTCGTCCCGGTCGGCCTGCAGGGCGCTGTAGAGCCGTTGCCCTGCCAGCCAGTCCAGATCGATCTCCCGTTGGATGCTGACATCGGTCCTGCACAGCAGGCTTTGGCGGAAGGGGCGCAGGCGCAGGAAGTCCAGGTACTGTTCTTCCCGTTCCAGGTCGTCCAGGGTCTCGAAGCGCTGGGCCACCGCATCGCCCAGGGTGCTGGGGAACATGGTGTGCAGTTGCGCGTCGGCCAGATACTGAAGCCCGGCGGACTTTGCCCGGGCCATGAAAGCGGAAAACAGCATGGGGCTGTTCGAGTCTTCCAGGTACTCGTGATAGAGGTAGCTGTCCCGGGCCTTTTGCAAATAGGCGACTTCCTTTTGCAGCCACTCGTGACCCGGTGGCGGGTGATCCATGGGGGTGGCGAGAAAGTCCAGCAGTTCCCGGGCGGCGGCGAGCCGTGCGGCCGGCCCCTCGATGCCCCGGGTGTGGTGCAGCAGCATCTCCCGGACCATGCCCCGCAGGCCCCAGCCGGGCTGGGTGTTGTAGCTGATGGTGGCCACCCCGCTTGGTGACAGGCGCCGGGCACAGATCTCCAGGATGCGGGTCTGCACAAAATCCGGCACCCAGGAGAACACTCCGTGGACGATGATGTAGTCGAAGGGTTCGCCGTCCAGGGGCAGGTCCATGATGTCGGCGTGGCGGATCTCCACGTTGCCGAGCCCCAGGTGTTGCACCATGCGTTGGCCATGGGCCGCCTGGGCACCGGATAGCTCCACGCCCAGGTACTGGCCCTCGGGCAGATACCAGGCCATGGGGATCAGGTTGCCGCCGGCGGCGCAGCCCAGTTCCAGTACCCGGGCGCGGCTCGGGTCGGGGGCGGCGATGCCGAACAGCCCGGCGATGGCCGCCAGACGGTCCGGGTGGGTCTCGGTGATGGGGTGGCTTTCGTAGGGGATCTGGTCGTAGCTCTCGGCTACCGGGTCTGTCACAGCTTGAGTTCCTCGAGATCGGCGGGTGCGTGGGGCCGGCCATTGTCCCGGCTGATCTGCTCGCGGATCAAGCCGGCCATGTCCAGGTGCAGTTCGTCGGGGTCGAGCACCCGGCGTACCGCCGGGGCGTCCTTGTGCTGACGCCAGACATCGCTGCCCAGGTTCATCAGCTGCCTGGCGCAGGGGGTGTGGTGATCGGCCTCCAGCAGCAGCATCACCACGGGGCGCAGTTTCTGGTTCTCGTTGAGACCCACGATCACCGCCACCTGGCCGGTGGTCAGTTCCACCACGGCGCCGATGGGGTAGATGCCCACGCAGCGGATGAAGGCCTGTACCAGTTCCCGGTCCAGGCCCGTGCCGGCCATGTTGTACAGACGGCTCAGTGCCTCCTGGGCGGAGATGCCGTCGTGGTAGGCCCGGTGGCTGCACAGGGCGTCGTAGATATCGACGATGGACACCATCTGGGTCATCACGGGGATCTGGCCTTCGCCGAGGCGGTCCGGGTAGCCGCGGCCATCGTTGCGTTCATGATGGTGCAGCACCGCGTCCAGGGCCGCCGGGGGGATGTTGGGGTCCTCCAGCAGCAGTCGGTGGCCCTGCACGGGGTGGGTTTTCATGAGTTCGAATTCTTCCGGGTTCAGGGCCCCGGGCTTGTTGAGCACCTCCAGGGGCACGCGCAGCTTGCCGATGTCGTGCAGCAGCGCCCCCAGGCCCAGGGTGTTGAGCTGGGTCGTATCCAGTCCCATATAGCGGCCGAAGGTCAGGGCCAGGATGCAGACGTTGACGCTGTGGATGGAGGTGTAGGCATCGCGTTTGCGTAACTGGGTCATCCAGACCATGGCGCTGGGGGCCTCCACCACCTGTTCCACCAGGTCCGAGACCATCTCCCGGGCCTCGTCGGTATCCACCCCCTGACCCAGCTGGACCTGCTCCATGGTCCGGCGCAGGTAGTCGTGGCTGCGGTCCCGCACTCGCGCGGCACGGTCCAGCTGCTGGCGAAAGCGTGTCGGTTCCGTGGGGGGCGCAGAAAGCAGGGCAGGATTTTCTCGAACCTCGAGGCTCGGTGCAGTGGCAGGAGTGTGCTTGGGGGTGGTGCGTGCCGGGGCGCCATGGCCCCGTTCCGGGTCAATGAACACGTACACACAGAGCTGGCGCAGGGCCTCCAGCTCTCGGTCCGTGCGGATTGGAAAGCCCTGCAGGAGGAACGGGCTGTCCAGCCAGGGACGGTCCAGCTGGCAGACGTACATGCCCTTTTTCAGGTCATCGACCTGCACCCTGAGCATGCGCGTGGATTCGCGCTGATCCCTCGTCTCCATGGGGACATTGTCGATCCCCCGGCAACCGTGTTCAAGCAGGAATCGGGCTGGCCCAGATATTTCACCACGCCGCCGAGCCATCGTGATGCGTGCGGCCTCTGGGCCTGTCTCGCTGGCTCATAGGGCGGCCCATGGCCGCCTGACCCATGGCCGCCTGCTGACGGCGGGCACGGCCCTATGGCTAAGCTTCTGCGGGAAGACGACGGCGCGAGACAGGCCCAGAGACCACAATCATTCACGATCCTTGGTGAAATATCCGGGCTGGGCTCAGGGGGTGGCGGCCTGGTGGCCGGTGAACTGGCCGGGTTTGGGGCCCCGCTTCATGGCCACGGCACAGTCGCGCAGGCCCTTGGCCAGTTCGGTGCCGCTCTGGTAGCGACGCGCGGGATCCTTCTCCAGGGCGCGGTTGACGATCAGGGCCACCAGGGGACCCAACTCCGGGCGCAGTTCGGAGATGGACTGGTGCCGGGTCTGGGTGATCTGGTAGACCAGCCCGGCCATGGTGTCGGCGGTGAAGGGCAGCTGCCCGGTCAGCAGTTGATACAGGGTCACGCCCAGGGCGAACAGGTCGGAGCGTCCGTCCACCGGCTGCCCGGAGACCTGCTCCGGGGACATGAAGGCCGGTGTGCCCAGAATGGTGCCGGTGCGGGTGCGGTTGTTGTCGGTGAGACAGGCGATGCCGAAGTCGGTGATCTTCACCGAGTGGCGGCTTCGGTCATAGATCACGTTGGCCGGCTTCACGTCCCGGTGGATCACATGCTGGTCGTGGGCGTAGGCCAGGCCCTCGGCCACCTGGGCGCAGATCTCCAGTACCTCGGCCACGGGCAGCAGGGCATCCCGGTGCACGTAGGATTCCAGGGAGCTGCCCTCAAGGTAGTCCATGGCGATGAAGGCAAGGTCATGTTCCTCGCCCACGTCGTAGATGGTCACGATGTTGCGATGATTGAGGCGCCCGGAGGCCTCCGCTTCCCGGAAGAAGCGCCATTTGACCTGCTCGAGCATCTCGGACTCGAACTCCTGGTTCAGGGCCAGGGTCTTGATGGCCACCTTGCGCCCGATCTTGGGATCCACGCCCAGGTAGACCACCCCCATGGAGCCCCGCCCCAGCTGGCACTCGACCTGGTATCGGCCCAGGGTGGGTTTTTCCAGGGTGTCGCCGTCGACGATCAGATTGCTGTCCGCGGTGGAATGCTCGGTGCCCAGTCGGGCACGGCCCTGGCCCGCCAGACCCTTGAGTCGCTCGATGCGCACCGGCACGTCACGGTAGTGGGGTGACAGCCACTCCAGGTGCCCGTAGACCTCCCGGGCCCGGGCGTACTGGCGGCGGCGCACCAGGTCATGGCCCAGCTGGTAGAGCTCCTCGCGCAGCCCGTCATCCACCACCCGGGCCTGGACCAGGTGCTCAAAGGCCGACTCGAGATCGCCCTGGGCGCGCAGCATGGCACCGAGCTTGCGATGGGCCCTGGAGGCATCCAGACGGTCCCGCTCGTTGGCGTCGGCATAGCGCAGGCCGCCCCAGATCAGGCCATGGCCCAGCAGCAGGGCCACGATCGGCAGGGTCACCGGCAGCCACAGTTGCTGTACCAGCAGCAGGAGCAGGCCGGCGTTGAAGACCACCACGCCCAGCAACAGGCCTATGAGCAGCCCGCTGGATCGGCCCATGAGCCGGGCCGGCATGACCAGCAGGTACAGACAGACCAGCAGCAACAGCAGCCGTTCCAGGCCATGGGTCCAGGCAGGTACCCGCACCCAGGCCCCGTCCAGGAGGCTGCCCAGGACATAGGTCTGCCACAGGGCCTCGGGCACGGTGTCGGCGGGTTGCCCGGTATGGCCCCTGGCTGCGCCGGGACCGAGGATCACGGTGCGTCCTGCCAGGCGCTCGGTGACGGAGGCGCCCCGGCCCAGCACCATGTCCAGGCTGACGGTCTCCACGCCGCCGCGACGCAGATCCCGGCTCGGCGGCAGGGGGTGGGCGGCAAGCCCCGGTCCCAGGGGGATCAGTTGAGCGCCCAGGCGCAGGCCTCGACCGGGCTCCAGTTCTGGCATCCCCCCCTGGGCCAGGAGGGGCAGCAGGAACCCGGACCGGTAACCGTCCTCATGGGCCACCGCCAGGGGCACGCCTCGACCGGGGGTCACGGGCAGGGCGGCCCCCACGGCCCGGGCGGCGCTGGCCAGGGGGGCAATGGGTTCGGCCAGGGGCAGGGCGCTGAAATTTGTCCCCGGTGCATACATCAGGGGGGCGAGCCAGGGGTGGGCCTGCCATCCGCTGAAGCCCTCGGCCACGGGGCTGAGTGTGGAGCCAGGGGTGGCGGCGGGCAGCGTGGCTGGCGGCGCTGCCAGCACCACGTTGCCATGGCGGCGCAGGGTGGTGGCCAGACGCCCGTCCCGGTCCAGCTGGACCAGCCAGCGGGGGTCCGGCGCGCCGCGTTCGCCCTGTTCTGCGGCCTGCATGAGGCGCTGCAGATCCGATGGGGACTGGGGCTGGTTCAGGGGCAGATAGACGCCGATGGCCTGGACTCCCTGGGATTGCAGGGCGGCCAGGGCGCGGTTCAGGGTGTCATGGTCCGCGGTGCTTTGCGCCGGGCCCATGTCCACGAAGGCCACGGAGGAGAGGTCCGCTTCCCCAGGCACCATGCGGGTGGCCAGGTCGTAGGCCAGGTGATCCAGGCTGCGGGGCCATTGGGCGTAGGAGAGGGCCAGGATGATGATCAGAAATGCAGCCACCAGCAGGCGGTGCAGGTCACGCCCGCGCAGGCGCAGCGGCCGGCGTTGACGTTGTTGTGCGGACAGTCCGGACAGGGCGACCGTATCCCGTGTGTTGTCGGGAGGGGGCGCCACCATGGTTTTGTCGGAGCCGGTCACTGGCATGGGCTGTCTGGGCGTCCTTTGCTGCTGCGCCGGGGAGACGGTGCGTCCGATCGGCCGTGCCCTGACCACCGTCTGGCGGTCGGGTAATCGCTGTGTTCGCCGATCTGTGTCACGGTCTCCTCCCCCCCCGGTGGTCTGGTCATCCTGGATGTCTACCCGCAGGGTGACAGCCGTTTCTTGTTCTTAGCGTGGCCCATTATTCCCCGGATCCTCGGCACTTGCATACCCGTTTATCGGTAAACCCGACGCTTGTGGCGGGGGGGTGTTCGATGTGTCGGTGGCATGACAGGCCTGGTGCAGGACCCGGGCCAGGGCCCGGGTGGCGGGGCCGGCGTTGTCCGGATCCTGGAAGATCAGGTAGAGACTGGCGCTTTGTTGCAGGCCGGCGGTCAGGGGCAGGGCCTTGAGTCTGCCCTGGTCCAGGGCCTCCCGGATGCGGTGCAGGGGCAGCCAGCCGAAGCCCAGCCCGGCGCCGACGGCGGCGGCGGCGGTGTCCAGGCTGGTGACGGTCCAGCGGTGCTCGGCGTCCAGCCAGCCGAAGTCGGTGCGATGCAGGGTGCCCGAATCCCGCACCACCACCTGCATGTGATCCTTCAGGTCGTGGCCCGTGAGGGGGCGTTCGAGGCGGTGCAGGGGGTGGTGCGGATGGGCCACGGCCAGGAACTGCACCTCCATGAGCGGGTCACCCAGATGGCTGGCGGGCACGTGGGTGCCGATGACCAGGTCCGCCTCCCCGGACAGCAGGGACTCCTCGGCCCCGGACAGCACCACCTCCTGGAGTTGTACCCGGGTGCCCCGGCTCAGGGGCATGAACTCGACCAGGGCAGCCATGAGCAGATCCGAGGGGAAGGCGGCATCCACCACCAGGCGAACCTCCGCCTCCCAGCCCTCGCTGAGGGTATGGGCCAGGCCTTCCAGGCTGCCGGCATCCCTGAGCAGGGCGCGGGAGCGGCGCAGCAACACCTCGCCTGCCTCGGTGAGCACGGCCTTGCGCCCCTCGATGCGCAGCAGGGGGATGCCCACCTGCTCCTGCAGGCGAGCCACGGCGTAACTCACCGAAGACTGGCTGCGGTGCAGGTGGCGAGCGGCCTGGGAAAAGCCGCCCTGGTCCACCACGGCCTGGAGTACACGCCATTGTTCGAGGGTGACGCGGGGTGCCTTCATGGGGTTTCCGTCCTAATGTATCTAAAATATAGATCAAATAAGTCAATATTTTGCGCTTTTATATCTAATTTAACTGTAGATAATGGGTCCTCAACGACACCAACAACCCAGAGGAAAAGCACATGAATGCATTGCAACCCGTTTCCACCCTGGCCGGCCGCGTGCTGCTGGGCGTGATGTTTCTGCTGGCCGGTCTGGACAAGATCGGTGGTTTCGACGGCACCCAGGGCTACATGCAGGCCATGGGCGTGCCGGGCATGCTCCTGCCCCTGGTCATCCTGCTGGAGGTGGGGGGTGGCCTGGCCCTGATCATCGGCCTGTGGGCACGTTGGGCGGGCCTGTTGCTGGCCGGCTTCACCCTCCTGGCGGCGCTGATCTTTCACCTGGACTTCTCCGACGGCATGCAGCAGATCCTGTTCATGAAGAACCTGGCCATCACCGGCGGCCTGCTCTACGTCTTTGCCCACGGTGCCGGCGCCTGGAGCATCGACGCCCGTCGCGGCGGCTGAGCCGGGCCCGCCAGGGTCCAGAAGGCCTGCCATTCACCTGCGGGCGGCCCGGGATGAACTCCCGCCGCCGTCCGCCTGTCCTAACAACGATGCGCCACCGGGCGGTTCCATTCCTTTTGGCCCGCGGATGCATCCAACGGAGCACATCCATGAGTCTCATGATCAACGGGAAATTACGTGACGAAGACTGGCTTGAGGCGGAGACCGAGGCCGGTGAATTCGTACGCCAGGATTCCCAGTTTCGCCACTGGGTCACCCCTGACGGATCCCCGGGTCCCAGCGGCGAGGGCGGTTTTGCCGCCGAGCCGGGCCGCTACCACCTGTACGTCTCCTGGGCCTGTCCCTGGGCCCATCGCACCCTGATCTTTCGTCAGCTCAAAGGGCTGGAGGATCTGATCAGTGTCTCGGTGGTCAACCCCTTCATGCACGAGCCCGGCTGGACCTTCGAACCCCACCCCGGTTCCACCCCCGACCACCTGCATGGTGTGCGGTACATGCACGAGCTCTACAGCCGTGCAGATCCGCAGTACACCGGCATCGTTACGGTGCCCGTGCTGTGGGACAAGCAGCGCGACACCATCGTCAACAACGAGTCGGCCGAGATCATTCGCATGTTCAACAGCGCCTTCGAGGCCCATACGCAGCGCCACCAGGATTACTACCCCGAAGCCCTGCGTGGGCAGATCGATGAGGTTAACGAGCGCATCTACGAGCGCCTCAACAACGGTGTCTATCGATGCGGCTTCGCCACCACCCAGGCGGCCTACGAGCGGGCCTATGAGGACCTGTTCGAGACCCTCGACTGGCTGGAAGACAGGCTGTCACGGCAGCGTTATCTGGTGGGGGGGCAATTGACGGAGGCCGACTGGCGCCTGTTTACTACCCTGGTGCGCTTCGATGCGGTCTACTACAGCCACTTCAAGTGCAACCAGCGCCGTCTCATGGATTATCCCAAGCTGTGGGCCTACACCCGTGAGCTCTACCAGATGGAAGGGATTGCGCAGACGGTGCATCTTGAACAGATCAAGACCCATTATTACGGTAGTCACGCCCAGCTCAATCCGAGCGGTATCGTGCCCCGGGGCCCGGAACTGGATTTCCGCGCCCCCCACGATCGCGAAGGCCTGAACTGAGCCTGCGAACGTGAATTATGCGTCTGGTACCGCGACCCGGTGAGATCGCCGGGCCAGAGGCCGGATTCGAAACCGTGTTTTTGTCGAGGACGTAAAGACGTGAAAAAGCTTGTGGCGCCCCTGGTGCTGGTGCTCGCCGCGATCATCGCGGTGGGCGCGGTCTATCACTTCCAGCAACAGGCCAGCGCGCCCCAGGCATCCGCGGGGGGTGGCGGTGGCGCCCCCATCCCGGTGGTGGTCGCCGAAGTGGGCCTGGCCACCTATGTCACCACCCTGGAATCCCTGGGCACGGCCCGCTCCAACGAATCCGTGGACCTGGCCGCCAAGGTCACGGGTCGCGTGGAGGCGCTCAATTTCAGTGACGGTCAGCGGGTGCGCCGCGGGGATCTGCTGGCGCAGTTGGACACCGCCGAGCAGCGGGCCGATCTGCAGGAGGCAGAGGTCCGGCTTGCCGAGCAGCGCCGGGAGGTGGATCGCATCCGGGGCCTGGTGGCCGACAGGGCCTTGCCCCGCCAGCGCCTGGACGAGCAGGAGTCCCGCTTGAGCGAGGCCCAGGCGCGCCTGGAAGCGGCCCGTGCCCGGCTGGATGACCGCAGTGTCCATGCCCCCTTCGGTGGGGTGCTGGGGCTGCGGCGGGTCAGCGTCGGCGCCCTGGTGAATCCTGGCACCCTGATCACCACCCTGGACGATGTCAGTGTCATTAAGCTGGACTTCACCGTGCCCGAGACATTCCTGCCCGGGATCGAGGTGGGGCAGAACATCACCGCCCGCAGTGCCGCCTATCCTGGTCGCGAATTCCGGGGTCGGGTGACCTCGGTGGATTCCCGTGTGGATCCGGGCACCCGGGCCGGCATTGTGCGGGCAGAGATCCCCAATCCCGACAGTGTCCTGTTCCCCGGCATGCTGCTCACGGTGCGCCTGCTCAAGCAGGAGACCGAATCCCTGTCCATCCCCGAGGCGGCCCTGGTGCCCATGCGGGACGAGCAGTACGTGTTCGTGGTCAATGATGACGAGCGTGTCGAGCGCCTGCGCATCGTGACCGGTCGGCGGGCACCGGGCCGGGTCGAAGTGCTGGAAGGCCTTGAGCAAGGCATCCGGGTCGTGGTGCAAGGCACCAACCGCGTGCGTCCCGGGATACGGGTCGAGGCCGAGGTCAGCGCCCAATGATCATCTCGGATGTGGCCAACCGGCGGCCGATATTCGCCGTGGTGATCAGCCTGCTGCTGATCGCCTTCGGCATCATCTCTTATGATCGCCTGCCGCTGAGGGAATATCCGGACATCAACCCGCCGGTGGTGACCATCCTCACGGACTATCCCGGTGCCAATGCCGCCATTGTGGAGACCAAGATCACCCAGCTGGTGGAGGACCGGGTCAGCGGCATCGAGGGCATCCAGTGGATCCAGTCCGACAGTACCGACGGGCGCTCGCGTATCACCGTGGAGTTCGATGTCAGTCGGGATATCGATGCTGCAGCCAACGATGTGCGCGAGGCGGTCTCCCGGGTGGTGCGTCAGTTGCCCGACGAGGCGGACCCGCCCATGGTGTTCAAGGCAGACACCAACGCCGACGTGATCCTGTGGCTGAACCTCTCAAGCACCCGGCTCAACCGCATGGAGCTCACCGATTACGCCGAGCGCTACCTGGTGGACCGCATGTCGGTGGTGGATGGTGTGGCCCTGGTACGGGTGGGCGGCTCGCTGACCTATTCCATGCGCATCTGGCTGGACCGGGAGGCACTGGCCGCACGGTCCCTGACCGTGGAGGACGTGGAGGCGGCCCTGCGTCGGGAGAACGTGGAGCTGCCTGCCGGTCGGGTGGAGTCCGTGACACGGGAATTCAACGTGCGTGTGGCCCGTGCCTATTCAACGCCCGAGGATTTCGCGCGCCTGGTGGTGCGCCGGGGCGATGACGGACATCTGATTCGTCTGGGGGAGGTGGCGCGGGTGGAGATCGGGCCCGCCGATGAACGCACGGAGCTGCGGGGCAACGGCGAATCCATGGTGGGACTGGGCATCATCCAGCAGTCCACTGCCAATACCCTGGAGGTGGCCCAGGCGGTCAAGATCGAGGCAGAGCGCATTCGTCCCAGCCTGCCCGAGGGTGTCACGCTCAACATGAGCTACGACAGTTCGGTGTTCATCGAGGGCGCCATCAAGGAGGTGTATACCACCCTGTTCATTGCCATGGCGGTGGTGATCCTGGTGATCTACCTGTTCCTGGGTAATCTGCGCGCCATGCTGATCCCGGCGGTCACCGTGCCGGTGTCCCTGATCGCTGCCTTCACGGCGCTGTATGCCCTGGGCTTTACGGTCAACCTGCTCACCCTGCTGGCCCTGGTGCTGGCCATCGGTCTGGTGGTGGACGATGCCATCGTGGTGCTGGAGAACATTCACCGGCGTATCGAGCTGGGTGAGCCGCCCCTGCTGGCGGCCTACCGGGGCGCGCGCCAGGTGGGCTTTGCGGTGGTGGCGACCACCCTGGTGCTCATCGCCGTGTTCGTGCCCCTGGCCTTTCTGCAGGGCAACATCGGGCGGCTGTTCACGGAATTCGCCCTGGCCATGGCGGCGGCCGTGGCCTTCTCAAGCCTGGTGGCGCTGACGCTCTCGCCGGTGATGTGTGCCCGCCTGATTCGTGCCGACAACCAGAAGACGGGCCTGAGCCATGTCATGCACGTGGCCTTCGAGCGGCTGGGTAATTTCTACGCCCGAATCCTGTCCCTCTCCCTGAAGGTGCCGGTGGTGACCGGTGTGGTGCTGATTGCCCTGTTCGCGGTCATCGCCATCCTGATCCAGGTGATCCCCAACGAATACGCCCCCCGGGAGGACCGGGGGGCGTTCTTCGTGTTTGCCTCTGCGCCGGAAGGCACCAGTTATCCGGCGATGACGGGGCACATGCGTGAGGTGGAAAAGCGCCTGCTGCCACTGCTGGAAAGTGGTGAGGCCATCCGGGTGCTGGCGCGCACGCCGCGCAGCTTCGGCAACTCCGAGGTGGTCAATGACGGCATCGGCATCGTGGTGCTGCAGCACTGGGACGAGCGGTCCCGATCGGCCAGCGAGATCATGAGCGCCCTGCAGCCGGAGCTGAACCAGATCCCCGGCGTGCGTGCGGTGACCGTGATGCGTCAGGGTCTGGGCGGGCGACGTGCGGGCCAGCCGGTGCAGTTCGTGCTGGGTGGGCCCAGCTACGAGGAGCTGGCCCAGTGGCGGGACATCATCATTGATCGGGCCTCCAGTAACCCGGGTCTGCGGGGCCTGGATTCCGATTTCAAGGAGACCAAGCCGCAGTTGCTGGTGACCATCGACAAGGACCGGGCCGCGGATCTGGGCGTGTCGGTGGAAAGCATCGGCCGCACCCTGGAGACCATGCTGGGCTCGCGCCGGGTAACCACCTACATCGACCGGGGCGAGGAATACGACGTGATCCTGGAGGGTGAGCCCGAGCAGCGGCGCACGCCCAATGACATCAGCAATATCTATGTGCGCTCCCAGCGCAGCGACGAGTTGATTCCCTTGTCCAACCTGGTGAGTTTCGTGGAGCAGGCCGACGCCGCCAGCCTCAATCGCTACAACCGCATGCGCTCGGTGACCATTACCGCAGGGCTCGCCGATGACTATACCCTCGGCGAGGCACTGGAGTACCTGGACGGCATTGCCGCGGAATTGCTGCCGGAGACCGCGCGTATCGACTACAAGGGGGATTCCCTGGAGTTTCGCAAGGCCGGTGGTGCGGTGATCTTCGTCTTCGCCCTGGCCCTGTTGGTGGTGTTCCTGGTGCTGGCCGCCCAGTTCGAGAGTTTCGTGCATCCCCTGGTGATCATGCTCACGGTGCCGCTGGCCATCGCCGGCGCCCTGTTCGGGCTGTGGGTCACGGGGCAGACACTCAACATCTACAGTCAGATCGGCATTGTCATGCTCATCGGCCTGGCGGCCAAGAACGGCATCCTGATCGTGGAGTTCGCCAACCAGTTGCGTGACCAGGGTATTGAATTCCATGACGCACTCATGGATGCGGCCCGTCTGCGTCTGCGCCCGGTGCTGATGACCGCCGTGACCACGGTGATGGGCACCCTGCCATTGATCCTGGGCAGCGGCCCCGGCGCCGAGAGCCGTTTCGTGATCGGCACCGTGGTGTTCTCCGGCGTGCTGTTTGCCACCTTCTTCACCCTGTTCGTAGTGCCTGTGGCCTACCAGACACTGGCGCGGCACAGCGGCTCGCCGGGCGATACCCGCAAGCGCATCGAAGAACTGGAGGCCTTGCACGGCGAGGCACGGACCTAGTCCGGCCTGTAAGCCGTCCGGCCTTATTTGTGGGCGGCCTTGAAGTCCAGCGACAGGGAGTTGATGCAGTAGCGCAGACCGGTGGGAGGTGGTCCGTCCGGGAATACGTGGCCCAGGTGGGCATCGCACCGGGCGCAGCGCACCTCCTCGCGGATCATGCCGTGGCTGGTGTCGCGCACTACGCTCAGGGCATCGCCGGAGACCGGCTGCCAGTAGCTGGGCCAGCCGCTGCCGGAGTCAAATTTATGTTCGGAACTGAACAGCGGCGCATCACAGCAGATGCAGTGATAGATGCCGGTCTCGTGGTGGTCATAGTAGCGGCCGCTGAAGGGCGGCTCGGTGCCGGCGCGCCGGGTCACCGCATAGGCCTCGGGACTCAGCCGCTCGCGCAGGCTTTCGTCGGTAATCTGCCCTGGCCTGTCCTGATTGTTGCTCATGGAATGAGACCTCCTCTTAACCGGGGCTGGGGTCTTGGGTATGCTGGTCACAGGCGCGGCCGGTCCCGCGCCCCATCATCCTACATCAAGGCGTCATTCCATGGCCTGTAAAGACTGTCAAACCATCCGCCGTCCGGAAAATGGTCCGGGCACGCTGTTCCTGGCCCCCTTCCTGACCCACACCTACCAGACCCTGCAAAAGCGCCTGGACGAAAAGGGCCTGCTGGTGGAAGCCCCTGCGCCAGGTGTGCTGGGTGTGCCGGTCAGCGAGGAGGGCATCCGCGCCCTGGGCGAGTTGCTCACGCAGCTGATGAACGAGGCCGAGGTGGAGGGGTGTCGGGCGGTGTTCCTGCCCCGGGGCGAGGCCTTCGGCATCGCCCAGCTCATGGAGACCCAGCCCCTGTCCACGCTGCTCTCCCGCCTGAGCAGCGACTGGCTCATGGACATGATCGACGAGGAACGACTCAGCTTCCACTTCCAGCCCATCGTGCCCATCAATAATCCCGGGGAACCCTTCGCCTACGAGGCCCTCATCCGGGGCAGCATGAAGGATGGCGAGGTGGTCTACCCGGACCGCCTGTTCGCCCAGGCCCGGGCCTCGGAGCTGACCTTTCACCTGGACCGGGCGGCCCGTATCAATGCGATTCGCCAGGCCATGGGGCACGGCCTGACCACGGCGGTATTCATCAACTTCAATCCCACCACCATCTACGAACCCTCCTTCTGTCTGCAGACCACGGTCAAGGAGGCAGAGAAGGTGGGGGCCGATCCCAACCAGTTCGTGTTCGAGGTGGTGGAGAGTGAGCACGTGGGCGATGTGCCCCATCTGCTGCGCATCATCAATTACTACCGGGATTGCGGCTTCCGGGTGGCCCTGGACGACCTGGGCGCCGGTTACGCCTCGCTGAACCTGCTGGCCAAGCTCAAACCAGATTTCGTGAAATTCGACCGGGAACTGGTCTCGGGTATCCATGAGGACAGCTTCAAGCAGAAGGTGTTGGGCAAGCTGGTGGAAATGGCCCAGGACCTGGGTATTCAGACCATCGCCGAGGGCGTTGAGCTGGTAGAGGAATGGCAGTGGCTGAAGGAGACCGGTGTGCACTTCGTGCAGGGTTACCTTTTTGCCAGACCCGCAACACCGCCACCGGTGCCGGCGTGGCCGGAAGGATGAAGGTTGAAGGTTGAAGAATGAATGGAGGTTTTCCTGATTCATCCTTCAACCTTCAACCTTCATCCTTCCAAGGTGTCTCCCCCGCCCCGATCCGTTACCATGGGGCAGAACTTCCGTAGCCATTCGTCTATCTCCAGGGAAACCGGTGTGACCGACCCCATTGCTTCCGCCTACCGGCTGCTCGAGGCCTCTCTCGTGCATTATCACGGCCGGGCGGTGGGTACCATCGCCAGCCTCGACGCCCATGCGCCGGCTGACAACTACTCCGACTGCTTCATTCGCGACTTCGTGCCCTCCGCCCTGGTGTTCCTGCTGGATGGTCGCCCCGAGATCGTGCGCAATTTCCTCGGGATCGTGCTGCGCCTTCGGGATCAGCAGGAGGAGATGGAGGGTCACCGATCCCTGCCCAAGGTGATGCCCGCCAGTTTCCGGGTCCTGGGTCGGGAAGACGGCAGCGAGGAACTGCACGCGGATTTCGGCGACCGGGCCATCGGCCGGGTGGCGCCGGTGGATTCCATGATGTGGTGGCTGATCCTGCTGCGTGCCTACGTGCGCGCCACCGGCGACAGCGCCTACGCGCGCACGCCCGAGTGTCAGCGGGGCATCCGCATGATCCTCAATATCTGCCTCCAGGACCGCTTCGAGGTGTTTCCCACCCTGTTGGTGCCCGACGGCTCCTTCATGATCGACCGGCGCATGGGTGTGTTCGGTCACCCCCTGGAGATCCAGGCCCTGTTCTTCGGCTCCCTGCAGGCGGGGATTGCCATGCTCGACCCCGCGGATGCGGACAATCAGCAGGTGATCAGGCAGTCGGTCAAGCGGCTCGCGCAACTGACCGAGTACGTGCGCAACTATTACTGGCTGGACCTGGCCAAGCTCAACCACATCCACCGGGCGCGTACGGAGCTGTTTGGCCACGACATCGAGAACACCCTCAACATCTACCCCGAGAGCATTCCCGACTGGGTCACCGACTGGCTCCCGGAGGAGGCCGGCTACCTGGTGGGCAACCTGGGGCCGGGGCGCATGGACTTTCGCTTCTTCTCTTTCGGCAACCTGCTCGCGGTGCTGTTCGGCCTGGCCGACGAACGCCAGTCCGGTCACATCGTGGACGTGTTCCAGAAACGCTGGGATGACCTGGTGGGCATGATGCCGGTGAAGATCTGCTATCCCGCCATGGAGGGGGAGGAGTGGCGTCTGCTCACCGGCTCCGATCCCAAGAACATCCCCTGGTCCTACCACAACGGGGGGAACTGGCCGGCCCTTCTGTGGGCGCTGGTGGCAGCGGCGCTGCGCACCGGGCGCACAGACATGGCCGAGCGGGTTCAGCAGGTGGCCATGCATCGCCTGGCCCGGGATGGATGGCCTGAATACTACGACGGGCGCAACGGCCGGCTTATCGGCCGACGTGCCAATTACAATCAGACCTGGTCCGCGGCGGCACTGATCCTGGCACAGAAGTTCATCGAGGATCCCGGTCGTCTGGACCTGTTGCGACTGGAGGATAGGGAAGAAACGGCATGAAAAAGACCCAGAGCAAGGCACGTCGGGGTGAGGGCCTGTACATCGTCCTGATCAGCGTGCATGGACTGATTCGCGGCGAGCAACTGGAGCTGGGCCGCGATGCGGATACCGGCGGGCAGACCAAGTACGTGGTTGAGCTGGCCCGGGCCCTGGCGGCCCATCCCGAGGTGGGCCGGGTGGATCTGCTTACCCGCCAGGTGATCGACAGCAAGGTCTCCGATGATTACGCCAGGCCCGAGGAATCCCTGGGGGACAACGCCTGGATCATCCGTCTGCCCTGCGGACCGCGCCGTTACCTGCGCAAGGAAACCCTCTGGCCCTATCTGGACTGCTTTGCCGATAACGCCCTGGGTCACGTGCGCCAGGTGGGCCTGATGCCGGACGTGATCCACAGCCACTACGCCGATGCGGGCCATGTGGGCACACGGCTGGCCAACCTCCTGGGTGTCCCCCTGGTACACACTGGCCATTCCCTGGGGCGGGTCAAGCGGGAACGTCTGCTGGAGAAGGGCCTCAAGGATGAAGACATCGAGTCCCGCTACGCCATGTCCCGGCGCATCGAGGCCGAGGAAGAGACCTTGGGCAACGCCTACATGGTGGTGGCCAGCACCCAGCAGGAAGTGGAGGAGCAATACGCCCTCTACGACCACTACCGGCCCGAACGCATGGTGGTGGTGCCGCCGGGTACCGACCTGGGACGCTTCTCCCCGCCCAGACCCCGGGAACGCCGGCCGGCCGTCTGGCAGGAACTGGCCCGGTTTCTGAAAAAGCCCGACCTGCCCATGGTGCTGGCCCTGTCCCGCCCGGATGAGCGCAAGAACATCCCCACCCTGGTAGAGGCCTTCGCCGGTCATGAGCAACTGCGCAGTCATGCCAACCTGGTGATCATCGCCGGCAACCGCGACGTGATCCGCGACCTGGACAAGGGCTCCCGGGAGGTGCTCACCGAGGTGCTCATGCGCATCGATGAGTTCGATCTTTATGGACAGGTGGCCTACCCCAAACACCACAACGCCGATGATGTGCCGGACTTCTACCGCCTGGTGGCACGCACCCGGGGCGTATTCGTCAACCCGGCACTCACCGAACCCTTTGGGCTGACCCTGATCGAGGCCGCCGCCTGTGGCGCCCCCATCGTCGCCACCCGGGACGGCGGTCCCCATGACATCGTTCGGCATTGCCATAACGGCACCCTCGTGGACCCCCTGGACGCCAGGGCCATGGGCGAGGCCATCTGGGCCATCGTCAACGACCGGGAGAAATGGAAGAAACTCTCCGACAGTGGCCTCAAGGGCGTGCGCAAGCACTACGCCTGGGAGGGGCATGCGCAGAAGTACGTCAAACAGGTGAAGTCCCTGCGTCGGGAGGCAAGCCGCATCCGGCGTGGTCAGCAGCGCCTGTCAGGCAAGCTGGCCAAGGCGGACCGGGCCATCATCTCGGATATCGACAACACCCTGCTGGGTGATCGCAACAGCCTGCGTGCCCTGGTGCAGCGCATCAAGGACGAAGGTCAGGGGGTCGCCTTCGGCATCGCCACCGGCCGGCGTCTGGATTCCGCCTTGCAGGTGCTCAAGGAATGGGGCGTGCCAACACCCGACCTGCTCATTACCTCGGTGGGTTCGGAGATTCATTATGGTCCCGAGATCACCCAGGATCGGGGCTGGGAACAGCACATCGACCATCGCTGGGACCCGGACGGGCTCAGGGAGCAGTTGCTGGATCTTCCGGGCGTCGAGCTGCAGCCCAAGGTGGATCAGCGGCGCCACAAGCTCAGTTTCTTCGTGGACCCGGAGAAGGCGCCCTCCATGCAGGAGATTGAACGCCTGCTGCATCAGCAGGACCTGCATGCCAACATCATCTACTCCCACGATCGCTTCCTGGACCTGCTGCCTTCCCGTGCCTCCAAGGGCTTCGCCGTGCGCTACTTCGCCGACAAGTGGGGCATCGAGCTGCAGCGCATCCTGGTGGCGGGGGACTCAGGCAACGACGAGGACATGCTGCGCGGCAGCACGCTGGGCGTGGTGGTGGGCAACCACCATCCGGAACTGCGGCGTCTGAAGGGTTTCCAGCGTATCTACTTCGCCGAAAGCGGCCATGCGGGCGGCATCAGCGAGGGAATGGATCACTTTGACTTCTTCGGCAAATGCGACGTGCCGGGTGAATAACGTTTAAAGCCTGTTAACCACGAAGCTCACGAAGAGCACGAAGCTTCTTGT
Organism: Thioalkalivibrio sulfidiphilus HL-EbGr7; assembly: GCF_000021985.1. Taxonomy (NCBI): domain Bacteria; kingdom Pseudomonadati; phylum Pseudomonadota; class Gammaproteobacteria; order Chromatiales; family Ectothiorhodospiraceae; genus Thioalkalivibrio; species Thioalkalivibrio sulfidiphilus. The sequence goes on from NC_011901.1 coordinate 768,150, forward strand.
TGAAAAATACCTTCGTGGCCTTCGTGAGCTTCGTGGTTAATGTATTCAGGTCAGGTGCGCCGGCTACGCGTCTCGCCGCAGCGGGCGCAACGCTCGATGGTCACCAGGCGTCCCTGTTTGACGTCGAATCGGTTTTCCGTGAGCACTTCCCATTTGTGAAAGTTGGAGCGGCACAGGGTCTTGCCCTTGTGCTTGTCCGAGGCCTTGGGTCGCTTGAAGCGGACCACGTCTCCCATGGGGTTCAGCCGCCCTTGGATCCGCCCAGGCAGGGGGGCGAGTCGGGGACCTTGCCGGCGCGCGCGAACCATTCATCCGGCGTGAGGGTGTGCAGGGCCAGGGCGTGGATGCGTCCGGCCAGCTCTTCGGCCAGCACGGTGTTCACCTTGCGGTGGCGCCCCACCAGCCGTTCGCCCTCGAAGGCCTGGCTGGCGATGGTGACCTTGAAGTGGGATTCCGAGCCGGGCGGCACGTTGTGATTGGCACTCTCGTTCTCCACTTCCAGGTGAACGGGGTCGAAGGCCTCGCGCAGCTTGCGCTCGATGTCGGTCTGGATGTTCATGCTTGGCTGGATTCCTTAATTGTCCGCAGAGAACTGATAGCAATCGACAGGATGAACAGGATTTTTTTGGATTAACAGGATGAGAAGAAAAGATTCCGTTCTTTCAAGGATTGAATCCTGTACATCCGAAAAACCCCTGTTCATCCTGTCCGATTGCTTTTCCTCTGTGCCTGCACGGCAGAAGTCGCACAGCCATCTTCGCCGCCGCAGGCCGTGGTTTCAAGCACACGACTCGCGGGGTTGTGTCAGCGGCGCAGTTCGTTGTCGCGGTAGTGGACGTCCAGCCAGCAGCGGGGCAGAGATTCGCCGGAGGGGAAGATCATGTCGGCCTTGGCGAAGGCCTCGGGTTCCGGGAGTTCTTCGCCCCAGTTGTAGCGGCCCTTGAAGCGGGCCTGGGCGGGGTCCATCAGGGACGCGCTGTCGATCACTTCTACCAGATGGCCGTTATTGCGGTCTTTGACGAACATGGGGACCTCCCCGGATTCGGTGTGTCTACCCGGAGTATGGTCCCCAGCAGGTATTTTTCAACAGGACATCAGGTGCGGAAATGTCCGGCGAGCTGCTGCAACCTGAGGGCCAGCTGGGCCAGTTCTTCGGAGGCGTTGGCGGTCTGCAGGGCGCCTGCGCTGGTCTCCTCGGCCACGTGGTTGATGGTAACCACGCTCTGGTTCATGTTGTCGGCCACGGCGCTTTGTTCCTCTGCGGCGCTGGCGATCTGGTGGTTCATGTCGGTGATGGTGTCCACGGCGGCACGGATCCGCGTGAGTGATTCTCCGGCCAGGGCGGCCTCTTCCACCGTCTTCTGGGCCTTGCTGCGTCCACCTTCCATGGCCTTGACCGCCTCCCCGGCACCCCCCTGGAGCTGTTCGATGATGCGCTGGATCTCCTGGGTGGAATCCTGGGTGCGGGTGGCCAGGGTGCGCACCTCGTCGGCCACTACGGCGAAGCCGCGGCCCTGTTCGCCGGCCCGGGCCGCCTCGATGGCGGCATTGAGGGCCAGCAGGTTGGTCTGTTCGGCGATGCCGCGGATCACGTCCAGCACCACGCGGATGTTGTCGGTGTCGCTCTCCAGGCGGTGAATGACCTGGGCGGTCTCCTCCACGGAACTGGCCAGGTCCTCGATGGCACCGATGGTCTGGCGCACGACCTTCTCGCCGCTGGATGATTCGTCCTTGGCTGAGTTGGCTGAGTCGGCGGCCTCGTTGGCGTTGCGGGCCACATCCTGGGTGGTCTGGCTCATCTCGGTCATGGCGGTGGCCAGCAGTTCGATTTCACTGCGCTGGCGCTGGATGCCGGCACTGGTCTCCTGGGTGGTGGCGGACATCTGTTCCGCCGCCGCCGCCACCTGGCCGGTGGCCGCATTGACCTCGTTGATCATGTCCCGCAGGCGCAGGAGCATGGTGCGCATGGCGGTCATCAGGCGCCCGGTCTCATCGCGCCGGTTCACTTCGGGCAGGTCGTGGGTCAGATCGCCCTGTGCGATGGCGTCCAGGGTGTCCACGGCGGCCAGCAGGGGGGCGAAGGCCCGGTGGGTGTACCAGTAGATGAGCAGACCCAGGACCAGGATCACCACCACGGTGATGACGATGGCCATGAGATTGATGCGCGATTGCTGAGAGAAGCTTTCGGTGAAGTCGTTGACACTCACCAGGTGGGCCAGGGGCTGGCCGTCCGGGGCGTTGATGGGGCGCACCAACACCGAGTAGCCGAATCCGTCGTGGTGGGCCCGGGTGACCAGTTCGCTGCCCAGGGCCGGCAGCTCAAGGCCCAGGCTCCCATAGAACTGTTCGTCCTCGTCGGTGGAGTATTCCGTGCCCTGACGGGGGCTGACCACGTAGTTGTGGGATTCATCGGCGGCAGACAGGTCGGCCAGGGCCGTGTCCAGGGTGCGCATGAATACACCGGCGCCCGCCAGCTGGCCGCGCTGGTACATGGGGAAGGCCAGCACCGAGACCAGGGTGCCGTCCTCGTCCCGCTGGACCCCCTGTACCACGGCGCGTTCTTCGAGGGCCTGTGCAACCAGGGATTTGCGGGTCTCGCCACTGAACTCGCCGGGGGCGGAGAACAGGATCTGGCCCCGGGTGTCGGTGAGCTGCAGGCGGGAGATGGTCTCGGAGGCGCTCAGGCGGTTGAAGGTGGGCCGGGCGTTGTCGGCCAGGGCGGCGCGGTCGCCGGAGGCCATGGCCGCCAGGGTGTTGCGGTCCCGGGTCAGGCCCTGCATGCCGGTGCGCATGCGTTCCATCTCGGTACGGATGATCTTCTCCCAGAGCTGGGATTTGCTGCTCATCACCAGTGATTCGAAACGCTGCTCCGCCTCGTTCTGGGCCATGCGGGCGGTGCTGATCAGGGCGATGGAGGCAAACAGCAGGGCACCCAGGGCCAGCAACGTCAGTCGCATCTTGAGAGACATGATCTACTCCTCTGAGAAATCCGGTCGGGCAGCTCGGTCCGTGGCGGCCGGCCTGGTTTTTTTATCGTTATCCTGGCTAAAGAGTCGGCTGGTGGCCTGAAAACTTGAGCGTTCCAGGGCCTGGGCCATGAAAAATCATAACAGGCATAAAAAAGGGCGCGCAGGGACCGTGTATTGCTTCGGCCGTGCGCGCCCCGGGTAAGACCGGATCACCCGGCGGGCGACCCGACAAGACCCTCGCAGGTCTTACTCCACCGGGTAGCCGGCGTCACGCCAGGAGGGGAAGCCCAGGCGGTAGTAGTGGACATTGGTGAAACCCCATTCCACGGCACGCTCGGAGGCGGCAGCGGTGCGCCAGCAGCTGGTGCTGTTGCAGTAGAACACCACCTCGGTGTCCTTGGCACCGATGAGTTCCAGCAGGGACTGCTCGGTGATCTTGCTCTTGGACTGGTCGCGTTCCACGGTCAGGTTCTCGGCGCCGGGGATACGGCCTGCCTCGAAGTCGGAGCTGGTGCGCACGTCCACGAAGATCACGCCGCGGTCGAACAGGGCCTTGGCGTCAGCGGGGCTGACGTAGGTGGTGCCGGGCACCGTCTCGGGGGAGGCGTAGTTGGCCAGGGCGGCGAAGGGCAGCAGGCACAGGAGCATCAGGCTCAGTCGGGACATCAGTTTCATGGGTGTTCTCCAATCGGTTGTACGGGTAATTATTATTTTTTGTGGTGCGTTCAGGGAATTGTCAGTCAATCACCCTTTTCATGCGGCTTATCTACAAGACCTCTGCGGCCTTGGTAACAAGACTAGTTGAATGGGATTGGCTTGGAAATGTGATCCATGCACGGTTAGAGGCGTGTTTTCTACCGTTTGTCAGGGATGTCCTGTCCGCGGTGCGTAAACGCCGATAGACGGTCCTCCTTGTGATTGAGGGCCGTATTGGCCAGCCCATGCTCCGGGCGCTATGATCGGGGGCCGCCAACCCGGTGCGTGTGTCTATGCCCGCGCCCCCGTCAGGATCACCCTCCATGAAAGACGCTGCCCCCCGCACCATTCACCTCAAGGACTATGCCGCCCCTGTCTGGCGGGTGAGCGCGGTGGCCCTGGATTTTCATCTGGATCCGGCCCAGACCCGGGTGCGTTCGCGTCTGTCCCTGGAGCGGGCCGGCGGGAGTGCCGGGCAGCCCCTGATGCTCAACGGTCAGGACGTGAAATTGCTGTCCCTGGCCGTGGACGGCCGCCCCCTGGACGCCCGGGCCTGGCGCATCGAGGGTGAGCAGCTGTGGATCCAGGGCCTGCCCGACCGCTGCGAGTTGGAGATTCAGACCCTCATCCACCCGGATCAGAACACCGCCCTGGAAGGCCTGTACGTCTCCGGCGGCAACTTCTGTACCCAGTGCGAGGCGGAGGGTTTTCGGCGCATCACCTGGTTCCCGGACCGTCCCGATGTGATGGCCGAGTACACGGTGCGCCTGGAGGCGGACAGGGCCGCCTTCCCGGTGCTGCTGTCCAACGGCAATCTCATTGACTCCGGCGACCTGTCCGATGGCCTGCACTATGCCGTCTGGCACGACCCCTACCCCAAGCCCAGTTATCTGTTCGCCCTGGTGGCCGGCGATCTCGCCTGCCAGGAGGACCGTTTCACCACAGCCTCCGGGCGCGAGGTGGACCTGCGCATCTACGTGCAGCGCCACAACCTGGACAAGTGTGACCACGCCATGGGTTCGCTGATCAAGTCCATGCGCTGGGACGAGCAGGTGTTCGGCCGGGAATACGACCTGGACGTCTACATGATCGTGGCGGTGGATGACTTCAACATGGGCGCCATGGAGAACAAGGGGCTCAACGTCTTTAATTCCAAGTACGTGCTGGCGCGCCAGGATACGGCCACCGACGAGGACTTCGTGGCCATCGAGAGCGTCATTGCCCACGAGTATTTCCACAACTGGTCGGGCAACCGCATCACCTGTCGCGACTGGTTCCAGCTCTCCCTCAAGGAAGGTCTCACGGTGTTCAGGGATCAGGAATTCACCGCGGATCAGAGCCTGCGGGCGGTCAAGCGCATCGATGACGTACAGCGTCTGCGCAGCCTGCAGTTCCCCGAGGACGCCAGCCCCATGGCCCATCCGGTGCGGCCCCAGTCCTACATGGAGATCAACAATTTCTACACCATGACGGTCTACGAGAAGGGCGCCGAAGTGGTGCGCATGATCCAGACCCTGCTGGGCCGGGAGGGCTTTCGCCGGGGCATGGACCTGTACTTCGAGCGCCACGACGGCCAGGCGGTGACCACCGATGACTTCGTGCGCGCCATGGAGGACGCCACCGCCCGGGACCTCTCCCAGTTCCGCCGCTGGTACGACCAGGCCGGTACGCCGGTGATCGAGGCGGCCGGGGACTACGACGCCGCCAATCACCGCTATCGGCTCACCCTGCGCCAGTCCACCCCGGCCACCCCCGGGCAGCCGGACAAACTGCCCCTGCACATCCCCCTGGCCATGGCCGTGCTGGACAGCCAGGGGCGCGAGATCCCCCTGCGCCTGGAGGGCGAGGCGAAGACGGCTGGCGGGCAGTCCGGGGAAAGGGTCCTGGAGCTGACCGCGCCGGATCACGTGTTCGTGTTCGAGAATGTGCCCGAGGCGCCGGTGCCCTCGCTGCTGCGCAACTTCTCCGCGCCGGTGAAGCTGCGCTTTGCGTACACCGACGAGCAGCTGGCCTTCCTCATGGCCCACGACGGTGACGACTTCAACCGCTGGGAGGCGGGCCAGCAGTATGCAGTGCGCATCCTCCTGGGCCTGGTCAGGGAAATCCAGGCCGGGCGTGCCCTTGAGGCGGACGAACGTTTCGTGGCCTCCGCGGCCAGGGTGCTGCGGGACCCGGATCTGGATCCTGCCCTGGTGGCCGAGGCCCTGAGCCTGCCCGGGGAGAGCTACCTGGCGGAACAGATGGACGCCGTGGACGTGGATGCCATTCACGAAGCCCGAAACTTTCTGCGTCGCAGTCTCGGGGAACAACTGGCCGACGGCTGGCGGGCCATCTACGACCGGTACCGGGACACCGATCCCGCGGACCTGGGCGCCGGTGCCATGGGACGCCGCCGCCTGGCCGGCCTGGCCCTGGGCTACCTGGTGGCTGCGGGACGCAGCGAGGGCCGGGCCCTGGCCTATGCCCGCTTCCGGGAGGCCCGCAATATGACCGAATCCATGGCCGCCCTGCGCGCCCTCATGGACTGCCCCTGCGAGGAGCGCGAGGCGGCCCTGGGCGCCTTCGAGACACGCTGGAAGGAGGAGCCCCTGGTGCTGGACAAGTGGTTCAGTCTGCAGGCGGCCTCCAGCCTGCCCGGTGCCCTTGACCGGGTGAAGCGGCTCATGGACCACCCGGGCTTCAATCTGCGCAATCCCAACCGGGTGCGGGCCCTGATCGGCGCCTTTGCCAGCGCCAACCCGGTGCATTTCCATGCCCTGGATGGATCGGGCTATGACTACCTGGCCGAACAGGTGCTGGCCCTGGATTCGCTCAACCCCCAGGTGGCCGCCCGGCTGGTCAAGGCATTGAGCCGATTCAAACGCTACGACAATGCCCGCCAGAAACGCATGAAGCAGGCGCTCAAGCGCATCGTTGAGACCCACGGCCTGTCCCGGGATGTTTACGAAATCGCCAGTCGCAGCCTGGAGTAAGTAACAGTCCACATGAGCGCCAAAGCCCGGGGCCATGCAGGCCGCGCGCTGCGGTGTTTCAGGAACCCGGGGGTGTCCCGCCCATGGCCTTGTCCCACGCGCCGATGCCCAGGTGGCGGTCCCCGGGACTGACCTTGAGCAGTGCCAGATAGGTATCCAGTGCCTGGTGTGCCAGAGTCGTAGCCTGGGCCGCACCCTGGGTCTGCCTGACGGCGTCAGGCAGCAGCCGGGCCATATATTCCAGTTGAACCCGCTCCGCGGCCAGCTCCGCGGTGAGTATCGCCCCGCGCAGCCGGGCGGCCCGACTGTGCGCCGGGCTCATGGGTTTGAGACGACCCCGCAGTGCACGCAGGGGCATGACAGCACCCTTGCGCCAGGGCTCCAGGGACTGGCGCAGGTCGTCCAGTGCAGGGATGTCGGGGATGGGGCCGCCACGGGCTGCCTGCCAGCACAGAGCGAGTACCAGGGGGATGTCTGCATCGTAGCGGGTCTGCCAGTCCAGGCAGATCTCCCGGATGCCGGGTCGGGCATAGGTCGCGCAGGCAAAGTCCCACAGGCCCGGGATGGCGTGGGGGGGGTCTGGGCTGACGCGTGGCTTGGCCATGGCGCCAGTATAGGGCAGGGGGCGGGAGACCGCGGGTGCCTGCCTCCCGGGGCAAGGGCTCAGTGTCGGTCAAGATCCGTCGGCGGCATGTATTCGTAGCGGATATGCCCGGCCTGCGCCGAGGGTTCCACACCCGCGGCGCGCAGCATTTCCTCCAGTTCCCGCCCCAGGTCGCCCAGTTCCGAGCGGTAGGCGATGAGCCCGTCCAGCAGGTCCCGGGCCTTGGCCAGGCGCGTGCTGATCACCACCTGGTCCCTGTCTTGCCGTTCAATGTGCATGTGCCTGCCTCCTCGCTGCTACCCGGGTTGTTAGCTTGGGCGGGCTTGCCCCGTCCCGGTGGCCGACGCAGCCTTCAGCCCCCCGATGAAGGGGCCTTCGGGGCATGCTGATCGAAGGCATGGGGTGGTTGGCGGAAATGGTTGCGGGAACCGTACCAGGCCTGTTCCAGCAGGCTGGAGAGCTCCAGGCAACCCGTGCGCATGCCGCTGGCCCGGGCATTGATGAGCCGGGCCAGGCGTAAGCCTTCCTCCACATCAAAGCTTAGACTCAGGTGTTCGTCATCCCGTCGTTCCACCTTCATGGGTCACCTCCGTGACATGGGGTGTTCAGTTATCTTGTAGTCCAGGGGTCGGGGGATGACCAGTGAAGCCACCGGGAGACAGGCATTTTTCCACACAGGGACTTGAACCGCCGGCCCCGATGAGCTGTTATGGAGACCTGCGGTTTTCATCGAGGCCAGGTTCCATGTCCCTTGACCCCTCTGCCCGTTACGGAGCAGGCCAGTTTCCCTGCGTCAACGAGCTGGATCACCAGGCCCTGGAGGCACTCCAGGCCGAGGCTGCCCGCAGCGCCGGCGTGGCGACGGGTTTTTCCGACCCCCTGCGCAGTGGCGGTCATGGACCGGCCCTGCAGGTCATCCCGGCGGGCCAGTTCCTCATGGGGTCCAGTCCCCGGGAGTTCGGCCATCAGTCCGCAGAAGCCCCCCAGCGTTATGTGACCCTGACCCGTGCCTACGCCCTGGGCCGCTATGCGGTGACTGCCGAGGAGTTCGCCCGTTTTCAGCAGGCCAGCGGCTGGCGTCCCCGGCGGGATCTGATCTGGGCGCGGGGCCGCTATCCCGTGATCAACATCCGACCGGCCGATGCCCGCGCCTACCTCCAATGGCTGAGCCAGGAGACTGGCCAGCGGTACCGCCTGCCCACGGAGGCCCAGTGGGAGCACGCCGCCCGGGCCGGCAGTGTCAGCCCGTTTGCCTTTGGTGACAGCGTCTCCTGCCGGGAGGTGCACTTCAATGCCCTGTTTCCCTACCAGGAACAACGGGACAAGCGCCGCTGGTATCTGCCCCGTTGCATACCGATGCCCTGGGCGGTGGAGGTGGGCAGCCTGCCGGCCAATCGGTGGGGGCTGCACGAGATGCATGGCAACGTGCAGGAGATGACTGCTACGCCATGGCAGGAAAATCATGGCAGGATGGATGCCTGGGGCGAGGTACCCGGTGATGGGGACAACCCGCGCATCGCGGTGCGCGGTGGTTCCTGGTTCGATCCGGCCGTGGCGGCCCGCAGCGCCGCACGTCGTATGCGTCTGCTGGATGAACTGGATACCAATCTGGGTTTTCGGGTGTTGCGGGAACTGGACTGAGCGGCCAGGCCGCATGGGGAGGGTGGCTTGACGCTGGATCTGCAAAATGAAAATCGCGAGCTGCGCCGGCAGCTGCGTGAATTGCTGAGCGAGGCGCGGGAGAACGAGCGCAAGCTGGACCGTTTCCAGGCCCTGGAACTCAGATTGGTGGCCGCCACCGGTCTGGCGGAGATCATCAGTCTGTTGTCCAGTGCCCTGCCGCGCGCCTCGCGTCTCGATCACATGGGGCTCCTGCTCAGTGATATCAGCGGCGAGATCGGCCTGGAACTGGCCGAGGCGGGCATCATCCCGGTGCCCGGGCAGCTGGAACTCAACCCCCCCGTGCGTCTGCCCACGGGGGTCTACCTGGGCCCCTATGAGCCGCAACGCCATGGCCGCTACTGTGCCGGGCGCACGGACCTTGGCAGTATCGCCATGCTGCCCCTGCGCCGCAGTGCCGACATGCAGTCCGAGCCCCTGGGCACCCTGGTGTTCGGCAGCCGGGATCCGGGGCGCTACGGCCTGGGGGTAGACAGCTTCTTTCTGGAGCGCATGGCGGCCATCACGGCGGTGTGTATCGAGAATGCCCTGAACCTGCGCCGCTTGCGTGAACTGGGTCTGACCGACCCGCTCACGGGCCTGCGCAACCGGCGTTACTTCGACGAGCAGTTGCCCATGGAATGTCAGCGGGCCCGGCGTGAGCAGGGGCCGTTGGCCTGCCTTTTTGTGGACATCGATCGATTCAAGTCCATCAATGATGTCCATGGCCATCCCGCCGGTGACCAGGCCATCCGCGAGGTGGCCCAGCGCATTTCAGCCCATGTGCGTCCCTTTGACCTGCTGGCGCGCTACGGCGGCGAAGAGTTCGTGATCCTGCTCTCCCGACTGGATGCGGCGGCTACCCGGGAGGTGGCCGAGCGGGTGCGTCAGGCGGTGGCCCAGCGGCCGGTAAGTCTGGCGGACGGACCGGAGCTGGAGCTGAGCGTGTCCCTGGGCGGTGCAGTGTGTGCCCGCTGGGATTCACGGGATGAGCCCGAACAGACCGGGCGGCGGCTCATGGAGGCTGCGGATCTGGCCTTGCTGGAGGCCAAGCAGTCGGGACGCAACCGGGTGGTCATGGCCGCAGCACGCACCGGACTGTTCGGACGTATCGGGGGATAGTCGGCCTGGCTCGGGTTAGTGATTAGGCCGTCGCGAGTGGATCGGTCGGGGAGGGTGGCGCAACATCTTGGCCACTTGCCACTTGCCACTTGCCACTTGCCACTTGCCACTTGCCACTTGCCACTTGCCACTTGCCACTTGCCACTTGCCACTTGCCACTTGCCACTGCTTCTCAACTACTCCGCTTCTCCGAAGCGCGAGGCGATCAGCTCGGTGAGTGCATGCACGGCATCCTCGGCGTCCTCGCCGTCAGCGAACAGGCGTACCGTTGAACCCCGGCTGGCGGCCAGCATCATGACACCCATAATGCTCTTGCCGTTGACCCGCCGGGTGCCTTTCTCCAACTCGATCTCGGCGCCGAATTGACTGGCCAGGCTGACGAACTTGGCGGCCGCCCGGGCGTGCATGCCCAAGCGGTTGATGATGGTGACCTCGCGCTCGATCATCAGCACTGGGTCTCGCACAGGACGATACCGTCGTGTCCGCCGCTGATGGCCTTGTTCACCAGTTCATGCAAACGCAGGTTGGGGTAGTTCAGCACCCGTACCAGCATGGGCAGGTTGAGCCCGGCGATCACCTGGGTCTTGGGCAGCTCCAGCAGGCGTGCGGCGATGTTGCTGGGGGTGGAGCCGTACATGTCCGTGAGCACCAGCACGCCCTCGCCCTGGTGAAGCTGGCCGTGATAGTCCCGGGCCCGGGCCAGCAGCTCATCGGGGTCGCCCGCTTGGGAGACCGCGAGGGATTTCACCTCCATGGGCAGCTTGCCGAGCATGGAGCGCGCGGTGCTGATCAGATCCTCTCCGATGCGGTTGTGGGTGATGATAAGCAAACCTACGGTCATGGGATGATCGATCCGTTATGTGCGGATTTCAGGACAGTTCCCGGTGGCGTGTGCTGACGTTCAGGCCTCGGGTTTGACGGAAGTGCGCGGCCAGGCGTTCGGCCAGATAGACGGAGCGGTGCTGGCCCCCGGTACAACCCAGTGACACGGTCATGTAACTGCGATGCTCCGCTTCAAAACAGGGTATCCAGCGTTCCAGGAAATCCCGCAGGCTGTCGAACATCTCCTGTACCACCGCGTGTTCATCGAGATAGGCCCCCACGTCCGGATCTCGCCCGGTCAGGGACCGCAGTCGCGGTTCCCAGTAGGGATTGGGGAGACAGCGTACATCGAAGACGAAATCAGAGTCCACAGGCGAGCCGTGTTTGAATCCGAATGACTGGAACAGCAGGGACAGGGCGTCGCCGCCGGCCTGCTCCACCCGGTCGCGGATCAGGTGGGTGAGCTGGTGGACGTTGGTGCGGGTAGTGTCCAGGGTGAGGTCGGCGCGTACGGCGATGCGGGCCAGCAGGCTGCGTTCCAGGCGCAGGGCCTCCACCAGGGGCATGCCCTTGCGGGCCAGGGGGTGCTTGCGCCGGGTCTCGCTGAAACGGCGCAGCAGGATGTCTTCGTCGGCGCGCAGGAACAGGATTTGCGCCTCCACACCCTGGGCCCGGATCTCCGCCATGATGTCGTCAAAGTGATCCAGCTCCTCCAGGCCGCTGCGCACGTCCACACCCACGGCGGCCAGCTCGTAGAGGGGCATGCGCGGGGCCATGAGCTGGCGAACGAAGGCGGACAGCAGGCCCAGATGCAGATTGTCCACGCAGTAATAGCCTGCGTCTTCCAGGGCGTTGAGTGCCACGGATTTTCCCGAACCGGACAGACCGCTGACGATGATCAGTTTCATGTCTCGCTGTCTCCCATGGCGCGACGCTGGCGCTCGGACAGGTCGTCGCCTGCATAGTAACCCTTGGTGCGCAGCAGATGATTGCGCACCGCGGCTTCCACCATCACGGCCAGGTTGCGCCCCGGCGCCACGGGCAGACTGATGACCGGGATCTCCAGACCCAGGATGGTGCGACTCTGGCGGCCACCGTGCAGCCGGTCCAACTCCTGCTCCTCGCCATTGCCCAGATCGAACAGGCGGATGATGAGTTTCAGGTACTTGCTGTCCTTGATGGCGCTGTCCCCGTACATGGAGCGAATGTTGAGTACCCCCAGGCCACGCACCTCAAGAAAATCCTGCAGCACCGCCGGGCAGGCGCCGCGCAGGGTGTCCGGGGTGATGCGGGCGAATTCAGGGGCATCGTCGGCCACCAGCCGGTGGCCGCGGGTGATCAGTTCCAGGGCCAGTTCGCTCTTGCCCACGCTGCTGTTGCCGGTGAGCAGCAGTCCGATGCCCAGTACCTCCAGGAACACGCCATGGACCGTGATGGTTTCGGCCAGTTTGTTACTGAAGAAGTAGCGCAGGATGTTGATCAGCTCGTGCCCCGGCAGGGGCGTGCGCAGCAGGGCCACGTTACGGGTCTCGGCCTGGGCCTGCAGGGCGAGGGGTGGCTCCAGGGCGTCGGTGACGATGATCATGGCGGCGTGGCCGTCGGTGATCTGTTCCACCAGGTCACGCTGGGAATTCTTGCGCAGCCCCAGGAGATAGTGCATCTCCTCGTTGCCGAGCACCTGGATCTGGTTGGGGTGGATCAGGTTGAGATGTCCCACCAGGGAGGGGGCGGCGTCGGCGCTGGGGTGGCGGGACAGCCGGCGTTCGCTGCCGCGCAGGCCGGCCACCCACTGCAGGCCCAGGCGTTCGTCCATGGCCTCGACCAGAGAGCGAACGCTGAGCCAGTCGCTCATGGGGTGGCGCCGTCTCCGTTGCCGTCCCAATGGCGAACCTGGTCGAGCAGGGTCTCGCCGTCATCGGCCGAGCGCAGGCTCGCCAGGGTGGAGGGGTCTGCGAACATGCGCGCCAGGGTGGCCAGGATCTCCAGGTGCTCGTCGGTGGACTCCTGGGGCACCAGCAGCGCGAACAGCAGGTCCACGGGCTCCCGGTCGGGAGCGTCGTAGTCCACGCCCCGCTCCAGCTTGATGAGTGCGGCCACGGCGTTTTTCACTCCCGCCACGCGACCGTGGGGGATGGCCACTCCATGGCCCAGACCGGTGCTGCCCAGACGTTCACGGGAGATCAGACTTTCGAAGATCTCGCCGCTGCTCAGATCCGGCTGGCTGGTTGAGAGCATCTCGCTCAGGGTTTCCAGCACGCGCTTCTTGCTGCTGATTTCCCCGGTACGGGAGACCCGTTCCGGCGCGAGGAGTTGACCGATATTCATGGGATGAGCTTACTCGCTGTGGTTGCGGTGTGAGCCTTCTGCGCGGTGGTGATCCTTGAGCTTTTCCTTGTGCTTGACCACCTGGCGGTCGAGCTTGTCCACCAGGGCGTCGATGGCGGCATACATGTCCTGATCGGTTGCGTCGGCGAACAGGTTGTTGCCGCTCACCAGCATGGTGGCCTCTGCCTTCTGCTGCAGCTTCTCTACGGTAAGGATCACGTGCACGTCGATGACATTGTCGAAGTGCCGCTCCAGGCGATCGAACTTTTCGTTCACATAGTCGCGCAGGGCAGGGGTGAGATCCACGTGGTGGCCGGTGAGATTGATTTGCATGGAAGACTCCTTTCGTTAAGTGAATATGTTCAGTGGACGTTCAGATGAGCCGCTTGCGCTCGTTGGAAGGTGGTATGGACATGGCCTCACGGTACTTGGCCACGGTGCGCCGCGCCACATGGATGCCCCGGTCCACCAGGATCGAGGCGATCTTGCTGTCACTCATGGGCTTGCCCTGGGGCTCCTCGGCGATGAGCTTCTTGATCATGGCGCGGATCGCCGTGGCGGAGCACTCGCCACCGTCGGCGGTGCCCACGTGGCTTGAAAAGAAATATTTGAATTCGAAAATGCCCCGGGGGGTGTGCATGAATTTCTGCGTGGTCACCCGGGAGATGGTGGACTCATGCATGTCCAGTTGCTCGGCAATATCGCGCAGCACCAGGGGTTTCATGGCCTCTTCGCCCTGTTCCAGGAAGGCGCGCTGCTGTTCGACGATGGCGATGGCCACCCGCAGCAGGGTCTCGTTGCGGCTTTGCAGGCTCTTGATGAACCAGCGTGCCTCCTGCAGCTGGTTGCGCATGTAGACATTATCCTGGCTGGTGTCGGCGCGGCGCACGAAACTGGCGTAGAGCGGATTGACCCGCAGCCGCGGTGCGATGTCCGGGTTCAGCTCCACCTGCCAGCGACCTTCATGCTTGCGCACGAACACATCGGGGACGATGTACTCGGGGTTGATGTTGCTCACCAGGCTGCCAGGGCGTGGATTGAGCCCCTGGATCAGGCCGATGATCTCCTGCAGGTCTGCCTCGCTGACATGCAGGCTGCGCAGCAACTGCTTGTAGTCCCGGGCGCCCAGGCAATCCAGGTGGGAGCGCACCAGCTCCCGGGCCTTGTCCAGCCAGGGGGTGTCGGCGGGCATCTGCTGGAGCTGGATGAGCAGGCATTCGGACAGATCCCGCGCGCCACTGCCCACCGGGTCGAGCTGCTGCACCAGGTGCAGTACCGCCTCGATCTCCTCCAGGGGCAGGTCGATCTCCAGGTCGTTGGACAGGCTGGCCTGGATGGCCTCCAGGGATTCGCTGAGATAGCCGTCCTCGTTGATGGCGTCCACCAGGGTCATGGCGATGACCCGGTCCTCCGGGCTCATGGGGGTGAGATTGAGCTGCCACATGAGATGTTCATGGAGGGACTCGCCGGCGCCACTCTGGTTCTCGAACATGTCCCGGCCGTCGTATTCCGGCATACCGCCGGTGGCGCCCGGCGGGGCTACGTCGTAGATCTCATCCCAGTTGCTGTCCACGGGCAGTTCGTCGGGGATGTCCTCGCCGCGGGCGCGGTCGTCGGCATCTTCCGGGGTGTTGGTGGTTTCGTTGCGATTGTTCTCGGCCTGATTGGTGACCGAGTCGTTGCCGGTCCCCAGGTCCACGGCATCCGCCTCGGCGGATTCACCCTCCCCCTCTGCCTCACCGGCCTCCAGGGCCTCCAGCATCGGATTGGTCTCCAGGGTTTCCTGGATCTGGGTCTGGAGTTCCAGCGTGGAGAGCTGCAACAGGCGGATGGCCTGCTGCAGCTGGGGCGTCATGGTGAGGCTCTGGCCGAGACGCAGCTGGACGGAAGGTTTAAGCATGATTCAGTGTTTGAATGTGGCTGGCAGCCGAAAGGGCGCAGATTCTAAAGCATCCGGCGTGTGTGTGGCAGGTCCGGGCCCGATGGCGGCCCTTGCTGGCGGGAGCGTTGTCATGGCCCGGCGGTTCATAGGCCGATTATAGGGTAGGCCGGGTTAAATTTGGCACGGGATGTGCGAGATGATGTCCCAGGCTTACAGTCGGAAATGCTCGCCGAGATACACCTTGCGCACCATTTCGTCGGCCAGCAGGTGATCGGGCGGGCCTTCGCTGATGATACGCCCTTCGCTGAGGATATAGGCGCGGTCGCAGATGCCCAGGGTCTCGCGCACGTTGTGATCGGTGATGAGTACGCCGATGCCCCGGTCCTTGAGGTGGGTGATGATGCGCTGGATCTCGATCACTGAAATGGGATCCACGCCGGCGAAGGGTTCATCCAGCAGGATGAAGGCCGGCTCCGTGGCCAGTGCCCGTGCGATCTCCACCCGGCGCCGCTCACCACCGGACAGGCTGATGCCCAGATTGTCGCGGATATGGGTGATCTGCAGTTCTTCCAGGAGGGATTCCAGGTGTTGCTGGCGCTCGGTGGCCGAGAGGTCTCTGCGGGTCTCCAGCACGGCGAGGATGTTGTCTGCGGCGGAGAGCTTGCGGAATACCGAGGCTTCCTGGGGCAGGTAGCCCACGCCCATGCGTGCCCGGGCGTGCATGGGAAAGGCGGTGATGTCCCGTTCGTTGAGCAGGATCTGGCCCTCGTCGGCGGGCACCAGGCCGACGATCATGTAGAAACAGGTGGTCTTGCCGGCGCCGTTGGGCCCCAGCAGGCCCACCACCTCGCCGCTGTCCACATGGACCGAGACGCCGTTGACCGGGGTGCGGCCGCGGTAGCGCTTGATCAGGTCCTGGGCGCTCAGACGACTCACTGGCTCGAACCGCTGCCGCCGCCACGGGTGTTTTCGGCCGGGGTCAGGATGACCTCCACGCGACCGCTGTCGCCGGAGGCTGCGTCCAGTGTCTCCCGGTCCATGTCATAGACAATCCGTGCGCCACGAAACTCGTCCTGTGCCTGCCAGATGCGGGCATCGCGGGTCAGCACCATGCGACGTTCAGCGGCCAGGTATTCCATGTGCCGCGCCTCGGCGCGCACCTCGCGGCCGTCCTCGGTGAGGGTGCGCAGCCTGGCCAGGTTGCCTTCGGCCTCCATGCGCTGCAGCACACGGCTCGGTGAGTGCACGGTGAGCGTGTCCGCGTGGATCACCAGGTCCCCCTGGGTGACTTCCACGTTGCCCCGGTAGACGCTGACGCCTCGCTGGTCGTCCAGTTCGGCGCTGTCGGACTGGATGCGGATGGGCAGATCCCGTTCAGAGGCCGAGGCCAGGGCCGTGATCAGGGCGAGCATCAGGCCTGCGAACAGGGTGGCGACCAGCGGGCGTTTAAGGGAAATACGTGGCATCTGCATCATGCAGCAACTCCAGGATGCTGGTTTGTAGATCGGCGCGCAGGCCGGTGCCGTCCACCTGATACTGGGGGCTGCGCACCTGCACCGGGGCCTCGGATTCGGCCCGCTGGGGCTCGGGCCAGACGGTCACGTCCCGGGTGTGAATGTCCACGGTGGCGTGGGCGGGGCCTTCGGGGCGGGACATGTGCACGGCCCCGTACAAACGCACCTCTTCACCATCAGGAGAAACCCAGGCCTGCTCCGCGTTCAGGGTCCAGTCGGGGGCGTCGGGCTGGTTCATCACCATGACCGGTGTCTCCACCAGGCTGGATCCGTCCAGCTGATACTGCTCCATGCGTTCACCGCGAATGCTGTGACGGGGCAGGCCGTCGGCGCCGGTGACCGTGAGGGTGAACTGTTCCATGTACAGCTCCGGGGTGTCCGGGGCCGGGGAGATGAATACCTCCAGGCGCTGCTCCACATCCCGGCCCAGCCAGAAGCCCAGGGCCGTCACGGTGGTGGCAACGAGTACGATGCTTGCGCGCCGCAGGCTCATGCCAGGTAGGGGGCCAGCATGCGTTCCAGGTTCCCCTGGGACTGCAGGATGAATTCGCAGACCTCCCGGGCCGCACCCCGGCCGCCGGGCAGGGCGGTGACCCAGTGGGCATGCTGTTGCACCAGTGGATGGGCGTCGGCCACGGCGATGGCGAAGGCCACCCGGCGCATCACCGGCAGGTCCAGTACATCATCGCCCACATAGGCGGTGTGCTCGGTGCTCACTCCGGCCTGCTCGAGCAGACCGTCCAGGGCGTTGAGTTTATCGCGCCGGCCCTGCACCACCAGGTCAATGCCCAGATCGCGCATGCGATGGGCCACCACATCGGAATTGCGCCCGGTCAGAATGCCCACTTGCACGCCACTGTCTGCCAGCATGCGCATGCCGTGACCGTCCTTGGAGTTGAAGGCCTTGTATTGCTCGCCGCCGTCGCCCAGAAACAGGCTGCCGTCGGTGAGCACGCCATCCACGTCGAAGAGGACAAGCTTGATGTTTCTGGCAAGTTCGAAGGGGTCGCTCATGAGGGCAGTTGCTGGTGGCTGGTGGATAGGGTCAGGAGTATGAGGTTCTTCCTTGCTACTTGCCACTCGCCACTTGCTACTGGTTTTAAACCACGCCCGAGCGCAGCAGGTCGTGCATGTTGAGGGCGCCCATCAGTTTGCCCTCATCGTCCATCACCGGCAGGGCGCTGATCTTGTGGTCTTCCATGAGCTTGAGGGCCTCCACGGCCAGCATGGCGGGACGGGCCTGCTTGAACTGCCGGGTCATGATCTCGCCGATGGTGGTGTTGTGCACGTCGATACCCTTATCCAGGGTTCGGCGCAGATCGCCGTCGGTGTAGACGCCCATGACCTGGTCCTCGGCGTCCACCACCACGGTCATGCCCAGGCCCTGGCGGGTGATCTCCAGCAGGGCTTCGCGCAGGGGGGCATCGGCGCCCACCCGGGGGATGCGCTCGCCGGTGTGCATGATGTCGGCCACGTGCAGCAGCAGGCGGCGACCGAGCCGTCCGCCCGGATGAGAGCGGGCGAAGTCATCGGCGGTAAAGCCCCGGGCCTCCAGCAGGGACACGGCCAGGGCATCGCCCAGGGCGAGGGTGGCGGTGGTGCTGGAGGTGGGGGCAAGGCCCAGGGGACAGGCCTCTTTCGCCACGCTGATATCCAGGCTCACCGTGGCCTCCCGGGCCAGGGTGGAGCCCTTGTTGCCGGTCATGGCAATCAGTGGCACGCCCAGGCGTCGGATGATGGGCAGGATGGTGAGCAGTTCGTCGGTCTCGCCGGAGTTGGACATGGCCAGCACCACGTCGCCGGCGGTGATCATGCCGAGATCGCCGTGGCTGGCCTCACCGGGATGAACAAAAAACGCCGGTGAGCCGGTGCTGGCCAGGGTGGCGGCGATCTTGCTGCCGATGTGCCCCGACTTGCCCATGCCCGTGACCACGATCCGCCCGGTACAGCCCAGCAGGAACTTGCAGGCGCGGATGAACTGATCGTCGATACGTTCCTTGAGATCCAGAATGGCCTGCGCCTCGGTATCGAGGACGGCAATGGCAAGCTGACGGGTTTGATCGGGATGTAGTTTCATCGAGGAGGTTTCTTGCTGATTTTAATGAGTGCAATGACGTTAACCGCAGCCGGGTTTCCTTGCCACTAGCCACTTGTCACTAGCCACTGGTGGGGCAAAGCCCCACCTACATACTGTATCCCAACCAGACCAGATAGCCCACAAAGCAGGCCACCAGCAGCAGGCCGCCGGGACGGCCGATGCGCCCGGCCCGGCCCCGCAGGCCGAAGGCCATGACCAGGAACAGCAGGGTCAGACCCAGCATGACGGGGAAATCCCGGGTGAGCACGTCGCCGGGCACCGCGGCGGGATGAATCAGACCCGGGAGGGCCAGTACACCCAGCAGATTGAACATGTTGGAGCCGATCACGTTACCGATGGCAATGTCCGGTTCGCCACGCCGGGCACTGACGACCGAGGCGGCCAGTTCCGGCAGGCTGGTGCCGATGGCGATGATGGTCAGACCGATGATCAGGTCGCTGACCCCCAGGGCCTCGGCCACGTTCACTGCACCCCAGACAAGGATCCGGGCGCTGATCAGGAGCAGCACCAGTCCAAGCGCCAGCCAGATCAGGGCGCGCGTGGTGGGTACCTCGTTGGGAATCTCCGCGTCGAATTCGGCGCCCATGGGATCCGAGACATCGGTTCGGCTGCGCAGACCGTCGTAGACGATCCAGGCCAGCACAATGACCAGCCCCAGCAGCAGCAGGGCACCGTCCAGCCGCTCCAGGTGGCCGTTCAGCAGCAGCAGACCGGCAAACACCATGACCAGCAGCAGCACGGGCATCTCCCGGCGCAGGATGCGCGAGCCCACCACCAGGGGTGTGACCAGGGCCGTGACCCCGAGGATCAGGGCAATGTTGGCGATGTTGGAGCCTACCGCGTTGCCGATGGCCAGGCCCGGATTGCCCTGGGCGGCGGCAAAGGCGGACACCAGCATCTCGGGCGCCGAGGTGCCGAAACCGACGATGGTGAGGCCGATGATCAGTGGCGAGATGCCCAGGTTGCGCGACAGCGCCGCCGCCCCGTAGATGAAGCGGTCCGCGCTCCAGATGAGTACGGCAAAGCCCAGGATGATGGCGGACAGGGAAGTGAGCATGTTTTGGAGGATGAAGGATGAAGGATGAAGGCGGAATTGTAGCGGTTGAGACACCTGGGATGTTTTTTATTCCGCCTTCATCCTTGAGCCTTCATGCTTCTGCGCCGCGCAGCTCGCCGTGTCCCGACGTGCCTGCCATCCCAGTTCATCCCAGGCGCGGCGGGTGTCCAGCACCAGGCTGTGGCGCAGGCCGGTCACCCAGCCCGGTTCGCCCACGGCGGGTGTCAGCCGCCAGGCCAGTCGATGCAGGCCGGAGAGCAGGCTCAGGGGCAGGGGCAGGGTGAAGCCCCGGTTCAGACGAATCATCTCCCGCAGGCTCATGGGCGGATCGGCCGCCAGGTTGAAGGCGCCTCGGGCGGCGCTGTGAAGGCTCAGGTAGATGGCCTCTGCCACATCGTCTTCCCAGACACACTGGGTGCGGGGCAGGGGCTTGGCCAGGGCCGGAACCAGGGGCTGGTGCAGCAGGCGATTGAGCATGGGATGGGCATTGGGCCCCAGGATGGCGTGGGGCCTCAGCCGGATCAGGTGCAGATAGGGATGCGAGGCCTCAAGGCCGTCCAGCCAGGTCTCCACCGCCGCCTTGTCCTCGCCATAGGCGAAACCGGGCAGGGGGCGCAGGGGCTGGTGCTCGGGCACGGGATCAGGCAGGTCCGGCCAGGTACCGTAGACGGCGGCGCTGGAAACGAACACGATGCGTTCCACCCCTGCCTCCACCGCCGCCTCCATGAGCAGCTGGCTGCCCGACACGTTCAGGGATCGTACCGTGGCCCGGTCATGGCGCGCGCGACCCAGGCCGCCCCCCATGAGCACGAAGGCCATGTGAATCAGCACATCACAGCGCTCCAGCAACTCCAGGCACTGGGCATCCCGGATGTCCGCCTGTATGCCGGTCAGCCGTTCGTGTTCCAGGGGGATCGGGTTGAGGTCCACCCCGTAGATGCGGTGGATGCGCGGGTCCGCAAGCAGTCGGGGGATCACGACCCGGGCCAGACGCCCGGCGGCGCCGGTAAGCAGTACGTTCACGATGGGGTTCTCAGGGTTCCGGGTCGCTGCCAGCGACCCGGGGCAGGACTTCGCGGGAGAACAGTTCCATGGACTCGCGCACGGTCCCGGTCTCCATGGCGCCGGCGCCAAAGGCGCACAGCACATGGTCCACACCGGCCTCTTTCAGGGCCAGCAGGCGTTTGGTGCAGTGTTCCGGATCGCCCACCACGGCCATGCCCAGGGTGTCCAGCAATTTGAGGTTGATGGCGTGGTCCATGAGACCACGGAACCGCCCCATGCGCCGGTAGTACTCGTAGCTGTCGTAGAGTTTCTCCAGCACCGGCCGGGTCTGTCCCAGCAGGCGCCGGTAGAACCACTCGAAGGGTTCCTTGGCCTCGCGCCGGGCGCGGGCGCCGTCCTCCAGACACAGGATGCCCACGGTCATGGCCACCCGGTTGTTCTGTCCGGGGGCCGGGGGGTTCTCGCCCTGGTGTGTGCGCCAGGCCTCGCGGTAGTGGCGGATGTCCTCGCGCACCATGAACCAGGGTTTGAAGGGCCCCACCAGGGCGCCCACACCCAGACGGGCGGCCAGTTCAAAGCTCTCCGGGCTGACCGCCGCGCTCCACAGGGGCGGGTGGGGGCGCTGCAGTACCCGGGGGACCAGGTCCAGTGTGTCGTAGTTGAAATGCCTGCCCTGGAAACTCAGCGGGCCGGCCTGGAAACTCTGGCGCACCACCGCCAGGGCCTCCTCGGTGAGGCTTCGGCTGTCGGCCATGTCCACGTTGAAGGTTGCGTATTCTGCCGGCGAGAACCCCCGCCCAAAGCCGAACTCGGCCCGTCCTCCGGAGAGGATGTCCAGGGTGGCCAGGCGTTCGGCCACCCTGACCGGGTGGTGATAGGGCAGGGGTACGATGGCGTGACCCAGGCGCAGTCTGTTGGTGCGCTGGGTGGCTGCCGCCAGGAACATCTCCGGGGCGCTGCTGTGGGAGTATTCGGGCATGAAGTGGTGTTCCACCACCCAGGCGGTGGCAAAGTCCAGGGTGTCCGCCAGGGCCAGCTCATCCAGGGTGTCGGTGAATACCTGTGCCTCCGTTCGCTGGGCGAACGGAGGCACGGACAGCTCGTAGAACAGATCGCATTTCATGGGGTGCAAAGCTTGCAGGCTGGGCGGGTGGGCTGCAAGCTTTGGGACTTGTGTTGAGGCTGATGGTTCCGGGGTGGGGTGTTCGGCGGGTGGTGTGGTTCGTTTCTAAGGCGGTATCGAAGGCGAAGTCAAAGGCTGAATTCGAAGGCTAAATTCGAAGGCTAAATTCGAAGGCTAAATTCGAAGGCTAAATTCAAAGGCGTTTCGATCCGGCTTGCAGCCGGCTCGAGTTACTTTTCTTGCTTGTCCAAGAAAAGTAACCAAAAGAAGGACACCCCGCTGCCGCCCCCGCTATTCGCGGGTGCCCTGCGTTGCTCGGCTTCGAGGGGGTCGCCTGACAGGCCGTCCATGGCCTGACAGGCGACGCGCCGCATCCCTGCGGCGCCCCTTTGGGCTTTTTCCCTCGAAGCCTGCGCTACTCGGTGCGGCAAAGGGGGGGAGGTAGATCAAAACCGCTTTGATGAGCCGGGATTATCAATGTAGGAGCCCCGACCCCGGGGCGAACGGTGAGAATCGCCCCGGGGTCGGGGCTCCTACAAAAGACAACAACCACACCCAGGTCAAAGGGTTGCTGTCTTTGAAGTCCCACCGTTTTCTCGCCGAGCACGGGGGTGTTCCGGGGTTTAAAGCCCGACAGGGGCGCCGCAAGGACGCGGCGCGTCGGCTGTCAGGCCATGGACGGCCTGTCAGCCGACCTCCCCGGAACGCCCCCGCGCGCAGGGCACCCCGAAGGGGCGAGATAGCCGGGTTGTACGAGTCAAGGACATTGGTAACACATCAGTCCAAGGACATGGGTTACAGTCTCAGCGTCCAATAAGGCGTTTTGCCGCCTTGTTTGTTGCGCAGATCCACTGCCCCCAGGCGCACAGGACCAAAGTGGACCTCCCAGACCCCATCATCGATCTCCTCCAGGCCCACCCTTTCACTTTCAAGCAGATGCGAGAGGTAGATTTGCCCACCGTGGACATAGATCACGCCGCTGTGGCTCACCACCTTGACCTGGATATGCCCCGGGTAGAGTAGATCCGGCAGGCGCTCGGGATAGGCGCGGGGTGAGTCGCGGTAGTGGCTCGCAGGCACCTCCTGGCCCAGGGCTTCATGGGGACGTTGCTGGTTGTATTGATCCTGAAACTGGTCAAAGCGGCGCTGCTGCCCCCTGAGGCTGGCGCTCGCCGGACGGGTGGCGGCTCGCTTGAGGGTGCGGTGCATGCGCTCGTGACGCCCATTCTGCTGCGGCTTGCCCGCCTCGATACGCTCAGGGACGATACCCAGTCGAATCCACCAGATCGACAGACGACTCAACCCTGCCGCACAGGTGCTGGCAAAGGGCACGCCATTGTCGGTACGGATCCGTTTGGGGAGGCCATGTTCTTGGAACAGATGCCTGAAATAGCGCCTGGCCGAGGCGGTATCGGTTGCCTGCTCGCCCCTGCAGCCCAGCAGATAGCGGCTGTGGTGATCCATCACGGTCAGTGGATAACACCACTGACCGTTACCTAGGCGAAACTGGCCCTTGTAGTCAGCGCTCCAGAGCTCGTTGGGCTCATGGACCGGGCCAAACGGCTGGGGGTAGGGACTGACTCGCCGGCGTCGCCTGCGGGGCTCGGTCAGGCCTTCGGCCTTGAGAATGTTGTAGATGGTGCTCTTTGACGGCACCTTCTCGCTGGGGAAACGCTCCGCCAGCAGGGCTTGGAGCTTCTTGGCTCCTGGCGCATCACGGCCCCGCAGCCGTAGCTCGATGATGGCCTTGCGCACGGTGTAAGGAGTGGCTTCAGGACTGCACAAGGGGCGACGGCTGCGCTCTTGAAGCCCCTCAAGCTGCTGCGCCCGGTAGCGGCCCAGCCACTTGTAGCCGGTCTTGCGGCTGATGCCGTAGTGCTCACACAGCTCGCTGTGGCTGTACAAACCGCGCAAGTGATCGCCAATAAACAGGATCTTCTCATCCATCGGTCTTAGGTCTCTCCAAGGCATGGGCCACCTCCTGTCTGTCGGTGACCCGAGCATAGGTAATCTGTTACCTATGTCCTTGGACTGATGTGTTACCGATGTCTATAACCCGTACCGGTGTCCTTTCTTTGGTTACTTTCTTTGGACAAGCAAAGAAAGTAACCCGAGCCCCGTGCAACGGGGATCGGAAGCCTTTGATTTTTTTACTTTTAACGAATCCCAGACACCTGATTGATCAACCGATAAAAACGAACCCATGACAAACACCCCCACCCGCACCCTTACCGTCGGCGCCCTCAGCTGGACCGATCCCCGCCTGGTACAGGCCCTCTACCCCGAGGATGCCCCGCCGGAATGGTGGCTGTCCTGCTACGCCAGTCATTTCGACACGGTGCTGGTGCCCGAGTCGGACTGGCG
This sequence comes from Thioalkalivibrio sulfidiphilus HL-EbGr7, assembly GCF_000021985.1. Taxonomy (NCBI): domain Bacteria; kingdom Pseudomonadati; phylum Pseudomonadota; class Gammaproteobacteria; order Chromatiales; family Ectothiorhodospiraceae; genus Thioalkalivibrio; species Thioalkalivibrio sulfidiphilus. The sequence goes on from NC_011901.1 coordinate 792,362, forward strand.
GGGCGCCGTGGCCTCGGCCTGGCTGGAGTCCCTGCCGTCCCAGTTCTGGTTCTACCTGCGGGTGGAGAGCGCGCCGGATGCCGCGACCCTGGCACAGCTGCTGGATCTGGGCGCGCAGCTCGGTGAACGTCTGGGCGGTTTCGTGATCGAACCGATGGCGGCGGGGTGTGAGACGGCGCTGGCGGACGGCCTGCCGGGCGCGCCGGTCTTTTCGACCATACCGAAGGCCGGTGCGCAATGGCTCTGGACCGGCGTGGACGGTCCCTGCCCCTGCGGCGCCGTGGGCCGGCTGCACTTTGAGGGCCGGCCCTCGCCCAGGGAACTGCGGACGGCAATAGAGGGCTTTCTCGCCTGCCAGGATGAGGCCTGGTCCGTGCTGTTCCTGGACGCCCCGGCGGAGAGCTTCGAGGATGCTCGAGTCATCGGTCAGCTGCTGGGGGTGTGCTGACCGCATTCAGGCCCGTCCATGAAGCCCGGAAGTCACTCAGGCTACGTGGCGCTGGGCACCGGCTGACTTGACTCCCCCGCGGGGGGCCGGGAGACTTGCACGCTTTGCCTGGCTTAAATCCCCGTCAGCGCCACTCACACAATCAGGGTTCGACACGAAGGTCCTCCTCATCAATACCCAGCCCCACAACGATAATCTGTTGGAAATCCGGGATCTGCATTTCTCCCGGGGCGGCCGCCCCGTGTTTCGCGGTCTGAATGTGAGCATCCCACGGGGCAGTATTACCGCCATCATGGGCCCCAGCGGTACGGGCAAGACCACCCTGCTCAAACTCATCGGTGGCCAGTTGCGCCCGGATCGAGGCCAGGTCCTGGTGGACGGCATCGATGTGCATCGCCAGGGGCTCTCGGATCTTTACCAGCTGCGCCGACGCATGGGCATGCTATTCCAGAGTGGCGCGCTGCTGACGGATCTGAGCGTGTTCGAGAACGTGGCCTTCCCGCTGCGGGAACACTACGCCCTGCCGGAGCCCCTGTTGCGCACCTTGGTGTTGATGAAGCTGGAGTCCGTAGGTCTGCGTGGCGCCCGGGACCTGATGCCCAGCGAGCTCTCCGGTGGCATGGCGCGCCGCGTGGCCCTGGCCCGGGCCATCGCCCTGGATCCCATGATGATCATGTATGACGAACCCTTCACGGGGCTCGACCCCATCACCATGGGCGTGATTGTCTCCCTGATCAAACGCCTCAACGACGCCCTGGGCCTGACCAGCATCCTGGTCTCTCACGACGTGCAGGAGACCAGCTCCATCGCCGATCAGCTGTTTTTGATCTCCGATGGGGTGGTGGTGGATTCCGGCACCCCCGAGGCCTTGGGGCGTACCACCTCGGAATGGTCCCGGCAGTTCCTCGAGGGCCTGCCGGACGGGCCTGTGCCGTTCCACTACCCGGCGCCGGATTATCTGGCCGACCTGACGGAGGCGCGCTGAGATGCTGGGCGGCCTGCAGAAGCTGGGTCATTGGGGCCTGGGGGTGCTGGAACGCCTGGGACGGGGGCACCTGTTCCTGTTGCGCGTGCTCATGTCCCTGGGCACGGCGGTCACCCGTCCACGCCTGGTGATCAAGGAACTGTATTCCGTGGGTGTCCTGTCCCTGTTGATCATCGCCGTCTCCGGCCTGTTCGTGGGCATGGTGCTGGGCTACCAGGGCTACATCACCCTGGTGAACTTCGGTGCCGAGGAGGCCCTGGGTTCCGTGGTGGCGCTGTCCCTGGTGCGCGAACTGGGGCCGGTGATCACGGCCCTTTTGTTCGCCGGGCGGGCCGGTTCCGCGCTCAGCGCCGAGATCGGCCTGATGAAGACCACAGAACAACTCTCCGGCATGGAGATGATGGCCGTGGACCCGGTCAAGCGGGTGATCCTGCCGCGTTTCGTGGCGGCCTTTATCTCCCTGCCCCTGCTGGCGGCCATCTTCAGCGCCGTGGCAGTGATGGGCGGCTATTTCATCGGCGTGGGGCTGCTGGGTGTGGACGGCGGTTCATACTGGTCCCAGATGCAGGCCAACGTGGATTTTTACGAGGACGTGATGAACGGCATCATCAAGAGCCTCGTGTTCGGTTTCGTAGTGGCCTGGATCGCCGTGTTCGAGGGTTATGACACCGTGCCCACCTCGGAAGGCGTCAGCCGTGCCACCACCCGCACCGTGGTGCATTCGGCGCTGGCAGTACTGGCACTGGACTTCATTCTCACCGGCCTGATGTTCGGTGATATCTGATATGCGAGAGGCGTACACAGCATGACGACCCGTACCATCGAGATCACCGTGGGCATATTCGTTGCCCTGGGCGTGGCGGCCCTGTTCATGCTGGCCATGCAGGTGAGCAATATTTCCGAGTACCGCAACAGTGACGGTTACACCGTCAGCGCGTACTTCACCAATATCGGCGGACTCAAGGTGCGTGCCCCGGTGACCGTCTCCGGTGTGCGCGTGGGCCGGGTCACGGCCATCCGCTACGACCCCGAGCGCTACCAGGCCCGGGTGGAAATCACCATCGGCGCCGATCATGACTACCTGCCAACCGACACCCAGGCCAGCATCTACACCGCGGGCCTGCTGGGCGAGCAGTACATCGCCCTGGAACCCGGCGGCGAGGACGAGGTCCTTGCTCAGGGAGGTGAGATCCATTACACCCAGTCCGCCTTCGTGCTGGAGCAGATCATCGGCCGTATCATGGTCAACATGACCACCAACTGACCCGGCAACGGGTGAGTCTCAAGCCTGAGAGATGTCCCATGGATAAGCTGAAATCCGCGTTCAACTACCCCGTCGTCCTGCTGCTGGCCCTGGCCCTTGGCTGGACCTCGACCCTCTGGGCGTCTCCCGGTGATCCGGCCAGGGAGGTGGGCGAGTCCGCCAACCGTGTGCTGGAGATGCTGCGCGAGAACAGCGAGCGTCTGAAGAACGACGAGACCTTCGTATTCAGCCTGGTGGAACAAGAGATCCTGCCGTCGGTGGATTTTCAGGGCATGTCGCGACTGATCCTGGCACGTCACTGGCGCACCGCCAGCCCGGAGCAGCGGGAGCGTTTCGTGGAGGCCTTCACCAACACCATGGTGCGGGCCTATGCCGGACAGCTGGCCGAGCATGCCGACAAGCGCATCATCGTCAACGAGCGCCGCAGCCGGGTGGACGGCGAGCGGGCCACCGTGGCCACCGAGATCGTGGTGGGCCAGGGGCGTCCCAACGTGCCGGTCACCTACAGCCTGCGTATCGTGGATGATCGCTGGAAGGCCTATGACCTGACCGTGGAAGGCCTGAGCCTGGTGACCAATTTTCGCACCAACTTCAACAACGAGATCGAGCGCGGTGGACTGGAGAACCTGATCCAGCGGCTGGAGCAGGGTGACCGGGACCTGGTCAGGCAGGCGGTGGAGCAGTGAGCCAGGACGCCGGTTTCGAATCCGAGGGCGATACGCTGCGGCTGCACGGCGGACTGGATCTCGCCACCGTGGCGGGCCTCTGGTCAAGCAGCCAGCGCTTGTTTGAGTCCACCCAACCCCCTGCCCGGGTGGACGTCTCGGCGGTAGACCGGGTGGACAGCGCCGGGGTGGCCCTGCTGGTTCAGTGGGTGGGCATGGCCCGGGCCCGTGGTGTGGCGCTGCGGGTGGAGGGCATGAGCCCCGCCATGGGGGATCTGATTGCCCTGGCGGATCTCGAGCCCCTGCTGCCCGTGGTAGATGACCAGACTGCCAGGCAGCGGGAAAATCCGTGATCCCTGTGAGATATCCGCGCTAGGTGTCCCGTCCGGGGACGATTTTCGCTATCATGGGCCTCTTTTTTCCTTGATTCACGGCCCCCGGTGGCCCATGGACCCATGATGGACAAGTTGATCATTCGTGGCGGGCGTCCCCTGAACGGCGACGTGCGTATCTCCGGCGCCAAGAACGCCGTGCTGCCCATCCTGGCATCCACCCTGCTCGCGGACAGCCCGATGACCATCGGCAACGTGCCGCATCTGCAGGACGTGACCACCACCATGGAGTTGCTGGGGCGCATGGGTGCTTCGCTCACCGTGGACGAGCGCATGCATATCGAGGTGGACCCCACCACCACCCATGACTTCGTCGCCCCCTATGAGCTGGTGAAGACCATGCGCGCCTCCATCCTGGTGCTGGGGCCCATGCTGGCCCGTTTCGGCCAGGCGGAGGTCTCCATGCCCGGTGGCTGCGCCATTGGTTCCCGGCCGGTGAATCTGCACGTGGACGGACTGGCCGCCATGGGCGCCGACATCAGTATCGACAGCGGCTACATTCGTGCCCGCGCTGACCGGCTCAAGGGGGCGCGCATCGTCATGGACATCGTGTCGGTCACCGGCACGGAGAACCTGATGATGGCCGCGGCCCTGGCCCGGGGCACCACGGTGATCGAGAACGCCGCCCGGGAGCCCGAGGTGGTGGATCTGGCCAACTGTATCAACACCATGGGCGGGCAGATCTCCGGTGCCGGCACGGATACCATCGTCATCGACGGCGTGGAGACCCTGCACGGCTGCCACTACGACGTGCTGCCGGATCGCATCGAGACCGGCACCTTCCTGGTGGCCGGGGCCATCACCGGCGGCAAGGTGCGGCTTCGCAATACCGCGCCGGCGACACTGGATGCGGTGCTGGCCAAGCTGGAGGAGGCCGGTGCGCAGATGAACATCGGTGAGGACTGGATCGAGCTGGATATGGTCGGACGCCGGCCCCGGTCCGTGGGACTGCGTACCGCGCCTTATCCGGCCTTCCCCACGGATATGCAGGCCCAGTTCATGGCCCTGAACTCCGTGGCCGAAGGCACGGCGGCCATTGTCGAGACGGTGTTCGAAAATCGCTTCATGCATGCCCTGGAACTGCAGCGTATGGGTGCCGATATCCGGGTCGAAGGCAACACCGCCCTGGTGCGCGGCGTGCCCAAACTCACCGGCGCCCCGGTGATGGCCACCGACCTGCGCGCCTCGGCGAGCCTGATCCTGGCTGGTCTGGTGGCCGAAGGCGAGACCCTGGTGGACCGCATTTATCACATCGATCGTGGCTATGAGTGCATCGAGGAAAAACTTTCCCAGCTGGGCGCCAGCATCCGACGCGTGCCCGGTTAAACAGACAGAGACATCATGAGCAACGAGACCCTCACCATCGCCTTGTCGAAAGGACGCATCTACAAGGACACCCTGCCGCTGCTGGCCGCCGCCGGCATTACGCCGGTGGACGACCCCGAGACCAGTCGCAAGCTGATCCTCGACACCAACCAGCCGGATGTGAAGCTGGTGGTGATCCGTGCCTCCGATGTGCCCACCTACGTACAGTACGGCGCGGCGGATCTGGGGGTCTCCGGCAAGGACGTGCTCATGGAGCACGGCGGCGAAGGCATCTACGAGCCCCTGGACCTGCGCATCGCCCGCTGCAAGCTCATGGTGGCCGGTCGCCCCGGCGCCACCGAGACGCCAGGTCGCTTGCGCGTGGCCACCAAGTTTGTTAATACCACCAGACACTACTATGCCGGGAAGGGCCGGCAGGTTGAGATCATCAAGCTCTACGGCTCCATGGAGTTGGCGCCTATTGTGGGACTGGCCGACTGCATCGTGGATCTGGTGGATACCGGAAACACCCTGCGTGCCAACGGCCTCGTGCCCCTGGAACACATCGCCGACATCAGCTCCCGGCTGGTGGTTAACAAGGCGTCCATGAAGATGAAATCGGCCCGCATGAAGGCCCTGATCCAGCATCTCGGCGAGGCGGTCGATCGAGCCGCCTCCGCCACCTGACCCATTGCAGGAAGATCCAGCCATGCGCTACCACACAGATGACCTGCGAATCCTCGAGATCCGCGAGGTTTCGCCCCCCCGTCCTCGTTCACGAGGAGTTGCCTGTCACCGACGAGGCAGCCGCCACCGTGCACAACGCCCGGGAGGCCATTCACAACATCCTCGCCGGAGAGGACGATCGGCTGCTGGTGATCGCCGGCCCTTGTTCCATCCATGACGTGGATGCGGCCATGGAATACGCAGGCCGGCTCAAGACCATGCGCGAGAAGCTGGCCGACGACCTGCATATCGTGATGCGCGTGTATTTCGAAAAGCCCCGTACCACCGTGGGCTGGAAGGGTCTGATCAACGACCCCAACCTGGATGGCAGTTTCCAGATCAACAAGGGGCTGCGCCTGGCCCGGGGTCTGCTGCTGGAACTGGCCAACATGGGCATGCCCTCGGCCACGGAGTACCTGGATCTGATCAGTCCCCAGTACGTCGCCGACCTGGTGGCCTGGGGTGCCATCGGCGCACGTACCACGGAAAGCCAGGTGCATCGTGAGCTGGCCTCGGGGCTGTCCTGTCCGGTGGGTTTCAAGAACAGTACCGACGGCAGCCTGCAGGTGGCCATCGATGCCATTGGCTCCGCGTCGCGTCCCCATCACTTCCTGTCCGTGACCAAGGCGGGGCATTCGGCCATCTTTTCCACCGCGGGCAACAACGACTGCCATATCATCCTGCGCGGCGGGCGCGAGCCCAACTATGACGCCAGGAGCGTGAATCACGCCGCCGAGCAGTTGAAGGCCGCCGGCCTGCCGCCCAAGCTGATGGTCGACTGCAGCCACGCCAACAGCCGCAAGGATCCGAGTCGTCAGGTGGAGGTGGCCCGCGTGCTGGGCGAGCAGTTGGCCGCCGGAGACCGGCGCATCATGGGGGTGATGCTGGAAAGCCACCTGGTGGGTGGCCGCCAGGACGCCGAGGACGGCCGCGAACTGACCTACGGCCAGAGCATCACCGACGCCTGCATGGGCTGGGACGACAGCGAGCAGGTGCTGGAAGGCCTGGCCGCCGCGGTGCGTGCGCGACGCGCCGCAAACTGAATGATGATTCTTGCCACAGAGGTCACAGAGACAAACACCAAACGCTTTTCCTTGGCGTCTTAGCGTCCTGACGAGAGACTGGGGTTTTCGGCCCGCGGATAGACCGGTCTCCCGCCAGGACCCCAGGCGCGAAGAAAGCATCTGATTTCTCTCTGTGACCTCTGTGTCCTCTGTGGCATAAATGCATTGACACCCAAGACCCTGACAGAGCCGCCATGCCCGCCATCAATCGCCTGAGCACCTCTGACGCCGATTTCCGCCAGCGCCTCGATGAGCTGCTGGCCTGGGAGAGCGTCTCCGACGACGCCGTGTTCACCACGGTGCGCGACATCCTGGCCGACGTGCGTCGCCGTGGCGATGCCGCCGTTCTCGAGTACACCCGCCGCTTCGACCGCCGCGAGGTGACCGAGGCCGCTGATCTCGAGATCCCGCTGTTCCGCCTGGAACAGGCCTTGACCGCCATCCCGGCGGAACAGCGCAAGGCCCTGGAGACCGCCGCCGCGCGCATCCGCCGCTATGCGGAGCGCCAGAAGATGGACTCCTGGCAGTACACCGAGGAAGACGGCACCATGCTGGGCCAGCAGGTGACCCCACTGGATCGCGCCGGACTGTACGTACCGGGCGGCAAGGCCGCCTATCCCTCCTCGGTGCTCATGAACGCCATCCCGGCCAAGGTGGCCGGGGTTGAAGAACTCATCATGGTGGTGCCCACGCCCGGCGGCGAGGTGAACGAGCTGGTGCTCGCCGCCGCCGCGGTCGCGGGCGTGGACCGGGTGTTTGCCGTGGGCGGCGCCCAGGCGGTGGCAGCGCTGGCCTACGGCACCGAGACCATCCCCGCGGTGGACAAGATCGTCGGCCCGGGCAACATCTACGTGGCCACCGCCAAGCGCATGGTCTACGGCACCGTGGGCATCGACATGATCGCCGGCCCGTCCGAGATCCTGGTGGTCTGCGACGGCAGGACCGACCCCGACTGGATCGCCGTGGACCTGTTCTCCCAGGCGGAACACGACGAGGACGCCCAGTCCATCCTGGTCTCGCCGGACGTGCAGTTCCTGGATCGCGTCGAGGAGAGCATGGAGCGCCTCATGGCCGAGATGCCCCGGGCACAGATCATCCGGACCTCGCTTGAGGGCCGGGGCGCCCTGATCCAGGTGAGGGACATGGACGAGGCGGTGGAGGTGGCCAACCACATCGCCCCTGAACACCTGGAGCTGTCCGTGGAGGACCCCGAGGCCGTGGCCGCGCGCATCCGCCACGCCGGCGCCATCTTCATGGGCCGCTACACCGCCGAGGCCCTGGGTGACTACTGCGCCGGGCCCAACCACGTGCTGCCCACCTCGCGCACGGCGCGTTTCTCCTCGCCCCTCGGCGTGTACGACTTCCAGAAGCGCTCCAGCCTGATCCACTGCTCGGCACAGGGCGCCTCCACCCTGGGGCGCACCGCCTCGACGCTCGCCCGGGGTGAGGGCCTGGTGGCCCACGCCCGTTCGGCGGAATACCGCATCAAGTGAGCGCCACGCGATGAAAGACGCCGACACCCTGGTCGGCCAGTGGGTCCGGCCCGGCATCCGGGCCCTGGCCGCCTATCACGTCCCCGACGCCACCGGCTTCGTTAAACTGGATGCCATGGAAAACCCCTACCACTGGCCGCCGGAACTGGTGGATGCATGGCTCGCGCAGCTGCGTGACGTGGAACTGAACCGCTACCCGGATCCCCGTTCGCCGCAGCTGATCGAGACCCTGCGCCGGGTCGCCGGCATCCCCGCCGACCAGTCCGTGATCCTCGGCAACGGCTCCGACGAGTTGATCCAGGTGATCATCATGGCGCTCGCCGCGCCCGGGCGGGTGGTGATGTCCGTGGAGCCGAGCTTCGTCATGTACCGCATGATCGCCGGCTACGCGGACATGGCCTACGTGGGCGTGCCCCTGGGCGAGGACTTCGCCCTGGATGTGGATGGCTTCATCCGGGCCATGCAGGAGCACCAGCCCGCGGTGGTGTTCCTGGCCTATCCCAACAACCCCACGGGCAACCGCTTTCCCCGCGAGGACGTGGAGGCCGTGATCCAGGCCGCCCCCGGCCTGGTGGTGGTGGACGAGGCCTATGCGCCGTTTGCCGATGACAGCTTCCTCAAGGACCTGGGCCGTTACCCGAATCTCGTGGTCATGCGCACGGTCTCCAAGCAGGGCCTGGCGGGCCTGCGCCTGGGTTACCTGAGCGGCCCGGCTGAGTGGCTCTCGGAATTCGACAAGCTGCGCCTGCCCTACAACATCAACGTGCTCACCCAGGCCAGTGCCACCTTCGCCCTGGAACATCACCAGGTGCTCGAGGACCAGGCCCGGGCCATCCGCCACGACCGGGGCGTACTCCTGGATGCCCTGGCCGCGCTGCCGGGGCTGAAGGTCTATCCCAGCGAGGCCAACTTCATTTTGTTCCGCGTGCCGCAGGGGCAGGGCAACCGGGTGTTCCAGGGATTGAAGGACGCCGGCGTGCTCATCAAGAACCTCTCCCCCCAGGGCGGCGTGCTCGCCGACTGCCTGCGGGTGACCGTAGGCCGGCCGGAGGAAAACGCCCGCTTCATGGAGGCGTTGGCAGGTGTGCTGGGGTCTGGCTGAAGGGCTGGAAAGTCAGATGTCGCCGCAGAGACGCGGAGGAACTTCTAAATCACTGGACAGGATCGACAGGATAAAAGCGGATTAACAGGATTAAATCTTTATTCCTGTAAATCCTGAAAAATCCGGTTCATCCTGTCCATAAGTACTTTATCTCAGCGCCTCCGCGTCTCTGCGGCGGCGGCTCTGCAAAATCTCAACGCCGCGCCGGACGCGTCCCCACCTGGCTGCGGATCTCGATCTTCTGTCCGTCGCGGATGCCTTCCATGGACAGCATCTCGCCGGGGCGGGCGCGGGCGATGAAGTTCAGGGCGTCCTGGGCGTCGTTGACCCGGTCGCCGCCGATGTGGGTGATGATGTCGCCGGGGCGCAGGCCTGCCTGTCCGGCGGGGCTGTCGCGCAGCACGCCGGCGATGAGCACGCCGCGCCGGTCGCGCAGGCCGAAGGACTCCGCCAGCTGTGGGGTGATCTCCTGGACCTCGATGCCCAGCCAGCCGCGCACCACCTGGCCCTGCTCGATGATCTGGGTCATCACGTCCCGGGCCAGGTCCACCGGGATGGCGAAGCCGATGCCGTGGGAACCGCCGGAGCGTGTGAAAATAGCGGTGTTGATGCCCACCAGTTCGCCATAGGCGTTGATCAGCGCGCCGCCGCTGTTGCCCGGGTTGATGGCCGCGTCGGTCTGGATGAAGTCCTCGTAGGTGTTGATCCCCAGGCGGCTGCGTCCGGTGGCGCTGACGATGCCCTGGGTGACCGTCTGGCCCACGCCGAAGGGGTTGCCGATGGCCAGTACCACGTCGCCCACGCGCAGGCCCGTCGAACCGCCGATGGTGATGCTGGGCAGGTCTTCGCTGCCCGGCTGGATGCGCAGCACCGCCAGGTCCGTGTCCGGGTCCGTGCCCACCACCTGGGCCTCCAGGCTGCGGCCATCGGCCAGCATGACCTCGATCTCGTCGGCATCGCGGATCACGTGGTGATTGGTGAGCACGTAGCCCTGGGGGCTCAGGATCACGCCGGAGCCGAGGCTGGTCTGGGTGCGTTGGCCGGGGGGTGGCTCGAAACGGTCGCCGAAGAAACGCCGGAACAGGGGGTCTTCCAGGAACGGATGTGCCTGCTGGGTGACGGTCTTGCGGGTATGGATATTGACCACCGCCGGCGCCGCGTGGTCCACGGCATCCGCGTAGGACACGGGGCCTTCCGTGCGCGGTCCGAACGAGCTGCCGTTGCCCTGGCGCAGTTCCACGACCGGCCGGCCGTTGTCACGCACCAGTTCCGGGAAAAAGGCGAGCACGAGTGCCGCGGCGGCGATGCCGGCGATCACCACCTGGAGCAGGAAGCGGGAGACTTTTGTCATAAGGTTTACGATAGCATGAGTCGATGTAAAAAACGTGAGGGTTGGGGCGTGGAAGATGCAGGTCTGTCTTCAGGCCGACGCCGCTGCCTGTCGAATCCACCGCTGTCGGCCTGAAGGCCGACCTACGACGGATTTCACCCTCGCCTGACGCCCAGATGGCCGAGAGACCACCCATGACCCGCATCCACGAGATCGCCCGCCACGCCGATACCCTGCTCGAGTGCAGTCGTTTCAGCGATTACTGCCCCAACGGGCTGCAGGTGGAGGGCGGGCGGCCGGTGCGCAAGCTGGCCAGCGGCGTGACGGCGAGCCGGGCCTTCATCGAGGCGGCCATCGACTGGGGCGCGGATGCCCTGCTGGTGCACCACGGCTACTTCTGGAAGGGCGAGGATGCCCGGGTCACGGGCATGAAGCGGGAGCGGTTGCGTCTGCTGCTGGCCCACGACGTGAGTTTGCTGGCCTACCATCTGCCTCTGGATGCCCATCCGGAGCTGGGCAACAACGCCCAGCTGGCGCGGCGCCTGGATTTCCAGGTGGAAGGCGTGCTGCGAGAGGACGGCATCGGCCTCACCGGGCGCCCGGCCGCGCCCATGGACGGTCAGACCCTGGCGGATCACCTGGCAGAGCGCCTGGGGCGTGCCCCCCTGTGGATTCCCGGAGGTGCGGACAGGCCCATCGAGCGCATCGGCTGGTGCACCGGGGCGGCCCAGGGCTTCATCGAGCAGGCGGCGGCCCTGGGGCTGGATGCCTACGTGAGCGGTGAGATCTCCGAACAGACGGTGCACGTGGCCCGGGAGGCGGGCATCCATTACTTCGCCGCCGGTCACCATGCCACCGAGCGCGATGGCGCCCGGGCCCTGGGGGAGCGGCTTGCCGGTGTATTCAAACTTCAGCATGTATTTATCGATATAGAAAACCCTGTGTAAATCAGTTGCTTGGAGAAGCTCGCCTCGCCCAAGCTTGACCTGAACCCCCAGTTCGGGAATCCTATCGCGTCTTATATTGACCCCCCAAAGGACCGGGCGCGCGCGCAAGCCCCATGAGCACGCCCCCGCGGATACAAGCCCGGCGCCAGATTCGGGTATCCATAAAGAATTTTGGTGTTTGACTCTCAGTGGGAGACTTGTGATGGCTAACGAAGGCGTTAACCAGGGCCGGCGCCGCTTCCTGGTGGCAGCGACCACCGTGGTGGGCGGTGCAGGTGTTGTCGCGGCGGTCGTGCCCTTTGTCGCGTCCTGGAAGCCGAGTGCCCGTGCCCAGGCGGCCGGTGCCCCGGTGGAAGTGGATGTGTCTCAGGTGGAACCGGGTCAGCTGATCCGCGTGGAATGGCGCGGTCGCCCGGTGTGGATCGTGCGTCGGACCGAGGAGATGCTCGATGCGCTGCCCACCCTCAACCCGCGGCTTCGCGATCCCGAATCCGAGCTGGAAACCCAGCAGCCGTCCTACGCCCGCAACATCCACCGCTCCATCAAACCCGAGATCCTGGTACTGATCGGCGTGTGCACCCACCTGGGTTGCTCACCGGCCTACCGTCCCGAGGTGGCCCCCGATGACCTGGGTCCCGAGTGGCGCGGCGGCTTCTTCTGTGGTTGCCACGGTTCCCGCTTCGACCTGGCCGGTCGCGTGTATCGCAACCTGCCCGCCCCCACCAACCTGGTCGTTCCGCCGCATATGTACCTGTCCGAAAACCTGCTGGTCGTGGGTGAGGACGAAGGAGCCGCATGATGAGCAAGCCACTCAACAACCTGGTGGGCTGGATCGACGATCGTTTCCCTCTGAGCAAGATGTGGAACGAGCATCTGGCCGAATACTATGCGCCGAAGAACTTCAACTTCTGGTACTTCTTCGGCTCTCTGGCCCTGCTGGTGCTGGTCATCCAGTTCGTCACCGGCATCTTCCTGACCATGTTCTACAAGCCGGACGCGGCCTATGCCTTCGCCTCCGTCGAGTACATCATGCGAGACGTGGAATGGGGCTGGTTCATCCGCTACATGCATTCCACCGGTGCCTCCGCGTTCTTCATCGTGGTGTACCTGCACATGTTCCGCGCGCTGCTCTACGGCTCCTACAAGAAGCCCCGCGAGCTGCTGTGGATCTTCGGCTGGCTGATCTTCCTGGTGCTGATGGCCGAGGCCTTCATGGGCTACCTGCTGCCCTGGGGCCAGATGTCCTACTGGGGCGCCCAGGTGATCGTGAACCTGTTCGCCACCATCCCGTTCATCGGGCCGGACCTGGTGACCTGGATCCGCGGTGACTTCCTGATCTCCGATGCCACACTGAACCGCTTCTTCGCCCTGCACGTGGTGGCCCTGCCGCTGGTGCTGGTGATGCTGGTGGCGGTGCACATCATCGCCCTGCACGAAGTGGGTTCCAACAACCCCGACGGCGTCGAGATCAAGAAGAACAAGGGCCCCGATGGCAAGCCCGTGGACGGCATCCCGTTCCACCCCTACTACTCCGTGAAGGATATCGTGGGCGTGGGCGTGTTCCTGATCCTGTTCTTCGCGGTGGTGTTCTTCGCCCCCGAGGCGGGCGGTTACTTCCTCAAGGCCGCCAACTTCGTGAAGTCCGACCCGCTGGTGACCCCGGACTTCATTCCGCCGGTGTGGTACTACGGTGCCTTCTACACCACCCTGCGCGTGGTGCCTGACCCGTTCCTGGGTGTGCTCACCATGTTCGGCGCGGTGTTCATCCTGCTGTTCCTGCCCTGGCTGGATCGCAACCCGGTCAAGTCCATCCGCTACCGCAGCCCGGTGCACAAGTTCAACATCATCTTCTTTGGTTTGAACTTCATCGCCATGACCTGGCTGGGCACCCAGCCCACCGACACCACCCTGGTGGAATGGGGTCTGCGCTCCACGCTGGTGTACTTCGTGTTCTTCTTCGTGATCTGGTTCCACAGTCGCGAGCGTTCACTGGTGATGAGCCTGGTGTCCTTCCTGGTGGTGGTGGCGATCTACACCGGCTACGACCTGACCCGTGTCGATTCAGAGACCATGGGCCTGGTCTGGGGTACCTGGCTGTATCCGACCATCTATCTCGCCATTACCCTGCTGCTGCCCGCTTTCGTGCGCGGCCTGGGTAAAGACAAGGCAGTTCCGGAAAGGGTGACCGCGTGATGAAGAAGCTGATCTCCGTAATGATGTTCCTGGCCCTGATGGTGCCTGCCGCGTCTTTCGCGGCGGGCCCCGCCGTGAAGGTGGACAAGGCCAACGTGGACGTGACCAACACGGCCTCCCTGCAGCGGGGCGCGAGGTACTTCGTGAACTACTGCATGGGCTGCCACGAGGCCCAGTACATGCGCTACAACCGCATCGGGCGTGACCTCGGCCTGACCGACGATCAGGTGCGTGACAACCTGATCTTCACCCGGGACGAGTTCGGTGACCCGACCCGCGTGGGCGCGCTGATGAAGAATGCCTATCCGAAGCGTGATGCCGCCGAGGCCTTCGGCACCGCGCCGCCCGACCTGACCCTGGTGGCCCGGGTCCGTGGCGAGGACTGGCTGTACACCTTCCTGCGCAGCTACTACCTGGACGAGAACCGTCCCATGGGCGTGAACAACACCGTGTTCCCCAACGTGGGCATGCCCCATGTGCTCTGGGAGCTGCAGGGTTTCCAGCGCAAGGAAGTGGTGGGCAAAGACGCCAGGGGCCATGATGAAGTCCGCTTCGAACTGGTCCAGTCCGGCAGCATGTCACCGGCCGAGTATGACAAGGCGGTGCGTGACATCGTCGCGTTTCTGTCCTACATGGGCGAGCCGATTCAGACCGAACGCAAGATGATCGGTATCTGGGTGATGCTGTTCCTGTTCATCTTCACCATCATCGCCTACCTGATGAAGAAGGAATACTGGAAGGACGTGCACTAAGGCTTTTTCCGTGCACGGCGGCCGGGCAGGGACGCCCAAGCGCCGTCAGCCGCGTTATAATGCATTGTCGGGCCCGACAATGCTCCGCCGGGTCCGCGGCCCCGATCCGATGCAAAGCCGCCATCCTGGGCGGGATTTGCACATCCGATGGAGATAGCCCATGGCGTTGATCGCCACCAGAAGGTCCGTGATGACCCTGTTTTCCGCACCCCTGTGCGCCCAGAGCCACCGCGTGCGCATCGTGCTCGCGGAGAAGGACATCACCGTCGACATCATCAACATCGATCTCGACGACAAGCCAGAAGACCTGTCCGACCTGAACCCCTACAACACGGTCCCCACCCTGGTGGACCGTGATCTGGCCCTGTACGGGCCCCAGGTGATCAGTGAATACCTGGACGAGCGTTTCCCCCATCCGCCCCTGATGCCCGTGGACCCCGTGTCCCGCGCCGCCGCGCGCCTCGCCCTGTACCGCATCGAACGCGACTGGTACAGCGTGGCCGAGGAGGCCGAGGCCAACGGCATGAAGCTGCCTGCCAAGAGCCGCAAGATCCTGCTGGAAAGCCTGGTGGCCTCGGCGGACATATTCGCCATCAAGCCCTATTTCCTGAGCGATGAATTCAGCCTGGTGGACTGCGCCATCCTGCCCATCCTGTGGCGTCTGCCCGCCTACGGGATTGCTCCCAAGGACATCCCCAAGCCCATCGCCGACTATTCCAAGCGCCTGTTCGCAAGGCCTTCCTTCAAGCTGAGCCTCACTGAAGCCGAGCGGGAACTGCGCGCCTGAGGCGTGCCGGGATATGTCCGTGACCACGGTGCCCATGACCTCCAGCCGCCCCTACCTGGTGCGTGCCATCTACCAGTGGATCGTGGACAACGGCCTCACGCCCCACCTGCTGGTGGATGCCGCCGGCGAGGATGTGCAGGTGCCCCGGGACTACGTGGAGGGCGGACGCATCGTCATGAACATCGCCCCCATGGCAGTGCAGGGTCTGACCCTGGGCAACGAGGAGATCACCTTCAGCGCCCGCTTCGGTGGCAAGCCCATGAGCGTGCAGATCCCCGTTTACCGCGTGCTCGCCATCTACACCCGCGAGAACGGTCAGGGCATGATGTTTCCCGAGGAGGGCGATGGCGGACCTTCCACGCCGGGACCGGGCGGCGAGGGTGGCGGCACGGAAGGCGGCAAGGGCAGCCACCTCAGGGTCGTCAAGTAAGTCGGAAGTTGGAGTTGGGAAGTGGGAAGTTACACCTCCCGCGGCTCCGATCATCAGCAGTCCCCGTCGCATCTCCGCAATTGATCTGGCGCAAGTCCGGCGCGAATTCTCTGCAAACACCCCAGTGATTTGTGATGCCCGTGCAGGTTTGCAGCGGGTGCGCCTCCATAATTCACGACAACCGGATGATCTCAAGATCCGTGTTCGTTGACCTCATGGAGGTGTTGATCATGAATCGCAGAACCTTTACCCAATCCCTGCTGGCTGCCCTGGCCCTTGGTCTGGCCGCGCCGTTGACGCTCCAGGCCCAGGAAGAAGAGATCTACGGTCGGCAGATGATGTCCCAGGAGGAAATCCAGGAACACCAGCGCGCCATGCGTACCCTACGGGGCGAAGAGCGCGAGGCCTATCGCCTCGAACACCACAAGCGCATGCAGGAGCGCGCCCGTGAACGCGGTATGCAGCTGCCCGATGAGCCCCCGCAACGCGGCCCCGGTCAGGGACGCGGTTACGGTCCCGGTTATGGCAGCGGCGCCGGCGGTGCCGGTGGTGGCGCAGGTCCTGGTGACGGCACTGGCCGCGGTACCGGTGGTGCCAGCGGTCCTCGCTGAACAAGCGGCAAGTGGTACAAAAACGCCGGGCATTTGCCCGGCGTTTTTTTGTGTTCTGAATGAGCTGTTTTCTGAAGGGTGAGTGCGAAGCCTCGAGATCCTTCTAAGCAAGCATTACTTCGCGTCTCTGCGCCGAGTCCTTTGATTTTCAGATATCCGGAAACCCCTTGCCCGGGTTCAGGATCCCCTTCGGATCGAACTGCCCCTTGATGCGCCGCATCAGGTCCAGGGTCTCCGGTTCGATCTCCCGGTCCACGAAGGCGCGTTTCACCAGCCCGATGCCGTGCTCGCCGGACAGGCTGCCGCGCAGTTTCAGCACCAGGGAAAACACCTCGTCCAGGCAGGCATCGGCGGCCTGCATCTGGACAGGGTCATCCGGGTCCACCAGCAGGTTCACGTGGATGTTGCCGTTGCCCGCATGGCCGAAGTTGACGATGGTGATGCCGAAGCGCTGCGAGAGCGCCTCAAGCCCCTCGATGAGCGTCGGGATGTGAGAGACGGGGACCACCACGTCCTCGTTGATCTTCTTCGGTGCCACGTTGCGCAGTGCAGGCGAAAGCGCCTTGCGCGTGGCCCACAGGGCCTTCACCTCGGCCTCGCTGCGGGCCACCTCCACGGACAGGGCGCCGTCCACCCGTGCCGCCCGGGTGACCGTGTCCGCGGCGCTGTCCACGCAGTCCTCGGGGCCGTCCACCTCGATCATCAGCAGGGCGCCGGCCCCCTCTGGCAGGTTCGCCTCGGAGTAGCGGCGAATCATCTCGATGGCGCCGCGATCCATGAACTCCAGGGCGCAGGGGATCGTGGGCTGGGCCATGATGGCGGCCACCGCCCGGGCGGCGTCGCCCATGTCACGGTACACCGCCTGCAGGGTGCGCTTGGCAGCGGGCAGGGGCGTGAGCTTGAGGGTGGCCTCGGTGATCACCGCCAGGGTCCCCTCGGAGCCGATGATCAGGCGCGTGAGGTCGTAGCCCACCACGCCCTTGGTGGTATAGACGCCGGTGCGCAGCAGTCTGCCGTCGCCGCTCACGGCGCGCAGCCCCAGGGTGTTCTCCCGGGGCGTGCCGTATTTCACCGCGCGCGGGCCGGCGGAGTTGTAGGCCAGGTTGCCGCCCACGGTGCAGAAGGCGGCGCTGGTGGGATCCGGCGGCCAGAAGAAGCCGTGGGCGGCAGCCGCGTCCTGCACCGCCTGGTTGGTCACGCCGGGCTGCACCACCATGAGCCGGTTGTCCGGGTCGATCTCCAGGATCCGGTCCATGCGTTCCAGCGACAGCACCACGCCGCCGCGCACCGGCACGGTGGCGCCGGTGGTGCCGGTGCCGCGGCCCCGGGCGGTGAGCGGCACGCCGTGTTCGTGACACAGCCTGACCACCGCCTGCACCTGCTCGGCGCCGGTGGCGAAGGCCACCGCCTCGGGCAGAGCCTGCTGGCGGGAGTTGTCGTAGCCGTAGGGCCAGCAGTCGCCGGGCTCGGTGAGCAGCTGATCCGGGGGCAGGGCCTGACGCAGGGCGTCGATGAGCTCGGGATGTGCGGTCATGGGGGAAGTGTATCTGCTGGGGGCGTGGCGCTGCACTTGTGCCGGCAGTCCGGGTGGGAAAGCGGGCCTGGGATGTTCACGCGGAGGGCGCAAAGACGCAGAGATCGCAAAGGGGTTTTTCCATAGAGAACTCTTTGCGCACTTTGCGTCTTTGCGTCCTCCGCGTTAATGGGAGGCCTCAGCAGGTTCAATCCACCGGAGCATCGAAGGCGTTGCGGATCCAGTCCACCGGTTCGTCGCCTTCCAGGGCCACCACGTCGAAGCGCACCGGGCCGTCGGGCATGCCACGCACCATCAGGTAGTGCCGGGCGGCGGTGCACAGGCGACGTTGCTTGCTGGGGGTGATGCTGGCGGCGGCACCGCCGAAGCGCCGGTTGCGGCGCAGGCGAACCTCGACGAACACCGTGGTCGCGCCGTCACGCATCACCAGATCGATCTCGCCGCCGCGACAGCGGTAGTTGTGTTCCAGCAGGCGCAGGCCGCGGCCCTCCAGATACGCCAGGGCCCTGGCCTCGCCGCGCCGTCCCTGGCGCTGAGTGCTCATCGGGAGGCCTGTGGTCCCGCTTCCGCCATGGGGGGCGTGAGCACCATGGGGCTCAGCACGCCGCGTCGGAACACCGCCCAGTGCAGCTGGCGGTGCACACGGCCCGCCTCGTCCAGGTACAGCCTGCCGGTCATGCCTTCGAGGCCTTCGCCGGGGCGCTGGTGCAGGTGGTTGAGCAGGGGCGCGAGGCGCATGGCGTCGTGGCCCAGCGCCACCAGCCGGGGCAGCTGGCGGCTGCCGGGTGACAGGTCCGGGGCGAGGGTGGCGCGGGTGGGTGTCTCCTCGATGGCGGCGTCCAGCAGCCAGGGGATCTCGGCCAGGGTCAGGCCGTCCAGGTCCGCGTCCGTCTGGGCGTCGCGATGGCCGGAATAGGCATGGGAGGTGCTCAGCACGGGCAGGTCACCGGCGCGATGGAAGCGCAGCTGGGGCGCCAGCAGGCGTGCCTCCCGGGGGGTGCCCACCATGAACACCACGTCCAGATCCTGGCGGCGCCGGGGTTCGAATTCCAGGTTGCGGCGCACGATGTTCTGCAGCTGGCGGTGGCGACCCTGGCTGTCGTTGAGTCCCAGTCCCTGGGTGATGGAGGGCGCGTAGTCGGTGGCCTGGGGGGCGTAGAACTGGGCGGACAGCACCAGCCCGCCCAGTTCCAGGAAGCGTTCGGTGAAGCTGGTGCCGAGCCGCTCGCCCAGCTCGTTGCGCGGCGCCAGGATCAGGGCGTGCAGGTACCCCTCCATGGCGGCGTACTCGGCCACCTGGCGTGCCTCGTCCTCCGGGTTGAGGCCGAACTGGAAGAGCCGCTCGGGCGGGTTGTCCCAGTCCACCTGGTTCAGGGCCAGCATGGGTACGGGCAGGTGATCGCTGGTGGCGAACAGTTCCACGGCGCGACGGTCCAGGGGGCCGATCACCAGGGTGGCGCCGTCCTGCACCGCCTGGTGGTACACGGTCCAGGCGGCCTCCGCCTGTTCGCCGGTGTCATAGAGGCGCAGGCTCGGGCGATCCTCCACGGGCAGCCGGTAATAGGCAGCCAGCATGCCCTCGTACACGGCGGTGGAGACCGCCGCCAGGCGCCCGGTCATGGGCAGCAGCACGGCGATGCGATCCGGGTAGCGGCCCAGTTCCGCCCATTCACGGCGCAGCCGGGGCAGGAAATCGCCGGTGGCCGGATGGTTGGGGAAGGCCAGCATCCAGTCCTCCAGGGCCGTTTCCAGGGCCGCCGGACGGGGCGCCGTGCCCCGCGCGACCCGGGCCAGGGACAGCCAGCCGGCGGTGACCCGGTCCGGGGCCTCGGCCTCGAAGCGCGCCAGGCGGTCACGGTCCTGTTCCAGCAGCCGGGTCCAGAGCACCTCGCGGTTGGCGGCGATGCCCTGGGCATCGTCCTGCCAGCGTTCCAGGGTGATGTGGGTCTGCACCACGCCCAGCCAGTCGTCCATCAGGCTCAGCACCAGCACGCGGGTCTCCAGCACCTGCCGGGCCAGGGGCGCGGGGCGGCCTTCCAGGTCCGTGGGCAGCAGCGAGAGGGCGCGCCAGGGATCGTCGGACCAGATCGCCAGGCGCGCACCGGCCACGGCGGCCCGGGTGCTGGCCGGTTCCGGCAGGGGCTGGCGGGTCAGGTCCGCGTAGGCGGTCTCGGCGAGATCCAGATCCTCGGGCTCGGGGCGCTCCGAGAGCAGCAGTTCCAGGCCGTGCAGGGTGAACTGGATGCGTTCCTCGCCGCGCAGTCGCTGGGCGTGGGCCAGGTACAGGCGACCGGCCTCCTGCAGCTCGCCCGACAGTTCCAGGGATTGGGCCTCGGTGAGGTCCGCCGGCGGCACCACAAGCCGGGGTTCGGGCGGCGCACAGGCCGCGAGCACGGCGGTCAGGGCCAGGGCGGGGAACAGGCGGAACAACAGGGCTGATCGGGTCATCGGATACCGGGGTGGTGTTGGGCAGGGGCGACGGGGCGTAGACTGTCGACCCTTCAGATGAATTCAAGGCAGGTCAGTATCTTGGCCGGGGGGGAACGTGTCAATTCAAGCGGCCGCAATTGAGAAGGGCGTCCTGTACGTGGTGGCCACGCCCATCGGCAACCTGGGGGACATGAGCCCCCGTGCCCGGGAGGTGCTCGCCGCCGTGGACCGGGTGGCCGCCGAGGACACCCGGCGCACCGGCGCGCTGCTGACCCACTTCGGCATCAAGGCCCGGCAGATCAGCCTGCACGAGCACAACGAACTGGAGCAGGTGCCCGCCCTGGTGGCGAGGCTTGAGGCCGGCGAATCCATCGCCCTGGTCTCCGATGCCGGCACGCCGCTGATCAGCGACCCGGGCTACCGCCTGGTGGCCGCCGCCCGTGCCGCCGGCATCCGGGTCTCGCCCGTGCCGGGCCCCGTGGCCGCCATGGCGGCCCTGTCGGTGAGCGGGCTGCCCTCGGACCGCTTCGTGTTCGAGGGCTTCCTGCCCGCCAAGGGCGGCGCCCGACGCCAGCGGCTGGAGGCGCTGGCCGGCGATCCCCGCACGCTCATCTTCTACGAATCCAGCCACCGCATCGCCGCCTGCCTGGATGACATGGCCGCCGTGCTGGGCGGTGAGCGCCGTGCCGTGGTGGCCCGGGAACTGACCAAGACCTTCGAGCAGGTACAGGACGGGCATCTCGCGGAGCTGGTCGCCTGGCTTGCGAGCAACGAAGATCACGGCAAGGGCGAGTTCGTGGTGCTCGTCGCCGGTGCCCCGGAGGCAAGCGATGCGGGCGTCGGCCCCGAGGCGCAACGGGTGCTGCGCCTGCTGCTCGAAGAACTGCCGGTGAAGAAGGCGGCGAAGCTGGCCGCCGAGATCACGGGGGTGGGGAAGAATCTCTTGTATGCGCGGGCGGTGGAGATGAAGTCGGGGTGAGGCGAAAGGCGTAACCGCGACGCAGAGGCGCAAAGAAATGCGAAAGCCTCACTCACAGCCATTTCAGTATTGCGTAGAGGGCCAGTACACCACTCAATGGCAATACGGTTGCCAGGATCGCTGCAGTTTGACGCTGCTTGAGCTGGTAGAGCCAGAAGTTGATGTGTCCCAGGTGATGGGTGCGGGCCACAATCGGCTTCAGGGTGTTCTCAGTGGTTTCCTCATCATAGAACGACTTCCTCCGGCCATCGAAGAGCACCACCGTGATGGGGCCGTGGGAGATGTGCATGGGGGAGCTTACGGCGACCTCCGCTGGGATCTGTATCGCTCTTCCGCGATGGTCCCTCAGGTAGAGCAGACCGCCTCTGATGCCGATTCGCGACTTGAGCAGGAGGGAGGCCTGCCACATCAGGGGCAGAATCACTGCAACCAGCACGAGTAACATCGCCATCAGACCGCGGAATGTATAAGGGGAGGCGTCCGCATCCTCGGGTGCCCAGTAGACCTGGGTCGCAATGATCAGGGCGGGTGCGAGCAGGATGCAGGCCATGCCTGCATACAGGGCCCACTGGAGAGGTCTCATGCGTTTGGGGTCGGGTTCGAGCCAGCTCACGCCGGAAAGACGGTCGGCGTTCACGAGCGGTGCGATGCGATTGGACAAGTGAGGGCGTTGCTTCGATCCTGTGCCCATTGTGGCCTGCCACTGCGCCGATAACCGCTCCCTGAGGCTTCCGCTGGCCAGGAGGAGGCCCAGTACCAGGATTCCCGCCAGGGACCAGAGCCCGATATGGCTCAGGGTTGCATAGTGATCACGTTGAGTGCGGTGTTCATCCAGGTGTGTGCCGAACTGTCCGCCCAGAGCGGAGACGCGCAGGTCATTCATATCCACCTGGTATACGGTCATTCGGGTTGGGTCCGTGATGAACAGCGCTCCCTGGTGGTGGGTCATGAACACGGGATCCGCGCCCTCTGGCAATTCGATACGGGTCAAGGCACGGCCTTCCATTGAATAGGCCAGGACATCGGCCTCCCGCAACAGGTTGTTCGCCACAATCACCCAGACACGTCCTCTCTCGTCGAAGGCAAAGGCAATCGGCCAGATACGTGTCCTGCGCGCGTCGGGATGACCGATGACTTCGATGCTGCCGAGTATCTCGCCGCGCATTTCATTGACTTGATAGACGCTGAGGCGATGGTGATTGGTATCGGCGACCCAGAGATGTCCGTTGTGCCATGACAGTTGGTTCGGAAATCGCAGGCCTGCTGTGATGTCCAGAGGGGTGGGTTCGGGGTTCCTCAAGTCCTGCGCTCGCAGGATGCGATGACCGCTGGTGTCGGCGATCATCAGCGTGCCATCCGGACCGTGCAGGAGCTTGTAGGCCCGCCCCTCGGGCAGGTGGTCTGCATCCAGAAGCGTGTCGCAATCTGAGGTCTCAAGACGGCATTGCCTGACCGTGGCTGGCCGGCTCGATGCCAGCAGAACCGAACCATCGGGCAGGCCATGCAGGTCAGTCAGGTTGTTGGCATAGCCGAGCTGACTGAGGTCGTGGCGCGAGAGGATCTCACCGTCCGGTGAGATGCGGTAGAGCGCATCGCCGTTGTTGATCAGCAGGGCGTCGCCCAACTGTGTGATCTGCTGGGGGCCGCCGTACAGGGATTTGTGGTGCTCTGCCCAGAAGCGCAATCCCAGCGCGGCGAACACCAGGAGGATCAGCAGCAGGGCAAGGAGGTTGTTCCGATGGCTGTCTGCCCCAAAACCGAGTCGTTTGCCGTCGCCCATGATCCTGCCTCCTGCGAGTTGGGTTTGCGAATTCCTTACGCTGCTCTGTGAATAGTAGTGGCTTATCCCGCCTAGGTATGCAAGGAGTGTAGGATCGTAAAGCGGTTTAGGACACCCATCATCCTGACCCAGTCAGCTGCGCACGTGCCTTCGCGGCCTTTGCAGTGCGTTTTCCTCCTGGCTTATCGATGTCGTGCTGCGGGCCGGTCCCATGGAGGCCAGGATCGAATTCGGCAACAGCCTTCGCCCTTCCCAATTCCAGCTTCCCACTTTTCCCTTGTAACTTTCCCGTTCCCACGTACTCTAATGCTCCGGAGTCGGCCGGACAGTCGCTGCGACCTTGTGTCGTGGAGGAAAGTCCGGGCTCCATAGGGCAGGGTGCCAGGTAACGCCTGGGCGGCGCGAGCCGACGGAAAGTGCCACAGAAAACATACCGCCGATGGCTCGGACCCGTTCCGGGATCAGGTAAGGGTGAAAAGGTGCGGTAAGAGCGCACCGCGCGGGTGGCAACACTTCGCGGCACGGTAAACCCCACCCGGAGCAAGGCCAAATAGGGGTGCATTGGTGTGGCCCGCACTGCACCCGGGTAGGCTGCTCGAGGCGCGCGGTGACGCGCGTCCCAGATGAATGACTGTCCCAGACAGAACCCGGCTTACAGGCCGACTCCCCATTTTTCCCCACCGCGATGAAGCCCGACCCCGATGCAGGGGCGGGCTTCACTGCTTTTCGGGTCCCAAACTTAAAGTGAATTGTGAGCTTGTGAGGCCAATCTGGTGAATCTCAAGGCGCTATTCTTTCGGCCTTGCCTGGGCTGATCTCCCACTTGGAGGGGTGTTCCTAAGTCTTTGTGACACAAGCACTATTTTTCTCTTCCCAGACCCTGATTTCCCTTGACCGGCCCCGGATCCCTACCTATAGTGTAGAAATGTGGGGAATAGTGGAGGAAAGTGGTTTTCCTCCCCATGAGGGCTGTCAGTGTTTCGAGGGGTCGCCAATCTCAACCTGGATACCAAGGGGCGCATGGCCATGCCGTCCCGGTATCGCGATCGCCTCGTGGAAACCTGCGAGGGGCGCCTGGTGATCACCGTGGACCGCGATGGCTGTCTGCTGGTCTATCCCCAGCCCGAGTGGGAGCGCATCGAGCAGGCCCTCATGTCCCGCCCCAACATGGACCGCCAGGTGCGCCGTCTGCAGCGCCTGCTGGTGGGTCATGCCACCGAGTGCGAGCTGGACGGCCAGGGGCGCATCCTGCTGCCGCCGCCGCTGCGCGACTACGCGGGCCTCGACAAGCGCGTGGTGCTGGTGGGGCAGGGCAACAAGTTCGAGCTCTGGGACGAGGACACCTGGGTCAAGAGCCGGGATGAGTGGTTCAAGGAAGAGGACGAGACCGCGGAGCCGAGCGCGGTACTGGAGAGCCTGTCCCTGTGAGCGGGAAGCCAGCCCCGGCCCACCGCGCGGTGTTGCTGGAGGAGGCGGTCGAGGCCCTGGCGGTGCGTCCCGACGGGATCTACCTGGACGGCACCTTCGGGCGCGGCGGCCACAGCGGCCGGATCCTGGAGCGGCTCGGCCCTGACGGTCGGCTCATTGCCCTGGACCGGGACCCGGAGGCCGAGGCCGAGGCGGCGCGTCGCTTCGGGGATGACGAGCGGTTTCACTTCGAGCGGTGTTCATTCGAGATGCTGCAGCAGGTGACAGACAGGCTGGGAATCAGCGGACGGCTGGACGGGGTCCTGCTGGACCTCGGCGTCTCCTCGCCCCAGCTGGACACCCCGGAGCGCGGCTTCAGCTTCATGAGCGACGGCCCCCTGGACATGCGCATGGACCCGGAGTCCGGCGAGTCCGCCGCCGCCTGGCTGGCCCGGGCCAATGAGGACGAGATCGCCTGGGTGCTCAAGGAATACGGCGAGGAGCGTTTCGCCCGGCGCATCGCCCGGCGCATCGTCGAGACGCGCCAGGAAATGCCCCTGGAACGTACCCGCCAGCTGGCGGAACTCATCGCGGAGGCGGTGCCCTTCAAGGAGCGTCACAAGCATCCGGCCACGCGCAGCTTCCAGGCCATCCGCATCCGGGTCAACGACGAACTGGAGACCCTGCCCCGGTGTCTTGAGCAGATCCCCGCCCTGCTGGCCCCGGGCGGACGCCTGGCGGTGATCAGTTTCCACTCCCTGGAGGACCGGATGGTCAAGCGCTTCCTGCGCGACCAGGCCGAGGGCGAACGCCTGCCCCGGGGCCTGCCGGTGCAGGGCGACGCGCGTCGGGGCCAGACCCTGCGCCTGGTGGGGCGCGCGATCCGCGCCGGCGAAGCGGAGCTGGACCAGAACCCCCGGGCCCGCAGCGCCGTGCTTCGGGTGGCGGAGCGGCTGGCGTGAGGCTGCGCCTGGTGGGGTTCGGGGTGCTGTTCCTGGCGGTGCTGATCAGCGCCTTCGGGGTGATCTACAGCAAGCACCACAGCCGCAGCCTGTTCATGGCGCTGCAGGTGGAGCTGGCTGAACGGGACAGCCTGAACGTGGAGTGGGGCCAGCTGCAGCTGGAACAGAGCACCTGGGCCACCCACGGACGTATCGAAGAGACGGCGCGGCAGCGCTTGAACATGACCCTGCCGAACGCCGGCAACACCGTGATTCTGTTGGATTGAGCGAGGGCCGATGTCGGATTCTCCGGACAAGCTGAGTGCAGTGCGCCGCAACGTGGTGCTGGGACTGTTCGTCCTGGGTTTCGCGGTGGTGCTCGGCCGTGGGCTCGATCTGCAGGTGTTCAAGCAGGACTTCCTGCGCGGCGAGGGCGATGCGCGCCACCTGCGCGTGGTCTCCATTCCTGCCCACCGGGGCATGGTGCTGGACCGCAACGGCGAACCCCTGGCGGTGAGCACGCCGGTGGATTCCGTGTGGGCCAATCCCCAGGAGACCCTGCAGGCTCCCGAGCGGCTGGCGGAGTTGGCCCGGGTGCTGGACATGGACCGGGGTGATCTGCAACGCCGCCTGGCGGAGCGCGCCGGCCGCGAGTTCGTCTACCTGCGCCGACACGTGAACCCGGACGTGGCTGCCCGGGTACAGCAGCTGGGCGTGCCCGGCGTGGCCCTGCAACGGGAATTCCGCCGCTACTACCCCATGGGTGAAGTGGCGGCCCACGTGCTGGGCTTCACCAATATCGATGACCGGGGTCAGGAAGGGCTGGAGCTGGCCCTGAACGAACTGCTGACCGGGCAGCCCGGCGCCAAGCGGGTGGTGCGCGATCGACTCGGCCGGGTGATCCGCGACGTGGAGAACATCCGTCCCGCGCGTCCCGGCAAGGACATCACCCTCACCCTGGATCAGCGCGTGCAGTACCTGGCCTACCGAGAGTTGAAGGCCGCAGTGCAGGCCCACGGCGCACGCTCCGGCTCGGCCGTGATCATGGACGTGCATACCGGCGACATCCTGGCCATGGTCAACCAGCCCAGTCACAACCCCAACAACCGGGGCAGCCTGCGCCGCGATGCCTCCCGCAACCGGGCGGTGACCGACCTGTTCGAGCCGGGCTCCACCATCAAGCCGTTCACCGTGGCAGCGGCGCTTGAGAGCGGCAGCGCGAATCCGCACATGACCCTGGATACCGCGCCAGGTTTTTTCCGCGTTGGCAACCACACCATCCGTGACATCCGCAACTACGGGCGCGTGGACCTGACCACGATGCTGGCCAAGTCCTCCAACATCGGTGCCAGCAAGCTGGCCCTGAGTATGGAGTCGGAGCACCTGTGGCGCACCCTGCATCAGGCGGGGCTGGGGCGCAGCACCGGCAGCGGATTCCCCGGTGAGGCCTCCGGTCTGCTGCGGGATTTCTATTTCTGGCGCGACGTGGATCGCGCCACCCTGGCCTTCGGCTACGGCCTGTCGGTCACCCCACTGCAGCTGGCGCGGGCCTACGCCGCCCTGGCCAACGACGGCGTGATGCCCGCGCCGCGCTTCCTGGCGCACCAGCCGGTGCTGCCCGGCGAGCCGGTCATATCCCCGTCCGTGGCCCGCGAGTTGCGCGCCATGCTGGAGGCGTCGGTGACCGCCGATAGCACCGGTCACCGGGCGCGGGTGGAGGGCTACCGGGTGGCGGGCAAGACCGGCACGGCGCGCAAGAGCGGCGCCGGTGGCTACAGTGAGGAGCGTTTCGTGGCCATGTTCGCGGGCTTCGCCCCGGCGAGCCAGCCGCGCCTGGTGATGGTGGTGGTCATCGATGAGCCGGCCGGCGAGCAGTACTACGGTGGGCAGGTGGCCGCGCCGGTATTCTCGAAGATCATGCAGGGCGCGCTGCGCCTGCTGGACGTGCCGCCCGACGACGTGCCCGGCATCCGCGCCGTGACCGCAGAGGCGGGCAGGGGGCCGGCATGATGAGCGTGCGCGCCAACCAACCCGACTGGCGCCTCTCCACCTTGCTGGAGGGCTTCGCGGCGGTCTCGCCGGGGCTGGACGTCCCGCTGCGGGATCTGTGTCTCGACAGTCGCCGGGCCCAGCCCGGCGCCGTCTTTATTGCCCTGGCCGGTCACCGTGCCCACGGCCTGAGCCACGCCGCCGAGGCGCTTGCCCGCGGTGCGGTGGCGGTGCTCTGGGAGCCGGCACCCGGTGTCGAGGCGCCCGTGGACCTGGGCGTGCCCTGTGTCGCCGTGCCCGGGCTGGGCCAGCGACTGGGCGAGATCGCCGACCGTTTCTTCGGTCATCCCTCCGGCGCCATGAAGCTCATCGGCGTGACAGGCACCGACGGCAAGACCTCGGTGAGCCAGTTCCTGGCCCAGACCCTGTACCAGGAGTCGGGCCGCTGCGGCGTGATCGGCACCCTGGGCGCAGGTGTCTACGGGGAGCTGGTGGAGACCGGACACACCACGCCGGATGCGCTCAGCCTGCACCGCTGGCTCGCGGATCTGCGTGGCCGGGGCGTGCGCTACACGGTCATGGAGGTTTCCTCCCACGCCCTGGTGCAGGGGCGGATCAACGGCGCCGCCCTGGATATCGCCGTGCTCACCAACCTGAGCCGGGATCATCTGGATTACCACGACAGCATGGAGGCCTATGCCGAGGCCAAGGCACGGCTGTTCCGCTGGCCCGGCCTGGAGACTGCCATCCTCAACCTGGACGATGCGTTCGGCCGCAAGCTGGCCGCCGAGCTGGCCGAGCGGGAGGTGCAGATCCTGGGCTACGGCCTGGCTGCCGCCAGCGGCGAGATCGAACAGGTGCGCGGCGAGTCGGTGGAATATCGGCCCGACGGTCTGGCCTTCAGTGTCGTCACCCCCTGGGGCAGCGGTCGGCTCGAGACCGGCCTGCTGGGCGCCTTCAACGTGCACAACCTGCTGGCAGTGCTGGCCGCCCTGCTGCAGCTGGGCCTGAGTCTCACCGATGCCCTGGAGCGACTGACCCACGTGCGCACCGTGCCGGGGCGCATGGAACGGTTCTCGGGCGGGAAAGGCGCCACCCTGGTGGTCGACTACGCCCACACCCCAGCGGCCCTGGCCCAGGTGCTGCAGGCCCTGCGGATGCACTGCGAAGGCAGGCTCTGGTGCGTGTTCGGCTGTGGCGGCAACCGGGACCCGGGCAAGCGTCCGCTCATGGCCCGGGCCTCGGAGCAGTTCGCCGACCGGGTGGTGCTCACCAGCGACAACCCCCGCCACGAGGACCCGCAGGACATCGCCCGGGAGGTGATGACCGGCTTCGAGCGTCCCGCCGAGGTGCATCAGGAGCTGGATCGCCAGGCCGCCGTGGAATGGGCCTGGTCACACGCGGCCGCCGGTGACCTGGTGCTGGTGGCGGGCAAGGGACATGAGACGGTGCAGATCGTGGGCGACGAGCAGCGGCCCTTCAGTGACCGCGACCTGGCCCGGCGCCTGGTCTCGGGCATGGCGGAAGGCAACGGGGAGGACATCGCATGATGATCTGGTCGCTCGCCGAGATCGCGTCGAAGGTCGGCGGTGAACTGCACGGCGGTGATACTGTGGCCGAGGGGGTCAGCACCGACACCCGCAGCCTGCAGCACGGCCAGCTGTTCGTGGCGCTCACCGGCCCGACCTACGATGGCCATGCCTTCGTCAGCGACGACCTGCCTGCCGCAGGTGTCATGGTCAGCCGCCTGCTGCCCACGCGCCTGCCCCAGGTGCTGGTGGACGACACCCGTCTCGCCCTGGGACGCCTGGCCCGGGCCTGGCGCGAATCCCTGCCGGTCACGGTGCTGGCGCTCACCGGCAGCAACGGCAAGACCACGGTCAAGGAGATGCTCTCGGCCATCGCCCGGGAGCATGCCCCCACCCTCGCCACCCGAGGCAATCTGAATAACGACATCGGCGTGCCCCTGACCCTGCTGGAGATGGCCCGCAACCACCGTTACGCGGTGGTGGAGATGGGCGCCAACCATCACGGCGAGATCGCCTATCTCACCAGCCTCGCCCGCCCCGACGTGGCCCTGATCACCAATGCCGGACCCGCCCACCTGGAGGGCTTCGGTTCCATCGAGGGGGTCTCCCGGGCCAAGGGCGAGATCTACTCGGGCCTGGGTCCCGACGGCGTGGCGGTGATCAACGCCGACGACATCTACGCCGACTACTGGTACGGCCTGAATCCAGGGCGACGCGTCATCAGTTTCGGACTGGATCATGTGGCCGAGGTCTCCGGCGAGTGGCAGGCGCCTGGCAGTCTGCGTCTGCACATGAATGGCCGGGTGCATGCCCTGGAGCTGGCCTTCCCCGGTCGCCACAACGCCCTCAACGCCCTGGCCGCCGCGGCCGCGGCGTTGGGTGCGGAGATCCCCGAGGAGGCCATCCTGCGCGGTCTTGCCCGGGTACACCCGGTGAGCGGACGCCTGGTGGCGGTGCCGGGGCGGGGCGGTGCACTGCTGCTGGACGACAGTTACAACGCCAACCCCGCCTCCACCCGCGCCGCACTGGAAGTGCTGTCCGGTCATGGCGGCGAGCGCTGCATGGTGCTGGGTGACATGGGCGAACTGGGCGATGAAGGTGAAACCCTGCATGCCGAGATCGGCGCCCGGGCACGGGAACTGGGCATCGAGCATTTTCATGCCGTGGGCCCGCTCAGTGCCCACGCGGTGCGTGCCTTCGGGGAGGGGGCGCAGCACCACCCCGACCAGGCCGCGCTCATCGAGGCCCTGCGCCCGATGTTGCATGCCGGCATGAC
Organism: Thioalkalivibrio sulfidiphilus HL-EbGr7; assembly: GCF_000021985.1. Classification (NCBI taxonomy): domain Bacteria; kingdom Pseudomonadati; phylum Pseudomonadota; class Gammaproteobacteria; order Chromatiales; family Ectothiorhodospiraceae; genus Thioalkalivibrio; species Thioalkalivibrio sulfidiphilus. Next base: position 822,721 of record NC_011901.1, read on the forward strand.
CGTGCTGGTGAAGGGCTCGCGCAGCGCGCGCATGGAGCGGGTGGTGCAGGCCCTGCAGGCGGACACGAACAACAATCACAATAACGGGGGGGCTGCGCATGCTGCTCAGTCTGTTTGAATTCCTGAGCGAGTATTACCGGGGCTTCAATGTCTTCCAGTACCTGACCCTGCGCGCCATCCTGGGCGTGCTCACCGCGCTGATCATCGCCTTCCTGGTGGGCCCGGCCATGATTCGCCGCCTGAGCCTGTACAAGATCGGCCAGCAGGTGCGCACGGACGGCCCCCAGACCCATCTGACCAAGGCCGGCACGCCCACCATGGGCGGCGCCCTGATCCTGGTGGCCGTGGCGGTGAGCACCCTGCTGTGGAGCGATCTGTCCAACCGCTTCGTGTGGGTGGTGCTCATGGTCACCCTGCTGTTCGGCCTGATCGGCGGCATCGACGACTACCGCAAGCTGCGCTACGGCAATTCCAAGGGCCTGTCGGCCAGGACCAAGTTCTTCTGGCAGTCGGTGGTGGGTTTCGCCACCGCCATCCTGCTCTACTACACCGCCCAGGCGCCGGTGGAGACCACCTTCTTCGTGCCCCTGTTCAAAGACGTGGCCATCCAGCTGGGTCCCTGGTTCATCCTGCTCACCTGGTTCGTGATCGTGGGCGCCAGTAACGCGGTCAACCTCACCGACGGCCTGGACGGCCTGGCCATCATGCCCACCGTGCTGGTGGCCGGCGCCTTCGGGGTGTTCGCCTATCTCTCCGGCCACGCGGTGTTCGCCAACTACCTGGGCATTCCCTACGTGCCCGGGGTGGGCGACCTGGTGGTGTTCACCGGCGCCCTGGTGGGCGCGGGGCTCGGCTTTCTCTGGTTCAACGCCTATCCGGCCCAGGTGTTCATGGGCGACGTGGGGGCCCTGGCCCTGGGTGCCGCCCTGGGCGTGCTGGCGGTGGTCACCCGCCAGGAGATCGTGCTGGTGATCATGGGCGGCGTGTTCGTGGTGGAGACCCTGTCGGTGATCATGCAGGTGGTTTCCTACAAGCTCACCGGCCGGCGCATCTTTCGCATGGCGCCCCTGCATCACCACTTCGAACTGAAAGGCTGGCCCGAGCCCCGGGTCATCGTGCGCTTCTGGATCATCACCGTGATCCTGGTGCTGGTGGGCCTGGCCACCCTGAAGCTGCGTTGAGGAAAGCGACTGACTGACATGAACGGCATGGCTGACACACTGATCGTGGGGCTGGGCGCAACGGGCATCTCCGTGGCGCGCCACCTGCGTGCGCGCGGGGAGTCCTTCCGCGTGGCGGACAGCCGTGCCGAGCCGCCGGGCCGTGAGGAACTGCGTCGTCTGGCGCCCGAGGCGCGGCTTGATGCAGGCCCCTTCGATCCGGCCCTGTTCACCGGCGTGAAGCGGCTCATCGTGAGCCCCGGCGTGAGCGTGGCCGAGCCCGCCATCCAGGCGGCCCGTGCCGCCGGTGCCGAGATCCTGGGTGACATCGAGCTGTTCGCCCGGGAGGCCCGCGCCCCCGTGGTGGCCATCACCGGTTCCAACGGCAAGAGCACGGTCACCGCCCTGGTGGGCGAGATGGCCCGGGCGGCCGGCCTGAACGTCGCCGTGGGCGGCAACTTCGGCATCCCGGCCCTGGACCTGCTCAACGACGCAGACGTGGAGCTCTACGTGCTGGAACTCTCCAGCTTCCAGCTGGAGACCACCGAGAGTCTCGCTCCGGTGGCGGCCACGGTGCTCAACATCTCCGCCGATCATCTGGATCGTTATGAGAGCCTCGAAGACTACGCAGCTGCCAAGGAACGCATCTTCCGGCGCACGGAGACCGCGGTGATCAACCGGGACGACCCCCGGGTCTGGTCCATGGCGGGCGGCGCGCGACGGGTGAGTTTCGGCCTCGATGTCCCTGGTGAGGGCGACTGGGGCCTGGTCGAACGGGATGCCGAGCCCTGGCTGGCCCAGGGTGAGATCCCCTGGTTCGCGGAATCGCGCCTGCGCATCGCCGGGCGGCACAACACCGCCAACGCCCTGGCCGCCCTGGCCCTGGGCCAGGCGGCGGGGCTGCCCGGCGAGGCCATGGTGGAGGCCCTGACCCAGTTCTCCGGCCTGCCCCACCGCTGCCAGTGGGTGACGCGTCTGCACGGCGTCTCCTGGTACAACGATTCCAAGGGCACCAACCTGGGCGCCACCCTGGCGGCCCTGGAAGGTTTCCCGGGCCAGGTGGTGCTGATCGCCGGCGGCCAGGGCAAGGGCCAGGACTTCGCGCCCCTGGGCGATGCGGTGGTCGGCAAGGCCCGGGCCGTGGTGCTGCTGGGCGAGGACGCGCCGCACATCGCGACGGCGCTGGACGGTCGTGTGCCGGTCGTCAGTGTGGCGTCCATGGAGGCCGCCGTGGCCGAGGCCGCGCGCCTGGCACAGAGCGGCGACAGTGTGTTGCTCTCGCCCGCCTGCGCCAGTCTCGACATGTTCGACAACTACATGCACCGGGGCGAGGTCTTCATGGCCGCGGTGCGGAGGCTCGCCCCGTGAGCGCCGTGGACATCCAGGCCACCCGTGACGCCGGTCAGCAGCTGCAGGTGCGTCTGGCCCAGCGCCTGGACCTGGGCCTGACCCTGAGCGTGCTGGCCCTGCTGGGACTGGGCCTGGTGATGGTGGCCTCCGCCTCCATCGGCATCGCCGATCGCAACCTGGGCGACCCCTTGTACTTCCTCAAGCGCCAGGCGGCGTACGTGGTCCTGGGGCTTGCGGCAGCAAGCCTGGCCTACCGCATCCGCCTGGCCTACTGGGAGGCCTCTGCCGGGCTGCTGCTGGGATTTGCCTATTTCCTGCTGATCCTGGTGCTGGTGCCCGGGGTGGGCGTGACGGTCAACGGCTCCACCCGCTGGCTGAGCCTGGGGCTGTTCAATCTGCAGGTCTCGGAAGTGGCCAAGCTGCTGTTCACCCTGTACCTGGCCGGTTACCTGACCCGTCACGGCCGCGCGGTGCGCGAGCAGTTCGCCGGTTTCCTGCGCCCCATGCTGCTGCTGTCCGGCGCGGCCCTGCTGTTGCTCATGGAGCCGGACTTCGGCGCCGCCGTGGTGCTCATGGCCATCGGCCTGGCGCTGCTGTTCTTGGCCGGCGCCAAGCTCTGGCAGTTCGCCCTGCTGGTGGGCACCGTGGCGGCGGCACTTGCCATGCTGGCCATCACCACGCCCTACCGCATGGCGCGCCTGACCGCCTTCCTGGACCCCTGGAACGACCCCTTCAACAGCGGCTTCCAGCTCACCCAGTCCCTGATCGCCATCGGCAGCGGGTCCTGGTTCGGCGTGGGACTGGGGGCGAGCGTGCAGAAACTCTTCTACCTGCCCGAGGCCCACAACGACTTCCTGTTCGCCGTGCTCGCCGAGGAACTGGGGCTGGTGGGCATCACCGTGGTGGTGCTGCTCTACGGCTGGTTCCTGTGGCGCAGCTTCGGCATCGGCCGGGCGGCGGAACAGGCCGGCCAGCTGTTCGGCGCTTACCTGGCCTATGGCGTCGGCGTGTGGGTCAGCCTGCAGGCCTTCATCAACATGGGCGTGAACATGGGCCTGCTGCCCACCAAGGGCCTGACCCTGCCACTGATGAGCTACGGCGGCAGCTCCATGCTCATGACCTGCGCCGCCGTGGGCCTGCTGCTGCGGGTGCATCGGGAGACGGTGGAGAGCGGCCCGCTGCGGGTCGGGCGCGTGACGGGAGGGCGAGGCGCATGAGCGAGCGTCCCATCCTGATCATGGCGGGCGGCACCGGCGGGCACGTGTTCCCGGGCCTGGCCGTGGCCGAGCGCCTGCGTGAGCTGGGCGAGCACGTGGTCTGGCTCGGCACCGCCCGGGGTCTGGAGGCCAAGCTGGTACCCGAGGCGGGCTTCGAGTTCCACACCCTGCCGGTGGCGGGACTGCGCGGCAAGGGCCTGGTCAACTGGCTGTTCGCCCCGCTGCGCCTGGGCGTCGCCCTGTGGGCGGCCCTGGCCTTCCTGCTGCGGGTGAAGCCCCGGGCCGTGCTGGGCCTGGGCGGCTTCGCCTCCGGTCCCGGCGGGCTCATGGCCGCGGCGCTCAGCATCCCCCTGGTGATCCACGAACAGAACGCCGTGGCTGGCCTCACCAACCGCTGGCTGTCCCGAGTGGCGGACAAGGTGCTGGAGGCCTTCCCGGGCACCTTCCCGGAGAAGGTGGGCGCCGTGCACACCGGCAACCCGGTGCGTGCGCGCATCAGCGGCCTGATCGAGCCGGAACTGCGTTTCCTGGGCCGGGAGGGTCCGCTGCGGGTGCTGGTGCTGGGCGGCAGCCTCGGCGCGCTGGCCCTGAACAGGACCGTGCCGGAGGCCCTGGCCCGCCTGCCGGCACAGGGTCGCCCCCTGGTGCGTCACCAGGCCGGCGAGCGCACCCTGGACCAGGCCAGGGCGGCCTATGCCAGTGCCGGCGTGAAGCCGGAACTGCTGCCCTTCATCAAGGATATGGCCGAGGCCTACGGCTGGGCCGACCTGGTGGTGTGCCGCGCCGGCGCGCTCACCGTCGCCGAACTGGCCGCCGCCGGCCTGGGCGCCATCCTGGTGCCCTATCCCCACGCGGTGGACGACCACCAGAGCGCCAACGGCCGCTATCTCACCGAGGCCGGCGCGGCGGTGATGATCCCCGAATCCGAACTGGACGCACGGCGCCTGGCCACCGAACTCAAGTCCATCGACCGGGCCCGCGCCCTGGAGATGGCCGAGGCCGCCCGGCGCCGCGCCCTGCCCGATGCCACCGAGACCGTGGCGCGGATCTGCCTGGGCCAGGCCCGTACCGGCAAGGCCCGTGGAGGTGCGAAATGAGCGCAGTCACCCCCATCCCCATGCGCCGCATCCGCCGCATCCACTTCGTGGGCATCGGCGGTTCCGGCATGGGTGGCATCGCCGAGGTGCTGGCCAACCTGGGGTACCAGGTGAGCGGCTCGGACATCGCCGAGAACGCCGTCACCCGGCGCCTGGCGGGGCTGGGCGTGACCATCCGCCTGGGCCACGACGCCGCCTACGTGCAGGACGCCGACGTGCTGGTGGTTTCCAGCGCCATCGACCCGCGCAACCCGGAGCTCATCGCCGCAAGGGAGGCGCGCATCCCGGTGGTGCGCCGTGCCGAGATGCTGGCCGAGCTGATGCGCTTCCGCCACGGCATCGCCGTGGCCGGCACCCACGGCAAGACCACCACCACCAGCCTGGTGGCGAGCCTGCTGGCGGAAGGCGGGCTGGACCCCACCTTCGTGATCGGCGGGCGGCTCAACAGCACCGCCAGCCACTCCCGGCTGGGGCAGGGGGCCTACCTGGTGGCGGAGGCCGACGAGAGCGATGCCTCCTTCCTGCACCTGCAGCCCATCATCGCCGTGGTCACCAACATCGATGCCGACCACCTGGCCACCTACCAGGGGGACTTCGGTCGGCTGCGCGCCACCTTCCTGGAGTTCCTGCATCACCTGCCCTTCTATGGTCTGGCGGTGCTGTGCGCCAACGACCGGGAACTGGCGGGCATGATCGCCGAGGTGGGCCGCCCTGTGCTCACCTACGGCATCGGTGTGGACGCGGATGTCACCGCGCGCAATGTGCGCGCCGAGGGCACCCGCACCCACTTCGAGATCTGCCTGCCGGAGCGCGACGACACCCTGGCCGTGACCCTCAATCTGCCGGGGCGGCACAACGTACTGAACGCCCTGGCCGCGGTGGCCGTGGCCCATGAACTGGGGGTCGACGACGCGGCCATCCAGCAGGGCCTGGACAAGTTCCAGGGCATCGGCCGGCGCTTCCAGGTCTACGGTGAACTCAAGACCGCCGCGGGCACCGTCACCCTGGTGGACGATTACGGCCATCACCCCACCGAGATCGCCGCCACCCTGGCCGCCGCCCGGGACGCCTGGCCCGACCGGCGCCTGGTGCTGGCCTTCCAGCCCCATCGCTACACCCGCACCCGGGACCTGTTCGAGGACTTCGCCGAGGTGCTCTCCAGCCCCGATGCCCTGGTGCTGCTGGACGTCTACCCGGCCGGCGAGGCCGCCATCCCCGGCGCCGACGGGCGCACCCTGGCCCGGGCCATCCGCGCCCGTGGCCGGGTGAACCCGGTGTTCGTGGACGCCCCGGAGCGCTTCGTCGAGACCCTCAAGGGCGTGCTGCGCGACGGCGATGTGCTGCTCACCCAGGGGGCCGGCAACGTGGGCGCCCTGGCCGCGGCCCTGCCGGCCGCGCTGTCCACAGAGGAGGGACATCCATGATGACCGCCGAGAACCTCCAGATGCTGCGCGGCGAGCTGCGCCACCACGAACCCCTGGCCCGTTACACCTCCTGGCGCGTGGGCGGCACGGCCGACCAGCTTTACAAGCCGGCGGACCTGGACGACCTGGCCTTCTTCCTCAGCACCCTGCCGCCCAAAGAGCCGCTGCTGTGGCTGGGCCTGGGCAGCAACCTGCTGGTGCGCGACGGCGGGGTGCGCGGCACGGTGATCGCCCTGTCCGGGGCGCTCAACGAGATGACCCTGCTGCCGGACAACCGCATCCGTGCCGAGGCCGGCGTGGCCTGCGCCAAGCTGGCGCGCTTCGCCGCGGACGCGAACCTCACCGGCTGCGAATTCCTGGCCGGCATTCCTGGCACCCTGGGCGGGGCCCTGGCCATGAACGCCGGTGCCTGGGGCGGCGAGACCTGGACCTGCGTGGAGACCGTGGAGACCCTGGACCGGCGCGGCCGCCGTCACCTGCGCGAGGCGGACGAGTACCAGGTGGCCTACCGCAGCGTGATCACCCCGGTGGAGGAATGGTTCACCGCCGCCACCTTCCGGCTCACCCCCGGCGATGGCCAGGCCGGCAAGGCGCGCATCCGCGAGCTGCTGGCCGAGCGCGCCGAGCGCCAGCCCACCGGCGTGGCCAGCTGCGGCTCCGTGTTCCGCAACCCGCCCGGCGATCACGCCGGACGCCTGGTGGAGGCGGCCGGCCTCAAGGGCCATCGCATCGGCGGCGCGCAGGTCTCGGAGAAGCACGCCAACTTCATCCTCAATACCGGCGATGCCACGGCGGCGGATCTGGAGGCCCTGATCCACCACGTGCAGGCCACGGTCGAGGCGCGCTTCGGCGTGCATCTGGAGCCCGAGGTGCGCATGGTGGGCGAGCCTCTGGAGGGGCGGGCATGAACCCCAGGTCCTTCGGCAAGGTGGCGGTGCTCCTGGGCGGCTGGTCCGCGGAACGGGAGATCTCGCTCATCAGCGGCGGCGAGGTGCTCAAGGCCCTGCAGGCCGCCGGCGTGGACGCCCACGGCATCGATGCCGGCCGGGACGTGCTGGAGGTGCTCAAGGCCGGCGGTTTCGACCGGGTGTTCAACATGCTCCACGGGCGGGGCGGCGAGGACGGCGTGATCCAGGGCGCCCTGGAGCTGATCGGCCTGCCCTGCACCGGCAGCGGCGTGCTGGGCTCGGCGGTGAGCATGGACAAGCTCATGACCAAGCGCCTGTGGCGCGGCGCGGGCCTGCCCACCCCCGATTACCAGGTGCTGGACGGGGACACGGACTGGGTGGTGGTGGCCTCGGGCCTGGGCCTGCCGCTGATCGTCAAGCCGGCCCTGGAGGGCTCGAGCATCGGCATGAGCAAGGTGGAGACCGTGGGTGATCTGCCCGAGGCCTATGCCCGTGCCGCCGCTTGCGGCGGGCCGGTGTTCGCCGAGCGCTGGGTGACCGGCACCGAGTACACGGCGGCGATCCTCGAGGGCGAGCCCCTGCCGCTGATCCGCCTGGAGACGCCCCGGGCCTTCTACGACTACGAGGCCAAGTACAAGGCCGAGACCACCCGCTACCACGTGCCCTGCGGGCTGGAGGCGGCGGTGGAACAGCGCTTCCAGTCCCTGGCCCTGCAGGCCTTCGAGGCGGTGGGCGCCCGGGGCTGGGGCCGGGTGGACCTGATGGTGGACCGGGTGGGTGTGCCCTGGCTGATCGAGGTGAACACCGTGCCCGGCATGACCGACCACAGCCTGGTGCCCATGGCGGCCCGGGCCGCGGGCCTGGATTTCCAGGCCCTGGTGCTGCGCATCCTGGCCGGCACCCTGGCTTCCGGGGAGCGGCAATGACGTGGCGAAGCGGGATGCCATGGCCAGGAAACAGCGGGACATCGCGCCCTGGTGGCGTGGTCTGGAACTGCGCCGCTGGCTGCGCCGCGGCCTGGCGCTGGGGGTGGTGCTGATGTTTGCCGCTGCGCTTGGCTACGCCGCGGACTGGGCTCTGCGCCCGGACACCCTGCCGATCCGCGCGGTGCAGATCGAGGGGCAGTTCCATCACCTGGAGCGCCGCGATCTTGAATCGGCCCTGGGGCCGTACGTGAGCGGCGGGTTCTTCAGCGTGGATCTGCCGGCGGTGGAGCGCGCGGCCATGGCGCTGCCCTGGGTGTACGGGGTGAGCGTGCGCAGGCTCTGGCCCGACACCCTGCAGGTGCAGGTGACCGAGCAGGTGCCCGTGGCCCGCTGGGGCGAGGACGCCCTGGTGAACCGTTACGGGGACGTGTTCCGGCCGGCCCCGGAGAGCCTGCCCGGTGGATTGCCGAGCCTGACCGGCGGCGAGGGGCGCCAGCGCAGCCTGATGCGCCGCTATCTCGCCGTGCAGGCGCGGCTCGCCGACGTGGGGCTGGAGGTGCGCGGCCTGCGCGAGGACGCCCGCCAGGCCTGGACCATCGAGCTGGTGGGCGGCGGTGAAGTGCTCATGGGCCGCGGTGCCGGCGAGGTCCAGCTGGAGCGGCTGCTGCGGGCCTACCCGCATATCGCCGCACAACGCGACGCGCCGGTGCGGCGCATGGACCTGAGATACACCAACGGCATCGCCGTGGCCTGGGGCGAAGCGGCCCCGGTCGCGCATTGAATGAACGAGTCAGTACCTAGAGAGAGACAGCATGTCGAAGCGATCCGATAAGGGAATGATTGTTGGCCTGGATATCGGCACCTCCAAGGTCGAGGCCATCGTCGGCGAGATCAACGAGGACGGTCAGATCGAGATCGTCGGCATCGGCTCGCACCCTTCCCGGGGTCTGAAGAAGGGCGTGGTGGTCAACATCGAGTCCACGGTTCAGTCCATCCAGCGGGCGGTGGAAGAGGCCGAGCTGATGGCCGGCTGCCAGATCCACTCGGTGTTCACGGGCATCGCGGGCAGTCACGTGAAGAGCCTCAACTCCACCGGCGTGGTGGCCATCAAGGACAAGGAGGTCACCTCCGCCGACGTGGACCGGGTGATCGACGCGGCGCGCGCAGTGGCCATCCCGGCGGACCAGCGCATCCTGCACATCCTGCCCCAGGAATTCATCATCGATGAGCAGGAGGGCATCCGCGAGCCGGTGGGCATGTCCGGCGTGCGTCTGGAGGCCAAGGTGCACCTGGTCACCGGCGCGGTCTCCGCCGCCCAGAACATCGTCAAGTGCGTGCGCCGCTGCGGCCTGGAGGTGGACGACATCATCCTGGAACAGATGGCCTCCAGCCACGCGGTGCTCACCGAGGACGAGAAGGAACTGGGCGTGTGCCTGGTGGACATCGGCGGCGGCACCACGGACATCGCCGTGTTCACCGACGGCGCGATCCGCCACACGGCGGTGATCCCCATCGCCGGCGACCAGGTTACCAACGACATCGCCGTGGCCCTGCGTACGCCGACCCAGTACGCCGAGGACATCAAGATCAAGTACGCCTGCGCCCTGCGCCAGCTGGCCAATCCCGACGACACCATCGAGGTGCCGAGCGTGGGCGACCGCGCACCCAAGCGTCTGTCCCGCCAGACCCTCGCCGGCGTGGTGGAGCCGCGCTACGAGGAGCTGCTGTCCCTGGTGCAGGCGGAGCTGCGCCGCTCCGGCTGTGAGGAACTGGTGGCGGCGGGCGTGGTGCTTACCGGCGGGTCTTCCAAGATGGAAGGGGTGATCGATCTGGCCGAGGAAGTGTTCCACATGCCCGTGCGTCTGGGTCTGCCCCAGCACGTGAGCGGGCTGGTGGACGTGGTGCGCAACCCGATCCACGCCACCGGCGTGGGTCTGCTGTTGTTCGGTCATCAGAGCCGGGGCGGCGGGCGCAGCCACGAGGCGCGTCAGACGGGCAATCTCAAGGCAGTGTGGGGAAGGATGAAGAGCTGGTTTCAGGGCAACTTCTAATCGAAGTCGGAATTGAGAATTGGGAAGTACGAAACGGGACAGGGCGGATTTTCGTTTTTACGAATCAGATCAACCAATGTGTTGAGGAGGTATGACAATGTTTGAGCTCATGGATACGTTTCCGCAGAACGCGGTCATCAAGGTCATCGGCGTGGGCGGCGGCGGCGGCAACGCCGTACAGCACATGGTCAATGCCAACATCGAGGGCGTGGACTTCATCTGCGCCAACACCGATGCCCAGGCGCTGAAGAACCACAACGCCAAGACCCTGCTGCAGCTGGGCGGGCACATCACCAAGGGCCTGGGTGCCGGCGCCGACCCGGTGGTGGGACGTGAGGCGGCCCTGGAGGACCGGGACCGCATCGCCGAGGTGATCGAGGGCGCCGACATGGTGTTCATCACCGCCGGCATGGGCGGCGGTACCGGCACCGGCGGCGCACCGGTGGTGGCCCAGATCGCCCGGGAGATGGGCATCCTCACCGTGGCCGTGGTCACCAAGCCCTTCCCCTTCGAGGGCAAGAAGCGCCTGGCCGTGTCCCAGGCGGGCATGGAGAACCTGGCCAAGTACGTGGACTCGCTGATCACCATCCCCAACGAGAAGCTGCTCACCGTGCTGGGCAAGAACATCTCCCTGCTGGAGGCCTTCAAGGCGGCCAACAACGTGCTGCTGGGCGCGGTGCAGGGCATTGCCGAGCTGATCACCCGTCCGGGACTGATCAACGTGGACTTCGCCGACGTGCGCACCGTGATGTCCGAGATGGGCATGGCCATGATGGGTACCGGCAGCGCGTCCGGCCAGGACCGCGCCCGGGTGGCGGCCGAGGCGGCCATCGCCAGTCCCCTGCTCGAGGACGTGAACATCGCCGGTGCCCGGGGCATCCTGGTGAACGTCACCGCCGGCCTGGACATGTCCATCGGCGAGTTCGAGGAAGTGGGTGATGCCATCAAGGAGTTCGCCTCCGAGGACGCCACCGTGGTGGTGGGTACCGTGATCGACCCGGAGATGACCGACGAGCTGCGCGTGACCCTGGTGGCCACCGGTCTGGGCAGCACCATGGCGGCCACCCGGGCGCCTGAGAAGCCCAAGGTCAAGCTGGTGGAACCGGCCCCCGAGCTGACCCCCGACTACGAGAACCTGGACCGCCCCACGGTGATCCGCAAGAGTCAGGGCAACGCTGCGGTGGACCTGAATGGTCACCTGAACATGGATTACCTGGACATCCCGGCCTTCCTGCGCAAGCAGGCGGACTGATCGATGCACCAGGATGGTGCGCCCGGGGTTGTGGGTGGTCTGTGACAGCGCGTCATCCGGTCGCGGATTTGCCGCGTCTGGTCGCTTTTTCGGTGGAAACCATGCATCTGCACGGCTTTGGTGCCATAATGCGCAGGTTTTTTGCAGATTTACCCGCTTGGCTCGCGTCGCCATCAGGATGGCGCAGTTTTTGCTGGGCAATTCGGGAGGCCGGGTTATCATGCCGGCCGGACCGTGAGTCATTCGGATAGTCCGAACCAGTCGAGGGTTCCATCGTTGATCAGGCAGCGCACACTCAAGAACACCATCAGGGCCACGGGCGTCGGTCTTCACACCGGCGAGAAGGTCTACGTGATGCTCAGGCCGGCACCGGTGGATACCGGTGTGGTGTTCCGGCGCATGGACCTGGAGCCGCCGGTGGAGATCAAGGCGAGCCCCGACAACGTCGGTGATACGCGCCTCTCCACCACCCTGGTCAACGGCGAGGTACGGGTCTCCACGGTGGAACACCTGCTGTCCGCCATCGCCGGCCTCGGCATCGACAACCTCTACGTGGAGGTGAGCGCGGCCGAGGTACCCATCATGGACGGCAGCGCCGGTCCCTTCGTGTTCCTGATCCAGTCCGCCGGCATCGTGGAGCAGGAGGCGCCCAAGAAGTTCATCCGCATCAAGCGCGCGGTGGAAGTGCGCGAGGACGACAAGTGGGCCCGCTTCGAGCCCTTCGACGGCTTCAAGGTGGGCTTCTCCATCGATTTCCAGCACCCCATCTTCAGCAACGGGGTGCAGACCGCAGAACTGGATTTCTCCACCACCTCCTTCGTCAAGGAAGTGAGCCGCGCACGGACCTTTGGCTTCATGCGTGACATCGAGATGCTGCGCGAGCGTCAGCTGGCCCTGGGCGGCAGCCTGGACAACGCCATCGTGCTGGACGATTTCCGCATCCTCAACGAAGACGGGCTGCGTTACGAAGACGAGTTCGTCAAACACAAGATCCTGGACGCCATCGGTGACCTGTACCTGCTGGGCCACAGCCTGGTGGGCGCCTTCACCGGCTTCAAGTCCGGGCATGCCCTCAACAATCGCCTCATTCGTACCCTCATCGCCCAGGAAGACGCCTGGGAATGCATCACCTTCGAGGATGAGAACGAGTCGGCCCCCATTTCCTACGCCCAGCCGGTCACGGCGTTCTGATTGAGTTCGTGAGGGTAGGCGTGAGGTGTTTCTCGCGCCGCGGTGTAGGTCGGGCTTGTTCGGCGCATCCCTGCGCCTCACCCCTAGGGGGCTTGCGCGACGAATCGCTCCCGGCGATTCGTTCAGCCCGACGCCGCCGTACGTATTCTGAGCCCCCGCTGTCGGGCTGAAGCCCGACCTACAGGAATCCGGGATCCGTCAGGATCGGCGCGTGTCGGGTTTTGCCGCTCTGGCGGCGAGCCTTTCCAGGGCCTCGGCCAGTTCCCTGTCCTCGATCCCCCGGGCGGCCTGGCGCAGCGTCGAACCCGCCCGGCCGGAAAGTTTCGGGCGGGGCAGGGCCGTGCCCCTGCTGGCTGCTGCTGACCCGTGCAGGGCGGCCACGCTGACCCGCACGCGGCGCAGCTTGAGGCCGTGATGGGCGGCCAGATGTTTGAGGATCTCCCGCTGCAGGAAGCGCACCTGGGTGGCCCAGGCGCCGGCGTCGGCGGCGATGCGCAGCTGCTCCTCGTCAATGCCGGCCACCCAGCAGTGCTCGGCCAGGGCCGGCGGCAGCAGGTGGCGCAGGCTGTCGGTCAGTGTCTGGTGCAGGCCGGCCTGCTTGACGAGGCGGGGATCAATCAGGTGGCGGATGCGTTGCATCGTCTGAATGGTACCTTTGGTGCCGGAAACGGGTTTCCCGAAACGCCTGTGGCATGTACTATCGGGCTCCCATACTAGCAGTGTGGTCGTATGAACATCATCTTTCTCAGCCGAAGCGGCACCTGCCGCAAGTGTCTGGACCTGCATTCCTGGCGAGTGCGGGCCGTGGCTGTGATGGTCATCGGCGGCCTCCTGTCCCTGGTGGCGGCGGCGGGTTTCCATGCCGGCGCCCGTCATGCAGATCCCCAACAGTTCATCGTCGCCTGGGAGGAGGAAATCCGTCTCCAGCGCGAGGCCCTGCGCACGGCCAGGGAAGCCACCCAGGCTGACATCGACGCCCTGACTATCCGCCTGGCCGAACTGCAGGCCCGCGCCACCCGCCTGGACGCCCTGGGCGGCAAACTGGTCAACATGGCCGGTCTGGATGACGGCGAGTTCGATTTCAGCAGCATTCCCGGCGTGGGCGGTCCCGAGATGGCCGAACCAGGTGTGGGGCATGCCCCGGACCTGATCGCCCAGCTGGACGGTCTGGACAGCCTGCTGGAGGAACGGGAGTCCCAGCTGGGCCTGCTGGATCGCATGATCCTCAACCGCCAGCTCCAGGAAGAGGTGACCCCGGCGGGCCGGCCCGTGAACCAGGGCTGGATTTCCTCCAGCTACGGCATGCGCAACGACCCCTTCACGGGGCGCCGCGTAATGCACCGAGGTGTCGATTTCGCCGGCCGGCCAGGCAGTGACGTGATCGCCGTGGCCGGTGGCATCGTCACCACTGCCGGCAAGCGCAACGTGTTCGGATACCTGGTGGAGATCGACCACGGCAACGGCTTCGTCACCCGCTACGCCCACAACAAGAAACTGTTGGTGGAGACGGGCGAGACGGTGCGCAAGGGTCAGGTGATCGCCCTGCTGGGCGAGACCGGTCGCGCAACCGGTCCCCACGTGCATTTCGAGGTGCTGGAAAACGGCCGGCACATCAATCCCTCCCGCTTCATCCGCGCCTCCCGCTGAACCGGCCTGCCCGGCGCGGGTCTACCCGCTGCACTGCCAACCACCCCGGGCCGCTGACCGCAGGGCCGCCCATGGGTTATCATGTCCGACGCAAAGCCGCCCCCGTGGTGGTCCATCCCAACAACGTAAAAGTCCCCATCCATGGTCACCAGCCTCGTCAGAAAGATCTTCGGCAGCCGCAACGAACGCATCGTGAAGCGCCTGGGCAAGACCGTTGCCCGCATCAACGAACTGGAAGCCGAGCTTCAGTCCCTGGACGACGAGGCCCTGAAGGCCCGCACCGGACAGTTGCGCGAACGCCTGGCCGGGGGGGAGAGCCTGGAGGCACTGCTGCCCGAGGCCTTCGCCGTGACGCGCGAGGCGGGCCGTCGTGTCATGGGCATGCGCCACTTCGACGTGCAGTTGATCGGCGGCATGGTGCTGGACAGCGGCCGCATCGCCGAGATGCGCACCGGTGAGGGCAAGACCCTGGTGGCGACGCTCGCCGCCTATCTGAATGCCCTGTCCGGCAAGGGCGTGCACGTGGTGACGGTCAACGACTACCTGGCCCGCCGTGATGCGGCCTGGATGGGTCGGCTCTACCATGCGCTTGGCCTGTCCGTGGGCGTGATCAATTCCTCCGGCGGCGCCGGTCCGGATTCCGCCTCCTATCTCTACGACCCGGGCTTTCACGCCGAGGGCGGCATCGCCCATCTGCGTCCGGTGACCCGCCGCGAGGCCTATGCCGCGGACATCACCTACGGCACCAACAACGAGTTCGGCTTCGACTACCTGCGCGATAACATGGCCTTCCGCCTGGAAGACCGCGTACAGCGGGAGCTGAACTTCGCCATCGTCGACGAGGTGGACTCGATCCTCATCGACGAGGCGCGCACGCCGCTGATCATCTCCGGTCCCGCCGGGGAGAGCGCAGAGATGTACGAGCGCATGAATCGCATCGTGCCCAAGCTCACCCCCCAGGAAGAGGAGGAGGGCCCCGGCGACTACAGCGTTGACGAGAAGATGAAGCAGGTCTTCCTCACCGAGGACGGTCAGGAGAAGGCCGAGCAGCTGATGCGCGATGCGGGCCTGCTGGCGGAGGGTCAGGGCCTGTACGACGCCGGCAGCATTGCCCTGCTGCATCACCTCAACGCCGCCCTGCGTGCCCATATCCTGTTTCACAAGGACGTGGATTACCTGGTGCGCGACGGCCAGATTCTCATCATCGACGAATTCACCGGCCGCATCATGGCGGGCCGGCGCTGGTCCGAGGGTCTGCACCAGGCCATCGAGGCCAAGGAGGGCGTCCCCATCCAGCGGGAGAACCAGACGCTGGCCTCCATCACCTTCCAGAACTACTTCCGGCTCTACGAGAAGCTCTCCGGCATGACCGGCACCGCCGACACCGAGGCCTACGAGTTCCAGCAGATCTACGGCCTGGAGGTGGTGGTGATCCCCACCAACCGCCCCATGGTCCGCAACGACATGCAGGACCTGGTCTACATGACCCAGAAGGAAAAGTTCGAGGCCATCATCAAGGAGATCAAGTACTGCCAGGAGAAGCGCCAGCCGGTGCTGGTGGGTACCGCCTCGGTGGAGACCTCCGAATACCTCTCCGGTCTGCTCAAGAAGGCCAAGATCGCCCACGAGGTGCTCAACGCAAAGCAGCATGAGCGCGAGGCCCACGTGGTGGAACAGGCGGGCCGTCCCGGTGCCGTGACCCTGGCCACCAACATGGCCGGCCGCGGTACCGACATCGTGCTGGGCGGCAGCCTGGAGGCGGAACTGGCGACCCTGGGCGACAATCCCAAGCCGGCCGACGTGGACCGGGTCAAGGCCGACTGGCAGAAGCGTCACGACGAGGTGCTGGCCAACGGCGGCCTGCACATCATCGGCTCAGAGCGCCACGAATCCCGTCGCATCGACAACCAGCTGCGCGGCCGTGCCGGCCGCCAGGGCGACCCCGGTTCCAGCCGCTTCTTCCTGTCCCTGGAAGACAACCTGATGCGCATCTTCGCCTCCGACCGGGTGAAGTCGCTGATGCAGCGCCTGGGCATGCAGGAGGGCGAGGCCATCGAGAACGCCTGGGTGACCAAGGCCATCGAGAATGCCCAGCGCAAGGTGGAGGCCCACAACTTCGACATCCGCAAGAACCTGCTGGAATACGACGATGTGGCCAACGACCAGCGCAAGGTGGTCTACGAACAGCGCCGTGAACTGCTGGAGACCGAGGACATCTCCGAGACCCTGGAGGCGGTGCGCCGGGACGTGCTCGAAGGCGTGATCTCCCAGTACATTCCCCAGGGCAGCATCGAGGAGCAGTGGGACGTGCCCGGCCTCACCCACGTCCTGGAGCAGGATTTCGGCCTGGTGCTGGACATCGCCGGCTGGCTGGAGCGCGAGGACGACCTGCACGAGGAGACCCTGCGCGAACGCATCCACCAGCATGCCGCCGAGGCCTACCAGGTCAAGGAGGACAAGGTGGGCGCCGAGACCATGCGCCGCATCGAGAAGGACGTGATGCTGCAGGTGCTGGACAGCCACTGGAAGGAGCATCTGGCCGCCATGGATTACCTGCGACAGGGCATCGGTCTGCGCGGCTATGCCCAGCGCAATCCCAAGCAGGAGTACAAGCGCGAGGCCTTCGAGATGTTCGAGGCCCTGCTGACGCGCATCAAGCACGATGTCACCGCCCTGCTCATGCGGGTGCAGGTGCGTTCTCCTGAAGATGCCGAGGCCCTGGAGCGCCAGCAGCGCGCTGCCGCCGGCGCCGACATGCGCTTCCAGCACTCCCAGCCCGAGAGCGTGTTGCACAAGCCCGAGGCGGGCGAAGGCGAAGAGGCACAGCCCTTCCGCCGCGAGACGCCGAAAGTGGGCCGCAACGATCCCTGCTGGTGCGGTTCAGGCAAGAAGTTCAAGCACTGTCATGGCAAGCTATGAAGGCGCTAGAGACAAGATGCAGGAAGGCGCCAGAGACGAGATGCAAGTGACAAGAGGCAAGTAAAGACATGATTCATTTGTTTCATCGCCATCGATTCTGACGCCAGCCACGCTCTTCTTGTCTCTTGTATCTAGCCACTTGTCTCTAGCGCCTTCATGCCTATCAATCTGACTGAACCCACTGAACTGCTCCCCGTGCCCGGCATGCGCCTGGGCGCCGTGGCCGCCGGCATCCGCTACAAGGAGCGCCGTGACCTGGTGCTGATGGAGCTGGCCCCGTCCGCCAGTGCCGCCGCGGTGTTCACCCGCAACGCCTTCTGTGCCGCGCCCGTGATCGTGGCTCGTGAGCATCTGGCCGGGGGCGCCATCCGCTACCTGCTCATCAACTCCGGCAATGCCAATGCCGGCACCGGAGAGCGCGGCCTGGCGGATGCCCGCGCCAGCTGCGCCCACGTGGCGGAGGTGACGGGTTGCGAGGCGACGCAGGTGATGCCGTTCTCCACTGGCGTGATCGGCGAGCCGCTGCCCGTGCCCCGCATCCGCGATGCTTTGCCGGCGCTGGCCGCGTCCCTGAAAGAGGATGCCTGGATCGACGCCATGCGCGCCATCATGACCACGGACACTGTGGGCAAGGGCATGAGCCGGCAGGTCACCCTGTCCGGCGGCACGGTGACGCTCACCGGCATCGCCAAGGGCTCGGGCATGATTCGGCCGGACATGGCAACCATGCTGGCCTATCTCGGCACTGACGCGGCCATCCCCGCCGGCGAGTTGCAGGCCATGCTCAGCGAGGCGGTGGACACGAGCTTCAACTGCATCACCGTGGATGGTGACACCTCCACCAACGACGCCTGCGTGCTCTGCGCGACGGGCGCGAGCGGTGTGCAGCTGGTGTCTGACGAGGACCGGCGCGCGTTCCGCGAGGTGTTGCAGGCGGTCTGCGATCATCTTGCCCAGGCCATCGTGCGCGACGGCGAGGGTGCGACGAAGTTCATCACCATCCAGGTGAACAGTGCCGGCAGCCGCGAGGAGGCACGCCTGGTGGCCGACGCCGTGGCCCACTCCCCCCTGGTCAAGACGGCCCTGTTTGCCTCCGATCCCAACTGGGGCCGCATCCTGGCCGCGGTGGGCCGCGCGGGGGTGCAGGGCCTGGATGTGAACAGGGTCAGCCTGCACGTGGGCGATGTGCTCATTGCCGAACACGGCGGGCGCGCAGCCAGTTACACGGAAGAGGCCGGCAAGCGGGTCATGGCAGAGGCGGAGATCCCTATCCGCATCGGTCTCGGCCGGGGTACGGCCAGTGCCACGGTCTACACCTGTGATCTGTCCTTCGACTACGTGCGCATCAACGCGGAGTATCGGTCGTAAGGCGTAAGGGGTAAGGTGAAAGGCGTATTTTACCTAAGGCGGTATGCCCCTTCCCCCTCATGGGGTAGGGCCGGGGCGAGGGTGGTTTTACGCCTCTCTCCTCTCACCTGACACCTCACGGCTTCATGGTGCCAATGTCCAATCACTCGCTCCCCGTGCAGGTGGCCGTGGCCGCCATCATCAACGCCCATGACGAGGTGCTCATCGCGCGTCGCCCGGAGGGTGTGCACCAGGGCGGGCTTTGGGAATTTCCCGGCGGCAAGATGGAGCCGGGTGAAACCCTGGACCAGGCACTCGCCCGGGAGCTGCGCGAGGAACTCGGCATCGCGCCGCTCCGTTCCCGCCCCCTGATTACCATCCATCACGACTATGGCGACAAGCGCGTATGCCTTCGGGTGTGCCGGGTGGAGTCCTTCAGCGGGGTACCCCATGGTCGCGAAGGACAACCTCTGCGCTGGGTCTCGGTGGGTGCGCTGCAGGCGTTTGAATTCCCCGCCGCCAACCGACCCATCATCAGCGCGCTGCAGTTGCCGGACCGCTATCTCATCACACCGGATCCCGGCACCCAGACCGCTGCGTTCATCAAGTATCTCGAACGGCGCCTGAGTGCGGGCGACGTCACTCTGTTGCAGTTGCGCGCCCCCTCCCTGGATGAACAGGCCTACAGCACGCTGGCTGCTGAGGTCATTGCCTTGGCCCGGGATCTGGGCTTGCGTGTGCTGCTCAATGCGGAGGTCTCTACGGCCAGGCAACTCGGCGCGCACGGCGTCCATCTCAATGGCTTGCGTCTCAGTCGCTGGTCTGCGCAGCAGACCGAAGGTCTGCTGGTGTCGGCCTCGGTGCATGATGAGACCCAGCTGACGCAGGCGCGCGGCGCGGACTTCATCGTCGTCTCTCCGGTCATGGCCACGGCGAGTCATCCTGACGCGACGCCCATCGGGTGGACCGGGTTCCAGGATCTGGCAGAGCGTGCCGCTATGCCCGTCTATGCCCTGGGCGGGATGAGCGTCGATGACATCGAGCGCGCCAGGCTCCATGGTGGCCAGGGTATTGCCGCGATTCGCGGCCTTTGGGAGATGAAGCCGTGAAGGCAGGCTATTGGGTCGGGGCCGTGCTGGTGCTTGCGATGGGCGCTGTCGGGTACTGGCTGGGTGGAGCGGGGGGCATCGTGGATCAGGGGGGCGGCTGGCAGGATGAACAGGCGCGGCTGCTGGAGGCCGATGCACCGTGTACCCTGGATGCATCCGGTTGCCGGTTCATTGCGGATGACCAGGTGATGACCGTGCGTGTCCAGGATCCGATCCGTCCGCTGGTACCCTTCAAGGTCTATCTGGAAACGACCCGCAGCCCGGAAATGGCCGAGGTGCGTTTCACCATGGACGACATGGACATGGGCATCAACCAGTTCCGGTTTTCGCCGGTCTCCGAGGGGCTCTGGGAATCCACGGCGGTGCTGCCGGTCTGCACCGTGGACCGGGCGGACTGGCGCGCCACCTTCCGGATGAAACTGGATGGGGAGTACTACCGCATGGATGTGGTGTTCGAGGCGGGACGGTGAGGGGGATGTCTCAGGCGTAGGTCGGCCTTCAGGCCGACAGCGATGGCTCCGA
This sequence comes from Thioalkalivibrio sulfidiphilus HL-EbGr7, assembly GCF_000021985.1. Lineage (NCBI taxonomy): Bacteria > Pseudomonadati > Pseudomonadota > Gammaproteobacteria > Chromatiales > Ectothiorhodospiraceae > Thioalkalivibrio > Thioalkalivibrio sulfidiphilus. The sequence goes on from NC_011901.1 coordinate 842,841, forward strand.
TGTCAGCGGCGTCGGCCTGAAGGCCGACCTACGTTATGACACAGTTGAGTCTGCCGATTACTTGCCCGGTACATGCCTAAATGGCGCAACAGGTCAGCTCGAAGCTCACGTCCTGGTCGCACTGTTTCGCCCGGTTGCGCATGTCGCCGGGCTTGAGGAAGCGCACGGAGAAGCGCTGACGACCGGCGCTGATCTCCGGGTAGCAAGGGTTGTCGGCGGGCAGGCTGATGCGAATCATCTGCCAGGGGATGCTGCCGTCCAGGCTCTGTTCGTAGAAACCCTGACGGGCCACGGCCTTGCGGGGCTCTGCGCTGTTGCGGATCAGCTTGAGTACCAGGCGCACGGCTTCGTGGATCTCGTGGAAGGGCGCAGACCATTCCTTGAGCAGGGTGCGGCGCTCCGAGACGGGGCGGGACAGCCAGTAGTGGTAGGCGGGCAGGTCGAAGTCGCAGGTGCCGCCGGGTATGGCGTTGCGCTGGCGGATGCTGCCGAAGAAGTCGTTGCTCTTGATCTGCTGGTCCAGCTGGCCGTTGATGGTGTGGATCTGCTCGATCAGACGGCGCTGCTGGTCGATCACGCCGGTGAGCCGGTCCTGGTCCACGCTGGGCTCCACGGTCAGGCGGCTCAGGTTGGCGATCTGACGCTCCAGTTCCTTCATCAGTTCGCGCTTGAGGTCCACCCGGTTGGTCAGGTCGAGGATCTCGATCAGGGTGGTCAGGGCGAAGTGGGTCTCGAAGCCGCCGTTGCCCTGCACGGCAAACTGGAAGCGGTGCATGAGCTCTTCCAGGCGCATGAACAGGCGCATGCGCTCCAGCAGGGGCTGCTCGTAGGTAATGGAGTCGCTCACCGGCGTGACGGTCGGGGATTCATGGAGGACATATTCGTTATTTTCTACCTTGAGTGCGAAATTCACAAACATGTCGTCATTCCTCTCCTGAATTCCCCTGTCGGGCGCCTATCCTCCGTTGCGCGCAAGCTCCAGATAGTGCCGGTGCAGCGTTTCCACCTGTGCCTCGAGCGCCACGAGATCCCCGCTGTTGTCGATCACGTCGTCCGCCAGCGCAAGCCGTTGTGCCCGGCTGGCCTGAGCGGCGAGGATGGCCAGAGCATCGTCCCGTGAGATCCCGTCCCGCGACATGGTCCGCTCTACCTGAAGGGCTTCGGGGCAGTCCACCACCAGAACGCGATCCACGGTTTCCCGGAGGCCTGACTCTACCAGCAGGGGTATGCTCATGATGCAGTAGGGCGAGCCCAGACCGGTCTGTTGCCGGTTCATTTCGGCCCTGATCTTAGGGTGCAGCAGTGTTTCCAATCTGTGACGGGCTTGGATGTTTGCGAACACCAGCCGACGAAGGGCCTTCCTGTCCAGACCGCCGGTCATCGGATCGCGGATCTCATCACCGAATTCATCGAGCACTTCCTGTGTGGCGGGCGCATCCGGTGCGAGCAGTTCGCGGGCGATCACATCCGCGTCGATGACCGGAATGCCGCGTTCAGCGAACAAGCGAGTCACGGCGCTCTTGCCGCTGCCGATGCCACCTGTGAGTCCGATGCGAAGCATGATCAGGGCACATTTAAAATTCAAGATTCAAAATTCAAAGTTGGCCCGGAGATACTCTTCTCGCAGTGTACCTCGTGATCCGCCTTTGAATTTTGAATCTTGAATTTTAAATTTCGAATTGTGAATCCTCCTACCCGAGGTACAGCGCCATGATGTCGTTGCCCCACAGCAGCGCGATCCAGCCGGCCGCTGCCAGGTAGGGGCCGAAGGGCATGGGATGGGCGCGGTCGCGGCCGCGGAACAGGATCAGCGCGATGCCCACCACGGCGCCTACCAGGGATGAGAGCAGGATCACCAGGGGCAGCAGCTGCCAGCCGAGCCAGGCGCCGATGAGGGCGAAGAGCTTGAAGTCGCCGAAGCCCATGCCTTCCTTGCCGGTGAGCAGCTTGAAGCCGTGATACACCAGCCAGAGGCTCAGGTAACCGGCCACGGCGCCGATCAGGCTGCTGGTGGCGTCGGTGAACAGGCCGCCCAGGTTGAGTAACAGGCCGATCCAGAGGAAGGGCAGGGTGATGCTGTCCGGGAGCAGGGTGGTGCGCAGGTCGATGACCGCCAGCGCGATCAGTGCCCAGGTGAGCAGCAGCGCGGCCCCCGACTGCCAGGTGAAGCCGAAGTGCCAGACCACTACCACGGACAACAGAGCCGTGGCCGCCTCCACCAGCGGGTAGCGCAGCGGAATCGAGGTGCCGCACTCGCTGCAACGGCCGCGCAGGAGCAGGTAGCTGAGGATCGGGATGTTCTCCAGCGCGGTGATCTTGTGACCGCACTGGGGACAGGCGGAACGGGGGCTCCAGAGGTTGTAGGCGGGCCCCTGCTCGGCTGGCGCAAGCGTCTGGCCCTCGGCGTACAGGAATTCCGTGGCTTCACGCCGCCACTGCCGCTCCATCATCACCGGCAGACGATGAATCACCACATTGAGAAAGCTGCCCACCAGCAGGCTGAACAGTGCGGTGACGGTCAGCAGTGCCGCCGTGCTGGTTTGCAGGAGTTCAATCATCAATATGGCCCGACGGAAAGCGAACAGCGATGGGTGCGCTGATCAAGGCGCGAGAGATTCTAGTGATTTCTTGTCTCTAGCAACTTGCATCTTGTCTCTAGTGCTTTCCTACACCACTGCGCCCAGCTGGAAGATCGGCAGGTACATGGCAATCACAAGGCCGCCCACCACGACGCCCAGGAAGGCCATGATCATGGGCTCCATGAGGCTCGAGAGGCTGTCCACCATGTTGTCCACTTCTTCCTCGTAGAAGTCGGCGACCTTGTCCAACATGTCGTCCAGGGCACCGGATTCCTCGCCGATGGCCACCATCTGGACCACCATGTTGGGGAACAGGGCCGTGTTGCGCATGGCGGCCTGAAGCTGAGTGCCGGCGGCGGTTTCGTCTCGGATGCGCAAGGTGGCCTCGCGGTACAGGGCATTGCCGGTTGCGCCGGCCACGGATTCCATGGCTTCCACCAGCGGCACGCCGGCTGCGAACATGGTGGAGAGTGTACGTGCGAATCGGGCGATGGAGGCCTTGCGCAGCAGCTCTCCGATGACGGGAATCTTGAGAGACATGAGATCCAGCCAGCGCCGGAAACCGGGAGAACGTAAATGGGCCTGCTTGAAGAGCACAACGGCACCAATCAATCCGCCGAAGATTGCCCACCAATAGGATTGGAAGAACTCAGAAATACCGATCACGAACTGGGTGAAAACGGGCAGGTCTGCGCCAAATCCCTGAAACAGGTCCTGGAACTGGGGTACCACGAATATCAGAAGAATTGCGGTCACGATGAAAGCCACCACCAGCACCGCAGTGGGGTAGAACAGGGCCTTTTTGATCTTGGCTTTGAGGGACTCGGTCTTTTCCTTGTAGGTGGCGATCTTGTCCAGGAGGGTTTCGAGTGCGCCGGCCTGTTCGCCGGCATTGACCAGGTTGACCACAAGGTCGTCGAAGTACTTGGGGTGCTTGCCCAGTGCCGCAGAGAAGGTCGTGCCACCTTCCACGTCGGACTTCATGGCCAGGATCAGCTCCTGCATGGAGGGGTTTTCATGTCCTCTTCCGACGATGTCAAAGGCCTGTACCAGGGGCACGCCTGCTTCCATCATGGTGGCCATCTGGCGCAAAAAGACGGCGATATCCTTCGGAACAATCTTTTTCTTGCCGCCGAATAGTGATTTGGGCTTTTTGCGGACCCTGGTCGGGTTAATGCCCTGACGACGAAGTTCCGCGCGGGCGAGGAGTTCGCTGGTCGCGGTGGTCTCGCCCTTGACTCGACTGCCCTTCTTGTCGAGTCCTTCCCACTGGAAGGTGATGTTCTGGGTCTCGGCCATCGGTTCAGTCCTTGGTCACGCGGTTGATCTCTTCAAGGCTGGTCATCCCGGCCTTGACCTTGAGCAGACCGGCGCGGCGGAGGTCGTTGATGCCTTCCTTGCGGGCCTGCTCGGCGAGCTGCATGGAGTTGCCACCCTCCAGGATGAGGCGCTGGGTGGCCTCGGAGATGGGCAGCACCTGGTAGATGCCCACGCGCCCCTTGTAGCCATTGGTACACTGGTCGCAGCCCACGGCCTTGTAGATCTTGATGCCGTCCTTAAAGTCATCCTCTGTGAACCCTTCCTGTAGCAGCACATCCTTGGGCACATCATCGACGGTCTTGCAGTGGTTGCACAGCCGCCGGGCAAGTCGCTGGGCGATGATAAGGAGGATTGAGGAGGCGATGTTGTAGGGCGGCACCCCCATATTAGCCAGACGGGTCAGGGTCTGGGGGGCGTCGTTGGTATGCAGGGTGGAGAGCACCAGGTGGCCGGTCTGTGCCGCCTTGATGGCGATCTCGGCGGTTTCCAGGTCACGGATCTCGCCCACCATGATCACGTCCGGGTCCTGGCGCAGGAAGGCGCGCAGGGCAGAGGCGAAGGTCAGGCCCACCTTGGGGTTGACGTTCACCTGGTTGATCCCGGGCATGTTGATCTCGGCCGGGTCCTCGGCGGTGGAGATGTTGCGATCCGGGGTGTTCAGGATGCCAAGGCCCGTGTAAAGGGAGACGGTCTTGCCGGAGCCGGTCGGGCCGGTGACCAGGATCATGCCGTAGGGTTTGCTCAGGGCATCCAGGTAAAGCTTTTTCTGTTCTTCCTCATAACCCAGCACGTCGATGCCTAAGGAGGCGCTGGTGGGGTCGAGGATGCGCAATACCACCTTTTCGCCGTAGAGCGTGGGGCAGGTGTTGACACGAAAGTCGATGGCCCGACTCTTGGAGAGCTGCATCTTGATGCGCCCGTCCTGGGGGATGCGGCGCTCGGAGATGTCCATGCGGGACATGACCTTGATGCGGGCGATGATGCGTGGCGACAGGGATACTGGGGGTTTGGCCACTTCGTGGAGCACGCCGTCCATGCGCAGACGAACCCGGAATTCTTTCTCGTAGGGCTCGAAGTGAATGTCCGAGGCCTTGCGGTTGATGGCATCCAGTAACACCTTGTTGACGAAGCGGACTACCGGGGTGTCGTCCACCTCGCTTTCCGTCACCTCGCCTTTCCTGTCGTCGTCATCGGCGCTGATCTCGAGGTTGTCGAGATCGTCGTCCATGAGGCCTTCCATGACTGCGCCGGTGTCGTTGAGGCTTTCCTCGATCAGCTTGCCCAGTTTGTCCTGTTCCACCAGCACCGGTTCGGTGGCGATACCGGTGTTGAACTTGATCTCGTCCAGGGCGGTGAGGTTCATGGGGTCGGCGATCCCGACGAACAGCCGGTTGCCGCGCTTGAACAGGGGGAGGGCATGGTGCTGGCGGACCAGCTTCTCGTCCACCAGCTTCTTGGGCAGGAGTTCCTTGTCGAAGCTATCCAGGTCGAAGACCGGGGTGCCGAACTCCTCGGCGGCGGCCTGAGCGACCCGCCTGGATTCCACCAGCTTGTTGTCTACCAGATAGGCAACCAGGGGGACGCGCTTCTTTTGTGCAGCCTCAACCGCCTTTCCGGCGTCGGCCTCAGCCATTAGCCCGTCCTGGACCAGGCGGCGCGCTAGGCCACTCAAGGGAATGGAAGCTGCGGGTGTCGACATGAGTCCCCTGTGTAGGTTGCAAATTACCTATCTAGACAGCATGTTAGCTGATGCTTTTGTGAAGTCAATGGAAATTCGTGGTTATTGATTGGTTGGTCTCGAACAGCCCCCTGCAAGATGATGGGAGTACACGGATCATCGTGAGTGATGAATTCATCCGACATTATGGTTGTGAATAGAGGCCATTGGCGGGTGTGAGCTTGGGTAGACTGGTCCTGGGCGCCGGAGAATAATTTAATATATTGATATATATGAATATTTATTCGTTTGAGCTTCTGCGCGTAGTATTTCGGATCTCGACTTCCACCTGCAACTCGTCGCGCGAAGAGGTGCGCGCGATCAGGGCCGTGTTTGTTACGTTAAAGCTTTGGGTGTAGAGCCGTCAGACTCGATCATTGACCTAGTAAAGAGCCTGCTAGCGGATAAGGTCGTGTTGGATGGGTGCTTGGGTGTAGAGAATGAGAGCGTATAAATATTTGACGATCACACAGCGGGTTATGGGTCTAAATCGCAATGGAATTACTCGTCAATGGGTCTCAGATATGTAGACTGCTTAAGCATCAAAGACGCAACCCAATTAATTTCTAAGAAAGGTTATACCCATGCTGATGATGGTCAAGCGTTTGTGGCAACTGCTGACTCACACGGAGCGGAAGAAGTTTTTCATGGTTCTAGGCATGGTGATGATTATGGCCGCGCTGGAGACGGTGGGCGTTGTCTCCATCATGCCTTTTCTGGCTGTACTGGGTAATCCCGATATCGTGACAGAGCAGGATCAGCTTCGCTGGCTGTATGAGCAGTTCGGATTCGGCGATACAGCGAAATTCATTTTTACTCTGGGCATCGTTTCTGCGTTGCTTGTCGTATTATCATCCCTTTTCAAATCCATTACACAGCATGTACTGAATCGTTTCGCCAATCTAGAGCGCCATTCAATAAGTACGCGCCTTTTGGATTACTACCTCAGGCAACCCTATGTTTTCTTTCTAGACCGTAACAGTTCTGAACTTACCAAGAACATGCTCTCTGAAGTCGATATTCTGGTGCTGAATGTTATCCAGCCCGTGGTACAGATGATTGCACATGGGATAGTCGTGCTGGCAGTGATTTTATTGCTTCTCTTTTATGACCCGATGATGGCATGCGCTGTCGCTACTGTTGTTGCGGTTTTATACATATTAATTTACATGGTCGTCAGAGGTGTGCTTGGCCGCATAGGGCCAGACCGAGAAAAGGCCAATGCTGAGCGCTTCATCGCCTCCTCCGAAGCATTTGGTGCGATCAAAGAAGTCAAGCTGAGCGGTGCCAATGATGTCTATCTGAGACGATTCCAGGGTCCATCACGTCGAGTCTCGCGACATCTTGCGACGAATGAGACGCTCAGCCAGGTTCCTCTATACCTTGTCGAGGCAGCCGGGTATGGTGGGCTTATCGCAATTGCACTGTTTCTTGCGGTGCGTAGCGATAATCTTGGCCAAGTACTGCCTGTTCTTGGTCTTTATGGGTTCGCCGCCTATCGTCTCTTGCCGGCGGCACAAATCATATATCGAAGTGCCGCCCGAATGCGCTTCGGATCATCTACTCTGGAGAAGATCCATAGAGACTTGATGGCGCTGAAGCCAAGTTCAGTTGAGTGCATATCTGAGTCAGATCTACGTCCATATATTCTCAAGCATAGTTTAGAGTTTAACCGCGTGTGTTTTTCATATCCCGGTCAGAAAAATAAAATTGCACTTCAGGACATATGTGCAACCATACCAGCGCGGACAACTGTCGGTGTTGTTGGTGCCACCGGATCTGGCAAGAGTACATTGATAGATCTTTTACTTGGTCTCGTTGAGCCGCAGCAGGGTTTCGTGAAGGTCGACGGGGCTCCACTCTGCACAGAAAATATGCGTAGCTGGCAACTTGGAATTGGTTACGTGCCTCAGCAAATCTACATCGCAGATAGCACAGTAGCTGAAAACATCGCCTTTGGGCTGGATCCGCGTCAGATTGATCAGCAGGCAGTTGAGCGTGCGGCCAGAGCTGCACATATCCATGACTTTATTATCGGCGAGCTTCCTGATGGTTATCTAACCCGATTGGGGGAACGAGGTATTCGCCTCTCGGGTGGCCAGCGCCAACGAATTGGAATTGCGCGAGCCTTGTATCATGATCCTGGAATTCTAGTGCTGGATGAGGCCACAAGTGCACTCGATAGCATAACGGAGCTCGAGGTAATGAGGGAAATTCGCAAACTCGGTAAAGAAAAAACCATCATATTGATTGCGCATCGCCTGAACACGATCAGGATGTGCGATAAAATTCTGTTTTTGCATAGCGGTGTGCTAGAAGGAGAAGGGAGTTATGAGGAGCTTAAGCTGACGAATTCACGATTCGCGGCTATGGATAGCGCTAGCTAATAATTCTATGGGGCCACTGTTGCTAGGCCTGTTTGACGCTGCTAATTTCCAGTCTTTGCCTAGAGGGATGACCATCCAGGACGAGATGCCTCAGGAAGTGGATTCCTCACCTCGTATGGGAAGGATTTGAGAAGATCCATAGTATGTATTATCGGTGGCGGTAGTGGGTCTTTTTGTATAATTGAAAATATGTCACTCGGCTTGTTTGCTTGAACAAATTTCGGCTTTCTCCCTGTTGATCCATAATAATCCTCGAATTTAAATATATCTCCATGTAGGGGCTTTTTATAAACCACCATCTGCGCAGGGATTCCATACGCCTCAGCGACAATAATGCCGTGTAAAGAAGAAGAATAGATTGCATCACATTCAAGTATATTCCGCATCACTTCTGCGGGGGGGTTCTCAACGTCTATTATCCGAAGTTTACTTTTCTTTCCGAGATGGCGGAAATCAGGGTAATGTGAAAAATGCGGAACAAAACCAATATACCCTTTTGGCTTGATGTCGTTTCTGACCAGCAAAGGGAGTAGTACGGCGGGATCACCGAAAATCTCGGGGCACACAATGCCATTTTTCCGCAGAATTTCCCAAGTTTTTGGGCCGCGAACGGATGAAAAATGAAGTCCCATAGAGCGCGTTACTGCTTGGGTACAGTCTGAATTTAGAAAGCCGCTCCCCCAAATTGTATCGTTGTCCTTGGCAGCGTGAAGTACTGATCCCACCGCTAGTAGTTTTCCTTGGCTTTCTATTTGGGCGTGGACAACATCGAGGCCAGCAAGCCTTGATACGATAAAAGGAGAGAGAAGGTCTCCAAAATTCCGGACCAACGGATTCCGGGCCATGGCAATCCGCTTTAGTCCGTGTAGCGAAAAATGCGGTTTGGGCTCCCACCAGTACAAAGAAATTGTGGTAGCTCGGCTGTGACTGCAACTAGTGGAGGATGACATCAGAAAATAGCGGTTCTTCGCGGATTTGAGTGGAATTGATTCCTCGATCTGTGCCAGTTTACTGAGAAACACCTGCCTGAGGAAAGGCTGAACCGGTGCGCAATCCGCTGCATACCCTGTCCACACATGCCGAGCGTGTGTTCCTGCGCTGTACATCAACCCCCACGAATGCACGGCTAGAAGGGCTCAATGGACTGTTCTAGGCTGCGCGGGCAAGAACGCGCGGGTATTCGTAACACGCAGACCTTCGTGACCATGATTTACATGATTGGTATCCCCGCCGGGACTGTGCCGATCTCCACTTGATCCAGCAAAGCACCAAGATATTTGGGGTTTGGTTTTTAAAACGATTACTTGCGCTGCAAGTCGATCTTCCGCCAGCGGTTTATATAACCAAGAAGTGGTAGCGAAATCTTGGAAATTTGTGTGGTAATTGTGTATCCGATTCCATCTGCCCAGATGCGCTTCCAACTGCCCCTTTGGGGCAGTTGAGTTCTTTCTATCTCAATGTGGCTAGCCGAGAGGTCCATGGGATGCCCAAGCAAATTGGAGAAAAAAACATTGTGCTCGTGCCGGAGTAGAGTGTGCCAGTCATCAGAGCGGTGAAGACAGGCCTGCTGACGCTCAAGAATCGCTACAGCCATTGATGGGCTCAGGGCGTAGCAACATGCACGGGTTACAAATCTCCTTACCATAGAGGGTAAGCGAAAGCAGCCAAACTCTTCTGATCCGTAAAGGAATTTGTTACCTCTCAGGCCCTCTTGGCCGCCGCAAAGCAGAAAATGGTGCGGTGGTAGTTGCTCTGAAATTCTGTGAACGGTGTCGATGTCTTCATCTTTTCCTAGCACATCGTCCTCCAATATGAGGATGGTGCGTGCATTGCTTATTGCAGCCTGCTTCAAGGCGAGCATGTGACTTAACGCACAGCCTATCTCGGATGGTTTGAGTGGCTTCCGCGTGAGGCGTGGGCATGGTGGAGGTACTGTATGCGAGATCGGCTGCGTTGCGTCACGCATATCTATGCCTTTGATTAATTTAAAGTGAGTAGAATAACGTCGGAAGCGTTCGCGGAGTAGGTTCCGGCGTTCAAGATCAGTTTCCAATGAGATTACGAGTATCTCAAATCTGGAGACAATATTTGTAGTCATTCTGCGTAGATGAATTCAGCTTGTATGGTAAATATGTTGATATAGAATACATCGCTGTTGAATAGCCCGCTAAGCAATAAGTGGGAATCTGTCTGGATCCGTGCGGTACGATAAGTGAATGAAAATAGTTGTTGATGTGGTATGGGAAAAGTCGATTGCCATTTTTTGTGGTGAGATATCTAGAGCATTGAATGAATATTCTTATCCTAAGCAAACGACAGTATACCGGAAAGGATCTGCTTGATGATCGATATGGCAGACTTTACGAAATATCTTATGAATTGGCCTCTCAAGGGGCGTACGTTCATGGGGTTGTGCGTAGTTATCGGAAGAAGCCAGATTTCTTTGGATCGTCGGGGCTGCAGGGGGGGCGGCTTGAGTGGGATTCAATCAGTGGTAACCCTGTTTCACCTCTGGCATGGAGGAAATACATTCTCCATGTAATGGGCGTTGTCCGTGATTTCTCTCCAGATGTGATCTGGGCCAGCTCAGATGTGTTTCATCTTCTCGCCGCGCGCCACATCAGTAAGGTATCTGGCATTCCCTATGTCGCTGACCTGTATGACAACTACGAGAGTTTCGGCTTGACCAAGATCCCGGGCGCTCGGTACGGCCTGAGGAAGGCCTGTCGTGATGCGTCTGGCATCACCGTTGTGACGAACGAGTTGGCTGATTACATCATGCGGGATTACGGTTTGGGCGAGATGCCGGTGCGAGTCATCGGAAATGCAGTCAATGCAAAAATATTTCGTCCTCAAGACGTGGGTGAGGCGCGACAAGTTCTGGGGCTGCCATCGGATGTCCCTTTGGTTGGTACTGCAGGTGCTCTATACCGCTCTCGGGACATTGAAACCCTCTTCAGGTCCGCCGAGATACTTCGGGATGAATGGCCTTCACTCAAAGTCGTTGTTGCTGGGCCGAGAGATCGGGTCGCCAGAAGATACCTGGGCAGGGACTATGTCATTGATTTGGGCGTAGTGAAGCAGGATAAGGTGGCGACCCTGTTCAGTGCGTTGGACGTGGGTGTGGTATGTAATCTTGACTCGTCATTCGGAAGATATTGCTATCCACAGAAGTACAATGAGATGTTGGCGTGCCATCTCCAGGTTGTCGCCGCAGACGTCGGAGAAATGTCTAATTTGCCCGGAATCTCCAGAGACCGACTCTATCGACCAGGGCGCCCAGAAACATTGGTAAAAGCGGTAGATAGCGTGCTCAAGTCTGCAACGGGTGAGGTTATCACCCCGCCAACCTGGGAACAGCGTGCGCGCGAACTCATGTCGTTCTTGTCCGATGTGGCGATTCGTACAGGGAGGGACCGTTCTGGGGTGTCGCGGCAGAACTGATCATAAACCATGGTGTCTGCATCGCTCGTTGTTGATTTATACGGGTTTTGTGGGGTTTCGCAGTGCTGAAGTCAGCCGTGCAGAAAAATTTTTCCAGCTGAATTGACTTGCATAAGTCGTTAGCATTTGCCTCGGTGGGGGGGCGGCCAAATACTCAAGCACCGCTCGCTTGAAACCGAGCGAGTCCCCTGGTTTGACAAGCTTTCCGCTCTCGTCTTCCTTGACCGCATCCACAATGCCGCCTGTGGCATATGCGACTGTGGCCAGTCCGTGTGCCGCGGCCTCGACGGCGACCATACCAAAACCCTCTGGGTCGTTGAGAATCTCACGGACTGGAAAGACATGCACATCGGCTCCCGCATATGCATCTGCCAGATCCTGTCCGAACAATTTTCCAGTCAAAAGTACGTTGTCTTTGACGCCTGCGGCCTGTGCTGATGCCAGGATGCTCTCCGGCGTCTGGCCTTGGGCGTACAGAGAATCCGTCGGCGCGTCGCCGACGATCACCAGCATCGTGTCTGGCCGTTCTCGTACGATCTCAGGCAGGACATCTGAAACAAATTCACGAAGACCCTTCCTTGCGGTGAGTCGACCAACTGATAGCAGCACCTTGCGATCTGTTAACTCGTAGGTATTTCTGAACCTCTGGCGCGCCTGCTCATCCAGCGTTGGTATTTCGGTCCCGGGAGGGACAATCAATATCTTGTCTTTATCAATGCTTTTGGAAGAGGCCAGGCTCGCTGTTGCTCGACTGTTTGCGATGACCAGATCCATGCGCCTGAGAAATGGCAGCCATAGAAGTCGATAAACGGGGTGCTGAGCAGTGATATCGAGGCCGTGGGTATAGACAACGGCTTGTGCGCCGCAAACGCGAGCTGCTATCCATGCCATGGGTGATGTCAGTCCGCTTCCCGCTAGAACAATATCCGGCTTCCAGTCCCGCGCCTGTCTGACTGAATGCCAGAGGGTTGCAAAGGCGAACTTCCAGAGTGGTTTTAAGGGTACTTCCTGGACCTGGACTCGCTCAGGTGCATTTGCACTCGCCCCTGTTGGCGCTATCACCCGGACGTCCATGTGGGCGGACAGCTCTGCGCTGATGTGCCAATTCAGCCGTTCCATGCCTCCCCATAGGGGCGGGTAATTGCGGGTGATGTGCAGTAATTTTGGCATTGGCCGGTTGGCAGTGATCAAGGCCTAGCCTCTATCCTTGTACATCAGCGCTGTGATCTGTTCAGAAATGAGTCCCATGAGAAAGATGCTGACACTGCCGGTATAGAGCAATGCGCTCATGTTGGTGAATCGACCCTGCGTGACAAAGGTGTATCCATACCAGAAACTGGCGAGCAGAAAGAATCCAAGCGCAATGGGCAGAAATAGTTTGAGTGGTGAATAGAGTGTGCCCACGCGAAAAATGATGATCAGGAATCGAACGCCATCATGGAGAATTCGAATGTGGCTCTTGCCAATTCGCTTCTCAGCCCTGATCGGGACATAAGAAACCGGATATCCGGCCCTGAAGAATGCCATCGTGCTGGTTGTGGGGTAGGAAAAGCCATTAGGGAGAAGGTAGAGAAATTCCCTGAATCGGCTGGTAACGACTGCCCGAAATCCCGAGGTCAGATCTTCGATCCGGTGGCCGGTCATGTAGCTGGCCAGGCGGTTGTAGATACGGTTTGCGATGCCGCGGCCCAGACTGGCGTGCGATTCGCTGCCCCTTGCGCCTACGACCATGTGGTAACCCTTGCGTAGTTCCCCGAGCAGGCGAGGGATGTCTGCGGGATCGTGTTGTCCGTCCGCATCCATGAACACAACGATCTCTCGTGTCGCGGCCCTGGCCCCCGTCTTGATCGCAGAGCCATTACCCATGCTGTAAGGATGGCTGATGACCCGCGCACCGGCATGACTGGCGATCGTGGCCGTGTCATCGCTTGACCCGTCATCGACAACGATCACCTCCGCTTCGGGTATGTGTTCCAGGATGCGACTGACCACCGTGCCAATGCTGGCCGCCTCATTTTTCGCGGGCAGGACTACGCTGGGTGATTGTTCGGTTATCTCGGGTGTATTCATGGCGTGGCTTCAATTGACAGGTTTGACATGTCTTCAAGGATCCGCTGTCTGAGCGATGCCTTTTCCCGCTCATAGTATCCGGACTGCAGGATATATTGCCTGCGAAGTCCGTCAATTGACCAGCGCGTGCCCGGGGTGCGAGATGATTCGACGTCCATATCAAGCAGTGACAGTGCAAGCTGATATGCGTCATAGCTGGCCAGCAAGGCGGCATTAGCCAGCAGAATGCCTGTGTCTGGGGTGCTCGTGAGGCTTTCCCTGAATCTCTGGAATGCCTGCTCCGGTTCGCCCAGCATGAGGTGGGCGTGGCCCGCACGCTGGTGTAGCGCGGTTGTGAAGGTGGGGGGTATGCCCGGCAGGGTTCCCAGACGATCGATGAGTTCAAGTCCCTGCCCGGGGCCGGTGTGGCCATGGCAGTGGCCGACCAGCATGAAATCGACGAATTGCGTCAACTGCTCGCGTGCCACCACCCCGAGGCGGGGGCCATGGGTCAGACTCTGTTCGATATGTGCGATTGATGTGCTCGGGTCGAGGCCCAGGCGACAATCCAGCACAACGCGTTGAAGCATCCAGGGCAGGCCATCGGGTGCCAATTCCATGGCCCGATCGTTGAGGCGAATGGCCTCCTCCAGGTTGCCGGTTTCCAGCCAGCGTCCAGCCAGGTAGTGCTGCGCTCGGGCCGACTGAGGGTTCACCTGCGACCATTTAAGGGCCTGCTGGAAAGGCTTTCCCCACAGATCCGCACGCATGTATGTCAAGGTCGACAGGGTCAATACGAGACCGACCGCAATGGCAAGACGTGTAGAGGATGCGGGCCAGCGGGACTGAACCAGGAACATCGCCACGGGCAGTCCCAACAGGGCCGCAGGCAGGTAGTTGCGGTGCTCGAAATACAGTTCGAGTTGGAGAAAGGTGGACTCCAGCAGGTGTCCTGCCATGAAAAAAAGAACCGCCAGTGCCAGGGCAGGCCATCGTGTGCGCCACAGGAATGCGAACACCGTCAGGCCAAGGAGCGTCGCCCAGGCAACCAGAGCCAAGAGTATCGAAGCGGGATCACCGGGTACGGAAATGTGGTCGTTGAACAGTCCACCTGGATAGGGGCGGGGAATGAAGATGTGGCGAAGGTACTCCCAGAGGATCAGCCCCTGGCCCAGGAGTCTCTCACCCGGGGTAAAGCTGCGGATACCTGGATCGGCTGAGAAAAGCGCCGGCAGTCCCTGTGCCATGTAGAGTGCCAGCGCGGCCACAGGTACGCCCAGGAGGAAGGCCCGCCACCAGAGGAAGGCACGGGTCGCAGTGCGCTTGTGCCTTCGTTCGTAAGCGGCCAGCACCGTGATCTCCACCGTGATGGCCAGCAGTGGCAGCAGGACGCCGTTTTCCTTGGATAGTATGGCCAGCAGGCCAAGAAGTCCGATGGCGGTTGCGCTGTTCAGCAGCACGCCAGCACTCAAGGCTGGTGGATACTTGAGCCGGGTTCGAACATACAGCCAGAGCCCCAGCAGCACGAACAGGGTGGACAACTGGGCCATACGCTGAACCGCGTAGAGCGTGGTGGAGACCCAGAGCGGGTGCAGTAACCACAGGGCGGTGGTGAGCAGGGCGACCTGTATGGCATGTCTGCTTTCGAGGTCCATGGCCCGGGTGACCTGGCGTACGAAGCCGTACAGCGCCAGCCCGGTGAGAAGGTGAACGATCAGATTTGTGCGCTTGAAGGGCCAGGGGTCCGCAGGCCAGTTCCTGGCGTCCAGCAGGAATGACAGCGTCGAGACGGGCCTGCCTGTGGGTCCGGAAAACCCGGACAAGAGGTACAACCAGAGGGCCTCCCAGTTGTCGATGCGTCCGTAATAGCCCAGCACGGCCAGGTTGCTGATATCGTCGAACAGAAAGGCGCCAGACAGGCCGGGCCAGTAGACCACGCAGGTCAGCAGTAGCAGCAGGCCGATTGCCATCGCTGCCTGTGTTCTCGGTCGTTCCAGTACCTTGAAAAAAGCCGCCTTCATGGCCGGGAGTCCCTGTGGTTGGCGGCGCGAGTTGCCAGCGCCAGACGGTGATCAAGATCTGCGATCAGGTCGTTCAGGCGCCCAAGGCTGTTCAACTCCTGCAGTCTCTCCAGGCTGACATGCGCTTCGGATAATTGCCCCATGAGAATCTGATATTGGATGAGGTGTGCCCATCGAAGCGATGACCTTGGCGCAAGGGCCACTGCTCTGTGCAGGTATTTGCCCGCCTCTTCTGCTTCTCCAGCGACATTGAGCAGGTAGTTGGCCAGGAGGGTGGCGAGGATGGCACGTCGTGGATGGTGCGAATAGGCTTCCCGGATGAGGCGGCCGAGTTCTTCTGTATCAACGCGGATCACGCCGGAGGCCTGTGCGTCCACCAGGCGGCGCAGTGCGCTGAGGTCCTGGGCTGACAGCGGGTTTGTACGCACGTACTCCCGCATGTCATCCCACCATTGGGGGTTGACCGGCAGCCCGTGTTTCCCGTGTTCGAAGACCAGCGCCTGCAACGGGGTGAGGGTGCTGTTGGGCAGGCTGGCGGCATAGGCGAAGGAGGCCATGGCCTGGGAGAACTGGATGGAATTGGCGTCCGGGGCGATGATGGCGAGCACCATGCCCAGGTCATGATTGGCACGGGGGGATTCGCTCTGACGGGTGGCCTCGAAATAGGCCAGCTGGACCGGGTCTGACCATTCGTTGGCGCGCAGGAAGGTCAGAAAGCCATAGATCACGATCAAGCCGGTCGCCAGCGCCTGGCGGCCAAGGATCAGGGAATCCCCATCGCGGCCGGTGAACAGCAGGCCCAGCACCGCCAGAAAGACGCCCAGGGAGGGAAGGTAATTGCGATGTTCGTAGACCATTTCCAGCGGCAAGGCCGTGGAGACCAAGAGGTGCATCGCGAAGAACCAGAGGATGCCCAGGGTGAGCAATGGCGCAGAACGGCGCAGTTTCAGCGTGCCGAGCAGGAGGCCTGCCAGCCCTGCCACGGCCAGCAGTGTGGTCCAGGGCTGGAAGAGACCCCGCACCACGGGAAATGAATCATGGTACAGGGTCAGGGCGCCGGGGGAGGGGGCGACGATCCAGTAGAGGTAATGCCAGAGCACGTGGGCCTGGGTCCAGAGCCTTTCTTCCAGGGTGAAGGGACGGTGGGCATAGGCACTGCCGGAGAGTATCCCGGGCAGATAGAGCAACAGGGCAGCAATGCCGGGCAGTACCAGTATCAGGCCGTAGAGTCTCAGCAGATGCTTGCGCATGATGGGGTTGTCCTTGCCGAGGCCGAACAGCAGCCACTCGATAAGCAAGGCGTACAGCGGGAGCATCACTGCCGTCTCCTTGGCGAGCACGCCGAGTCCACCGCCGAAGCACAATCCGCCCAGCAGCCATGACCAGCCCCGGCGGGCTTGTCCCTGGTCCACCAGGTTGCGGCCGTGCACGTAGGCGAGCAGCCCTGCCAGCATGAACAGCGTGGCCAGGCTCTCCATGCGCTGCACCACATACAGCACGCCTGTCAGGTTGATCGGGGCCAGTGCCCAGGCGGTGGCCACCAGCAGGGCAAGGGTCTGCGGAGATACCAGCAGTCGGACGCGCTCGGGATGGCGGGATTGCAGTCCGCTGATCAGGGCGCGAAGCAGCAGGAAGCCGAGCAGGGTGTTGACGACGTGGATCAGCAGGTTCGTCAACTTCATGGGAAAGGGGGCGAGCCCGAAAAAATGCCGTTCCAGGGCGAAACTCGCCATGCTCAGGGGGCGGGACAGGGGGCCCGAGCCGCTGGAGAAGGCGGCGCTCGCCAGTGCTCCCGGGGTCAGGTGCTCCATGCGGATGTTGTCGTTGTGCACGATGTTGGGAAAGTCATCGAACACGTAGCCGCCCGAGAGGCCCGGCCAGTAGACCAGGAGGATCAGCAGGCAAATCAGCGGGAGGAGCAGTGTCGGGCTGCGCAAGGCCATGTCTTTGGGCGTTTCCGGTTCCTGGAAAAAAAACACCCCGCAGGGCGGGGTGTTTTTAGTACAAGCCTGGTACGGCTGGCAAGGATTAGTTGCGGCAGCTGTTGGGCAGGTACTTGTTGGGCATGTTGGTGCCGGGACGGCAGGTCCAGGCCAGGCTGCCCGCACTGGTGGTGGCGGAGAATTCCAGGGTGCTGTTCAGAATGTTGCTGTTGGCGTTGTTGCCGTAAGTG
Source organism: Thioalkalivibrio sulfidiphilus HL-EbGr7 (assembly GCF_000021985.1). Classification (NCBI taxonomy): domain Bacteria; kingdom Pseudomonadati; phylum Pseudomonadota; class Gammaproteobacteria; order Chromatiales; family Ectothiorhodospiraceae; genus Thioalkalivibrio; species Thioalkalivibrio sulfidiphilus. Next base: position 860,531 of record NC_011901.1, read on the forward strand.
ACGACAATCACGCCAGAAGTGGTGCCGGCGTCAACGCTAACAACGTAGGAGCCAGCGATATCGGTGGGGTCTTCCAGACCATAGGATTCGTTGGTGGAGGCGAAGGCACCGCGGTCATTGTAGAACTCGGCCATGGCGGTACGGGCGCCGGAGGCCAGGGACATACCCTCGGACACCTGGGCGCGGATGGTGTAGTCCTGGTAGGCGGGCAGCGCGATGGCGGCCAGGATGCCGATGATGGCCACCACGATCATCAGTTCGATCAGGGTGAAGCCCTGCTGTACTTTCTTCATGCTCTGCATGGTGTATCTCCTTGAGGGGCGGATGTTCGTTGTTCGGAACGTGAGTGTTCTCGCGTGCAAATTATGCAGATGTCGTGCCAGGGCGGCAATCTGGGACGGGTGGTCGAGATGGGGAGACGAGTGGTCGTGCTCTTGACGAAGGCGCGATGGGGGGTGACAAAAGTTGTCAATCCGGCTGACGTGGACTGTCAGGGCCTGTTGAGAGGGTCCTGGTCGTGCACAGTTGCCTCGTGAAATGTCAGGTCAAGTGAGTATTCCGGGGTGGGTGTCTGGCCACGCCGTCACTCGGCTGAGACCGAATTACTCAAACCGCATCGACAGGTCCACCGCCACCACGTCCTTGGTGATCGACCCCACCGAGATGTAGTCCACCCCGGTTTCGGCGATGGCCTTGACCGTGTCCAGACTGACCCCACCGGAGGCCTCGAGCTTCACCCGGCCCGCCACGCGGCCAACCGCTTCGCGCATGCGCTCCAGGGGGAAGTCGTCGAGCATGATGACGTCCGCGCCGGCGGCCAGGGCCTGGTCGACCTCGTCCAGGGTCTCGGTCTCCACCTCCACCATCAGGCCGGGGGCCGTCCGGCGGGCGGTCTCCACGGCGGCGGCGATGGAGCCGGCGGCGTGGATGTGGTTTTCCTTGATGAGCACGGCGTCGTAGAGACCCAGGCGGTGGTTGCGGCCGCCGCCGCAGGCGACGGCGTATTTCTGGGCCACCCGCAGGCCGGGGAGGGTCTTTCGGGTGTCCAGGATCCGGGCGCCGGTGCCGGCCGCGGCGTCCACGTAGGCGCGGGTGGCGGTGGCGGTGGCGGAGAGTAATTGCAGGAAATTCAAGGCAGTACGCTCGCCGGTGAGCAGGGCCCTGGCGGGGCCGCGTAGGGAGCAGAGGCGGGTGTCGGCCTCGACCTGCTCGCCCTCGGCCACGTGCCAGCCCACCACCACCCGCGGGTCCAGCTGGGCGAAGGCCTCGTCGAACCAGGCGCTGCCGCAGACCACCGCCGGGACCCGGCACAGCACGTGGGCGTGGGCGATGGCGTCCTCGGGGATCAGGGCGGCGGTGACGTCGCCGGAACCCACGTCCTCGACCAGGGCGAGCCGAACCTGCTCGCGGATCAGCTCCGCGGACGGAGCGGCGGGGGGGCGGGTGTCGTGGTCGGCCATCGGGGAATCCGGTTCAACGGGTGGAGCCTGATTGTAACGCGGGCGGGGAAAAACCGGTTCTCTCGCGAAGGCGCAAAGACGCGAAGAACAACTCAGGACGAAAGTTTTCTTGGCGTCTTCGCGTCTTGGCGAGAGAAAGCGCCCTTACTGCTCAATACAAAACCCTATGTTCTCGCAGAGGCGCGGAGACGCGGAGAACACCCTTATAAGGATTTTCCCTGCGCCTCCGCGTCTCCGCGAGAGAATCGCCTTTCGATCAGATCTTGTCCTGATGCTCCCTGAAATACGTGTTCTTGAGCTTCACCGCCACGCCGGCCAGCAGAATCAGGGCGATCAGGTTGGGGGCGGCCATGAGGATGTTGGTGATGTCGGAGAGGTTCCACACCAGTTCCAGGGACAGGGTGGCGCCGACGACGATCAGCAGCACGAACACGATGCGGTAGGGCAGGACCGCCTTATCCCCGAACAGGAAGTAGGCGGCCCGGTCGCCGTAGTAGGACCAGGCAATCATGGTGGAGAAGGCGAACAGCATGAGCCCGCCGCCCACCACCATGGCGCCGCCGCTGCCCAGGTTGATGGAGAAGGCATAGGCGGTGAGCGAGGCACCGCGCATCTCCTCGGGGGCGTCCAGGTAGGCGCCGGTGACCACGATGGCCAGGCCCGTGAGGGTGCAGATGATCAGGGTGTCGATGAAGGGTTCCAGCATGGCCACCAGGCCCTCGCGAGTGGGTTCCTTCGTGCGGGCCGCAGCGTGGGCGATGGCGGAGCTGCCCAGGCCCGCCTCGTTGGAGAACAGGCCCCGGGCCACGCCGTAGCGGATCGCCTCGCCGATGGCGGCGCCGCCCACGGCCCAGGGGTTCAGGGCGTGGTTGAGAATCACTCCGAAGGCGGCGGGGATCTCGGTGAGGTTGCTCAGCAGGATGATGAGCGCGGCGCAGATGTAGAGCACTGCCATGAAGGGCACGATGGTGCTGGCCACTTTGGCGATGCGGGTGATGCCGCCGAGGATCACCAGGCCCACCAGCAGGGCCATGCCGACACCCAGGAACAGGGCCGCGGTCTGGCGGCCCTCGGGGTTGTCATGCAGCTCCGGGAACAGGAACACCAGTCCGTCCACCACCGAGTTGGCCTGCACCATGTTGCCGATGCCAAAGGAGGCGATGAGCGCGAAGAAGGCGAACAGCCAGGCCATGCGCTTCATCTTCAGCCCGTGCAACAGGGTGTACATGGGGCCGCCGGCCACGGTGCCGTCGGGGCGGATCTCGCGGAACTTGAGGGCCAGGGTGGATTCGGTGAACTTGGTGGCCATGCCCACGAAGGCGGTGACCCACATCCAGAACAGGGCGCCGGGGCCGCCGAAGGCGATGGCGGTGGCCACACCGGCGATGTTGCCGGTGCCCACGGTGCCGGACAGGGCCGTGGACAGGGCCTGGAAATGGGAGACCTGGCCGGGCTCGCCCGGGTGGGTGTACTTGCCCTGCACCAGGGCCACGCCGTGGCGGAAGCCGCGCAGCTGCACGAAGCCGAGGCGCAGGGTGAGATAGAGGCCCGTGCCCACCAGCAGCAACAGGGTGACGGGATTGCCCCAGAGAAAGCCTGCCAGCCTGCCGCTGGCCTCGGTCAGCCATTCCATCGTCCTGCGCCCCCAAGTGGCTGTTGTTATAAGCCAAAAAAATAAGTTACAAAAACAAAGGTATAGCGGATTTCGGTAATTTCACCCTGTCTATTGTATCGGGGTGCCTCTTTCAGGATTCGTGAGTACGCATCTTGAGGGCCCATGTCCGGGCTTTCGGCATCAAATTTTCACAATAGCTCGCTTTTGACCTTGATTTGCGACTTGATAGCACAAATCCGAGTGTCCAACCTGGGCGCTCAGAAGAATGAGAGGCGCTTTAATACGCATACCGAGGGTGGGAAGCGCGCCCACTCAATCGAGACAGTTGATGCCACGAAGACGGAGCCGAGGTTTGGATCAGGTCACTCATTTTCTGCGGGCATTTGTTCAGTCCTTTCGCAATCTTCTGCCTGTTATCGGCGTCGTGGCGCTATACCAGTGGCTGGTGATCGGTGCCTGGCCGCAAGGGGTCGGTACTGTCCTTGCCGGTCTTTTCCTAGTGGCCCTGGGGATTGCCCTGTTTTTACGCGGCCTTGAACTCAGCGTGTTCCCCATCGGGCGCAACATCGCAGATGCCTTTGTCGCGAAGGGTATGCTGAGCTGGCTGCTCATCTTCGGTTTCTGTTTGGGCGCGGCCACGGTGATTGCCGAGCCGGCCCTGATCGCGTTGGCGCAGAAGGCAGAGATGGTCAGTGAAGGGCGTATCGATGCCTGGACGCTGCGCCTGCTGGTAGCCGCCTCGGTGGGGGGCGCAATCGTGCTGGGCATCCTTCGGTCGATACTCAAGCACTCCGTGCTGTGGTACGTGCTGGTTGGCTATTTATTGCTCATCCCTGTCACCTACCTCACGCCCCCGGAGATCACCGGGCTGGCCTTCGATGCCGGTGCGGTGAGTGTCAATATGGTCACCGTTCCCCTGGTGGTGGCCCTGGGTATGGGGCTCATGGCCTCACTCAAGGGGCGCCGTGTGCTGAGCGAAGGCTTCGGCCTGGCAGCGTTGGCCGTGATGGCCCCGCGCCTGACCGTGCAGCTCTATGGCATTGTTGTTTACGCGTCAGATCCCACAGTCCTGGACGGGTATGGACCTGGGGCGGGGTTGGGCGCAGTGCAGATGGCATCCGCTCCCGTCTGGAGCCTGCTCACGGACGTGCTGTCTCTGATGGCAAACCTGGTGCCCGTTGTGCTTGTGGTCCTGGTGTTTCAGTTTCTCGTGATCCGTCAGCCCATGTTGCATCCCCGTCGGCTTGTCGGTGGAGCGCTGTTGCTTCTGTTTGGGTTGTTTGCCTTCAGTGAGGGTCTGACCTCTGGGCTGTTCCCCATTGGCGAGCACCTGGCATCAGGGCTTGCGCGCACCGGCGGTGGCGCCTATCTGGTGATGTTTGTCTTTCTGCTGGGTTTCGCCGTTACGCTGGTGGAGCCTGCCCTCATGGCGGTCATCCGCCATGCCGCACATCTGGACCCGTTTCGGATCCGCCCGCCTGTGGTCCGTGGGCTGGTTGCCCTGGGCGTCGGATTGGGACTTGTGATCGGTGCATTGCGATTTATATACGGCTGGTCTCTGGATCATGTCTTTGCGGGCAGTCTCGGATTGCTGGCCGTCCTGGCGGTGTTGGCGCCTCGGGATCTGGTGGCTTTCTGCTTCGACCTGGGTGGGATCGCCACTTCGGATGTGACGGTCCCTGTGATCGCGGCCCTGGGGGTGGGTCTGGCCATGGCCACGGGGGGTGACGATGTCATGATGCAGGGCTTTGGCCTGGTGGCGCTGGCATCTCTCTATGTCATCATCACCGTACTGCTCTATGTTATCGTGGTGCAACGCATCCAATCTCATGGGGAGATGTCATGACCAAGGCAAATCTCTTGATTGCCGTGGTGTCTGATCAGCTGGAAGAGCGTGCCGTTGCCATTATTCGCGAAGAAGGGGGTGGCGGGGTGACGATTCTGCCCGCTCGAGGCCTTAATTTCCCTGAACACAAGAGTTTTTTCGGACTCGGCTACCGAGGACTCGAGAAGATATTGCTGTGTGTGCTGGATGCTACCCGCGCCGAACATGCCGTCGAGCGTCTGAACAGGGAGTTGGATCTGCTGCAACCCTTTCAGGGGCTCGCATTCTGCTTCAAATTGGATGAGACGGGTGGCATCGACGTCGCCGCAATCCGACGGTATCTGGAGGCGGGGGCTCACAAGAAGTCAAACGACGCTGACCCTGTCGGCCGAGGCTCTTGAGCAAACGACCGCAACCTACGGCTGACCCTTGAACCAGCTCAGAGAATTCCTCGGGATCCTCAAGCATTCCTTTCGGAATCTGCTGCCTATCATCGTGGTGGTGGCCTTCTTCCAGTTCGTCATCATGCGCCAGGTGCCCGACGACCTGCTGCCCATCACCTTCGGCCTGCTGGTGGTGGTGGTGGGCGTGGCCCTGTTCCTGCAGGGGCTGGAGATGGGCATCTTCCCCATCGGCAAGAACCTCTCCAACGATTTCGCCAAGAAGGGCTCCCTGTCCCTGCTGATGATCTTCGGCTTCTGCCTTGGCTTCTCGGCGGTGGTGGCCGAGCCTGCGCTGATCGCCGTGGCCAGCCAGGCGGAACAGATCAGCGAAGGGCGCATCCACGGCCTGACCCTGCGCCTGCTGGTGGCCGTCTCGGTGGGCCTGGTGGTGGCGCTGGGCGTGGTGCGCATCATCCTGGGCCACAGCCTGCACTGGTATATGATCATCGGCTACATCGTGGTGGTCACGGTGACTTTCTTCGCACCGGAGGAGATCGTGGGCCTGGCCTACGATTCCGGCGGCGTGACCACAAACATCGTCACGGTGCCCCTGATTGCCGCGCTCGGCATCGGCCTGGCCGTGTCCCTGCGCGGGCGCAACGCGCTGACCCATGGCTTCGGCCTTGTGGGGCTCGCGGTGATGGTGCCCATGATCCTGGTGCAGCTCTACGGCATCCTGGTCTACAGCTTCGGCGAACCGGGGACCGTGGACGCCGGTGCCGCAATGCTGGACCCGGCGATCGAGGAGGCGGTCTCGCCCACCGCCGGCAGCATCCTGCTGGGCATGGTCACGGACCTGCTGGTGATGTTCCGGGACGTGCTGCCCATCATCGCCGTGGTGCTTTTCTTCCAGTACCTGGTGATCCGCAAGCCTATCGCCCACATCCACAAGGTGATGGGTGGCTTCGTGCTGGTGATCGTGGGCCTCTACGCCTTCGTGGTGGGGCTGAAGCTCGGGCTCTTCCCCATCGGCCAGAGCATGGCGGCACAGCTCATCGGCCTGGACAAGGTGTTTTTCATCTACCTGTTCGCCTTCTGCATCGGCTTTGCCACCACCATGGCGGAGCCCGCCCTGATCGCCATCGGCATGAAGGCCGAGGAGGCCGGCAAGGGCAGGCTCAACGGCAACCTGATCCGCCTGCTGGTGGCGCTGGGCGTGGCTATCGGCATCACCATCGGCGTGCACCGCATCATCACGGGTGATTCCATCCACTACTACATCATGGGCGGCTACACACTGGTGATCCTGCTCACCTGGCTGGCGCCCAAGTACATCGTCGCCCTGGCCTATGACCTGGGTGGCGTGACCACCTCGGAGGTGACCGTGCCCCTGGTCACCGCGCTGGGCATCGGCCTGGCCACGCACATCGAGGGGCGCAACGTGCTCATCGACGGTTTCGGTCTGATCGCCTTTGCCTCGATCTTTCCGATCGTCACGGTGATGCTCTATGCTATTTTCGTTGAACTCGTCGCCAGGACGAGGGGGGTGCAGACATGAAATTCGCGGTACTGGTGGCCATCCTGGCCGAGGAACTGGAAGAGAAGGCCATCGACTCGGCCAAGCAGGCCGGCGCCGGTGGCGTCACCATCCTGGACGGGCGTGGCATCGGCACGAAGGAGAAAAAAACCTTCTTCGGTCTGACCTACGAGGGCAGTCAGTCGGTGCTGATCTTCGTGCTGGAGAAGAAGCTTTCCGTCACGGTGCTCAAGAAGCTCACCAAGGACCTGGACCTGACGGCCCACAGCAAGGGCGTGGTGTTCACCATCCCGCTGGAGCACATCGCCGGTATCGATGTGGGCCAGATCGAGCGCTTCGAGGAGCGCATCAAGGACGAAATCTAGAACATTCATTGACAGGGTTTACAGGATTGTCTCTGGATCGGATATTTTTAATCCAGTCAATCATGTGAATCCTGTCGATTTTTTCATTCGTGACAAGACCTGGTGGTGCCCCAGGAAAAGGTGAAGCCCATGCTCGTCAAGGACATCATGCAGCCCAAGGTGGTCACGGTCTCGCCGTTTGCCACCATCCGCGAAGCCATGCGGCAGATGAAGCGCCATGGCGTGAAATCCCTGGTGGTGGAGAAGAAGGATATCCACGACGCCTACGGCATCATCACCTACACCACCATCCTGCGCACCATCGTCGCCGAGGAAGGCGACATCGATCTCATCAACGTCTACGACGTCTGTTCCAAGCCGGTGATCTCGGTGTTCAGCGAGATGGACGTCAAGCACGTGGCCCGTCTCATGGTCAACCAGGGGTTCCGCCGCCTGGTGGTGCTGCGCAACAATGAGCTGGAAGGCATTGTCACTATGAATGACATCGTCACCGCTATCCTGGAGATGGCGGAGCAGTAAGCGGCAGCTGTCTACGGGCCGCCGGCGCATGCGAACCGCGCCTGGCGGCGGCAGGGAGCCCGTGTCGCTGATGCAGTCCATCGTCAATGGGGGGGCTTGCTCCCCGTAATGGAACATCATGCCGTGACACGCAACGGATCGTCCCCATCCCGCAGCCTGGCGGGTCGGCTGGCCCTGAGGATCGTCGTCGTCTACCTGGTCATGGGTATCCTGTGGATCGCCCTCTCTGACCGCGCCCTGGCCATGCTGGTGGACGATCCGGTGCTGCTCACCTGGCTGCAGACCTTCAAGGGCTGGGCCTACGTACTGGTCACCGCGCTGCTGCTCTACGGCCTGATCGCCTGGCAGATGCACGTCCTGGCCCAGGCCAACGTGCGGCTCGAGGAGCGCGGCCTGCACATCGCCCGGCTCAACCGGGTGCACGCCATGCTCAGCGCCATCAACGGCGCCATCCTGCGTATACGCCACAGGGACAGCCTGTTGCGGGAGTCCTGCCGCATCGCCGTGGACACCGGCGGTTTCGATCTTGCCTGGGTGGGGCTGGTGAACGCGGATGCTCGCACCCTGAGCCCGGTGGCCAGTGCCGGCGATGCCCTGGACTGTCTGGACGGCTTGAGCCTTTGCATCGCCTCCGGAGACCCTGACGCCCACCCCATGGCTGCGGACCTGTGCGCCAGGTTGCCCTTCGTGGTCAATGAACTGAGCGCCATTCCCCCCATGGATGAGTGTCACAGCCGCGCCGTGGCGAGGGGCTTCCGGGCCATGGCCGTGGTGCCCTTCTTCAACGGATCGCAACTGCTGGGCGTGCTGGGTTTCCTGTCCCGTCAGGCCACGGTGTTCGATGCCGACGAACTGCAACTGCTCACCGAGGTGGCCGCCGACACGGGCCTGGGCCTGATGATCATCGACCAGGCCCAGGCCCTGGAGCGTTCCACCCGTTACGATCCTCTCACCGGCCTGCCCAACCGCGGCCTGCTGGAGGAGCGCATCGGCCAGGCCTTGCTGCGCGCGCGGCATCACCGCCGCTACATCGGCGTGATGGCCCTGGAAGTGCTGGGGCTGCGCGCGGTGATCGACTCCCTGGGCCGTCAGCAGGGGGACCGTCTGCAGCAGGTGGTGGCGAGAAGGCTGCTCAGCCGCCTGCGCGAGGGCGATACCGTGGCGCACCTGGGCAACGGCGAGTTTGCCCTGCTGCTCTGCGACCTGCGCATGGGCATGGATGTCTCGGAGGTGGCCGACAAGCTGCTGGAGCCCTTTGAACTGGAGATGGGCGGTGACCTGCCGCCCCTGCACGTGAAGCTCTCCGCCGGTGCCGCGGTCTATCCCGGGGATGCGGAGTCCGGGCCGGAACTGCTGCATTGCGCCGGCGTGGCGCTGCACCAGGGGGGTGCCCAGTCCCATGCCGGGCGCTGCGTGTTCTATGCGCGGGAGATGGATGAGCGGGTGCGAGAGTACCAGGCCCTGGACAACGAGCTGCAGGGCGCCCTGCAGCGGGACGAGATGCACCTGCATTACCAGCCCATCGTCAATACCCGGGACGGCAGCGTGCTCGGCGTCGAGGCCCTGTTGCGCTGGGACAACCGCCGTTTCGGCAGCGTCTCGCCGGGACGCTTCATCCCCATGGCGGAGCATTCCGGCCTGATCCTCTCCCTGGGTGAATGGGTGCTGGAGCAGGCCTGTGCCCAGATCGCCCACTGGCGTGCGCAGGGTTGGAATCACCTGCACATGAGCGTGAACCTCTCCGCCCGCCAGTTGCTCACGCCGGGTTTCGACACCCAGGTGGTGAAGGTGCTGGAGCGCCATGGGCTGGATAAAGACGACATGCCCCTGGTGCTGGAGGTGACCGAGACGGCGGTGATCGAGGACATGGAACAGGTTTCCGAGGCCCTGTTCCGGCTCAAGCGACTGGGCATTGCCGTGCACCTGGACGACTTCGGCACCGGCTATGCCTCCCTGAGCTACCTGCACCGTCTGCCGGTGGATGCGCTCAAGATCGATCAGAGCTTCGTGCGCGGGCTGGGCGGCGATCCGGTGGCGGAGAACCTCATCCGCACCCTCGTGGTGCTGGCCGAGCGGCTGGACCTGAGCCTGGTGGCCGAGGGGGTTGAGACCGACGAACAGCGGGACATCCTCCGGCGTCTGGGCTGTGATGTGGCCCAGGGTTACCTGTTCGCTCGCCCGGCGCCCGCCGAGCAGATCGAGGGCCTGTTCCCCGCGCCTCAGGGCTGAGGGAGCCCGGCCGCCAGGCACGGGCGCATGCTGAGGCAGTGTGGGACTCCGGATGGCCGTAACGGGCCGGAGGGTCGGATCTTCCGACGAACGGTCGTGTCATGCAGAAACGCCGGGCCCTTCCCAAGTGACACTTTCCCCTATAATTTGTGAACTGATTCAAGCTTCTCAACGGGGACCCCCTTGTCACGGATGAACTTGCCCAAAGGCCGCGCTCTGGCGGCGATGCTGCTGGCCTGGTGTCTGGGGGCCTGGGTGGTGGCCCCTGTGGCGGCCGCCGACTCTACGGCCATGCGCGTGAGTCCCCCGCTGTTCGGTGTGTTTCCCTACATGAGTCCCGCCTCCCTGGCTACCCGCCATGGCCCCCTGCGCGCCTGGCTGGCCCAGGAACTGGATGCACCGGTCAACCTGGTCACGGCCCCGGATTTCAAGACCTTCGCACAGCGCACCTGCCAGGGCGACTACGTCCTGACACTGACCGCGCCCCACCTGGGCCGCCTGGCTCAGCGCGACTGCGGCCAGATGGTGCTGGCGGTGACCGCCAATCGTTCGGCCGCGGTGTTCGTCGCCCGCCGCGATGCGGGTCTTGCCAGCCTCGCCGACCTGCGCGGCCAGACCCTGCATGCACCGCCGGAACTGGCGATCATCCACCAGCTGGGTATCGAGGCCCTGCTGCAGGCAGGCCTGGACGTGGACACGGAGCTCACGATCGAGGTGGCACAGTCTCACAACAGCGCGCTGCTGGCGGTGCTTCAGCAGGGGGGGGTGGGGCTGGTGGGACTGCCTACCTGGCAGGATGCCCGGCGTTCGGGCCAGGATCAGCTGGTGGAGATCTTCCGCACCCGGGACATCCCGGGCTTCGTGCTGTTGGGCAATCCTGAGCGCCTGCCTGCCCCGAGGCTGGCGGCCCTGTCTCGGGACCTGTTGACCTTGCACGCCGAGCCGGTGGGTGAGCGCTACTTCCAGGGTTCCGGGCTGGTGAGGTTCATGCTGCCCGAAACCGGGCTGCTGGAGGCCCTTGATCCATTTGCCGACCGGGCCGCCCGCGCCCTCGGGGGCCAGTGAGCGTGGGCGCGCGACAACGCGACCTGCCGCGCAAGGGCCCAGAATCCAGGGTGTGGCGGCCCAGACTGCGACGGCCCGAGGTGCGGCCATGAGCCTCTGGCAATGGCTGCAGGCTTCGCTGCAGCGCAAGCTCAGCGCCTCCCTGGTCCTGGTCCTGGTGCTGTCGCTGGGCCTGGCGGTGTTCGTGGGCCTGCGCCAGGTGGATCGCTTCGCCGAAGAACAGTTGCGGGCGCAGCAGAGCGACCTGCCCCTGTGGATCAACGCGGCCTTCAGCACCCGGGTGTTCGAGCAGGACTACGGCGCGCTGGCGGACCTGGCCTTGCGCATGGTGTCCACTGGCAAAGGCGCGGTGGTCTACGTGCAGGTGGAGGATCTGTCCGGTCGCATCTACGCCAGCGCCGGCGCGGTGCCGGACTGGCTGCAGGCAGATCAGGGGCCGGAGGCCGACGTCTCCTCCATCCATCATGCCCGCGTCCCGCTGACGCTTGGCGGCATGGACGTGGGGCAGGTCTTCATCGGGTCGTCCCTGGAGGCGGAGGAGGCGGCCCGCTCGCGCCTGCTGATGGATAGCCTGCTGGTGGTCCTGGTGGTGCTGCCCCTGGGGTTGCTGCTGCTGGGCACGGTCGGGCACCGCATGGTGAGGCGGGTCGCGCATCTGGCCGCGAGCGCCCGAGCCGTCAGTGCAGGCCATTACGATGTGTCGCTCCCGGCCAGGGGGCATGACGAAGTGGGCCAGCTGGCCGAGGCGTTCCGCGCCATGGTCTCCTCGGTGCGCACCCGCGAGGTGGAGCTGACCGAGGCCCATCGCCAGGCCGAGCGTCTTACCGGGCTTGCCCGCCAGGAGCAGGGCCGGCTGCGTTCCCTGCTCTCGGCCATGAACATCGGCGTGCTGTTCGAGACCCATGATCACCGGGTGGAGTACTACAACCCCGCGTTCCAGAACATCTGGGGTATCCCCCGGGACACCAACCTGACCGGCATGCCCACCCAGGACGTGCTGGAACTGGCGGCCCACTTCGAGTCCCGCCCTGATCACAGCTCGCGCCACATCCTACAGGTCCTGGACACCCACGAATCCAGCGAACGCTTCGAGACGGAGCTCAACGACGGGCGGCTGATCACCCAGATCTCCTACCCGGTGCTGGACAACGACGGCAACAGCCTGGGCCGCCTGTGGATCTACGAGGACGTCACCCACGAGCGCCAGACCGCCGAGCAGCTGCTCTACCTGGCGGAGCACGACGCCCTCACCGGCCTGTGCAACCGCCATTGCTTCGAGCAGCGCCTGGAGAAGGCCATGGCCTCCGCCCAGCGCCATCATCACCGGCTCGCGCTGCTGTACTTCGACCTGGACGAATTCAAGGCCATCAACGACAGCTTCGGGCATCGTGCCGGTGACGCGGTGCTGGTGCGGGTGGCGAGCGAACTGGCCCCGGTGGTGCGCGGCGGCGACATGCTGGCGCGGGTGGGTGGCGACGAGTTCGCCCTGCTCACCCAGATCGACTCCATCGAGGAGGCCCGCAGCCTCGCCGCGAGGCTCTGCGGGACCGTCGCCAAGATCCCGTTCCGCTTCCGGGGCACCGGGGTGCGCAGCACCGCCAGCGTCGGCATCGCTGTCTATCCGGAGCACGGCGAGACCACCGAGGACCTGGTCGCCCGGGCGGATATCGCCATGTACCAGGCCAAGGGTCTGGGCAAGAACACCTGGTCGGTGTACGACCCGGAGCGCGACCGTTCCGAGGCAGTGGCTGAGCGCCTGAGCTGGGGCGACCGCATCCGCATGGCCCTGGAGCAGGACCTGCTCCTGCTGCACTACCAGGGCGTCTATGACGCGGCCAGCGGCGAGCTGGTGCACATGGAGGCCCTGGCGCGCATTCGCGACCCCCGGGACCTGGAGCGCATCCTGATGCCCGGACAGTTCGTGCCCATCGCGGAGAAGACCGGGCTGATCCTCGCCCTGGACCGGCGCGTGCTGGAACTGGGCATCGCCCAGTTGGCGGATAATCCGGACATGCCTCCCCTGGCGGTGAATATCTCGGGCCGTTCCTTTGATGATCCGGCCCTGGCCGATGCCATCCGGGAACTGATCGCACGCCACCGGGTGGATCCATCGCGGCTCATCATCGAGCTCACCGAAACCGCCGCGGTCTCCGAGATCCAGGAGGCCCAGCGCTTCATCGAGTCCATGCACCGGCTGGGCTGCAAGGTGTGCCTGGATGACTTCGGCGCCGGCTTTTCCTCGTTCGCCTATCTCAAGTACATCGATGTGGACATGCTCAAGATCGATGGCATGTTCGTGCGTGACCTGACCCGCGACAGGGAGAACCAGGTGTTCGTGCGCGCCATGGTGGACGTGGCCAAGGGGCTGGGCAAACGCACCGTGGCGGAATTCGTCGAGGATGCCGCCACCCTGGAGATGCTCAATACCCTCGGCGTGGACATGGCCCAGGGCTATCACCTGCACCGTCCCGGGCCGCATCTGCTGCAGAAATCCGCCTGAACCGGCATCCGCTCGCTTGTACCCCGAGGGGTCAAGCGAGTATCTTCATCCCCATGAACCTTCACGAATTTCAGGCCAAGGCACTGTTCCGCGAACACGGCATCCCCGTGCCCGAGGGCGTGGCCGTGAGCGATCCCGCCGCGCTGGGCGAGGCGATCAGTTCACTCGGCGGTGATGCCTGGGTGGTCAAGGCCCAGGTCCACGCCGGTGGCCGCGGCAAGGCGGGCGGCGTGCGCCTGGTCAAGGGCTCCAGGGAACTGGAACATGCCGTGGGCGAACTGCTGGGCGGCCGGCTCGCCACCCACCAGACCGGTCCCGCAGGCCTGCCCATCAACACCGTGCTGGTGGAGTCCCTCACCGATATCGGCCGGGAGCTGTATCTGAGTCTCCTGGTGGACCGTGCCCGGCGCCGGGTGGCCATCATGGCCTCCGCGGCCGGCGGCATGGACATCGAGACCGTGGCCGCCGAGAGCCCCGAGAAGATCATCACGCTGCACGTGGATCCGGCCGCCGGCTACATGCCCTACCAGGGCCGCCGCGTGGCCTTCGCCCTGGGGCTGGAAGGGCCGCAGGTCTCCGCCCTGGTGAAGCTGCTGGGCCAGCTCTACCGGCTGTTCGTGGACAGCGATGCGAGCCTGGTGGAGATCAACCCCCTGGTGGTCACCAAGACCGGGGAGCTCATTGCCCTGGACGCCAAGATCAACCTGGACGACAACGGCCTGTACCGCCACCAGGCGCTGGCCGAACTGCGCGACGAGACCCAGGAGGACGCCCGTGAGGCCCGTGCCCGGGAGCACGAACTCAACTACGTGCGCCTGGACGGCAACATCGGCTGCATGGTCAACGGCGCAGGCCTGGCCATGGCCACCATGGATCTCATCAAGCTGCACGGCGGCGAGCCCGCCAACTTCCTGGACGTGGGCGGCGGCACCACCGCGGCCCGGGTGGCCGAGGCCTTCAAGCTGATCCTCTCCGACGAGGCCGTGAAGGCGGTGTTCGTGAACATCTTCGGCGGCATCGTGCGCTGCGACCTGATCGCGGAAGGCATCATCAACGCCGTCAAGGAAGTCCATGTGACCGTGCCCGTGGTGGTGCGCCTGGAAGGCACCAACGTGGACCAGGGCAAGCAGATGCTGGCCGAGAGCGGCCTGAACATCATCACCGCCGAGTCCCTCACCGACGGTGCCAGGCGGGTGGTGGCGTCGGTCCAGTGAATTCAAAATTCAAGATTCAACATTCAAAGGAAAACGAGAGGACATGGAATGTCTGGTGCTCGATTCGAGGATCTTGAGGTCTGGAGACGTACGAGGACGCTCACGGCTTCCGTCTATGCGTTGACGCGTGACGGTGCCCTTTTCAGCGATCAAGTGCTTTGTCGCCAGATGCGCCGCAGCGCGGTCTCGGTGATGTCCAACATCTCGGAAGGGTACGAGCGGGGTGGGAATCGCGAGCTGATTAATTTTCTGTCCATGGCCAAGGGTTCGGCTGGGGAGTTGCGTTCCCAGATTTATATTGCTCAGGATGCGGGCCTGCTGGACACGCAGCGGGCCGGGCATTTGAGGAATGAATGTGTTGAAATCAGTCGCATGCTCGCCGGCTTCATCCGTTACCTGCAATCTGGCAGATATAAAGGTCACAAATTCCGGATCCAGCAATCCCACCTTTGAATTTTGAGTTTTGAATCTTGAATTGCGCGAGTCCCCACCATGTCCATTCTGATCGACAAAGACACCAGGGTGATCTGCCAGGGCTTTACCGGCAAGCAGGGCACCTTCCACTCGGAGCAGGCGATCGCCTACGGCACGCGCATGGTGGGCGGTGTCACGCCGGGCAAGGGCGGTCAGAAGCACCTGGACCTGCCGGTGTTCGACACCGTTCACGATGCGGTGCGTGACACCGGCGCCGAGGCCACCATGATCTACGTGCCGGCGCCGTTCGCGGCGGACGCGATCCTGGAGGCCATGGACGCGGGCATTCAAGTGATCGTGTGCATCACCGAGGGTATCCCGGTGCTGGACATGCTGCGGGTCAAGGCGGCCCTGGCCCACAGCGACGCGCGCCTGATCGGTCCCAACTGCCCCGGTGTGATCACGCCCGGCGGCTGCAAGATCGGCATCATGCCCGGCCACATCCACCAGCCCGGTCGGGTGGGCATCGTGTCCCGTTCCGGAACGCTCACCTACGAGGCGGTGAAGCAGACCACCGACGCGGGTCTGGGCCAGAGCACCTGCGTGGGCATCGGCGGAGACCCCATCCAGGGCATGAACTTCGTGGACTGCCTGGCGCTGTTCCAGGCCGATCCGCAAACCGAGGGCATTATCCTGGTGGGCGAGATCGGCGGCACGGCGGAGGAAGAAGCGGCCGCCTACATCAAGGCCCACGTCACCAAGCCCGTGGTCGCCTACATCGCCGGCGTGACCGCACCGCCCGGACGGCGCATGGGCCATGCCGGCGCCATCATCTCCGGCGGCCAGGGCACGGCGGAACAGAAGTTCGCCGCCCTGGAGGCCGCCGGCGTCTCCGTGGTGCGTTCGCCTGCGGAGATGGGCGAGCGTATGAAGACGCTGCTGTGAGCGGCGAATTCAAAATTCAATATTTAAAATTCAAAGGGAGGATCACGCCCGCGTTCTCCGTGACGGTCGATCGCGGCTGTGCCCGTCCTTTGAATGTTGAATTTTGAATATTGAATTGTCTTCCCCCATGACCGACACCCTGAAAATCGCCCTGGCCCAGGTGGACCTGCTGGTGGGTGACGTGGAGGGCAATGCCGAGCGCATCCGTGACTGGGTCTTCAAGGCCCGGGATGAACTGGGCGCGGACCTGGTGCTGTTCCCCGAGCTGGCCATCACCGGCTACCCGCCCGAGGACCTGCTGCTGCGCGCCAGCCTGCATGCGCGCGTCGAGCGCGCCCTGCACCGGCTGGCCCACGAGGTCCGTGGCATCGACGTGGTGCTGGGCGCGCCCATGCAGGATGAGCGCGGCCTGCACAACAGTGCCCTGTTGCTGCGCGACGGCGCCATCGCTGCCCGTTACGACAAGCAGATCCTGCCCAACTACAGCGTGTTCGACGAGAAGCGTTATTTCGTGCCCGGTCACGGGGCCTGCGTGATCCAGGTGCGCGGCGTGCCCCTGGGGCTGACCGTGTGCGAGGACATCTGGCAGCCGGAACCCGCCGCCCGAGCCAGGGAGGCGGGCGCGCGTCTGATCCTCAACATCAACGCCTCCCCCTATCACCGTGGCAAGCGCGAGGAGCGCCTGCAGACCCTGCGCGCCCGTGTGCGGGAGACCGGACTGTCCGTGCTCTATCTCAACCTGGTGGGTGGCCAGGACGAACTGGTGTTCGACGGCCAGTCCCTGGTGATGGGTGGCGATGGCGAGGTACGCCAGTCCCTGCCCGCCTGGCATGAGGCCCTGTCCCTGGTGAGCGTGGACTGCCCGGCGGGCGATGCGCCGCTCCAGCCCCGGGCCGGTGAGCAGGCGCCCCTCGCCGACGAGGCCGCCGAGCTCTACCAGGCCCTGGTCACCGGGGTGCGCGACTACGTCTCCAAGAACGGCTTCAGGGGCGCGGTGCTCGGGCTCTCCGGCGGCATCGACTCGGCGCTGACCCTGTGCATCGCCGTGGATGCCCTGGGCGCGGACGCGGTGGAGGCGGTGATGATGCCCTACCGCTACACCGCCTCCATGAGCGTGGAGGATGCGCGCAGCCAGGCGCAGAGCCTGGGGGTGCGCTACCGGGAGATCCCCATCGAGCCCATGGTGGAGGCCTTCATGACGGGACTGGCCCCGGAGTTCGAGGGACTGCCCCGGGATACCACCGAGGAGAACATCCAGGCCCGCTGCCGGGGGGTGATCCTCATGGCCATCTCCAACAAGACCGGCCGCATGCTGCTCACCACCGGCAACAAGAGCGAGATGGCGGTGGGCTACGCCACCCTGTACGGGGACATGGCCGGCGGTTTCGCGCCGCTCAAGGATGTCTCCAAGCTGTGGGTGTTCCGCCTGGCGGAGTACCGCAACACCCTCGGTGCGGCCATCCCGCGCCGGGTGATCGAGCGTCCGCCGTCTGCGGAACTTGCGCCGGGACAGCAGGACTCCGACAGCCTGCCGCCCTACGAGGTGCTGGACCCGATCCTGGAGCGCTTCGTGGAGCAGGATCAGTCCGTGGAGCAGATCGTGCGCGCCGGCTTTGACGAGGCCACCGTGCAGCGGGTGGCGACCCTGGTGTTGCGCAACGAGTACAAGCGCCGCCAGGCACCGCCCGGCGTGCGGGTCACACGCCGCGGCTTCGGCAAGGACCGGCGCTATCCGATTACCTCCGGGTACGGAAGATTGTTAAGTTGAAGATAGATACAAGTTGCCAGAGAAAAGTGACAAGAGGGCCAAGCCCTTTGCCCTGGTACCTGGTAGCGAGTACCTTGTCCTGAACCAGACATCGTCAATTTGGGGAATGAGCACATGAAAAAGATCGAAGCCATCATCAAGCCCTTCAAGCTCGAAGACGTGCGCGAGGCGCTGATGGAGATCGGCGTCACCGGCCTGACCGCCACCGAGGTCAAGGGCTTCGGCCGCCAGAAGGGCCACACGGAGCTCTACCGTGGCGCCGAGTACGTGGTGGACTTTATTCCCAAGGCCAAGCTCGAGGTGGTGGTGGACGACGACCGGGTGGATGTGTGCGTGGACGCCATCGTCAAGGCCGCCCGCACCGGCAAGATCGGCGACGGCAAGATCTTCGTCACCCCGGTGGAGCGCGCCATCCGCATCCGCACCGGGGAAGAGGGGAGCGAGGCGCTTTAGCAAGTGGCCAGTGGCTAGTAGCTAGTGGCAAGGAAAGCCGCGGCTTCGATCTGATCCGATGTCAGCGAAGCAAAGGTCTTTCTTGCCACTAGCCACTTGAGACTTGCTACTTGTAAATCACCAGTTCATCCAGCCTTCTGCGCGGCGTCACCTCCGGCAGTTCCGCCGGGTAACCCACGCACAGCAGCGCCACGGGGCGCTGCGTCTCGGGTAGGCCCAGGTGTTCGGCGACCTGCGCCTCATCGAAGTAACCGACCCAGGTGGAACCCAGTCCGGCGGCGACCACGGCCAGCTGCGCGTAGGCGCAGGCAATGGTGGCGTCCTGCAGGGCGAACAGGTCCCGCCCCCGTTCGCCGTATTTGCGTGCAGAGCGTTCCGCCTCGGTGCAGAACACCAGCACCACCGGGGCCTCGGCGATGAAGGCCTGGTCGTGGGCAGCCCGGGAGAGGGCGGCACGCAGGGCGGCGTCACGCACCGCCACCACGCCGTAGGCCTGCAGGTCACCGGCTGAGGGCGCGGCGATGGCGGTCTCCAGGATGGCGTGAAGTTTTTCATCCTCCACCGGCATGTCCGCCTGGTAACGGCGGACCGAGTGGCGATGGCGCACGGTCTTGAAGAAGTCCCACATGGCCTGTGTCCTGTCTGGGGTTTCAGCGGTTCTGCAGTCGGGCGGCCCGTTCCGGATCGTTCAGCGTCAGGACCCGCAGGGCATCATTCGCCAGGTCGTTCAGCTCCAGTTCCCGGTAGGCACGCACCATGACCTCCAGGGCATCCAGGTTGGAGTCGGCCTCCGGGTAGCGCTCGATCACGGTGCGGGCGCGCTGGGCGGCGGCGAGCCACGCCCCCCGACGCATGTAGAAGTTCGCCACGTGCAGCTCGTGGGCCGCGAGCATGTTGCGCAGGTAGATCAGGCGCTGGTGGGCGTCCTCGGCATAGCGGCTGTCCGGGAAGTTGCCCACCAGGGTGGAGAAGTCATCGAAGGCCTGGCGCAGGTGGGCCGGGTTGCGGCTGCTGGGATCCCGGGGGAACCAGCGCTGCAGGTAGCCCTGGCCGCGGTTGGCATTCACCAGGCCCTTGAGGTAGTAGGCGTAGTCCACGTAGGGATGCCGCGGGTTGATCTGGATGAAGCGATCGGCGGCGGCCAGGGCCATCTCCGGCTCGTCGGCCTTGTGATAGGCGTAGGCCACTTCCAGCTGGGCCTGCTGGGCGAAGCGGCTGAAGGGGAAGCGGGCCTCCAGGCTCTCGTAATAACTCACCGCCTGGTCGAAGTTGCCCCGGTCCAGGGCCGCGCGGGCCTCGGTGTAGAGCTGGCTCGCGGACCAGTCGCGGGTGGGATCCTGACGGTTGGCGCCGCAGCCGGCGACCAGGGTGAGGGACAGCAGGGAGACGAGCAGGAGCAGGATGAACTGACGCATGGGTGTCATGGGGCACCGGGACTGGAATAATGGGCGGCAGTATAACAAGGGAAACGCTGAATAACTCGGCGTTTCCGCGGGCCAGGGACGGCCCGCCCGCGAATCGAACGCCTAAGTGTTTGATTCGCGTAGCCGCGTCCGGGCGTGTACCGGGCGCGGCGCGCGCTGAACAAGTCCTGGACGGACTTGTTCAGCGCTTCCCAACGAGAGGGCCGTGAGCTTGTCCGGAGAGCTTGAAGTCATTCATTTACAGGGGGAAGTGCCCGAGGCGCTGTCCGGTCAGAGGTTGGACGCCGCCCTGGCGCGCATGTTCCCCAGCTATTCCCGCAGCCGCATCCAGCAGTGGATGGAGGCGGGCTGGGTGCGTGTGGACGGCGAGACGCCGCGTCGCCGGGACACCGCCCTGGGCGGTGCCCGGGTGGTGATCGAGGCCCGGGTGGAGGCGGCCTCCGAGGATCGGGCCGAGGACATCCCCCTGGAGGTGATCTACGAGGACGACAGTCTGCTGGTGATCAACAAGCCGCCGGGCCTGGTGACCCATCCCGCCGCCGGCAACCGGGAGGGCACCCTGGTCAATGCCCTGCTGCACCACGCCCCGGATCTCGCCGCGCTGCCCCGGGCGGGCATCGTGCACCGCCTGGACAAGGAGACCTCCGGTCTGCTGGTGGTGGCGCGCACCCTGGAGGCCCACACGGACCTGGTGCGCCAGCTCCAGGCGCGCACCGTGGGCCGGGAATACCTGGCCCTGGTGCAGGGCGTGATCGTGGCCGGCGGCACCGTGGATGCGCCCATCGGGCGCCACCCGGTGGACCGCAAGCGCATGGCGGTGGTCGCCGGCGGCAAGGAGGCCATCACCCATTACCGGGTGGAGGCGCGCCTCCCCCACCACACCCTGCTGCGGGTGAGACTGGAGACCGGCCGCACCCACCAGATCCGGGTGCACATGGCCCACGTCCATCATCCCATCGTGGGCGATCCGGTCTACGGCGGGAGACTCAAGGTGCCCGCAGGCCTGTCCGAGGCGGACCAGGCGGTCCTGCGCGGCTTCCGTCGCCAGGCCCTGCATGCGGCGCGCCTGGAGCTGGTGCATCCCGTCACCGGCGAGGAGATGGGCTGGGAGGCGCCCATGCCTGCGGATTTCGCGGCGCTGCTGGAGGCGCTGTGTTGAAATGCGAAGGGTGAATTGGGAAGTGGGAAGTGCAAAACAGCCAGCCCGGGATCAGTCCGGCGAGAAAGTGACAATGCTGTCGTCGGCAAGACAAGTTTCATGCGCAGATGGCGGATTTTCATTTCCCACTTCCCAATTCACACTTCGAACTCTATTCACATTCCCGCTTCACCATGCTTGACCTCCTCCTCCCCAACTGGCCCGCCCCCGATCGCATCGGCGCCGCCTCCACCACCCGCCAGGGTGGGGTGAGCCGCGCGCCCTACGACAGCCTGAACCTGGGCGATCACGTGGGTGATGATCCCGCCGCCGTCGCCGCCAATCGGGCCCTCCTGGTGGACGCGCTGTCCCTGCCCGCCGATCCCCTGTGGCTCACCCAGGTCCATGGCACCACGGTGGTGGATGCGGCGCGCGGCACGGCCGGCGTGCGTGCCGATGCGTCCGTGGCCTTCGAGCCCGGGGTGGTGTGCGCGGTGATGACCGCCGACTGTCTGCCGGTGCTGTTCTGCGACGCGGCGGGGACGAAGGTGGGCGCTGCCCATGCGGGCTGGCGGGGTCTGCATGCCGGGGTGCTGGAGGCCACGGTGCAGGCCCTGGGTGGTGGCGGGGACCTGATCGCCTGGCTGGGTCCGGCCATCGGGCCCGATGCCTTCCAGGTGGGCGCCGAGGTGCGCGCGGCCTTCCTGGACGCAGATCCGGGTGCGGCCGGGGCCTTCCGGCCCGATGGCGAGCGCTGGCTGGCGGACATCTATACCCTGGCGCGGCGTCGCCTGGCTGCCTGCGGCGTCAGGTCCGTGCATGGCGGTGGTTTGTGCACCTGCACCGAGCGCGAGCGCTTCTTCTCCTACCGGCGCGACGCGACCACCGGGCGCATGGCCAGCCTGATCTGGATCAGGCCGTGAGGGCGGTAGGGCAGATTCAAGATTCAAAATTCAAAATTCAAAATTCAAAATTCAAAGGTCAGTCGCCATCACCCTTTGAATTTTGAATCTTGAATCTTGAATTCCCGCCTGCCCCACCCATCTTAGGGGTATTGCCAAAGTTGCCCAGCGAGAATTCAGCTCATGCGAATGGATAAGCTCACCAGCAAGTTTCAGATGGCCCTCCAGGATGCCCATTCCCTGGCCCTGGGCCGTGATCACCAGATGATCGAACCGGCGCACCTGATGATCGCCCTCCTGGACCAGGAGGGCGGCACGGTGCGGCACGTGCTCACCCAGGCCGGTGCCAACGTGAACCTGCTGCGCTCCCAGCTGGGGGAGGCCCTGGAGCGCCTCCCCAGCGTGCAGGGTGCCGAGGGCGAGGTGCACCTTTCCAACGACCTGGGCCGCCTGCTCAACGTCTGCGACAAGCTGGCCCAGAAGCGCAAGGACCAGTTCATCTCCTCGGAGCTCTTCCTGCTCGCCGCCCTGGAGGACAAGGGCACCCTGGGTGAACTGCTCAAGAAGGCCGGTGCCGACAGGCAGGCGGTGGAGAAGGCCGTGGAGGCCATGCGCGGCGGCCAGCGGGTGGACGACCCCAACGCCGAGGAACAGCGCCAAGCCCTGGAGAAATACACCATCGATCTCACCGAGCGCGCCGAACAGGGCAAGCTGGACCCGGTGATCGGCCGCGACGACGAGATCCGCCGCGCCATCCAGGTGCTGCAGCGGCGCACCAAGAACAACCCGGTGCTGATCGGTGAGCCCGGCGTGGGCAAGACCGCCATCGTCGAGGGCCTGGCCCAGCGCATCGTCAACGGCGAGGTGCCGGAAGGCCTCAAGAACCGCCGCCTGCTGTCCCTGGACATGGGCGCGCTGATCGCCGGCGCCAAGTTCCGCGGCGAATTCGAGGAGCGCCTGAAGGCCGTGCTCAATGACCTCTCCAAGCAGGAAGGTCGCATCATCCTGTTCATCGACGAGATCCACACCATGGTGGGCGCCGGCAAGGCCGAGGGCGCCATGGATGCGGGCAACATGCTCAAGCCCGCCCTGGCCCGCGGCGAGCTGCACTGCATCGGCGCCACCACCCTGGACGAGTACCGCAAGTACATCGAGAAGGACGCGGCGCTCGAGCGCCGCTTCCAGAAGGTGCTGGTGGACGAGCCCTCGGTGGAGGACACCATCGCCATCCTGCGCGGTTTGAAGGAGCGCTACGAGGTGCACCACGGCGTGGAGATCACCGACCCGGCCATCGTCGCCGCGGCCATGCTCTCGCACCGCTACATCACCGATCGCCAGCTGCCGGACAAGGCCATCGACCTGATCGACGAGGCGGCCAGTCGCATCCGCATGGAGATCGACTCCAAGCCCGAGGAGATGGATCGCCTGGAGCGTCGCCTGATCCAGCTCAAGATCGAGCGCGAGGCCCTGAAGAAGGAATCCGACGAGGCCTCCCGCAAGCGCCTGGATACCCTGGAAGGGGAGATCGACAAGCTGGAACGCGAGTTCGCGGACCTGGACGAGATCTGGAAGGCGGAGAAGGCCGCGCTCTCCGGCACCGCCCACATCAAGGAGGAGCTGGAGCGGGCGCGCCTGGAACTGGAGACCGCGCGCCGCGCCGGGGATCTCGCGCGCATGTCCGAGCTGCAGTACGGGCGCATCCCGGAGCTTGAGAAGCAGCTGGACATGGCCGCCCAGGCGGAGATGCACGAGATGCGCCTGCTGCGCAACAAGGTGAGCGACGAGGAGATCGCCGAGGTGGTCTCCCGCTGGACCGGCATCCCCGTGTCCAAGATGCTGGAAGGCGAGCGCGAGAAGCTGCTGCGCATGGAGGAGGCCCTGACCACCCGGGTGGTGGGCCAGAGCGAGGCGGTGAAGGCCGTCTCCAACGCCATCCGCCGCTCCCGCGCGGGGCTCTCCGATCCGCGCCGGCCCAACGGCTCGTTCCTGTTCCTGGGCCCCACCGGCGTGGGCAAGACCGAACTCACCAAGGCCCTGGCCGCCTTCCTGTTCGACACTGAAGAGGCCATGGTGCGCATCGACATGTCCGAGTTCATGGAGAAGCACTCCGTGGCCCGCCTGATCGGTGCGCCCCCCGGCTACGTGGGCTACGAGGAGGGTGGTTATCTGACCGAGGCGGTGCGCCGCAAGCCCTACAGTGTGATCCTGCTGGACGAGGTGGAGAAGGCCCATCCGGATGTGTTCAACGTGCTGCTGCAGGTGCTCGACGATGGCCGGCTCACCGACGGCCAGGGCCGCACCGTGGACTTCCGCAACACGGTGATCGTGATGACCTCCAACCTGGGTTCCCAGATCATCCAGGAGATGGCCGGCGAGGAGCACTACGAGGCCATGAAGGCGGCGGTCATGGAGGTGGTGGGCAGCCACTTCCGCCCGGAGTTCATCAACCGGGTGGACGAGGTGGTGGTGTTCCATCCCCTGGGCCGCGAGCAGATCCGCTCCATCACCAGCATCCAGCTGGACGACCTGCGCAAGCGCATGGCCGAGCGGGATCTCAAGCTCGAGGTCTCCGAGGCCGCCCTGGACCGCCTGGGCGAGGCAGGCTTCGACCCGGTCTACGGTGCCCGGCCGCTCAAGCGCGCCATCCAGCACCAGGTGGAGAACCCCCTGGCCCAGGCCATCCTGTCCGGCCGGTTCCTGCCCGGCGACACCGTGCGCGTGGACGTGGCGGGCGACGGGCTGACGTTCTCCAAGGGCGGGTAAAGAGCGGGGTCCGCGAATGAACGCCAATCAACGCAAATGAATGACTGAAACCATAAGCTCGAAGGTTTCCGAAGGCCTGGTTACTGGATCAAGGCAGCTACCGCAGGTGTCTGGGGTCAGCCGTTGAGGCCAGGATCGCATGATGTTCCGTGTTTTATTGGCGTTGATTCGCGTTCATTCGCGGACCCTGCGTTTTTCTTGTGTGAATTCCGCCCGCGCCGGCCATCTGTATTAGACTTGCCCGACCATTTAACCCGGGAGTCCGATCCATGAGCGATGATGCATTGCAGTTGTCCGGTGAACTGGTCCAGCGGATCCAGGACACCCTGTCCGCCAATGACCTCCGTTGCAAGGACCCGCTGGTGGCGGTGCAGTACCTGGCGGCGGTGACCGGTTACATGCTGGCCAGCCAGTCCATGGCCGAGGACCAGAAGCGGGACTACCTGGAGCAGCTCACCGGTTTCCTGCACCACGTGTTCAACGACGTGGTCTCCCAGCAGCGCAAGCCCGCCGCCCCGCCGGCCCAGGAGGCCTCGGGGGTGTGGAGACCGGGGGACGCTTGATTGAAGTGGGAAGTGTGAATTGGGAAGTGCGAAGTTGCTTTTCTTCCCACTTCCAAATTCACACTTCCTACTTGTTCTTCCTCCCCTTGTTGGTCCTCGTCAGTTCCCGCAGCATCGCCTCCTGCTCGTTGAAGGAGGGGATGTGCTTGCGCCCGGTCTCGTCCGCATCCTTGCCCACGGGCTGGTGGCCGGCCCGTTCCGATTCCTTGATGCGCACGTATTCATCCAGGCCCGCGTCGTCGTCGGTGTATCGGCCCCGGAATCCCTGGGGCGGGCGGGTGCCGGGCTTGAGGAAGTGCTGCATGCGCAGGGCCTTGTTGTAGGCGGTCACACGCCGGTCGATCCACACCAGGTCGAAGGCGGCGAACAGCAGGGCCGGCACCAGGCCCGCGAGGATCCAGACCGGGGCCAGGGTCAGGGCCAGGACCAGGCCCAGCAGGCTCAGGCCCGGGTAGACAAACCCGCCCCGGCGCTCGGCCAGGTAGAAGCGGTGCAGGCCCAGGGGAAACAGCACCAGCAGGCCGTAGGCCATCGGCCGGCGTTTCATCTCCTGGGCCAGGGTCATGTTCAGGCGCTGCAGGCCGGCGCCTTCCAGATCCAGTTTCTTCCAGGCTTCGCTCATGTGGGCTTTTATTCCGGGGCTTGGGGAGAGGGAGGAGTGTAGCGGTCGACGGCCCGTCTGCCCATTGACCCCGGCGGTTCGACGGTTACTGTGGCATTGCCGTGCTTGCGGCTATGCTAATATTCAGCCGATTAACCATACTTATTGCCAAGCACAGGGTATCAGGGTCTTTCATGGCTGATCGCCGACTACAGGTCTTCTACACCGTGGCGCGTCTGCTGTCCTTCACCAAGGCGGCGGATGCCCTGCACATGACCCAGCCCGCGGTGACCTTCCAGGTGCGCCAGCTGGAGGATTACTTCAACACCCGGCTGTTCGACCGTACCCACAACCGGGTCAGTCTCACCGAGGCCGGCCGTACCGTCTACGAGTATGCCGAGCGCATCTTCGAACTCTACTCGGAGATGGAGAACTCGGTGCGAGAGCTGACCGGCGACGTGAGCGGCGCCCTGACCCTGGGGGCCAGCACCACCATCGCCGAGTACATGCTTCCCTCCCTGCTGGGGGACTTCAAGAAGAAGTACCCGGAGATCAACATCCGTCTCAAGGTGTCCAACTCCGAGGGCATCGTCTCCATGGTGGAGAACAACATCATCGACCTGGGTGTGGTGGAATCACCGGTGAGCAACCGCAACCTGCTGGTGGAGGTCTGCCAGCAGGATCAGCTGGTGCTGGTGGTGCCGCCGGACCATCCTCTGGCCGGTGAAAAAAAGGCCACCCTGGATCAGATCCTGCTCCAGCCGTTCATCTGCCGGGAGGAAGGCTCCGGCACCCGGGAGGTGATCGTGGATTACATGGCCAGCCAGGGCGTGGATAAGAACGCCCTGGGGGTGTGCCTGGAACTGGGCAGCCCGGAGGCCATCAAAGGTGCCGTGGAGGCGGGCATGGGGGTCTCTATCCTGTCCCGGGCCACGGTGGAAAAGGAGCTGGCGCTCAAGCGCCTGGTGGCCATCCCCCTGGCGCCCCCCCTCGAACGCCCGTTCTCCTTCGTGCGCCAGCGGCAGAAGTTCCGTCTGCGGGCCATGGAGGAATTGCTGGAATTTGCACGCAATTATTGCCAGGTCCATGCTGGCGATCTCCCGCGGACCGACGCCTGAACCGGCACGTCCGCGACATTTGCACAGATCGCCACGGAGTCTTTAATGAAGAACTATCTGGTCGTTCAGCACACCTATTCAGAATTCCTCGGCCTGGTGGAGAGCCAGCTGGAGAAGCGCGACATCGGCTTCAGCTACTTCCGCCCCTTCGTGGGCCAGGAACTGCCCGGCTCCGCCGCCCAGTTCGACGGCCTCTGGCTGCTGGGCGGCGCCTGGCCGCTCACCGACGAGGAGCACAATCCCCAGGTGAGCGACGAACTCAACCTCATCAGGGTGTTCCAGAAGGCCGGGCGGCCCATCGTGGGCTTGGGCATGGGCGGCCAGCTGGTGGCCATGGCTGCCGGCGGCACGCCGAAGGCGGAACCCATGCACACGGCGAAGTTCGTCACCGCCAGCAAGACCGCCGCAGGCGAGGGCGACCCCATCGCCGAGGAACTGGACGGGCGCCGCGTGCTGGTCATGTACAACGGCGACGTGGCCCTGCCCGAAGGCCTGGAGCCCATCCTGGTGGACGAGGATGGCCACTGGCTGGCCGTGCGCCCGGACCCGCTCAGCTATGGCCTGCTGTTCCGTCCCGAGATGAAGCCCGGCATGCTGGAGGACATCATCATGGAGGCCAGGCACAACCCGCCGCCCCACATCGGCGAGCTGCTCGGCGAGGCGCGCATGGAGTGGAACCAGATGCAGGAGACCACCGCCCTGGTGCTCAAGGGCCTGGTGACCGGATTGTCCCTGATGCAGGAACGGCGCAAGATGCCGGTGTTCAACCTCAGGGTGGAGACCCAGTGATCCCATCCGTTGGCATGACGGGCGGTGCCGGAGAGCAGGGCAAGCGCCTGCTCAAGCTGTTCCGTGAACTGTCCGAGGAACAGCAGCGCACGTTGCTGTCCTTTGCCGAGTTCCTGGCCAGCCAGGGTGAGCAGGCACCCCGCGAGATCCCCGAGCCCGAGGCCATCCCCCGTCCCGAGGGGGAGAGCGTGGTCAAGGCCATGAAGCGTCTCTCCGCCACCTACCACATGCTCGACAAGTCCAAACTGCTCAACGAGACCTCCGCGCTCATGGCCCAGCACGTCATGCAGGGTCGGCCCGCCGAGGAAGTGATCGACGAGCTGGAAGTGGTGTTCGAGATGCATTACAAGCGCGTCACCGGACGGGAGTAAGGCCAGGTGATCGGTCCGCTGCGCGCCTGGTACGACCGGCATTTCTCTGACCCCCAGGTGGTCATCCTGGCCCTGTTGCTGATCTTCGGCACGGCCGTGGTGGTGTTCGCCGGGCGGCTCATCGCACCGCTGCTGGCCAGCCTGATCTTTGCTTATCTGCTGGATGGTGCGGTGCAGAAGCTGCAGCGCTGGCACATGCCGCGCCTGGCGGCCGTGATCCTGGTGTTCGTGGTATTCGTCACCCTGTTCATCATCACCCTGCTGGGCCTGATCCCGCTCCTGTCCCAGCAGGTCACGCAGCTGGTGCGCGAGCTGCCGGCAATGATCGCCCAGGGGCAGTACGTTCTGATGGAGTTGCCGGAGCGCTATCCCCAGTTCATCTCCGAGGAGCAGGTGCGCGACCTGATCGTCGCGATCCGCGCCGAGGCGACCCTGCTGGGCCAGCGCATGGTGTCCCTGTCCCTGTCCTCGGCCATGCACCTGGTGACCTTCCTGGTGTATCTGATCATCGTGCCGCTGATGGTCTTTTTCCTGCTCAAGGACAAGGAAGCCATCCTCGCCTGGATCACCGGTTTCCTGCCCCGTGACCGCGGCCTGGCCAGCGAGGTCTGGGCCGAGGTGAACGTGAAGATCGCCAGCTACGTGCGCGGCAAGTTCATCGAGATCCTGATCGTCTGGGCGGTCACCTATGTCACCTTTACCCTGTTCGGCCTCAATTACGCCATGCTGCTGTCGGTGATGGTGGGGCTGTCGGTGATCATCCCCTACATCGGCGCGGCGGTGGTGACCATCCCCGTGGCCATGGTGGCCTTTTTTCAGTGGGGCCTGGGCAGCGAGTTCGTCTGGGTGCTGGTGGCCTACGGCGTCATCCAGTTCCTGGACGGCAACGTCCTGGTGCCGTTGCTGTTCTCGGAGGTGGTCAACCTGCACCCGGTGGCCATCATCGCCGCGGTGATCGTGTTCGGTGGCCTCTGGGGCCTGTGGGGCGTGTTCTTCGCCATCCCCCTGGCCACCCTCATCCAGGCGGTGATCCGTTCCTGGCCACGGCACGGTGAGGTGCCGAGCTCGGAAGAGAAGGCCTGAAATTCCCTTTGCCGCAGAGGCGCGGAGGAACGAAAATATCGGACAGGATTTACATGATTCACAGGATGTCAAAAAATCATTTGGGCTTTTGTCATTTAATCCCGTTAATCATGTAAATCCCGTCGATTTCTTGGTTTTTTTGCCTCTGCGCCTCAGCGTCCCTGCGGCAATCATTCCATCCTTACAGCGTCGCCGACGCGTAATCCGCCAGCCGTGAACGTTCGCCCCGGGTGAGGGTGATGTGGCCGCTGTGGGCCCAGTCCTTGAAGCGGTCTACCACGAAGGTCAGGCCGGAGGTGGTCTCGGTGAGATACGGCGTGTCGATCTGGGCGATGTTGCCCAGGCATACCACCTTGGTGCCGGGGCCGGCGCGGGGTGATGAGCGTCTTCATCTGTTTCGAAGTGAGGTTCTGGGCCTCGTCGAGGATGATGAAGCGGTTGAGGAAGGTCCGTCCGCGCATGAAGTTCAGGGAACGGATCTTGATGCGGCTTTTCAGCAGATCGTTGGTGGCCGCACGGCCCCAGTCGCCGCCTACCTCGGACTTGGTGAGCACCTCCAGGTTGTCCATCAGCGCGCCCATCCACGGCGTCATCTTCTCCTCCTCGGTGCCGGGCAGGAAGCCGATGTCCTCACCCACGGGCACCGTCACCCGGGTCATGATGATCTCCTTGTAGAGATTGTCCTCCAGCGTCTGTGCCAGGCCCGCCGCC
Source organism: Thioalkalivibrio sulfidiphilus HL-EbGr7 (assembly GCF_000021985.1). Classification (NCBI taxonomy): domain Bacteria; kingdom Pseudomonadati; phylum Pseudomonadota; class Gammaproteobacteria; order Chromatiales; family Ectothiorhodospiraceae; genus Thioalkalivibrio; species Thioalkalivibrio sulfidiphilus. Next base: position 890,286 of record NC_011901.1, read on the forward strand.
AGGGTCAGCAGGGTCTTGCCGGTGCCGGCGGCGCCGACCAGGGAGATGAAATCGATCTGCGGGTCCATGAGCAGGTTCAGGGCGAAGTTCTGCTCGCGGTTGCGGGCGTTGATGCCCCAGACCGTGTGGCGCGGGTTCATGTAGTCCCCGGCTATCTCAATCACCGCTTCCTCGCCCGCCACCTCCCGCACCATGGCGGTGAAGGGCTCCTCGCCCTGCAGGTACAGGAACTGGTTGGGATGCCACTGGGTCACCATCGGCCCGTGCACGCGGTAGAAGGTGCGACCGCTTTCCTGCCAGGAGTCCATGCGCTTGCCGTGCTGTTCCCAGAAGTCGGTGTTGAGTTCGCAGCGTCCGCTGTAGAGCAGGTTGACGTCGTCCAGCACCTGGTCGTTGTAGTAGTCCTCCGCGTGGATGCCGATCACCGCCGCCTTGATGCGCAGGTTGATGTCCTTGGACACCAGGGTGACGTCCACGTCCGGGCGTTCCTGCTGCAGGGCCAGTGCGGTGCCCAGGATGGTGTTGTCCGGGGTGTTGCCCGGCAGGCTGTCGGGCAGGCTCACGGGCATGGCGCGGGTCTGGAAGAACAGCCGGCCGCTGCTGCCGAAGGCGCTCTCGGCCAGGCTCTCGCTCACCAGGGGCAGGCCCTTGGCGATTTCCGCATGGGTGGCGTCGGCCATCAGTTCATCCACGAAGCGGCTCACCTGGCGCACGTTGCGCGCCACTTCAGAGACACCCTTCTTGCTGCGGTCCAGCTCCTCAAGGACCACCATGGGCAGGTAGATGTCGTGCTCCTGAAAACGGAACAGGGCGGTGGGGTCGTGCATCAGCACGTTGGTATCCAGGACGAACAGACGTTTGCCGCGGATTTCTTTCTTCACCATGGAAGGGCTCCTGGCACTGTGTGCGTGGACTGTGGGTGCGTGGATACAAAAACGCCGCAGAACCCCGAGGGGCGCTGCGGCGTGTGGAACGCGGTGGACTGCCTGGATCTGCGCGGGGTTCGCGGCATGTGCGGTGTCAAAGCTCCTTGATGGCCTCCAGGACATCGTCAACGTGGCCGGGCACCTTCACCTTGCGCCACTCCCGGCGCAGCACGCCCTGCTTGTCGATCAGGAAGGTGCTGCGTTCGATCCCCCTGACCTGTTTGCCATACATGTTTTTCATCTTGATGACGTCGAACAGGGTGCACAGGGATTCGTCCTCGTCGGAGAGCAGGTCGAAGGGAAAACCATACTTCTCCTTGAACTTCTCGTGGGACTTGAGGCTGTCCCGGGAGACCCCCAGCACCGCCACGCCCTGCTTGCCGAGCCTGGCGTACTGCTCGGTGAAGTCCTTGCCCTCGGTGGTGCAGCCGGGTGTGTCATCCTTGGGGTAGAAGTAGATCACCACGTGCTGTTTGCCCTTGAAGTCCGAGAGACGCACGGTCTTGTCGCCGGTGGCGGGGCGTTCGAAGTCGGGGACGGGTTTGTCGAGGGCGACTTGGGGCATGAGGGGCCTCTTCTGATGTTGGTTGTCCTGGTGCTTTGAAGGCAAGTGAGAAGTGTGAATTGGGAAGTGCGAAGTAAAGGCTTTCTTTCCCACTTCCCAATTCACACTTCTTACTTGTTCATCCTTTAATCGGTTCGATCACCCCGTCCAGGTTCAGTTCATCGCAGAAATCCAGGAAATCGTCCCGCAGGCTGGCGATGTGCTCCGTGGCGGGCAACTCCACCGTCAGGTGGGCGGCGAACATGGGGGTGGCCGTGTGCGCCGCGTTGTAGGCGTGGGTGCTCATCTCCTGGATGTTGATGCCCCGGGCGGAGAAGAACCCCGCCAGCTGGTGCACGATGCCAGGCTGGTCCAGGGCCACCACGTCCACGCCATAGGGCAGGGCCCGGGCGCTGGGGGAGCGTTGGGTGGTGCGCTGGCTGATGATCTCCAGGAACTGCTGCTTGCGCAGTTGATCCAATGCATTGTCGAGCTTGCTCAGGGTGTTCCAGTTGCCGGAGGCGAGCATGATCACGGCGAAATGCCCACCCAGCACGCTCATGCGGCTGTCCTCGATGCTGCAACCGCTCTCCAGCACCGCCCTGGACAGGCTTTCCACCAGGCCGGGACGATCCTCGCCGATGGCGGAGATGACCAGGTGAGTGCTGTGCTTGGGGTCCGGTTTGCGGGTCATTGAGGATCTTCGGGCTCGGATGGAAGGTTGCTGTAAGAGTATCAGGTCACAGACCCGGGGCGCCATGCCCGCCTGAACGGCCCGCGGACCGGGGTCTTGCTTGATCCCGCGGGGGTGCGGTGAGTACCATGTCCCACTTGGTCTGGCCTCGGAGGTTTCGATGTTTCACGGCAGTATGGTGGCCCTGGTGACGCCCATGGAGGCAGACGGTTCCGTCTCCGACGCATCCCTGGCGGAGCTGGTTGAGTTCCACATTCAGAAGGGCACCGACGCCATCGTCGCCGTGGGCACCACCGGCGAGTCCGCGACCCTGGATTTCGACGAGCACTGCGAGGTCATCCGCAAGGTGGTGGATCGGGTGGCGGGGCGCATCCCGGTGATCGCCGGCACCGGCGCCAATTCCACCTCCGAGGCCATCGAACTGACCCGCTGCGCGATGCAGGCCGGGGCCGATGCCTGCCTGCTGGTGACCCCCTACTACAACAAGCCGACCCAGGAAGGCCTGTACCTGCACCACAAGGCCGTGGCCGAGGCGGTGCCCATCCCGCAGATCCTCTACAACGTCCCTGGCCGTACCGCAGTGGACATGCACAACGACACCGTGGTGCGCCTGGCGGAGATCTCCAACATCGTCGGCCTGAAGGATGCCACCGGCGACCTGGACCGCGCCCGGGACCTGGTGGCCCGCTGCGGCGGGAAGATCGACCTCTACAGTGGCGATGACGCCACCGCCATGGAGTTCCTGCTGCTGGGCGGCAAGGGCGTGATCTCGGTGACCGCGAACGTGGCCCCTGCCGAGATGCACCAGATGTGCGAGGCGGCGATGCGCGGCGATCGTGCAGCCGCCGAGGCCATCAATGCCCGCATCGACCTGCTGCACCGCAACCTGTTCCTGGAAGCCAATCCGATCCCCGTGAAGTGGGCCCTGGAGCAGATGGGTCTGATCCCCCCGGGGATACGTCTGCCCCTGACCCGCCTGTCCGAACGCTTCCATGCCCCCGTGCGCGAGGCCCTCGCCGCCGCGGGCATCACCCTCAACGCCTGATACCCGAATCCATGTCCCTGAAGCCCTTGCTGTCCAAGTCGTTCCCTGTCCTTGTTGTTTCCCTCCTGGTCATCAGTCTGAGTGCCTGCGGCATGTTGGGCGACCGACGCGATACCGCCCATCACGGCGCCACCACCGGCCGTGCCCTGGAGGTGCCGCCGGATCTGCTGCCGCCGGAGGTGGACGCCACCTACCGCATCCCGGCCCGAGGCGATGGCCGCGTCAGCGCCGTGGAGGCCGAGCGTCGTCAGCAGCCCTCGGGCATCCTGGGCGCCGGTGTCTCCGCCGATGGCACCGTCGCCGAGGTGGCCCCCCGGGAGCTGGGTGATGTGGCCGTGCGCCGCGACGGCGCCGTGCGCTGGCTGGAGATCCGCGCCGAGCCCGAGCAGATCTGGCCCTCGCTGCGCGCCTTCTGGCAGGAGCAGGACTTCGAGCTGCGCCGGGACGAGCCGCGCATCGGCATCATGGAGACCGACTGGAAGGAGACCCGACTGGGCGCGCCCGTGACCGGTTTCCGGGCCACCCTGGGCCGCACCCTGGGCACCCTCTATGACGCCGGACTGCGCGATCAGTACCGCGTCCGACTGGAGCGGGAGTCCGAGGGCGTGACCGCCCTGTTCCTGAGCCATCGGGGCGTGGAGAGCGTGGCCACCACCCAGGAAGGCGCCGGCATGCGCTGGGTACCGCGGCCCGCGGATCCTGAACTGGAGGCGGAGATGCTCACCCGCCTGCTGGTGTTCCTGGGCCAGGAGGATGCCGCGGCCCGCACCGCCCTGGATGCGGCCGATCACGGCACTCAGATACGCGAGCGCGAGGTGGATGGCCAGCCGGGCATCGAGCTGAGCGGCGAGTTCACCTCCGTGTGGCGTCGTGTGGGCCTGGCCCTGGATCGCGCCGGCCTGCTGGTGGATGACCAGGACCGTAGCCGTCGCGTCTTCCACGTGACCTACAACCCCGACACGGCCACCCAGAGCGGCTTCTTCAGCCGCATGTTCCGGCGTGAGACTCTGGACGCCGGCGCCCGCTACCAGATCCACCTGGTGCAGGAGGGCGACTGGACCCGGGTGACCGTACGCAGTCGCGAGGGTGAGCTGCTGCGGGCCCCCGAGGCGCGCAGCGTGCTGGTTCGTCTGCAGGAAGAACTGCGTTAGACCCGCCATGGCGGGTCAGCCGGTTCGGGGAATCCGCTTCGCCTCCCTTGGCAGCGGCAGCCGCGGCAACTGCCTGGTGGTGCAGGCGGGCCGCACCCGGGTGATGGTGGACTGCGGTTTCTCGGTTGCGGAGACCGAGCGCCGCCTGGCCCGCCTGGGGCTTGCACCCGAGGACATCGACGCGGTGCTCATCACCCACGAGCACAGCGATCACGTGGGCAGCGCCGCGGCCTTCTCGCGGCGCCACCGCCGCCAGGTGTGGCTCACCGCCGGCACCTACGATGCCTTGCGTGATACCGACTTCCACGCCCTGCGCATCATCCACGCCCATGAGCCCCTGGCCCTGGGCGATCTTGCCATCGATCCCTACCCGGTGCCCCACGATGCCCGGGAGCCCTGCCAGTTCGTGCTCAGTGACGGCGACCGCCGCCTGGGTCTGCTCACGGATGCGGGCTCGGTGACGCCCCACATGCGCCGGGTGCTGGACGGCTGTCACGCGCTGCTGCTGGAGTGCAATCACGATGTGCAGATGCTCGCCACGGGCCCGTATCCGGAATCCCTGAAGCGGCGCGTGGGGGGCGACTACGGCCACCTGGCCAACACCCAGGCCGAGGCCCTGCTGGCGGAGATGGACACCAGCCGGCTCACTCACCTGGTGGCCATGCACCTGTCGGAGAAGAACAACACCGAGGCCCTGGCCCTGGAGGCCCTGTCACGGGCGCTGGGGTGTACGCCCCAGTGGCTGGACGTGGCGCGGCAGGAGGAGGGGTTTGGCTGGAGGGATGCCTGACGTAGGTCGGGCTTCAGCCCGACGCCGGGCGCTCATGGAGACGTCGCAATGTCGGGCTGAAGCCCGACCTACGACCCGGTGTAGGAGGCCCGACCCCGGGCCGAACAGCGGTGGCGCGTCGATTCGCGGCGAAGTCGCCGCTCCTACGCGTCCTTGTCCTTCTCAATCAGCGCATACGCCGAGTGGTTGTGGATGGACTCGAAGTTCTCCGATTCCACCGCGTAGGCGCGGATGCGCTCGTCGGCATTCAGGCGGGCGGCCACGTCGCGCACCATGTCTTCCACGAACTTGGGGTTGTCGTAGGCACGCTCGGTGACGTGCTTCTCGTCGGGGCGCTTGAGCAGGCCGTAGAGCTCGCAGGAGGCCTCGCTCTCCACCAGGTCGATCAGTTCCTCGATCCACACGAACTCGCCCACCCGGGCGTTGATGGTCACGTGGGAGCGCTGGTTGTGGGCGCCGTAGTCGGAGATCTTCTTGGAGCAGGGGCACAGGCTGGTCACCGGCACCACCACCTTGATGTTCATCTGCGCCACGCCGTCGTGGATCTCGCCGATGAAGCTCACGTCGTAGTCCATCAGGCTCATCACGCCCGAGACCGGCGCGCGCTTGTTGACGAAGAACGGGAAGCTCATCTCGATATGGCCGGAGCCGGCCTCGAGGCGCTCGGCCATCTCGTGCAGCATCTGCTTGAAGGACTGCACGGTGATCTCATATTCGTGGTTGTTGAGGATCTCCACGAAACGGGACATGTGCGTGCCCTTGAAGTTGTGGGGCAGGTTCACGTACATGTTGAAGCGCGCCACGGTGTGCTGCTCGGAGCCGGTCCGATCGCTCACCCGCACCGGGTGGCGGATGTCCTTGATGCCCACCTTGTTGATGGGGATCTGGCGGGTGTCGGCGCTGGCCTGCACGTCGGGCATGCCGCCGGAGATGGCCTTGGGTGCGATGTTGCTCATTGTATTCATTGTCCTCGGTGTGTCCGGGGCAGTGTCGCTTTCGACACTAGTCTTCAGTGTAACGGACGCAGGCCCGTTCGGTTTCCCACAGGGTCAGCGCGTGCATGCGCCGGTGCGGGCCGTTGATCTGGGCCGCCATCTCCCGGAAGAACCAGGCGGCGATGTTCTCCGCCGTGGGATTGACCTCGGTGAAGGGCTCCAGTTCATTGAGATAGCGGTGGTCCAGCCGCCCGGCGATCTCCCGGGCGATCTGCTTGATGTCCCGGAAGTCCATGCCCATGCCGATGTCGTCCAGGCGCGTGGCGATCACCTCGGCCTCCACCTTCCAGTTGTGACCGTGCATGCGCGCGCAGGCGCCGGGGTAGTCCCGCAGCGTGTGGGCGGAGGCGAAGTCGGTGAGGACCTTGAGGGTGTATTGGGCGGCCATGTTTACAATTTAATAACTTAGTAAATTACTTGGATATTACCCGAGTGGGCGCGGACAGGCAATCGTCACGCCCGGACCGGGACGGTACATCGTTCAGCCGCGCGCGCACGGCCGCGAGGATGCCCTCGGCGTCCAGGCCGGCCTCGGAGAGCAGTTCTTCCCGGCTGCCGTGCTCCTGGAAACGGTCCGGCAGGCCCAGGTGCAACAGGGGCACGGTAATGCCCTGGACAGCCAGGCTCTCGGCCACGGCGCTGCCGGCGCCGCCGGCCACCACGTTGTCTTCCAGGGTCACCAGCAGGTCGTGACCCTCGGCCATCTCCCGCACCAGGGCCTCGTCCAGGGGCTTGACGAAGCGCATGTTGACCACCGTGGCATCCAGGGGTTCCGCCGCGGCCAGGGCCGCCGGCAGCACGGCGCCGAAGGCCAGCAGGGCGACACCCCGGCCCTTGCGGCGCAGTTGCGCCTTGCCCACGGGCAGGGTGTCAAGGCCCGGGTCGAGGGCCGCGCCCGGCCCCTTGCCCCGGGGGTAGCGCACCGCCGCCGGGCCGTCCAGGTGAAAGCCGGTGCTCAGCATGCGCCGGCACTCGTCCTCGTCGGCGGGGGCCATGACGGTCAGGTTGGGTACGCAGCGCAGGTAGCTCAGGTCGAAGCTGCCCGCGTGGGTGGGGCCGTCGGGCCCCACCACGCCGGCCCGGTCGATGGCCAGCAGCACCGGCAGGTTCTGGATGGCGATGTCGTGGATCAGCTGGTCGTAGGCCCGCTGCAGGAAGGTGGAGTAGATGGCCACCACCGGCTTGAGCCCGTCGCAGGCCATGCCGGCGGCCACGGTCAGGGCGTGCTGCTCGGCGATGCCCACGTCGTGATAACGCTCGGGGAAGCGCTGGGAGAATTCCACCAGCCCGGAGCCCTCGCGCATGGCCGGGGTGATGCCCACCAGGCGCGGATCGGCCTCGGCCATGTCGCAGAGCCACTGGCCGAACACCTGGGTGTAGCTGGGGCTGGAGGGGGTCTTGCCGGCGGCTAGGCCCTGGCTGGGATCGAACTGCCCCACGCCGTGGTAGCCGCAGGGGTCCTGCTCGGCGGGCGCGTAGCCGTGGCCCTTGCGGGTGACCACGTGCAGCAGGCGCGGGCCGGGCAGGGCGCGCAGGTTCTTCAGGGTCTTCACCAGGGACGGCAGGTCGTGGCCGTCAATGGGCCCGTAGTAGTTGAAGCCCAGCTCCTCGAACAGGGTGCCGGGCACGATCATGCCCTTCATGTGCTCCTCGGCGCGGCGCATGAACTCGCGCATGGGGGGCATGTGGTCCAGCACCCGCTTGCTGCCCTCGCGCACCGTGGAATAGACCTTGCCCGAGAGCAGGCGCGCCAGGTAGTTGTTCATGGCGCCCACGTTGGGGGAGATGGACATCTCGTTGTCGTTGAGCACCACCAGCAGGTTGGCCTTCTGGTCGCCGGCGTGGTTCAGGGCCTCGAAGGCCATGCCCGCGGTCATGGCACCGTCGCCGATGATGGCCACCGCGTGGCGGTCCTCGCCCAGCTGCCGCGCGGCCAGGGCCATCCCCAGGGCGGCGCTGATGGAGGTGCTGGAATGGCCCACGCCGAAGGTGTCGTAGGGGCTCTCGGCGCGCTTGGGAAAACCGGCCAGGCCGCCCTTCTTGCGCAGGCCGGGCATGGCCTCGCGGCGGCCGGTGAGGATCTTGTGGGGGTAGCTCTGGTGGCCCACGTCCCAGACCAGGCGGTCGTCGGGGGTGTTGAACACGTAGTGCAGGGCGATGGTCAGCTCCACCGTGCCCAGGTTGGAGGCCAGGTGGCCGCCGGTGCTGGAGACCGACTCCAGCAGGAAGGCGCGCAGTTCCCCCGCCAGGGCCGGGAGTTCGGCTGCGGGCAGTTCACGCAGATCCGAGGGCGACCCGATGCGGGACAACAGGGGATAGGACTCAGGCTGGCTCATCAGGGGCTTGCACAACGGAAAAGGGGACAATTATCGACCCCGCCGGGGAGTCATGCAAGAAATGGGGGAGGCGTGAGGGGTGAGGGGTGAGGGGGTGCGCCTCACGCCTATCCCCTCACGCCTCACACTCAGTGGATACGCTCGACGATATACCGGGCGATCCAGCGCAGCAGATCCGCCTCTGCCCCGAAGCCCTCCAGGGCGCCCAGCGCCTGGTCCACCAGTTCGCGGGCCGCCTGGCGGGATTCCTCCAGGCCGATCAGGGCGGGGTAGGTGGGCTTGTTCAGGGCCTGGTCGGCCCCCTGGGTCTTGCCCAGGGTCGCGGTGTCGCCCTCCACGTCCAGGATGTCGTCGCGGATCTGGAAGGCCAGGCCAACGCACTTGGCGAAGCGGTCCAGGTTCTCCAGGTGGGCCTTGTCCACCTCGGGCGCGCTCAGCGCCCCGAGCAGGACGCTGGCGCGGATCAGGGCACCGGTCTTGTGCACGTGCATGTCTTCCAGCTGGGCGATGTCCAGCTGTTTGCCCACCGAGCCCAGGTCGATGGCCTGGCCGCCGGCCATGCCCCGGGAGCCGGCGGCACGGGCCAGGGTTTCCATCATGCGCAGGCGCCGGGCCGGGTCGTCGAGCATGTCCGGGTCCATGGACAGGATCTGGAAGGCTAGGGCCTGCATGGCGTCGCCGGCCAGGATGGCCATGGCCTCGTCGAAGGCCTTGTGGCAGGTGGGCTTGCCCCGGCGCAGGTCGTCGTTGTCCATGGCCGGCAGGTCGTCGTGGATCAGGGAGTAGACGTGGATCAGCTCCACGGCGCAGGCCGGGCCGTCCAGCCGTTCGGGCGCCACGCCGAGGGCTTGGCCGGCGCCATAGACCAGCACCGGGCGCACCCGCTTGCCGCCGCCCAGCGCCGAATAGCGCATGGCCTCGTGCAGGCGTGCGGGGTGGGTGGTCTCGGCAGGGATCCAGCGGTCCAGGGCCTGCTCCAGGCGCGCCCGCAGAGCGGAGATGTGCTGTTCCATATTTGTCGGGCTCATTCGCCGTCCCCATCCTCGGCATCAGGCGTATCCAGGGGCACTTCTTCCCCCTCACCGCTGAGCAGGCGCACCTTCTGCTCCGCCGCCTGCAGGGCCTGCTGGCACTGACGCGCCAGGGCGATGCCCCGCTCGAACTCGGCCAGGGAGGCCTCCAGGCTCAGCTCGCCCTGTTCCATGCGTTCAACCAGGGCTTCCAGTTCGCCCAGGGCCTGCTCGAAATCCGCCGGTGCGGAAGGTGCGTTTTTCTTGGCCAAGGTCAATCTCCGCTAAAAGGGTCTAGAGTATAAAGAAAGGGTCCTGGCATGACAGCCGGGCAGGCCCGGGCTTGAAATCAGGCTCGAATGCCACCACGGAAAGGGATGGCTTGTGATGTTTCCTCTGCAAGTCCCCGCGGGACCGGCCGGAACGGGCCGTTGCCTGTTGACAGTGATTTAGACTTGGTCTAATTTATCGGCACGATTTAGAACGATTCTAAATCGTGCGTTTTCCCACTCAACCCACAGTTTGAAGATGGAGAACCACTATGGAACTCAAAGGCAGCAAGACCGAGCAGAGCCTGAAGGAGGCTTTTGCTGGTGAATCCCAGGCCAACCGCCGTTACCTGTACTTCGCATCCAAGGCTGACGTGGAAGGCTACAACGACGTCGCCACCGTGTTCCGCTCCACCGCCGAAGGTGAGACCGGCCACGCCCACGGCCACCTGGAATACCTGGAAGCCTGCGGCGACCCCGCCACCGGCCTGCCCTTCGGCAGCACCGAGGCCAACCTGAAGACCGCCATCGCCGGCGAGACCCACGAGTACACCGACATGTACCCGGGCATGGCCAAGACCGCCCGTGAAGAGGGTTTCGACGAAGTGGCCGACTGGTTTGAGACCCTGGCCAAGGCCGAGCGCTCTCACGCCAACCGCTTCCAGAAGGCCCTGGACACCCTGGGCTCCTAAGCGGCACCCGCCAGGGCCGGTTCGCCGGCCCTGGTTTTTTTACCCCACAGAATTCATCCAAGGCAGCCAGCAAGAGAGGCCGAGATGTCCGCACCGATCGAAGGTCAGAGAGAAGGAAGCCTGGAAGCGCCCACCCGTCACCCCCTCAATTGGCGCGACCCGGAGTTCTACAACGAGGAATCCCTGTTCACTGAACTGGAGCGGGTGTTCGACATCTGTCACGGCTGCCGCCGTTGCGTGAGCCTCTGCAATTCCTTCCCCACCCTGTTCGACCTGGTGGACGAATCCGAGACCATGGAAGTGGACGGCGTGGCCAAGGCCGATTACTGGAAGGTGGTGGATCACTGCTACCTGTGTGATCTGTGCTACCTGACCAAGTGCCCCTATGTGCCCCCGCACCCGTGGAACCTGGACTTCCCCCACGTGATGCTGCGCGCCAAGGCCGTGCGCTACAAGAAGGAAGGCGCCAAGGCGAGCCACAAGCTCATGTCCTCCACTGACACGGTCGGCAAGCTGGCCGGTATCCCGGTGGTGGCCCAGGCGGTCAACGCCGCCAACAAGATGAAGCCCGTGCGCAAGGTGCTGGACAAGGTGATGGGCGTGCACCCCGACGCCATCCTGCCCGAGTACCACAGCAACACCGGGCGCAAGCGTCTGAAGAACCACAGCTCCAGCAACAAGCCGGAGGCCGTGGGTCGGACCCAGGGCCAGGTGGCCCTGTTCGCCACCTGCTACGGCAACTACAACGAGCCCCACATCGTCGAGGACCTGGTCAAGGTCTTCGAGCACAACGGCATCCCCGTGACGCTCGCCGAGAAGGAGCGCTGCTGCGGCATGCCGAAGCTCGAGCTGGGTGACCTGGAGGCCGTCGAAGACGCCAAGAACCACAACATCCCGGTGCTGGTGAAGGCCATCGACGCGGGCTATGACATCGTCGCCCCGGTGCCCTCCTGCGTGCTCATGTTCAAGCAGGAGCTGCCGCTCATGTACCCGGACGATGCGGACGTGCAGAAGGTCAAGGCGCACATCTTCGATCCCTTCGAGTACCTGATGATCCGGCAGAAGGAAGGCAGGATGAACACCGAGTTCAAGGAAAAGCTCGGCAAGATCGCCTACCACGCCTCCTGCCACCTGCGCGTGCAGAACATCGGCCTGAAGACCCGCGAGGCCCTGGAACTGGTGCCCGGCACCGAGATCGACGTGATCGAGCGCTGCTCCGGCCACGACGGTACCTACGCGGTGAAGAGCGAGTTCCACGAGATCTCCATGAAGATCTGCCGCCCGGTGGTGAGCCGGGTGCAGAAGGCCGGGGCGGATCACTACTCCAGTGACTGCCCCATGGCCGGGCACCAGATCGAGAACGGCCTGGACGGCGACAAGGCCCCGGAGCATCCGCTGACCCTGCTGCGCAAGGCCTACGGTCTGTAAGGCAAGAAAAGACGAGCTAAGGAGAAGACAGATGTCGAACGAAGGCTATCACGAGCCCTACGAGGAACTGAGCGACGAGACCCGCGACATGCACCGGGCCATCATCTCCCTGATGGAAGAGCTCGAGGCGGTGGACTGGTACCAGCAGCGCGTCGACGCCTGCAAGGACGAGGAGCTGAAGGCCATCCTCGCCCACAACCGGGACGAGGAAAAGGAACACGCCGCCATGGTGCTGGAGTGGATCCGTCGGCGCGACAAGACCTTCGACAAGGAACTGCGCGACTACCTGTTCACCGACAAACCCATCGCCGGCCTGGAACACGAACACAAGGGCTGAGGACTGCCGAGCAGCGCCGATCGAACGGCCGGCCCGGAAGCGCCCTGGTCCAAGAGCCAACTACGAGGTGATTTCATGATGGACAAGCTGACCCGAGACGATCTGTATTCCCTGGAGAAGTATGCCGAGGTGCGGCCCCAGTTCCGCGCCGAGGTGATGAAGCACAAGCGTGACCGCATCGTGCCGGTGGGTCCCAACGTGACCCTGCATTTTGAAGACCGGCTGACCATGCAGTACCAGATCCAGGAGATGCTGCGGGCCGAGCGCATCTACGAATCCGAGGGCATCATGGAGGAGCTGGAGGCCTACAACCCCCTGATCCCCGACGGCAGCAACTTCAAGGCCACCATGATGGTGGAATTCGATGACGTGGAGGAGCGCAAGGTCGCCCTGGCCAAACTCATCGGCATCGAGGACAAGACCTGGGTGCAGGTCAGCGGCTTCGACAGGGTCTATGCCATTGCCGACGAGGACATGGAGCGCGACACCGAGGAAAAGACCTCCTCCGTGCATTTCATGCGCTTTGAGCTGACCCCCGACATGGTCAAGGCTGCCAAGTCCGGTGCCGCCATCAGTGTCGGCGTGGACCATGACAACTACGCCCACCAGGTGGAGCCGCTTCCCCAGGGCATCCGGGATTCTCTCGCCAGGGATCTGGCATAATACAACTGTGGTGATTGGAGCACTGGCGGGGCCGCAAGGCCCCGTTTTTTTTGTGTCAGTACTTTGTGTTTTGTGCTTGGTGTTTTGTGCGTTGTGTATGGCCTGGGCAAAGAGCCGCCGAGGGCGGGTATTGTTCAGGCGCGCTGGCACCGTTTCGTGCCGTGCTGGATGAGTCCCTCCAGCAACAGGTAGAGCAGCAGCCCATTCACCATGTGCCAGAGGAAATGGGTGCCGAAGGGCAGGGCGTTGCAGAGGAACAGGTCCGCGATACGAAACCCCAGGGACAGGGCGAACAGGCCGCTGCACAGGAGCAGGCGTCGCCACAGGGGATGCCCCCTCAGATGCAGCCACACGGCCATCGCGAGCAGGAACAGCAGTACCGGCAGGTAACCCACGGACTCGTTCAAGGCCCCCGCCGGGAGGATACCCATCGTTGCCAGGGTCACGAGCTGGTAAAGGACCACCACACCCAGGATCCCGGGCCAGGAAAGACCCGCGATGCGCCACAGAAAGCTGATGAGAAAGGCGTGGATGAACGCCACGATCGGGCCCGCATCCAGCAGGTAGGCCCAGGGGACGGCCACGGTGTGCCACAGCAGGCTGCCGATGCCGATCACGGCCACCAGAATAATCAGCACGCCGATGTCCGGCTGGGCCTTCCAGGAGGCGTCGGGTTGCCTGCGCCATGCGCGCCAGGCCATCCAGGCGGCGATGAGGAAGGCGGCATTGGTGATGGCATTGAGAGGCTCGGCCCAGAGCCCTTCGGCGCTTCGCTCGCAATACTCCGGCAGTCTCATGCCGACAGTCTAACCCGCGAGGTTCACACGTGCCCGGTCCGCATCTGGCAGATGCGGACCGGGCGACAAGTTGGTGATCCGCCTGGACTCTTCATCGGCAGGCCGGGCGGAAAATTCCACTACAAGACCAGCTTCTCCTTGATCTTGTCCACGCCTGCCCTGGCGCAGGCATCATCCACCTCGCCACTCGGGCCGCCGGATATCCCGATGCCGCCGACGATGGACCCGGCCTGTTCGATCAGCACGCCGCCGCCGAGCACCACCACGCCGGGCAGGTCGCGGATGCCGCTGGAAGGCTGGCCTGGCTGGGAGATGGCGATCAGGTCGGTGGTGTTGGTGCGAAAGCTCACCGCCGTCCAGGCCTTGCCGATGGCCGTTTCCGGGGTGTGGGCGCCGGCGAAGCGATCGCGCAGCAGCACCTGGACATTTCCGCCACGGTCCACCACCGCGACGGCCACCTGGACGTTCCGGCCCCGGCAGTGCTCGAGCGCCGCCTGTGCCGCTTCAAGGGCCACTTCGGGGATCAGCACGGGGTAGCTGAAGGTGCCCCGTTCCTGGGCAATAACAGATGTTGATGCCACCGCCGCCAGGGCGGCGGAGATCAGCAGGGTGCGCATCATGGTCCTATCCTCCTCGTCGCCGGCAGGTGTCGGCGCATGCCAGGGAGTCTAGTCCCGATGATTACGGGCATCGCCGCATTGTGCGGGATTGTGAACGCGTATTCGGGGTTGCTTGATGCAGGTTAATTGACGAGGTGAGCGGGGCGATGCCCCAGGAGCCTGTCGGACTTAGGTTGCGCCTACTGCGCCGGTGGGAGAGCGGTCCATTTTTCCGATCCTTTTCGTCAAATAGTGACGGCTATTCTCCTCAAACGATCGAAAAAATGGCCTCGCTCTCCCACGCGGCTCGCTACGGGCACCTGAGTCCGACAGAGTCCTAGAGGGCATCCAGCACCTGGGAGAGTCTCGACACCCCGATCACCTCCATCCCCTTGATGGGCTTGCGCGGCGCATTGCCGGCGGGGACGATGGCGCGGGTGTAGCCGTGCTTGGCGGCCTCCCGCAGGCGTTCCTCGCCGTTGGGCACGGGGCGGATCTCGCCGGCCAGGCCCACCTCGCCGAACACCACCAGTTCCTGGGGCAGGGGGCGGTTGCGAAAGCTGGAGAGTGCTGCGGCCAGCATGGGCAGGTCGGCGGCGGTCTCGGTGACCCGCACGCCGCCCACCACGTTGACGAACACGTCCTGGTCGAACAGGGCGATGCCGCCGTGGCGGTGCAGCACGGCGAGCAGCATGTTCAGGCGATTCTGTTCCAGGCCCACGGTGATGCGCCGGGGCTGGGCGGCGTGGCTCTCGGCGACCAGGGCCTGCACCTCCACCAGCAGGGGGCGGGTGCCTTCCCGGGTGACCATGACCACGCTGCCGGGCACCGGGTCCTCGTGGCGGGACAGGAAGATGGCCGAGGGGTTGCTCACGGGCTTCAGGCCGCTGTCCACCATGGCGAACACGCCCAGTTCGTTGACCGCGCCGAAGCGGTTTTTCACCGCGCGCAGGACCCGGTAGCGCCCGCCGGGATCGCCCTCGAAATACAGCACCGTGTCCACCATGTGCTCCAGCACCCTGGGGCCGGCCAGCTGACCTTCCTTGGTGACGTGGCCGACGATGAACAGGGCCGTGCCGGTCTGCTTGGCGAAGCGCACCAGCTGGGCGGAGGATTCCCGCACCTGGGCCACCGATCCCGGGGCGGACTGCAGCTGTTCCGTATAGAGGGTCTGGATGGAGTCCACCACCATGATGTCGGGGCGGGCCTGCTGGGCGTGCTGGATAATGCGCTCGGCGCAGGTCTCGGTGAGGAGCTTCAGGTCCTCGTAGGGCAGGCCCAGGCGCCGGGCGCGCAGGCTCACCTGCTGGGGGGATTCCTCGCCGGTGACGTACAGACCGTTCATGGCACCGCCGTCCGCGCCGGTCATGATGGCAAGGGTCTGCAGCAGCAGGGTGGACTTGCCGATGCCGGGATCGCCGCCGATGAGCACCACGGAGCCGTGTACCAGGCCGCCGCCCAGCACCCGGTCCAGTTCCGAGAGTCCGGTGCCGCTGCGCGGTTCCGCCTCCACCACCACGTCGCCCAGTCGGCGGATGGTGGCGGCCTCGCCGGCATAGCCGGCGAAGCGCGGGCTCGCGGCCGCTGCGGGCGCCGAGGCGATGGTCTCCTCCAGGGTGTTCCAGGCACCGCAGTCGGCGCACTGTCCGCCCCACTTGGGGTGCACGGCGCCGCAGGCGGTGCAGTGATACTGGGTCTTTGCCCTGGCCATGGATCAGTCCGCCTCTGGCGTGCGGCCGGAGCGGTATGCGGCCAGGCGACGGCCGATGCGCACGGTCTTCACGGCGTTGTTCTTCACCTGCACGATCTCGATGGGATAGCCGTCGATGAGCACGCTGGTGCTGGCCTCGGGGATGGTCTCGAGATGCTCGATGATCAGCCCGTTGAGGGTGCGCGGGCCTTCCAGGCTGAAGTGGGCGCCGATCATGCGGTTGAGTTCACGCAGGTGCACGCCGCCGTCCACCACCCAGCTGCCGTCCTCCTGGGGCATGACGTCCGGCGACAGGGCGGCGGGGTCGGTGGTGAACTCGCCGACGATCTCCTCCAGCAGATCCTCCAGGGTCACCAGGCCCTGGATGTCGCCGTATTCGTCCACCACCAGGCCGATGCGACGGCGCTCGCGTTGGAAGTTGAGCAGCTGGCGGTTGAGCGGCGTGCCCTCGGGGATGAAGTAGGCGTCGCGCAGGTGGGCGCGCAGTGATTCCTTGCTGAGCTCTTCCCGCATGATCAGGGGCAGGACGTTGCGCACATGGATGAAGCCAAGAACCTGATCGATGTTGCCCTGGTAGACCGGCATGCGGGTGTAGCTGCCGGTGAACAGTTGCTGTTCGATGTCGTCCCAGTCATCCTCCAGGTCGATGCCCTGGATCTCGTGACGGGGGACCATGATGTCCTCCACCGTGGCCTTCTCCAGGTCGAGGATGTTGACCAGCATCTTCTGGTGCTTGCTGGGTATCAGGCCTCCGGCCTCGTTGACCACGCTGCGCAGTTCATCGGAACTCAGGGCGTGCTGGTCGATGTCCTTGAGTCGGACTCCAAGCGCCCTCAGCAAGCCGTTGGCGATCAGGTTGATGATCCACACCAGGGGATAGGTGATCCGCAGCAAGGGGGTGTAGACCCATGCAGCCGGGTAGGCGATACGTTCGGAATGCAGGGCGCCCAGGGTCTTGGGGGTCACCTCGGCGAACAGCAGCAGGGCCAGGGTGAGCAGGCCGGTGGCGATGGCGATGCCCACGTCCCCGTAGAGGCGGAAACCGATGTAGGTGGCGAGCTGTGTGGCGAGGATGTTGACGAAGTTGTTGCCCAGCAGGATCAGGCCGATCAGCCGGTCCGGCTTGTCCAGCAGCCGCTGCGCCCGGCGCGCGCCCCGGTGTCCCGCCTGGGCCAGGTGGCGCATGCGATAGCGGTTGAGCGCCATGAGCGCCGTTTCGGAACCGGAGAAGAACGCCGAGCAGGCCAGCAGGGCGATGAGCACCGCGAACAGTGCGCTTAAGGGGATCTCAGCCAAGGCGGGGTGCGGGTGATTGGGCTATGCAGACCATTTAATCGATTCGAGGCTGATTATTCAAGAATTCAAAATTCAAAATTCAAGATTCAATGCAAGGTTGGAGTCTCGCCAAAGCGTTGGGACCAGAGCCTATTCCTTTGAATTTTGAATCTTGAATCTTGAATGTTGAATTTCGAATCGCCTCCTTATCTCCCCAGCACCAGTTCCAGCACCAGCTTGCTGCCGAAGTAGGCCAGGACCAGGGCACCGAATCCGCCCAGGGTCCAGCGGATGGCGATGCGCCCGCGCCAGCCGAAGCGCCAGCGACCGAACAGCAGGGTGCCGAACAGCAGCCAGGCGGCGATGGAGAGCACCGTCTTGTGGGCCACCTGCTGGGCGAACAGGTCTTCAAGGAACAGGAAGCCGCTCGCCAGGCTGGCGCTGAGGAACACGAACCCCAGGCCGATGATCTGGAACAGCAGGCTCTCCATCATGGCCAGCGGCGGCAGGGCGCGGATGAAGCCCCGCGGGTGATGGTTGTGTAGGTGCTTGTTCTGGATGGCCAGCAGGATGGCCTGGATGGCGGCGATGGCCAGCAGGCTGTAGGCCAGCAGGGAGGTCAGGATGTGGATCTGCAGGCCGGCGGGCAGGGCGGTGGCAGTGCCCGTCCCGCCCAGGCTCAGTTCCAGGGCCAGGGCCAGGGCCGCGAAGGGCAGCAGGATGATGCCCAGCAACTCCAGGGGGTGGCGCAGGCTGGCGATCCAGAGCAGCAGGGCGATGAGCCACGCGGACAGAGACAGGGCGTTGAAGAAGCCCATGTCGATGCCGCCCGGGCTGAAGGCGTCGCCGTAGATGGTGGCGCCGTGCAGCAGCACCGCCAGGGCCCAGCCCGTGAGGACCGGCCAGCGGGCGGGCGGTTGTGGCTCGTGCGCCACCTTGCGGCGCAGGCGCAGGGCCAGCATGACGCTGGCGCCGAGGTAGAGCAGCGTGGCGATGAATCCGGCGATCATGGACATGGAGCGATGCGGGGTCCCTGGGTCATGGCGTGGGTCGAGGCGTGCCTTGAGGTCAAGGAACGGATGATTGCACAGGCTCGGCCGCGGTTGAAGGGCGATCAGGGTGTCGAGTGGCTCACAGAGTTGGCACTTTGCCCGTGCTGTGCGACCTGTTGCGTGGTCACGACGGGAAACCGCGTGCTACTTTGTTTCAATTCCAATGACAAGTTCCGGCGCCGGCGTCTCTGCCCGGCGACCCCTGGGGCGGATCGGTTGCAGGATCATGGCATGCGCGTAGAGGTGCTCGGTTGCAGTGGCGGGATCGGCGGTGGCCGAAGGACCTCGGCGCTGCGTGTGGATGACGACATCCTGCTGGACTGCGGCACCGGGGTGGGCGACCTGTCCCCCGACGAGCTCAGCCGGATCCGTCATGTGTTCCTGACCCATCCCCACATGGACCACGTGGCCTGCCTCCCCATGCTGGTGGATACCCTGTTCGCCCAGCTCAAGGATGCGCCGTTGATGGTCTATGCCACGCCGCCGTGCATCGAGATCCTGCAGGCACACATCTTCAACTGGCAGATCTGGCCGGATTTCCAGACCCTGCCGGCCCCGGACTCCCCGGTGGTGCGCTTCCGTCCCGTGGAATGGGGCGAGACCGTCACCCTCGGCGCGCGGCGCATCGATGTGCTGCCGGCCATCCACACCGTGCCCGCCTGCGGCTACCGGGTGGAGGGCAACGGCGGGGCCTTTGCCTATACCGGTGACTGCACCAGCAACGACAGCCTGTGGAAGGCCCTGAATGCACACGACCGCCTGGACCTGCTGGTGGTGGAGTGCGCCTTCGGGGACAGCGAGATCGATCTCGCGCGCCGGGCCGGACACTACTGCCCCGAGCTGCTGGTGCATGATCTCGCCAAGCTGGGTCATGACCCGCGTATCTGCATCACCCACCTCAAACCGGGGGAGGAGGCGCGGGTGTTCGAGCAGCTGCGCAGGCGGGCGCCCCAGCGGGCCCTGCTGCAGCTTCGCGGGCGCGAGGTTTTCCAGCTCTGACGCCTCACTTATAATGTGTCGCCCGGCGCTCCTGCCGGATAACGCATTCACGGCGGCCACCTGGGTCAACTATCCGGGCCAGGCTGGCCCCGACCCCGGGACTGATCCCCATGTTCGAGAATCTCACCGAGCGCCTGCAAGGCACCGTCAAGCGCCTGCGCGGCCAGGCACGTATCACCGAGGACAACATCCAGGAGACCCTGCGCGAGGTGCGCATGGCCCTGCTGGAGGCCGACGTGGCCCTGCCGGTGGTGCGCGAGTTCATCAGCCGGGTCAAGGAACGCGCCCTGGGCCAGGAAGTGCTGTCCAGCCTCACCCCGGGCCAGGCCCTGATCAAGATCGTCAACGACGAGCTGATCAGCGTCATGGGCCAGGCCAACGAGTCCCTGCAGCTCAACGTGCAGCCCCCGGCGGTGATCCTCATGGCCGGCCTGCAGGGCTCGGGCAAGACCACCACCACCGCCAAGCTGGCGCGTCTGCTCAAGGAGCGCCACAAGAAGAACGTGGCGGTGGTCAGCTGCGACGTCTACCGCCCGGCGGCCATCAAGCAGTTGGAGACCCTGGCCGGTGAGATCGACGTGGAGTTCATCCCCAGCAGCGGCGGCGAGGACCCGGTGGCCATCGCCAGCCGCGCCCTGGACCAGGCCCGCAAGAAGTTCTTCGACGTGCTCATCGTGGACACCGCCGGTCGTCTGCACGTGGACGCGGACATGATGGCCGAGATCCAGCGTCTGCACACCGCCGTCTCTCCGGTGGAGACCCTGTTCGTGGTGGACAGCATGACCGGCCAGGATGCCGCCAACACCGCCAAGGCCTTCAACGACGCCCTGCCGCTCACCGGCGTGGTGCTCACCAAGGCCGACGGTGACGCCCGGGGCGGCGCCGCCCTGTCGGTGCGCCAGATCACCGGCAAGCCCATCAAGTTCCTGGGCATGGGCGAGAAGACCGGGGCGCTCGAGCCCTTCCACCCGGAGCGCGTCGCCTCGCGCATTCTGGGCATGGGCGACGTGCTCAGCCTGGTGGAGGAGGCCACCCGCCAGGTGGACCAGGACAAGGCGGCCAAGCTGGCCAAGAAGCTCAAGACCGGCAAGGGTTTCAACCTGGAGGACCTGCGCGAGCAGCTGGGGCAGATGCAGAAGATGGGCGGCATGGCCTCCCTGATGGACAAGCTGCCTGGCATGGGGCAGGTTCCAGAGGCCGCCAAGAAGCAGGTCAATGACAAGGAGCTGGGGCGCATGATCGCCATCATCAATTCCATGACCCCTGGCGAGCGCCGCCACCCGGACCTGATCAAGGGTTCCCGCAAGCGCCGCATCGCCGCCGGCTCCGGCACCCAGGTCCAGGACGTCAACCGCCTGCTCAAGCAGCACCTGCAGATGAGCAAGGCCATGAAGCAGTTCTCCAAGGGCGGCATGGGCAAGCTGATGCGGGCCATGAAGGGCAAGCTTCCCGGCGGCGGTTTGCCGTTTTAAACAAGAGGCAAGTATGACAACCCTCTTGTCTCCTGGATCTTGTATCTTGCCTCTCCAATCTGTATATTTGCGCGTTTCTCCGGGCTCGGGCTGTTTCCCCGGTTCCCGTTTGCGTGCAGACACATTATTTAAGGCGTATAGCTGATGGTAACGATTCGACTCGCCCGTGGCGGTGCCAAGAAGGCCCCCTTCTACCACATCGTGGTCACCGACTCCCGTAGCCCCCGCGACAGCGGCTACATCGAGCAGCTGGGTTACTTCAACCCCGTGGCCCGTGGTCAGGAAGTGCGCCTGCACATGAATCAGGAGCGCATTGAGCACTGGGTGTCCAAGGGCGCCCAGACCTCCGAGCGCGTGGGCAAGCTGCTGGCCGATTTCCGCAAGCAGAACCAGGCCTAACAGGCCTGGACGCCGCGCACGCCGGCATGGAACGGCGTTCCATCGTGCTGGGCCGGGTGACCGGCCTTTACGGCGTTCAGGGCTGGGTCAAGGTGTTTTCCGAGACCCGGCCCCGTGAAGAGATCGTCCGCTACAACCCGGTCCTGCTGGGACACGAGGGGCAGTGGCGGGAAACCCGGGTGGTGGGCGGCAAGGCCCACGGCAAGGGTGTGGTGATGAAATTCCAGGGTTGCGATGACCGCGA
This sequence comes from Thioalkalivibrio sulfidiphilus HL-EbGr7, assembly GCF_000021985.1. NCBI lineage: Bacteria > Pseudomonadati > Pseudomonadota > Gammaproteobacteria > Chromatiales > Ectothiorhodospiraceae > Thioalkalivibrio > Thioalkalivibrio sulfidiphilus. The sequence continues at coordinate 911,714 of NC_011901.1, forward strand.
CGCGGCCGCGGCCCTGATGGGGCAGGAGATCGCCGTCTGGCGTGAACAGCTGGCGCGACTGCCGAAGGGCGAATACTACTGGGCCGACCTGGTGGGGCTCGAGGTGGTCACCACCGGGGGCGAGTCGCTCGGTGTGGTGGACAGTCTTTTCGAGACCGGGGCCAACGACGTGATCGTGGTCAAGGGTGATCGGGAACGGTTGATCCCCTACGTACGCGGTGAGTTCGTCCGCGACGTGGACCTGGAGGCCGGCACCCTGACGGTGGACTGGGACCCGGAGTTCTAGTGTCCTGAGTCAGAGATTCGTTACATTTCAGCGGGCCTGTACGGGATGCACGGCAAGGCGCACGAGCGAAGGACGGGCAGGCCCATTCGAGCGAGAGCAACGCGGCCGAGCGCCCGTACAGGCCCGCCCGCAGGGAGCCCCGCACAAGACCCAATGCGGCGTTGCGGTCCTTGCCAAGGGCTTGCCATTGCCTGCGGCCCGCGCCTTGCCTTGGGTCTTGTGCGGGGCTCTGAAATGCAACGAATCTCTAACTCAGGACACTGGGCCCGTGCGCATCGACGTGGTGACACTCTTCCCGGATCTGGTGAACTGCGTCTCGGGATGCGGGGTCACGGGACGGGCGGTGGAGCGGGGCATCCTGGACCTGCACTGCTGGAACCCGAGGGACTACACCGAGGACCGGCACCGCACGGTGGATGACCGGCCCTATGGCGGCGGCCCCGGCATGGTGATGAAGGTGGAGCCCCTGCGGCGCGCCATCCACGATGCCCGGCAGGCGGACACGGTCCCACCCCTGGTGGTCTATATGAGCCCCCAGGGACGCAGACTGGACCAGGACGCCGTGCAGCGGCTGGCCGATCTGCCCCGGCTGATATTGATCGCCGGACGCTACGAGGGCATCGACGAGCGTCTGGTGGAACTGGAAGTGGATGAGGAATGGTCCATTGGTGACTATGTCCTCTCCGGCGGCGAACTGGCCGCCATGGTGGTGATCGACGCCTGCGCAAGGCTGCTGCCGGGGGCGCTGGGTGACGAGGATTCGGCGCAGCAGGACTCGTTCATGACGGGCCTGCTGGACTGCCCGCACTACACGCGCCCGGAGGTCTACGAGGGGCGCGGCGTGCCGCAGGTGCTGCTCGGCGGGCATCATGCCGAGATCGAGCGCTGGCGGCGCAAGCAGGCCCTGGGCCGGACCTGGCAAAGGCGCCCGGACCTGCTGGAACACAGGGTTTTGGACGAGGCGGATCAACGCCTTCTGGATGAATATCGACGCGAGCTCGCAGATGCGGATCGCAGCAAGCAGTGACTGACAGGGGTCAAACCATGAGCAAGATCATTCAGCAGCTGGAAGCGGAACAGATGAACCGCGAAGTGCCTGACTTCACCCCCGGTGACACCGTGGTGGTGCAGGTCAAGGTGAAGGAAGGCAACCGCGAGCGCCTGCAGGCCTTCGAGGGTGTGGTCATCGCCAAGCGCAACCGCGGACTGAACTCCGCGTTCACCGTGCGCAAGATCTCCCACGGCGAGGGTGTGGAGCGTGTGTTCCAGACCTACAGCCCGGCGGTGGCCGAGATCCAGGTCAAGCGTCGCGGTTCCGTGCGTCGCGCCAAGCTCTACTACCTGCGCGACCTGACCGGCAAGGCTGCCCGCATCAAGGAAGACATCAAGCGCGGCTGATCCCGAGCCCGCCGATGAAAAAAACGCCCCGACCGGGGCGTTTTTTTTTGTCCGCAGGGTTTGCGATCCGTCCGTGGTCAGTGATCCGTTGTGGGTTATGCTTTTGACTCCTGACTCCTGACTCCTGACTCCTGACTCCTGACTCCTGACTCCTGACTCCTGACTCCTGACTCCTGACTCCATGGCGCGCCATTTCCTGCTTCTGATCCTGATGATCCTGCCCCCCCTGGCCCACGCCGACCCGGTCGTCGACGAGGCCATGGGGCTCGCCCGTCTTGGGGCCGCCGATCTGGCCCTGGCCACCCTGGACCGCCAGCCCCCGGATCGCCTGACCCACCCGGACCGCTGGATGGCCAGGGAGCGGGCGCGTCTCGAGATTCTGGGCATGGAGCAGCGCTGGCAGGGGGTGGTGGACCGTGCCGCACGCCTGCCGGCCGGTCTGCCCCGGGAGTTCCTCATCTGGGCCCGGACCCGGGAGGCCCATGCCCTGCTGTCCCTGGGGCGTGGCGAGGCGGCCCGATCGGTGCTGCGGGACCTGATCTGGTTCTCCGGGGATGCGGTCAGCGAGGCCTGGCTGGATGCCTGGCGCGGCATGCTGGCGGAGAGCTACTGGCAGGACGGGTTGGGTGACGATGCGCTCTCCACCCTGCGCCGCTGGCGCCAGGATCGGGGCGAGGCGGCGCAGATCCCGCTGCAACTGGAGGCCCGCCTGCTGCTGGACCAGGGGCAGGGCGAGGAGGCGGCGCGCATCCTGGAGCGGGAAACCGGCCACGAGGCCCGCGCCCTGCGAGCGCTGGCCTTGCTGCGTACCGGCAGCCGTCCCGCCGAGGATCTGCATCGGAGCATGACCCAGGCGGCGGCGACGGCGGACCTGCCCGCCCCGGATCGTGCCCGTTACCTGGCCGTGGCCGCCCTGGCGGCCGCCGAGACCACGGACCTGGCACGGCGCGTGGAGGCCCTGGAGCAGGCCTTCGCCGTGCAGGGGCGACTGCCCCGGGAGGAGCAGATGCTGCGCCTGGACACAGATGCCCTGTGGCAGGCCTATCTGGACCTCGGGGAATCCCTGGGCAATGAACGCCAGTTGCTGATCGGCGATGACGACGCCTGGTTCACCCTTGCGGACAGCCTGGCCAGCCGGTCGCGGATCCAGGCCAGGGCCCTGTTTGCGGTGGTGGGTGTGCGTGGCGTCGATCCCGAGGGTCGCGCCACCGCCCACCGGCGCCTGGGTGAAAGCCTGCTCGATCGGGATGACGGCGCCGAACTGATGGACGTGCTCTACCTGGAGGGCGGGCGCTTCCCGACCTCAGAGGACGTGCCCGCCCCGGTGCGTCACCTGCTGGCCGAGCACGCCGTGGACCGGGGCGATCTGGACACCGCTTCCCGTCTCATGGCGGGGCTGTCCCGGCCGCCGGAAGGGGTGGATGGTTTCGAATGGGGCCTGCGCCGTGCCCGGGTGCTGATCCTGGGGGGGCAGGAGGAGGCGGGCATCGACGCACTCTACGACCTGTTGTCCGGGGTGCGGCAGTTCGACGCCGAGCGGGCCGACCGGTTCCTTCAGGTGCTGTTCGATCTGCAGACCCTGCGCCGTCATGATGCCGCCGTGCACCTGTTCCGGGCCGTCGCGCCCCGGCTCACCGACGCCCGCCAGGCCCGGGAGGTGCTCTACTGGGAGGCGGATTCCCACCAGGCCCTGGGACAGCACGAGGAGGCGGCCCGGCTGTATCTGCGTTCCGCAGGGCTGGGGGACGGGCCCTGGGACCCCTGGGGCATGACCGCCCGGTTCCAGGCTGCCGGGGCCCTGGCGGAGGCGGGGCATGTCTCCGATGCCCGTGCCCTGTACCTGGACTTGCTCCGGGTCACCCGCGAGCCGGAACGCCGTGTGCTGCTGCGTCAGCGCCTGCAACAGCTGGACCTGCGCTGAGTCCCACATCAAGCACCGGGTCTTTGCCTGCGTTCATGCCCCCGGATGGCACCGCCGGTCCGGTGTTCCTGCGACATTAAAGATTTTCAGCCCCACCGCCGATAGCATGAGATAGACAGAACACTAACGATCCCCCGGCGCCGGAATCCACTCGGATGGCGTCAAAAAACCATGGGGGAATGACCGCCGGAGTTCGACATGTTCAATGCCCTCGCCAGGTTGTCCATCCGCTTCAAGCTGCTGGCCGGTTTCGCCTTCGTCCTTGCCATCCTGCTCATCGTCTCCCTCATCGGTCTGCGCGGCCTGCAGGCCACCCGGGTCATGGTGGACGAGATGGTGGGCGAGGTGCAGCCGGTGACCCTGGCCGCCATGGAGGTGGACAGCGCACTGCACAACGCTGCCTCCTCCCTGGGCTTCTACCTGATGAGCAAGGAGGACGTGCATCGTGACGCCTATGATGCGAACCTCAGGCGTCTGCGCGAATCGGTGACACAACTGGTCTCCGCCCCCCTGGTTCAGGCCGATCCGGAGCTCAACCGGCTGGTGACTGCCATCGCCGCGGAGGCGGAGTCCTTCATGGGCTACCGTGACGAGATGGTGGCGGTGGCCACCGATCTCAGCCTCAACATGCCCGCCATGGAGATCTCCGCGGTCCGGCTCAATCCGTTTGCCCAGGAGTACCTGCAGAACATCTCCCAGATGGCGGCCACGGAGATGAGCGAGGATCTCAGTGAGACGCGCAGGGAGCTGTTCAACGACTTCCACGAGGTGCGTTACGGCATGAGCAACATCATGGCCGGCATCCGGGGATTCGTCGCCTTTCGTGACACCGCCTCCCGCGAGAATACCCAGCTGTACCTCAATCGCAATCGCAGCCTGCTGCAATCGATCCAGGAGCGCGGTTTCCTGCTCAACTTCGAACAGGAGATGGCCCTCGAGGAACTGGTACGCCTTCAGGCCGAGCTGGAGGAAGGTCTTGCCGAGTTGTTCCGCGTGCACGGCAGTGAGCAGTCCCATCGCGATGCCTACCTGATCCGTACCCAGGTGGGCCCGCTGCTGCTGCAGAGCAAGGAACGCATCAACGATCTGGTGTCGCGTCTGGAAGGGCGCATCCAGGTCACCAGCGAGGCCCTGGTGGACCAGGGTCAGACGGCGCAGCGCGTCATGCTCACCTTCCTGCTCATCGGCCTGGCCCTCGGCGTGCTGGCGGCCATCGTGCTGGCCGGCGCCATCGTGCGTCCCCTGCGCCAGGCCATCGTCGCCATGGAAGACATCGCCCAGGGCGAGGGCGACCTGACACGTACCCTCAAGGAACAGGGTGGCCCCGAGCTGTCCGCGCTGGCGCGTGCCTTCAACCAGTTCGTGGCCAAGATTCGCAACGCCATGGGCCAGGTCACCGATGCGGTCTCCCAGCTCTCCAGTGCGGCCGAACAGATGTCGGTGATCTGTGCCGAGACCAACGAGGGCGTGGAGCGTCAGCGTAACGAGACTGACCGGGTCGCCACCGCCATGAACGAGATGTTCAGCACCTCCCAGGAGGTGGCCGGCAGCGCCGGTGCTGCGGCCGATGCCACGCATTCCGCTGATCGGGCCGCGCAGGACGGCGAGCGCATCGTCAACGAGGCCATCGCCTCGATCACCGATCTGGCCCATGAGGTGGAGAACGCCGCCGGTGTGATCGACAGCCTCGGTCAGGACGCGGAGAAGATCGACTCGGTGATGGACGTGATCCGCGGCATCGCCGAGCAGACCAACCTGCTGGCGCTCAACGCGGCCATCGAGGCGGCGCGCGCCGGTGAGCAGGGCCGTGGCTTTGCGGTGGTGGCCGATGAGGTGCGCACGCTGGCCTCACGGACCCAGGAGTCCACCCGCGAGATCCAGCAGATGATCGAGCGCCTGCAGGCCGCCTCCCGCAAGGCAGTCGAGGTGATGGAGTCCGGGCGCAAGCGCGCCCACGCCACGGTCGAGGCCGCCAACGGTGCAAAGACGTCCCTGGGCACTATCACCGGGGCGGTCAAGACCATCAACGAGATGAACACCCAGATCGCCGTGGCATCCCGGGAACAGACCCAGGTGGCCGAGGAGATGAACCGCAACGTGGTCAACATCAGCGACGTGGCCGAGGTCAATGCCCGTGCCGCTGGCCAGGTGGCCACGGCCACCCAGGATCTGTCCCGTCTTTCCGCCGAGTTGCGCGGGCTGGTATCCCAGTTCAAGCTCTAGCCCGCATATCTCACCGGTCGGACACCGGCTGGCGCGCAACAGGTTGACACATCAGTCAAATACGTCGAAATGGTCGCCGACCTCAGCATGACAGTCTGTTCCCGCCGGAGTCCTATCGCGGTTCAGGCTCGTCTTCGCGCCCGTAGGCTTGCTCTTCACTCAACCCATAGCTATTGCTATGGGTTTCGTTCCAGAGCGGCGCCTACGGGCACGAATCCTTCGCCTGCTCCCGCGATCCCGGTGAGATATGCGGGCTAGCAGGTTGGCTGGGAGATCACCATGGACCATGATGCCGTGATCCAGACGCCCGTCGGGCGTCTGGGCATTCGTTGCGATGGCGGCAAGCTGCTGAGCGCCATCGACTATCTTTCCGACACGACACCGCTTTGTGCGCCGCGTCATGACTTGTCCGCGGAAGTGGCGCGTCAGCTTCGTTGTTACTTCGACGATCCCGCGTTTCGTTTTGATCTGCCGCTGGCCGAGCAGGGCACGCCCTTTCAACGCCGGGTCTGGTCGGCCTTGCTTGAAATCCCTTGCGGTGAAACACGCAGCTACGGCGAGATCGCCCACGCGCTTGCCAGTGGTGCGCGCGCCGTGGGCGGCGCCTGCGCGCGCAATCCGGTCATCATCGTGGTGCCCTGTCATCGTGTCGTGCCCGCGGGTGGCGGACTGGGCGGTTACGGAGGCAGTACGCGGGGCGCGGATGTGGGCATCAAGGCCTGGTTGCTGCGCCACGAGGCGCGTGATGCGTGATTCTGGATTCACCGCGTGCGCAATGAATTCCATCTGACTGCGAATAAATTCGGGATCTGCTGCATCACTGCAGTCGTAGTGCCGCGTTCTAACACGGGTTCACGCTATATTAGAAAATGCTGTTGTTTTTCTGTTTCTTGACATTGCCCCAGTGCTTTATCAGGCTATAGCCCAGTCATGAGCAGGATGTATCGGGAGAGGGCTCGCTCATGACTGCAGATAAGAAAACAGAAAGTCTTGGGAGGTTGGTATGCAAGTAGTCTGGGCTGTGTTCGCGGTGGCGCCCACGCCATGCAGCGAGTGGTCCGCATCTTAGGCCGTCACTCCAACGTTGTTTTCGTCAAATAAAAAACTGTGGCACGGCCAATCCAGGTCTCCTGTTCGTTTCAAGATCATCATGGAAAGCATGTCTGGACCCGACAGGTTGTCTTGGGATGGTCATCCCTGCCGCGAACGAAGTGAATCTATAGATGGAGGTTTCCATGTTTAAGAAAGCCTTGCTGGCGCTGCCTCTGGCCCTGACCGTCGGGGTCTCGGCTCACGCGAAGAACCCGGAGGATGTTCTTCAGGGGTTGATCAATTCCATCGATTCCGCTTACCTGACTCAGAGTGAGCAGAACCTGATGATGATGCCGGACAACCCCGCCCTGTGGATCGCCGAGGATGGCAGGGCGTTGTTCCACACGCCTCGCGGTCCCAACAACGTCTCCCTGGAAACCTGCGATTTCGGCAAGGGTCCTGGCGTTCTGGAAGGCGCTTACGCCGAACTGCCCCGTTACTTCGCCGACACCGGCCGCGTGATGGATCTGGAAACTCGCCTGGTACATTGCATGCGCACCATCCAGGGTTTCGCCGCCGATGACCCGGCCGTGCGCGCGCGTCACAACAACACTTCCGACCACATGCAGTTGCAGACCTACATCGCCAGCTACTCCAACGGCATGCCCTGGAATCCGCCCCTGAGCCATCCGCTGGAGAAGGCCCTGCGTGACGCCGGTGAGCAGATGTTCTTCCGTCGTGCTGGTGCTCTGGACATGAACTGCGCCACCTGCCACAGCCAGTCCGGCAAGCGCATCCGCGCCTCCGTACTGCCCAACGCCAACGTGCCGCAGGAGTGGACCAAGGCGATTTCCTGGCCCGCCTTCCGCGTGGGTCATGACCATGTGCGCAGCTCCCAGCACCGTGTGCGCGGCTGCTACTGGCAGATGCGTCAGGGCCAGATCGTGGCCGGCTCCGACGCCTCCATCGCGTTGATTTCCTACTGGACCGATCTCGCGCGTGGCCAGCCGGCCATCCTGCCCGACATGAAGCGCTGATCCCGGACGCAACAGGAGATAGAAAATGATGTTGATCAAGAAAACCACCCTTGCGGCCGGTGCCGCCGCCCTTGCGGCCCTGCTGATCGTTGGCTGCGCCGCCACCGATACGGCTGACACCGCCACGGCGGCCAAGCCTGACTACACCAAGATGAGCTCTGCGGAACTGGCCGAATACCTCATCTTCGAGGCCGGCGGCTTCCGTCTGGATCAGCCCACCCAGGAAGGCACCACGGTGCGTGAGCGTCAGACGCAGGACAACCTGCAGAAGATCTGCTCCGAGACCCGTAACCAGCCCTCCCCGGAGCAGGCCGGCCAGATCATCGCCGATGCCCGTGCCTCCATCGTCTACCCCGAAGGCGGCATTCAGCTGGGTGACTGGCGCAAGGGCCGTGAACTGGCCTGGTCCGGTTTCGGCTTCCGCGTGGGTCATAACAACGACGACCACAGCAACCGTGAAGTCGGCGGCAACTGCTACAACTGCCACCAGATGGCCACCGACCGTGTCGGCGGTAACCTGGGCCCCAGCCTGACCGGCTATGGCAAGAGCCGTGGCAACAACGACGCCACCCGTCGTTTTGTCTACGAGATCATCTATAACGCTCATGCCTACTTCCCCTGCACCAGCATGCCCCGCATGGGTGCCAACGGGCTGCTGAGCCAGCAGGCGATTGCCGACATCATGGCTTACGTGCTTGACCCGGCTTCCCCGGTCAACAAGTAAGCGTCTGATGTTCTAGCTGTCGCTTCGGCGTTCAGCGAAGCCTTGAGGCCACCGGCGTCAGCCGGTGGCCTTTTTCGTTTCTGTGTCTCTGTACTGGACGTGAAAAATAAGTAATTAATCGAACACTTATTCTTGTTGACAAGATCCGGCGTTGGCGCATATTGATGCCACCGCTGTAACCGGTCCTCGCTTCAGTTCGAGGCTCGTGCTGCGGTTGCTCCGTCGGCAGGACGTGGTTTTCTGTCGGTGGTGTGACGACTGTGGTAGCCCCGACAGTGCTGTCCCCCCGTTCTGCCTCAACGAGCCCCGGCCCGTCCCAGGGACCGGGAACTTGTGCGGTGCACATCATCCCCCTTAACCGAAGTCACCGTTGTGGTGGAGGTTTTTCCATGATGAAGAAAGTGTTGCTGGCCTTGCCCGTGGCCCTGGCGATCGGCGTCGCGGCCCATGCGCAACCGGCGAAGGATCCCGTGCTGGTGCTCGAGGCGTTGATAGGCAAGGTGGATTCAGCCTACCTGACCCAGAGCGAACAGAACCTGATGATGATGGCGGACAATCCCGCCCTGTGGACCATGGAGGATGGCAAGGCCCTGTTCCACACGCCGAGGGGGCCCAACAACGTCTCCCTTGAAAGCTGCGATTTCGGCAAGGGCCCCGGCGTGCTGGCGGGCGCCTACACCGAACTGCCCCGCTACTTCGCCGATACCGGGCGTGTCATGGACCTGGAGACCCGCCTGGTGCATTGCATGATGACCATCCAGGGCTTTGCCGCGGATGACCCAGCGGTGCGGGTGCGTGACGGTTCCAACTCGGACCACATGAAGCTGCAGACCTACATTGCTGCCCAGTCGAGCGGCATGCCCTGGAATCCGCCCATGAAGCATCCGCTGGAGAAGGCCATGCGCGATGCCGGTGAGTACATCTTCTTCCGCCGCAGCGGCACCATGGACTTCAACTGCGCCACCTGCCACACCCAGACCGGCAAGCGCGTGCGCGCCTCGGTGCTGCCTAACTCCAGCATGCCAGAGGAGTGGACCAAGGCAGTCTCCTGGCCTGCCTTCCGCGTGGGCCACGACCACGTGCGCAGCAGCCAGCACCGGGTGCGCGAGTGCTACTGGCAGATGCGTCACGCGGTGCCCATCGGCGGTTCCGATGCCACCATCGCGCTGATCTCTTACTGGACCGATCTCGCGCGCGGCCAGCCGGCAATCCTGCCTGACATGAAGCGCTGATCCCGACGCAGACTGGAGACTTGAGATGATGACCCTGAACAAGACCCGCTTTGCGGCCGTGCTAGCCGCGATCACGCTGATGCTGCTGGTCACTGCCTGTGCCGGACCCGAGTCCGGCAAGGCGGATGCATCCGGCAAGGTCGACTACACGAAGATGAGCGCCAAGGAACTGGGCGAGTACCTGATCTTCGAGTCCAACAGCTTCCGCCTGGACATGCCCACCCAGGAGGGGACGACCGCCCGGGAGCGCATGATGCAGGATGACCTGCAGATGCTGTGCTCCCAGACCCGCAACCAGCCCAGCCCCGAACAGGCAGGCCGGATCATTGCCGAGGCGAGGGCCTCGATGAAGTATCCGGAAGGTGGTATCCAGCTGGGTGACTGGCAGCGGGGCGGCAACCTCGCCTGGGGTGGTTTCGGCTTCCGCCTCGCGGATCAGTCCGACGACCACAGCCGGCGTGCAGCGGACGGCGCCTGCTACAACTGTCATGCCCTCTCACCCCAGCGTACCGGTGGCTCCCTGGGGCCGAGCCTGACCGGTTATGGCAAGAGCCGCGGTGACAGCGAGGCCACGCGTCGTTTCATCTACGAGATGATCTACAACCCCCACGCCTATTTCCCCTGCACCAACATGCCGCGCATGGGCTACAAGGGCGTGCTCAATGAACAGGCCATTGCCGACATCATGGCCTACCTGCTGCACCCGGATTCCCCGGTCAACAAATAACAGGACGATCGTTGCGCAGGGATGCGCCGCATTGATGAGCCGCCGGTGCTTTGATACATGCGCCGGCGGTTTTCTTTTGTCAGCAGATGTGGTCTAGAGCGACGGTGACGGTGTGTGCCTCGTCGCCTACCTGTCGCGATGTGCGTGACCTCCAGGCCTGCCGCGCTTGCGCATGGGGCGGCCTGCTGATCGGGAGCCTGCGGCTGACGGCGGGCACGGCCCGCCCTATGTGTCTGCTGATGCGCATTCAAAGACAAGATATTTGCCGTGCACGACACTAAAATGGCGGCATGCGCGTATTGTTGTTGCCAATCCTTCTCGCCTGCCTCGGTGCGGGACCTGTCCTGGCCCAGCCTGCCCCGGTGCCCGAGGAAGGCGCCGACAGCATCGCCGAGTACCGGCGCATGCTGCGGGAGGGCAATCCCGGGGAATTGTGGGTGGCACGGGGGCAGCAGCTGTTTCATGCCCCCCGCGGCCCCAATGCCGTCTCCCTGGAGGCATGTGACCTGGGCCTGGGCGCTGGTGTGCTGGATGGCGCCTATGCCGCCCTGCCGCGCTATTTCGAGGACGCGGGCCGGGTGCAGGACCTGGAGTCCCGGCTGGTGCACTGCATTGTGAACCTGCAGGGCTTTGACCGGGCGCAACTGCTCCAGGATGCCTTCTCCACCGGCGAGCGGGAGTCGGACATGGAGGCCCTGGCGGTGTACGTGGCCTCCCGCTCTAACGGTATGCCGCTGGCCGTGCAGCTGGAACATCCCCGGGAACTGGAGCTGTATCGCATCGGCGAGGCCCTGTTCCATCGTCGCAGCGGACCGCTGGACATGTCCTGCGCCACCTGTCACAGCCGGGAGTCCCGGCGCATCCGCCTGCAGACCCTGATGAACATCAGCAACCCCGTGCAGGTGCGCGAGGTGATGGGCAGCTGGCCCACCTACCGGGTGTCCCAGGGCACGGTACGCACGCTCCAGCACCGTCTGTGGGACTGCCACTGGCAGATGCGCCTCCCCGATGTGGAGTATGTCTCCGATGCCACCGTGGCGCTGATCCTGTATCTCACCGAGCAGGGCAGGGGAGGGGTGATCGATGTGCCCAGCATTCGCCGCTGAGCGTGCCCTGGGCATCGCAGCCCTGATCCTGCTGATCCTGCTGGCCGGCTTGTCCGCGACGACACAGGCGCGCGGGCTGAGCGCACTGGAGCGTCAGGTGGAGGCGGTGATCCGCGACAGCTGGGGCGATCTCTCCGGCCAGGAGGCCCGCCGCCTGGTGCAGGATGATACGCAGCTGGATTGCAGCCGCGCGCGCAACCAGCCCGGTCCCGCCCTGAGCGAGGAGATCCTGAATCGGGAACGGGCGCGCATCCGTTATCCCGAGGGCGGGCTCAGGCCGGGTGATCCGGTGATGGGGGCGGAGCTGGCCCGCAGCGGCTACGGTGGCCGGGTGGGCGCGCGGCGTCCCGATGACCCGGGCCGTGCCAATGGCGGCAACTGCCAGGCCTGCCACATGCTCGAACCCCGGGACGATGCCGGCGGCACCCTGGGGCCATCCCTGGCCGGTTACGGCATCGGCCGGGGCCTCGATCCCGAGTCCCTGCGCCATCTCTATGAGCGCATCTACAACCCCCAGTCCCAGATGCCCTGTTCCGCCATGCCGCGCTTCGGCCATAACGGCTTTCTGACGCCGGAGCAGATCCTGGATATCGCCGCCTACCTGCTGCACCCGGATTCCCCGGTCAATCGCACCGATACCTTGCGCGAGGCCCCGGCCGATCCCGTCCGTCCCGCGGCCCCGCGCTGATCCCCATGCTGAGCTACCGACACGGTTTTCACGCGGGCAATTTCGCCGACGTGCACAAGCACGCGGTGCTGGCCTGGATCGTCCAGGCGCTGACCGCCAAGGCCAAGCCCTTCTGCGTGCTGGACACCCACGCCGGCGATGCCGGTTACGACCTGGCGAGCCAGTGGGCCGAGAAGACCGGCGAGTGGCGCGAGGGGGTCGGGCGGCTCATGGGGTGCCCCGGCGCGCCCGAGGCCATCGCCCCGTTCCTGCAGCTGCTCGAAGCCTTCCGCGCAAGCCATGGCGAGCGCGCCTATCCCGGCTCGCCCGCCATCGCCCGAGGCCTGTTGCGTCCCGGCGATCGCCTGGTGCTCGGCGAACTGCACCCGGCGGCCTGGGAGTCCCTCAGGGGCTTCTTCGCCCGGGATGACCAGGTGGCGGTGCACCGGCGCGACGGCTGGGAACTGCTGGGCGCCCTGCTGCCGCCGGCGGAGCGGCGTGGCCTGGTGCTGGTGGATCCACCCTATGAGCGTGACGAGGAATATCAGGCGGCGGCCCGGGCCCTGACGGCCGCGGCCAGGCGCTGGCCTTCCGGGGTGTACCTGCTCTGGTATCCGCTGCTCGCGGCCGGCCGGCACCAGGCCATGCTGCGTGAGCTTGAGGCGGCCCGGCCCGGCCCCATGCTGGTGGCGGAGTTGTGGACCGCGCCCCTGGACACCCCGGCGGGCCTGAACGGTTCGGGGCTCTGCATCCTCAACCCGCCCTGGCGGCTCCACGAGGCCCTGGCGAACCTGCAGCCCTGGCTGGTCGACTGCCTCGCGCCGGGCGGCGCCGGTGGCAGCCGCCTGCACTGGGCCATCCCCGACGCTTGAAATCCCCCGCCAAGACCCCATTTGTTGAATACAGCTTCGTGCGCTGACCCGCCACAGATTCGCGGGATGGCGTCCATTTTCAATCTGCCTGATCCAAGGGAGGTCCCATGTCCGTCGCCGGTCACAAGGAAACGCTGAGCTTCCAGACCGAGGTGAGCCAGCTGCTGCACCTCATGATTCATGCCCTGTATTCCAACAAGGAGATCTTCCTGCGCGAACTGGTCTCCAACGCGGCGGATGCCTGCGACAAGCTGCGCTTCGAGGCCCTCGCCGACGACGCCCTGCTGGAAGGGCAGGGCGAGCTTGAGATCCAGGTGGAGTTCGACAAGGCCGCGCGCACCGTCACCATCCGCGACAACGGCATCGGCATGAGCCGGGAGGAGGTGATCGAGAACATCGGCACCATCGCCAAGTCCGGCACCAAGGAGTTCTTCTCCCGGCTCACCGGCGACCAGGCCAAGGACGCCCACCTGATCGGCCAGTTCGGCGTGGGCTTCTACTCCGCGTTCATCGTCGCCGAGCGGGTGGAGCTGACCACCCGGCGTGCCGGCATGGGGCCTGAGCACGGCGTGCGCTGGGTCTCCGAGGGCACCGGCGAGTACAGCATCGAGACCGTGGAGGCGCCCCATCGCGGCACCGAGATCGTGCTGCATCTGAAGGCCGACGAGGACGAGTTCCTGGACGGCTACCGCCTGCGCCACATCATCACCCGCTACTCCGACCACATCCCCCTGCCCATCCACATGCGTGCCTTCGATGACAAGGGCGAGCCGGGCGATGAATGGGAGACGGTGAACAAGGCCAACGCCCTGTGGGCCCGTTCGCGCAACGAGATCAAGGACGAGGAATACCGCGAGTTCTACAAACACGTGGCCCACGACTTCGAGGACCCGCTCGCCTGGACCCACAACCGGGTGGAGGGCCGCCAGGAGTACACCACGCTGCTGTACATCCCCAAGCGTGCGCCCTTCGATCTCTGGGACCGGGACCGTCGCCATGGCATCAAGCTCTACGTGCGCCGGGTGTTCATCATGGACGACGCCGAGCAGCTCATGCCCGCCTATCTGCGCTTCGTGCGCGGCGTGGTGGATTCCAGCGACCTGCCGCTCAACGTCTCCCGCGAGATCCTGCAGAACAACCGGTTGATCGACGGCATGCGTGCCGGTTCCGTGAAGAAGGTGCTGGGCCTGCTGGAGGAACTGGCCAAGGACAAGCCCGAGGACTACCAGGCCTTCTGGTCCGCCTTCGGACAGGTGATGAAGGAAGGCCCCGCCGAGGACTACGCCAACCGGGCGCAGGTCGCCGGCCTGCTGCGCTTTGCCTCCACCCACACGGGCGAGGCCACCCAGAACGTGTCGCTCGCCGATTACATCGGGCGCATGAAGGAAGGCCAGAAGGCCATCTACTACATCACCGCCGACAGCCACGCCGCCGCCGCCCACAGCCCGCACCTGGAGGTGTTCCGCAAACACGGGGTGGAGGTGCTGCTGCTCTCCGACCGGGTGGATGAGTGGCTCATGAGCCATCTCACCGAGTTCGACGGCAAGCCCTTCAAGTCCGTGTCCAAGGGTGCCCTGGACCTGGGCGAGCTGGAGAGCGAGGCGGACAAGCAGGCCGCCGAGAGCGCGGAGAAGGAGGCCGGCGACGTGGTTGCCAGGCTCAAGGCCGCCCTGGGCGAGAAGGTGGAGGACGTGCGCGTCTCCCATCGCCTGACGGATTCGCCTGCCTGCATCGTGCTCAACGAGCACGACATGGCCCTGTACATGCAGCAGCTGCTGCGCCAGGCGGGCCAGAAACTGCCGTCCACCAAGCCGGTGCTTGAGATCAACCCGGGCCACGCCCTGATCCAGAAGCTCAAGGACGTGGACGAGGCCCAGCTGGGCGAGTGGGCCGAGATCCTGTTCAACCAGGCCCTGCTGGCCGAGGGTGCCCAGCTGGAAGATCCTGCCGGTTTCGTGCGTCGCCTGAACAGCCTGATCCTGTCGCGGCTCTAACTGACTGACCGTTCCATGTACCCCGGAAAGCCCGGTCTTCGGACCGGGCTTTTTTGTGTCGTCAGGATCAGGTTGGGTGGCACACCGCGGTTTCCCGCTGAACCCAAAACCATTCTCTCGCGGAGGCGCTGGGAAGATCGAAATCTGATTTCTCTCAAAGACGCAAAGACGCAATGACGCGAAGAAAGATTCAACAGTTTCAAAAGCTTTTCTTGGCGATGAGATGCTCTCCTGCCTCTTCTGGCTCGGCATCTGAAGTGCCGCGAGGGAGGCGTTAACAACCATCGAATGAAGAAGGGGGAGGCCGTATCCGAGAGGATTACGGTGGGCCTGGATCTGGCAAAGAACGTGTTTCATGGGGTGTCTTTGCGCCTAGGCGTGAGGGCCTTTTTGGGGTTCCCCAGTGACCCTGCGCCTCCGCGAGAGACTGGTTTGTGACCAGGTCTTTATTGACAATGAGAACGATTCGTATTCATACTCGCGTTCGTGTTTGAGCCAGCCATCAGCCAGCCAGTGTCTCCGGGTCCTCAGTCCGTTGGTCGTGGCGGTCGTTGGCTGGCCTGGGGCGTGTCCATCAGCGTACTACTGCACGGTGGCGCCCTGGCCTGGATGCTCAGGGAGCGACCCGCCGAGGTCTTCGAGGCCGCCCCGGTGGTGCAGGTGGCCCTGGTACAGGCCGCGGCCCCGGCGAGGCTGGAACCGGATGTTCAGCCGCAACCAGAGACGCCGCCAAGGCCAGAGCCTGAGCCGTTGGCGGTGATGTCTGCTGAAGGCGATCGTCCCGTGGAACCGGAACCGGAACCGGAACCGGAACCGGAACCGGAACCGGAACCGGAACCGGAACCCGAGCCCGAGCCCGAACCCGAACCCGAGCCCGAACCCGAACCCGAACCCGAACCCGAACCCGAACCCGAACCCGAGCCCGAACCCGAGCCCGAACCCGAGCCCGAACCCGAGCCCGAGTCGACGCGGGAAATGGCGCAGGCGGAGTCCGGGCCACAGGCGAACCAGCAGACCGACGAGGCACTCCAGGCCGAACCGGGCGATGCCCAGACGGCGGTGCGTGCGCCGGACTATCAGGCCGACTACCTGGACAACCCGCCGCCGGCCTACCCGCGCCTGTCGCGGCGCCTGCGGGAAGAGGGCGAGGTGACGCTGAGGGTGCGGGTGACGGCGGACGGTCGGCCGGCCGAAGTGGTGGTCGCCGGTTCCAGCGGATCGAGCCGGCTGGATCAGGCGGCGCAGGCGGCGGTGCAGGGCTGGCGTTTCGCGCCGGCCAGACAGGGGACACACCCGGTGGAGGCCTGGGTGGTGGTGCCCATCGTATTCAGACTGGAGGGTTGAGATGGATATTGGATTGGTGTTCGAGCAGGGGGACTGGGTGCTGATCGGGGTGTTCCTGATCCTGCTGCTGATGTCCGTGGCCACCTGGGCCCTGATCTTCGGCAGGACGGTCACGGCGCTGCGCATACGCCGGGACAATCGTGCCTTTCAGCAGGCGTTCTGGGATGCCCGAGGTGATGCCCAGGCCCTGGCACGGGCGGAACAGTCCGGCTCTCCCCTGGCGGCCATCGCGCGGGCAGGCATCCGCGGACTCAAGCATTACCGCAGCCGGGATCCGCAGAGACTGGGAGACGCCTGCAGCAGCGACGAATTTCTGGTGCGCACCATCCGCAACGCCCTGGGCCGTGAACAGGCGCGTCAGCAGAGCGGTTTGACGGTGCTCGCGTCCGTGGGCAGCACGGCGCCCTTTGTGGGGTTGTTCGGTACCGTGTGGGGCATCTATCACGCCCTGATGGATATCGCTGCCGCAGGTAATGCCTCCATGGAAGTGGTGGCAGGCCCCCTGGGCGAGGCCCTGGTGGCCACGGCAGCGGGTCTGGCGGCGGCCATCCCGGCAGTGCTGGCCTACAACGCCAGCCATCGCTTCAACCGCAGCCTGGCCCAGGAGATGGATGCCTTCGCCCACGACCTGCATGCCTACCTGACCACCGGCGCCGCCGTGGCCACGGGCATCATCAAGCAGCCGGACATGAACGGCTCTCAGGCCGTGGCGGAGTCCGCCTGATGGCCTTCGGCGGCTTCAGTCAGGACGGTGCGGGCGAGATGGCGGAGATCAACGTGATCCCCCTGGTGGACATCATGCTGGTGCTGCTGGTGATCTTCATCATCACTGCGCCGGTGATCACCCATGCGGTCAAGGTGGACCTGCCCAAGGCCAGCCACGAGGTGAATCAGCTCAGGCCCGAGACCGTGACTCTGAGCATAGACGCCCAAGGCGGACTGTACTGGAACAACGACCCCGTTGCCGCGGAGCGTCTGGAAATCCGCCTGGCCCGGGCGGCGGCGGAGCATTCGGACATGGAACTGCACCTGCGTGCCGACCAGGAGACCCCCTATGAGCGGGTGGCCTGGGTGCTCACGCGGGCACGCTCGGCGGGTGTGGTGCGCATCGGCTTCATCACCCAGCCGGAAGGAGAGTGACGCCATGAAATCCGAAAATCAGGACGCGCAGATCACACCTGGGCGTGAAACCGGAGAATCCCTTGCAGGGAGTCCCGCGCGCGTGGTGTCCAGCCATGTACTGCTGGGTCGTCAGCGGCGCCTGCAGATCGACCATGGGGGTGAGCGCTACGTGTTGCGCGTGACCCGGCAGGGGAAGCTCATCCTGACCAAATGACCGACAGCGGTGCCGCTACCGGCAGCCGTTGATGATATCCAAACAGCCAGCCAGAAAGTCCCTCTGTCCTCCAGGCAGTCTCCCGGGGTCTTCAGCCAGCCATTCCTCTGAACGACCTATTGAAGGAGACATGCACATGTCCGCGAGTACCTGTCCGTCGAGACGCCCGGATCCGGGCGCCCTGTTTTCACTGCGCAGCCTGCCCTGCGCCGTCGCAGCTGCCCTGGGCACGCTGGTGCTACTGCCCGCAACCACCATGGCGGAAGGCCAGCTGCTGCCCAGGATCGAGGTGGTCGGCTCGGCAGAGGAGGACAAAGCCCGCCAGCCGGGTGCCGTGGTCGTGGTCACCGAGGAGGACCTGGAACTCTGGCAACCGCTATCCACCGAGGATGCACTGCGGCACGTGCCCGGTGTTCATATCAAGCGGGAGGAGGAGTCCGCGGTGGTCGCCAACATCGGCATCCGCGGCCTGAGCGCGTCGGATTACAAGACGCTGATTCTCGAGGATGGTGTGCCGGTGGCTCCCGGTCTGTTCGTTGGCAACGGGCGCTACTTTAACCCGCGCATCCAGCGCATGGAGGGGGTCGAGGTGCTCAAGGGGCCTGCGGCAGTGCGTTACGGTCCGAATACCGTCGGTGGCGTGATCAATTACCTGACCAAGACGCCCGAGGACGGCGTGGTGGTCAGCGGTCGTGTCGGTTCGCACAACCTGCGTGAATCCACCGTGGAACTCGGCGGCAGCGCACCCTCGGGTGACGCGATCATCGGCGCCGTGGTCACGTGGGCCGAAAGCGATGGCTTCATGGACAAGGGTTACAGGATGTCCGATGTCATGGTCAAGGGCGGCATGGCCGTCGGCGAGGATCAGTGGATCGGCGTCAAGTTCAGCCATTACAACAACGACGCCAACATCTCCTACCGGGGCCTGTTTCCTGATGCCTATGAGGCGGGGGCGAAGTTCAACCCGGCCCCCGATGACTACTTCCTGACGGAACGCCAGGCCTTCGACGTCAACCACGAATGGCAGATCAGCGATGCCGCACGCCTGAACACGGTCCTCTACTGGAGCCAGATGTATCGCGATTACTGGCGCTTCGACCTGGTGGGCGGCAGTCCCACCACGGTGATCGATGGTCTGACCCAGTGGAACTACAGCGATTCGGTGACCGGCAACAACCGTGCATTCGAACGGGTGGGCATGGACTCCCGTCTGCGAGTGGATCATGGAGGCTTCGGCATGCGCAATGAAGCGGAGATTGGTCTGCGTTACATGGACGAGAGCATGATCGATACGAGGGTGAGGGCCACCCGTGAGCAGCCCCGGCACGGGCTTGTCGACCGCAATGAAAAACAGACGGCCCAGAGTCTGGCCGTGTTTGCCGAGAACCGCTTCTTTGTCAACGACCGTCTGGCCATCACGCCGGGTCTGCGGGTCGAGACCTATGAGCAGCGTCGCGATGACCGGGTGAATAACGCCAATGACGGCAAGTCCAGCAATACCGAGTTGCTGCCCGGAGTCGGCGCCACGTTTCAGTTGAATCCCCAGGTCCAGTTCTATGGCGGCATCTACAGGGCGTTTGCGCCGCCGCTCAATAACCAGTCGATCGTCACGGGCGTGGACCAGAAGCTGGATGCCGAGCGGTCGACCAACGTGGAAGTGGGTGTGCGAGGACGTCAGGGCAATCTGCGGTATGAGATGACCGCCTTCCAGATGGATTTCAGCAATCAGGTCACCCCGGCGGTCAGTGGTGATCTGGCGAATGCCAACGCCGGCAGCACCCTGCACCGGGGGCTGGAGTTCATGCTGGGCTATGACTGGGCCAACGGGGTGTTCGTGGATGCCAACCTGACCTACATCCCAACCTCGGAATACCGCGAGGACAGGGGCAACGGCATCGACAAGGGTAATCGGCTCCCGTACTCCCCCGAACTGGTTGCCAATCTCAGCGTGGGCTACATCTCCGGCCCGCTCAAGACGGCCCTGTCCGGTAACTATGTGAGCGAGCAGTACGGAGATGGACAGAACTCGGTCGACTTCGTGCAGACCGGAGTCTGGGGTGGCCGCATGCCGAGTTACTACACCTTCGACCTGACCGGCATGTACGACGTGAACGCCCGTCTCAGCGTCTTCGGTGCCGTGAAGAACCTCACCGATGAACGCTACATCGGTGGACTGCGCCAGGGTATCTACGTCGGTCCCGAACGGAGCTTCGAGGCCGGGGCCCGCTATCGGTTCTAGCAACATGACTTTCTGAAGCCGTCTTCTCCGAGACCTTCTGTGGGTCTTGCCCGGGGTGTTGTTCAACCCCGGGCTTTTTTATGCCCCACGCTTTTCACTGGGTGCAGCGGGATGCGGCGCTCGCCGCCCGTTACGCGCGCTGGCATTGACCCTGGTCATTGCCATCTCGACCGGGTGATGCGTCCCGGGGGGTCATCGGCTATCCTGAGCACAGAACAAATATCCGCCCAATCATTCCGTCAGGAGCGTGACATGACCGATTCCCAATCCCCCCTGGGGCAGTTGCAGGACGTCCTGCTGGCCACCGACGCCTCCGAAAACAGCCAGGCCGCGGAGGCCGCTGCCCTGGAGCTGGCGTCGCGTGTGGGTGCGCGTCTGCATATCCTGCGCGTGGTGGTCACCACGCCCGAGCAGGCCGCTGAGATGCCCCGCTGGGTGGCGGAGGCGGGTGACGAGGCCAAGGCCTATATCGACGGCCTGAAGGAGCGTGCCGTGGCACAGGGCCTGAGCGCCGACACCTACGTGCGCACCAGCAGCGACCCCTATGGCGAGATCGCCGCCACGGCCCAGAAGCTCGGCTGCGGCCTGATCATGCTCGGCCGTCACGAGCGCAGCGAGTTCGCCCGCCTGCTCAAGGGCCAGACCATCAACCGTCTCATGGAAAAGGCCCGGTGCAGCGTCATGATGCTGCCCGCGGGCACCACCCTGCCGACTGCGCGCATCCTCGTGGCCACCGACGGGTCCGAGTTCGGCGATGCGGCGGTGGCTGGCGCCGTCGATCTGGCCAGCCGTCTGCAACTGCCGCTCACCGCCGTGTCGGTCTATGCGCCGGGCTCCGCCGACGATGTCCATGCCCAGGCCTACGACGCCGTGGCCCGTGCCCAGGAGGCTGCGGGCAGTATCCCCTTCGACGGACGCACGCTGGAAGGCAAGCCCGCCGAGGCCATTCTGGAGGTGGCCGCGGAGACCGGTGCCGACCTGATCGTCCTCGGCAGCCTGGGCCGCAGTGGTCTGGGCCGGTTGTTCATGGGCTCCGTGGCCCAGAAGGTGGTCTCGGGCTCGCCCTGCGCCGTGTTGGTGACCATCCGTACCTGAGCCGTTCCATCCACTCGGCCGCTTCTCGGGCCTGAGGTACAGCCTTGAGCACGGATCAATGGTTGCTGGCCGGGGTGCTGCTCGCCACCCTGGTGTTGTTCCTCTGGGGACGCTGGCGCCATGACGTGGTTGCGGTGGCGGCCCTGCTGGCGAGCGTCGCCCTAGGCCTGGTGCCTTCCGCCGAGGCCTTCTCCGGCTTTGCCCACCCCGCGGTGATCACCGTGGCCTGCGTGCTGGTCCTGAGCCACGGGCTGCAGACCTCCGGCGCCGTAGACGCGCTGGTGCGCCGGGTCATGCCCGGCGCCGCCGGTCCGACACTCACCATTGCCGTGCTCACGGGGCTCGGCGCCCTGCTGTCCGGTTTCATGAACAACGTGGGCGCGCTCGCCCTGCTCATCCCGGTGGCCCTGCAAGTGGCCGCGCGCATGGAGGTGGCGCCTGCACGGGTGCTCATGCCGCTGGCCTTCGGCACCATCCTGGGCGGCATGATCACCCTGGTGGGTACGCCGCCCAACCTGATCGTCTCGGGATTTCGCGCCGAGGCGGGCCTGGGCCCCTTCGGCATGTTCGATTTCACCCCGGTGGGCCTGGCGGTGGCGGCCCTGGGCGTGCTGTTCGTGGCCCTGGTGGGCTGGCGCCTGGTGCCGGCCCGCAAGCCGGGTGCGGAAGGTTTCGAGACCGAGGCCTATCTCACCGAGGTGCGCGTGCACGAGGACAGCGAGCTGGCCGGACGCTGCCTGCGGGATGTGGACGAGAAACTCAGGGACCAGGATGCCCATGTGGTGAGCCTCGTGCGTCACGAGGTGCGCATGGTGGCGCCCCATCCGGGCCGCAGGATCCATGCTGGCGACATCCTGGTGATCCAGGCCGAGGCCGAGGCCCTGGCGGGGGTGCTGGGCAGTCTGGGGCTCAAGCTGGAAGAGGCCGTCGCGCCGGAGGAGGACGAAGGGGAGGCGGTCGAGATCGCCAGCACCTCGAAGCACGAGGTCAAGGCCAGTAAGGACCAGGAGGTCGAGGAGGAAGCACCCAGGGAGGACGAGATCGGCCTGGTGGAACTGGCCGTCCTGCCCCAGTCCTCGGTGATCGGACGGACCCCCAGTGACATCCAGTTGCGCACCCGCTATGGCATCAACCTGCTGGCCATCTCCCGTCAGGGCCGGCGTTCCGCCACTCGCCTGCGGGCAACGCCCCTGCGCGCGGGGGACGTGCTGCTCATGCAGGGTTCGCCGGAAGCGATCTCGGAATTCGCCGCCAACGCGGGTTGCGTGCCCCTGGCGGAGCGCGCGCTGACCATCCCGGATCGTCGCAAGGCGATCCTCGCCACGGGCATCATGGGCATGGCGGTGGCGGCGGCCACCCTGGGCGTGCCCGCCGCCCTGGCCTTTGCCGCCGGGGTGCTGCTGTCCCTGCTGGTGCGTACCGTCGCCCTGCGTCAGGTCTATCAGTCGGTGGACTGGCCGGTGGTGGTGCTGCTGGCGGCGCTGATCCCCGTGGCCGGCGCCATGCAGGCCACCGGGCTTGCCGGCCTGGTCGCCCAGTTCATGGTGGACACCCTGGCCCAGGGCCACGTGATCGTCGCGCTGCTGCTGATCCTGGTGGTGACCATGATGCTCTCGGACCTGATGAACAACGCCGCCACGGCGGCAGTCATGTGTCCCATCGCCATCGGCATCGCCGGCCAGCTGGGGGTGAACGTGGATACCTTCCTGATGGCCGTGGCGGTGGGTGCCTCCTGCGCCTTCCTCACCCCTATCGGCCATCAGAACAACACCCTCATCCTGGGACCGGGCGGCCTGCGTTTCGGGGATTACTGGCGGTTGGGCCTGCCGCTGGAGGTACTGGTGGTGGCGGTGGCGGTGCCCATGCTTCTGATCGTCTGGCCGCTGTGAGGCGTCAGGGGTGACGGGGGCATCGCAGTCGGCCTGAAGGCCGACCTACGGGAGATGGTGGGCGGGCGTGGGTCGGCCTTCAGGCCGACTGCGCGGCTTTCCGAAGCCGGCCCAAACGCACAAGGGGCGACCGTCTGGTCGCCCCTTGTTATGTGTGGAATCAGGTCGCGCGCTGAAGAACGGCTCAGATGGCCACTTCCACGCTGCGCAGGGTGGCACCGGGGGTCTCGGTGGCCAGTCGGGCCTCCAGGCGATCCCGCAGCTGCTGGATCTGCTCGCGGGTCAGGACGGTGTCGTCGTCCGAGCGTTCGCGGGTCTCGGCATTGCGTGCGGATTCGGGTCGGCCGCGGGTCTCTTCCCGGGACTGCTCCCGGGCCACGTCCAGCCGGGCCCGGCTGGCCAGCTCCGCGTCGTTGCGTCCGGGGCGGTTCTCGGCGTTAGCCTGTTCCTCGTTGCGCCGGCCGGCGGCACCCTGTTCCGGATCGGCCAGGGGGCGTGGGGATTCGGTGGGCACGGCGGTCGCACCGCCGCCGGGGCGGTCGGAGGGCGGCGGCCGGTTGGCCGGCACGCTGGGCGGGATGACGACCGGGGTGTCGATGATCATGGCGGCGGGGGTGTCAGGCCTTCACGTCCAGCAGGGCGCCCAGCATGCGGTTCTCCGCCTGGAGGACCTTCACCGAGGCCTCGATCTGGGTGGAGTTCTGGATCTGGCCCACCAGGGGTTCCACCACGCTGGTGGTGGCCTCGCCATTGAGGCGATCGGCGCTGGCGATGTCGGCGGCGTTGCGCTGCAGACCCTCCATGCCGCGCTGGATGCCGTTCAGAGCGAAACCCGCTGCGGGGGTGATGGCCATGGGGAAACTCCCGAAACCTTTGGACTCAGACTCAATTCTAGAACACGTGGGACTCCCGGCGCAGCAAAACCCGACCTTGTGGTGGGGTTAAGCGACCGTCCGTCCGGGTTTTCCGGGGTTTGTGTCTTCAAGTAATGCAAAAGCCTCACCGCGAAGGACGCCAAGGGATGCGCGAGGGGCACGAAGGAATGCCCTTGAACAGAGATACCTTTGCGTCCTTGGCGATATCCTTCGCGTCCTTTGCGGTGAGGCTTTCCTTCCAGACTTCCAAACCCCGTCAAAGCAAATCCAGCACCCGTTCCAGGGCGCCGACCTGGTGGTCTAGCCAGCGGCGGGCGGCCTGCGCCTGGCGGCGTGCCTGTGCCAGGTCGCCGAGCAGGGCCTCCGCCCGGGCGGCCAGGGTCTCGACGCTGTCGGCCTGAGCCACCACGCCGGCCTGGAGCGCGGCACGGGCCAGGGGGTCACGGCTGCCATGGGGGCCCAGCAGCACGGGAACCTCGCCCAGCAGGGGGGTGATCAGGTCCGGGGCCTGCATCTCTGCCACCAGGCTGCCGCCGGGGATGATCAGATCGGCGCAGGGGTAGAGGGCAGTGCGGGTGTCGGCGTCCTCCACGTAGTAGACCCGGTTCTTGCGCGGCACGTAGGAGGTCATCAACCGGTTGTGACGAATGATGGGCAGGCTGTACTTGATGGCGTCCCGGTAGACGGGCTCGTGGCGGGCCGGGTCCCGGGGCGCCAGGATCATGATGGCGGTCTGCCGGCGCAGCAGTTCGAACAGCACGCCGAAGGCCACCGCCTCCTCGCCGGGGCCGGTGTCCGGCACGTAGAACACCCGGTGCTCCCGTTCCCGGTATTCCCTGAAGCGTTCGCACAGGTCTTCGCTGCGCTCCGGCAGTTCGGGCAGTGCGTCAAGGCTCGCGGTGGGGTCGCCGGTGAGGTGGGCCCCGGGCAGCAGCCCCGCCGCGGCTTCGTCGGACACGGTGACCAGCCGGCAGCCGGTTCCGGCCACCTCGCTGCTGCGGACATTGAGCCACACGCGGTCGGCAGGGCCGGTGGACACCAGGTCGAAGCGATTGTCCGCATCGCCCAGCACGATCAGGCGGGCGGCCTTGAGCCGCTCCAGGCGTTTGCGGTCTGCGCCGTGTTCACGGGGCAGGTGCACGTGGGGGCGGGCACCCTGGTAGGGGGTCTCACCCACCACGCCCAGGGCCAGGGGACCGAAGCGGGACGCCAGGGCGTTCAGCAGGGTCTCCGCCGCTTCCAGGTCCGGGGGCCGTGCCCAGCACCAGGGGGCGCCCTACCAGTTCAGCGGGGACGCGGCCGGCGCTGAACAGTCCTGCGAGTCTGGCGATGGGCATGGCAGGCCGCTCCTGGTGGCAATCGAAAGCGCGCAAGTATAGCCCGGGGTCCGGGCCGGGATTAACCCGCATATCTCACCGGTCGGACACCGGCGAGCGTGCAACAGGCTGAAACGTAAGTGGAATACACTGAAATGGTCGGCAACCTCAGCAGACAGTCTGTTCCCGCCGGTGTCCTATCGCGGTTCAGGTTCGTCTTCGCGCCCGTAGGCTTGCTCTTCACTCAACCCATAGCTATTGCTATGGGTTTCGCTCCAGAACGGCGCCTACAGACACGAATCCTTCGCCTGCTCCCGCGATCCCGGTGAGATATGCGGGTTAACCCGGCTCCCGCAGGGTGATCAGTGCCCGCGCACCACCTGGCGGTAATGATTGATCAGGCCGTTGGTGGAGGCATCGTGGCCGGTCACCGGCGCCTCGCCGGAGAGCTCCGGCAGGATGGTCTTGGCCAGCTGCTTGCCCAGTTCCACGCCCCACTGGTCGTAGGAGTTGACGTTCCAGATCACCCCCTGGACGAAGATCTTGTGCTCGTAGAGGGCGACGAGACTGCCCAGGGTGCGGGGCGTGAGCCTGCGGAACAGGATGGAGTTGCTGGGGCGGTTGCCCTCGAACACCCGGTGCGGGCCTACGCGCTCGATGCTGGCCTCGTCCATGCCCGCGGCGCGCATCTCGGCCTGCACCTCTTCCAGGGTCTTGCCGCGCATCAGGGCCTCGGTCTGGGCGAAGAAGTTGGACAGCAGGATGGGGTGGTGTTCGCCCACCGGATGATGACTCTCGCAAGGGGCCAGGAAGTCGCAGGGCACCAGCCGCGTGCCCTGGTGGATGAGCTGGTAGAAGGCGTGCTGGCCGTTGGTGCCCGGCTCGCCCCAGATCACCGGGCCGGTGTGGTAGTGCACGCGCCGGCCCTGGCGGTCCACGGACTTGCCGTTGCTCTCCATGTCGCCCTGCTGGAAGTAAGCGGGGAAGCGCAGCATGGACTGGTCGTAGGGCAGGATGGCGTGGCTGTGGGCCTCGAAGAAGTTCACGTACCAGACGCCCAGCAGGGCGAGGATTACCGGCAGGTTCTCCCCGAGCGGCGCGGTGCGGAAGTGCTCGTCCATGGCGTGCGCCCCCTCGAGCAATTCCTCGAAGCGCTCCATGCCCACGTACAGGGCGATGGGCAGGCCGATGGCGGACCACAGGGAATAGCGCCCGCCCACCCAGTCCCAGAAGCCGAACATGTGTTCGGGGTCGATGCCGAACTTCACCACCCCGTCGCGGTTGGTGGACACGGCCACGAAGTGCCTGGCGATGGCGGACTCGTCGCTGGCATGCTCCAGGAACCAGCGCCGCGCGGTGTGGGCGTTGGTGAGCGTCTCCTGGGTGGTGAAGGTCTTGGAGGCGATGATGAACAGGGTGGTCTCGGGATCGACGCGCTTGAGGGTCTCCGCCATGTGGGTGCCGTCCACGTTGGAGACGAAGTGCATGCTCAGCCGTTCATGACCATAGGGGCGCAGGGCCTCGCACACCATCACCGGCCCCAGGTCGGAGCCGCCGATGCCGATGTTGACCACGTGGCGGATGGGCTTGCCGGTGTGGCCGGTCCAGTCCCCACTGCGCACCCGCTCGGTGAAGCCGGCCATGCGCGCGAGCACGGCATTCACCTCCGGCATGACGTCCTCGCCGTCCACCCGGATGGGCCGGTTGGCGCGGTTCCTGAGCGCCACGTGCAGCACGGCGCGGTCCTCGGTGACGTTGATCTTCTCGCCGCCGAACATGCGCGCACGCCAGCCCTCCACGTCGCACTCACGGGCGAGATCCAGGAGCAGCTCCAGGGTCTCGGCGGTGATGCGGTTCTTGGCGTAATCCAGCAGGATGTCCTCGAAGCGCAGGGAGAAGCGCTCGAAGCGCTGCGGGTCCCGGGCAAACAGTTCGCGCATGTGCACGTCCTTGAGCGCGTCGTAATGGGAGGCCAGCGCCTGCCAGGCGCGCGTCTTGTTCGGCTGCATGGTCATGATTCCTGACTCGTTTCGCATGGGTAAAAGCATTCAGCGCAAAGACGCGAAGACGCAGAGAACGCAAAGATGCTTGAGAGGTTTTTATACATGACTTTCTTCGCGTGCTTTGCGTCTCTGCGCCTTTGCGTTGAAGCGCTTGATTTAATCCGCATCCACTGAATCCCGCCAGCGCTGGTCGTCGCGGTCGAACAGGCGGTTGGCCTCCTGGGGGCCCCAGCTGCCGGCGGGGTAGGTGTGGATGAAGTCGCGCTCCACGGACCAGAGCTTGAGCACCGGGTCCACCACCCGCCAGGCCCATTCCACCTCGTCGTAGCGCAGGAATAAAGCGTGGTCGCCGTCGATCACGTCCAGCAGCAGGGCCTCGTAGGCGTCGAGCTTCACCTCGTCGGCGCGGCAGTAGCTCGCGTCCAGCTGGGTGGTGCGGGAGCGCATTTCCAGGCCGGTCTGCTTGACCTGTAACTCGATGCGCAGGCACTCGTCCGGCTGGATGCCCATGAGGATCCAGTTGGGCTTGAGGCTCTCGATGGCGGTCTCGCGGAACAGCTGCTGGGGCGGGTGCTTGAAGCGGATGCTGACCATGGAGCTGTTGCGCTCCATGGCCTTGCCGGTGCGCAGGTAGAAGGGCACGTTGCGCCAGCGCCAGTTGTCGATGTAGAGCTTGAGCGCCGCGAAGGTCTCGGTGGTGCTGTTGGCCGGCACGGCCTTCTCCTCCAGGTAGCCTGGCAGCTTCTCGCCGCCCCGCTGTCCCCGGGTGTACTGGGCGCGGAAGGCGTGGGCATGCACGGCGCTCTGGGGGATGGGGCGGATGGAGCGCAGCACCTTCACCTTCTCGTCGCGCAGGGCCTCGCCGTCCAGCAGTGCTGGCGGCTCCATGGCCACCAGGGTGAGCATCTGCAGCAGGTGGCTCTGGATCATGTCGCGCAGGGCGCCGGCACCGTCGTAGTAATCGGCGCGCCCCTCGATGCCCCGGGCCTCGGCGTGGGAGATCTGCACGTGGTCGATGTAGTTGCGGTTCCACAGGGGTTCCAGCAGCAGGTTGGCGAAGCGGAACACCAGGATGTTCTGGATGGTGCCCTTGCCCAGGTAGTGGTCGATGCGAAAGATCTGCTCCTCGGTGAAATGCCGGTGCAGCCGGTCGTCCAGGATCTGCGCGCTCTCCAGGTCGTAGCCGAAGGGCTTTTCCACCACCAGGCGGCGCCAGCCGTTGGTCTGCTTGTGCAGGCCCACCTTGGCCAGATTCGCGCTCACGGTGCCGAACTCCGCCGGGCGGATGGCCATGTAGAAGATCACGTTCTCCGGCAGTTCGGTGCTGTGCTCGATGCGCTCGCGCAGGGCCTGGTAGGTGGCCTTGTCGTTGAGATCGCCGGGGCTGAAATAGAGGCGTTGGCGAAAGCGCTTGAACACCGCTTTGTCCAGACCGCCGTTGCGCGCCCGCGGGGCGAGTGTGTCTTCCACCTCGCGGCGCCAGGCCTCGTCATCCCAGTCGCGCCGGCCCACGCCCAGCACCACCGCCTTGTCCGGCAGCCGGCCCGCCTCTTCCAGGTGATACAGGGCGGGCAGCAGCTTGTTCTGGGCCAGGTTGCCCGTGGCGCCGAAGATCACGAAGGTGCAGGCGTCGGTCATGGTCCGAATTCCGTGGTCACATCGTCGGAGTTGATCGTGGTGAGCTGGTGGCGCTGATAAAAAGACAGAACCTCGACAGGATTGACAGGATTCTCAGGAAGAACAGGAATCTGTGAATGGCCTGCGGTCATCCACCGATTTGCCGATCTTGTAAATCCTGAAAAATCCTGTTCATCCTGTCCATTGTTTTGGTTGTGACTCGAGGGGAGAGATTGCCGCGTCATTTCTTTTCCACCGCATGGCCGCCGAAGGCGTTGCGCATCATGGCCAGCACCCGGTTGCCGTAGCCCTCGGCGTCCTGGCTGGCGAAGCGCATGGCCAGCGCCATGGAGATCACCGGCGCGGCCACGCCCTGGTCGATGGCCTCCTTGGCGGTCCAGCGTCCCTCGCCGGAATCGGCCACCACCGGCGCGATGTCCGCAAGCACCTGGTCCTGCGCCAGGGTGTCGGCGGTCAGATCCAGCAGCCAGCTGCGCACCACGGAACCGTGACGCCAGAGTTCGGCGATCTGGGCCAGGTCCAGGTGGTAAGCCTGTTTGCCCTTGAGCAGGGCGAAGCCTTCGGCGAAGGCCTGCATCATGCCGTACTCGATGCCGTTGTGGATCATCTTGGTGAAGTGTCCGGCACCGGCCGGTCCCACGTGGGCCCAGCCGCGGTCCTGTGCGGGGGCCAGTGCTTTCAGCGCCGGTTCGATCGCGCGCACGGCGCGCTCGCTGCCACCGACCATCAGGCAGTAGCCGTTGTCCAGGCCCCAGATGCCGCCGGAGGTGCCGGCGTCCACGAACTCGATATCGTGATCCGCCAGACGCCGGGCGCGGCGTTCGCTGTCGTGGTAATTGGCATTGCCGCCGTCCACCACCACGTCGCCCGGGTCCAGCAGCGGGATCAGTTCGTCCAGGTGCGACTCGGTGGCCGAACCCGCCGGCAGCATCAGCCATACCACCCGGGGGGCGTCCAGGCGCGCCACCGCGTCGGCCAGGTTGTCGGCGACGATCAGCCCGTCTTCCTCGGCCAGTTGCTCGGCCACGGCGCGGGTGCGGTTGAAGCCCA
Source organism: Thioalkalivibrio sulfidiphilus HL-EbGr7 (assembly GCF_000021985.1). Classification (NCBI taxonomy): domain Bacteria; kingdom Pseudomonadati; phylum Pseudomonadota; class Gammaproteobacteria; order Chromatiales; family Ectothiorhodospiraceae; genus Thioalkalivibrio; species Thioalkalivibrio sulfidiphilus. The sequence continues at coordinate 941,718 of NC_011901.1, forward strand.
CCACCTGGATGCCGCCGCGCAGCAGACGCCGCGCCATGTTGCCGCCCATGCGGCCCAGTCCCACCATTGCCATGCGCATGTGTGCACCTCGTCCGGGTTTCTTTATCATGAGCCTACACCATTGCCTGTTACGCTATCGATCCAGTCACGCCGCACCGGGAGTCTCCGCCATCCATGCGCATCCTGTTCGCCAGCAGTGAGGTCCATCCCCTGATCAAGACCGGTGGACTGGCCGATGTCAGCGCCAGTCTGCCCCAGGCCCTCAAGCGCCTGCGCCAGGATGTGCGCGTGGTCATGCCCGCCTACGGCTCGGTGCTGGACAAGGCGGGTGACCTGGAACAGGTGACCACGCTGCAGCTGCCGGGTTTCCCAGGTGACACCGTGACCCTGCTCTCCGGCACCCTGCCGGGCAGCCGTGTGCCCCTGTGGCTGGTGGACGCACCGCGCCTGTTCCGGCGCGCCGGCGATCCCTACCGCGCCCCGGACGGCCACGACTGGCAGGACAACTACCTGCGCTTCGGCCTGTTCGCGCGCCTGATCGAACACCTGGCACTGGACCGCGCCGGACTGGACTGGCGCCCCGATGTGGTGCATTGCAACGACTGGCAGGCGGGTCTCGCACCCCTGATGCTGTCCATGCATGAATCACGCCCGGCCACCGTGTTCACCATCCACAACCTGGCCTACCAGGGGTTGTTCCCGCGCCATGCCTTCGATGCCCTGAACCTGCCGCCGCAGCTCTGGCATTACCAGGGCCTGGAGTTTCACGGCAAGCTGTCCTTCATCAAGGGCGGCATCGGTTTCGCCGACCATATCACCACGGTGAGCCCCAGCTACGCCCGGGAGATCCTCACCCCCCAGCAGGGCTTCGGCCTGGACGGCCTGCTCAATCATCGCGCCGGGGTGCTCACGGGCATTCTCAACGGCGTGGATTACAGGGAATGGGATCCGGGCAAGGACAGACACCTGGTGGCCCGCTACAGCGCCGACGACCTGTCCGGCAAGGCGCGCTGCAAGGCGGCCCTGCAGCATCACTTCAAGCTGCCCTGCCACAGCGGCATTCCGCTGCTGGGCCACGTGGGGCGCATGGTGGCGCAAAAGGGGGTAGACCTGCTGCTCAAGGCCGCCGAGCCCCTGCTGGCCGCCGGCGAGGCGCAGCTGGTGGTGGTGGGTTCCGGGGATGCGACCCTGGAGCAGACCGCCCGGAGCCTGGCGGAACGCTACCCCGAGCACATGGGCCTGCACATCGGTTACAGCGAGCCGCTGGCCCACCAGCTGGAGGCCGGGGCGGACATCTTCGTCATGCCCTCGCGCTTCGAGCCCTGCGGGCTGAACCAGATGTACAGCCTGCGCTACGGCACCGTGCCGGTGGTGCGCAACACCGGCGGGCTGGCGGACACCGTGGTGGATGCCGATCCCGCACACCTGGCGGCCCGGGACGCCACCGGCATCCAGTTCGACGAGGCCACGCCCCAGGCCCTGGCCGATGCCCTGGCCCGCGCCCTCGCCCTGTACCACGATCCGGCGTGCTGGAAGCGCCTGATGCAGGCCGGCATGGCCCAGGATTTCAGCTGGGGACGCAGCGCAGAGGCCTACCTGGACCTCTACAAGGACCTGGTGTCCTGACGAGAGGTGGGGTTTGCGGGTATAATGCCCGGCTGATCCACGCCAAGCGGTCCGTTCCCAGCCGACTCCTCGCCGTGCCACTGGGCCTTGCGCCACAGCGGCACGGGACGTCGCGCCACGGACGGCCGCGCGATCCCCTATGAAAGAAGACCAGTTGATGCCCGTCAATCTGCCGCCCCGGGACAAGGAACTCCGCGCCCGGGTCAAACTGTTCGGCAACCTGCTCGGCAAGGTGCTCAAGCGCCTGGAGGGGCGACGCGCCCTGGCCGCCGTGGAGACCCTGCGCAAGGGCTTCATCGCCCTGCGCAAGCAGGACGATCCCGCCAAGCGCGCCAAGCTTATGGCCTTCATCGACAAGCTGGACGCGGACAGCCTGGAGCTGATCATCCGTGCCTTCAGCACCTACTTCAGCCTGGCCAACATCGCCGAGGAGGATTTCCTCTACCGGGAGCGCCGCCGTCAGGTGAGTGAGGGCGGTCCCCTGTGGGTGGGTTCCTTCGACCACACCCTGCGTGAGCTGCATGAGCAGGGCATCCCGGCGGACAGCCTGCAGCGGCTGCTGGATCAGTTGGCCTACGTCCCCGTGTTCACCGCCCATCCCACCGAGGCCCGCCGGCGCACGGTGATGGAGGCCCAGCGACGCATCTTCCTGGCCGCCGACCGGCTCAACGACCGACGCCTGGGCCGCGAGGAACGCGAGGAGCTGACCCAGGAGCTGGAGACCCGCATCCAGGTGCTCTGGCGCACCAACGAGGTGCGCGTGAAAAAGCCCCAGGTGCAGGACGAGATCAAGTACGGCCTGTTCTATTTCGAGGAGAGCCTGTTCAACGCGGTGCCCATCACTTATCGCTTCCTGGAGAAGGCCATCCGCCGCACCTACGGCAACGACGAGGCCGGCAATCCCCGGGTGCGGGTGCCGAGCTTCCTGCGCTTCGGCTCCTGGATCGGCGGTGACCGGGACGGCAACCCGAACGTCACCCCCGCGGTCACCGAGCTGGCCTGTCGCCTGGCCATGGAACAGGTGCTGTCCGAATACCTGCGCCGGGTCAGCGCCCTGCGCCACGAACTGACCCATTCCCTGTACATGTGCCAGCCCTCCGAGGCCTTCCTGGAGAGCCTGGAGCGGGACAGCAACATCGCCACCGCCGTGTTCCGGGGCAGTGCCGACCGCTTCGAGACCGAACCCTACCGGCGCAAGCTCTACATCATGCGCTACCGGCTCACGGAGACCCTGAACACCGTGCGTCGCCGGCTCAACGGCGAGAATGCCGTGCTGCCGGCGAACTCCGCCTATGCCTCGGCGGCGGAAATGCTCAACGATCTCCGGCTGATGCACGATTCCCTGGTGAGCCACGGCGACGCCAACGTGGCCGCCGGCAAGCTCACCGACCTGATCCGCCTGGCGGAGACCTTCGGCTTTCACCTGTTCCACCTGGATATCCGCCAGGAGTCCACGGTGCACGGCCAGACCGTGGCCGAGATCCTCAAGGCCACCGGCCTCAACGAGGACTACGACGCCCTCTCCGAGCCCGAGCGCCTGGCCCTGCTGGCACGGCTGGCCGAGGCGGAGGAACTGCCCAGGCTTGATGGGGAGGCGCTGTCCGAGACCGCCCGGGAGACCCTGGAGGTGTTCCACGTGATCGGCCGCATGCGCGCCGAGGTGGGCCCCGAGGGCATCGGCACCTACGTGATCTCCATGACCCACGCCGCTTCCCACGTGATGGAGGTGATGTTCCTGGCGCGCCTGGCCGGCCTGGCGGGGCGCAACGAGGCCGGCGAGTGCTTCTGCCAGATCCGCGTCTCGCCCCTGTTCGAGACCATCGAGGACCTGCGCCACATCGAGGAGGTGCTGGAGGACCTGCTCACCCAGCCGGTGTACGCGCGCATGCTCAAGGCCTCCGGCAACCTGCAGGAGGTGATGCTGGGCTACTCCGATTCCTGCAAGGACGGCGGCATCCTGGCCTCCAGCTGGAATCTCTACGAGGCCCAGCAGAAGATCCTGCGCATCACCGGCGCCCACCACGTGGCCTGCCGTCTGTTCCACGGCCGGGGCGGTACCATCGGCCGGGGCGGCGGTCCCACCCACGAATCCATCCTGGCCCAGCCGCCGGGCACGGTGCACGGCCAGATCAAGTTCACCGAGCAGGGCGAGGTACTCTCCTACAAGTATTCCAACGTGGAGACGGCGGTCTACGAGCTGAGCATGGGCGCCACCGGCCTGATCAAGGCCAGCCGCTGCCTGATCGACAACCCGCCCATGGACCGGCGCGATTATCTGGGCATCATGGACGAGCTGGCGGCGCTGGGCGAGGAGGCCTACCGGGACCTCACCGACCGCACCGAGGGCGTGCTGGACTACTTCTACGAAATCACCCCGGTGCAGGAGATCGGGCAGCTGAACATCGGCTCGCGCCCCTCCCACCGGCGCAAGGCAGACCGTTCCAAGAGCTCCATCCGGGCCATCCCCTGGGTGTTCGGCTGGGCCCAGTCCCGCCACACCCTGCCGGCCTGGTACGGCATCGGCACGGCCCTGGAGCGTTGGCGTCAGAACGACCCGAGCCGCCTGGCCAAGCTACAGACTATGTACAACGAGTGGCCGTTCTTCCGCTCGCTGCTGTCCAACTGCCAGATGGCGCTGACCAAGGCGGACATGCGCACCGCCGAGGAATACGCCCGGCTGTGCCACGACCCGGAACTGGCGAAACGCGTGTTCGGGCGCATTCACGAGGAATTCGAGCGCACCGTCACCCAGGTGCTCAACGTGGCCGACACCCAGACCCTGCTGGACGAGAATCCGACCCTGGCCCTGTCCCTGATGCGCCGCAACCCCTACATGGATCCCCTGAACCACATCCAGATCACCCTGCTGCGCCGGCACCGTGAACTCCACGAGCGCCAGCCGGAGGCGGAACAGGATCCGTGGATCAGTCCGCTGCTGCGCTCCATCAACGCCATCGCGGCGGGGATGCGCAACACGGGGTGAAGTGGGAACTGAAGTGAGAAGTGGGAATTGAGAAGTGGGAAGTGAAGTACTGTCGTTCGCACTTCCCAATTCACACTTCCCACTTCGACAAAGGCCGTCTCAGTGCGCACCGAAGCGGTGCGCACTGAGACGGCCTTTGTCGTTATCGGTGCGTCATCGGCCTGTCACGGCCGCCGGGCAGGCTGACGGGTTCAGGTACGAAACTTGCTGATTGTCAAGGAACCGCCGGCGTCGATGGACGATGCTGGCGGCCACCACAGCAGTGCATCAGAGGGAAACCACGCATGAACGTACAGTCGATCCGTGAAATCGCCAAGGGCCTGGAGATCAAGCCCGGCAAGCTCAACAAGACCGAGTTGATCCGCACCATCCAGACCACCGAGGGCAACTTCGCCTGCTTCGGCACCGATTATGTGGACAGCTGCGGCCAGTTGGGGTGTCTGTGGCGGGAGGACTGCCTGAAACCAGGTGGGAAGTGAGTCGTAGGTCGGGTTTCAGCCCGACAGCCGTGGCTCCGGGAGACGGTGCAGTCGGGCTGAAGCCCGACCTACGGGCTTCCGACGTCAGTTACGCGGCCTGAACCGGGATGTCGCTGCCGGTGCGCACGATGCGGTTGTCCGCGTCCAGGTAGACCAGGCGCGGATGGAAGCGGGCGGCCTCTTCCCTGGGCAGCTGGCCATAGGCACAGATGATCACCCGGTCGCCGGGGTTTGCCTTGTGGGCGGCGGCACCGTTGACCGAGATCACCCGGCTGCCCGCCTCGGCGCGGATCGCGTAGGTGGTGAAACGCTCGCCGTTGGCGATGTTGTAGATCTGGATCTGTTCGTAGGGCAGGATGCCGGCGGCGTCCAGCAGATCCCCGTCAATGGCGCACGAACCCTCGTACTCCAGTTCGGAGTGGGTCACGGTGGCCTTGTGAAGCTTGCATTTGAGCAGGGTCAGCAGCATGTCATTTCTCCCGCCGGGGGCGCGACGCGTGCAATTTGCCGCGGGGGTCACATTATGAGGGATCAGCCGGAGGGCGGCAAATCCACGGGCAGGTTGTCGATCAGCCGCGCGGGGCCGCACCAGGCGGCCGCCAGTATCACCAGTTCCCGGTCCCCGGGGCCGGGCAGGTCCAGGTCCTGCCGGCGCCGCAGGCTGACGTACTCGGGCCGCAGCCCGGCGGCCTCGATCTGTGACCTTGCGGCCTGCTCCAGGGCCGGAAAATCCCGCTCGCCCCGCTCCAGCGCGCCGGCAAGCGCGCGCAGGGCGGCGTGCAGGGCCGGGGCCCGGGCCCGGTCCTCGGGGCCCAGGTAGCCGTTGCGGGAGCTCATGGCCAGCCCGTCCGGCTCGCGCACCGTGGGCTCGGACAGCACGCGCACCCCCAGGTCCAGGTCGGCGTTCATGGTGCGGATGATCAGCAGCTGCTGGAAATCCTTCTCGCCGAACACCGCCACGTCCGGGCGCGTCATGGCAAACAGCTTGCACACCACCGTGGCCACGCCGATGAAGTGCCCTGGCCGGTGTGCGCCCTCCAGTTCATCCCCGAGCCCGGGCACTTCCACCCGGGTGACCCCGTCGCGGCCCCGGGGATAGACCTCCTGCTCGGCAGGGGCGAACAGCAGATCCACCCCGGCCCCGGCCAGGGCGGCGGCGTCCGCTTCCAGGGTGCGCGGGTAGGCGGCCAGGTCCTCGGGCCGGTCGAACTGCAGGGGATTGACGAAGATGGTGGCCACCACCCGGTCCGCCTCGGCCCGGGCGCGGCGCACCAGGGCCAGGTGGCCGGCGTGCAGGTTGCCCATGGTGGGCACCAGGGCGATGCGCTCGCCGGCGCGACGCCAAGGGTCGAGCGCCGCGGCCAGGGCCGCGCGGGTGTGCACCGTCTGCATGGGGGTCAGGCCGAAAAGCCGTGTTCGGGGCCGGGGAAGCGCCGTTCCCGCACCGCGCTCACGTAGGCCTCCACGGCGCCGCGGATGCTGCCCGCCTCGGCCAGGAAGTCCTTGGTGAACCTGGGCGGCCGGGCGGTCATGCCCAGCACATCCTGGAGTACCAGGATCTGCCCGTCGCACTCCACCCCGGCGCCGATGCCGATCACCGGGATATCCACCATGCCACGGATCTCGGCGGCCAGCAGGGCGGGCACGCATTCGAGCAGCAGCAGGTCGGCACCGGCGTTCTGCAGGGCCACGGCGTCGTGGATCATGCGTTCGGCGGCGTGGCTGTCCCGACCCTGCACCCGATAGCCGCCCAGCTTGTGGATGTACTGGGGGCGCAGGCCCAGGTGGGCGCACACCGGGATGCCGTGGCGCGACAGGCTGGCCACCACCGCCTCCTGGGCGCCGTCGCCTTCCAGCTTGACCATCTGTGCGCCGCCTTCCTGTATCAGGCGCGCCGCATTGGCCAGGGCCTGTTCGGGGCTGGCGTAGCTCATGAAGGGCATGTCCGCCATGAGCAGGGCGCGCCGGGTGCCCCGGGCGGCGAGGCTCGTGTGGTAGATCATGTGTTCCAGGGTCACGGGCACGGTGGTTTCCAGCCCCTGCACCACCATGCCCAGGGAATCCCCCACCAGCACCACGTCCACGCCGGCCGCATCCAGCACGGCGGCAAAGCCCGCGTCGTAGGCGGTCAGGCAGGCGATGGGGGTGCGGCTGGCGCGCATCTCCTGCAGGCGGCGGGTGGTGATGCGGGTCTGTGGGCTGTGTACGCTCATGAAGTCTCTGGCTCGCTGGCCGTCCGCGCTGCGCTCACATCGCGAAGGGCAGGGGATTGAAGTAGTGGCGACCGGCGCTCACGCCGCGCATGAAGTCCAGCAGCTGCTGGAAGTCCTCGTCGCGGTTGACCCAGTCGATGCCGCTGGCATTGACGATCAACAGCGGCGCGTCCTCGTAATGATAGAAGAAACTGGCGTAGGCCTCGCTCAGGCGGTGCAGGTAGGCGCTGTCCATGAGCCGCTCGTAGCCCCGCCCGCGCCGGGCGATGCGCTCCAGGAGCACCTCCACCGGGGCCTGGAGGTAGATCACCAGGTCCGGCTTGGGGGCGTCCAGGGTCATCTGGCTGTAGACCTGCTCGTAGAGGCTGTGCTCGTCGTCGTCCAGGGTCACCTGGGCGAACAGGCGGTCCTTCTCGATGAGAAAATCCGACACCCGCACCGGCTTGAAGATGTCCCCCTGGCGCAGTTCCGCCATCTGGCGTACCCGCTGCATGAGGAAGAACAGCTGGGTGGGCAGGGCCGCGCCCCTGGGATCCTGGTAGAAGCGCTCCAGGAAGGGGTTCTCCTCCGGGGCCTCCAGCAGCAGCTCCGCGTTGAGGGTCTCGGCCAGGCGCCGGGCGAGGCTGGTCTTGCCCACGCCGATGGGGCCTTCCACCACGATGTAGGAGGGCGTCTTCTCGCTCACGCGGGCACGGGCTCCAGGCGACGCAGGTCGCCCTGCGGGCAGCGGCTGAGCAGCAGGGCCAGGGGGCCGTGACCGGGCAGTACCAGGTCCCTGGGCGCGATCTCCGCCAGCGGATGGACCACGAAGGGGCGTTCCGGGATGCCGGGGTGGGGCACGCTCAGGCCCGGCTCGTGGATCTGGCGCCCCCCGTAGAGCAGGATGTCCAGGTCCAGGGTGCGCGGTCCCCAGCGGGTGCCGTTACGCACCCGGCCGTGGGCCCGTTCGATGGCCTGCAGGCTGGCCAGCAGGTCCCGGGGCGCAAGCGCCGTGGACAGGCAGGCGACGGCGTTGATGTAGTCGGGCTGGTCCTGGGGACCCATGGGCGGACTGGCGTACAGGGCGGAGCGCGCCACGCAGCGGGTCTCGGGCAGGTCGGCCAGGGCCGTGAGCGCCCGGGCGACCTGATCGACGGGGTCCTGGAGGTTGCTGCCAAGACCGATGTAGGCCAGTACGCCGCTCACTGGGGTTCGGCGGGGTTGCCATCGGAGCGGCGCGGCCGCCGGCGACGCTTGCGCCGTCCGCCGCCGCCACCACCACCGCCGGGGCGGTCCATGCCGGCCATGTGGCGCTGTTCGGCCTCGTCCACCTCCTGGATGCGGGTCCACCAGTTACAGCCCTCTTCCAGGGCCTCGCCGGACTGGGCGCGCAGGCAGTAGAAATCATAGGCGGCGCGGAAACGGGGGTGGGTCATCAGGCGCAGGGCCCGGGCGCCGCGGCGCTGTTCCAGGCGCGGCTGCATCTCCCAGATCTCGCGCATGGGCAGGCTGATGCGCTTGGGGATGGCGATGTGGGCGCACTGGTCGGCCAGCACCGCCGTGCCCGCCTGCTGCAGGGCCACCAGCCAGGGCAGCTCGCCGTTCTCCATGAGCCGGTCGGCCAGGCGGCGCACCGGCTCCCAGAGCATGACCGCGTACAGGAAGGCGGGATTGACCCCTTTGCCCTCCTGGATGCGCGCATCGGTGCTCTTCAGGGCATTGGCCACGAAGGTGATGGGGAAGCCCTGCTCCTCGTGGGACAGGGCCTCCTCGGTGGCCGGGAACAGGAAGCGGAACAGGTCGTGGCGGCGCAGCATCTCGAAGGTCTGCAGCCCGTAGCCGCTGTGAAACAGCTTGATGGCCTCGTCGAACAGCCGTGCCGGGGCCACTTCCTCCAGCAGGCCCGCCATGCGCGGGATGGCCTGCTCGCAGGCGATGTCGAGGCGGAATCCCAGCTTGCCGGCAAAGCGCACCGCGCGCAGCATGCGCACCGGGTCTTCCCGGAAGCGCACCTCCGGGTCGCCGATCAGGCGCAGCACGCCGGCCTTCAGGTCCGCCATGCCGCCGGCGTAGTCCACCACCGAGAAGTCCTCGATGTCGTAGTACAGGGCGTTGATGGTGAAGTCCCGGCGCCAGGCGTCCTGCTCGATGGTGCCGTAGACGTTGTCGCGGATGATGCGGCCGTCCTCCACCAGGGCGTCGCCGTTGAACTCCTCGTCATCGTCGCCGTTGAGCACCTCGTGGGGGGCGCGGAAGGTGGCCACCTCGATGATCTCGCGGCCGAACTGCACGTGGGCGAGGCGGAAGCGCCGGCCGATCAGCCGGCAGTTGCGAAACAGCTGGCGCACCTGCTCGGGATGGGCGTCGGTGGCCACGTCGAAGTCCTTGGGCTCGCGCCCCAGCAGCAGGTCGCGCACCCCGCCGCCCACCAGACAGGCGCGAAAGCCCGCCTCGCGCAGGCGGTAGAGCACCTTCAGGGCGCTCTTGCTGATGTTGGCGCGGGAAACCCCGTGTTCGGCGCGGGGAATGATCGCCGGCGACGCCGGGCTGGCATCGGGGGACGAGACGTGATTGGGGGTTGCTGTATTGTGCTGCTCCATTGGCCGGTTATAATACCAGCTTTGCTGCACGCGTAGTCACTACGCTCCCTTCGTCTAGCGGTCTAGGACGTCGCCCTCTCACGGCGAAAACAGGGGTTCGAGTCCCCTAGGGAGCGCCATTTTCTTCAAGGATGAAGGTGGAAGGCCGAAGCATGAATCAGGCCGATCCACCCGTCATCCGGTCTTCCCCGAGTTTCTTTCCCTCTCCCGTTTTGAGCCATCTCAGGTAGTCGGCCAGGATCGTGCCGTGGTCGAACACCAGGGGCAGGCCGGTGTCGCGGGCATCCACGCACCTGAGGTTGCGGGCATCATCCGCCGCCCGGGGTTCACCCCGGCCCTTGGCCACGTAGACCGCGCTCACCGTGTGCCCACGCGGATCCCGCGCCGGGTCCGAATAGCAGCCCAGCAGGGCCTCCAGCCGCACCTCCAGGCAGGTCTCCTCCCGGGCCTCGCGCACCGCGGCCGCCTCCAGCGTCTCGCCCACGTCCACGAAGCCCCCGGGCAGGGCCCAGCCATGGGGCGGGTTGCGCCGCTCGATCAGCACGATGCTGTGCGGGTCTTCCGCCAGGCGGATGATCAGGTCGACGGCGATGAGGGGGGTGACGGGGCGCATCTGTGAAGTACGAAGTGTGAATTGGGAAAGGAAGTACGAAGTGTGAATTGGGAAGTGCGAGATGAAGTATGAAGTGGGAATTGGGAAGTAGGAAGTACAGGCTTTTCACTTCGCACTTCCCAATTCCCACTTCCCAATTCCCACTTCCCACTTCTCACTTCCCCGTTCTCACTTCCCAAGGAGTTTCCTCAACTGGCGTCTTTCCCGCTTGTCCGGCCGATGGTCCATGTGGGGTGTGGCGGCGTGCAGCAGGCGGCGTTGTTCCGCTTCGGCCTCGCGCCGGGCGCGGCTCTCGGGGCGCTCCGCGTACAGTCGCTGGGCCTCGGCGGCGGGCCGGCGTTGTTCGTTCAGCCCCAGGATCTCCACCTCCCAGGTCTCCTGCCCGCGGGTGATGCGCAGGTGCTCTCCGGGGCGCACCGCCCGGGCGGGTTTGACCCGCTCGCCGCCCACGTGCACCTTGCCGCCGCTGACCGCCTCGGCGGCCAGCGCCCGGGTCTTGAAGAAGCGCGCGGCCCAGAGCCATTTGTCGATGCGTTGTGAGTCCATGAGGGCAAGTGGCAAGTGGCAAGTGGCAAGTGGCAAGTGGCAAGTGGCAAGTGGCAAGTGGCAAGTGGCAAGTGGCAAGTGGCAAGTGGCAAGTGGCAAGTGGCAAGGATAGCATCGCGTGCCTTTGTGCCCAGTAGAGACGTTTTGTTCCTGCGCAATTCCTCTGCGCCTCCGCGTCTCTGCGGCAAATCGCCTTTCGCCGCAAGTACCATCGGCTATGATGAGGATCTTTCCACTCACACCGGCCCCACGACCATGCACCTGAAACTCGTCAGCTTCGACCTGTGTCCCTTCGTGCAACGCAGCGTCATCACCCTGCGCTACAAGCAGGTGGACTTTGACATCGAGTACATCGACCTGGAGAACCCGCCGGGGTGGTTCCTGGAGATCTCGCCGCTCGGCAAGGTGCCGCTGCTGATCGTGGACGGGGAGACGGTGCTGTTCGAATCGGCGGTGATCAACGAGTTCGTCGACGACATCACCCCGCCGCGGCTGCAGCAGGACGACCCGCTGGCCCGGGCCCTGGACCGGGGCTGGGTGGAGTACGGTTCCCAGTGCATCATGGACCAGTACGGGCTGATGGTGGCCAGCGATGCCCAGGCCTTCGAGGAGGCCCATCACCGGGTGCTGGCGCAGCTCGCGCGCCTGGAGCAGAAACTGGGCGACGGACCCTGGTTCAACGGCGCGCACTTCAGCCTGGTGGATTCCACCTGCGCGCCGCTGCTGATGCGCTACGCCATCCTCAACCGCCGCCACCGCCTGTTCGATGATGATGACTATCCGCGCCTGCACCGCTGGTGGCAGGCGCTGGCCGAATTGGATGCGGTGCGGGGTTCGGTGCCGGCGGACTTCGAGGACAGGCTCATAGCCTATCTGCGCCGGCGCGGCGGCTACGGCCCGGAGCTGTTCGCCGGTCAGGCCTGATCCTCAGGGTTGCAACAGGCGCTCGGACAGGGCGTGACCGCTCAGGAAGGCGGCCTCCACCCGGGGGGCCAGGCACCAGTCGCCGCACAGGGACAGGCCCAGGGACGCGTCGCGCAGGAAGGGCTCGCCCAGGGTGTGGATGGGGGCGGCGTGGGGCCAGAAGCGCGCCTCGGTGAACACCGGTTCCAAGCTCTCGATGCCTAGGGCCGTCTCCAGGGCCCGCAGCAGGTGGGCCAGCACCTCGGAGTCGCTGAGGTCCTCGTGGCCGACTGACCACTCGGGGGTGGCGTGCAGCACCCACGCCTCCCGCTGCACCCGGCCCGGCTTGCTGTTGTTGCGCGCCACCCAGGCAAGCGGCGACTGGTTCACATAGGCGGCATCGAAGGGCACCGGCAGGGGCTCGTCGAAGCCCAGCATCACCGCCCAGCAGGAGGTGGTCTCGAAGTGGGCCAGGCGCGTGCTCACCTGCGGCGCGGCATCGCCGAGGATGTCCAGGGCCATGGGCGCGGGCAGGGCGAGCACCAGTTCCCGGCAGCGGGCCAGTTCCACGCCCCGGCCGTCACGCAGCCGCCACAGGCCATCGACGCGATCGGCCCTGGCCACGGCCTGGTGTTCGCGCACGTCGCAGAATTCCGCCAGGTGGCGCACCAGGGCGCCCATGCTCGGCTGGGCCACGTAGCGTTCCGCGGATTCCCGGCTGATGAAGTCCCCCCGGTCCAGTTCCACCACCCAGCCCCGCCAGGGCATCACCCGCTGACCCGAAAGCCAGGTGTCCACGTAGCTGCGAAACACCGGGTCGCGCACGGTGAAGTACTGGGCGCCGGCGTCGAATTCAAAGCCCTGGGTGCGCAGGCCGTCCATGCGCCCGCCCGGATGCCCCGAGGTCTCGAGCACCACCGCACTGCGGTCACCCAGGGCCAGGCCCACGGCACAGGACATGCCGGCCATGCCGGCGCCGACGATGGCGATCTCGTGCTCCCCTGGGTTGGACATCCACGCTCCTGTTGGTTTTTTCACTGGCAGTGGCTCGTGCCGTCGGGCTGTCCTGCCCTTCGTGCCCGCGCCTAGCCCGCATATCTCACCACCCTTCTACTGCGGCCGCCGATCTGCGCGCTGTGACGGGGCGTGCTCCCTGCAGCCGGCTTGACGTAGTGTCGGCTACGCCTGCGCCGTCTTCCGCTCCGCGCGCCCCGTCACAGCGGCATCTCGACGCCCTCGCTACGAAGGGTGGTGAGATATGCGGGCTAGGCCGTCGGCGACGGCCTGTCAGACAAATTTACACGTCCCGGCCCGGCCACACCACGATGCGTGTCTCAAGGGGGTCGCCCTCGTCCTCGCTCACCACCCGGCCGCGCACCGAGACGCCGGCCCGGTGCACGCTGTCCGGGTCGCCGCTCACCAGGGGGTGCCAGGGCGCGAGCCCGCGACCCTCGGCCACCCGCCGGTAGGCGCAGCTGGGTGGCAGCCAGTGGAAGGCGGGGATGTCGGCGGGGGTGAGCTGGATGCAGTCGGGCACCCGCTGTTTGCGGTGCGCGTAGTCGCTGCAGCGGCAGGTCTCCAGGTCCAGCAGGCGGCAGGCCACGGCGGTGTGGTAGATCTCGCCGGTGTCCTCGTCCTCCAGCTTGTGCAGGCAGCAGCGTCCGCAGCCGTCGCACAGGGATTCCCACTGGGCCTGGCTCATCTGCGCCAGGGGCGTGGTCTCCCAGAAAGGGGCGCTGCCTTGACTCACGCTCGGGTGCTTACTGGACCAGGGATTCCAGGCCCTCGCCCCGCAGGATGCGGTCGCGCACCGAGGCGAAGTCCGCAGGCGGGGAGTAGTGCAGCATGTCCCGGCCCCGGTCGTTGAGCATCAGCACCAGGCCCTTGTCCGGGTACAGCCAGTACTGGCGTCCGTCCATCACCGGCAGGCGCTGGGCCGGTTCGCCGAAGCGGCGCAGCACCACCTCCGCGTCGTAGCGGGCGCGGGGCACGTAGGTGATCTCGCGCACCGGCAGGGCCAGGGCGGCCTCGGTCATGGCCTCGGAGAGTTCCAGGCGCCGGGCGCCGCTGGGCATGGGCCGGTTGCTGATGCCTTCCGCCACGATGCGTTCCACGAAGGCCTCGTCTGCATCCAGCAGGGTGACCAGGTTGGCCTCGAAGGGGCCGAGCTTCACGGAGCTGAAGTAGGCCTCCAGGGTGCGGCTGCCGTCGGGCAGGGTGAACAGGCCGATGCTCGGCAGCAGGCGCAGCTTCTGGCGCACCTCGTTGAGGGGGGTCTCGCCGAGGGTGATCTCGAACACCCGGGCGGTCCGGCCGTCCGGGGAGACCTCCACCTGCCAGGGCAGGTCCTGGTAGCCGGTGTCACGGGGCGTGCCGCCCAGCCAATACATCAACAGTGCTAAGACAGGCAATGCAAGGATTGTGTAGAGAATAAATTGTTTGAGTCCGCGACCAGAATTTCGACGTTTACTAACATCCGAGTGGGGTTGTATCTCATCATGATGATTTGACTCGATGTCTGGTGCAGTTTCGTGGCTGTCAGACTGTGAAGATCCCGGGTTACTCCTCTGCCGTTCAAGCCATGAATCGTATTCTTCGCGGGCCACTGGGTCAGAGAGCACCGCGTAAGCCTCATTGAGGGACCTTGTGATGCTCTCAGCTTGCTCTAATTGATCTGGGTTTTTATCAGGGTGCCATTTTTGAGATAGGTAGCGATACGCACCCTTGATCACTTCTTGGCTGGCGCTTTCAGCAATTTGAAGGGTGTCATAGTGGGTGGTGATGTTATTCATTGCTACCCCAGTGCTAGTACGAAACTAAAGACAAATCCGACGCAGATGACCATCAAGTGTCTGGGTATGATCGCGCCACGATGAAAGTGCTGTGTCAACGCACCACCGTTAACAGCAAGGCGGCGATGGTAGCACCGGGGTCGAGGGTCACGCACCCAGCACGGCCCGGGCCAGCAGCAGCACCGCCAGGCTCACCACCAGGAGCGCCACCGCGCTCAGGCGCCAGCCGGCGCGCACCATGTCCGGCACCGTGATGCGCCCGCTGCCGAACACGATGGCGTTGGGCGGTGTGGCCACCGGCAGCATGAAGGCGCAGGAGGCTGCCAGGGCCACGGGCACCGTGAGCAGCAGCGGGTCTTCCCGCAGGCTCACGGCCAAGGCGGCGGCCAGGGGCAGCAGGGTGGCGGCGGTGGCGGTGTTGCTGGTGACATGGCTGAGCAGCATGGCGGTAAGCGCGACGGCCACCACCACCACCCACACGGGCCAGGCGGCGAGTCCGCCCAGGGCCAGGGCCACCGCATCGGACAGGCCGCTGGTGCCGATGGCCGCCCCCAGGCTCAAGCCCCCGCCCACCAGCACCAGCACCCCCCAGGGCAGCTGGCGGGTGGCGTCCCAGTGCAGCAGGTTCTCGTCCCGCCCGCCGCCGGCGGGGATCAGGAACAGGGCCAGCGCGCCGAGGATGGCGATGCCCGGGTCGGTGAGCGACAGGCCGGGGATGAGCCGGTCCAGCAGCGGCCGGGTGAGCCAGGCCAGGGCGACCAGGGCGAATACCACCGCCACCCGCTGTTCCGGGCCGGTGATGGGTCCCAGGGTCTCACGCTGCTGCCGGATCAGGGCATCGATGCCCTCGATGCGCCGCCGGGGCAGGGGGAAGGCCCAGCGGCACAGCACCCACCAGCACACCAGCAGCAGGGTCAGGGAGACCGGCAGGCCCACCGCCATCCACTGGGCAAAGCCGATGTGCAGGCCGTGGTGTTCGGCCAGGAAGCCGGCCAGCAGGGCGTTGGGCGGGGTGCCGATCAGGGTGGCCATGCCGCCGATGTTGGCGGCAAAGGCGATGCCCAGCAGCAGGGCCAGGGCGAAGTTGAGTCCCTCGGATTCGGTCACCCCTTGTTCCTCAAGCAGCACCAGCACCGAGATGCCGATGGGCAGCATGAGCGCGGCGGTGGCGGTGTTGCTCACCCACATGCTCAGGCCCGCGGTGGCGGCCATGAAGCCGGCCACCAGCTGCTCCAGGCGCTGGCCCGCCGCGGACAGGATCAGCAGGGCGATGCGCCGGTGCAGGTTCCAGCGCTGCAGGGCGAGGGCGATGATGAAGCCGCCCAGGAACAGGAAGATCAGCGGGTTGGCGTAGGGGGCCGCGGCGGCGTTGATGTCCACGGCGCCCATCAGGGGCAGCAGACCCACGGGCAGCAGGGCGGTCACCGGGATGGGCAGGGCCTCGCTGACCCACCAGGTGGCCATGAGCACCGTGAGGGCCGCCACCTGCCAGGCGGCGGGGTCCATGTCCGCGGGCGGGCCGGACAGCAGCATGAGCGCGAACAGCCCCGGCCCCAGCAGCAGCCCGATCCGCTGGCGCCAGCGGGAACGGGACGGGCTGGCGGGGGTGGCTTGGGGGGCTTGGGGCTCTGCCATGGCGCGTCGTTGGGGGTCGGCATGTCAGGCCCCATTCTGAGCCCTGCGGACCTCGCAAGTCCAAGCCGGGGGCCTGAGCAAGCTCAGGCCCGGGCGATGCGGTGTTCGCGGGCGAGCCCATCCAGCCACAGGGTCATGGCTTGGGCATCCACTGGCGGGCTGAAGCCGAAGCCCTGGTAGCTGTCGCAGCCCTCTTTCTTGAGAAAGGCCAGCTGCTCTGGCGTCTCCACGCCCTCGGCCACCACCTCCAGCCCCAGGGTGCGGGCCATGGCGATGATGGTGGAGGCGATGGCCATGTCGCTGGCGTCGTGGGGGATGTCAGAGACGAAGCTGCGGTCGATCTTCAGGGCGTCGATGGGCAGGCGTTTCAGGTAGGCGAGCGACGAGTAGCCGGTGCCGAAGTCGTCGATGGCCAGGCGCACGCCCAGTGCCTTGAGCTCCGCCAGGGCGGTGAGAGTGTGTCCGTCGCCGGCCATGAGCACCGATTCGGTCAGCTCCAGTTCCAGGCTGCTGGCCGGCAGGCCCGTGTCGCGCAGGATGGCGTCGATCTGGCTGACCAGGTCCGGCTGGCGCAGCTGGCGCATGGACAGGTTCACGGCCATGTGGATGGGCTCGCCGTAGAGCCGCATCCAGGTCTGGGCCTGGCGGCAGGCGGTGCGCAGCACCCACAGGCCGAGCGGCGTGATCAGTCCGGTCTCCTCGGCCATGGGGATGAACGCGTCCGGCGCGGTCAGGCCCTTGTCGGGATGATGCCAGCGCACCAGGGCCTCCATGCCGATCATGACGTCGTCCTGCGTGCGCACCCGGGGCTGGTAGTGCAGGGTGAATTCCTCCCGCTCCAGGGCATGGCGCAGGCTGGTCTCCAGGGCCAGGCGGTCGTTGGCGGCCAGGGTCAGGGCGCTGGTGTAGAACTGGTAGTTGGAGCGGCCCTGGTCCTTGGCCTGGTACATGGCGGTGTCCGCCTTCATGATCAGCTGCTCGGCGCTCCTGCCATCCTGGGGGTAGAGGCTGATGCCGATGCTGCCACCCACGAACACCTCCTGTCCGTTGCTCAGGCGGTAGGGCTCGGCCAGTTCGGCGAGGATGCCCTCGGCCAGCAGGGACAGACCCTGGGGGTCGTCCACCTCGTCCACCAGCACGATGAACTCGTCGCCGCCCCAGCGGGCCAGGGTGTCCTCCTCCCGCAGGCGCCGGCGCAGTCGATCCGACACCTGGCGCAGCAGCTCGTCGCCGTAGGCGTGCCCCAGGCTGTCGTTGACCACCTTGAAGCGGTCCAGGTCCAGGAACAGGATGGCCACCTGCCGGTCCCGGCGCCGGGCCACGTCCAGGGCGTGGGAGATGCGGTTCTGCAGCAGGGTGCGGTTGGGCAGGCCGGTGAGCAGGTCGTAGTGGGCGATGTGCTCCAGCTGGGCCTGGGTGCGGCGGCGCTCGGTGATGTCCAGGCCCAGGGCAAAGAAGTACTCCACCTGTCCCTGGCCGTTGCGCACGGTGTTGCCATGCCATTCCACCAGCAGGCGTTCGCCATCCCGGGCCACCACGTGGCTCTCGTGCTGGATGGGGTGGCCGGTGCGCAGCATGTGCTGGAACACCGCGTGCAGGGCCTCCTGCTCGTCTGCGGGTACGCACAGGTCCGCGAAGGGGCGGTCGCGCACCTCCCGGGCCGAGCGGTCCAGGGCGCGCAGCATGGCCGGGTTCATCATGCGCACCCGGTGCCGGGTGTCGATGGCCACGAAGAAGGCCGGCGAGGCCTGGATGATGGACTGGGAGAAATCGCGCTCGCTGCGCAGGGTGGTGTTGGCCTCGCGCAAGGCCCGGGTCTGCTGTGCCACCTGGCGGCGCAGGGCGCGGTTGTAGATGCCCAGGCTCGCGAACAGCAGGGCCAGGAAACCGCCCAGGATCAGTGGCCAGAGCCAGACGTCGGCCGTGCCCTGGATCTGCCCGGACAGGTCCGCGCCCAGGGCCTGTCCCCAGGGCACGAGGCTTGATAACAGACCGGCCCGGGCGAGCGGGGAGCGAAGACTGCGGATGGTGCCAGGGAAACGTACTGGCATGGGGGCCTGCCCGCCGCCTGCGCGGCTATCGATCGGTAAATTCCGAATCAATAATATTATCAAATAATGAGTTTTCCGTCACAGATCTGTCACGATACGCGGTCCTGGCGGGCCGATGGGCGGCCCCCGGGCGCAGGCTGGGATTTCTCGGGAAATCTCTTTAAAACAGAAACCTAAGAATGTTGGACGCCCGTGTCGCGGCGCCTCAGGCGGGCCAGGGCCCAGCCGGCATGCTCGCGCACCAGCGGGGAAGGGTGGTCTGTTCGTGATTCGAGAACGCCGATGCTTCCCGGCAGGGCCTCGCCGTTGCCCAGGGCCACCGCCACGTTGCGCAGCCAGCGTTCATGGCCGATGCGCCGGATGGCGCTGCCCTCGGTGCGGGCCAGGAAGGTGGCCTCGTCCCAGGCCAAAAGCTCCGCCAGGGCTGGGCCGTCCAGGCCGTGCCGGGCGCGGAAGTCCGGCTCGGCGCTGAGCCGGGCGAAACGGTTCCAGGGGCACACCAGCTGGCAGTCGTCGCAGCCGTAGATGCGATTACCCATGAGCGGGCGCAGCGGTTCGGGGATGGCGCCCTTCAGTTCGATGGTGAGGTAGGAGATGCACAGCCGGGCATCCAGCTCGTAGGGGGCGACGATGGCCCGGGTGGGGCAGACCTCGATGCAGGCGGTGCAGGTGCCGCAGTGGGCCTCCCCGGGCGGGTCCGTGGGCAGGGGCAGGTCCGTGTACAGCTCGCCCAGGAAGAACCAGGAGCCGGCCTCCCGGGACAGCAGGTTGGTGTGCTTGCCGATCCAGCCGAGCCCGGCCTTCTCCGCCAGGGCCTTCTCCAGCACCGGGGCGCTGTCCACGAAGGCCCGGTAGCCGAAGGGGCCGATCTCGGCCTCGATGCGCGTGGCCAGTTGCTGCAGGCGGTTGCGCAGCACCTTGTGATAGTCCCGCCCCAGGGCGTAGCGGGAGACGAAGCCCAGGGCAGGGTCGTGGATCACCGACCAGGACTCCCGCGCCTCCGGGGGCTGGTAATCCATGCGTACCGAGATCACCCGCAGGGTGCCCGGGTGCAACTCCACCGGGCGCGAGCGCCTGGTGCCGTGACGGGCCATGTAGTCCATCTCCCCGTGGCGTCCGGCATCGAGCCACGCGAGCAGCCGGGACTCGTGCTCGTCCAGGTCGGTGTCACTGATGCCCACCTGCTGAAAGCCCAGTTCCAGGCCCCAGGCCTTGATGCGTCGAGCCAATTCCATGGCCTCGGTGTCGTTGAGTGCCTTGTGCATGGGCGTAGCTTAATTCGGATGAAGCTAAAAAGCCGGAACGCAAAGGCCGCAAAGGTTTCGCAAAGGACGCCAAGGACATCTTTTGATCTTGGAAAACCTTGGCGGCCTTGGCGCACCCCTTCGCGACCTTTGCGGGTTGCTTTGGATCATGCAAACGCAGACGCCGTCGGCACATAATGTCGGCATGAATCGCACCCTGCCCGCAGCACTCTACACCGCCACCCAGGTTCGGGAACTGGACCGGCGCGCCATCGAGAATCACGGCGTGCCCGGCTACAGCCTCATGACCTGCGCCGGACAGGCCGCCTTTGACCGGCTGCGTGAGCGCTGGCCCGAAGCCCGGCGCATCGGTGTGCTGTGCGGACCGGGCAACAATGGCGGCGATGGCTACGTCATCGCCCGCCTGGCCCGGGCCGCGGGGCTCGGCTGCTGGGTGCTGGAGGCGGGCGATCCGGCGCGCCTGAAGGGCGATGCCGCCCGGGCCCGGGCCGACTGGGTGCAGGCGGGCGGGACGCCATTCTCCGGTGCTGCGCCCTGGCCCGAGGCGGATGTGCTGGTGGATGCCCTGCTGGGCACCGGGCTCGACCGGGCGGTGGAGGGCGCCCTGGGCGGGCTGATCGATGCTATCAACGCCTCCGGACTGCCGGTGCTCGCAGTGGACATCCCCTCGGGGCTGCATGCCGATACCGGGGCGGTGCTCGGCCGGGCGGTGCGCGCGGCCGTGACCGTGAGCTTAATCGGCCTCAAGACCGGCCTGTTCACCGGCGAGGGGCCGGCCTGCTGCGGGGAAGTGGTGTTCGACCCGCTGGATGTGCCCGAGGCGGTCTACCGGGACTTGCCCCCCGCGGCCACCCGCCTGGATGCCGCCTGTATCCAGCGGCTCGGGCTCCGTGCCCGCAGTGCCCACAAGGGACACTTCGGCCATGTGCTGGTGGTGGGCGGTGACCGGGGCATGCCCGGGGCCGTGCGCCTGGCCGGGGAGGCAGCGGCGCGCAGCGGCGCGGGGCTGGTGTCGGTGGCCACCCATCCGGATCACGCCCCCCTGCTGCCCCTGGCGCGACCGGAGCTGATGGTCCACGGGGTCGCCACGCCCGCCGATCTCTCGCCCCTGCTGGCCCGGGCCACGGTGCTCGCGGTGGGGCCGGGCCTGGGGCAGGGGGACTGGGGCCGGGCGCTGCTGGGCCGACTGCTGGAGACGGGTCTGCCCCTGGTGCTGGATGCCGATGCCCTGAACCTGCTGGCCCAGGAAGGCGCGCGCCGTGACGACTGGGTCCTCACCCCCCACCCCGGCGAGGCGGCCCGCCTGCTGGGCCGCGACACCGCCTCGGTGCAGGCGGATCGCCTTGCCGCCGCCCGGGAGATCCAGGCCCGCTATGGCGGCGTGTGCGTGCTCAAGGGGGCGGGCACGGTGATCCGGGACGCCGAAGGCACCGCCATCTGTACCGGCGGCAACCCGGGCATGGCCAGCGGCGGCATGGGCGATGTGCTCACCGGCATCATCGCCGGCCTGCTGGCCCAGGGCCTGTCCACGGTCCTGGCCGCCCGCCTCGGTGTCTGTGCCCACGCCGAGGCCGCCGACCGGGCCGCCCGGGCGGGTGAACGGGGGCTGCTGGCCTCGGATCTGCTTACCGAACTGCGCGGAGTCGTCAATCCATGAAGACCGAATACAGCCTCTACCTGCCCGACGAACAGGCCATGATGGCCCTGGGGGCGCGTCTGGCCGCCAGCAGGCCCGAGGGCGGCAGGGTGGTGCACCTCACCGGCGACCTGGGGGCGGGCAAGACCACGCTCACCCGGGGCTGGCTGCGGGCCCTGGGGCATTCAGGCGCGGTTAAGAGTCCCACCTATACCCTGGTGGAAAGCTACCGCCTGGCGGGCCGGGACGTGCACCACTTCGACCTCTACCGCCTGGCCGACCCCGAGGAACTGGACTACCTGGGGCTGGATGACTACTTCGACGGCCAGGCCCTGTGCCTGGTGGAGTGGCCCGAACGGGGCGAGGGCGTGCTCAAGACCCCGGATCTCGCCATCCGGCTGACGGTGGCCGGTGAGGGCCGGGAGGCCCGGATCGAGGCCCTGAGCGAGGCGGGACGGGTCTGGCTGGAGGCGCTGGAAAGGGTTTGAAAACAGGTTGTTAGCCAAAGAGGACACAGAGGTCACAGAGGGGGGTAAAACATAAACCGGGTTCAGACACTCTGGGATTGACGCCAGACCCACAATGCCGACGTCCCTATGAGCTTCAAGATCTTTTCTCTGTGACCTCTGTGACCTCTGTGACCTCTGTGACAAAGAAGTTTTTCCAGCCAGACTCAAAATCTTATAAACGGCAGTAGAAGATTCCCCTATCTGCATGGATTAACTAGAAAATCCCTCTTGCATTTTGCGCTCGTTGGGTCACACTATGGCCAGGGAGCCTGAAATCCACCGGGAGTCCGTCGTGAGCCAGTCCAACCAGGGATATCCGAGACGCCGTTTTCTGCTGGAGCTGCTGCGCGCCTCCGGCATGACGGCCGCGTCCGTGATGGCCCCGGGCGTGCTGCTGGCCGCCGGCCGTCATCACCAGGTGCAGGGCATCCGCCTGTCCGCCCACGAGGGCCAGACACGGCTGGTGTTCGACCTCACCGGTCCCGTGGAACACAGCCTGTTCACCCTCACCGACCCGCACCGGGTGGTGATCGACATCCAGGGCGCCAGCGCCCGGGATCTGGTCGTGCCCTCCGTGCCCGACTCCGTGGTCTCCCGCCTGCGCTACGCGCCGCGCAACAACACCGACCTGCGGGTGGTGCTGGACCTGCGTGCCCAGGCCAACCCGCGCAGTTTCGTCCTGCGTCCCGGCGAGGGCGCCGGTCATCGCCTGGTGGTGGACCTGCAGCGCCAGGGCAGTGCCCTGGTCTCCGCGCCCGCCCCGCAGCCCCAGCAGCCGATCCGTTCCATGGACCAGCCCGCGCCCCGTCTGCGCGAGGTGGTAGTGGCCATCGACGCCGGCCACGGTGGCCGGGATCCCGGCGCCGTGGGCCAGGGCGGCACCCGGGAGAAGGACGTGGTGCTGGCCATCGCCCAGCGCCTGGAGCGCCTGGTGGCCCGGGAGCCGGGCATGAAGCCGGTGATGATCCGCACCGGCGATTACTTCCTGCCCCTGCGTGATCGCATCCGTCGCGCCCGGGATCAGCGCGCCGACGTGTTCATCTCCATCCATGCCGATGCCGCCCCGGACCGCCGGGTGCAGGGTTCCTCCGTGTACATCCTCTCCCAGGGCGGCGCCACCAGCGAGGCCGCCCGCTGGCTGGCCGAGCGCGAGAACGCCGCCGACCTGGTGGGCGGCGTGAAGCTGGACGACAAGGACGACGTGCTCGCCTCGGTGCTCCTGGACCTGTCCCAGACCGGCACCATCGAGGCCAGCGCCACCCTCGCCGACTCCCTGATCGGAGACCTGCACCGGGTGGGCAAGGTGCGCAGCCGCCGCGTGGAGCGGGCCGGTTTCGCCGTGCTCAAGTCCCCGGACATCCCCTCGGTGCTGGTGGAGGCCGCCTTCATCTCCAACCCCGCCGAGGAGCGCAAGCTGCGCACCCCGGCCTTCCAGCAGTCCCTGGCCGAGGCCCTGATGGGCGGCCTGCGCTCCTATTTCAGCAACCACGCCCCGCCGGGCACCATCCTGGCCGAGACCCGCCGTGGCCGCCACGTGATCCAGAGCGGCGAGACCCTGTCCACCATCGCCAGCCGCTACCAGGTCTCCCTGAACGAGCTGCGCCAGCACAACAACCTGTCCAACGACCGCATCAGCGCGGGGCAGGTGCTGGTGATTCCGAGAAGGGACAGTTGAGAGGCAGTGGCTAGTGGTTAGTGGCAAGTAGCAAGGGAACACCAACGAAAAGCCGGCAAATGCCGGCTTTTCGTTGGTGCCTTGCGTTAGACTTGCCACTTGCCACTTGCCACTTGCCACTTGCCACTTGCCACTGCCTTTAAATGTCCATCTCCCAACTCCCCCCCCCAGCTCATCAACCAGATCGCCGCCGGCGAGGTGGTGGAGCGTCCGGCCTCGGTGGTCAAGGAACTGCTGGAGAACAGCCTGGACGCCGGCGCCCGGCGCATCCAGGTGGACGTGGAGCAGGGCGGGGTGCGGCGCATCCGCATCCGCGATGACGGCACGGGCATCCCGCCGGATGAACTCTCCCTGGCCCTGTCGCGCCACGCCACCAGCAAGATCGCGAGCCTCGAGGACCTGGAGCGGGTGGCGAGCCTGGGGTTTCGCGGCGAGGCCCTGCCGAGCATCGCCTCGGTCTCGCGCCTGACGCTCACCTCGGCCACCCCGGAGGCGGACAGCGGCTGGACCATCCAGGGCGACGGCGGCGACCGCTTCGAGGCGCCCATGCCCGCGGCCCATCCCCAGGGCACCACCGTGGACGTGAAGGACCTGTTCTTCAACGTGCCGGCGCGGCGCAAGTTCCTGCGCGCCGAGCGCACCGAGTTCGGCCACCTGGAGGAGGTGGTGCGGCGCATCGCCCTGTCCCGCTTCGGCGTGGGCTTCGAGCTGACCCACAACCAGAAACCGGGCCTGCGCCTGCCGCCGGCCAGCGACGAGGCGGGCCAGCTGGATCGGGTGGCGGCCATCTGCGGCGAGGCCTTCGCCACCCAGGCGGTGCGCATCGACCACGAGGCGGCGGGGCTGCGCCTGTCCGGCTGGCTGGGCCTGCCCACCTATTCCCGCAGCCAGGCGGACCTGCAGTACTTCTATGTGAACGGGCGCATGGTGCGCGACCGGCTCATCAGCCACGCGGTGCGCCAGGCCTACCAGGACGTGCTGTTCCACGGCCGTCACCCCGCCTTCGTGCTGTACCTGGAGCTGGATCCGGCCCTGGTGGACGTCAATGCCCACCCGGCCAAGCACGAGGTGCGCTTCCGGGAATCGCGCCTGGTGCACGACTTCCTGTTCCGCAGCCTGCACCGGGTGCTGGCGGAGCTGCGCCCGGGCCAGGCGGTGGCACCGGCGCGGCTTGAAACCCCCGGGCGGGAGCCGGCTGCGGAGTCACGTGCCGGGGGTGACTGGGGCGGAGCAGGCTGGCGCCCCAGCCAGTCCGGGCTCGGCCTGCGGGTGGCCGAGGTGATGGAGACCTATGCGAGCCTGCACACGCCTGCCGCGCCGGCGGCCATGCCGATGTCCCCGGTCATGGCGTTCGAGCGGCAGGCCGAGGAACTGCCGCCCCTCGGCTATGCCCTGGCGCAGCTGCACGGGGTCTACATCCTGGCCCAGAACGCCGAGGGCCTGGTGCTGGTCGACATGCATGCCGCCCACGAGCGCATCACCTACGAGCGTCTCAAGCGCGGCTACTGGGGCGAGGGGCTCAAGTCCCAGCCCCTGCTGGTACCGGCCACCCTGAACGTGAGTGCGCGCGAGGCGGACCGGGTGGAGACCGATGCCGAGGCCTTCAGCCGCTTCGGCTTCGAACTGGAGCGCATCGGACCCGAGCAGCTGCGGGTGCGCGCCGTGCCCACCCTGCTGGCCCGGGCCGACACCGAGACCCTGGTGCGCGACGTGCTCGCCGACCTGCTCGCCCACGGCGAGTCCAGCCGGGTGGAGGAGACCGTCAACGAGCTTCTGGCGGGCATGGCCTGCCACGGTTCCGTGCGCGCCAACCGCCAGCTCACCGTGCCGGAGATGAACGCCCTGCTGCGGGACATGGAGGCCACCGAGCGCAGCGGCCAGTGCAACCACGGCCGCCCCACCTGGGTGCAGTTGAGTATGGGGCAGTTAGATAAGCTGTTCATGCGCGGACAGTGAAGAAGGGCGATTGAAATGCGACGTGGGAATTTGGAAGTGGGGATATGAAGTAAGAAGTGCGAATTGGGAAGTGCGAAGCAGACACCCCGCCTTTTCTCGCTTCCCAATTCTCATTTCTCATTTCCCAATTCGTACTTCTCACTTCAACAGCCGCCTGACAAGTGATGCCTCAGCCCATGTCTCCCCCCGCCATCTTCCTCATGGGCCCCACCGCCTCCGGCAAGACCGACCTGGCGGTGGAGCTGGTGCGGCGCCTGCCCTGCGAGATCATCAGCGTGGATTCCGCCCTGGTGTACCGGGGCATGGACATCGGCACCGCCAAGCCGGGGCCGGAGATCCTGGCCGAGGCGCCCCATCGCCTGATCGACATCCTCGATCCCGCCGAGGCCTACTCGGCGGCGCGCTTCCGGGAGGATGCCCTGGCGGCCATGGCCGAGATCGCCGCGGCGGGCCGGGTGCCCCTGCTGGTGGGCGGCACCATGCTGTATTTCCGCGCCCTGGAGTTCGGCCTGGACCGGTTGCCCGAGGCGGACCCCGAGGTCCGCGCGCAGATCGAGGCTGAGGCGGCCGCCTCGGGCTGGGAGGCGATCCATGCCCGTCTCGCGGCGGTGGACCCGCCATCCGCCGCGCGCATCCACCCCAACGACCCCCAGCGCCTGCAGCGGGCCCTGGAGGTCTACCTGCTCACCGGCCGTCCCCTGTCCGCCTTCCACGGGGGTGCAGATGCATCGACGCTGCCCTACCGACTGCTGCGCCTTGCCCTGATCCCCGCCGACCGGGCGGCGCTTCGGGAACGGATTGCACGGCGTTTCGATCAAATGCTGGAACTGGGCTTGATTCACGAGGTCGAGACCTTATATCGGAGGGAGGATCTGAATCCCTCTCTGCCGGCCATCCGCGCCGTGGGTTACCGGCAGGCCTGGGCCTACCTGGCCGGCGAGATGGATTTCGAGACCATGCGCAGCAAGGCCATCATCGCCACCGGGCAGCTGGCCAAGCGGCAGCTCACCTGGCTGCGCAGCTACCCGGGCATCGAGGTCCTGGAGATGGAGCAGCTGGACCCCGCGGCCGTGGTGGCCCGGGTCCGGGCCCATCTGGAAGCGGCCCGGGCAGGCGCCGGGCCGTGAAACAATCGACGTCGCATTTTGCGACCCTATGCTAGACTGCAAAAAGAGCTGATTTCGGGTGCAAATCCCGTCTCTGCCCGGATTCGGCAGAGCCCAAAACACCACATCCACGAGACTCAAGGAGTACGCTCATGTCAAAAGGGCAGACCTTACAAGAACCCTTCCTCAACGCGCTGCGCAAGGAGCGGATCCCGGTGTCCATCTACCTGGTCAACGGCATCAAGCTGCAGGGCCAGATCGATTCCTTCGACCAGTTCGTGGTGCTGCTGAAGAACACCGTCAGCCAGATGGTCTACAAGCACGCCATCTCCACCATCGTGCCCTCCCGGCCGGTGAAACTGGCCATGCCCGAGGACATGCAGCCGGAAGACTGAGGTCTTCCGCCTCGGCAGGCCCATGACCCTCAAAGAGACCGCCATTGTTTGAAAGACCGAAGCAGGGCGAGCGCGCAGTGCTCGTCCACATGGACCTGCCGGACAGCCCCCGGGATGACGATTGCAGCGAGTTCACCGAACTGGTGAACTCCGCCGGCGCAGAGCCCGTGGCGCTGATCACCGGTCCCCGCCAGAGCCCGGATCCGCGCCTGTTCGTGGGCAGCGGCAAGGCCGAGGAGATCCGCGAGCAGGTGGAGGCCCAGGGCGCCGAGGTGGTGATCTTCGACCACGAACTCTCCCCCAGCCAGGAACGCAACCTGGAACGCCTGTTCAAGTGCCGGGTGTTGGACCGCACCGGCCTGATCCTGGACATCTTCGCCCAGCGCGCCCGCTCCCACGAGGGCAAGCTGCAGGTGGAGCTGGCCCAGCTGCGTCACATGTCCACCCGCCTGGTGCGAGGCTGGACCCACCTGGAGCGGCAGAAGGGCGGTATCGGCCTGCGCGGCCCGGGCGAGACCCAGCTCGAGACCGACCGCCGGCTGCTGGCCGGGCGCATCAAGCAGATCCTGCGTCGCCTGGAGAAGGTGGAGGCCCAGCGGGAGCAGGGCCGCCAATCCCGGCGCCGGGCCGAGATCCCCACCGTGTCGCTGGTGGGGTATACCAACGCCGGCAAGTCCACCCTGTTCAATCGGCTCACCAACGCCGGCGTGTACGCCGCCGACCAGCTGTTCGCCACCCTGGACCCCACCCTGCGCCGTGTCGACCTGCCGGACCAGCAGGCCATCATCCTGGCGGACACGGTGGGCTTCGTGCGTCAGCTGCCCCACGACCTGGTGGCCGCCTTCAAGGCGACCCTGACCGAGACCCGGGAGGCGAGCCTGCTGCTGCACGTGGTGGATGCCGCCGATCCCCGGCGCGAGGACAACATCCAGCAGGTCAACAACGTGCTCGAGGAGATCGGCGCCGCGGAGGTGCCGCGCATCCTGGTGTACAACAAGATCGATGCCCTGCCCGAGGTGCAGCCCCAGCTGGTGGAAGCCGCCCACGGCGAACCGGCGCGGGTGTATCTCTCGGCGCGAACCGGCGAGGGTGTGGAACTGCTCATGGACTGGCTGGCGAAGCGCTTCGCCGAGTCCCTGGTGCAGGGCTGGATCAGCCTGCCGCCCTCGGCGGGTCGTGAGCGTGCCGGGCTGTATCGCATGCAGGCGGTGCTGGGCGAGGAGGTCCAGCCCGACGGCGGCCTGCGCCTGCACATCCGTCTGCCCCGGCGGCGCTTCGACGAACTTTTCCGCGACAGCGGGTTCATACCGGAACTGCAGGCGGACGCGCGCCAGGTCGCCTGACCTCACGGATGGCCTGCTGGTCGGTGTTTTTTCCGGTAATTTTGCGCAAACGAGATTCGGTCTCTAGAATGACCGCCTTGTCCGGGTGAGCCTGCGCGCCCGAAACGGTTTCGAAACACGGAGAGCCCCTTCATGCCCTGGAACGAACCAGGAAAGAACAGCAACGACCCCTGGAGCGGCGGTGGCCGCAGCGGTGGCGGCGGTGGCGGCGGCGGCCAGAGCGGCCCGCCGGACCTGGACGAGGTGCTGCGCAAGCTGACCCGCCAGCTGAACGGCATCTTCGGCGGTGGCGGCGGCAGCGGTGGCGGTGATGGCGGCGGCATGGGGCGTCACGCCTCCGCCGGCATCAGCTTGATCCTGATCGTCGCCCTGGTGGTCTGGCTGGCCTCCGGCTTCTACATCATCAGCGAAGGTGAGCGCGGCGTGGTGCTGCGTTTCGGTTCCTTCCAGTCGGTGTCCCAGCCGGGTCCCAACTGGCATCTGCCCTATCCCATCGAGTCGGTGGAGCGGGTGGACATTGACAGCATCCGAAGCATCCAGCACCGGGCCCTGATGCTCACCGCGGACGAGAACATCATCGACGTGGACGTGGCCGTGCAGTACCGCGTCATGGACCCGGTGGACTTCCTGTTCAACGTGCGTGATCCGGACCGCACCACCCGCCAGGTGATGGAATCGGCCATCCGCGAGCGGGTGGGCAAGAACAACCTGGAATTCATCCTGGGTGAGGGTCGTGGCGAGATCGCCACCAGCGCCCGGACGGTGATCCAGGAGGCCCTGGATGCCTACGGCGCGGGCGTGACCGTGACCACCGTGAGCATGCAGCAGGCCCAGCCGCCGGAACCGGTGCAGGAGTCCTTCGCTGACGCCATTCGTGCCCGTGAGGACGAGGCCCGCTTCCGTAACGAGGCCGAGGCCTATGCCAATGCCATCGTGCCCCAGGCGCGAGGCGAGGCGGCCCGTATCCGCGAGGAGGCCCAGGCCTATCGCGAGCAGGTCATCGCCCGGGCCGAGGGTGATGCCTCCCGCTTCAGCCAGCTGCTGGTGGAATATCAGCGCGCCCCCGACGTGACCCGTCAGCGTCTCTACCTGGAGACCGCCGAGGCCGTGCTGGGTGGCACCAACAAGGTGATCGTCGACATGCAAGGCGGCAACAACCTGATGTACCTGCCCCTGGACAAGTTCATGCAGTCCCAGGGCGCCACGACCACGCCGCCCCGCGTGATCGATCAGCGTGGCGTGGACAGCTCGCGGCCCGCGCCGCTGCCGAACCTCGGCACGCGTCCTGATCCCCGTGCCCGGGAGGTGCGCTGATGATCCGCATCATTGGAATCGTGGCGGTGGTGTCCGCCATCATCGTGGGCATGTCCACCTACACCGTGGACGAGCGTGAGCGCGTGATCCTGTTCAGCCTGGGTGAGATCAAGGCCCTGGACCTTGAGCCGGGCCTGCACTTCAAGTTCCCCCTGGTGAACAACGTGCGCAAGTTCGATTCCCGGGTACTGACCCTGGACATCCCGCCGGACCGCTTCCTTACCAGCGAGGCGAAGAACGTCATCGTCGACTTCTACGCCAAGTGGCGTATCGACGACGTGGGCCAGTTCTTCCGCTCCACCCGCGGCAACGAGCGCAACGCCGAGGACCGCCTGGCGCAGATCCTGCGCGACGGCATGCGTAACGAGTTCGCCCGCTACACCCTGGAACAGGTGGTCTCCGGCGAGCGTCTCACCATCATGGGTGCCGTGCGTCAGCAGGCCCTGGACACTGCCCGGGAGCTGGGCGTGGTGCTGGTGGACGTGCGCATCCGTCGCATGGACCTGCCCGACGAGGTGAGTGAGTCCGTGTACGAGCGTATGCGTGCCGAGCGTCAGCGCGTGGCCCAGGACTTCCGTGCCCGGGGCCGCGAGGAGGCCGAGCGTATCCGCGCGCGTGCCGACCGCGAGCGCACCGTGATCCTGGCGGATGCCTACCGGGAGTCCGAGCAACTGCGTGGTGAGGGCGATGCCCGCGCCGCCGAGACCTATGCTCGGGCCTTTGGCGAGGACGAGGAGTTCTTCTCCTTCTACCGGAGCCTGATCGCCTATCGCAGCACCATGACCGGCGACAACACCATGTTCGTCATCGAGCCGGATTCGGACTTCTTCCGCTACTTCGGCAGCCCCATCGGGGCGCCCCGACGGTAGTCACGACGGCATGATGAAGGGCGGGTCTCCCGCCCTTCATCGTCTCCGGGATCCTTCCCATGCTCTGGAACGACCTGCTCGCCGCCCTGGCCCTGCTGCTGGTGCTTGAGGGGCTCATGCCCTTCCTCAACCCGGCCGGACTCAAGCGCGCCCTCCTGCAGGTGGTGGAACTGCCCGACAGCGTCCTGCGCGGCTTCGGCCTGGTGAGCATGGTGCTGGGTGCCCTGCTGCTGTGGTGGCTCAGGGGCTGAGGGCAGATTGCGTGGTTCACGCAGAGGACGCAGAGACGCAAAGAGCGCAAAGGGTTTGTTAATCAAAAACTTTGCGCTCTTTGCGTCTCTGCGGTCTTTGCGTTGACGGCCCCACACGACCCGAAAAACTCGAAATCCACGCCGAATCCCACCGAAACCGCCCGAGTATGTATAATCACGGGCCTTGAACGGGGCGCCGGAGTCGTGCGCGGCCCGAAGTCCACGACGACAACGACAGACCCATGACCGATTCCAATCGCTGGCTGCTGCCGGAAGGCATCGAAGAGGCCCTGCCGCCCCTGGCGGAGCGCCTGGAGACCTGCCGCAGGCAGCTGCTCGACCTGTATCACCGCTGGGGTTACGAGCTGGTGATGCCGCCGATGATCGAATACCTGGAGTCCCTGCTCACGGGCACCGGCAGCGATCTGGACCTGCAGACCTTCAAGCTCACCGACCAGCTCAACGGACGCCTGATGGGCGTGCGCGCCGACATGACCCCCCAGGTGGCGCGCATCGACGCCCACAGCCTCAACCGCGACGTGCCCACCCGCCTGTGCTACATGGGCACGGTGCTGCACACCCGTCCGGACGGCTTCGCCGGTTCCCGCAGCCCTATGCAGGTGGGCGCCGAGCTCTACGGCCACAAGGGCCTGGACAGCGACGTGGAGACCATCCGTCTGATGCTCGAGACCTTCCGGGTCTGCGGCGTGGGCAACATCTTCCTGGACCTGGGCCACGTGGACATCTACCGCAGCCTGGCCGCCGACGCGGGGCTCACTGCCGATGACGAGGCGCAGCTGTTCGACATGCTGCAGCGCAAGGCCCTGCCGGAGATCCGCGCCTTCCTCAACGGGCTGGATGCGCCCGCAGAGGTGCGCGAGCGGCTGCTGGCCCTGGGCGAGCTGAACGGCGATACCGCCGTGCTGGACGAGGCCCGCCGGCTGCTGGCCGGTGCCGGCGAGCGGGTCGTCCGTGCCCTGGACGAACTCTCGGCCATTGCCGGGGCGGTGCAGCGCCTGTATCCCGAGGTGCGCCTGCACGTGGATCTCTCGGAACTGCGCGGCTTTCACTATCACACCGGCGCGGTGTTTGCCGCCTACGTGCCCGGCCACGGCCAGGAACTGGCCCGGGGCGGACGCTATGATGACATCGGCCGGGTGTTCGGCCGGGCCCGCCCGGCCACCGGGTTCAGCACCGATCTCAAGACCCTGGTGCGACTCTCCGGTCAGCCGCTGGCCGCGGCGCCCCGGGGCATCTTCGCCCCGGCGGATCCGGATCCCGCCCTGCTCGATGCGGTGGCGGAGTTGCGCAGCCGCGGCGAGCGGGTGATCCAGGGGCTGGCCGGGCAGGGCGGTGACGCTGCGGCCATGGGCTGCGACCGGGTGCTCGCCCGGGATTCCAAACATCAGTGGACAGTGACGGACCTTTGACTATGGGCAAATTCGCAGTGGTTCTCGGTAGCCAGTGGGGTGACGAGGGCAAAGGCAAGGTGGTGGACCTGCTGACGGAGAACGCCGCCGCGGTGGTGCGTTTCCAGGGCGGTCACAACGCGGGCCACACCCTGGTGATCGACGGCAAGAAGACCGTGCTGCATCTCATCCCCTCCGGCATCCTGCGCGAGGGTGTGGAGTGCATGATCGGCAACGGCGTGGTGCTCTCCCCCGAGGCCCTGATGAAGGAGATGGCCCAGCTGGAGGCCGAAGGCGTGCCGGTGCGCGATCGCCTGCGCCTGTCCGAGTCCTGCCAGCTGATCCTGCCCTATCACGTGAGCCTGGACCTGGCCCGTGAACAGGCCCGGGGCAAGGCCGCCATCGGCACCACCGGCCGGGGCATCGGCCCCGCCTACGAGGACAAGGTCTCCCGCCGCGGCCTGCGCCTGGGCGACCTGTTCCACCGGGAGCGCTTCGCCGCCAAGCTGGGCGAGGTGCTGGACTACCACAACTTCGTGCTGCAGCACTATTTCAAGAGCGAGGCGGTGGACTTCCAGCAGGTGCTGGACCAGTCCCTGGCCCTGGCCGAGACCCTGCAGCCCCTGGTCATGGACGTGCCCGAGCGCCTGCGCGAACTGCGCGCCCAGGGCGCCAACGTGATGTTCGAGGGCGCCCAGGGCACCCTGCTGGACATCGACCACGGCACCTATCCCTTCGTGACCTCCTCCAACACCACCGCCGGCGGTGCCTGCACCGGCAGCGGCGTGGGCCCGCTGGATCTCGATTACGTGCTGGGCATCACCAAGGCCTACACCACCCGGGTGGGCGCCGGCCCGTTCCCCACGGAGCTGTTCGATGCCATGGGCGAGCACCTGGCCCGCCGCGGTCACGAGTTCGGTTCCACCACCGGACGTGCCCGGCGCTGCGGCTGGTTCGACGCCGTGGCCCTGCGCCGCGCTGTGGCCATCAACAGCATCAGCGGCCTGTGCGTCACCAAGCTGGACGTGCTGGACGGCCTGGAGACCCTGCAGCTGTGCGTGGGCTATCGCTGCGGTGACGCCGAGTTCAGCGTGCCCCCCGCCGGTGCCGACGCCTTCGCCACCTGCGAACCCATCTACGAGGAGATGCCCGGCTGGCAGGAGTCCACCCTGGGCGTGACCCGCCGGGAGGATCTGCCTGTGAATGCCCTGCGTTACCTGGAGCGCATCCAGGAGATCATCGGCGTGCCCGTGGACATGATCTCCACCGGCCCCGACCGGGATCAGACCATCGTCCTGCGTCATCCCTTCGAGTGACCCCCCGGGGGCGTCCGCGCCCGGCCCGCAGACCCGCACCGCCCGTGACCCAGGTCATGGGCGGTGTGCGTTTGGGCATGCGATGATGTGCAACAGCACGACCGGCGTGAACGGCAGCGCCACGGCGCAGTCAAACCGGAGCAAGGAGGTATCCGAGATGAATCAACGATTCAGTGAACGCAGCGTGGTGGTCACCGGTGCAGGCAAGGGCATCGGCCGCACCATCGCCCGGGTGTTCGCCCACGAGGGTGCGCGGGTGCTGGTGGTGGACCGGGATGCCGAGGCCGCCGCCGAGACCGCCCGGGCGATCATCGAAGCGGGCGGCCAGGCCGTGGCCTGCGCCACCGACGTGAGCCAGCGGGCCGAGGTGGAGGCCATGGTGGGCGAGGCCATGACGCACTTCGGCGGCATCGACGTGCTGGTGGCCAATGCCGGCATCTTCCCCTCGGTGAGCATCGAGGAGATGACCGAGGCGGACTGGGACCAGGTCCATGACGTGAATCTCAAGGGGGCGTTCTTCTGCGTGAAGGCCGCCGCCGCCTTGATGCGCCGCCAGGGCGGCGGCGGGCGCATCCTGCTCACCTCGTCCATCACCGGCCCCATCACCGGCTTTCCCGGCTGGGCCCACTATGGCGCCACCAAGGCGGGCATGCTGGGCTTCATGCGTACCGCCGCCATCGAGTTCGCTCGCACGGGCATCACCATCAACGCGGTACTGCCCGGCAACATCCGAACCGAGGGGCTGACCGATGTGGGCGCGGAGTACCTGCGCAAGATGGAGGCCTCCATCCCGCTGGGCTGCCTGGGAGAGCCGGAGGACATCGCCTACGCCATGCTGTTCCTGGCCTCCGACGAGGCCCGTTACATCACGGGTCAGACCCTGGTGGTGGATGGCGGACAGACCCTGCCCGAATCATCGCTGGCGCTGGAGTGAACGCGCGCCGTACGGCGGGTGCAAAGGTAGGAAAATTCACTTAACCGGCGTAGACTTGCGCCTTCGCTCGAACCGGCGCGCCATGCAAGCCGCGACCTGAGGGCGAGATCAGGGAAGAACGGGGAAGGCAAAGAAAGTAAATGGTGCCGAGGAGAGGACTTGAACCTCCACGGGGTTACCCCCACTAGCACCTGAAGCTAGCGCGTCTACCAATTCCGCCACCTCGGCATTGAGTCAGGATGAACCTGCGCTTCAGGAAGCGCGCAATTTAACGTCACCCGGGGTTGATGTCAACGCCCCCGTGACACAGCCCTTACATCTCTCCGAACCAGAAGTACTCAATGACCAAAAAACATAAGAACACCCCTCAAGATCCCCAGTTTGAACGCGAGGCCGCCAAGTACGAGCGGCCGATCCCCAGCCGAGAATTGATCCTCGAGGTCATCCACGAAGCGGATGGCCCGGTCCCCTTCGAACCCCTTGCCCAGCACCTCGGCCTCACCGAGGACGTGGACCTGGAGGCGCTCACCCGCCGCCTGCGCGCCATGGAGCGCGACGGCCAGCTGGTGTGCAACCGGGTCGGAGCCTACCTGCCCGTGAATCAGGAGGACCTGGTGCGCGGCCGCGTGATCGGCCATCCCGACGGTTTCGGCTTCCTGGTGCCCGACGAGGGCGGCGACGACCTGTTCCTGTCCCCGCGCCAGATGAAGAGCCTGCTGCACGGTGACCGGGCCGTGGCCCGGGTCACCGGCGTGGACCGCCGTGGCCGGCGCGAGGGCGCCATCATCGAGGTGCTGGAGCGCAACACCGAGCAGGTGGTGGGCCGGCTGTTCTCCGAGGGCGGCATTGGCTTCGTCACCCCGGACAACAAGCGCATCACCCAGGACATCCTCATTCCCCCCGAGGCCATGGGCGGGGCGCGGGAAGGCCAGATCGTCATCGCCGCCATCCGCGAGCAGCCCAGCAAGCGCACCCGGCCCATCGGCGAGATCGTCGAGGTGCTGGGCGAACACATGGCGCCGGGCATGGAGATCGACGTGGCCATCCGCGCCCACGGTCTGCCCTTCCAGTGGCCCGAGGAGGTCACCGAGGCCGCCGACAAGCTGGGCGCGCGGGTCTCGCCCGCCGCCAAGAAGGGCCGCCTGGACCTGCGCGACATGCCGCTGGTGACCATCGACGGCGAGGACTCCCGGGACTTCGACGACGCGGTCTTCTGCGAACCCCTGGAGAAGGGTGGCTGGCGCCTCTGGGTGGCCATCGCCGACGTCTCCCACTACGTGACCCCGGGCGATCCCCTCGACAAGGAAGCGCGTCACCGGGCCACCTCCGTGTACTTCCCCGAGCGGGTCATCCCCATGCTGCCGGAGGTACTCTCCAACGGCCTGTGCTCGCTCAATCCCGACGTGGACCGGCTGTGCCTGGTGTGCGAGATGCAGATCACCAGCCGCGGGCGCATCAAGGACTACACCTTCCACGAGGGCCTGATGCGCTCCCACGCCCGGCTCACCTACACCAAGGTGGCCGGCATCGTGCTGGACCGCGACGCGGAACTGCACCGTGAATACGCCAGGCTGGTGCCCCACCTGGAGGAACTGCACGCCCTGTACAAGGTGCTGCGCAAGGCCCGTGACAAGCGCGGCGCCATCGACTTTGAGACCACCGAGACCAAGATCATCTTCGGCGCGGACCGCAAGATCGAGCGCATCGTGCCCTACGAGCGCAACGATGCCCACAAGATCATCGAGGAGTGCATGATCGCCGCCAACGTGGCGGCGGCCAAGTTCCTCAAGAAGCACAAGATCCCGGCCCTGTACCGGGTGCATCCCGGTCCCAAGCCGGAGAAGGTGGAGGCCCTGCGCGCCTTCCTGGGCGAGCTGGGCCTGAGCCTGGGCGGCGGCGAGGAGCCCCATCCCAAGGACTACACCCTGCTGCTGGATCAGGTGCGCGAGCGCCCCGACGCCCACCTGATCCAGACGGTGCTGCTGCGCTCGCTCAAGCAGGCGGTGTACAGCCCCGAGGACGTGGGCCACTTCGGTCTCGCCCACGACGATTACGCCCACTACACCTCGCCCATCCGCCGCTATCCGGACCTGCTGGTGCACCGGGCCATCCGCCACCTGCTGCGCGGCGGCAAGGCCTCGGACTTCCACTACAGCCACGACGAGATGGTGGTCCTGGGCGAGCACTGCTCCATGGCCGAGCGCCGCGCCGACGAGGCCTCCTGGGACGTGGAGGGCTGGCTCAAGTGCGAGTTCATGCAGGACAAGGTGGGTGAGACCTTCGACGGCGTCATCACCTCGGTCACCTCATTCGGCCTGTTCGTGGAGCTCAAGGACATCTACGTGGAAGGCCTGGTGCACGTCACCAGCCTGTCCAACGACTTCTACCACTTCGACCCCGTGGGTCACCGCATGACCCGGTGAGCGCGGCGGCCGGGTCTACCGCATGGGCGACCCCATCCGGGTGCAGGTGGCGCGGGTCAACCTGGACGAGCGCAAGATCGACTTCGTGCCCGCCGAGGACGAGGAGGCCGTCGAGGCCCCCGAGGGCGGGCGGCGCGGACGCCGTCGCGGCGGCAAGGCAGCCGAGACGGCACCGGTAGCCGAAGAGGCCGGCGAGAAGAAAAAGGCCAAGCGACGCAAGCGCAAGGGCAAGTCCGCCCCGGCGGCCGAGCCCGCCCCGGTCGTGGAAGAGGCCGACGCCAAGCCGGCCAAGAAGAAGCGCCGATCCCGCAAGAAGGCGGGCGCCAAGCCCGAGCCCGCCGCCCCCGCAGCCCCTTCCGGTGAGGGCGAGCCGGCGAAGAAACGCCGCCGGCGTCGCAGCGGTCGCCGTTCCAGTCGCTGAGGTCCGCCATGAGCGAACCCCAGTTCCTGTTCGGCCTGCACGCGGTGCTGGCCGCCCTCACGCGCAAGCCGACCCCGGTGACCACCCTGTGGGTGGACGCCGGACGCAAGGACGCGCGCATGCGCGAGATCCTGGACGCCGCCCGCAAGGCCGGCGTGACCGTGGAGCGGGTGGACGCCCAGGCCCTGGAGCGCCTGTGTCCCGGCGCGCGCCATCAGGGCGTGGTGGCCGAGCGCATCCAGGAGGCCGGGCCGGAGATCACCGAGGCTGACCTGCCGAACCTGGTGGGCCGGGTGGCCAGCCCCCTGCTGCTGGTCCTGGACGGTGTCACCGACCCCCACAACCTGGGTGCCTGCCTGCGCACCGCGGATGCCGCCGGTGTCGATGCCGTGATCGTCCCCCGGGACCGGGCGGCGGGCCTCACCCCCGTGGCCCGCAAGGTGGCGAGCGGCGCCGCCGAGGTCGTCCCCTTCGTGCAGGTCACCAACCTCGCCCGCACCCTGGACCAGCTCAAGCAGGCCGGCGTCTGGATCATCGGCACCAGCGGCGACGCCCCCCAGACCCTCTACCAGGCAGACCTCAAGGGCCCCATCGCCATCGTCATGGGCGCCGAGGGGCAGGGCATGCGCCGTCTGACCCGGGAGCGCTGCGACCTGCTGGTGAATATCCCGATGCAGGGCTCGGTGTCGAGCCTGAATGTCTCTGTGGCCACGGGGGTGTGTTTGTTTGAGGTGGTGCGGCAGCGGTTGAGCTAGATTCAACGGCATGTCGCAGAAGCGAGGAGGCGCGGAGAAACAAACTGAACTTCCTGCTGCTGTCCGGGGCTACGAATAGCGCCCAGATGTACCACGAAGCGGCAGCACTGGCCCGCGAGCTGGATTCATCCTGGAACTACCGCAGCAAGGAGCTGATGACGCTCTACGCGAAGGCCAAGCAGTACGAAGCGGGCGAGAAGGTGGAGTTCGGCGGTAAGCAGTTTGCCCCGCTCTACACGCCCAGGAACGACACCCTCATCAACCTATTCCAGATCACCGACGATGAGCAGCGCACGCTGCGCACGCTCATCAGCCGGGACATGGCCGCAGAGCGCCACAGGAAGCGCGAGGAGGCCCGTAGGCGTGCTTCTGGGGCTGTCGACCGTGCGACCTATGAGGCAAATTCTGCGAGCCGTCAGAAGCCTTGGGAAGCCTTGGGCATGAGTCGAGCAAGCTGGTATCGAGCAGGTAAACCAACGCCAGCGGGTGAGACAAGTCCCTGCGTATTACAGGCCGCAGCGGGTGATTTCGATGTGTGAGACAAGTCCCTGCGTATTACTAATGGCGAAGCCTACGCCCGGCGCGAAGCGCCTGTCTTTGAGTAGCCCGAGCATTTATAAAAATGCGAGTAGCCCGCAAGGACGGTGGGTAACTCGCTTGCGAGTTATCCACGGGACGCGCAGCGCCGTTAAGGCGCGGAGGGTGTGGGCATGAGTCGTGCTCGTCGTTCTTTCTCGCCTGAGTTGTTGGAGTCGGTGCGCGCCTTGTCCGTGAATGAGGCTCTGGATCGGTTGGCGCTGTATTGGAAGCGTGATCCTGACTTTGTGCCGGTGAAGGATAAAGCCACTGTCCGCCTGAATGTTTCCCTGCCTGGTGGTGGCTCCGTGGAGCTGCTTGTTACGGGCCAGAAGTGGTATGACACACGGGCAGGTCAGGGTGGTGGCGGTGCGATTGATCTGGTCATGCACCTGTTGCGCGTTGACTTCGTTACGGCGGTGAAAACCTTGGGAGATTTTAGCCGCTAAAGATAACTAGCTGCTAGATGACTGCTATTTGGTTTTGGGTTTTGATAATGGGTTATCTCTATCTGCTACGGAACAAACTTGGGGATGCCTTCAAGATAGGCGTCAGTCTTGAACCTGCTCGAAGAGGCGGGCAACTTCCCCAGGGATGGTCTGAAGTAGTTGTGTATTTCTGGCTGACTTCAGCCCCTGCCGATTTTAAAAGCGGCAAATCGATCAAAAACGCTCAGATCACCCGCTTATTTCTGTGTTTTTAGCCGCCGCGAGCACCTCGCGGCAGCCATTTTCCACATTACAGGCGCACCTCTCCTGCATTCGCCAGTAAATGTCGGCGCGCCATCCACAGGTTCGACAGAGCGAACAGTGTCACCAGTTGCGCCGTGTTTTTGGCCAAGCCGCGAAAGCGCACCTTGGTGTAACCGAACTGGCGCTTGATTACCCGGAACGGATGCTCGACCTTGGCGCGCACCTGAGCCTTGGCCTTTTCAATCTTGCGCTTGGCTTTGTACAGCACGCTGCGCTTATCGAGTTTTTTGTAGGTGCTGCGGCGTGCCGCCACCTGCCAGATAACTTCACGTCCTTCATGCTCGGGCCGCTTTTCGACACCGGTGTAGCCTGCATCGGCGCAGACCACGTTTTCGTCGCCATGCAGCAATTTGTCCACCTGGGTGACATCCGCCACATTGGCCGCCGTGCCCACTACGCTGTGCACCAGACCCGATTCGTCATCGGCGCCGATGTGGGCCTTCATGCCAAAATAATACTGGTTTCCCTTCTTGGTCTGGTGCATTTCCGGGTCGCGCTTGCCGTCCTTGTTCTTGGTCGAACTGGGCGCATTGATCAGCGTTGCATCGACGATGGTGCCCTGGCGCAGCGACAGGCCGCGGTCGCCCAGATAGCCATTGATGACAGCGAGGATGCCGGCCGCCAGCTCGTGTTTCTCCAGCAAGCGGCGGAAGTTGAGAATGGTGGTTTCGTCGGGGATGCGCTCCAGGTTCAGCCCGGCAAACTGGCGCAGGATCGTGGTTTCGTACAGCGCTTCCTCCATCGCTGGATCGCTGTAGCCGAACCAGTTCTGCAGCAGATGCACACGCAGCATCGCCATCAACGGGTAGGCCGGACGGCCACCTTCACCCTTCGGATAATGTGGCTCGATCAAAGCAATCAAGCCCTTCCACGGCACCACCCGATCCATCTCGATCAGGAACAACTCCTTGCGGGTTTGCTTGCGCTTGCCAGCGTACTCGGCGTCGGCGAAGGTCATCTGCTTCATCGGGAAACTCGGTGGGTGGGGTCGCGGTATTTTGCCAAATCAGAAAGTCTTTTTCAGAGTTTCCCTAGGCTGACAAGCCAAGCGCTGGATCGCAACCATCCATCACCTTATCCAGCTAGATCTGCCTCCTCCAATAAGTGCCGCACAAATCCCGGCGGGTGCAGATTTCCGGGAGGTTTGCGCCAGATCAGTTGGAGACGCTTTTCAAGCCCCGGGATGGGAAGAGCTACCAGCGCGCCACTGCGAACTTCGTCTTGTACTGCGGAAGCCATCACCAACGACACGCCGAGTCCCGCCCTCACTGCTTGTTTGACTGCCTCGGTGCTGCCTAGCTGCATACCGCTGCGAGGCACGCCCAGTTCGCCAAAGTATTCGGTCAGAAGCCGTCCGGTACCGCTACCCGGTTCACCTCCCAGCATCGGCAGGTCCACCAGACGATCACGTTCTATGCACCCTGCTTCAGCCAGCGCATGGTCGGGGCTGACGATAAGCACCAGCGGCTCGACCCGCCAGAGGCGGTGTTCGAAGTCGGGGTGAGGTAGCCACCATTCCATGATCGCGGCGTCGAGCTGGCCCGCCAGTAGCTGGTCGGCCACATCCGGGTTGGCGGCGATGCGCAGATCCACCTCGCCCCTCTCATTTGCGGTCGTCAGATAGTTGCGCACGAATGGCTGGAGAAGGTAGGTGCCGATGTTGGAGCTGGCCCCGACGCGCTCACGATTGCCATGCAGGGCTTCTAGCGCCCGGGCGTGCATGTCGAGCAAGGCGGTCGCATGCGGCATGAAGGCCAGCGCCCGTGTGGTAGGCTGGCAGCCGCTACGACTGCGCTGCACCAGCGTTACGCCGACCTGCTCTTCAAGCTTCTGCAAGTGCTGCGACACCGTCGGCTGGGCCAGCCCCAACGCCCTCGCCGCGCTCTGAAAACTGCCTGTTTGAACGATCGCTACCAGGCTCTTCAGCCAGACCGGATTCAACATGCGGCAGGCTCGGCCTTGGGCAGACGGTTCGCAGCGTTGATTGGGCGCGCACCTGCCAATACCTGGATGATGTTCTGCGCTGCACAACGTTCAATCTCCAGGCGCACCGCGCGCACTGCCGACCCTATGTGCGGAGTGAACAGCGTATTCGGATGCGTGAGCAGCGCAGG
Source organism: Thioalkalivibrio sulfidiphilus HL-EbGr7 (assembly GCF_000021985.1). Classification (NCBI taxonomy): domain Bacteria; kingdom Pseudomonadati; phylum Pseudomonadota; class Gammaproteobacteria; order Chromatiales; family Ectothiorhodospiraceae; genus Thioalkalivibrio; species Thioalkalivibrio sulfidiphilus. The sequence continues at coordinate 983,157 of NC_011901.1, forward strand.
ATCGATCAGCCGCGGCCGGTCCGCGCGAGCCCAGTCTTCCATTTCGAATACATCCGCCGCATACCCGCCGAGCTGGCCTCGCTCAAGCGCCGCGAGCACGGCGGCTTCATCCACTACCGAACCACGACAGGGGTTTACAAGCAGAGCGCCCGGCCGTACGAGGGCAAGCAGCTCGGCGTTGACCAGATGCTGGGTATCGGCATTCAAGGGAAGCGCCAGCAGGATGAAGTCCGAGCTGGCGAAGAGTTCGCTGCACGCCACCCGGCGCAGGCCGAGCCGTTGCTCGGTTTGTGTATCCAGAGCCTTCGCCTCGTGGTACTGCAGGGTCGCGCCCCATCCCTGCAAGCGATCAGCCATGGCCAGTCCGATGGCGCCCATGCCAAGGATGCCGACCGTAGCGTTATCCAGTCCCGTGCCGTAGAACTGTGGTTGCCAGCCCTGGAACTCGCCAGAGCGGACGAACGCATCTGCTGCCCGCAGATGCCGCCCCAGCCCCACCGCCAGTCCGATCGCCAGCTCGGCAGTCGGGACCGTCAACAGATCAGGCACGAAGGTCAGCCAGACCCCGCGGGCAGTACAGGCGTCCACATCGAAATTGTCGAAGCCCTTGAGCGCGCAGCCGACTACACGCAGCTCAGGGCAGGCTTGAAGAAAGTCTGCATCGACCCGATCGGGCATGAACGCCATCATCGCCTGAGCATCGCGGCAGCGGCGCAGAATTTCCTCGCGCGGCAGCGTGCTGTCGGTCTGGTTGGTCATCAGCTCGCAATGTGGCGCCAGCAGTTGCAGGATCTCATCGTGTACTCGGTGAGTTATAACGAGTTTCGGCAGCATGGTTTGTCCTATTTGAAACGTTTGCGCAGCACGCCACTGAAGGCGTCTACTAGCGTGACCATGGCCAGGATGACCAGCAGGATTGCTGCAACCTCCTGGTACTGCATGATGCGCAGCGAGCCCATGAGTTCGAAGCCGATACCGCCGGCGCCAACCATGCCCATCACGGTGGAGGCGCGAAAGTTGTATTCCCAGCGGTAGATCGCCACGTCGGCGAACTGCGGCGTCACCTGTGGCAAAACCGCGTGCAGCAGCACTTGCATCGGCGTAGCCCCCGCCGCCCGAGCGGCTTCCACCGGCGCTTCGTCGACGTGCTCGATGGCCTCGGCGAAGAACTTGCCGACCATGCCGACCGAATGCAGACCCAGGGCAAGCACGCCCGGCAAGGCGCCGAACCCTACGGCTGCAACGAAGATGATGCCCATGATCAGCTCCGGCACCGACCGCAGGGCATTGAGCAGCACCCGGGCAACACCGAACACAAGGGGGTGCGGCGCCGTATTGCGCGCTGCAACGAAGGCCACCACCAGCGAGAACACCACTGCGATGGCCGTACCGGCGATGCTCATCGCCAAGGTGTCGATCAAGGGGCGAATCCAGCTTCGATAGCCCGAAAAGTCTGGCGGCATGGCCTCGCCTGCCAGGGTCGCGATGGAGGGCAGCCCGTTCAGCAGCGTGGTGGCATCGAGCAGCCCCACGTACCAGCAGGCCAACAGCACCACTCCGAATACAATCGCCACCTGCCCCAGCTGGCGCCACCAACCGAGGCCGAAGCCTCGAAGGATGTGCTCGCGTTGCTCTGCAGGCAGCGCCTGCACGTCGTAATGAGTAGACATATCGGTGCTCACATCGTGGCGAAGTCGAGGCCGAGCAGCGATCCCATTTTGCGGATCACATCGTAGTCGGCGTCGGTGATTGGCGCGAAGGCCTCGGCCTTGAAGTTGCGCAGCACTTCGGGATCGTCGATACCGACGAATACATCCCGCACCTTGGTTTTCAGCTCGGGGCTCAGGTTCGAGCGCATCGCCCAGGGGTACTGGGGGTATTCGCCGCTGTAACCAAGTACTTTCACCTTGCTCGGATCGATTAGGCCACGTTCGACTGCGTGATTGAAAATTACCTCCGACAGCCCACCCGCATCGGCGTTGCCGTTCGCCACGTTGACGGCAACGGCGTCATGCGTGCCCACAAAATGTTGTTCGTAGTCCTGCCCACCCGTCAAATCGGCCGTCTCAAGAAGCACGGTTTTGGGAATCAAATGGCTGGACGTCGATGCCCGGTCACCATAGGCCATCTTCTTGCCCTTAAGGTCGGCATACTCATTCACGCCTGACGCCACATTGGCGATAATCACCGAGCGATAGGTCGGCTTGCCGTCGATGACCATGGCAGCGAAGGGCTCGATGTCGCTTTTGCTTTTGGCCATGACGTAGGACAGCGGACCGAAATACGCCAGGTCGATACGGCCAAAGCGCATCGCCTCAATCATCGAGGAATAGTCGGTGGTTACGATCAGCTGCACCTTCTTGTCCAGATGCTCTTCCAGATAATCCTTCAGCGGCTGGTTACGCTTGATCAGCTCGGAGGCGTTTTCGTCCGGCAGCAGGGCAACCTTTAGCACATCCGGATCGGCATCGGCCGCTAGGGCGGACAAACTTGAAACAGCGGACAGCAAGCAAGTCAATAAGAGCGCGGATAAGCGTTTCATCGGGACATCTCCAGTGAAGGTTCGAGCATGACAGGTGGTTCAGCCGGAGCATTCGCTGGCTGAGTCGTAGAGCGGCCTGCATAGATGCGCTCAAGCTGCGCATCGGTGAGTTCCGAGGGCGCGGCATCGAAAACGATCTGAGAATCGGCCAGCCCGACGACGCGATCGGCGAAGCGGCGGGCATATTCGAGTTGATGCAGCGAAACGATGGCGGTGATGCCGTCTTCCTTGCAGATGTCGCGCAGCAATCCGAGAACACGGACCGAAGTGGCCGGGTCGAGACTGGCTACCGGCTCATCGGCCAGAATGATCGCCGGCTGTTGCGCTAGCGCACGCGCGATGCCTACCCGCTGCTGCTGGCCACCGGACAGTTTGTCCACCCGGCTTAGCGCCTTGTCTGCCAGACCGACCCGAGCGAGGCAACTGAGCGCAATCTCCTGATCGGCACGCGGCAGAGGAAACAGCGAGCGGAGCGTGTTGTGAAAGGCCAGCCGACCGGTAAGCACATTAGCCAGTGCGCTTTGACGTTCGATTAGCTGGTGGTGCTGAAAGATCATGGCGGTACGCCGACGATGCTGACGCAAGGCCGAGCCGCTGCCGAGCTCACCGAGTTCGCTGGTGACACTGCCGCCAGTGGGCGTGACGAGTCGATTGAGACTACGGAGCAAGGTCGACTTGCCTGCGCCCGAGAGACCAAGCAGCACGGTGAACTCACCACGCCGAAATGCAATCGAGGTATCGCGTAGGGCTGTCACGCCGCCTGGATAGACGACGCTCAACCGGTCGACCCGCAGCACGGCGTCCTGTATCGGATGGGGCATCATTTGATCACCTTTCGCAATATTGCTGGCCGCACAATTGCGGTTCGCGATGCAAAGGATAGAAATTCCTTGTTACCGCACTGTTTCTAAAGGATGACATTTCGATGAATACTTCGAATCTGCCGTAGCGGGGCGGCAAGCGAAGCCGTGGAAGAACGGGCGCAACGTAGCGTCTTTCTTCACGCGGGATACAGGAGGCTTTGATTGATACTGCTGCGGATTCGCTACAGTAACGTTGGGCCAGAACGTAATGCCATCCAAGCAAGAGAGCGCACACTAGGGAAACTCTGAAGAAGACTTCCAGATTTTGGCAAAATACCCGGATTCCACCCACCGAGTTTCCCGATGAAGCAGATGACCTTCGCCGACGCCGAGTACGCTGGCAAGCGCAAGCAAACCCGCAAGGAGTTGTTCCTGATCGAGATGGATCGGGTGGTGCCGTGGAAGGGCTTGATTGCTTTGATCGAGCCACATTATCCGAAGGGTGAAGGTGGCCGTCCGGCCTACCCGTTGATGGCGATGCTGCGTGTGCATCTGCTGCAGAACTGGTTCGGCTACAGCGATCCAGCGATGGAGGAAGCGCTGTACGAAACCACGATCCTGCGCCAGTTTGCCGGGCTGAACCTGGAGCGCATCCCCGACGAAACCACCATTCTCAACTTCCGCCGCTTGCTGGAGAAACACGAGCTGGCGGCCGGCATCCTCGCTGTCATCAATGGCTCTGGGCGACCGCGGCCTGTCGCTGCGCCAGGGCACCATCGTCGATGCAACGCTGATCAATGCGCCCAGTTCGACCAAGAACAAGGACGGCAAGCGCGACCCGGAAATGCACCAGACCAAGAAGGGAAACCAGTATTATTTTGGCATGAAGGCCCACATCGGCGCCGATGACGAATCGGGTCTGGTGCACAGCGTAGTGGGCACGGCGGCCAACGTGGCCGATGTCACCCAGGTCGATAAGCTGCTGCACGGCGATGAGAACATGGTCGGTGCCGACGCGGGTTACACCGGCGTCGAGAAACGCCCTGAACATGAAGGCCGGGGGGTCATCTGGCAGATCGCCGCCCGCCGTAGTACTTACAAGAAGCTTGATAAGCGCAGTGCTTTGTACAAAGCCAAGCGCAAGATTGAGAAGGCCAAGGCTCAGGTACGAGCCAAGGTCGAGCATCCGTTCCGGGTGATCAAGCGCCAGTTCGGTTATGTGAAGGTGCGCTTCCGTGGTCTGGCGAAGAACACGGCGCAACTGATGACGCTGTTCGCTCTGTCGAACCTGTGGATGGCGCGCCGACATTTACTGACGAATGCAGGAGAGGTGCGCCTGTAATGCGGGAAATGGCCACCGGAGTGGGGTCCGGGTGGCGAAAACGTAAGAAATACTCGTCGAATTGATTGTTTTTTGATCATTTGGCGAGTTTAAAAGTTGCGCTAGGTGGTATGCCGGGGAAATACATGGCTACTTCAGACCATCCCCAGGAACTAGATTGGGATCGAAGTCTGCAAGTGCCTATGTGTGGGGGGCATGCTTATAAGGTTGAATCGGCTCTGCACTACTTGTTTGCCGCCCATTCGCGGGAAATGCCTATCGGCGATGGATATACAGAGTGGTTCGATATTGCTGTGTGGAGCGATGTGCTCGCCTTCCTGGTCGAACAACGCGAGCGTCTAAGGATTGGTGAGGCTGAACCTGTCACTTTCCCTTTAACAAGGACTCGGCCCGTTCTGGCTGAGATCGAGGCACGAAGGCAGGCCAAAGCAGATGAGAAAGCAGCGAAGCGGCACGCACGGGAGCAACGCCAAGCAGAGCGTCATGCCAAAAATGCAGAGTGGAACAGCTCCCAGGTTGAACGACTTGAAAACTTCCTTCTGAGGGTGGAGGACATTGGTCGGCTGCACGGCATTCTTGTTTATGACGAACTGAGTAGCCGTCAGCGGATGGCGTCTATGTATGTATCGCTTCCGGTGAATGTGGCAGGGTGCCTAGGCCATGACTTTCCTTTGTTTGAAGAACGTGGCCCCGCCCGCTGTATTTCCGTATTCCCCAGTTATCAGGCTTGCCACAACGGTAGGCATTTTCTTGCGGAGGTCAGCGTTCATATAGATTACATCATGCTCCAACCTCAAGACGACTTAGCTGAGAGCATTCCTGGTGCGGCCAGGGTTCAGGAGCTTTTGTTGCCGTTTGTCGCTCGCAGGGGCGACCGGCGCGGGCCTCAACTGATGCGCTTGCATCGGTGGATGAATGCAAGCCTCAATGTTTAAGGTTGAACGCCAAGGGAAGGCCGGTTGATCCTGCAGGTATTCCGGGGACAGTATACCCATTACACAAGAGCCCACCGTCATGGCGGGATAAGCGCAGATCACAAGGAGGTGAGCTATGGCCAGGATCGGTCGTGTAGTCATTCCCGGGTATCCGCATCATGTGACCCAACGGGGTAACCGCCGCCAGCGGGTCTTTTTTTCCGAGATGGATTTTCACTATTACATCGAACTCATGGCGGAGTTCACCGAAGCAACCCAAACAGAGATTTGGGCCTACTGTCTGATGCCTAACCACGTTCATCTCGTGATGGTTCCACAGCATGAGGATGGCTTGCGCGCTGCTCTTGGCGAGGTGCATCGCCGTTACACGCGCCGCATCAACTTTCGCAATGGATGGCGGGGACATCTTTGGCAGGAGCGCTTTCACTCATTTGTCATGGATGAGCAGTACCTGCTTGCGACGGTTCGCTATGTCGAGCTCAACCCGGTGAAGGCCGGGCTTTGTCGACAGCCTGCCGACTGGCGCTGGTCGAGTGCGTTGGCCCACATGGAAGGTCAGGATGACCGCCTGGTCAAGGTGCAGCCGATGATCGACAGGGTCGGCGACTGGTCGGCCTATCTTTCCCATGACCCGGTTGAAGAGCATGAGCACATCGCTCGACACACCCGCACCGGAAGGCCACTCGGTAGCGCGGCCTTCGTAGAACAACTCGAAGCGCTTACCGGAAAGTCATTGGCGCCGAAACGCCCCGGACGTAAGGCTCGTCGGGAAACGAAATAGGTATACTGCTCAAAGAATCCCGTATTAACAGAGACTTGGCGCAGCATTTTCGTGCTCAGTCATGACCGCCAGTCATCCTGCCAAACTGGACGGTGTTCGCCCAATGTACTAACATTGCGTCAATTGCGCTAACGCCGGGAGATCAACCATGGCTACCACTACCCCTTCAGCGACACGTTCCGCCCGCCTGGGATTGCGTGCCACGCTCGAGCAGGAAGCCGTCCTGCGCCGCGCCGCCGACGTGGCGCACAAGTCGTTGACGGATTTCATTCTCGACAGCGCCTGCCAGGCCGCCGAGCAAACCCTGCTCGACCAACGCTTGTTCATGGTCTCGGGAAGCCAGTATCAGGCCCTGATGGATCTGCTGGAACGTCCCGAACAGGCCAACGAGGGGCTGCGCGATCTGTTCTCGCGGAAGGCCCCTTGGGACAAGGCATGAGCTTGAGTGGCCCGGAACCCCTTGGGCCACAGCATCGGATCGAAGGTTTTGATTGCGGCAAACCGACGCTCAATGACTGGCTGGTGCGCCATGCCCGACAGGCGCAAGGCAGCGGCTCCGCCAAGACCTTCGTCGTCAGCGAAGACGATCGGGTCGCCGGTTATTTCAGCCTGACCGTCGGCCAGGTCGACGCGCTCGATGCGCCAGAGCGCATTCGCAAGGGCATGGGACAGTATCCGATCCCCGTCGTGATCCTTGCCCGTCTGGCCGTCAGTCGGCAGGATCAGGGCCGAGGGATCGGCATCGGTCTGTTACAGGATGCCATCCGCCGCACCCTGCTGATTGCCGAGCAGGCCGGCATCCGGGCGATGCTGACCCACCCCATCGATGAGCAAGCAGCGAGGTTCTATACCCGCTTCGGCTTCATTGCCTCACCGCTGCGCGAGCAGCAACTCTTGCTGCTGCTCAAGGATGCCCGCCGCTGGGTCGAGTGATCCTGTGAGGGTCCGGGGGCAGTATACCCATTACTCAACAGCGCTCAGTCATGGTAGAACAGCTCGAAGCACTTACCGGAAAATCATTGGCACCGAAACGCCCCTGACGTAAGGCTCGTCGGGAAAAGAAATAGGTAAACTGTCCCCGGAACCCCACTATGACCAGCTCCCCGCCCGCTCACAACTGTCACTTCTGCCGCATTGCCGCCGGCCTGGCCGACCCGATCATTTATGAGAACCGTTCGTTCGTGGTCGCGTTCGACACCAACCCCGTCAATCCGGGGCATACGCTCGTGATCCCGCGTCGGCACGTGGTCTCGCTGTTCGAGCTCGATGAATCCGAGCAGGCGGATTACTTTGACGCGATCCACGGCGCGCGGCGGGTGATCGAATCGACCGACATGGCCGCGCTGTACCGGGACATGCTCAACCGTCCCGACCTGCGCGAGCGTCCCAAGGGCCACATCGAAAACGTCCTGAAGCTCCCGTTCCTGGACAGGCGGCCCGATGCCTACACCGTGGGCAACAACGATGGCCGGGCGGCGGGTCGCAGTATCGACCACCTCCACGTGATCCTGCTGCCGCGCTTCCAGGGTGACGTGGAGGATCCCCGGGGGGGTATCAGGAACGTGATCCCGGACAGGGCGAAATACCATCTGCATGCCCAGCGCGAAATAAAATGAAAAGAATGAAAGGGGCGGGACAAATGTCCCGCCCCTTTCCTTTATAGGATTTCTGTGGGCAATGAGACCTCTTGGGTGGTCTCTTAACAGGTGCTATTCTGAGTCCTGTTGAACGCGATTTGTGGGTGTGGCGATGTCAATCAAATTTTCTGAAGACCTGGTTCCTCTCACCGACCTGAAGGTCAATCCGGGTCGTGTGGTGAAGCATGCCAGTGAAACGCACCGGCCTGTTCTGCTCACCAGCCGGGGTCGGGGTGTCGCCGTGGTGCAATCTGTGGTTGATTACGAGAAGGCAGAGGAAGAGCGGGATTTCATGCGCGCAGTGGTCGCGGGCCTGGCTGACCTGGAGGCGGGGCGTGAGGTATCTCTCGAGGAGGCCAGAGTGCGGCTAGCAGGCTGTTGAAAACCCCTCGGGCGGCGCCATGCTGTGTTGGAAAGCGGCTCAAAATGCTCATGTACTCGACTGTACACTGCGCTTTTTCCCCGCTTTCCGCCTTGCCTGGCATCCACCGGAGGGTTTTTCAACAGCCTGCTAGTGTCCTGAGTCAGAGATTCGTTGCATTTCAGAGCCCCGCACAAGACCCAAGGCAAGGCGCGGGCCGCAGGCAATGGCAAGCCCTTGGCAAGGACCGCAACGCCGCATTGGGTCTTGTGCGGGGCTCCCTGCGGGCGGGCCTGTACGGGCGCTCGGCCGCGTTGCTCTCGCTCGAATGGGCCTGCCCGTCCTTCGCTCGTGCGCCTTGCCGCGCATCCCGTACAGGCCCGCTGAAATGTAACGAATCTCTGACTCAGGACACTAGGGCTCAAGCGAGGCCATGAACCGGATGGACATCAGCTTTGCTGAATCCGCGCTTCGGGATCTGGAAGAACTGCGCACCTGGTATCTCGAGCAAGGGGTGCCGGAGGTCGGAACGAGGCTGGTCGTAGAGGTGTTCCAGCGGGTTCAGTCCCTGGCCGACCATCCCGATATGGGGCGAGTCGTGCCCGAATTCGATCAGGCTTTTCTCCGGGAGCTCATTCACCCGCCACTGCGCATCGTTTATCGGCGTGATCCCGGGCGGGTGAGGATTGTCCGTGGCTGGCGCAGTGAGCGTCTCTTGAGTCTTCCTGCGGGGCGGTGAAGGGCGGGAATAATGGCGCCCCTGCCCGGCGATCCCCGATCATCCTGCCCCTCGTGGCCGTGGGGAGAAGGCAATTCCGACGAGCAGGCGGTTGATTCGCATTGCGCCCGATCACCCCAGCGGCTATGATTGTCGGCTTTTCCGGGCCCGGCCCGGGAAATCTCCTTGCCTCACCGGATGGTCCGGGAGGCTTTATATCCGTAAGGAGTTCTGGCAATGCGTCATTATGAAATCGTGTTCATGGTCCATCCGGACCAGAGCGAACAGGTCTCCGCCATGATCGAACGCTACCGCGGCCTCATCGAGGGCGACGGCGGCAAGATCCACCGGCTGGAAGACTGGGGTCGCCGTCAGCTGGCTTACCCCATCAACAAGATCCACAAGGCCCACTACGTGCTCATGAACGTGGAGTGCGGCGAGGCTGCCCTGGCAGAACTGGTCAGCGCCTTCCGTTTCAACGACGCGGTGATCCGCCACATGGTGATGCTCATGGAGCGCGCCTTCACCGAGGCCTCCCCGCTCGCCAAGGGCCGCGAAGAGGACGACAGCGACTCCTCCGCCCGCCGTGCCCGGGATGACAGCGACGACGATGGCGATGACGACGAAGACGATCGTCGCGCCTCCGCCGACTGATCCCCTTCCACAGAATCCCCTAGAGGAATAAGCCATGAGCCGTTTCTTCCGCCGCCGCAAGTACTGCCGGTTCACCGCCGAGGGTGTCGAGTTCATCGACTACAAGGATCTCAACACCCTGAAGAACTACATCACCGAGACGGGCAAGATCGTACCGAGCCGCATCACCGGCACCAGCGCGCGCTACCAGCGCCAGCTGGCCACCGCCGTGAAGCGTGCCCGCTACCTGGCCCTGTTGCCCTACTGCGACAACCATTGATCCGCTGATGCCCGCCCGCCCGTGAGGGTGGGCGGGCGGGCTGCCCATGAAAGCGCTGGCATCGTTCATCATGCAGGGCCGGCTGCGGGCGGTGACGACCGTGGCCGGGTTTGGCGCCGCAGGTCTGATCATCCCGCCCATGGGGCTGGTGGCCAGCGCCGCGGTGGCCCTGGTCGCCCTGCGCCTGGGTACCCTGCAGGGTCTCTGGGTGCTGCTGATGGCCTCGGCCCTGTTGGCAGGCCTGGTGTGGGTGGGCGGCGTGCAGCCCGCGGTGGGCTTCATGCTCGGCGCGGTGCAGTGGCTGCCCATGCTGCTGCTGGCCCACCTGCTGCGCCAGACCGTGTCCTGGCCCGTGAGCCTGCTCGCAGGCGTGGCGGTGGCCTGCGGCGGCATCCTGCTGGTGCATGCCTCGGTGCCGGACGTGACCGAGATGTGGGTGCAGACCCTGCACCAGATCCTGGGCCCCGTGTTCCAGCAGTCGGGCACCTCGGCAGCGGAACTGGACGAGGCCCTGCGCCAGGCGGCGCCGCTCATGACCGGCATGCTGGCCGCGGCCCTGCTGATGAGCCTGGCCCTGGCCCTGGTGCTGGCGCGCTACTGGCAGGCGCAGCTGTACAACCCGGGCGGTTTCGCCGACGAGTTCCAGCGGCTGCAGCTGGGTCGGGTACCGGCCCTGGTGCTGGCGGGGCTGATGCTGGGGGCCTGGATGACCCAGTCCACCCTGCTGATCGAGCTGAGCCTGGTGTTCCTGGTGGTGTTCTTTCTCCAGGGCATTGCGCTGGTCCACGGCCTGACCCGGCAGCTGGAGATGCATAAGTTCTGGCTGGTGGGCATGTACGTGCTGATGGTCATCGCCCTGCCGCAGGTGATGATCATGCTGTCGGCCTTCGGGGCCATCGACAGCGTGGCGGATTTCCGCGCCCGCTTCGCCCGCAAGGCATGAGCCGCCGGCGGACAGCGCATCGATAAACTTGAATCATCGTCAACGACGAAGGTAAACGAAGATGGAAGTGATCCTGCTTACGAAGGTGGAAAACCTGGGCAACCTGGGCGACAAGGTGCGTGTGCGCGACGGTTATGCGCGTAACTACCTGGTACCCCAGGGCAAGGCCAAGTACGCCACCGCCGAAAACATCGCCGAGTTCGAGGCCCGCCGCGCGGAGCTCGAGAAGGCCGCCGCCGAGGCCCTGGCTGTTGCCGAGGCCCGCCGCGCCAAGCTCGAGGCCCTGGAGCCCGTGACCATCGCCTCCAAGTCCGGCGGTGAGGGCAAGCTGTTCGGCTCCGTGGGTACCCACGACATCGCCGAGGCCGTGACGGCCGCCGGCGTGGAAGTGGAGAAGCGCGAGGTGCGCATGCCCCTGGGTCCGATCCGCCAGACCGGCGAGTACGACATCGAGCTGCACCTGCACACCGACGTCAACGCCACCGTGAAGGTGGTGGTGGTCGCCGAGCAGTAAGCAGATCGCGCCCGGTCATGCCGGGCGTCTCCGCTCACTGGCGAAGCCCGTCCGGACGCAGATCCGGGCGGGCTTCGCCGTGTGTGTTCGACCCGCCGGTTCGGCTTGATCCTGGCCCGCATATCTCACCACCCTTCTAGTGCGGCCGCTGACCTGCGCGCTAGATGCGGCGCCCGCCTGCCTGAGGCATACTGTGTTCCCCGCACAGCCGCTTCGATCCCATGCCCGAAACACAGCGCAGTTCCGCCCCGCGAGGCAGTACCGAGTCCCTGAAGGTGCCCCCCCATTCCATGGAGGCCGAACAGGCGGTGCTGGGCGGTCTGATGCTGGACAACGAGGCCTGGGACGCGGTGGCCGACCGGCTCTGCGAGGCGGACTTCTACCGCCATGACCACCGCCTGATCTTCCGCGCCATCGGTGAACTGGCCGCGCGCAACAGCCCCTTCGACCTGGTGACCCTGTCCGAGCGCCTGGAGTCCCGTGGAGAACTGGATGATGCCGGCGGGCTTGCCTACCTGGGCCTGCTGGCCAAGGACACGCCCAGCGCCGCCAACATCCGTGCCTACGCGGACATCGTGCGCGAGCGCTCCGTGCTGCGCCAGCTGATCAGCGTGGGCACCGAGATCGCCGATTCCGGCTTCAACCCGGAGGGCCGCGAGAGCCGCGAACTGCTGGATACCGCCGAGCAGAAGGTGTTCGAGATCGCCGAGCAGGGCGCCCGCTCCCAGCAGGGTTTCCGCTCCATGCGTGTGCTGCTGCGCAACACCGTGGAGCACATCGAGATGCTCTACGAGCGGGACGACCCCATCACCGGCCTGCCCACCGGCTACAGCGAGTTCGACGAGATGACCTCCGGGCTGCAGGGCGGCGACCTGGTGATCGTGGCCGGGCGCCCGTCCATGGGCAAGACCAGTTTCGCCATGAACATCGCCGAGTACGCGGCCCTCAAGCAGCAGGCACCGGTGGCGGTGTTCAGCATGGAGATGCCCGGCGAGCAGCTGTCCATGCGTCTGCTCTCCTCCATGGGCCGCATCAACCAGCAGCGCCTGCGCACCGGGCGCCTGGAAGACGACGACTGGCCGCGTTTCACCAGCGCCGTGTCCATGCTCTCCGAGGCACAGCTCTACATCGACGACAGCCCGGCCCTGTCGCCCACGGAAGTGCGCGCCCGCGCCCGGCGCCTGATGCGCGAGCACAAGAAGCTGGGCCTGATCGTGATTGACTACCTGCAGCTCATGCAGGTGCCTGGCAGCAACGAGAACCGCACCACGGAGATCTCCGAGATCTCCCGGGGTCTGAAGGCCCTGGCCAAGGAACTGAGCGTGCCGGTGATCGCGCTGTCTCAGCTCAACCGCGGCCTGGAACAGCGTCCCAACAAGCGCCCGGTGATGTCCGACCTGCGCGAGTCCGGCGCCATCGAGCAGGACGCGGATCTCATCTGCTTCATCTACCGGGACGAGGTCTACAACCCGGAGAGCCCCGACAAGGGCACCGCCGAGATCATCATCGCCAAGCAGCGTAACGGTCCCATCGGTACCGTGCGTCTCACCTTCCTGGGCCAGTACACCCGCTTCGAGAACTACGTGCCCGAGGTCTACTCCAGCGAGGCCTTCTCATGAGGCGAGCGGCCCGGGCCCGCATCGACCTGAACGCCCTGCGTCACAATCTCCGCACCGCCCGCCGGGCGGCCCCCCGCAGTCGTGTCATGGCGGTGATCAAGGCCGAGGCCTACGGTCATGGCATGCTTGCCGTGGCCCGGGCGCTCGCCGCCCAGGCCGACGCCTTCGCCATCTCCTGTATCGACGAGGCTCGCGTGTTGCGTGAGGCGGGCGTGACGCTGCCCCTGGTGGTGCTGCAGGGCTTTCGGGATGCGGCGCAGCTGATCGAGGTCGCCCGCCTGGGCGACGTGCAGCCGGTGATCCACAGCACCGGGCAGCTGGATGTGCTGGAATCGGCCGCGCTGCCCGCGCCGCTTCGGGTGTGGCTCAAGCTGGACACGGGCATGCACCGGCTGGGCCTGCCGCCCGGTGAGGCCGCCGTACTCCAGAATCGCATCGCCGCGCTGCCCCAGGTGGCCGGCGTGCCCGGACTCATGACCCATCTCGCCTGCGCCGATGAGCCTGAGCGCCCCGAGACCGGCATCCAGTTGCAGGTCTTTGATGCCGCCACCGCGGATCTGCCCGGTGAGCGCAGTATCGCCAATTCCGCCGCAGTGCTGCGCACGCCTGCCGCCTGCCGGGACTGGGTGCGCCCGGGTATCATGCTCTATGGCGCCTCGCCCCTGGCGGGTGAGACGGCGCAATCCCTGGATCTCCAGCCCGTGATGACCGTGAGCGCTCCGGTGGTGGCGGTGAAGCGGCTCGCGGCCGGGGATGCGGTGGGCTACGGTGGCGGCTACGTGTGCCAGTCACCGCGCACCATGGCGGTGGTGGCCATGGGCTACGGCGACGGTTATCCGCGCCATGCGCCGAGCGGCACGCCCGTGCGGGTGCACGGCCGGCGCTGCGCGCTCATGGGTCGCGTGTCCATGGACATGCTGTGCGTGGATGTGACGGAAGTGCCGGGCGTCGCGCCGGGGGATGACGTGACCCTGTGGGGCGAGGGCCTGCCCGTGGACGAGATCGCCGCCGCCGCCGGCACCATCAGCTACGAGCTGCTGTGCAGCGTGGGCGGTCGGCTTCGGTTGGAGTACGTGGGGTAAATTCAAAATTCAAGATTCAAAATTCAAAATTCAAAATTCAAAGGGAGGACGGCAACCGCTGTTTCCACCTTTGAATTTTGAATTTTGAATTTTGAATTTTGAATTTTGAATTTTGAATTTTGAATTTTGAATTTTGAATTTTGAATCTGTCCTCACCCCTTCAGATCCAGTTCCGGCTCGATCTCGGCGCGCGGATCCATCTCCGCGGCGACCGCCGAGGTGCGGGTCACGGGCACGAACTCCCCCTGCTCCTCGGAAGACACCGGGCGGTCGCTGCGGATGCGCTGCTGCACGAACAGGGCCAGCAGCACCAGCAGCACGCCCATCACCAGGGGCCAAACCCGGGTGTCGGTGAAATGCAGCACCAGACCGGTGAGGATCGGGCCCAGGGTGGCGCCGATGCCGTTGAGCAGCAGCAGGCCACGGGTGGCATCCAGCACCTGGCCCACGTCCACCCGGTCGTGGGTGTGGGCCACGCTCAGGGCATAGAGGGAGAAGGAGAAGCCGCCGTACAACACCGAGGCCACCAGCAGGCCGATCAGGGTGATGTCTGATACGGCGAAGATGGCCGTGGCGGCAATGGTGCCCAGCAGGCATACCATCACCAGCACCACGCGCCGGTCCCGGTTGTCGGAGAAGTGGCCGATGGGCCATTGCAGCAGGGCGCCGCCGAAGATCACCACGCTGATGAACAGCGCCACCCCCAGTGCGTCCAGCCCGATGGCGAGGGCATAGACCGCCGACAGACCCCAGAAGGTACCGGTGATCATGCCGGAAGTGAAGGAGCCCACGAAGCCCACAGGCGACTGGTGATAGAGGCGTACCAGGGGGAAGCGCGGCGTCTGCACCGGCACCGGCTGGGAGACCGGCGTAAGCGCCACCGGCAGCAGGCCCAGGGAGAACAGCATGCCCACCAGCACGAAGCTCGCCAGGCTGGAGGGGCCATAGGCCAGGATCAGGAACTGGCCCACGCCAAGGGCGACCAGGCTCACCATCATGTACACGGCGAACACCTGCCCGCGCTTGTGGCGCACCTGCTCGTTGAGCCAGCTCTCGATCACCATGTACAGGCCCAGCACCGAGATGCCGGTGATGACGCGCAGCACCCACCACACCACCGGATCCACCATCAGGCCGTGCAGCAGGGAGGCCACCGAGGCGGTGGAGGCCAGGGCGGCGAAGGCGCGGATGTGGCCCACCCGGCGGATCAGGGGCGGGCACAGGAAAGAGCCGAGAATGTAGCCGAGGAAGAAGGCGGACATGATCACGCCGATCAGCAGCTCCGAATAGCCCTCCAGGCCCGCGCGCAGGCCCAGCAGGGTGCCCAGCAGGCCGGAGCCGGCCAGCAGGATGCCCATGCCGAGCAGGAGTGAGTAGATGGAGGCGACGGTGGCAAACATGGCGGGTATTTCCGTGAACACAGGCGGCCGACGATCAAGGGCGCCATGGTAGTGGCTTGAAGACAGGACTGCGATGGCATTCGTCCCGCCCATTGGACCGGCGGTCTGTCATGAGTTCCCGCGCGGCGTCATTCCCTGCGTGACTGTTCGCTCGTGCCATAGGGCGGCCGTGCCCGCCGTTAGCCGCAGGTTCGCGGGCAGCAGGCGGCCATGGGCCGCCCTATGCGCTGTTCGTCCGCTTTATTTGACAGGCTTTCCCCCCTTACCTAGCATCGCCCGTCTGTCCCCGAATGTCACCGCCCGGCCGTGAGGCCGCGCCCCCTGATATGGAAGCCGAGATGAAAGATCCCCAGGATTACGCCTTCGAGACCCGCGCCGTGCGGGCCGGTCAGCACCGCACCAACGAGGGTGAGCACTCGGAGGCCATCTTCCCCACCTCCAGCTTCGTGTTCGAGAGCGCGGCCCAGGCGGCGGCCCGCTTCGGCGGCCAGGAGCCGGGCAACATCTACTCGCGCTTCACCAACCCCACGGTGCGCACCTTCGAGCAGCGCCTCGCGGCCATGGAGGGGGGCGAGGCCTGCGTGGGCACCGCCTCGGGCATGGCGGCGATCCTCGCCACCTGCATGGCACTGCTCAAGGCGGGCGATCACATCGTCTCCTCCAAGGCGGTGTTCGGCACCACCACCTCGCTGTTCAACACCTACCTTACCCGTTTCGGCGTGGCGGTGAGCTTCGTGCCGCTCGCGGATCTCGCCGCCTGGGAGGCGGCCATCCGCCCCGAGACGCGCATGCTGTACGTGGAATCCCCGTCCAACCCGCTCACCGAGCTGGTGGACATCCGCGCCCTGGCGGAGCTGGCCCACGCCCGGGGTTGCCTGCTGGTGGTGGACAACTGTTTCTGCACCCCGGCCCTGCAGCAGCCCCTGGCCCTGGGCGCCGACATCGTGATCCATTCCGCCACCAAGTACCTGGACGGCCAGGGCCGCTGCGTGGGCGGCGCGGTGGTGGGCGACGCGGAGCGGGTGGGCAAGGAGGTGTTCGGTTTCCTGCGCACCGCCGGCCCCACCATGAGCCCGTTCAACGCCTGGGTGTTCCTCAAGGGGCTCGAGACCCTGAGCCTGCGCATGCGCGCCCATTGCGAGAACGCCCTGGTGCTGGCCCGCTGGCTGGAATCCCTGCCCCAGGTGGAGCGGGTCTACTACCCGGGCCTGGAGAGCCATCCCCAGCACGATCTGGCCAAGCGCCAGCAGTCGGGCTTCGGCGGCATCGTCTCCTTCGAGGTCAAGGGCGGGCGCGAGGCGGCCTGGCGGGTGATCGACGCCACCGAGATGCTCTCCATCACCGCCAACCTGGGGGATGCCAAGACCACCATCACCCACCCGGCCACCACCACCCATGGCCGGCTGACGCCCGAGCAGCGGGAGGCCCAGGGCATCCGGGAGGGACTGATCCGGGTGGCGGTGGGCCTGGAAGCCATCGCGGACATCCAGAAGGATCTGGCTCGCGGCCTCGGCGGCTGACCGCCGCACGCCGTGATCCGGGCCGTCACCGCGCTGGACGACCCGCAGCTGCCGCTGGTGCTGCTGCGTGCGGCCCTGTCGGCGGTGGAGGGCCAGGCCGTGGTACGCCAGGCCCTGTCCGAGTCCCCGCCCGAGGGTCCCTGCCACGTCATCGCCCTGGGCAAGGCGGCCGCCGCCATGGCCCGGGGTGCCCGCTCGGTGCTGGACGGGGGGCTCGCCCGGGCCCTGGTGGTGAGCCGTCAGGGCCACCTGGATTTCACCCTGTGTTCCGATCCCCGCATCCGCTGCGTGGAGGCGGATCATCCCGTGCCGGGACCGCACAGCCTGGAGGCCGGCCGCCAGTTGCTGGCATTCATCGACTCGACCCCGGCCGATCAGTGCCTGCTGTTCCTGATCTCGGGGGGCACCTCGAGCCTGGTGGAGGTGCCGGTGTCCGGGGTGTGTGGCGAGCGCCTGGCGGCGCTCAACGACTGGCTCCTGGGGGCGGGCCTGGACATCGCCGTCATGAACCGGGTGCGCAGCGCCCTGTCCCGGATCAAGGGCGGCCGCCTGGGCCAGCGCCTGGCGGGGCGCAGGCTGCGCGCCCTGCTGATCTCCGACGTGCCCGGTGACGACCCGGCGGTGATCGGTTCGGGTCTGCTGGCGGCCGGTACGGTGCTTGCGCCCTGGCCTGTCCTACCGGCACATCTCGAATGGGTGGGACGCTGCGCCCAGCAGCCGCTGTTGCCCGCCGAGGTGCCCCGGTTTCCCCTGCGTGTGGTGGCGAACCTGGAACGGGCCTGCGCGGCGGTGGAGGCGGCGGCCCGGGATCAGGGTCTGCCCGTGTTCCGGCACCGGGAATTTCTCGAGGCCGAGGCGGCGGCCACCGGCGAGGCCCTGGCCCGGACGCTGCTGGATGCCGAGCCTGGCGTGCACATCTGGGGTGGCGAGACCCGGGTGACGCTCCCGCCCGAGCCCGGTCGCGGCGGGCGCAACCAGCACCTGGCCCTGGCGGCGGCACGGGTGCTGGCAGGCCATGACGGGGTGCGCCTGCTGGCCGCGGGCACCGACGGCTCCGACGGCAACAGCCTGGACGCCGGTGCCCTGGTGGATGGTGGCACAGTATCACGGGGCGAGGCAGTGGGGCTGGATGCCGCCGCCAGCCTGGAGAAGGCGGACTCCGGGCGTTTCCTGGGCGCCGCCGGTGACCTGATCCACACCGGCCCCACGGGCACCAACGTCATGGACCTGGTGATCGGCGTGGTGGCCGCTTCGCGGCCTGGCCGGGCTGAGTGACAGGACGCAAAGCGCGCAAAGACGCAGAGGTTCTTTATTCAAACCACTTTGCGTGCTCCGCGTCTCTGCGGCCTTCGCGTTGTCTCCACGAATCAAGATAAGACCGCATACCTGACGTGAACGAAGCAACCGACAGAACCGAGCCCGTGGCCTGCGTGCATACAGAGGCCTTCGCGGCGCTGATGCAGGCGGACCCGGCCACCAAGTGTCGTATGGCCATGGCCCTGCGCGCCCGCTGGCAGGCGGGGCGCGTGGCGCCGACACCGGATGCACCGGCACCCGGGCCGGTGCCGGTGCCCGGGCGTCCCGAACGCCCGCGCCTGGTGGACCCCATGGCCGTGCCCCGGCGCAAGCTCACCACGCCCCGGGGCCAGGCGGCCCTGGTGCACGCCATCGCCCACATCGAGTTCAACGCCATTAACCTGGCCCTGGATGCCGTCTACCGTTTCCGCGCACTGCCCGCCGACTATTACGGCGACTGGCTGCAGGTGGCTGACGAGGAGGCCCGACATTTCCTGATGCTGCGCCGGCGCCTGGAGGGACTGGGTCATGGCTACGGGGACTTCGACGCCCACAACGGCCTCTGGGACATGGCGGTGAAGACCGCCCACGACCCCCTGCTGCGCATGGCCCTGGTGCCCCGGGTGCTGGAGGCCCGGGGCCTGGACGTGACGCCGGGCATGATGGAACGCCTGCGCGTGGCCGGGGACCTGGAGACCGTGGAGATCCTGGAGGTGATCCTGCGCGAGGAGGTGGGCCACGTGGCCATCGGCACCCGCTGGTTCCGCTATCTCTGTGACCAGCGGGGCCTGGATGCGGACGCCACCTTCGGCGCGCTGATCGCCGAGTACATGCCCGGGCGCATCAAGCCGCCGTTTCACGAGGCGGCACGGCTGGAGGCGGGGTTTACGGAAGCGGAGATGGCGCTTTTGAAGGGCGAAGGGTGAACTGAAGTGCGAAGTGTGAATTGGGAAGTGGGAAAGCGAAGTGGGAAGTGTGAATTGGGAAGTCGGAAGTACAACCCAGCCACAACTTCGCACTTCTACCCGACTGTTTCCAGTTTCATCCCTTCCGGCGTCACCCGCAACATCCCGCCGGTCTCATACCAGTCCGCAAGCACCACCCGTTGGCATTGCCGGCTGTCCACGGTGAGCACGTGGATGGCGGGGCGGTGGGTGTGGCCGTGGATGAGCAGGTCCACCCCGTGGCGGCGCAGGGCGTCTTCCACGGCGCGGGGGCTCACGTCGGTGATCTCCGGTGACTTCATGCGCCCGTTCTCGCGACTCTTGGCGCGCATGGCCTCGGCCTCGGCGCGGCGACTGGCCAGGGGACGGGCCAGGAAGGCCTGCTGCCAGGTGCCGTCGCGCACCATGTCCCGGAAGGCCATGTACTCGTGGTCGTCCAGGCACAGGTTGTCGCCGTGCATGAGCAGGGCGGGGCGGCCGTAGAGGTCCACCACCGTCTCCTCGGCGAGAAGGCGCATGCCGGTACGCGCGGCGAAGTCCTCGCCCAGCAGGAAGTCGCGGTTGCCGTGGGCGAAGTACACCGGCACGCCGGCCTCGGTGAGGCTGCGCAGGGCGGCGGCGACGCCCCCCAGGTGAGGGGCGTCGTCGTCGTCACCGATCCAGTATTCGAACAGGTCGCCCAGGATGTAGAGGGCGTCGGCCTCCCGGGCCTGCTCGTGCAGGAAGCGTTCGAACAGGGCCAGGATCTGCGGACGTTCCCTGTCCAGGTGCAGGTCCGAGATGAACAGGGTCTGGGGCACGACCCGCAATCAGTTCGCGGGGGCGACCCGGGTCATGACCACCGGCTCCACCGGCACGTCCTGGTGCATGCCGCGGTTGCCGGTGGCAACGCCCTCGATGGCCTTCACCACGTCCATGCCCTCGACCACCTTGCCGAACACCGCGTAGCCCCAGCCCTGCTGGGTCTCGGACTGGAAGTCCAGGAAGCGGTTGTGCTTGACGTTGATGAAGAACTGGGCGGTGGCGGAGTGGGGGTTGGGGGTGCGCGCCATGGCCAGGGTGCCCACCTCGTTGCTCAGCCCGTTGCTGGCCTCGTTCTTGATCGGGTCGCGGGTGGGCTTCTGGGACATGTCGGCGGTGAAGCCGCCGCCTTGGATCATGAAGCCGGGGATCACCCGGTGAAAGATGGTGCCGTCGAAGAAGCCGTCGTTCACGTACTGCATGAAGTTGGCCACGGTCTCGGGGGCCTTGTCGGCGAACAGTTCGACGACGATGGTGCCCTTGCTGGTTTCGATGCTGACTTTGGGGTTGTGGTTATCGGCCATTGCGAGGCTTCCTAGGGTTACGGACAGCAGCAGGCCCAGGCTCAGGAGCTGTCGGATCAGGTTTTTCATGGGGTGGTATTCCGTGGGTTAACCGGAAGAGCCTGAATCATAGCCTCTGGAGAGAGGCGGCGAAACCTGCCGGCTTTGTTGTGTGACCGGGTTTTTCGCTACCATTCGCGCCATGTCAGCCACCCCCGTCAAGACCCGCTTCGCGCCGAGCCCCACCGGGCTCCTGCATCTGGGCAACCTGCGCACCGCACTGTTCAGCGCCCTGCTGGCCCGCCGGGAGGGCGGGATCTTCCTGCTGCGCATCGAGGATACGGATGCCGCCCGCAGCCGCGACGAGCACGTGGGCGACCTCATGGAGGACCTGCGCTGGCTGGGCCTGCACTGGCAGGAGGGGCCGGAGGTGGGCGGCCCCCACGGCCCCTACGTGCAGTCCGAGCGCGCCGGGATCTATGCCGAGGATTACCAGCGCCTGGAGACGGCCGGGCTGGCTTATCCCTGTTTCTGCAGCGAGGCGAGCCTCAAGCTCTCCCGCAAGGCCCAGCTGGCCGCCGGCCAGCCGCCCCGCTACCCGGGCACCTGTTCACACCTGTCACCGGACGAGGTGCAGGCCAGGCTGGCCCAGGGCCTCAAGCCCACCCTGCGCTTCCGGGTGCCCGCCGGGCGGCAGCTGCGCTTCGAGGACCTGGTGCGCGGCGAGCAGCGTTTCGACACCGACACCATCGGCGACTTCGTCATCCGTCGTTCCGACGGCACGCCGGCGTTCTTCTTCAGCAACGCCGTGGACGACGCCATGATGGGCGTGACCCACGTGCTGCGCGGCGAGGACCACCTGGCCAACACCCCGCGCCAGATGCTCATCCTGGAGGCCCTGAGCCTGCCCTTGCCCCGCTACGGCCATATCTCCCTGATCCTGGGCGAGGACGGCGGACCCCTGTCCAAGCGCCTGGGCGCGCTCAGCCTGCGGGAACTGCGTGCCCGGGGCTACCTGCCCCGGGCGGTGCTCAATCACCTGGCGCGCCTGGGCCACCACTATGAGGTCGACGGCCTCATGGACCTGGACGCCCTGGCCCGGGACTTCGACACCGCGCGCCTGGGTCGGGCGCCGGCCCGCCACGACCCGGTGCAGCTGGATCACTGGCAGCATCTGGCGGTGCTGGCCCTGTCCGAGGCCGAGCTGGAGCGTTGGCTGGGAGAGGGCCTGGCGGACGTGGTGCCGGAGGGCGCCCGGGAGGCCTTCCTCAAGGTGTTGCGTGATAACATCCGCTTCCCCGGCGAGGCCCGGGACTGGGCCCGGCGCCTGTTCGGTCATCCCCCCGAGGTCGATGCCCCCCGGGCGCGACGCCATGGAACTGGCCGGGCGCCGGTTCTTCACCGCCGCGCTCGCGGCCCTGGACCCTGCGCCGGCCGATTTCCGGGAACTGGCCCGGCGGGTGGGGGAGGCCACCGGCGCCAAGGGTCGGCACCTGTTCATGCCCCTGCGCGCGGCACTGACGGGTCTGAGTCACGGCCCGGAGATGCGCGACCTCTGGCCCCTGCTGGGTCCCGAGCGGGTGGCCGAGCGTTTCACCGCCGCCCGTGACTCACTGCCCCACTGAGATCCCCCATGCTGCAGATCCACAACAGCCTGACCCGCCGCAAGGAAACCTTCACCCCCATGGAGCCCGGGCGCGTGCGCATGTACGTGTGCGGCATGACCGTCTACGACTACTGCCACCTGGGCCACGCCCGGGTGCTGGTGGTGTTCGACGTGGTCTACCGCTACCTCAAGGCCCTGGGGTTTGATGTCACCTACATCCGCAACATCACCGACATCGACGACAAGATCATCCGGCGGGCGGCGGAAAACGGCGAGGACATCCGCGCGCTCACCGACCGTTTCATTGCGGCCATGCACGAGGACGCTGAAGCCCTGGGCGTGCTGCCGCCGAGCGCCGAGCCCCGGGCGACCGAGCACATCGACGGCATGCTGGCCATGATCGGCACCCTGGTGGAGCGGGGCTATGCCTATGCCGGCGACAACGGCGACGTCTACTACGCAGTGGCGAAGTTCGAGCCCTACGGCCGGCTCTCCGGCAAGCGCCTCGAGGACCTGCGCGCCGGAGAGCGGGTGGCCCCCGACGAGGCCAAGCGCGACCCCCTGGACTTCGTGCTGTGGAAGGCCGCCAAGCCCGGCGAGCCCGCCTGGGACTCCCCCTGGGGGCCGGGCCGGCCTGGCTGGCACATCGAGTGCTCGGCCATGTCCACCCATTATCTGGGCAATCACTTCGACATCCACGGCGGCGGCCAGGACCTGCAGTTCCCGCACCACGAGAACGAGATCGCCCAGAGCGAGGCGGCCACCTGCGAGCACTTCGTCAACTACTGGATGCACAACGGCTTCGTGCGCGTGAACGAGGAGAAGATGTCCAAGTCCCTCGGCAACTTCTTCACCGTGCGCGAGGTGCTGGCCCGCTACCCGGCGGAGGTGGTGCGCTATTTCATCCTTTCCAGCCACTACCGCAGCCCGCTCAACTACTCCGACGAGCCCCTGGATGCGGCCCGCGCCGGCCTGACCCGGCTCTACACCGCCCTGCGGGGTGTGCAGGCCGTGGACCCGGCCGGGCAGGGCGAGGGCTACCGGCGCCGCTTCCAGGCGGCCATGGACGATGACTTCAACACCCCGGTGGCTATGGCCGTGCTGTTTGATATCGCCCGGGAGCTCAATCGCCTGCGGGACGAGGACCCGGCCGGGGCGGCGCCCCTGGCGGGGCTGCTGCGGGAGCTGGGTGGGATGCTCGGCCTGCTGGCGGGGGACCCGGAGGCCTTCCTCAAGGGCGGCGAGGCCGGTGATCTGGACGAGGCGGCCATCGAGGCCCTGATCGCCCAGCGCCTGGCGGCCAGGAAGGCGAAGGACTTCGCCGAGGCCGACCGCATCCGCGACGAACTGGCAGGACAGGGGGTCGTGCTGGAAGACGGCCCGGGCGGGACCACCTGGCGGCGGGGGTAACGGGGCGGTACACCGGAGTCAACGCAGAGGACGCAGAGACGCAGAGAACGCAAAGGTTTGTGTGTTCAATACACGCATGAAAAAAGGGCCCCGGGGGCCCTTTTTTCATGCGTATAAAGCGGTGGATCTCTGCGCCCTTTGCGTCTCTGCGCCCTCTGCGTTCCCAGCCGCACCCTAGCAACATCACCTGCCGAGACGCGACTCATACGACTGGATCGTGTTCTTCATGAGCATGGCCACGGTCATGGGCCCGACGCCGCCCGGGACCGGGGTGATCCAGGCGGCGCGCTCGGCGGCGGCTGCGAAGCTCACGTCACCCACCAGGCGGCCGTCCTCCAGGCGGTTCATGCCCACGTCGATCACCGTGGCGCCGGGTTTGATCCACTCCCCGGGCACCAGGTCCGGCCGGCCCACGGCCACCACCACGATGTCGGCACGGGCCACGTGCTCGGCGGTGTCGGTGGTGAAGCGGTGGCACACGGTCACCGTGGCGCCGGCCAGCATCAGCTCCAGGGCCATGGGCCGGCCGACGATGTTGGAGGCGCCCACCACCACCGCGTTGCGGCCCTTGTAGACCTCGCCCGTGCTGTCCAGCAGGCGCATCACCCCGTAGGGGGTGCAGGGGCGCAGGGTGGGCAGGCGCACCGCCAGGCGGCCCACGTTATAGGGGTGGAAGCCGTCCACGTCCTTGGCCGGATCGATGCGCTCGATTACCGTCTCGGTGTCGAAATGGGCGGGCAGGGGCAGCTGCACCAGGATGCCGTCCACGGCGGGGTCGGCGTTGAGTGCGTCGATGAGGTCCAGCAGGACCGACTGGGGCGTGTCGGCGGGCAGGTCGTGGGAACGGGATTCGATGCCCAGGGCCTCGCAGGTGCGCCGCTTGTTGCGCACGTAGACCTGGGAGGCGGGATTCTCGCCCACCAGCACCACCGCCAGTCCCGGCGCCCGCCGCCCCTGGGCGGTGTGCCGCTCGACCGCCTGGCGGACTTCCTCGTGCACCTGTTGGGCCACCTGGCGTCCGTCGATCAGTCTGGCGGTCATAGGGTTCAATCCTGGTAAATTTGAGCGGGCGCAAATTCTCGCATGGCCCCCCTGTTTGCCACAAGAAACGAGGGGCTGAACGCGTTGACGGGGGCGGCGCTCGACGGGTATGATGCGCAGCTTCTCCGCAACGCAGGGCCGCTAGCTCGTGTGCGGCCAGCACTCGGTTTTCCGGGGTATAGCGCAGTCTGGTAGCGCGCCTGCTTTGGGAGCAGGATGTCGGGGGTTCGAATCCCTCTACCCCGACCATTAGCTCCAGGTCAGGGGCTCCAGGGCCGGGGGCTCCCGGGGCCCGTGGCGGAAACGAACTGCGCCCGTAGCTCAACCGGATAGAGCATCGGCCTTCTAAGCCGAGGGTTGCAGGTTCGAGTCCTGCCGGGCGCGCCATTCATGAGGGCCGGCTGGCGGGGTCAGGCGGTTCATTATGGTGGCTGTAGCTCAGGTGGTAGAGCCCCGGATTGTGATTCCGGTTGTCGTGGGTTCGAGTCCCATCAGCCACCCCATATCCGTTATGCGGAACAACCACGCGATCCGTGTGGTCGTACCGGAAGGTTTCCGGGCCGTTAGCTCAATTGGTAGAGCAGTGGACTCTTAATCCATTGGTTGTAGGTTCAAGTCCTACACGGCCCACCATTCCTGCGAAGGGCCCGGCGCGAAGGCGCCGGGCCCTTTTGCGTTTTGGGCAGCCGATGCTTACGCGTCGGCGGGGTATCGGGGTACAATTACCCGTTTACTGCCGCCGCAACGGGTGCGCTCTGTGCGCGGGGTGGCCACAGCGAAAGTGGCGGAACTGGTAGACGCGCTGGATTTAGGTTCCAGTGGGGGAACCCGTGAGAGTTCGAGTCTCTCCTTTCGCACCAGATTGACACACCGGGCGCGCGCCACGCGGGCGGGCCCGGTCACACAAGTTATTCAAGAGAATTTCCGAGAGGAACCTTCGACATGCAAGTCTCAGTGGAAACCGTCAGCAACCTGCAGCGCCGAATGACCGTCCAGGTCCCCTCCGAGCGCATCGAGCAGGAGGTGGATCGTCGTCTCAAATCCCTCGCCAGGCGCGTCAAGATCGACGGCTTTCGCCCCGGCAAGGTACCCCTGAAGGTGGTGCAGCAGCGCTACGGCGCTGGCGTGTTCCAGGAAGTGGTGGGCGAGGTGCTGCAGAGCTCCTATCAGGAGGCGCTGCTGCAGGAGAAGCTCGAGCCCGCCGGCAGCCCCAGCATCGAGCCCAAGCCCCTGGAGCCGGGCAAGGGCCTGGAATATACCGCCACCTTCGATGTATTCCCCAAGGTGGAGATCGCTGATCTGAGCGACGTGGCCGTGGAGCGGCCCAGGGTGGAGGTCAGCGACGCCGATGTGGACAAGGTGATCGAGACCCTGCGCCGTCAGCGCAAGGAATTCGTCGCCGTGGATCGGGCCGCCCAGAAGGGCGACCAGGTGATCGTCGACTTTGACGGCAGCCTCGACGGCGAGGCCTTCGAGGGCGGCAAGGGCGAGGCCATGCCGGTGGAGCTGGGCGAGGGTCGCATGCTGGCCGCCTTCGAGGACCAGCTCAACGGCATGAAGCCCGGCGACGAGAAGACCATCGACGTGCCCTTCCCGGAGGATTACCCGGCGGAGAACCTCAAGGGCAAGACCGCCCAGTTCGCCATCAAGGTGCGCGAGGTGAAGGAGCCCACCCTGCCGGAAGTGGACGAGGCCTTCGCCAAGTCCTTCGGCATCGAGGAGGGCGGCGTCGAGAAGCTGCGCGAGGACGTGCGCGCCAACATGGAGCGCGAGGTGGCCCAGGCGCTGAAGGCCAAGGTCAAGGACCAGGTCATGCAGGCCCTGTTCAAGGCCCATCCCCTGGAGCTGCCCGAGGCCTTGGTGAAGGACGAGATCGAGCGTCTGCGCCAGCAGGCCCTGTCCCGCTTCGGCGGCCAGGTCAAGCCGGAGAACTTCCCCGACGAGGTGTTTCGCGAGGAGGCCGTGCGCCGCGTGTCCCTGGGCCTGATCATCCGTGAACTGGTCGCGAGCAAGGGCATGAAGGTGGACGCCGGCCGGGTCAAGGCGGAGCTGGAGGCCATGGCCGCCGGCTACGAGGACCCCAGGCAGGTGATAGACTATTATCGTAACAACCGTCAGGCCCAGAGCGGCCTGGAGGCCATGGTGCTGGAAGACCAGGTGGTGGACTTCGTGGTGGAGCAGGGCAAGGCCACCGACAAGCCCATGAGCTTCGACGAACTCATGAATCCCCGTAAGGAGGGTGCATCCGAATGAGCAATCAGGGCATTGGCGACCGCGGCGCACTGGACACCCGGGCGTTGAACCTGGTCCCCATGGTGGTCGAGCAGACCGCCCGGGGCGAGCGGGCCTATGACATCTACTCCCGGCTGCTCAAGGAGCGGGTGATCTTCGCCGTGGGTCCCGTGGAGGACTACATGGCCAACGTGATCGTGGCCCAGTTGTTATTCCTGGAGTCCGAGAACCCGGACAAGGACATCAGCCTGTACATCAACTCTCCCGGCGGCGCCGTGACCGCCGGCATGGCCATCTACGACACCATGCAGTTCATCAAGCCGGACGTCTCCACCCTGTGCATCGGCCAGGCGGCCAGCATGGGCGCGGTGCTGCTGGCCGGTGGTGCCAAGGGCAAGCGTTTCTGCCTGCCCCATTCCCGGGTGATGATCCATCAGCCCCTGGGCGGTTTCCAGGGCCAGGCCACCGACATCGACATCCATGCCCGCGAGATCCTGAAGGTGCGTGCCGAACTGAACCGCATCCTGGCCCATCACACCGGCCAGAGCATCGAGCAGATCGAGCAGGACACGGAACGTGATCGGTTCCTCAATCCTGTCGAGGCTGCGGAGTACGGTCTGATCGACCAGGTGCTCTCCAGCCGTGAGATGGCGGAGCAGGCCGGCTGAGCCGGCCCTGTCCTGGCAACAACACCGGTTGTCGGTGCACGCTAAAACCCTGTCTTTATCCGGCTTGCATCCCGGCGGGAAAAGTAGCAAGGTGGTTTCAAAGCATTTAGAGGCCTGCCGATGAGCGACAACAAGATGAAAGATTCCGATAGCGGCAAGCTGCTGTACTGTTCCTTCTGCGGCAAGAGCCAGCACGAGGTCCGCAAGCTCATCGCGGGTCCTTCCGTGTTCATCTGTGATGAATGCGTCGAGCTCTGCAACGACATCATCCGTGAGGAGATGCAGGAGCAGGGCGCTGCCGTGGGCGACAAACTGCCCAAGCCCCACGAGATCAAGAAGATCCTCGACGAGTACGTGATCGGTCAGGATCGCGCCAAGAAGATCCTGGCCGTGGCGGTGTACAACCACTACAAGCGTCTCGAGGCCCGCAACTCGAAGGACGAGGTGGAACTTGCCAAGAGCAACATCCTGCTCATCGGCCCCACCGGTTCCGGCAAGACCCTGCTCGCCGAGACCCTGGCCCGTCTTCTGAACGTGCCCTTCACCATCGCCGACGCCACCACGCTCACCGAGGCGGGCTACGTGGGCGAGGACGTGGAGAACATCATCCAGAAGCTGCTGCAGAAGTGCGACTACGACGTGGAGAAGGCCCAGACGGGTATCGTCTACATCGACGAGATCGACAAGATCTCCCGCAAGGCCGACAACCCCTCCATCACCCGTGACGTCTCCGGCGAGGGTGTGCAGCAGGCCCTGCTGAAACTGATCGAGGGCACCATCGCCTCGGTGCCTCCCCAGGGCGGTCGCAAGCATCCCCAGCAGGAATTCCTGCAGGTGGACACCCACAACATCCTGTTCATCGTCGGCGGCGCCTTCGCCGGCCTGGACAAGGTGATCCGCGACCGTACCGAGAAGGGTGGCATCGGCTTCTCCGCCAAGGTCAAGAGCAAGGAGGAGAAGGGGCCCGTCTCCAGGACCCTGTCCGGCGTGGAGCCGGAGGACCTGATCAAGTACGGCCTGATCCCCGAGTTCGTGGGCCGTCTGCCGGTGGTGGCGACACTGGAGGAACTGGACGAGGACGCCCTGATCCAGATCCTCACCGAGCCCAAGAACGCCCTGACCAAGCAGTACGGCAAGCTGTTCGAGATGGAAGGGGTGGATATCGAGTTCCGGGAAGACGCCCTGCGCGCGGTGGCCGCCAAGGCCATGGAGCGCAAGACCGGTGCCCGGGGTCTGCGCACCATCCTGGAGCAGGTGCTGTTGGACACCATGTACGATCTGCCCTCCACGGAGAACGTCTCCAAGGTGGTGATCGACGACGCGGTGATCCGGGGCGAGGCCAAGCCCTACCTCATCTACGAGAATTCCGACTATCAGAAGGCAGCCGCTTCCGACTGACCGCTGCGCCCCGTGGCCGAGCCACGGGGCGGGCCCGGACGCCCCGCAGCGGGGCGAGGTTCGGGCATGTGTCCCGACGGCCTGTCCGGGACCCTTGATTTCCTCCCCGACCTCCCCCATCAATAGACCTGACCCCACTCCTTCGGAGCGGGTTCGGCCCGGCGACGCCCGGGTTCACCGCCCCGACTGACCAGAGAAAACATCCCATGACGGATTCCGACGACAAGACCCAGGCTGCCACCCAGGACCCCTTGCAGGCTGTCCCTGTCCTGCCCCTGCGGGACGTGGTGGTCTATCCCCACATGGTCATCCCCCTGTTCGTGGGTCGCGAGAAGTCCATCCGGGCCCTGGATGCGGCCATGGCCAACAACAAGCAGATCCTGCTGGTGGCCCAGCAGAGTGCCGAGGTGGACGAGCCGTCCGCCGACGAGATCCACCGCATCGGCACCCTCTCCACCATCCTCCAGCTGCTCAAGCTCCCCGACGGCACCATCAAGGTGCTGGTGGAGGGTTCCGAGCGCGCCCGCATCGTGGACCTGGTGGACAGCGAAGAGCACTTCGCCGCGCGCATCGCGGTGATCGAGCCCGACAGGGCCCTGGACGAGCGTGAGGTGGAGGTGCTGACCCGTTCGGTGCTCAACCTGTTCGACCAGTACGTGAAGCTCAACAAGAAGATCCCGCCGGAGATCCTCACCTCCCTGGCCGGCATCGACGACCCCGCGCGCCTGGCGGACACCATCGCCGCGCACATGTCGCTCAAGCTGGACGAGAAGCAGAAGATCCTGGAGATCCAGGACGTGCGTGCACGCCTGGAGCACCTCATGTCCCTGATCGAGGGCGAGATCGACATCCTGCAGATCGAGAAGCGCATCCGCGGCCGCGTCAAGCAGCAGATGGAGAAGAGCCAGCGCGAGTACTACCTCAACGAGCAGATGAAGGCCATCCAGAAGGAGCTGGGCGACCTGGAAGATGCCCCCAATGAGGCGGAAGAGCTGGCCCGCAAGATCGAGAAGGCCGGCATGTCCAAGGAGGCCAAGCAGAAGGCCACCGCGGAACTGAACAAGCTCAAGATGATGTCGCCCATGTCGGCCGAGGCCACCGTGGTGCGCAACTACATCGACTGGCTGGTGAGCGTGCCATGGAAGAAAAAGTCCAAGGTGCGCAACGATATCGCCGAGGCCCAGCGGGTCCTGGACGAGGACCACTACGGCCTGGAGAAGGTCAAGGAACGCATCCTCGAGTATCTGGCCGTGCAGCAGCGGGTGAAGAAGCTCAAGGGCCCGATCCTGTGCCTGGTGGGGCCCCCGGGCGTGGGCAAGACCTCGCTCGGTCGCTCCATCGCCCGGGCCACCAACCGCAAGTTCACCCGCATGTCCCTGGGTGGCGTGCGTGACGAGGCCGAGATCCGCGGCCATCGCCGCACCTACATCGGTTCGCTGCCGGGCAAGATCGTGCAGAACCTGTCCAAGGTGGGCACGCGCAACCCGCTGTTCCTGCTCGACGAGATCGACAAGATGGCCATGGATTTCCGTGGCGATCCGGCCTCGGCCCTGCTGGAGGTGCTGGACCCGGAACAGAACCTCAACTTCAACGATCACTACCTGGAGGTGGATTTCGACCTCTCCGACGTGATGTTCGTGGCCACTGCCAACAGCATGAATATCCCCGGGCCCCTGCTGGACCGCATGGAGGTGATCCGTCTGCCCGGCTACACGGAGGACGAGAAGACCAGCATCGCCATGAATTATCTGGTGCCCAAGCAGACCAGGAACAACGGTCTGAGCGAGGACGAACTGTCCATCAGCGAGGCGGCCATCCGCGACATCGTGCGTTACTACACCCGCGAGGCGGGCGTGCGCAACCTGGAACGGGAGATCTCCAAGGTCTGCCGCAAGGTGGTCAAGACCCACCTGCTCAAGGCCTCCGAGCGCAAGACCAGCATCACGCCCAAGAACCTGGACAAGTACCTGGGCGTACGTCGCTTCCGTTATGGGATGGCCGAGGAGAAGGACCAGGTGGGCCAGGTCACTGGTCTGGCCTGGACCGAGGTGGGCGGCGAGCTGCTCACCATCGAGTCCGCGGTGGTACCTGGCAAGGGCAAGATCCAGCACACCGGCAAGCTGGGCGACGTGATGCAGGAATCCATCCAGGCGGCCCTCACCGTGGTGCGCAGCCGCGCCGGGGTGCTGGGTATTTCTGAGGACTTCCACGAGAAGAAGGACATCCACATCCACGTGCCCGAGGGCGCCACGCCCAAGGACGGTCCCAGCGCCGGCATCGGCATGTGCACGGCCCTGGTCTCGGCGCTCACCGGCATCCCGGTGCGGGCCAACGTGGCCATGACCGGCGAGATCACCCTGCGCGGCGAGGTGCTGCCCATCGGCGGTCTCAAGGAGAAGCTGCTCGCGGCCCATCGCGGCGGCATCACCACGGTGGTGATCCCCGAGGAGAACGAGAAGGATCTGGTTGATATTCCGAAGAATATCAAGAGCCGCCTGGATATCCGGCCGGTGCGCTGGATCGATCAGGTGCTGGAGATCGCGCTCACCGAGATGCCCGAGGCGGCGCACGCGGCGGCCGAGGCCAAGCGGGTGGAGAAACCTGCCGAAGGCAAGCGCCGCAGCGTGCCTCACCACTGATCCGCTTGCGGTTCATGACAGCGACGCGGGCCTTCGGGCCCGCGTCTTGCTTGATATTCACCACCATGGGGCGTTCCGGGGTTCCGCCTGCGTCACACTTTTCTGCTTGCCCCGCAAATACCGACGGATGGCGCCCGAGTCGTGTTGACAGCTTTTGAAGGCGCTTGGTATAAAGTTCGCGATTCACACGTTTTCCTTATAACAAGATCCACCATTGGGGAATCCGCCAGCACTCTGCCAGCGCCCAGTTCCTGCGACACGGCGCGCGGAGTCCGTTATCTTCCCGCCTTGTCGAGCCCCGTGAAGCGGGGTTGCCCATTTGCTTAACCGAAAGGAATGCATGAATGAATAAATCCGAACTCATTGACGCCATCGCCGCCTCCTCCGATCTGCCCAAGGCCCAGGCCGCCCGTGCCGTGGATGCCATGATCGACGTGATCTCCGGCGCCCTGAAGAACGGCGACCAGGTGACCATCGTGGGCTTCGGCACCTTCCTGGTGCGCGAGCGCGAGGCGCGTACCGGCCGCAATCCCCGCACCGGTGAAACCATCCAGATCGCTGCCTCCAAAATGCCCAGCTTCAAGGCTGGTAAAGGCCTGAAGGATGCAGTAAACTAGCGCGCCTTCAACGGGTGCTTAGCTCAGCTGGTAGAGCGTCGCCCTTACAAGGCGAATGTCGGGGGTTCGATCCCCTCAGCACCCACCAAGGTGCAAGGTTTTGTGTTTGAAGAAATGGAGTGGTAGTTCAGCTGGTTAGAATACCGGCCTGTCACGCCGGGGGTCGCGGGTTCGAGTCCCGTCCACTCCGCCACGTTGAAAAGGGTGCCTCTGGCACCCTTTTTTTTGTCCTTCTCCCGAGAACTGGGTGTCGAAAGGCCAAGATTTCTCGCCAAGACGCGAAGACGCCAAGAAAACACCAATTAAATGTTCTCCCCGTGGCCCCGTGTCTCCGTGAGAGGACCGGTTGTATGGTTGGCTTACCAGAAACCCGATTCTCTCACGGAGACACGGGGCCACGGGTAAAGCCGATCAAAGTGTTTTCTTTGCGATGAGATGGTCTCCTCCCTCTTTCTAGCTCGGCATCTGAGGTGCCACGATGGAGACGTTAACAACCATCGAATGAAGAAGGAGGAGACCATGTCAGAGATTACTACTGTAGGTCTGGATCTGGCAAAGAACGTGTTCCATGCGGTATGTCTGGATCGCCATGGGGGTGAGGTACGCAAGAAGGTGCTGCGCCGCGCCCGGGTTCTTGAATGGTTTGCCAATCTGACGCCCTGCCTGGTGGGCATGGAGGGCTGTGCGGGGTCGCATTACTGGGCCCGGGAGCTGCAGGCGCTGGGTCATGAGGTGAGGCTGATCCCGGCCCAGCACGTCAAGGCCTATGTGCGGGGTCAGAAGAACGACTACAACGATGCCCGGGCGATAGCCGAGGCGGTGGTGCGCCCGGGGATGCGTTTCGTGGCGATCAAGGAGCAGGTGCAGCAGGATGTGCAGGCGCTGCACCGGATGCGCGCGGGTGTGGTGAGCGAGCGCACGGCGCTGTGCAATCGGTTGCGCGGGCTGTTGACCGAGAACGGGATCGTGTTGAGCCAGGGGATAGGGCGGTTGCGCCGACACATCCCGGCGTTGCTGGAGGATGGCGAGAACGGGCTCAGTGGTCTGTTTCGGGAGTTGCTGGCGCGAGGTTACCGCCAGCTGTGTGAACTCGACGATCATATCGAGTACTACAACGGGCTGATCGAGCGGGGTGCGCGGGAGCGGGAGGCCGAGCGGCGGCTGCGCACGATCCCGGGGTTTGGGCCGGTGTTGGCCAGTGCGTTTCATGGCGCGGTGGGCGATGGGCAGGGCTATCGCCGGGGGCGGGATGTCTCGGCCTCGCTGGGCGTGGTGCCGCGTCAGCACTCCAGCGGTGGCAAGGCGGTGCTGCTGGGGATCAGCAAGCGTGGAGATGGGTATCTGCGCAGCCTGCTGGTGCACGGGGCGCGTTCGGTGGTGCTCAGAGCACCGGGCAAGGAGGACCGCCTGAGCCGCTGGGTGCAGCGCCTGGTGGCCGAGCGGGGGGTGAACAAGGCCACGGTGGCGCTGGCGAACAAGCTGGCACGCATCGGCTGGGCGGTGTTGCGCCATAACACGGTCTATCAACCGGCCTGAGCACGCCCCAAGGGCGCGCCCTGAATACGATGTTTGGAGGTTGATCCTGCCGACGATTGCGAAGGCGATGTGAGAGAAGATGACAAACAGGTCAGACCGGCGTATCGAAAACCTGGCCAAGACGCGGGCCCCTCTGTGAGGCCGACTTAGCGATAAGGACGATACGCGCGCATTTCATCAAGGTCAGAAGGCAGGCGTGCCTTCATCAACAGGCCGGATATACGACCGCAATCCTGTCCCTGTCAGAACCGACCACAGAGCCTTGCAAAACGGGAGGAGACCATATACGTCTTGGCGATGAGATGGTCTCCTCCCTCTTTCTAGCTCGGCATCTGAGGTGCCACGATGGAGACGTTAACAACCATCGAATGAAGAAGGAGGAGACCATGTCAGAGATTACTACTGTAGGTCTGGATCTGGCAAAGAACGTGTTCCATGCGGTATGTCTGGATCGCCATGGGGGTGAGGTACGCAAGAAGGTGCTGCGCCGCGCCCGGGTTCTTGAATGGTTTGCCAATCTGACGCCCTGCCTGGTGGGCATGGAGGGCTGTGCGGGGTCGCATTACTGGGCCCGGGAGCTGCAGGCGCTGGGTCATGAGGTGAGGCTGATCCCGGCCCAGCACGTCAAGGCCTATGTGCGGGGTCAGAAGAACGACTACAACGATGCCCGGGCGATAGCCGAGGCGGTGGTGCGCCCGGGGATGCGTTTCGTGGCGATCAAGGAGCAGGTGCAGCAGGATGTGCAGGCGCTGCACCGGATGCGCGCGGGTGTGGTGAGCGAGCGCACGGCGCTGTGCAATCGGTTGCGCGGGCTGTTGACCGAGAACGGGATCGTGTTGAGCCAGGGGATAGGGCGGTTGCGCCGACACATCCCGGCGTTGCTGGAGGATGGCGAGAACGGGCTCAGTGGTCTGTTTCGGGAGTTGCTGGCGCGAGGTTACCGCCAGCTGTGTGAACTCGACGATCATATCGAGTACTACAACGGGCTGATCGAGCGGGGTGCGCGGGAGCGGGAGGCCGAGCGGCGGCTGCGCACGATCCCGGGGTTTGGGCCGGTGTTGGCCAGTGCGTTTCATGGCGCGGTGGGCGATGGGCAGGGCTATCGCCGGGGGCGGGATGTCTCGGCCTCGCTGGGCGTGGTGCCGCGTCAGCACTCCAGCGGTGGCAAGGCGGTGCTGCTGGGGATCAGCAAGCGTGGAGATGGGTATCTGCGCAGCCTGCTGGTGCACGGGGCGCGTTCGGTGGTGCTCAGAGCACCGGGCAAGGAGGACCGCCTGAGCCGCTGGGTGCAGCGCCTGGTGGCCGAGCGGGGGGTGAACAAGGCCACGGTGGCGCTGGCGAACAAGCTGGCACGCATCGGCTGGGCGGTGTTGCGCCATAACACGGTCTATCAACCGGCCTGAGCACGCCCCAAGGCCGCGCCCTGAATACGATGTTTGGAGGTTGATCCTGCCGACGATTGCGAAGGCGATGTGAGAGAAGATGACAAACAGGTCAGACCGGCGTATCGAAAACCTGGCCAAGACGCGGGCCCCTCTGTGAGGCCGACTTAGCGATAAGGACGATACGCGCGCATTTCATCAAGGTCAGAAGGCAGGCGTGCCTTCATCAACAGGCCGGATATACGACCGCAATCCTGTCCCTGTCAGAACCGACCACAGAGCCTTGCAAAACGGGAGGAGACCATATACGTCTTGGCGAGAGAACCATCTTTTCAGGCTCGAGCGTCCCACGCATCCCCCGGCGGGCTCAAATTCGCTATCATGGGCGGATTGCACTGAATCCAACGTCAAAAGCGACCCCACAACCATGCTGCAGAAGATCAGAGACAAGGCCACGGGCTGGATTGCCTACGTCATCGTCATCCTCATCAGTATCCCCTTCGCCCTCTGGGGCCTGAACGAATACTTCGGCGGCGCCCCTGCCCAGGTGGTGGCCGAGGTCAACGGCGTGGAGATCCCCGCCCGGGCCTACCAGCAGGAATTCCAGCAGCAGCGCCAGCAACTGGCGCAGATGTTCGGCGGCCGCATCCCCTCGGGGGCGGTGGACGAGAACATGATGCGGGAGAACGCCCTGCAGACCCTGATCCGGCGCGAACTGGTGGCGCAGATGGCCGAGGACAAGGGTTTCCGCATCAGCGCCTCGGCCGTGGCCAGCGAGATCCGCGCCGTGCCCGGTTTCCAGCGTGACGGCGTGTTCGACCCGGAACGCTATCGCCAGATCATGGAGTCACAGCGCCGCAGCCCGGCGGAGTTCGAGGCCCGGGTGGCCCAGGCCATGCTGCTGGAGCAGTTCCAGAGCGGCTACCAGCGCAGTGCCTTCCTGCCCGAGGCCATGGTGGAGGACTTCGTGCGCCTGCGCCACGAGCGCCGCCAGGTCAGCGTGCACCGCTTCCCGGCCGAGGCCTATGCCGAGCGGGTGCAGGTGAGCGAGGATGACATAGCCGCCTTCTACGCCGAGCACGGCGAGCAGTTCCAGACCCCGGAACGCCTGCGTCTCGCCTACCTGCTGCTGGACGACGCCACCCTGGCCGAACAGGTCAGCGTGACCGAGGATGATCTGCGCCGCGAGTACGAGCAACGCAGCGACCGCTTCACCCAGCCGGAGGAGCGCCGCGCCAGCCATATCCTGATCCGCGTCGAGCCGGGTGCGGATGCCGATACCGTGGCCGCCGCTGAGGCACGCGCCCGGGAAGCGCGGGCGCGCATCGAGGCCGGCGAGGACTTTGCCGAGGTGGCCCGTGCCGTGTCCGACGATCCCATGGCCGAGACGGCCGGTGGCGATCTGGGCTACATCGCCCGGGGCGATATCGATCCCACCCTGGAGGGCGTGCTGTTCACGATGCGGGTGGGTGACGTGAGTCAGCCGGTGCGCACGGGTCTGGGCCTGCAGATCGTCAGGCTCACGGACATCGAGGCCGCCAGGCGCGAACCCTTCGAGGCGGTGCGCGACGAAGTGGAGGCGGAGTTCCGCAGCCGCCGCGTGGAAGGCCTGCACATCGAACTGACCGAGCGTCTGCTCACCGAGAGCTTCGAACAGCCCGGCACCCTGGAACCGGCCGCCGAGGCCACGGGGCTCTCCATTGCCTTCACCGACTGGTTCACCCGCCAGGGCGCTGACGAGGGCATTGCCTCGGAGCCCGAGGTGCTGCGGGTGGCCTTCAGCCAGGAGGTCCGTCAGGGCCGCAACAGCGACCTGATCGATCTGCCCGACGGGCGCGTGGTGGTGGTGCGCCTGCACGAGTACGAGCCCGCCGCGCCCCGGCCCCTGGAGGAGGTGGCCGAGGAGATCCGCCTGCAACTGGTGTGGGAGGAAAGCCGCAGGCTGGCCGAGGCCGACGGCGCCCGGGCGCTGGAGGCACTGCAGGCCGGCAGCGGCTGGGCGCAGAGCCTGGAGGGTCTGCCCGGTGAGAGCACCACGGAGCTGTGGGTCAGCCGGGATTCCGGTGAACTGCCGGGCGCCGTGACCAGCCGGGTGTTCACCCTGAACCGGCCCGCCGACGATCGGCCCGTTTTCTCCGGCCTGTCCCTGCGCGATGGCGATTACGTGCTCGTCGCCCTGTACGCCAGCGAGCCCGGCGAGGTGCGCCCGGCGCGCATGAACGAGGCCCGGCAGCAGCTGGCCAATCTCTATGGCGGCCTGGAGTTCGAGGCCCTCTACCAGGCCCTGGAGGCGCAGGCGAAGATCCGCATCTTCAGGGAAAACCTGTGATGAAGTGGGAAGGGTGAATCGGGAAGTGGGAAATAAAAAAGGCGAGCCAATGGCTCGCCTTTTTCATGACTTCGTACTTCTCAATTCACCCTTCCAACTTCAATTCACACTTCCGCGGGCCCGAGCCCGATGATGTTGTAGCCGGAATCCACGTACAG
The DNA here is from genome assembly GCF_000021985.1 of Thioalkalivibrio sulfidiphilus HL-EbGr7. Taxonomy (NCBI): domain Bacteria; kingdom Pseudomonadati; phylum Pseudomonadota; class Gammaproteobacteria; order Chromatiales; family Ectothiorhodospiraceae; genus Thioalkalivibrio; species Thioalkalivibrio sulfidiphilus. The sequence continues at coordinate 1,020,827 of NC_011901.1, forward strand.
CACCTCGCCGGTGATGCCCGAGGACAGGTCGGAGGCCAGGAAGGCGCCGGTGTTGCCCACGTCCTCGATGGTGACGTTGCGGCGCAGGGGTGCGTTCTTCTCCACGTGATCCAGGATCTTGCGGAAGTCGCCGATGCCGGCGGCGGCCAGGGTACGGATGGGGCCGGCGGAGATGGCATTCACCCGGGTGCCCTCGGGGCCCAGGGTGTAGGCCAGGTAGCGCACGTTGGCCTCAAGGCTCGCCTTGGCCAGGCCCATGACGTTGTAGCTGGGCATGGCACGCACCGCGCCCAGGTAGCTCAGGGTGATGATGGAGGCATTGCGGTCCTTCATCATGTGGCGTCCGGCCTTGGCGAGCGCCGCCAGGCTGTAGGAGCTGATGTCGTGGGCGATGCGGAAGCCGTCGCGGGTGATGTTGTCCAGGAAGTCGCCCTCCAACTCCTCCTTGGGCGCGAAGGCCACCGAGTGCACCAGCACGTCCAGGCTGTCCCAGTAGTTGTCCAGGTGCTCGAACACCGCTTCCACTTCCTGGTCGCTTTCCACGTTGCAGGGCACCACGATGTCGGAATCGAATTCCGCGGCGAATTTCTCCACCCTCTCCTTGAGACGCTCGTTCTGGTAGGTGAAGGCCAGTTCGGCGCCTTCACGCTTCATGGCCTGGGCGATGCCGTAGGCGATGGATCGGTTGCTGGCCACGCCGACGATCAGGGCGCGCTTGCCGGTGAGAAAACCCATGTGATTCTCCTGTGCTTGGGTGCCGCGCATGTTCGGTCGCTGCGCGGTCGAATGAACCTGCTCACCGATGGGGAGTCTGAACGCAACGGATGGCCTCGAACGGCACGGGCTGCCACATCACCCATCGGGGATGGCCGCATCATACTATCGCCCCGTGCCGGCGTTCCACTCCGCTGCTCGCAATCCGGTCCGCTGCCGCGCGGCGCGCGGGGCGGATGAAACGGACGCGGAATCCATCTATAGTCGAGGCGACTTTGCATACGAACGAGCCGAGACGGCCTCCCTGGTGAGGCCGCAATCGGCCTGGATGGACACGGAGCCCCATGGAAACACGTTTTGCCGCCAAAGACCTGACCCTGATCCTTGGCCTGGTCATCCTGGGCGTGATGCTGATCCTGCTCATGTACCAGGTGGACCGCCAGTGGAGCCGCATGAGCGAGATGCAGCGGGCCATGCAGGAGCAGTCCGACGATCTGCGTCGGCTGCGCGTGGCCCTGCAGTCCCTGGAGACCCGGGTGCGCAGCGGCGTGGCCGTGGGTGCAGGGGAGGGGGATCAGCTGGCCGATGTCCCGCCCGCCTTCCGGCGCGCGCAACAGGCCGCCGCCCAGCCCGACTTCGCCCCCGGCGACTGGCTGGTGCAGGCCTTCCCCACGGGGCTGAGCACCATCACCCCTCTGGTGTCCGCCGACGCCTATTCCCGGGAGGTGCAGAACTACGTGCTGGAGTCCCTGATCACCCGGGATCCGGACACCCTGGAATGGCAGGGCCTGATCGCCCGGGACTGGACCATCAGCGAGGACGGACTCACCATCACCTTCCGCATGCGCCCCGACGTGAACTTCTCCGACGGCGTGCCGCTCACCGCCCACGACGTGGTGTTCACCTGGGCCTTCATCATGAACGAGGCCATCGCCGCGCCCCGTTCCCGGGCCTACCTGGAGAAGCTGGAGAAGGTGGAGGCCCTGGATGATCACACCGTGGCCTTCACCTTTGCCGAGCCCTACTTCAACAGCCTGTCCCTGGCCGGCGGCCTGGAGATCATGCCGAGGCATTTCTACGCGCGTTTTCTGGACGATCCCGAGGCCTTCAACCGTTCCCGCGGCCTGCTGCTGGGTTCCGGCCCCTACCGGCTGTCCGACCCCGAGGGCTGGACTCCGGACCAGGGCCTGGTGGAGCTGGTGCGCAATCCGCGCTACTGGGGGCCGGTGGATCCGCCCTTCAACCGGGTGCTCTGGCGTGTCATCGAGAACGACAGCGCCCGCCTGACCACCTTCCGCAACGGCGAGATCGACGCCTACGGCGCACGTCCCCGTGAGTACCAGCGCCTGCTGGAGGACGAACAGTTGCGCAGCCGCACCCGGCACTTCGAGTACATGAGCCCCACCGCCGGCTACAACTACATCGGCTGGAACCAGGAGCGGGACGGGCGTGCAACCCGCTTCGCCGATCCTCGGGTGCGCCAGGCCATGAGCCACCTCACGCCGATCGAGCGCATCATCGACGAGATCATGCTGGGCTATGCGGAGCCGGCGGTCAGCCCCTTCAACCCCCGCAGCCCGCAGCACGACACGAGCCTCGAACCCTATGCCTTCGACATCGAGCGGGCCACGCAGCTGCTGCACGAGGCGGGCTACCGCAGCCGCAACCGTGACGGCATCCTGGTGGACGAACAGGGCAGGCCATTCGAGTTCGAGCTGGTGTTCTTCCAGGACAACGAGGACACCCGGCGCATCGTGCTGTTCCTGCGCGACATCTACGCCCGGGCCGGTATCCTGCTGCGTCCGCGGCCCACGGAGTGGTCGGTGATGCTGGACCTGCTCACCCGCAAGGACTTCGACGCCATCACCCTGGGCTGGACCAGCGGCGTGGAGACCGACATCTACCAGATGTTCCACTCCAGCCAGACCGTGGCCGGCGGCGACAACTTCATCAACTACCGCAACCCGGAACTGGACCGGCTCATCGACCAGGCCCGGGCCGAGGTGGACGAGGCCGCGCGCATGGCACTCTGGCAGCAGGTCGAGCGCATCCTGTACGAGGATCAGCCCTACACCTTCCTCATGCGCCGCCAGACGCTCGCCTTCATCGACCAGCGCCTGCACAACCTGCAGATCACCAATCTGGGCCTGAATCTCGGTGCGGTGCCCGTGGAGACCTATGTGCCAGCGGATATGCAGAGGTACACGAGATGATTCAGATTCAAAATTCAAAATTCAAAATTCAAAGTTTGATGGTGACGTTGCAATCTCGAGGTGTGCGCGATGGCCAGCAGCATGCCCTTTGAATCTTGAACTTTGAATCTTGAATTGCCTTTCCCGTGACCACCTATATCCTGCGTCGCCTGCTGCTCATGTTCCCCACCCTGCTGGGGATCACGCTCGTGGTGTTCGTGGTCATGGCCGCGGCCCCCGGCGGCATCAGTGCCCAGGCCCTGGTGGACGGCCTGAACCTGGAGCCCCAGGCCAAGAAGGCCCTGGAGGACTACTACAATCGCCGCTACGGACTGGATCAGCCGGCGCCGGTGCAGTACCTGCGCTGGTTGAACAACGTCTCGCCGGTGGGTTTCCAGATCGACGAGACCACCGGCGAGCTGGGACGCTTCTCCTTCTTCAAGGGCTCTGACCTGGGCATGAGTTTTCGCTACGGGCGCCCGGTGATGGATCTGATCGCCGAGCGCCTGCCCATCACCCTGCTGCTCAACGTCGTCTCCATTCCCATCATCTACGTCATCGCCATCGCCGTGGGGGTGCATGCCGCCACCCGCCGGGGCAGCAGCTTCGATGTCAGTTCCAGCGTGGTGATGCTCGGGCTGTGGTCGGTGCCCACCATGCTGGCGGGCGTGCTGCTGATCGGTTTCTTCGCCTCGGACCAGTTCTGGCGCTGGTTCCCCACCGCCGGCATCAGCCGGCGCGAGGCCCTGGACATGCCCTTCCTGCCCCACTGGGGCAGCCTGGGCGAGGTGTTGTTGCTGTTCCTGGCGGTGGGGCTTTGCGCCGCGCTGCTGGTGTGGCTCAGCCTGCGCGGCACGGCACGCCTGCGCATGGCGCTGCTCGGCGCGCTGGGCGCCGGGGCCGGCGTGGTCATGGCCGGGCAGGTGAGCGAGGGCTTCAGTGCGACTCAGGTCGTGCTGGCGCTGCTGGTGGGCGCCGCCTTCGCGGGCATCGGCTGGAGCGGTTTCCAGGCGCTGCGCACCGTCACCATGGGGCTCATCGGCGTGATCCTGGGCATCCTGCTGGTGGCGCAGTTCTTCCCCGGCGAGTTCGTGCGCGGCTTCCTGCTGGACCGGCTCTGGCACCTGGTGCTGCCGGTGATCTGCCTGTCCTACGGTGGCTTCGCCTTCCTGGCCAAGCTGACCCGCTCCTCGGTGCTGGAGAACCTGCTGGCCGACTATGCCCGCACCGCCCGGGCCAAGGGCGTATCGGAAAGCGATGTGTTGTGGAAGCACGTGTTTCGCAATTCCCTGCTGCCCCTGATCACCGTCTCCGCCACTCTCCTGCCCAGCCTGCTGGCGGGCTCGGTGATCGTGGAGACCATCTTCAGCATCGACGGCATGGGCAAGCTGGCGGTGGAGGCGGTGCGCGGCCGCGACCGGGAGCTGGTGCTCTCGGTGACGCTCATCAGCGGCCTGCTGACCCTGGCCGGCTACCTGCTGGCGGATCTCTGCTACGCCATCGTGGACCCGCGGGTGAGCTATGACTGAGTCGCTCGCCACCGCCAAGCCCGCCTCTCTCGCGCCCCGGCGCAGCTACAGCGCTCAGGTGTTGCGCGAGGTGTTCCTGCGCTGGGGTGCCCGGGTGGGGCTCGCCTGGATCCTGGTGCTGGTGGGCGTGTCGGTGTTCGCGCCCTTCATCGCCACCAGTCATCCCCTGCTGCTCTCCGAGGGCGGGCGGCTCTTCAGCCCCGCCCTGCGCCACCTGACGCCGGCGGACGTCACCATCATGGCGGTGTTCCTGGCGGCGGTGGCGGTGCTGTTCTGGCGGGTGGCGTTCCGCAAGCGCCTGGCAGTGGTCCTTGGCGTGCTGGCGCTGAGCGCGACGCTCAGCTACAGCCTGATCACGCCGCCCTCCCTGGTGATCTTCGAGCAGTACCGGGAGGCGGAGGCCGCCGGGCAGTATGACTGGGTGTGGCGTGCGCCGATTCCCTATTCCCCCAAGGACTACCTGCGTGATTTCGGCGACACCGGCCTCGAGGCCCCGCTCGAGAGTGCCGAGCGGCGCCACTGGCTGGGCACGGAGGAGAACGGCGCAGACGTGCTCTCACGCATGATCCACGCCTCGCGCATCGCCCTGGCCATCGGCTTCATCGCCACGGGCATCGCGCTCGGCATCGGCGTGATCATCGGCGGCCTGATGGGCTACTTCTCCGGCATCGTGGACATCATCGGCATGCGCCTGGTGGAGATCTTCGAGGCCATCCCCACGCTGTTCCTGCTGCTCACCTTCGTGGCCTTCTTCGGTCGCAGCCTGTACATGATGATGATCATCATCGGCATCACCTCCTGGTCGGGCTATGCCCGCTACGTGCGCGCCGAATTCCTCAAGCTGCGCCAGCAGGAATACGTACAGGCGGCGGTGGCCTGCGGCCTGCCGCTGCGCTCCATCCTGTTCCGCCACATGCTGCCCAACGGCGCCGCGCCCATCCTGGTGGCGGCAAGCTTCGGTGTGGCCTCCGCCATCCTCGCCGAGGCGACGCTGAGCTTCCTGGGCCTGGGCCTGGTGGACGATCCCTCCTGGGGCCAGATGCTCAACCAGGCAGTGCAGTCCTCCACCTTCAACTGGTGGATGGCGGCCTTCCCGGGCGGCGCCATCTTCCTCACGGTGTTCGCCTACAACCTGGTGGGCGAATCCCTGCGCGACGCGCTGGATCCGCATTTGAAGAAGAGCATCTAAACAGTCAACCGTATTTGACGCAGAGCACGCAAAGACGCAGAGAACGCAAAAGACCACAGGCAATCATGCGGGATCATTGGAGTAGTCTTTACTCGACATGAGATAAACGATGAGGCTATGTATGACCGATCTTTCCTTTGCGCCCTCTGCGTCTCCGCGTACTCTGCGTTAATGACATGGTATGTAGATCTAAGGCCCTTACATGCTGCTTGAAGTGAAAAATCTCCAGACCCATCTGCGTGCCGGCGGGGAGACCGTCAAGGCGGTGGATGACGTGAGCTTTCACATCGAGCGGGGCGAGACCTTCTGCCTGGTGGGGGAGTCGGGCAGCGGCAAGTCGGTCTCGGCCCTGTCGGTGATCCAGCTCCTGCCCCGGGACATCAGCAGCCATCCGGGCGGCGAGATCTGGTTCGAGGACCGTCAGCCCGACGGGCGCATCGAGCGGGTGGACATGCTCAGGCTCTCCGAGGAGCGGCGCCGGCAGATCCGCGGCAGCCGCATCAGCATGATCTTCCAGGAGCCCATGACCTCGCTCAACCCGGTGTTCACCGTGGGCGACCAGATCGTCGAGGCCCTGCGGCTGCACCGTCCCGAGATGGGCGATGCCGAGGCCCGTGAGCGGGCCGTGGCGGCGCTCGCCCAGGTGCAGATCCCCAAGCCGGACGAACGTTTCCACGAGTTTCCCCATCGCCTCTCCGGCGGCCAGCGCCAGCGGGTGATGATCGCCATGGCCATGGCCTGCGAGCCGGACCTGCTCATCGCCGACGAGCCCACCACCGCCCTGGACGTGACCGTGCAGGCGGAGATCCTGCGCCTGATGCGCGAGCTGCAGGAGAAAAACGGCATGGGCATCCTGTTCATCACCCACGACTTCGGCGTGGTGGCGCAGATGGCCCGTCGCCTGGCGGTGATGAAGCTGGGCAAGATCGTGGAGACCGGCGAGGTGAAGAAGGTGCTCACCGAACCGCAGCATCCCTATACCCGACAGCTGATCGAGGCACTGCCCGAGAACCTGCGCAAGCGTCGTGCGTCGACGGTGATCGAGTCTCCTGCCACGGTTGAGCCGCCGCGGATCGCCGAGGCGCCCCTGGTGGATCTGAACGATGTGCGTATCCACTTCCCGGTGCGCAAGGGTCTGATGCGCCGGGTGGTGGATCACGTGCGCGCCGTGGACGGCGTGACGCTCAGCATCCCGCAGGGCCAGGTGCTTGCCCTGGTGGGGGAGTCCGGCTGCGGCAAGACCACCCTGGGACGCGGCATCCTGCGGCTGCAGGACATCACCAGCGGTTCGGTACGTTTCGAAGGCGAGGACATCAGCACGCTCAGCCCCCGGGAGATGCGTCCCTTCCGCCGGCGCATGCAGATCATCTTCCAGGACCCGGCCTCGTCTCTGAATCCGCGCATGACCGTGGCCGGGGCGCTCACCGAACCCATGGCGGTGCACGGCATCGGCGGGTCCCTGGAGGAGCGCCTGCACCTGGCCCAGCAGGTGCTCGACCAGGTGCAGCTGCCCGCCGACAGCCTGTGGCGCTATCCCCACGAGTTCTCGGGCGGTCAGCGCCAGCGCATCGGCATCGCCCGGGCCCTGGTGCTCAACCCGAGCTTCATCGTCTGCGACGAGGTGACCAGCGCGCTGGACGTCTCGGTGCAGGCGGAGATCCTGCAGATCCTGCTGGCCCTGAAGGCGGAGCGCGGCCTCACGCTGCTGTTCATCACCCACAACATCGGCGTGGTGGAATACCTGGCCGACACCATGGCGGTGATGTATCAGGGGCGGGTGGTGGAGTACGGCCCGACGGAGCAGGTGAGCAACCGTCCCCGGGACGATTACACCCGCAAGCTGCTGGCGGCGGTGCCGAGGCTGGATCTAGCCCGCATATCTCACCGGTCGGACACCGGCGGACGCATAACAGCCTGAAACGCAAGTGAAATACACCGAAATGTTCGGTGAACTCAGCATGACAGTTTGTTCCCGCCGGTATCCTATCGCGGTTCAGGCTCGTCTTCACGTCCGTAGGCTTGCTCTTCACTCAACCCATAGCTATTGCTATGGGTTTCGCTCCAGAGCGGCGCCTACGAACGCGAATCCTTCGCCTGCCTCCGCGATCCCGGTGAGATATGCGGGCTAGTGGCGTGAATGGAAGTTGGAAGTGTGAATCGGGAAGTGGGAAAGGAAGTTGGAAGTGTGAATTGGGAAGTGCGAAGTAGGGATTGGTTTACACTTCTCACTTCTTACTTCCCACGTCTTACTTCCCGCTTCCCACTTCTTACTTGGTCACAAACTCCATCCGAATGCCCGCGATATCGATGATGTCGCCATGCTTGAGCAGGCGGGCCTGGTTGCCGATGGGCTGGTCGTTGACCTTGGGGGATTCGCCGCTGGCGCCGGCGTCCACGCGCACCAGCACGTAGCCCTGGGCGCGCTTGGTGATGGCGGCCACCTGCACGCCGGGTCGGCCCAGGGTGGTGAGGTTCTTCACCAGTTCCAGGCTGCGACCGGCGTTGGGGCCGGAGAGGATGCGCAGCGTGCCAGTGCCCGCGGTCGCAGGCTGCGGGGCAGGGGTTGCTGCGGCCGCGGACCGGGGGGCGTGATGGGGGGCAGGGGTTCCGGCCGGTTCCGGGCGGGTGCCGGTGCGGCGGGTTTCGCCCGCCGGGGCAGGGGTGGTCTCGATCTTGCGCACGGCCTTTTCCATGCCGGCATCGGCCTGGGTCTGGGGCAGGCCCAGGGCATCCATGCGCACGATCATGGTCTTTTCCAGGTTGTCGGGCGTCAGGGTCTTCACCGGGCCGGTCTGGTGGGTGAAGCGCAGGCGATAGTGATGGATGTTGATCTCGTCGCCTTCCTGCAGCGCCCGCTTGCGGATGCGCACGCCGTTGACCCAGGTGCCGTTGGTGCTGCCCAGGTCCTCGATGAAGCTGTCGTTGAGCAGGGTGATGACCTGGGCGTGATAGCCGCTGACCGCGTGGTTGTCCAGATGGATGTCGTTGTCCGGCTTGCGACCGATGGTCAGGGTCTCCCGGCTGAGGGGGATGTCCTTCAGGAGCTGGTCGTTGAGCGTGAGGATGAGACGGGCCATGGCTGTCCTAGCTGCGTTTTAGGATCTTCGTGATCCGTTTATACCACGGCAGATCCTTCGGGTGGGTGTCGAGCACCCGCGTCAGCACCACGGAGACGTTGTCCCGCCCGCCCGAGTTGAGCGCCCGCTCCACCAGCCGCTCGGCGGCGGCCTCGATGTCGGGCGCGGCCTCCAGCAGGGTGCGCTCGATGGTGCTGTCGTCGATCATGTCGTTCAGGCCGTCCGAACACAGCAGGTACACGTCGCCCGGCAGGGCCAGGCCTTCCAGCACATCCACCGCCACGCTGGGTTCGATGCCGAGCGCGCGGGTCACCAGGTTCTTGTTCTGGGCGGTGCGCGCCTCTTCGCGATTGTAGTAACCGTGGTCCACCAGTTCCTGGATCAGGGTGTGGTCGGTGGTGAGCTGCTCCAGGCGCCGGTCCCGCATGCGATACAGGCGTGAGTCGCCCACGTGGGCGATGGTCACCTGGTTGCCGTGGAAGGCAGCCATCACCAGGGTGGTGCCCATGCCCGCGTGGCGGGTGTCCTGCTGGGCGGCCTGGTAGATCTTGTGGTTGGCCCGCAGGATGGCCTCGCGCACGGCCATGGTCTGGCGGGTGTAACCCAGTTCCGGGTCCAGCTCGCCCGGGTTCAGGCCGGGCAGCACCCGCTGCAGTTCGTCCAGGATGGTATTGACCGCAATCTGGCTGGCCACCTCGCCGCTGGAATAGCCGCCCATGCCGTCGGCCAGCACCACCACGCCCAGGTGCGGGTCGTTGCCGATGGCGTCCTCGTTGTGGCTGCGCACGTGGCCGGTGTCGGTGCGGCTGGCGACGAGAATCGGGGCCGTGTCGTTCACGTGCGCTCAGAGTCCTGGGGCGTCATGCCCCGCCGCCCTGGTTGGTGACGTCCACGTGCAGGGTCAGGGTCTGTCCGGGGCGGATCAGATTGCCGTTGCCCAGGTTGTTCCAGCGGCGGATGTCAGCCACGCTGACCTGGAAGCGCTGGCCGATGCTTGCCAGGGAGTCCCCGGGGCGCACGGCATAGTTCACCGTCTGGCGCCGCGCGGCCGGGTTCTGCAACTGCGGCGGACCCGCCGAGGCCACCGGACCGGCGTCGCTGCTCAGCCACACGGACAGGCGCTGGCCCGGGCGCAGGGTGTCGCCGGGGGCCATGCCGTTCCAGCGGGCCAGTTCCTGCACCGAGACGTTGTAGCGCCGGGACAGGCCCCAGAAGGTGTCGCCCGCCTGGACCAGGTGCTGGTGCTGTACCCGGCCGGCCGGCCCGCGCGCCTGGGTCTGGGTGCGGCGCTGGTCGGCCGTCAGGGTGTAGGTGGAGGCCGGTTCGCTGGCGCTCGGCACCAGCAGGTACTGGCCTGCGCGGATGTTGCTGCCGCGGAGGTTGTTGGTGCTCTGCAGCATGGCCACGGTGGTGCGGTACTGGCGGGCGATCTGGATCAGGGTCTCGCCCTCCTGGATGCGGTGGCGGTTCCAGACCACCCGCTCGGAGGCATCCAGCGCGGCCAGACCCTCGCGGAAGGCCGGTGTGCGGTCGCGGGGCAGCAGCAGGTGGTGGGGGCCTTCAGGATCGGTGGCCCAGCGGTTGAAGCCCGGGTTGAGCTGGTAGACCTCTTCCAGGTCCAGGTCCGCCAGGCGCGCCGCCACGGCGAGGTCCAGCTGGCCGTCCAGCTGCACCAGTTCCAGGTAGGGCTCGTCGGGCACCGGCCAGAGTTCCACGTGGTAGGCCCAGGGGTCTTCCACCAGGCTGCGCAGGGCCAGCAGCTTGGGCACGTACTGGCGGGTCTCCCGGGGCAGGTCCAGGCTCCAGAAGTCCGTGGGGCGGCCCAGGCGTTCGTTCCGCTGGATGGCCCGGGCCACGGTGCCCTGGCCGGCGTTGTAGGCGGCGAGCGCCAGCAGCCAGTCGCCGTCGAAGCGCTGGTTGAGCTGCTGCAGATAGTCCAGGGCGGCGGTGGTGGAGGCGTGAATATCGCGGCGCCCGTCATACCACCAGTTCTGCTTCAGGCCGAAGTGGCGCCCGGTGGAGGGGATGAACTGCCAGATGCCCGCCGCGCGGCCGTGGGAATAGGCGAAGGGCAGGTAGGCGCTTTCCACGATGGGCAGGAGCAACAGCTCCGTGGGCAGGTCCCGGGCCTCGATCTCTTCCAGGATGTAGTGCAGCAGGGGTTCCGCCCGGGCGGTCACCCGCTGGATGAAGTCGGGGCGGCACAGGTGCCACTGGATGTGGGGCTGGACGCTGGGGTGGTGGCGGTAATCGGGCATACCCATGCCGGCGCGCACCCGGCCCCAGATGTCCTCGCTGGGCGGGCTCTCGCCCACGGGGATGTCCCGGGAGGGGGTCAGGTCGGGGAAGGGGGTTGCTTCCTCCAGGCCGAGCAGGGTCTGCTCGGCGTCCGCCAGTCGTACGGTGTCGGTTTCTTCAGTGATTTCAACCCGTTCCGGTTCATCGGGTTGAGAGGGGAGGCTGCCGCAGGCGCTCAGCAAGAGGGCCGCGGGCAGCAGCGCGGCGATGACCATGAAACGGATGGGGTTCATGGGTGCCAAGGATAGCGACCGGGGGGTACCCTCCACAACCCTGAACAGTGGCATCCATCGGGTCGTCTAGACGTCTGTCGGACGTCGCTGTGTACGGACCGTCATGGACTTGCCCGGCCCATGGGATATGCTGTCGGCCATGAACCCCTCCGACGCCATCCGCGACCGACAGGACCTGCGTGCCTGGTACGCCACGCCGCCCGGCGAGGCGCTCAGGGCGGAACTGCGCCGCTATGCGGCCAGCGTGGTGCCCCAGCTGTTCGGCTACCATGCCCTGCAGGTGGGTGATCTGGGTGAATCCCTGGATATGCTGGAGGGCTCGCGCATCATCCACCAGGTAAGCCTGAGCCTTACCCCCCCGGCCCAGGTGCTGGCCCAGCCCCGGGCCCTGCCCGTGCAGTCCGACACCCTGGACGTGGTGGTCCTGGCCCATGTGCTGGAATTCTGCTCGGATCCCCACCAGGTGCTGCGCGAGGTGGACCGCACCCTGGTGCCCGAGGGGCATCTGCTCATCGTCGGTTTCAATCCCTTCAGCCTCATGGGCCTGCGTCGCCTGTTCGCCGGGCGCGGGGGGATGGCCCCCTGGCGCGGGCGCTACTACAGCGTGTTTCGCATCAAGGACTGGCTGCGCCTGCTGGGTTTCGACCTGGTGGCCTGCGTGCCCGCCGGCTTCCGTCCGCCGCTGCGGGGCGCCGGGCTGTTGCGCCGCCTGCAGTTCATGGAGACACTGGGCGCCCGTTTCTGGCCGTACTTCGGAGGTGCCTACGTGATCCTTGCCCGCAAGCGTGTCGCCACGCTCACCCCCATGCGCCCCCGCTGGCGCCCGCGCCGCCGGCTCGCCGCCGGGCTGGCCAGTTCCGGGTTGCGGAGACAGGGTCGTGGCTGAGTCCCAGCGGGTGGAGATCTACACCGACGGTGCCTGTCGCGGCAATCCCGGTCCCGGCGGCTGGGGCGCCGTGCTGCGTTTCAAGGGCAGGGAGCGCACCCTCAAGGGCGCCGAGGCCGAGACCACCAACAACCGCATGGAACTGACTGCCGCCATCATGGCCCTGGAGACCCTGACCCGTCCCTGCGCCGTGGATCTGACCACCGACTCCCAGTACGTGAAGCAGGGCCTGACCCAGTGGATCCACGGCTGGAAGCGCAAGGGCTGGCGCACGGCCGACGGCAAGCCGGTGAAGAACCAGGACCTGTGGATGCGCCTGGACGCCGCCGCCGCCCGCCACGAGGTGGCCTGGCACTGGGTGCGCGGCCACACCGGCCACCCGGAAAACGAACTGGCCGACCAGCTGGCCAACGAGGCCATCGACGAGATGCTGGCAGGGGCCTGAAGGCAAACGCGGCGCAAAGATGTGAAGAAAACCGTGATTGCTGATCAAATTCTGATTTCCCCGTGGCTCCGTGCCCCCGTGAGAGAACATGTGTTTGCCTGGCTTTAAGGAAACAGGCTTCTCTCACGGGGTCACTGGGACACGGGGAACCCAATTAGGTGTTTTCATGTTTCACGATTTTGCGTCTTCGCGTCGAAATCTTTTAATGTCTGTCCGTCACGCCTGAACCGAGAACCCCATGAACAATCGCGTCGAGATGTCCGACAACAACCACCGCCAGGTGGTGCTGGATACGGAAACCACCGGTCTTGAGCCGGCCCAGGGTCATCGCATCATCGAGATCGGTTGCGTGGAGCTGGTGGGGCGACGCATCACCCGGCGCACTTTCCACCACTACCTGCAGCCGGACCGGGAGATCGACGAGGGCGCGCTGGCGGTACACGGCATCAGCAACGAGTTCCTGGCCGACAAGCCGCGCTTCGCCGACGTGGTGGACGAGTTCCTGGAGTTCATCCGCGGCGCCGAGCTGGTGATCCACAATGCCCCCTTCGACGTGGGCTTCCTGGACCACGAGCTCAAGCTGCTGGACGCCGCCCGTGGCCAGGTGACCGACTACTCGAGCATCCTGGACACCCTGGACCTGGCCCGGCGCATGCACCCGGGCCAGCGCAACAGCCTGGACGCCCTGTGCAAGCGCTACCAGATCGACAACTCGGGGCGCGAGCTGCACGGCGCCCTGCTCGACGCCCGCATCCTGGCGGATGTCTATCTCGCCATGACCGGCGGCCAGACCACCCTCTCCCTGGGCGGCGAGGCTGCGGGCGTCAATGGCGAGGCACGCGCCGAGAGCATCCGGCGTCTGCCCGAAGCCCGCGCGCGCCTGCGGGTCATCCGCCCCTCGGAGGCGGAATTGCAGGCCCACACCCGTCTGTTGGAAAAGCTCAATCCGCCGTCCCCCTGGTAGTCCCCGATCCCTGCGCCGCAGCGGGGCAGGGCAGTGAACAACAACCGACAACAAGACACTGACAAGCAAGCAACCCGAAGGAGACTTTTACATGAGCAACTGCAAGCCCGAGATCGCCGCCAAGCAGCCCATCGCCGTGCAGCTGGAGGCGGGCAAGAAATACTTCTGGTGCGCGTGCGGCAAGTCCAAGAAGCAGCCCTTCTGCGACGGCTCCCACCAGGGCAGCGGTTGCGAGCCGGTGGCCTTCACCGCCGAGAAGACCGGCGAGGCCTGGCTGTGTCAGTGCAAGCGCACGGGGAATGTGCCGTTCTGCGATGGTAGCCATAACAAGCTGTGAGGGGGTGCTGAACAAGTCCAGGACGGACTTGCCAGTGCGTGCAGTACCCGGTACACGCCCTGACGCTGCTGCTCGAGTCAAATTTGTAGGTGTTCGATTCGCGGGCGGTTCGTCACTGACTGCGGAAACGCCGAGTTATTAAGCGTTTCCTAAGTATATTCAGGCCGTTGATGGTGAGGCTAGTTTTTAGGTGTGCTCATTTACATTTTCGATGCCGGGGTGGTTATTGTCATGTTTAGGTGGTCTATATTTGGATTTATTTTTGCATTAACTGCCGCTACAGTTAATGTACTAAGCGCTGAAGAAAAGATAAATGGAGGTGCATATTTTTCATATTTTCCTAGTCATGATGTTGTGGTCATTGACGGTGAGATAGTTGAAGGTGATTACCAAAGATTTCTGGCCGCTTTGCTGTCATCAGGTTATGGGGCAAGTATTTTTATTTCATCGCCTGGAGGTGATCTGCATGAGGCAATGCGCATTGGCAGATTAATACGTAAAATAGGGTATGTTACTGATATCCCTACTGCGCGACCGGATGCGAGTTGTACCCCTCTCTACAATATTCAGCACTGTACCTGCGATAGTGCATGTTTATTTATTTGGTTAGGAGGTATTAAGCGAGAGGGAGATTATATTACCGTTCACAGGCCATACATAGAGCCATCATCGCTCAGAGAAATCACCGCAGACGAGGCACGTGAGCATTCATTGCTGATAGCAGAGTGGGTGGCTGACTATTTTCAAGAAATGGGCGCTCCTCGTGCGCTGTGGGATCGAATGTCGTCAGTATCCTATGACCGTGTCGAAAGGTTGAGTCAGTCCTATATTGAGAGGAATCTCTCTGGGGTTTCTAGAGATTATGAGGATTGGTCAATAGCGCGTTGTGGAAGGCTTGATGCTGGATCCTCGCGCGATACTTATATAAGTACATGGGCTTGTTTGAATGAGTTGTTTTATAGGCATCGAGAGTCGAGGTTTAATGAGGCTCTGGTTGGTGCTTTAGAAGAGCTTAGAATTGCCGGGCAGATAACCGATGAGCTTGCTGCGTATTTGCCGTTCATTGGTTCGGAGACAATCGTTAACAATTTGGTTGGTAAGTCCTATAAGCACGCCTCAAAGGTGTTGGGTTTACATGGCTTCGGGGATCCTGTGGCTTGGGTTGAGGATGTCGCTGGGAAGTGTGTGACTATTTCTTACTTGGGCGTGGTTTGCTTCGATGCCGATGGGATCGTAACACAAATTAGCATGCCTTATTACAGTGCTGATGGGGCAACGTTGTTTACTCCGACTAGGGCTTACAAAGGTAAGTCCTTGCATCCTTTCTACTATGGAGTTGCTAAGGGTGAAGTTGATAATTTTATAACTGCTTCGGAGGTTGCAAGTTACAGCGTGGTGGATACAGTATATACGTCTTTATATGTAGGTGAGAATGAGGATTATGTGGTGACTTATAATGCTGTAGACGACACTTTAAGGAATCTTCAAATAAATTATAAAGGATATGTCGCTGAGCTCTTGGGGCTTAGCGGTTCAGTCAATGAGCGGTGAAGTTTGCGCTTTGGCTTGATTATGTACGAGATTGCTAGGATTGTTGCTGGTTTTGCTACCGCTATTGGTGTTGCAATTGCTGCATGGCAAATATGGCGTACTGCTGAGCAATCAAAAACTACATTTGAGGATGCGCTTTCAAAAGAGTACAGAGAGTTGATAAGGGCTGTTCCATATAAGGCTCTGATTGGGCAAGAATTGACTGACGACGAAATCTTAGGTTGTAAGGACGCAATCTTTAACTACCTCGATTTCTGCAATCAACAAATTTATCTAAGATCGAAAAAAAGAATCCGCTGCGATACTTGGATGGAATGGCAGGATGGGATGAAGGTTAATATGACACTTCCTTTGTTCTCCGAGGTGGCGGCTGAAGTTTTTTCTCAACTTCCTGATGTTTTTGAGGGCTTGCGCAGGGTAATGCAAGAAGGTTTCAAGTCTGATCCAGCGCAGTGGTATTAGACGTATCTTTATAGCGAGCCTTTTATCGCCTCACGCCACCCTGGGAATCGAGGACACCAGGTCCACCACGTGGGTGGCACCGCTGCGGATCTCATCCACCAGGGTGCCTGCGGAGATGACCTGCTGACGACCCCTTTCCGCGGCCTCGCTGACGTTCTCGATGCGTGTGACGATCTCCGTGGTGTACTGGAGATTGCCCTGGAGTACGCGGGTGATTTCCTCCGTGGCGGTGCTGGTGCGGGCGGCCAGCTGGCGGACCTCGTCGGCCACCACGGCGAATCCGCGCCCATGCTCGCCGGCGCGGGCCGCCTCGATGGCGGCGTTGAGCGCCAGCAGGTTGGTCTGGGAGGCGACGCTGCTGATGGTGGCGACGATGGTCTCGATGTTCTTGGACTGGCTGTTGAGGTCGTGGATGGCGCGCTTGGCCTCATCGATGAGCGCGCGGATCTGTTCCGAGTTTTCCACAGAGGCGAGCAGGGACGTGTAGCCCCGTCCGGCGTTGTCGGCGGTCTGCTGTGCCGTGGAGTAGGCCACGGCGGATGCGTCGCGGATCTTGTTGGCGGCGTCGACGCTTTCGGTGATGTCGGTGGCGAATTTGATCACCTTCACGGTCCTGCCCTGTTCGTCCAGGATCGGGTTGTAGCTGGCCTCGAGCCAGAGCTCGCGGCCATCGGAACGCAGCCGGCGGAACTTGCCGGTCATCAATTCCCCGGCAGCAAGCTGTTCCCAGAAATGGGGGTGATCGCGGTAGAAGGCCTCGTCGCAGAACATGCGGTGATGTCGTCCGCGGACCTCGTCCAGCCGATAACCCACGGCATCCAGGAAGTTGCGATTGGCATCCAGGATCTGGCCTTCGGGGGTGAAGGAGATGACGGCCATGGACCGGTCCAGGGCCTGGAACACGGCCGCCTGATCGCGCAGCTGTTCCTGCTTGGCAGTCACGTCGGAGGCGATCTTGATCACCCGGGTGACCCTGCCCGAGGCGTCCCTGACGGGGAAATAGGTGGCTTCCAGCCAGAGGCGCCGGCCGTCCGCCCTGCGGCGGGGGAAGGTGCCTGCATGGGATTCGCCCCGGGCGAGCCGCTCCCAGAATTGCCTGTATTCGGTGGACTTGACGTAGGACGGGTCACAGAACAGGCGATGATGGGCGCCAAGCACGACCTCCCGGGTGTGGCCCGTGGCGGCCAGGAACTGCTCGTTCACATCCAGGATTTGTCCATCTGGCGTGAATTCAATGTAGGCCACCGAGGCCCGGATGGCATCGAATGCGAAGCGGGTCTCGGCCAGGGCCTGTCGACATTCGGCCAGTTCGTTGTGCAAGCGCTTGTTCAGAATCATGAGGCCTCCCCGGAGTATTCGCGTGGCCACGGTGGCCACGGATATCTTATGCACAACATATACATTAATTGTACATGATTCCCGGGAATGCACCAGTGGGGTGCAAATAGCCGCCTGCCCTGATATCAGGCTGCGGTGTAATTCGACGAATAAACATATAGATAGTGGTTTGTGGGTGCGCCTTCCGGGTGGCTGGTGGTGATTTCGGGGTGTACAGGTGGGGCAGATCATGCCACTAAGCGCCCAAGGGAAATCCGGGTCGCGGATGTGCGGAGAAAATGCCCCAGTCTGCGCAGAACCGGGTCAACCGGCTGGCTAAATTCTGATCAGGGTCTATGCTCCATTGTCATAAATGCGGCTTCAGGCAAGTTCCAGGCCTGAAAGCGGCACAATCAAGGGCTGATTCATACACACTGGGGGATCCATGGTGAACAGGCCATCCTGTCCGATGGTGCTCACCGCTCGTTCCTGTCTTCTCGCAGGTCGTCCGGCCATGTCTGGCTGCGCGATCTGCGTGCCGTGCTTTCGCCCATCATCCTGTCGGCACTAGCCCCGGGAGCCTTTGATCATGCAATGGCAGGGAAGCGAGGTGCAGGGGGGTGGCTGGACCATTCGCGAGTTCGAGGAGGAGGACCTGGACGCCGTTCTGCGGGTGTTCCAGGACGCGGTGCGCAAGGTGGCGGCCCGGGACTATATCCCCGAGCAGGTGGAGGCCTGGGCCCCCGATCCCCCGGATCAGCCTTCCTGGTGTCGGCGACTGGCCCGCTGCGCGGTGTTCGTCTACGTGGTGCAGGGGCAGGTGGTCGGGTTCATCGCCATGGAGGCCAACGGGCATGTGGACATGCTGTTCGTGGACCCCGGCCACCTGCGGCGTGGCATCGGCACCGCCCTGCTGGACCATGCCAGGGCCTGGGCCCTGGAGCGGGGCGTGCGCCGCCTGACCACCGATGCCAGCATCACCGCACGACCCTTCTTCGAGCATGCCGGCTTCCGGCTGGTGGAGCATCGCATCGTGCCCCTGCGGGGCATGATGTTCCGCAACTTCCACATGTCGCTGGATTGCCGGCCGGGGCCGGGTTCTGATACGGGTTGATTGAAAAAATCATTCTCTCGCGGAGACGCAGAGACGCGGGGAAAAAACAAAACACGATCTCTCGCAAAGGCGCAAAGGCGCAAAGGCGCGAAGAAAAATCCTTGAACTTAAATGTGCATTTCTTGGCGTCTTCGCGCCTTTGCGAGAGACCCGGTTTTGTTTTTGACTTTCCCTGCGCCTCTGCGTCTCCGCGAGAGAACAGGGTTTTCAGACATCAAGCGCAGATACAAAAAAGCCCGCACCTCTCTCGGTGCGGGCTTTTTCATGCGCTGCGTTTCAGGCGATCAGGCCGAGTGGCGGCGGCGCATGCCCATGGCCAGGGCCAGCAGGCCGATGCCCAGCAGGGCCAGGGCGCCCGGCTCGGGGACGCCGATGGGCTTGGGCGTGATCACCAGCAGGTTCTGGGACCTGTCGGAGGTCAGCACGTACATGTGGAACTGCTCGACGGTCTCACCCAGATCATTCAGCCAGCCGTTGGCGATGCCCTGAGCGCTACCGAAGGCGTTGCTGCGGAAGCTGCCGTTGGAGAGGCTGGTGTTGCTGGTGGTCTCGTTGATGATCTCCCACAGGCCCAGCTGGAAGGCCACGTTGGTGGCGGTGCTGCCCAGGCTAGTGTGGTTGTTGCCGTACAGGCTCTGAATCGCGCCCAGCTGGCTCGCAGAGAAGTAGTCGCCGGCATTGACCACGTTGTAGGTGACCGTGCTGCTGGTGTTCAGGGCAATCCCGGTCTCGATGCAGAAGGCCTCGACCCGGCCGCCCCACTCCACATCACCACTGCTGCCCAGGACATTGAATCCGAACAGGCCGGCGTTCACGTTCAGACTGCCGCTGCCACCGATGAGGTTGCCGTTGGTGTCGTACAGGGTGCCGGTCGTGGAGCCGCCGACGAAGCCGGTGTACCGAAGGTCAACGGTGTTGGCGCTGGCACTGCCGAAGGCCAAAAGACCCAGCACCAGCAGCAGAACGGCAGATATCCTGTTAACGATTTTCATATCCCTGGACCTCATTGTCGGTTTTTCTTGCACAACCGCCGTTGCAGTGTGCTCTAAGTCACAATGAAGCAGGAAGTGTGCCAGGGTTCTGGTAGCCTTATTTTGCTTGGCTTTTTGTGAGCCATGCCACGCGGACCGGGGAAGATTTGTAAGTTATTTCGACAGGATGGCGGTATGAAAGAGGCCAGGGGCGGGGCTTTCAACCCTTCTTCAGCGCCCGTTCCTTCTCCCGCTGCCAGTCCCGGTCCTTGATGGTGGCGCGCTTGTCATGTTCCTTCTTGCCCTTGGCGAGGCCGATCTCCAGCTTAGCCCGGCCGCGCTTCCAGTAGAGCGCGAGCGGGGTCAGGGTGTAGCCCTTGCGCTCCACCTGGCCGATGAGCTTGTTGAGTTCTTCCTTGTGCAGCAGCAGCTTGCGGCTGCGCATGGGGTCGGGGTGGATGTGGGTGGAGGCGGTGGGCAGGGGGCTGATGTGGGCGCCGAACAGCCAGGCCTCGCCGTCCTTGATGAGCACGTAGCTCTCGTTGAGCTGCACGCGCCCGTCTCGCAGGCTCTTGACCTCCCAGCCCTCCAGGGCGAGGCCCGCCTCGAAGCGTTCCTCGATGAAGTATTCGTGGCGCGCCTTCTTGTTGAGCGCAATGGTGCTGGTGCCCGCTTGTTTGGCCTGTTTCGACATGGGGCGGGATTATACGCGAAGGCGGGCGCGGTTGAGCGCCGGGTTGGTATTGCTCACAATAGCTGCGCCGATCAGGGAGACGCATAACGATGAGAAAAGAATCCTCCATCCACGGGCAGTGGTCGTCGAAACTGGTGTTCATCCTGGCGGCTACGGGTTCGGCCGTGGGCCTTGGCAACATCTGGCGCTTCCCCTACATCGCCGGCGAGCATGGCGGCGGGGCCTTCGTGCTGGTCTACCTGCTGTGCATCCTGCTCATCGGCCTGCCCATCATGATGGCGGAGATCCTCATCGGCCGGCGCGGGCGGCAGAGTCCCATCAACACCATGACCGCCCTGGCCCGCGAGGAGGGCCTGTCCCGAGGCTGGGGGCTGATGGGCTGGATGGGGGTGGTCGCCGGGTTCCTGATACTTTCTTATTACAGTGTGATCGCCGGCTGGGCGCTCTCCTACGTGTTCCGGGCCGGCACCGGCAGTTTCACGGGGCTGGACGCGCAGGGTGTCCAGGCCATGTTCGAGGGCCTGGTGGCGGATCCGGAGCGCCTGCTGGCCTGGCACACCGTCTTCATGTGCATGACCCTGATCGTGGTGGCCCGGGGGGTGCGCTCGGGTCTCGAACAGGCGGTGAAGTTCCTCATGCCCCTGCTGCTGCTCATGCTGGTGCTGCTGGTGGGCTATGCCATGGCCGAGGGGCATTTCATGGAGGGCCTGCGCTTCATGTTCACCCCGGACTTCAGCAAGCTGACCGGCAACGCGGTGCTGGTGGCCATGGGCCAGGCCTTCTTCACCCTGAGCCTGGGTATGGGGGCTATCATGATCTACGGCTCCTACCTCAGTTCCCGGGCCTCCATCGCCAGGACCTCCGCCACGGTGGTGGGTGCCGACACCCTGGTGGCCATCCTGGCGGGCCTGGCCATCTTCCCCATCGTGTTCGCGGCGGGACTCGAGCCGAGCCAGGGGCCGGGGCTGATCTTCGTCAGCCTGCCGCTGGCCTTTGCCCAGATGCCCGGCGGGGTGCTGTTCGGCACGGTGTTCTTCGTGCTGCTGGTGGTGGCGGCCTGGACCTCGTCCATCTCGCTCATGGAGCCGGCGGTGACCTACCTGGTGGAGAACCGGGGCATGACCCGGGTGAGCGCGGCCACGCTGGTGGCGGTGCTGTCCTGGCTGCTGGGCGTCGGCACGGTGCTGTCCTTCAACCACTGGTCCGGCTACACCCTGTTCGACATGACCTTCTTCGGCGCGGTGGATTACCTCACCTCCAACATCCTGCTGCCCCTGGGCGGTCTGCTCATCGCCCTGTTCGTGGGCTGGCGCATGACCGAACGCTCCGTGGCCTCGGAGCTGGACGTGCAGCGGCCGGCGCTGTTCCGCACATGGTATTATCTGCTGCGTTTCGTCGCGCCCATCGGCATCCTGCTGGTGTTCCTGCGCGCCATCAACGTCATCTGATCTGCCCGTCACTATGCCTTCCATCAGCCGCAGCGCCCTGGTGCCCTACAGTCCCGCCCAGATGTACGACCTGGTGAACGACATCGAGTCCTACCCGCGCTTCCTGCCCGGCTGCCGCAGCGCCAGGGTGCATGCCCGGGACGAGGACACCATCAAGGCGAGCCTGGAACTGGCCAAGGGGGCGGTGAGCAAGTCCTTCACCACCTGCAACCGCCTGCAGAAGAACAAGATGATCGAGGTGCGCCTGGTGGAGGGGCCGTTCCGGCACCTGGAGGGCTTCTGGCGCTTCGACGCCCTGGAGAGTGGCGCCAGCCGCGTGTCCCTGGACCTGGAGTTCGAGTTCTCCAGCCGCCTGGTGGGCCTGGCCATCGGCCCGGTGTTCAACCAGATCGCCAATACCCTGGTGGATTCCTTCGTGCGCCGGGCCCGGGAAGTCTATGGCGTCCGCTGAAGCCGGTGCCCGCGAGGGCATGACCGTCGAGGTGGCCTACGCCCGGCCCGACACCCAGCTGATCCTGGAGGTCATCGTCCCCGAGGGGGCGACGGTGGAGGACGCCCTGCGCGCCTCGGGCATCGAAGCGCGTTTCCCGGAGATCGATCTGGAGTCGGCCAAGGTGGGTATCTTCGGCAAGCTCACCAAGCGCGACACGGTGCTCAAGCCCCGGGATCGGGTGGAGATCTACCGGCCGCTCATCGCCGACCCGAAGGAGGTGCGCAAGCAGCGCGCCGCGGCGGGCAAGCGCATGAAGAAGGGTGGTGGGGATATAGAGGAGACAGAGACAAGTGAATAGAGGCAAGAGACAAGAAAGATCAAAAGCTGTAACTCTCTTGTCACTTGCCTCTGCGTCTTACTTCAGTCCACTGTCCTCGATGCTGGAGACCCGGTAGGCCCCGTCGAACAGGATGGTCAGGCGGCGGCGCTGCGCCTGTCCGTCGCCGGGCTTGAGGTAGTAGACGTACTCCCAGCGCCGGTCCCCGTGGAAGGGGTCACGCAGCACCGGCTCGCCGAGCAGGAAGCGCACCTGTTCCGGGCTCATGCCCGTCTCCAGCTGGGCGATGCGTTCATCGTCCAGGTGATTGCCCTGTTGAATGTCGGGGCGGAACACGGAGAACAGCCCGGAGCCGCAACCCTGGAGCAGCAGGCTTGCAATGAGCACGAGTCCGGTGAGAATCTTTCCCATGTGAGATCGGTTATCCTTCATTGGGCCACCCGGGTTGTGTCCGGGGCGCCGGTGAGTGTGGCCGGATTGTACATCGATTCAGGGCCCGAACGGAGGACCCCTTGGAAAGCCAGGATCTGAAAAAGGCCGGATTGAAGGTGACCTTGCCCAGGATGAAGATCCTGGAATTGCTGGAAAATTCCGATGACCGGCATCTGAGTGCCGAGACCATCTATCGCCAGCTGCTGGAAGGCGGCGAGGAGATTGGCCTGGCCACCGTCTACCGGGTGCTGACCCAGTTTGAGCAGGCAGGCCTGGTGAATCGCCACCACTTCGAGGGCAACCAGGCGGTGTTCGAGCTGGAGCGGGGCCGGCATCACGACCACATCATCTGCGTGAACTGCGGCCGGGTGGACGAATTCATGGACAGCGTCATCGAGGAACGCCAGAAGGCCATCGCTGAGAAGTTCGGCTACACCATCAAGGATCACGCGCTCACCCTCTACGGGGAGTGCAACAAGCCGGATTGCCCGAATCGGGAGAAGGCGTAAAGACAATTCAATATTTAAGATTCAAGATTCAATGAAGACGCTGCGGCTGCACATTCAGCCGGCGTCGGGTGTCACCCCTTTGAACCTTGAATATTGAATCTTGAATTGTCTTTCGCCTTCTCAACCATCTCCCGCGCATGGGCCACGGTCTGCTCGGTGAGGTCCACGCCGCCCAGCATGCGAGCCACTTCCTGGATGCGGCTGTCGGCGTCCAGCACCTGGATGCGGGTGCGGGTGTCGGCCTTGCCCTTGTGCTTGCTCACCTGCAGGTGATGGTGGGCCTGGGCGGCCACCTGGGGCAGGTGAGTGACGCACAACACCTGGCGGTGCTCGCCCAGGCTGCGCAGCTGCCGGCCCACCACCTCCGCCACCGCCCCGCCGATGCCGGAATCCACTTCGTCGAAGATGAGCGTCGGGATGGGCAGGGCCTTGGCGGCAATCATCTGGATGGCCAGGCTGATGCGCGACAGTTCGCCGCCGGAGGCCACCCTGGTCAGCGCTTGCAGGGGCTGACCAGGGTTGGCGGTGACCAGGAACTCGATGCGGTCCAGGCCATGGGCGGCGGGGCGGGTCTCCGGGTCGCTGTCCACGGCCACCTGGAACTTGCCGCCCTCCATGCCCAGGCCCTGCATGGCCTCGCTCACCTGCTTGCCCAGTTTCTTCGCCGCCGCCTGCCGTGATCGGGACAGGGCCGCCGCCGCGTCCCGGTATTTCGTTTCGGCCGCCTCGGCCTTGCGGCTCAGGGCGTCCAGGTCCTCGTCGTCGCTTTCCAGCTGTGCCAGTTCCTCCAGGAGTTCGCGCGCCAGCCGGGGCAGGTCCTCGGGGGGCACCCGGTGCTTGCGCGCGAGGTCGTGGATGTCGGAGAGGCGCTGTTCCACGAAGCTCAGCCGCCCCGGGTCCAGTTCCACCCGGTCGGCGTAGTGGCGCAGGGCATCGGCCGCCTCGCGGATCTGGATCTGGGCGCTGGCGATGAGCTCCAGCGGCTCTTTCAGGGACGGGTCCAGGCGGGTGACTTCCTCCAGCAGGTGGTGCAGCTGGCCCAGCTGGGTGTCGACGCTCTGGTCGTCGGCGTACAGGCCCTGGTGCACTGATTCGGCCACTTCCAGCAGGCGCCCCGCATGGGCCAGGCGACGGTGCTCCTCGTCCAGTTGCGCGACCTCGTCGTCGCCCAGCTCCAGGGCCTTGAGCTCGCCGGTCTGAAAGCGCAGCAGGTCACGTCGGGCGCTGCGGGCCTCGTCGTCACCGGCGGCCCGGTCCAGGCGTTCCTGGATCTCCCGCCAGGCCTGGAAGTGGCTGCGGGCCTCGTCCAGCAGTTTCGGGTGGTCGGCGAACTCGTCCAGGATGCGGCGCTGCACCTCGCGGCGGGTGAGGGACTGGTGGGCGTGCTGGCCGTGAATGTCCACCAGCATCTC
This sequence comes from Thioalkalivibrio sulfidiphilus HL-EbGr7, assembly GCF_000021985.1. Lineage (NCBI taxonomy): Bacteria > Pseudomonadati > Pseudomonadota > Gammaproteobacteria > Chromatiales > Ectothiorhodospiraceae > Thioalkalivibrio > Thioalkalivibrio sulfidiphilus. Next base: position 1,045,371 of record NC_011901.1, read on the forward strand.
GCCCAGGGTCTTGAGGTTCTGCAGGGTGGTGGGGGTGCCGTTGATCCAGGCGCGGCTTTTGCCATCGGCGCCCACCACGCGCCGCAGCAGGCAGTCATGGCCGGTCTCCAGGGCCTGCTCCTGCAGCCAGATCAGGGCATCGGCGTCGTCGGAGAGGTCGAAGCCGACGCTGATCTCCGCCCGTTCCGCCCCGGCACGAACCGCGGTGCTGTCCGCCCGGTCCCCCAGCGCCAGCCCCAGGGCATCCACCAGGATCGACTTGCCGGCGCCGGTCTCCCCGGTCAGCGCGCTCATGCCCGAGCCGAGTTCCAGGCTCAGTTCGTCGATGATGGCGAAGTCGCGGATGTGGATGGAGGTGATCATGGTTAGGAAGTGCGAAGGGTGAATTGGGAAGTTGGAACGGAAGGGAGAGGTGTGAATTGGGAAGTTGGAAGTGAAACCACCCTCACCCCGGCCCTCAAATTCCGGGCATCCTGCCCTCCACCCTTCGGGCCAGCCTGTCGGCTGATCACAAATCTGTCTGGAACGGATTTGATCGTCCGATAGGACGACCCGGAGGGTGGAGGACAGGATGTCCGGAATAAATCCGCTCCTGGCGGATTTGTCCTGAGGGAGAGGGAGGCGAGCGGCCTGAGGGAGAGGGCGATCAGCGAGGCATGGTGGCTGCTACTTCCCACTTCCCAATTCACACTTCCCACTTCCATTTACGGCTGCTCCCCCCACCCCAGCTTCGCCCGCAGGATCTGCAGGTAGTCGTAGCCCACCGGGTGGATCAGGCGCAGGCAGGTCTTCTTGCGGCGCACGATGAGGCGGTCGCCGGGTTCGAGGAAGGTGCTGGCCTGGCCGTCGAAGGCGGCCTGGGCGTTGCTGCGGTTCTGTTCGCAGACGCGGATTTCCACCTCGCTGTCCCCGTGGACCACCAGGGGGCGGTTGGACAGCCCGTGGGGACAGATGGGCACCAGCACCAGGGCGTCCAGGCTCGGGGCCAGGATGGGGCCGCCACCGGACAGGGCGTAGGCGGTGGAACCGGTGGGGGTGGCCACCACGATGCCGTCGGCCCGCTGGGTGTTGACGTGGCGGCCGTCGATGCGGGTCTCGAACTCGATCATGCGTACCACGTCGCGGATGTGCAGCACCACGTCGTTGAGGGACAGTTGCTCTACGGCCTCGCCGTTCTGGCTCACCACCCGGGTGGCCAGCAGACTGCGGTAGTCCTCGTCGTATTCACCGGCCAGGATCTCGTCCAGGCGGCTCTGCATCTCGTGGGGGGAGACGTCCACCAGGAAACCCAGGCGTCCCACGTTGATGCCCAGGAGCGGCACCTGGTGATCCACCATGGCCCGCCCGGCGGCCAGGAAGGTGCCGTCGCCGCCGATGACGATGGCCAGATCTGCCGCCTGCCCCATGGCGTCCAGGTCTGCGGTCTCGCAGCCCAGGTCATCCTCCAGCCACTGGCATGCGCTTTCGTGCAGCAGCACGCGGCAGCCGTGACCCAGGAGGTGTCCCACCAGGGTCTTCAATATGTGTACCAGGCGCTCGTCACTGGTCTTGGTGATGATGCCGATGGTCTGGAAATGGGGCTTGGACATGGTTGGGCATTATCGGCAAAAGACGGGGCTGATGTATATGAGGGCGCAGAGGCAAGAGGCAAGTTGCAAGAGGCAAGTAATGATCTCAGGTCATGCCCCTGCACACACGGTAATCTCAAAATCCTTGTCTCTAGTAACTTGCCTCTTGTCTCTGCGCCTTACTTGACTCCTGACCCCGCGCCTATACTATGGGATTTGGCACTCATGACTTGAGAGTGCCAAATTCCGGACTCCCTGCACACCCGAGCTGCCATGACCGATACGCCGCCCATCACCGACCTCAGCGACCGCGCCCAGCGGCTGCTGCGCACCCTGGTGGAGAGCTACATCCGGGAAGGCCAGCCCGTGGGTTCGCGCACCCTGTCGCGCACCGCCGGCCTGGACCTGAGTGCGGCCTCCATCCGCAACGTGATGGCGGACCTGGAGGAGATGAGGCTGGTCAGCTCCCCGCACACCTCCGCCGGGCGCATCCCCACCGCCGCCGGTTATCGCCTGTTCGTGGACAGCCTGCTGGAGGTCAAGCCCCTGGACAGCCGCGAGGTGCAGACCCTGCGCGAGCGGCTGAGCCCGGAGCTGGAGACCAAGGCCCTGGTGGAGTCCGCCTCGGGGCTGCTGTCGGCGGTTACCCAGATGGCGGGCATGGTGCGGGTGCCGCGCCGCGAGCACGCCTCCCTGCGCCAGATCGAGTTCATGAAGCTCTCCGAGCGCCGGGTGCTGGTGATCCTGGTGATGAACAAGAACGAGGTGCAGAACCGCATCCTGGAGCTGGACCGGGACTACTCGGCCGGCGAGCTGCAGCAGATGGCCAACTACCTCAATGACCGGGTGGTGGGCCGGGACCTGGCCACGGTGCGTCAGCAGCTCCTGCGGGAGATGAAGGCGGTGCGCGAGCACATGAATTCCCTGATGCTGGCCGCCATCGAGCTGGGCGAGCAGGCGGTGGCCGCCGACCAGGGCGCCGACGACGTGGTGCTGGCCGGACAGTTCCACCTGCTGGATTACGCCGAGCTGACCAGCGTCGAGAAGCTGCGCCAGCTGTTCGAGGCCTTCAACGAGAAGCGCGAGATCCTGGGTCTGCTGGACCAGTGCATCCATGCCCAGGGGGTGCAGATCTTCATCGGTCAGGAGTCCGGGCACCGGATCCTGGACGACTGCAGCGTGGTGACCGCCCCCTACGAGGTGGGCGGCCACGTGGTGGGGGTGCTGGGGGTCATCGGCCCCACCCGCATGCCCTATGACCGGGTGATCCCCATCGTGGATATCACCGCCCGCCTGCTGGGCGCGGCCTTGAATTCCCGGCTCTGAATCCCACATTGAAACCAGTTGCTCTCGGGACACGCTCGCCCGTGGCCCGGAATTGCCTTTAGATTCAAGACCCTGAAGGGAGATGACCCATGTCCAACGAGGAACAGCAGCAGCCCAATCCCGCCGCGCAGGCGCCCGAGGGCGCGGTCACCGAAGGCGCGGCCCCGGAGTTCAATCCCGCCGTCCTGCTCAAGCAGCTGGAGGAGGCCCAGGCCCAGGCCCAGGAGCACTTCGACAAGGCGCTGCGCACCCAGGCGGAGATGGAGAACCTGCGCAAGCGCACCGCCCGGGACGTGGAGAACGCCCGCAAGTTCGCCCTGGAGAAGTTCGCCGGCGAACTGCTGGCGGTACGCGACAGCCTGGAGATGGGCCTGGACGCCGCCCGGGGTGAGACCGACGTGGAGAAGATCCGCGAGGGCACCGAGCTGACCCTCAAGATGCTGGCCCAGGTGATGGAGAAGTTCGGCGTCGAGGCCGTGGATCCTCAGGGCCAGCGCTTCGATCCCGACAGGCATCAGGCCATGTCCATGCAGCCCAACGCGGAACTGGAACCCAACACCGTGATGGCGGTGCTGCAGAAGGGCTACCTGCTCAACGACCGCCTGCTGCGCCCGGCCATGGTGGTGGTCAGCAAGGCGCCCGAAGGGGAATAGGCTGTTTTGCCGTCGGAAACCCTTGAAATCCCCCGGATTGCCCCAAATCTAGCGGGTAACCGGAACATTCCACACAGAATTCAGACATTTTTGGAGACACACCATGGGTAAGATCATCGGTATCGACCTGGGCACCACCAACTCCTGCGTGGCGGTGATGGAGGGCGACAAGGCCAAGGTCATCGAGAACGCCGAAGGCGCCCGCACCACCCCCTCCATCGTCGCCTTCACCGAGGACGGCGAGGTGCTGGTGGGCCAGGCCGCCAAGCGTCAGGCGGTCACCAACCCCAAGAACACCCTGTTCGCCGTCAAGCGCCTGATCGGTCGCCGCTTCGAGGAGCCGGAGGTCCAGAAGGACATCAAGCTGGTGCCCTACGAGATCTTCAAGGCCGACAACGGCGACGCCTGGGTGCGCGTGCGCGACAAGAAGATGGCCCCGCCTGAGATCTCCGCCCGGGTGCTGCAGAAGATGAAGAAGACCGCCGAGGACTATCTCGGCGAGCCGGTCACCGAGGCGGTGATCACGGTGCCCGCCTACTTCAACGACTCCCAGCGCCAGGCCACCAAGGACGCCGGCAAGATCGCCGGTCTCGAGGTCAAGCGCATCATCAACGAGCCCACCGCGGCGGCGCTGGCCTACGGCCTGGACAAGAAGCGCGGCGACAGCAAGGTGGCCGTGTACGACCTGGGCGGCGGCACCTTCGACGTGTCCATCATCGAGATCGCCGAGGTGGACGGCGAGCACCAGTTCGAGGTGCTGGCCACCAACGGTGACACCTTCCTGGGCGGTGAAGACTTCGACATGCGTCTCATCGACTACCTGGTCGAGGAGTTCAAGAAGGAGCAGGGTATCGACCTCAAGGGCGACCCGCTCGCCATGCAGCGCCTGAAAGAGTCCGCCGAGAAGGCCAAGATCGAGCTGTCCTCCAGCCAGCAGACCGACGTGAACCTGCCCTACATCACGGCGGACGCCAGCGGTCCGAAGCACATGAACATCAAGGTGACCCGCGCCAAGCTGGAGTCCCTGGTGGAAGAGCTGATCAAGCGCACCATCGAGCCCTGCAAGGTGGCGCTCAAGGATGCCGGCCTGTCCGTGTCCGACATCGACGACGTGATCCTGGTGGGTGGCCAGACCCGCATGCCCAAGGTCCAGGACGCGGTGAAGAACTTCTTCGGCAAGGAGCCGCGCAAGGACGTGAACCCGGACGAGGCCGTGGCCGTGGGCGCCGCGATCCAGGCCGGTGTGCTGGGTGGCGAGGTCAAGGACGTGCTGCTGCTGGACGTCACCCCCCTGTCCCTGGGTATCGAGACCCTGGGCGGCGTGATGACCAAGCTGATCGAGAAGAACACCACCATCCCCACCAAGGCGACCCAGGTCTTCTCCACCGCCGACGACAACCAGACCGCGGTGACCGTGCACGTGCTCCAGGGTGAGCGCGAGATGGCCAGCGCCAACAAGTCCCTGGGCCGCTTCGACCTGACCGACATCCCGCCCGCCCCCCGCGGCGTGCCCCAGGTCGAGGTGATGTTCGACATCGACGCCAACGGCATCCTGAACGTGTCCGCCAAGGACAAGGCCACCGGCAAGCAGCAGTCCATCGTCATCAAGGCCTCCTCCGGCCTGTCCGACGAGGAAGTGGAGCGCATGGTGCGCGACGCCGAGGCCCACGCCGACGAGGACAAGCGCTTCCACGAGCTGGTGGCCGCCCGCAACCAGGCGGACAACCTGGTGCATGCCACCGAGAAGTCCCTGAAGGAACTGGGCGATCAGGTGGAGGCCGGCGAGAAGCAGGCCATCGAGTCCGCGCTCTCCGAACTGCGTGAGGCCATGAAGGGCGACAACAAGGACGAGATCGAGACCAGGACCCAGAAGCTGGCCGAGGCCTCCGGCAAGCTGGCCGAGCGGGTCTACGCCAAGCAGTCCGCCGAGGGCGGCGCCGGTGAGGGCGCCGGGGCCGAGCAGGCCTCCGCCCAGCAGGACGACGTGGTGGACGCCGAGTTCGAGGAAGTGGACGACAAGAAGAAGTAAGCGCGGCGCTATCCCTGAGCGCCGGCGGATCACGCAGAGGACGCAAAGACGCGGAGGTCGCAGAGAGTTTCCCATCAGAAATTTTCTCTGCGCCCTCTGCGTCTTCTTTGCGCCCTCTGCGTTCCGGCTTTTGACTTTCCAGACATCAATACGGACCGAACGACTTCATGGCAAAGCGTGACTACTACGAGATCCTCGGCGTGGCGAAGAACGCCAGCGAGGCGGAACTGAAAAAGGCGTTCCGGCGCCTGGCCATGAAGCACCACCCGGACCGCAATCCCGGCGACAAGGAGTCCGAGGAGAAATTCAAGGAGGCCAAGGAGGCCTACGAGATCCTCACCGACCCCCAGAAGCGGGCCGCCTATGACCAGTTCGGCCATGCCGGCGTGGATCCCTCCGCGGGCGGCGGCGCCCGGGGCGGGGCGAGCTTCAGCGACATCTTCGAGGACATCTTCGGCGACATCTTCGGCGGCGGCCGGGGTGGCGGCAGCCGGGTCTACCGGGGCTCCGACCTGCAGTACAACCTGGAGCTGACCCTGGAAGAGGCGGTGTTCGGTACCGAGGTGAAGATCCGCGTGCCGAGCCTGGTGGAGTGCGGCGAGTGCCACGGCAGCGGCGCCGAGAAGGGCACCACGCCCGAGACCTGCGGCACCTGCGGCGGTGTCGGCCAGGTGCGCATGCAGCAGGGTTTCTTCTCCGTGCAGCAGACCTGCCCCCGCTGCCACGGCACCGGCAAGATGATCACCCACCCCTGCAAGGCCTGTCATGGCCAGGGTCGCGTCGAGGAACACAAGACCCTGTCCGTGAAGGTGCCGGCCGGCGTGGACAGCGGCGACCGCATCCGGCTCTCCGGCGAGGGCGAGGCGGGCATCAACGGCGGCCCGCCCGGGGATCTCTATGTGCAGATCCACGTCAAGGCCCACAAGCTGTTCACCCGCAAGGGCAACGACCTCATGTGCGAGGTGCCCATCAGCTTCGCCACCGCGGCGCTGGGCGGGGAGCTTGAGATCCCTACCCTGGATGGCCGGGTCAACCTCAAGATCCCCGAGGAGACCCAGAGCGGCCGCCTGTTCCGCCTGCGTGCCAAGGGCGTGAAATCGGTGCACGGCGGTGCCCAGGGCGACCTGATCTGCCGGGTCAGCGTGGAGACCCCGGTCAACCTCACCAAGCGTCAGAAGGAACTGCTCAAGGAACTGGACGAGACCATGAAGGCCGGCGGCACCCGCCACAGTCCCCAGGAGGAGGGCTGGCTGGACGGGGTGAAGGGCTTCTTCGAGGATCTGAAGTTCTGGAATAAGTAAGCGCGCCGGTGGCGCGCAGAGGCAAGTGGCAAGAGACAAGAGGCAAGTGAAAGCGGTTTGTCTTGTCTCTTGCCTCTTGTATCTTGTCTCTAGTCCACGGGGCTTTCGAAGCCGTGCCATTCAAATTCAAAACCACACCCAGAAGAATAAACCATGACCAACATCTGCATCGTCGGCGCCGGTGGGCGCATGGGGCGCACCCTGATCGAGGCCATCCAGCAGGCCGAGGGCCTTGATCTCACCGTGGCCACCGAGCGGGCCGGCAGTTCCCTGATCGGCGCCGATGCGGGCGAGCTGGCGGGCGTGGGCCGCCTGGGGGTGGCCATCAGCGAGGATCCGGCCGCCCAGGTGGCGGCCTTTGACGTGCTCATCGACTTCACCCGCCCGGAAGGCACGCTCGCGCATCTGGAGATCTGCCGCAAGGCGGGCCGGGCCATGGTGATCGGCACCACCGGCTTCACCGAGGCGCAGAAGCAGACGATCCGCGAGGCGGCGAAAGAGATCCCCGTGGTATTCGCCCCCAATATGAGCGTGGGCGTGAACCTGTGCCTCAAGCTCCTGGACCTGGCCGCCCGGGTGCTGGGCGACGAGGTGGACATCGAGGTGATCGAGGCCCACCACCGCCACAAGGTGGATGCACCCTCCGGCACCGCGCTTCGCATGGGTGAGGTGGTGGCCGAGGCCCTGGGGCGGGATCTGGCCCAGTGCGCCGTCTACGGCCGTGAAGGCCACACCGGCGAGCGGGAGCGCAAGACCATCGGTTTCGAGACCATCCGCGCCGGCGACATCGTTGGCGAACACACGGTCATGTTCGCTGGCATTGGCGAGCGGGTGGAGATCACCCACAAGGCCTCCAGTCGCATGACCTTCGCCAAGGGCGCGGTGCGCGCCGCCGCCTGGCTGAAGGGCCGGTCCGCCGGCCTCTACGACATGCAGGACGTGCTCGACCTGCGCTGATTTTCCCGCCTTGCAAGGGGTGCGTCCGGGCCGCGCCTTCGGCCCCCGGCCGGCCCCGGGTCAGGCGCCCCGCGACGGGCGCCGATTGGACAAAACCCCCGCAAATCGCGTAAAATTCAACACATTAAATCCCCCATACATTCGATCCCCGGCGGGAGTGCTGTCCCGATCATCGTCCCGCTCGTCCCAAGCACGCCGGAGGTTTTCCCTTGAATTTCACACCTGCCCTGCTGGCACTGGAAGACGGCAGCCTGTTCCATGGCATCTCCATCGGTGCCCCGGGTCAGACCGTCGGCGAGGTGGTGTTCAACACCGCCATGACCGGTTACCAGGAGATCCTGACCGACCCGTCCTACGCCCGTCAGATCGTCACCCTGACCTATCCCCACATCGGCAATACCGGTGTGAATCCGGAGGACGAGGAATCTGCCGGTGTGCACGCGGCCGGCCTGGTGATTCGTGACCTGCCACCCCTGGTGAGCAGCTGGCGCAGCCGCGAGTCCCTGCCCGACTACCTGACCCGCTTCGGGGTGGTGGCCATCGCCAACATCGATACCCGGCGCCTGACCCGCATCCTGCGGGAGAAGGGCGCCCAGAACGGCTGCATCATGGCCGGCGAGATCGACGAGCAGGCAGCCCTTGCGGCGGCCCGGGGCTTCCCCGGCCTCAAGGGCATGGATCTGGCCAAGGAGGTCAGCACCGCCGAGATCTATGACTGGACAGAGGGCACCTGGCAGCTGGGCAGCGGCCATGCCCCGGCGCCGGCCAGCAGTCCCTACAAGGTGGTGGCCTACGATTTCGGCGTGAAGCGCAACATCCTGCGCATGCTGGTGGATCGCGGCTGCCAGGTCACCGTGGTGCCCGCCCAGACCCCCGCCGCCCAGGTGCTTGCCATGCAGCCCGATGGCGTGTTCCTGTCCAACGGCCCCGGCGATCCGGAGCCCTGCGATTACGCCATCTCCGCCATCCGCGAGATCGTCGACACCGGCATCCCCACCTACGGTATCTGCCTGGGCCACCAGCTGCTGGGCCTGGCCAGCGGCGCGCGTACGGTGAAGATGAAGTTCGGTCATCACGGTGCCAACCACCCGGTGCAGGATCTGGACAGCAAGCGGGTGATGATCTCCAGCCAGAACCACGGTTTCGCCGTGGACGAGAACACCCTGCCCGGTAACGTGAAGGCCACGCACCGCTCTCTGTTCGACGGCACCCTGCAGGGCATCGCCCGCACCGACCGTCCGGCCTTCAGCTTCCAGGGTCACCCCGAGGCGAGCCCCGGCCCCCACGACGTGGCGCCCTTGTTCGACCGTTTCATCGAGTTGATGAAACCGCAGGGAGTCCGCAAATAAACGCGAATGGACGCAAAGAGGAAAAGGATTTCCGAACGGGTGATCGGCTGCGCATTCGAGGTCAGTAATACCTTGGGGGCCGGTTTCCTGGAAAACGTTTATGAGAACGCGCTGGCAGTGGAGTTCGCGCGTGCGGGAATGGATTTTGACAGGCAAGCCGTGCTGCCTGTCAGTTACAAGGGTGAGCTCATCGGTCAATACGTGGCCGATTTCGTGGTCGAGCAGCGCTTGATTGTCGAGATCAAAGCGTTGTCGCGATTGGTGCTGGAGCATGAGGCTCAAGTCATGAACTACCTCAAAGCGACAGGGCTGACGGTAGGCTTGTTGTTGAATTTCGGGACTCCGCGTCTGGGTGTGCGGCGCATCGTCTGGGGTCACGATGACAATCAAGCGCTTTGAGGATTTTATTTGCGTCCATTCGCGTTCATTTGCGGACTAAAGATTTAACAATATGCCTAAGCGTACAGACATCAACAGCATCCTCATCATCGGCGCCGGCCCGATCATCATCGGCCAGGCCTGTGAGTTCGACTACTCCGGCGCCCAGGCCTGCAAGGCGCTGCGCGAGGAGGGCTACCGGGTCATCCTGGTGAACTCCAACCCGGCCACCATCATGACCGACCCGGAGATGGCGGACGCCGTCTACATCGAGCCGGTGGAATGGAAGACCGTGGCGCGCATCATCGAGCGTGAGAAGCCGGATGCCATCCTGCCCACCATGGGCGGACAGACGGCGCTCAACTGCGCCCTGGATCTGGCGAAGCACGGCGTGCTCAAGAAGCACAACGTGGAGCTGATCGGCGCCAGCGAGGACGCCATCGACATGGCCGAGGACCGGGAGCGCTTCCGCGACGCCATGACCGAGATCGGTCTCGAGTCGCCCATGGCCTTCGTGGTCAACACCTGGGATGAGGCCCAGGAGGTGCAGCCGAAGATCGGCTTCCCGGTGATCATCCGCCCGTCCTTCACCATGGGCGGCAGCGGCGGCGGCATCGCCTACAACCGCGACGAGTACGAGGAGATCGTCAAGCGCGGCCTGGACCTCTCGCCCACCAACGAGGTGCAGGTGGAGGAGTCCGTGCTGGGCTGGAAGGAATACGAGATGGAGGTGGTGCGCGACAAGGCGGACAACTGCATCATCATCTGCTCCATCGAGAACCTGGACCCCATGGGCATCCACACCGGTGACTCCATTACCGTGGCCCCGGCCCAGACGCTCACCGACAAGGAATACCAGATCATGCGCAACGCCTCCATCGCGGTGCTGCGCAAGATCGGCGTGGATACCGGCGGTTCCAACGTGCAGTTCGCCGTGAACCCGGACGACGGCCGCCTGGTGATCATCGAGATGAACCCGCGTGTGTCGCGCTCCTCGGCCCTGGCCTCCAAGGCCACCGGCTTCCCCATCGCCAAGGTGGCGGCCAAGCTGGCCGTGGGCTACACCCTGGATGAGCTGCGCAACGAGATCACCGGCGGCGTCACACCCGCGTCCTTCGAGCCGTCCATCGACTACGTGGTCACCAAGGTGCCGCGTTTCACCTTCGAGAAATTCCCCCAGGCCGAGGCCAAGCTCACCACCCAGATGAAGTCGGTGGGCGAGGTGATGGCCATCGGGCGCTGCTTCCAGGAGTCCTTCCAGAAGGCCCTGCGGGGTCTTGAGACCGGTGCCGACGGCCTTAACCCCATGGTGGATCTGAACGACCCGGACGCGGAGATGCTGGTGCGCCAGCAGCTGGTGGCCAACGGTCCGGATCGCATCTGGTACGTGGGCGATGCCTTCCGCCTGGGGATGAGTATTGAGCAGGTCCACGAGCTGACCCGCATCGACCGCTGGTTCCTGGCCCAGATCAACGAGCTGATCTTCACCGAACAGCAACTCCAGGGCCGCAGCCTCAAGGACCTGGACCGCCTGGCCCTGCTGGATCTCAAGCGCCGGGGCTTCTCAGATCGTCGCCTGGCCACCCTGCTGGGCGAGAAGGAGCAGGCGGTGCGCGAGCATCGCCATGGTCTGAAGGTGCGCCCGGTGTACAAGCGGGTGGACACCTGCGCCGCGGAGTTCGCCTCCAACACCGCCTACATGTATTCCAGCTACGACGAGGAGTGCGAGGCCGCACCCTCCAGTCGCGAGAAGATCATGGTGCTGGGCGGCGGCCCCAACCGCATCGGTCAGGGCATCGAGTTCGACTACTGCTGCGTGCACGCGGCGCTCGCCATGCGCGAGGATGGCTATGAGACCATCATGGTCAACTGCAACCCGGAGACCGTGTCCACCGACTACGACACCTCCGATCGCCTGTACTTCGAGCCCCTGACCCTGGAAGACGTGCTGGAGATCGTGGCGGTCGAGAAGCCCAGGGGCGTGATCGTGCAGTACGGTGGCCAGACCCCGCTCAAGCTCGCCCGGGATCTCGAGGCCGCCGGCGTGCCCATCATCGGCACCACACCCGACTCCATTGATCTCGCCGAGGACCGGGAGCGCTTCCAGCAGCTCATCGACAGGCTGGAACTGGTGCAGCCCCCCAACCGCACCGCACGCAGCGTGGAGGACGCCATCAGCAAGGCCGAGGAGATCGGCTATCCGGTGGTGGTCCGTCCCTCCTACGTGCTGGGCGGCCGGGCCATGGAGATCGTCTACAACGAGGAGGACCTGCGCCGCTACATGCGCAGCGCCGTGCAGGTCTCCAACGATGCCCCCGTGCTGCTGGACCGGTTCCTGGATGACGCCGTGGAGGTGGACGTGGATGCCATCTGCGACGGCGAAGAGGTGCTCATCGGTGGCGTCATGCAGCACATCGAACAGGCCGGCGTGCATTCCGGCGACTCCGCCTGCTCCCTGCCGCCGTACTCCCTGGACAAGAAGATCCAGGACGAGCTGCGCGAGCAGGTGCGCAAGATGGCCTTCGGCCTCAAGGTGGTGGGTCTGATGAACACCCAGTTCGCGGTGCAGGGCGATAAGGTCTACGTGCTGGAGGTCAATCCCCGCGCCTCGCGCACCGTGCCCTTCGTCTCCAAGGCCATCGGCAAGCCCCTGGCCAAGATCGCCGCCCGCTGCATGGCCGGGCGCAGCCTCAGGGAGCAGGGCGTGGACGGCGAGGTGATCCCGTCCTACTTCTCCGTGAAGGAAGCGGTGTTTCCGTTCATCAAGTTCCCCGGCGTGGACACCATCCTGGGGCCGGAGATGAAGTCCACCGGCGAGGTTATGGGTATGGGCCGCAGCTTCGGCGAGGCCTTCGCCAAGAGCCAGCTGGGCGCGGGCGTGACCCTGCCCCAGCGCGGCAAGGCCTTCGTCAGCGTGCGCGAGGCGGACAAGGGCGGTGTGGCCAAGGTGGGCCGTGCGCTGGTGGAGCAGGGCTTCGAGGTCATCGCCACCCGCGGCACCGCCGAGGTCCTCAAGGCGGCGGGCATCGAATGCACGCCAGTCAACAAGGTCACCGAGGGCCGCCCGCACATCGTGGACATGATCAAGAACGACGAGATCAGCCTGATCGTGAACACCACCGAGGGCCGGCAGGCCATCGCGGATTCATTCACCATCCGCCGCGAGGCCCTGCAGCACAAGGTCAGCTACACCACGACCCTGGCCGGCGCGCTGGCCACGGTGTCGGCCTTGAGCTACCTGGCCCACGAGGAAGTCTACAGATTGCAGGACATGCATCAGGAGAATCGGTAATGAGCAAGACCCCGCTCACCGTGGCCGGCGCCAACAAGCTCAAGGCCGAACTGCAGAAATTGAAGAGCGAGGATCGCCCCCGGGTGATCGCCGCCATCGCCGAGGCCCGTGAACACGGCGATCTCAAGGAGAACGCCGAGTACCACGCCGCCCGCGAGCAGCAGGGCTTCATCGAGGGCCGCATCAAGGAGATCGAGGCCAAGCTCTCCAACGCCCAGATCATCGACGTGACCACGCTGAACGCCGGCGGCAAGGTGGTGTTCGGTGCCACGGTGGACCTGTCCGACGAGGAGACCGGCAAGGAAGTCACCTACCAGATCGTCGGCGACGACGAGGCGGACATCAAGGAAGGCAAGATCTCGGTGAACTCCCCGATCGCCCGTGCACTGATCGGCAAGGAAGAGGGTGACGTGGTGACCGTGAAGGCGCCGGGTGGCGACAAGGATTACGAGATCGTGGCGGTGAAATACATCTGAGAGACAAGATGCAAGAGACAAGAGTCAAGTTGGGGTGCGTAGCATTCATTTGAATGCCTCGGTAAACGAAGCAACCGCGATCTTTCTTGTCTCTAGAAACTTGTCTCTTGTCTCTAGAGCTCTACTACCGGCTTCTTGAGGTTGCGCCGGAACAGCGTGGCGATGAAGCCGATGCGCTGCACCAGGTCGGCGCCGGTCTGCTGGCAGATCTGTTCCACCGCCGCGCTGCGTTCGTCCCGGTCGGCCACGTTGACCTTCACCTTGATGAGCTCGTGATGCTCCAGGGCCAGGTTGATCTCTTCCATGACGTTGTCGGTCAGGCCCTTCTGACCCACGATAACGATGGGCTTGCGGGGATGGGCGAGGGTTCGGAGTTGTTTGCGTTGTCGGTCGGTGAGGGCCATGGATCTGCTGGGGCTGCTGTTCAAAGGGCGGAGCTTAGCATGACTTGGTGTGGGCTGGCTGTCCTTGGGTTTCTTTAAAGTCAAAGGCTTCCGATCCCCGTTGCACGGGGCTCGGGTTACTTTTCTTGCTTGTCCAAGAAAAGTAACCAAAAGAAGGACACCCCGATGCCGCACCCGCTATTCGCGGGTGCCCTGCGTTGCTCGGCTTCGAGGGGGTCGCCTGACAGGCCGTCCCTGGCCTGGCAGGCGACGCGCCGCATCCCTGCGGCGCCCCTTCGGGCTTAATCCCTCGAAGCCTGCGCTACTCGGTGCGGCATAAGGGGGGGGAGGCAGGTCAAAACCGCTTCGAGCAGTCTTTGGTTTTTATTGTAGGAGCCCCGACCCCGGGGCGAATGGTGGGAAATTCGCCCCGGGGTCGGGGCTCCTACGAAAGAACAACAAGCCACCCAAGGTAAAGGGGTTGCTGCCTTTGACGTCCCCCCCGTTTTTCTCGCCGAGCACGGGGGTGTTCCGGGGTAAAAGCCCGCCAGGGGCGCCGCAGGGATGCGGCAGCGTCGGCTGCCAGGCCACGGACGGCCTGTCAGCCGACCTCCCCGGAACGCCTCCGCGCGCAGGGCACCCCGCAGGGGCGAGAAACTCGGGTGTCTTTTCTTTGGTTACTTTCTTTGGACAAGCAAAGAAAGTAACCCGAGCCCCGCGAAAAGCGGGGATCGGAAGCCTTTGATTTTGATTTCTTAACGAACCTAACCAACTGACGACAGCAAACCCCATGCCCCGAAGCAAAAGCAGCCACCGCTGGCTCAAGGAGCATTTCGACGACGAGTACGTCAAACGTGCCCAGCAGGAGGGCTACCGCTCCCGCGCCGTCTACAAGCTCCAGGAGATCCAGGAGCGGGATCGCCTCCTGCGCCAGGGCATGACCGTGGTGGACCTGGGCGCCGCCCCGGGCGGCTGGACCCAGTACGCGGCGGGCCTGGTGGGTAAGCACGGGCGGGTGGTGGCCTCGGACATCCTGCCCATGGACCCCCTGCCGGGGGTGACCATCGTCGAAGGGGACTTCCGCGAGGCCGAGGTGCTGGAACGCCTGCTGGCCGTGCTGGGCGAGGGCGGGGCAGACCTTGTGATGTCGGACATGGCCCCCAATATGAGTGGTATGGACGCGGTGGATCAGCCCCGCGCCATGTACCTGGCGGAACTGGCGGCGGAACTGGCGCGCACGGTGCTGAAACCGGGCGGGGATTTTCTGGTCAAACTTTTCCAGGGCGCCGAATTCGACGAGTACGTCCGGATGCTGCGCACCGAATACGATAAAGTCAGCATACGCAAACCCAAGGCCTCAAGACCCCGCTCCCGTGAGGTGTATGCGGTGGCCCGGGGCCGGAAAGTGGTGTAATGTCCCAACAGGGGCTCACACGTTGATAACCGAGGTAACACCTTGAACGACTTGGTCAAAAACCTGATTATCTGGGCGGTCATTGCCGTGGTGCTGATGTCCGTGTTCAACAACTTCAGCCCGCGCACGTCGACGCCGCAGTCCCTGTCCTATTCCCAGTTCATCAGCGAAGTGAAGAGCGGGCGCATCAAGAGCGTCTACATCGAGAACAACACCATCGAGGGGCGCACCATCAACGGTGAGCGCTTCACCACCTACAGCCCCAACGATCCGGGCCTGATCGGTGACCTGCTGAACAACAACGTGGAGATCCTGGCCCAGGAGCCCCAGCGTCGTTCCCTGCTGATGGACATCCTGATCAGCTGGTTCCCGATGCTGCTTCTGATCGGTGTGTGGATCTACTTCATGCGTCAGATGCAGGGCGGGGCCGGTGGCCGGGGGGCCATGTCCTTCGGCAAGAGCAAGGCCAAGATGATGAGCGAGGACCAGGTCAAGGTCACCTTCGCCGATGTGGCCGGCTGCGACGAGGCCAAGGAAGAGGTGGCCGAGCTGGTGGAATTCCTGCGCGATCCCAGCAAGTTCCAGAAACTTGGCGGCAAGATTCCCCGTGGTGTGCTCATGGTCGGTTCCCCGGGTACCGGTAAGACCCTGCTGGCCAAGGCCATCGCCGGCGAGGCCAAGGTGCCCTTCTTCAGCATCTCCGGCTCCGACTTCGTGGAGATGTTCGTGGGCGTGGGCGCCAGCCGCGTGCGCGACATGTTCGACCAGGGCAAGAAGCACGCCCCCTGCATCATCTTCATCGACGAGATCGACGCCGTGGGCCGCCACCGTGGCGCAGGTCTGGGCGGCGGTCACGACGAGCGCGAGCAGACCCTGAACCAGCTGCTGGTGGAGATGGATGGCTTCGAGGGCACCGAGGGCGTGATCGTGATCGCCGCCACCAACCGTCCCGACGTACTCGACCCGGCGCTGCTGCGTCCCGGCCGCTTCGACCGCCAGGTGGTGGTGCCCCTGCCGGACGTGCGCGGCCGCGAGCAGATCCTCAAGGTGCACATGCGCAAGGTGCCCCTGGCCGAGAACGTGCGCCCGGACCTCATCGCCCGAGGCACCCCCGGTTTCTCGGGTGCGGACCTGGCCAACCTGGTCAACGAGGCGGCCCTGTTCGCCGCCCGGGGCAACAAGCGCCTGGTGGACATGCACGATTTCGAGCGCGCCAAGGACAAGATCATGATGGGCGCCGAGCGCAAGTCCATGGTCATGAACGACGCGGAGAAGAAGCTCACCGCCTACCACGAGGCTGGTCACGCCATCGTTGGTCGCCTGGTGCCCGAGCACGACCCGGTCTACAAGGTGAGCATCATTCCCCGCGGCCGCGCCCTGGGTGTGACCATGTTCCTGCCCGAGGAGGACCGCTACAGCCACAGCAAGACCCGGCTTGAGAGCCAGATCTGCTCCCTGTTCGGCGGGCGTATCGCCGAAGAGATCATCTTCGGCTCCGACAAGGTCACCACCGGTGCCTCCAATGACATCGAGCGGGCCACCGCCATTGCCCGCAACATGGTGACCAAGTGGGGCCTGTCCGATCGCCTCGGGCCGCTGTCCTACAGCGAGGACGAGGGCGAGGTGTTCCTGGGCCGCCAGGTGACCCAGCACAAGCACATGTCCGACGAGACGGCCCATGCCATCGACGAGGAGATCCGGCGCGTGATCGATACCAGCTACGATCGCGCCAAGAAGATCCTGGAGCAGAACATGGACAAGCTCCACGTGATGGCCGAGGCCCTGATGAAGTACGAGACCATCGACGTGGAGCAGATCAACGACATCATGGAGGGCAAGACCCCCCGTCCGCCCAGTGAATGGAGCGATGACGAGCCCAAGGCGGGTGGCGGCACCCCCGCCGAGGATGAGCACGCCAAGGGCGGCGTGATCGGCGGGCCAGCCAGTCAGCATTGAAGGCAAGCCCTCCGGGCATGAAAATGGCCGCCTCATGGGCGGCCTTTTTCATGCCCGGAGGGCAGAGGCAAGAGGCAAGATGCAAGTGACAAGACGGGTGAGGGCGCCGTGATGCTGGACTGTGGTGGGCGAGCGCTGGATCTATCGCGCCCGCGGGTGATGGGGATCCTCAATGTGACCCCGGATTCCTTCTCTGATGGCGGGCGCCATGCCGGCCTGCAGCAGGCTGTGGACCATGCCCTGGCCATGGTGGAGGCGGGTGCGGCCATCATTGACGTGGGTGGGGAGTCCACCCGTCCAGGCGCTGAGCCGGTACCGGTGGAGGAGGAGCTGGCGCGGGTCATTCCGGTGGTCGAGGCCCTGGCCCGGGCCATCCCGGTGCCCGTCTCCGTGGACACCAGCCAGCCGGAGGTGATGCGTGCCGCAGCCGGGGCCGGGGCGGGGCTGATCAACGACGTGCGTGGCCTGAGGCTGCCGGGCGCCCTGGAAGCGGCCCGGGACATCGGCCTGCCCGTGTGTCTCATGCACATGAGCACCCTGGATCCGCGCACCATGCAGCAGGAAGCCCGCTACGGGGACGTGGTGGCCGAGGTCGGGGCCTTTCTCGCCGAGCGGGTGCAGGCCTGCGAGGCCCTGGGTATCGGCCGGGAGCGCCTGGTGCTGGACCCGGGATTTGGCTTTGGCAAGACCCTGGATCACAATCTGGCCCTGTTTCGCGCCCTGCCGGAACTGGCATCCCTGGGCCTGCCCCTGCTGGTGGGGGTCTCGCGCAAGGGCATGATCGGTGCGCTGCTGGGCGATCGGCCCATCGACGGGCGTCTGCATGGCAGCGTCGCGGCGGCCCTGCTGGCTGCCCGGGCCGGTGCCCGCATCCTGCGGGTCCATGACGTGGGGCCCACGGTGGATGCCCTGCGCATGCTCGAGGGCCTCGAGGCCCGGGGGGGCTGAGGCCTGGAACACGGACATTCGACGGAATCTCGCGATTCTGCAACATCATATATATGTATGCGTCGGCTGATGCCGGCGGCACAGGGAGGATTCAAGGGTGGACAGACGCTATTTCGGGACCGATGGGATTCGTGGCCGGGTGGGGCGTACGCCCATGACACCGGATTTCGCCCTGCGCCTGGGCTGGGCGGCGGGCAGGGTCCTGGCGCCCAGGGGCAATGGCCTGGTGATCATCGGCAAGGACACCCGGGTCTCCGGTTACATGTTCGAGTCCGCCCTGGAGGCAGGGCTGTCCGCGGCGGGCACCGACATCCGCCTCCTGGGTCCCATGCCCACGCCGGCGGTGGCCTACCTGACGCGCACCTTCCGGGCCTCGGCGGGCATCGTCATCAGCGCCTCCCACAATCCCTTCTACGACAACGGCTTCAAGTTCTTCTCCGCCCAGGGCACCAAGCTGCCCGACGAGGTGGAACTGGCCATCGAGGCGGAGCTTGAAAAGCCCATCGAGACCGTGGATTCCGCGGATATCGGCAAGGCGGAGCGGGTGGTGGACGCCGCCGGGCGATACATCGAGTTCTGCAAGAGCACCATTCCCAACGGCACCGCCTTCCACGACCTGAAGCTGGTGGTGGATTGCGCCCACGGGGCCACCTACGCGGTGGCGCCCAGCGTGTTCGAGGAACTGGGGGCCGAGGTGGTGGCCATCGGCGCCGAGCCGGACGGTTTCAACATCAACGAGAAGGCCGGCTCCCTGCACCCGGAGAACCTGCGTGCCGCGGTCCTGGCCCAGCGCGCGGACGCGGGCATCGCCCTGGACGGTGACGGTGACCGCCTGGTGCTGGTGGACGAGCAGGGCGAGGTCCTGGACGGGGACGAGGCCCTGTGCATCATCGCCCTGGCCCGGGCCGGGGAGGGCGCCCTGGGCGGCGGGGTGGTGGGCACCCAGATGAGCAACCTGGGCCTGGAACTGGCTCTCAAGGCCCAGGGCATCGCCTTCGAGCGCGCTGCTGTGGGGGATCGCTACGTGATGGAGATGCTCCAGCAGCGCGGCTGGCTGCTGGGCGGCGAGTCCTCCGGCCACATCCTGTGCCTGGACCGCACCAGCACCGGCGACGGCATCGTCTCCGCCCTGCAGGTGCTGGCCATCATGCAGGCCACCGGTCGGCCCCTCTCGGAGCTGCGCAAGGTCATGGCCAAGTTCCCCCAGACCCTGCTGAACGTGCCCTTGAACGGCGGCGTGGCCCGGGACGCCCTGCTCTCCGCCAAGGCCGTCAAGGAGGCCGTGCGTGCCGCTGAGGGTGCCCTGGGCGGGGAGGGGCGTGTGCTGCTTCGGCCCTCCGGGACCGAGCCCCTGATGCGGGTCATGGTGGAGGGCAGGGAGCGTCGCCAGGTGGAACAGATCGCCCGGGAGATCGCCGAGGCGGTGCGCTCCGTAGCGGATCATGCCGGCTGAGACCAACGGCGGAAGTCGGTGAAATTGATTTATTGGGTGCCGGGCAGTATGCTTGCGCGCTTTCTGGAGAAAAGCTAATACAACGGGGGTATTGCATGCGACAGCCACTGGTGGCAGGCAACTGGAAAATGAACGGTTCCCTGAAGGCCAATGAGGCGTTGCTGGGCGACCTTCGCAAGGCCCTCTCAGGTGGTATCAAGGCAGAGGTCGCCGTGTGTCCCCCCTTCGTGTATCTCCCCCAGGTGGCGGGTCTGATCGATGGCCAGCCTATGGCCCTGGGTGCCCAGGATCTCTCCGACCAGGATGCCGGCGCCTTCACCGGCGAGGTATCCGGGACCATGCTCAAGGACCTGGGTTGTGAATACGTCATCGTGGGTCATTCGGAGCGTCGCAGCCTGTACGGCGAGGGCGACGAGTTCACGGCCCGCAAGTTTGCCGCCGCCCGGCGCCACGGCCTCAAGCCCATCCTGTGCGTGGGCGAACTGCTCGAGGAGCGCGAGTCCGGCGTGACCGAGCAGGTGGTGGCGCGGCAGCTGGATGCGGTGATGGATCTGGAGGGCGTGTCCGCCCTGGCCGACGCGGTGATCGCCTATGAGCCCGTGTGGGCCATCGGTACCGGCAAGACCGCCAGCCCCGAGCAGGCCCAGGCGGTGCATGCCTTCATCCGCGCTCGCGTGGCCGAACGGGATGCGCAAGTGGCCGAGGGTCTGCGCATCCTCTACGGCGGCAGCGTGAAAGCCGACAATGCTGCGGAACTGTTTTCGCAGCCGGATATTGACGGAGGCCTGATCGGCGGCGCCTCCCTGAAGGCTGATGATTTCATGGCCATTTGCCGCGCGGCCGAACAGGCGAGTTGAACCTATGTTGTATGGATTGTTACTGGTGGTGCAGGTGGTCGTGGCCCTGGCCCTGATCGCCCTGATCCTGATGCAGCACGGCAAGGGCGCCGATGCGGGCGCAGCCTTCGGCAGCGGTGCCTCCTCGACGGTGTTCGGCGCGCGGGGCTCGGCCAATTTCCTGAGCCGGACCACGGCCATCCTGGCGACGGTGTTCTTCGTCAACAGCATGGGTCTGGCGTATCTGGTATCCAACCAGCCCGCGCCTACCAGTGTGATCGACCGTCTGCCCGCCATCGAGCAGCCCGCTCCGGTTCGCCCGGAGCCGGTGGAGCCCGGGGCCCCGGCCGACGTGCCGCGCTGAGCGGCATTGAGCCCGGCAAAATATTAGTACATGCAGATGTGGTGGAATTGGTAGACACGCCGTCTTGAGGGGGCGGTGGCGCAAGCCGTGTCGGTTCGAGTCCGACCATCTGCACCAAATTCCGGCAGGGAATGAAATCCCGTGCCGTGACATCAGGG
The DNA here is from genome assembly GCF_000021985.1 of Thioalkalivibrio sulfidiphilus HL-EbGr7. Classification (NCBI taxonomy): domain Bacteria; kingdom Pseudomonadati; phylum Pseudomonadota; class Gammaproteobacteria; order Chromatiales; family Ectothiorhodospiraceae; genus Thioalkalivibrio; species Thioalkalivibrio sulfidiphilus. The sequence goes on from NC_011901.1 coordinate 1,066,212, forward strand.
TGTAAGTCATCTCCCTGATTCACAAAAGCCCGAATCACCAGGGCTCAGGGCATTAGCCCTTCAGCAGCAGAAGCAGACATAAAAGACGACCCGGACGTCACGAACGCCCGGGCACAACAGCAAGCCGAGTCCCGTTGATGTGGCCCGACCACTGGCGGGGGGAGTGAGAGCATGTTGGAAAACTATCTGCCGATCCTGATCTTCATCGGTGTGGGGCTTCTGGTGGGCATCATCCCGCTGGCCCTGGGTATGGTGATCGGTCCCCATCGTCCTGACGGGGCCAAGAACTCCCCCTATGAATGCGGTTTCGAGGCCTTCGAGGACTCGCGCATGAAGTTCGACGTCAGGTTCTACCTGGTCGCCATCCTGTTCATCATCTTCGATCTGGAAATCGCCTTCCTGTTTCCCTGGGCCGTGGCCCTGGACAGCATCGGCCTGTTCGGCCTGCTGGCCATGGCGCTGTTCCTGGGGATCCTGGTGATCGGCTTCATCTATGAGTGGAAGAAGGGGGCCCTGGAATGGGAATAGAAGGCGTCCTTGAAAAGGGCTTCGTCACCACTTCGGCCGACAAGCTCATCAACTGGGCCCGCACCGGGTCACTGTGGCCCATGACCTTCGGTCTGGCCTGCTGCGCGGTGGAGATGATGCACGCCGGCGCGTCCCGCTATGACCTGGACCGCTTCGGTGTCGTGTTCCGTCCCAGCCCGCGCCAGTCCGACGTGATGATCGTGGCCGGCACCCTGGTGAACAAGATGGCGCCCGCGCTTCGCAAGGTCTACGACCAGATGGCCGAGCCCCGCTGGGTGATCTCTATGGGTTCCTGCGCCAACGGCGGCGGCTACTACCACTACTCCTATGCGGTGGTGCGCGGCTGCGACCGCATCGTGCCCGTGGACATCTACGTCCCCGGCTGCCCACCCACGGCGGAAGCGTTGCTTTACGGCATCCTGCAGTTGCAGAACAAGATCCGCCGTACCAACACCATCGCCCGATAAACCCGTCCCAACCCGGTCTTTGATCATGAGCGAGCGACTCGAGAAACTGGCTGCGCGTCTTACGGAACGCTTCAAGGCGGCGGGCGGCAAGGTGGACAGCGCCTACGGCGAGCTGACCCTGACCGTTCCGGCGGCTGCCATGACCGACACGGCCAAGGCGCTGCGTGACGATCTGGGCTTTGAGATGCTGATCGACCTGTGCGGCGTGGACTACCAGGAATACGGCGTGGCCGAATGGTCCACGGAAGAATCCTCCAACCAGGGCTTCAGCCGCGGCGTGGAAAAGGCCACCTTCGGGCGCTTCATCTTCGACGAGGTCGCCGAGCGCAAGGCCCACGAAGGTCCGCGCTTTGCCGTGGTCTACCACCTTCTGTCCATCAGCGCCAACCAGCGCCTGCGCATGAAGGTGTTCTGCGAAGATGAGGAGTTCCCCGTGGTTTCCACGGTGACCGATGTCTGGACCTCCGCCGACTGGTACGAGCGCGAGGCATTCGACCTGTTTGGCATCATGTTCGAGGGTCATCCCGACCTGCGTCGCATCCTCACCGACTACGGCTTCGTGGGCCACCCGTTCCGCAAGGACTTCCCGCTCGTCGGCCACGTGGAAATGCGCTACGACCCCGAGCAGGCCCGCGTCGTCTACCAGCCGGTGAGCATCGAGCCCCGGGTGCTGGTGCCCAAGGTGATCCGCCAGGATCACCGCTATGTCCATGAATCGGCCCAGGAGAAGTCCGCCGATGCCTGAGATTCGCAATTACACGCTGAACTTCGGTCCCCAGCATCCCTCCGCCCACGGCGTGCTGCGCCTGGTGCTGGAACTGGACGGCGAGGTGGTGCAGCGCGCCGACCCGCACATCGGCCTGCTGCATCGCGGCACCGAGAAGCTGGCCGAGAGCAAGCCCTACAACCAGAGCATCGGCTACATGGACCGTCTCGACTACGTGTCCATGATGTGCAACGAGCACGGCTACGTGCTGGCCATGGAAAAGCTCCTGGGTGTCCAGGCGCCCATCCGTGCCCAGTACATCCGGGTGATGTTCGACGAGATTACCCGCATCCTGAATCACCTGCTGTGGCTCGGCGCCCATGCCCTCGACATCGGCGCCATGACCGTGTTCCTGTACGCCTTCCGCGAGCGTGAGGACCTGATGGACTGCTACGAGGCGGTGAGCGGCGCGCGCCTGCACGCCACCTATTACCGTCCCGGCGGCGTGGCCCGTGACCTGCCGGGCAGCATGCCCCAGTACCAGGCCTCCCGCTTCAAGAGCCAGAAGGAAGTGGACGCCCTCAACCAGGTGCGCCAGGGCTCCATGCTGGATTTCATCGAGGCCTTCACCGAGCGCTTCCCCGGCTGCGTGGATGAGTACGAGACACTGCTCACCGACAACCGCATCTGGAAGCAGCGCACCGTGGGCGTGGGTGTGGTCAGCCCCGAGCGCGCCATGCAGATGGGCTTCACCGGCCCCATGCTGCGCGGCTCGGGTATCGAGTGGGACCTGCGCCGCAAGCAGCCCTACGAGGTCTACGACCGGCTCGACTTCCAGATCCCGGTGGGCGTGAACGGCGACTGCTACGACCGCTACCTGGTGCGCATCGAGGAGATGCGCCAGTCCAACCGCATCATCAGGCAGTGCGTGGACTGGCTGCGCAAGAACCCCGGCCCGGTGATGCTGGAGGATCACAAGATCGCCCCGCCGCGCCGCGAAGAGATGAAGGCGGACATGGAGTCCCTCATTCACCACTTCAAGCTGTTCACCGAGGGCTTCTGCCTGCCCGAGGGCGAGGCCTATGCCGCGGTGGAACATCCCAAGGGCGAGTTCGGCGTGTACCTGGTCTCCGACGGGGCCAACAAGCCCTACCGGCTCAAGGTGCGCGCCCCCGGATTTGCCCACCTGGCCGGCCTCAACGAGATGGCCACGGGCCACATGCTGGCCGACGTGGTGGCCATCATCGGCACCCAGGACATCGTATTCGGGGAGATTGACCGCTGATGCCCAAGATCCAGACCGAACACAAGGCCGCACTGCTCAACGATCACCTGCGCGAGGAGATCGACGACTGGCTGCGCCGCTATCCGCAAGACCAGCGCCAGTCGGCGGTGCTCGGCGCCCTGCGCGCCGTGCAGCACGAGCACGGCTATCTCAGCACCGAGATGATGGACGCCGTGGCCGAGTATATCGGCATGCCGGACATCGCCGTCTACGAGGTGGCGAGCTTCTACTCCATGTTCGAGTTGAAGCCCGTGGGCCGACACACCATCGCCGTGTGCACCAACATCTCCTGCATGTTGCGCGGCTCCGACAGGATCGTCGAGCACATCGAGAACAAGCTGGGCATCAAGACCGGCGAGAGCACCCCCGACGGCAAGTTCTACATCAAGCGCGAAGAGGAATGCCTCGCCGCCTGCTGCGGCGCGCCCATGATGCAGGTGGATCACGTCTACTACGAGCATCTCACCCCCGAACGGGTGGACGAGATCCTCGACGGTCTGGAGTGAGCAAGCCATGAACCGAATCTGCTTCACGACCCTTCAGTTCGACGAGCCCTGGACCCTGGAGAGCTATCTCAAGGTGGGCGGTTACCAGGCGTGGAAGAAGATCCTCACCGAGAAGATGTCCCAGGAGGACGTCATCGAGGAGGTGAAGAAATCCAACCTGCGCGGCCGTGGCGGCGCGGGCTTCCCCACGGGCCTGAAGTGGAGCTTCATGCCCCGCAATGCCCCGGGCCAGAAATACATCGTGTGCAACTCGGATGAATCCGAGCCGGGTACCTGCAAGGACCGCGACATCCTGCGCTTCAACCCCCACGCCCTGGTGGAGGGCATGGCCATCGGCGGCTACGCCATCGGCGCCACGGTGGGTTACAACTACATGCGCGGCGAGTTCATGGACGAGCCCTACCAGCGCTTCGCCCAGGCGGTGCGCGAGGCCTACGAACAGGGCTTCCTGGGCAAGGACATCCTGGGCTCCGGCGTGGATTTCGACCTCTACCCGACGCTGGGTGCCGGCGCCTATATCTGCGGCGAGGAGACCGCGCTGCTGGAGTCCCTGGAAGGCAAGAAGGGCCAGCCCCGCTTCAAGCCGCCGTTCCCGGCCAACTTCGGCCTCTACGGCCGGCCCACCACCATCAACAACACCGAGTCCCTGTCTTCCATCCCGAGCATCATCCGCGAGGGTGGAGACTGGTTCGCGGCGCTCGGCATCCCCAAGTCCGGCGGCGAGAAGCTGTTCTCCGTCTCCGGTCACGTGAACAAACCGGGCAACTTCGAGATCCCCCTCGGTACCCCGTTCAAGGACCTGCTGGAGATGGCCGGCGGCGTGCTGGGCGGCCGCAAGCTCAAAGCGGTGATCCCCGGCGGTTCCTCGGTGCCCGTGGTGCCCGGCGACGTGATGCTGACTGCCAACATGGACTACGACTCCATCGCCAAGGCCGGTTCCATGCTGGGCTCTGGCGCGGTGATCGTGATGGACGAGACCACCGACATGGTCAGGGCGTTGCAGCGCATCTCGCGCTTCTACTTCTCCGAGTCCTGCGGCCAGTGCACCCCCTGTCGCGAGGGCACCGGCTGGCTGTACCGCATGCTCACCCGCATCGTGGAAGGCAAGGGCCGGCCCGAGGACCTGGAGCGCCTGGACGACGTGGCCAGCAAGATCGAGGGCCGCACCATCTGCGCCCTGGGTGATGCCGCCGCCATGCCGGTGCGCAGCTTCGTGAAGCACTTCCGCCACGAATTCGAATACTACATTCAGCACGGGCGCAGCCTGGTCGCGAACGCGGCCTGAGCCTGCCCGGACTGAACCCCAGCGAGTCGAGACACAGAACATGAGTCAGGACCTGGTCAACATCGAGATCAACGGCATTCCCCTGCAGGCACGCAAGGGCGCCATGCTGATCGAGGTGGCGGACGAAGCGGGCATCAAGATCCCGCGCTTCTGCTACCACAAGAAGCTGTCCGTGGCGGCCAACTGCCGCATGTGCCTGGTGGAGGTGGAGAAGGCGCCCAAGCCGCTGCCCGCCTGCGCCACGCCGGTGATGGACGGCATGAAGGCCTTCACCCAGTCGCCCAAGGCCCTGGCCGCCCAGAAGGGCACCATGGAGTTCCTGCTCATCAACCATCCGCTGGACTGCCCCATCTGCGACCAGGGCGGCGAGTGCGAGCTGCAGGACGTGGCCATGGGCTACGGCGAGGACGTGTCCCGCTACAGCGAGGCCAAGCGCGTGGTGAAGGACAAGGACATCGGTCCCCTGATCGCCACCGAGATGACCCGCTGCATCCACTGCACCCGCTGCGTGCGCTTCGGCGAGGAGATCGCCGGCATCCGTGAACTGGGCGCCACCGGCCGCGGCGAGTTCATGCAGATCGGCACCTACATCGAGAAGTCGGTCAGCTCCGAGATGTCCGGCAACGTGATCGACCTGTGCCCGGTGGGCGCGCTCACCGCCAAGCCGTCCCGCTACACGGCGCGTCCCTGGGAACTGGTGCAGCACGCCACCGTGGCGCCCCATGACAGCATCGGCTCCAACCTGTTCCTGCACACCCGCGAGGGTCGCGTGATGCGCGCCGTGCCCCGGGACAACGAGGCGGTCAACGAGACCTGGATCTCCGACCGGGACCGCTTCAGCTACACCGGCCTGTATGCCGATGACCGCCTCACCACGCCCATGGTGAAAGACAACGGCAAGTGGGTGGCCACCGACTGGGAAACGGCCCTGGCCCGCACCGTAGAAGGCTTGAAGGGCACCGCCGCCAGCGAGATCGGCGCACTGCTCTCGCCCCACGCCAGCCTGGAAGAACTCTACCTGGCCCAGAAGCTGCTGCGCGGTCTGGGCGTGAGTGCCATCGATCACCGCCTGCGCCAGGGCGATTTCGCGCATGGCGACGCCGATCCCGTGTTCCCCTACCTGGGTCTGCCCGTCGCGGATCTTGAGAACCTCAACGCCGCCCTGCTGGTGGCCTCCAACGTGCGCAAGGAACAGCCCATCGCGGCCCATCGCCTGCGCAAGGCGGGGCTCAAGGGCGCCCGCCTGATGGCCATCAACACCCGGGACTACGGCTTTGCCTTCCCGGTGACGGCCCAGTGCATCACCGACCCCCATGGCATGGTCGGTGTCCTGGCGGGCGTGGCCGGTGCCGCGCTCAAGGCCGCCGGCGCCAAGGCGCCGGCGAGCCTGGCAAAGATCATCGACGCCGCCGAGATCGACGAGACCACCCGCGCCATGGCCGAACAGCTCAAGGCCGGCGAACAGGCCGTGGTGCTGCTGGGCAGCCAGGCCTTTGCCCATCCCCGCTTCAGCCTGCTGCGCGCCCTGGCCGCCGTGGTGGCCGAGCACACCGGCGCCGCCCTGGGCTACCTGCCCGAGGCCGCCAACAGCGCCGGCGCCTGGCTGGCCGGTGCCGTGCCCCATCGCGGTCCCGCCGGTGAGCGGCTGGTCAGCTCGGGCCTGGATGCCCAGGCCATGCTGGACAAGCCGCGCCAGGCCTATGTGCTGCTGGGCGTGGAGCCGGATCTGGACTGCGCCGACGGCGTGCGTGCCCGGGAGGCCATCGAGGGGGCGAACTTCGTGGTCTCGCTCAATGCCTTCGCCTCCGAGGCCACCCGCAACCTGGCCGACGTGCTGCTGCCCATCGCCACCTTCGCCGAGACCTCCGGCACCTTCGTCAATGCCGAGGGCCGCTGGCAGTCCTTCCAGGGTGTCGCCCGGCCCCTGGGCGAGGCCCGCCCCGGCTGGAAGGTGCTGCGTGTGCTGGGCAACATGGCCGGGCTCAATGGTTTCGAGCACGTCTCTTCCGAGAACGTGCGCGACGAACTCAAGGGGCTGTTCGGCGCCGACCTGTCCTTCGATACCGGCGTCTCCCTGGAAGGAGCGGCCTTCGAGGCGGCCACGGTACCCACCGGCCTGCAGCGCGCCGGTGGCGTGGCCATCTACGCCCTGGATCCCCTGGTGCGCCGCGCGCGGCCGCTGCAGGAGACCGCCGACGGCCGCCAGGCCGGTGCCTACATCAGCGAGGCCCAGGCCCGCGCCCTGGACCTGCTCAATACGGACCGGGTGCTGGTGCGCCAGAACGGCCGCACCGCCACCCTGGACCTGGTGATCGACGACGGCGTCGCCATGGGCTGTGTATGGATTCCCGCCGGGATGCCGGAGACCGCTGCCCTGGGCGCGGCCTTCGGACCCGTGGAACTGCAGAAGCTCTAAGGGCGCTGGGGATACGAGATGCTGGAAACCATCATGAATGTCTGGGAAGGGTTGCCGCTGGTCATGCAGATCATGGCCAAGATCACCCTGATCGTCGCGCCCCTGATGCTGGCGGTGGCCTACGTCACCTACGCCGAGCGCAAGGTGATCGGCTACATGCAGGTGCGCCTGGGTCCGAACCGGGTGGGTCCCAAGGGCTGGCTGCAGCCCATCGCCGACGCGGTCAAGCTGCTGACCAAAGAGGTGATCGTCCCCACCAACGCCAACCGCTACCTGTTCCTGATCGCCCCGGTGCTGTCCATCGCCCCGGCGCTGGCGGCCTGGGCGGTGATCCCCTTCGACGACGGCATGGCGCTGGCCAATATAAACGCCGGTCTGCTGTACATCCTGGCCCTGAGTTCGCTCGGCGTGTACGGCGTGATCATTGCCGGCTGGGCGTCCAACTCCAAGTACGCCCTGCTGGGCGCCATGCGTTCCGCGGCCCAGATCGTGGCCTACGAGATCGCCATGGGCTTCGCCCTGGTGGGCGTGATCATGGTGGCCGGCAGCCTGAACCTGGGCGAGATCGTCAGCGCCCAGTCCGGCAGCATCTATCACTGGTACCTGCTGCCCCTGCTGCCCCTGTTCCTGGTGTTCTTCATCTCCGGCGTGGCCGAGACCAACCGCGCACCCTTCGACGTGGCGGAAGGCGAGTCGGAGATCGTGGCCGGTTTCCACGTGGAGTATTCGGGCATGGCCTTCGCCGTGTTCTTCCTGGCCGAATACGCCAACATGATCCTGATCTCGGCGCTCACCGCGTTGCTGTTCCTGGGCGGCTGGCTGTCTCCCTTCCAGGGCATCCTGCCGGAGTCCGCCTTTGCGATTCCCGTGATCGGCTGGTTCCTGGACAGCGGCATCCACTGGTTCCTGCTCAAGACCGCCTTCTTCCTGTTCCTGTTCCTGTGGTTCCGTGCCACCTTCCCCCGCTATCGCTATGACCAGATCATGCGCCTGGGCTGGAAGGTGCTGATCCCGGTGACCATCGTGTGGCTGTTTGTCCTGGGCGTGGGTGTCGCCTTCGGCATCGGCCCCTGGTTCGCGTGAGAGGTTCGATGATGAGTGCTGCGATTCGCAACTTCTTCAAGAGTTTTATGCTGTGGGAACTGCTCATCGGCATGCGGCTGACCGGGCGTTATCTGTTCGCCCGCAAGATCACCGTGCAGTACCCGGAAGAGAAGACGCCCATGTCGCCGCGCTTCCGCGGCCTGCACGCCCTGCGCCGCTATCCCAACGGCGAGGAACGCTGCATCGCCTGCAAGCTGTGCGAGGCGGTGTGCCCGGCGCTGGCCATCACCATCGAATCCGAGCAGCGGGCCGACGGCACCCGGCGCACCACACGCTATGACATCGACCTGTTCAAGTGCATCTTCTGCGGCTTCTGCGAGGAGGCCTGCCCGGTGGACTCCATCGTCGAGACCCACCTGTTCGAGTACCACTTCGAGAACCGGGGCGAGCAGATCATGACCAAGGACAAGCTGCTGGCCATCGGCGACCGGTACGAGCAGCAGATCGCGGCCGCCCGCGCCGCCGACGCGCCGTACCGATAAGTTTCGAGGACGATTCCGACCATGAACTTTGAAGCCTTCCTGTTCTACTTCTTCTCCGTGATCCTGGTGGGCGCGGCGGTGGCCATGATCACCGTGCGCAACCCGGTGCACGCGGCCCTGTTCCTGGTGCTCACCTTCTTCACCAGCGCCGCCCTGTGGATCATGCTGGAGGCGGAGTTCCTGGGCATCGTGCTGGTGCTGGTCTACGTGGGCGCGGTGATGGTGCTGTTCCTGTTCGTGGTGATGATGCTGGACATCAACCTGGCGCGCATGCGCGAGGGCTTCATCCGCTTCCTGCCGGTGGGCATCGTGGTGGCGGTGGCCATGGTGAGCGTCATGACCCTGGTGATCGTGCGCCACTTCCACATGGAGGCCCCGGAGCGGGCCGGCGCCGATTACAACAACACCGAGGCCCTGGGCCAGATCCTGTACACCGAATACGTCTACCCCTTCGAGATCGCCGCGGTGATCCTGCTGGTGGCCATCGTCGCGGCCATCGCGCTGACCATGCGCCGCCGGCCGGGTACCAAGGCCATCGATCCGGCACAGCAGGTGCGCATCACCCGCAAGGGCCGGGTGCGCATGGTGGACATGAAGTCGGAAGACAAGTCCTGATCCGGGAAGACGGAATCACGAACAGACATGAAGAGGCGGGCCGGTCGACGGTCTGCCCGGGCTAACAAACGGGACCCATCATGATTTCTTTGTCACATTATCTGGTCCTCGGGGCGATCCTGTTCTCCCTGAGCATCGCCGGGATCTTCCTCAACCGGAAGAACGTCATCATTCTGCTCATGTCCATCGAGCTGATGCTGCTGGCGGTGAACATGAACTTCGTCGCCTTCTCCCATTTCTCCGGGGATCTGGCAGGCCAGGTGTTCGTGTTTTTCATCCTCACCGTCGCCGCCGCCGAGGCCGCCATCGGCCTGGCCATCCTGACCCTGCTGTTCCGCAACCGCCAGACCATCAACGTCCAGGATCTGGACGAGATGAAGGGATAAGGTCATGGAGAACATCTATCTCGCCATCGTCCTCGCCCCCCTGTTCGGCGCCATCGTGGCCGGCCTGTTCGGCCGCCAGATCGGCCGGGTAGGGGCCCACACGGTCACCATCCTGGGCGTGGCCGTGTCCTTCCTGCTGTCGGTGTGGGTGTTCAAGGCCCACGTGTTCGACGGTGCGGAGGTCTACAACGCCACCGTCTACACCTGGATGGTGAGCGACGGCATCCGCTTCGAGGTGGGCTTCCTGGTGGACAACCTCACCGCCATGATGATGCTGGTGGTGACCTTCGTGTCCCTGATGGTGCACATCTACACCATCGGCTACATGCAGGACGACCCGGGCTACCAGCGCTTCTTCGCCTACATCTCCCTGTTCACCTTCTCCATGCTGATGCTGGTGATGGCGAACAACTTCATGCAGCTGTTCTTCGGCTGGGAGGCCGTGGGCCTGGTCTCCTACCTGCTGATCGGCTTCTGGTACAAGCGCCCCACGGCCATCTACGCCAACATGAAGGCCTTCATCGTCAACCGCGTGGGCGACTTCGGCTTCATCCTGGGCATCGGCGCGCTGCTGTTCTACGCCGGCAGCCTGGATTACTGGGAGGTGTTCGCCGAGGCCGAGGGCATGTCCCAGGCCACCATCAGCATCATCCCGGGCACCGAGTGGTCCCTGCTGACGGTGGCCTGCATCCTGTTGTTCATCGGCGCCATGGGCAAGTCCGCCCAGGTCCCCCTGCACGTGTGGCTGCCGGACTCCATGGAAGGCCCGACCCCCATCTCCGCCCTGATCCACGCGGCCACCATGGTGACCGCCGGCATCTTCATGGTGGCGCGCATGTCGCCCCTGTTCGAGCTGTCCACGGCGGCCCTGTCCTTCGTGCTGGTGATTGGCGCGCTGACCGCCTTCTTCATGGGCCTGATCGGTATCGTGCAGAACGACATCAAGCGGGTGGTGGCCTACTCGACCCTGTCCCAGCTGGGCTACATGACCGTGGCCCTGGGTGCCTCGGCCTACGCCGCGGGTGTGTTCCACCTGATGACCCATGCCTTCTTCAAGGCCCTGCTGTTCCTGGCCGCGGGTTCGGTGATCATCGCCATGCACCACGAGCAGGACATGCGCCGCATGGGCGGCCTGCGCAAGTACATGCCCATCACCTACATCACGGCCCTGATCGGCTCGCTGGCCCTGATCGGTTTCCCGGGCTTCGCCGGCTTCTTCTCCAAGGACGGCATCATCGAGGCGGTTTCCCTGTCCACCACGCCGGGGGCGACCTTCGCCTACGTGCTGGTGCTGGCCGGCGTGTTCGTGACGGCCTTCTACTCCTTCCGCATGTTCTTCCTGGTGTTCCACGGCGAGGAGCGCTTCCGTAACCTGGAGCACCACGCCCATCATGACGCGCATCACGGCGATGAACATGGCGACGACCACGGCGATGACCACGGCCATGGCCACCACGGTCCGGTGGAGCCGAAGGAGTCACCCTGGGTGGTGACCGTGCCCCTGATCCTGCTGGCCATCCCTTCTGTACTGGCCGGTTACGTGGTGGGCCCGATGCTGTTCGGCGACTTCTTCGGCGATGCCATCTTCGTGGCCGAGGCCAACGACGTGCTGGCCCGCCTGGGCGAGGGCTACACCGGGGTGATGGGCTTCATCGTCCACGGCATGATGATGCCGCCCTTCTGGCTGGCCATGGCCGGTCTGGCCAGCGCCTGGTACATCTACATGCGCAAGCCCTCCATCGCCGCCGCCGCCAAGGCGCGCTTCGAGTGGCTGTACAAGGTGCTGGACCGCAAGTACGGCTTCGATGAGTTCAACGCCTTCGTGTTCGCCGGCGGCAGCGTCGGCCTGGGCCGCGCCCTGTGGCGCTTCGGCGACCGGATGTTCATCGACGGCCTGCTGGTCAACGGCAGCGCCCGGGCGGTGGGCTTCATCTCCAGATATGCCCGCTTCAGCCAGACCGGATACCTGTATCACTACGCCTTCGCCATGATCATCGGCCTGCTGGTGCTGATCACGGTGTTCGCGTTCTGAGCGCGGAACATAACGACAAGACGATCCAGCAGGATCGAATCGCGGAACATTTTGGGACTGATCAATGTTTGCTGACTGGCCACTTCTGAGTCTGGTGATCTGGACGCCGATCATCGGCGGCATCCTGGTGCTGATGGCGGGGGACAAGATGCCCGACGGCGCGCGCCGTCTGTCGCTGTTCTTCTCGGTGCTGACCTTCCTGATCAGCATCCCGCTGTTCGTGCACTTCGACCGGGGCACCCACGAGATGCAGTTCGTGGAGCTGCTGCCCTGGATCAGCACCTTCAACGTCAACTACCACCTGGGCGTGGACGGCATCTCCATGCCGCTGATCCTGCTCACCACCTTCACCACGGTGCTGGTGGTGATCGCCGCCTGGGAGGTGATCCAGAAGCGGGTGTCCCAGTACATGGCCGCCTTCCTGATCATGGAAGGTTTCATGAACGGCGTGTTCGCGGCCCTGGACTCGGTGCTGTTCTACGTGTTCTTCGAGGGCATGCTGATCCCCATGTTCCTGGTGATCGGCCTGTGGGGCGGGCCGAACCGGGTCTACGCCACCCTCAAGTTCTTCCTCTACACCTTCCTGGGCTCGGTGTTCATGCTGGTCGCGCTGATCTACATGTACACCCGCTCCGGCAGCTTCGCGATCCTGGACTTCCACCAGCTGCAGCTGGGCATGACCGCCCAGGTGCTGATCTTCCTCGCCTTCCTGGCGGCCTTCGCGGTGAAGATCCCCATGTGGCCGGTGCACACCTGGTTGCCGGACGCCCACGTGGAGGCGCCCACCGGCGGCTCGGTGGTGCTGGCGGCCATCATGCTCAAGATCGGCGGCTACGGCTTCCTGCGCTTCAGCCTGCCCATTACGCCGGACGCCTCCATGGCCCTGGACTGGCTGCTGATCACCATGTCGCTCATCGCCGTGGTCTACATCGGCTTCGTGGCCCTGGTGCAGCAGGACATGAAGAAGCTCATCGCCTATTCGTCCATCGCCCACATGGGCTTCGTGACGCTCGGCATCTTCATCGTGTTCATGATCTACAACAACACCGGCAACTGGCAGGGCGCGGCACTGGGCATCGAGGGCGCCATGGTGCAGATGATCTCCCACGGCTTCATCTCCGCGGCCATGTTCCTGTGCGTGGGCGTGCTCTACGACCGCCTGCACAGCCGCCAGATCGCCGACTACGGCGGCGTCGTGAACACCATGCCCTGGTTCTCCGCCTTCTTCGTGCTGTTCGCCATGGCCAACACCGGCCTGCCGGGCACCTCCGGCTTCGTGGGTGAGTTCATGGTGATCCTGGCCAGCTTCAAGGCCAACTTCTGGATCGCCTTCCTGGCCGCCACCACCCTGATCCTGGCCGCCGGATACACCCTGTGGCTGGTTAAGCGGGTGGTGTTCGGCGAGATCGCCAATGACAACGTGGCCAAGCTCCAGGATCTCAACCGCCGCGAGTTCCTGGTGCTGGGCATCCTCGCCTTCGTGGTGCTGCTGCTGGGTGTGTGGCCCGCGCCGCTGCTGGAGGTGATGCATGCCACGGTGGACAACCTGATCCAGCACATCGCTGTATCCAAGCTCTGACCCGGATAACGACATGACCTTCGAGATCCCAGACTTCATGCCCGTGATCCCCGAGCTGTTCGTGCTCGGGATGGCCTGCGCCATTCTCGTGATCGACCTGTTCGTGCCCCAGTCGCGCCGGGACATCACCTACGGGCTGTCCCAGTTCACCCTGATCGGCGCGGCAATCCTGACCATCGCCCTGGCGAGCCCCGAGACCCGCTTCACCTTCAACGACACCTTCATCGCCGACGGGCTCTCGGACCTGCTCAAGGTGGCGGTGTATCTCATCACCGCGGTGGTGTTCCTGTATTCCCGTCCCTACCTGCAGGACCGGGACATCTACAAGGGGGAGTACTACGTGCTCGGCCTGTTCGGCGTGCTGGGCATGATGATCATGATCTCCTCCTACAGCTTCCTGACCCTGTACCTGGGCCTGGAGCTGCTGTCCCTGTCCCTGTACGCCATGGTGGCCTTCAACCGGGATTCCGCCCGGGCCTCCGAGGCGGCCATGAAGTACTTCATCCTGGGCGCCATCGCCTCGGGCATGCTGCTCTACGGCATGTCCATCCTCTACGGCATCACCGGCAGCCTGGACATCAAGGAGGTGAGCGATTACCTGATCACCTCCGGCGCCGGCCTGAACGTGCCCCTGGTGTTTGCCCTGTCCTTCGTGATCGTGGGCCTGGCCTTCAAGCTGGGCGCCGTGCCGTTCCACATGTGGGTGCCCGACGTCTATCACGGCGCGCCCACCTCGGTGACCCTGTTCATCGGCACCGCCCCCAAGCTGGCGGGCCTGGCCATCATCATGCGCCTGCTGGTGGACGGCCTGGGCCCCCTGCACCACGACTGGCAGGGCATGCTCACCATCCTGGCGGTGCTCTCCCTGGCGGTGGGCAACGTGGTGGCCATCGCCCAGACCAACATCAAGCGCATGCTGGCCTACTCGACGATCTCCCACGTGGGCTTCATCCTCATGGGCATCCTGGCCGGGACCCACGAGGGCTACGCCGCGGCGCTGTTCTACACCCTGGTGTACGCCATCGTGGCCGCCGGCGGCTTCGGCATGATCATCCTGCTGTCCCGCCGGGGCTTCGAGGCGGAGAACCTGGACGACTTCCGGGGACTGAACGAGCGCAGCCCCTGGTTCGCCTTCATCATGCTGCTGATCATGTTCTCCATGGCCGGCGTGCCGCCCACCGTGGGCTTTTACGCCAAGCTCGCCGTGCTGCAGGCGGTAGTGCAGGTGGAGATGATCTGGCTGGCCATCTTCGCGGTGATCTTCTCCATCGTCGGCGCCTTCTACTACCTGCGGGCGGTGAAGATCATGTACTTCGACAAGCCCGAGGACGAATCCCCGCTGCCGAAGGCCCTGGATATGAACGTGGTGCTGAGCATCAACGGTCTGCTGGTCATCGTACTGGGGATCTTTCCCGGCCTGCTGATGTCTCTAGCTACCGGAGCCATCAGTTGGTAGGGGGAATCTGAATCATGGGTATGAGCGCAACCTGGCTGGTCTGGGTGTTCTTCGGGCTGGCCTTCGTGGTGGCCAACCTGCCCTGGCTCAGCGAGCGGATCTTCTTCGTCATCGAGCCGAAGCAGGGCGAGAAGGGGCCGGCCATGCGCCTGCTGGAGTGGTTCGTGCTGTATCTGGTGGTGGGTCTGATCGCCCTGGCCTTCGAACGCCAGGTCACCGGCAGCAACCACCCCCAGGACTGGGAGTTCTACGCCATCACCCTGTCCCTGTTCACGGTGTTCGCGCTGCCGGGCTTCATCTACCGCTACGACCTGCGCAAGCTGCTGCAGCGGCGCTGAGGCACTGTCACCCCGCGGGTCGGGCTTCAGCCCGACAGCCAGCCCTCAGGGAGGCAGCATCGTCGGGCTGAAGCCCGACCCTACGGGCCTGTTTCGGGGGCGTGCCCCGCTCCCGAAGTTGCACTTGAAATCCGAAGCGCAAGTGACTATAGTATGCAACCTCTGATGCGGGGTGGAGCAGTCTGGCAGCTCGTCGGGCTCATAACCCGAAGGTCGCAGGTTCAAATCCTGCCCCCGCTACCAAGGACTTAGAAAAGGCCCCATCAGGGGCCTTTTTGTTACCGGGTCCCGGCAGGCGGTCGCCGGGAATCCGATCAATGCCTGGGTATTTCGACAAGGGCCGCGTGCCCTTTTTTTGTGGGTGGTGAACGGTGGCGGATTCGGATTCCTTGCAGCTCAAGGCCCTGCTGGAGCCCCTGGTGACCCGCATGGGCTACCAGCTCTGGGGCATGGAGTTTCGTGTCGCCAAGCACAGCGCCCTGCTGCGTCTGTTCATCGACAGCGAACAGGGCATCACCCTGGACGACTGCACCGAGGTGAGCCGCCAGGTGAGCGCCCTGATGGATGTGGAAGACCCCATCCAGGTGCCCTATACCCTGGAGGTGTCCTCCCCCGGCGTGGATCGGCCCCTGTTCGAGGCCGGCCAGTACGCTCGCTACGTGGGCGAGCAGGTGCGGGTGCGTACCCAGTGGCCCATTGACGGTCAGCGCAACTTCGCCGGTGCGATCGTCTCGGCGGATGAGGACTCGGTGACCCTGGACGTGGACGGCCGCGAGGTGCGGCTGCCCCTGGAGGCCATTGCCCGGGGTCGGCTCAAGGGCACCCTGCCGCCGGCGACCCAGGTCGAGGAATAGGGCGCAGACAGCTTATTTGACGTCCGGTGCGGTTATGCGCCGGGTGGAGATCGAGGATTGAGTCGCCGGAACGGCCTGCCAGCCCCCGGGGGTCGTTCGGTTTACTGGAGATGCAGTTATGAACAAAGAGATCCTGATGGTGGTGGACGCCGTTTCCAACGAGAAGGGCGTCGAGAAGGAAGTGATCTTTGAGGCCATCGAGGCCGCGCTCGGCTCCGCCACGCGCAAGAAGCACGGCGGCGAGATCGACGTGCGCGTCAGCATCCACCGGGAGACCGGCGACTACGAGACCTTCCGCCGCTGGCTGGTGGTGGACGACGAGGACCCGGAATTCGAGAGCCCGGAGCGCCAGAAGCTGCTGTCCTACGCGCACCAGACCCATCCCGACATCCAGGTGGGCGAGTACATCGAGGAGCCCATGGAATCCGTGGACTTCGGACGCATCGCCGCCCAGACCGCCAAGCAGGTGATCGTGCAGAAGGTGCGCGAGGCCGAGCGTGCCAAGGTGGTCGAAGAGTTCAGACACCGGGTCGGCGAGCTGGTGATGGGCGTGGTCAAGCGCACCGAGCGCAGCGGCGTGTTCCTGGACCTGGGCGGCAATGCCGAGGCCTTCATCCCCCGCGAGGAGATGATCCCCCGGGAGACGGTGCGCCCCAACGATCGCCTGCGCGGTTACCTCAAGGAGGTGCGTTCCGAGCCCCGCGGCCCGCAGCTGTTCGTCAGCCGCACGGCGCCGGAATTCCTCATCGAGATGTTCAAGCTGGAAGTGCCCGAGGTGGGCCAGGGCCTGATCGACATCATGGGCGCCGCCCGTGACCCGGGTCTTCGCGCCAAGATCGCGGTGCGTTCCAATGATTCGCGCCTGGATCCCGTGGGCGCCTGCGTGGGCATGCGCGGTTCCCGGGTGCAGTCGGTGTCCAACGAGCTGGCCGGCGAGCGCGTCGACATCATTCTCTGGGACGATAACCCGGCCCAGTTCGTGATCAATGCCATGTCGCCCGCCGAGGTGCTGTCCATCGTCATGGACGAGGACCGCCACAGCATGGACATCGCCGTGGCCGAGGAGAAGCTCTCCCAGGCCATCGGGCGGGGCGGGCAGAACATCCGCCTGGCCTCCCAGCTCACCGGTTGGGAACTGAACGTGATGAACGAGGCCCAGGCCGCCGAGAAGAGCGAGGCCGAGGCCGCCGAGCTGCAGCGCATGTTCATGGAGAACCTGGACGTGGACGAGGAGGTCGCCGCCATCCTGGTCCAGGAAGGTTTCTCCAGCATCGAGGAAGTGGCCTACGTGCCCACCTCGGAGATCATGCAGATCGAGGAGTTCGACGAGGAGATCGTCGAGGAGCTGCGTGCCCGTGCCCGGGACGCCCTGCTCACCAAGGCCATCGCTACGGAGGAACAGGGTGGCGGTGAGCCCGCCGAGGACCTGCTCAACATGGAGGGCATGGACCGGGATCTGGCCTTCAAGCTGGCTGCCAAGGGCATCTGCACCATGGAAGATCTGGCCGAGCAGGCCGTGGACGACCTGGTGGAGATCTCCGGTCTGGACGCCGAGAAGGCCGGCGAGCTGATCATGACCGCCCGGGCGCCCTGGTTCGCGGAGGATGCGGGCGAGGCCAAGTAATTCAGCGCGTCATGACGCCCGCAGCGGCGTCGCCGACGCAGGCGCCCGCAGGGGCGCAAGGCAAGATCGATACGGCGCCAGGACGGGCCCGGGTCGCGACGGTCATACCGGAAGGGATGGTGCGGAGCGCGATGAGGGGCCTGAACGGGGCCGAGACAGCAAGTTAGCGGAGGTGATGGTTTATGACCGATGTAACGGTTAAACAGTTGTCCGAGGTGGTGGGCACCCCGGTTGAGCGGCTGATCGAGCAGCTCGGCGAGGCGGGTGTGAGCGTCTCCGATGCGGATCAGACTGTCACCGAGGAACAGAAACTCAAGCTCCTGGAGCACCTGCGCAAGAGCCACGGCAAGTCGTCGGCCGCCGGCGAGGGCAAGAAGATCACCCTGCGGCGCAAGAGCACCACGGAGTTGCGGGTCACCGGCTCACAGGGTCGCGCCAAGACCGTGAGCGTTGAGGTGCGCAAGCGCCGCACCTACGTCAAGCGCGACGAGGCCGAGGTCGCCGCTCCCGTTGAGGAGGCCGCCCCGGCCCCGGTGCTGGAGAGCAAGGCCGCGCAGATCGCCAAGCAGGTGGAAGAAGAACGCAAGGCCGCCATGGACGCCTCACGCAGGGCCGATGAGGAGCGCAAGGCCGCCGAGGCCGCCCGCAAGGCCGAGCAGGAACGCAAGGCCGCCGAGGAGGCTGCCCGCCTGGAGGCCGAGGAGGCCGCCCGCCGCGAGGCCGAAGAGGCCGCCCGGGCCGCCGAACCCGAGACCGTCGCCGAGGCCGTGGAGGCCGCTGTCGCCCCGCCGCCCTCCGATGCCGCCCGTCCCGCCCGCCGCCGTCGCGGTCCCAAGGAGCGCGAGGACGAGAAGGGCGGTCGTCGCGAGGAACTGCACGTGGCCAGCGACAAGCGTGGCCGGCGCAAGGGCAAGGGCAAGGGCGCCACGCGCGTCGCCGCGGCCGCCGTGGCAAGCAAGCATGGTTTCGAGCGCCCCACCGCACCGGTGGTGCGCGAGGTGGCCCTGCCTGAAACCCTCACCGTGGGCGAACTGGCGCAGAAGCTCGCCATCAAGGCCCCGGAACTGATCAAGTCCCTGATGGGCATGGGCGTCATGGCCACCATCAACCAGGCCATCGACCGGGATACCGCCACCCTGGTGGTGGAGGAACTGGGCCACGTGGCTGTGCCCATGCAGGTGGAGGACCTGGACGAGGAACTGGCCGTGGCCACTGCCGAGCCGGTGGGCGAGCTCAAGCCCCGTCCGCCGGTGGTCACCATCATGGGTCACGTGGACCATGGCAAGACCTCGCTGCTGGACTACATCCGCTCCTCGCGGGTGGCCTCCGGCGAGGCCGGCGGCATCACCCAGCACATCGGTGCCTACCACGTGCAGACCAACCGGGGCGGCATCACCTTCCTGGACACCCCGGGCCACGCGGCCTTTACCGCCATGCGTGCCCGCGGCGCCAAGGTGACCGACATCGTCATCCTGGTGGTCTCCGCCGATGACGGCGTGATGCCCCAGACCATCGAGGCCGTGCAGCATGCCAAGGCCGCCGGCGTGCCCATGGTCGTGGCGGTGAACAAGATCGACAAGCCCGAGGCCGATCCGGACCGGGTCAAGAACGAACTGTCCGTTCACCAGGTCATCCCCGAGGAGTGGGGTGGCGACACCCAGTTCATCCACGTCTCCGCCCTCAAGGGCACCGGCGTGGAAGACCTGCTGGAGGCCGTCAACCTGCAGGCCGAGGTGATGGAGCTGAAGGCCCCCGTTGAAGGCCCCGCCGCGGGCGTGGTGATCGAGTCCCGCCTGGACAAGGGCCGCGGCCCCGTGGCCACGGTGCTGGTGCAGCGCGGCACCCTGAACAAGGGCGACGTGATCCTTACCGGCCAGGAGTTCGGCCGGGTGCGCGCCATGTTCGACGAGAACGGCAAGCCGGTGAAGTCCGCCGGTCCGTCCATGCCCGTGGAGGTGCTGGGCCTGTCCGGCACCCCCAATGCCGGCGATGACGTGCTGGTGCTGGAAGACGAGCGCAAGGCCCGCGAAGTGGCCCTGTTCCGCCAGGGCAAGTTCCGCGAGTCCAAGCTGGCCACCCAGCAGGCCGCCAAGCTGGAGAACCTGTTCAGCCAGATGCAGGAAGGCCAGGTGGGTACCGTCAACATCCTGCTCAAGGCGGATGTGCAGGGCAGCGCCGAGGCCATCCGCGACGCCCTGGAGAAGCTCTCCACCGACGAGGTGAAGGTGAAGATCATTGCCGCCGGCGTGGGCGGTATCACCGAGTCCGACATCAACCTGGCCAAGGCCTCCGAGGCCATCGTTATCGGCTTCAACGTGCGAGCCGATGCCGGTGCCCGCAAGGCCGTGGCGGAGCAGGAAGTGGATCTGCGCTACTACAGCGTGATCTACGAGGCCATCGACGACGTGCGCCAGGCCCTGACCGGTCTGCTGTCGCCGGAGATGCGCGAGGAGATCATCGGTCTCGCCCAGGTGAAGGACGTGTTCAAGTCCTCCCAGTTCGGCGCGGTGGCCGGCTGCCTGGTGGTGGAAGGCACCATCAAGCGCGGCAATCCGATCCGCGTGCTGCGCAACAACGTGGTTATCTACGAGGGCGAGCTGGAATCCCTGCGCCGCTTCAAGGACGACGTCAACGAGGTGCGCGCCGGTACCGACTGCGGTATCGCGGTGAAGAACTACAATGACGTGAAGCCGGGCGACCAGATCGAGGTCTACCAGCGCGTCGAGGTGGCCCGCACCCTGTAAGGCGGTCCGCCGCCCTGCAGGGGGTCATGTCCTATGCCCAGAGACTTTTCCAGAACCGAGCGGGTGGGTGACCAGATCCAGCGTGAGCTGGCCGAACTGATCCGCATGGAGCTCAAGGACCCCCGGGTGGGCATGGTGACGCTCGCGGGCGTCGAGGTCAGCCGCGACCTGGCCCACGCCAAGGTGTGGTTCACGGTGCTGGGCAGTGAGCAGCAGATCGCTGACACCACCGAGGGCCTGCAGCGCGCCGCCGGTTTCCTGCGCCGGGAACTGGGTCGACGCATGCGTCTGCGCACCGTGCCCCATCTGCACTTCCAGTACGACGACACCCAGGAAAAAGGTGCGCGCCTGTCCGCGCTCATCGACAAGGCCGTGGCCGAGGATCGCGCCCAGCATCCGGACGACGACGAAGATCGGTCATAAACGTCCGCCGCAGAGGCGCGGAGACGCAGAGAAAAAAGATCGGACAGGATTTACATGATTAACAGGATTCAAAAAGCGGTGTAGTGACCCTGGTGTTGAATCCCGTTAATCATGTAAATCCTGTCAAAAAGCATTTCTCCGCGCCTCTGCGGCAAATCCTCCAGGCCTGAGCACCGAATGAACAAACCCAAGATCCAGCGCCGGGACGTGCATGGCATCGTGTTGCTGGACAAGCCCCAGGGCTACAGTTCCAACCAGGCCCTGCAGCGGGTGAAGTATCTGTTCCGGGCGCGCAAGGCGGGTCATACCGGCAGCCTGGATCCGCTGGCCACCGGCCTGCTGCCCCTGTGCTTCGGCGAGGCCACCAAGGTGTCGGGCTTCCTGCTGGACGCGGACAAGCATTACCGCACCCGTTGCCGCCTGGGACAGACCACCGACACCGCCGATGCCGAGGGCCAGGTGCTGGCGACCCGGCCGGTGCCGGCCCTGGACGAGGCG
Organism: Thioalkalivibrio sulfidiphilus HL-EbGr7; assembly: GCF_000021985.1. Taxonomy (NCBI): domain Bacteria; kingdom Pseudomonadati; phylum Pseudomonadota; class Gammaproteobacteria; order Chromatiales; family Ectothiorhodospiraceae; genus Thioalkalivibrio; species Thioalkalivibrio sulfidiphilus. The sequence goes on from NC_011901.1 coordinate 1,087,540, forward strand.
CTGATCGAGGCCGCCCTGGCCCCGTTCCGCGGCCCCATCCACCAGGTGCCGCCCATGTACTCGGCGCTCAAGCACCAGGGGCAACGGCTCTACGAACTGGCCCGTAAGGGCGAGGAAGTGGAGCGCAAGGCCCGGGATGTCACCATCCATGCCCTGAGCTGCCTGGGATTCACGGCGGACACCCTGGAGCTGGACGTGCACTGTTCCAAGGGCACCTACATCCGCACCCTGGTGGAGGACATCGGCGAGCGGCTCGGCTGTGGTGCCCACGTGATCGAGTTGCGCCGTCTGGGGCTCGGGCCCTTCGAGGCCCCGGCCATGGTCACCCTGGAGGAGATTGAGGCCCGCGCGGAGCAGGGCGAGGCGGCCCTGGATGCCCTGCTGGCCCCCATCGACAGCGCGCTCACCCAGTGGCCGGCGGTGCGCCTGGACCGGGACAGCGCCTATTACCTTCGCCAGGGTCAGGCGGTGTTCGTGCCCGGCGCGCCGACCCGGGGCATGGTGCGGGTCTATGGCCCGGGGGAGACCTTCCTGGCCATGGGCGAGATCCTGGACGATGGCCGGGTGGCCCCCCGGCGTCTGATGATGATGGGGCAGGCCTGACAGGCAGGATGGACAGCACCCTGTACCCCTTGCAAATCCGGCCAATGCCTATTCCATCGGCCCCCCGGCGTGATAGAATTGCCGACCTTTACCATAAGCACAGCCTTCTCGAGAGAGTTTTTCAGGAGTAAATGAAGTCATGTCTCTGAATGCCGAAACCAAGGCCGGTATTGTTGAAAAGTACCGCCGCGACCCCTCCGACACCGGTTCCCCTGAAGTCCAGGTGGCACTGCTGTCCGCCCGCATCGATCACCTGATGGGGCACTTCGCCAGCCACAAGAAGGATCACCATTCCCGCCGTGGTCTGCTGAAGATGGTCAACCAGCGCCGCAAGCTGCTGGACTACCTGAAGTCCCAGGATCAGCAGCGCTACCAGGACCTGGTCAGCAGCCTGGGTCTGCGTCGCTAAAAAACACTAGAAGAAACACCGGGAGTCGCCGTGACAGCCATCAAGAAGTCCTTCCAGTACGGTCAGCATACCGTCACCTTCGAAACCGGAGAGATTGCGCGCCAGGCCAGCGGCGCGGTCCTGGTCAACATGGCCGACACCGTGGTGCTGGTCACCGCCGTGGGTCTGAAGGACGTGGCGCAGGGCCGGGACTTCTTCCCGCTGACGGTGAACTACCAGGAACGCACCTATGCCGCGGGTCGCATCCCCGGCGGGTTCTTCAAGCGTGAGGGTCGTCCCACCGAGAAGGAGACCCTGACCTCCCGGCTGATCGACCGTCCTATCCGGCCGCTGTTCCCGAAGGGCTTCATGAACGAGGTGCAGGTCATCGCCACGGTGATGTCCATGAACCCCGAGGTGGATCCCGACGTCCCGGCCATGCTGGGCGCCTCCGCTGCCCTGGCCCTGTCCGGCCTGCCCTTCAAGGGCCCCATCGGTGCCGCCCGCGTGGGTTACCTGAATGGCGCCTACGTGCTCAATCCGAGCATGTCCGAACTCAAGCACTCCGATCTGGACCTGGTGGTCGCCGGCACCGAGAAGGCCGTGCTCATGGTGGAGTCCGAGGCGAAGCTGCTCTCCGAGGAGGTCATGCTGGGCGCGGTGATGTACGGCCATGAGCAGATGCAGGCCGCCATCAAGGTGATCAACGAACTGGCCGCCGAGGCCGGCAAGCCCGCCTGGGACTGGGTCGCGCCGGAAGAGAACGTGGCGCTCAAGGAAGCCGTGGCCGCCGCCTGCGAGGCGGAGCTGACCGCCGCCTACCAGATCGCCGAGAAGCAGGCCCGTAACCAGCAGGTCAACGCCCTGCGCGATGCCGTGGTCGCCAAGCTGGCCACCGGCGAGGAGGGCGCGCCCTCCGCCGAGAAGGTCAAGGGTGCCTTCGGCGCCCTGGAAAAACGCATCGTGCGCAGCCGGGTGCTCAAGGGCGAGCCCCGCATCGACGGACGCGACACCCGCACCGTGCGCCCGATCACCGTCAAGACCGGCGTGCTGCCGCGCACCCATGGTTCCGCCCTGTTCACCCGTGGCGAGACCCAGGCCATCGTGGTGGCCACCCTGGGCACGGATCGCGATGCCCAGCTGATCGAGGCCATCGAGGGTGAGCGCCGCGAGCGATTCATGCTGCACTACAACTTCCCCCCCTTCTGCACCGGTGAGACCGGCATGGTGGGTTCGCCCAAGCGCCGCGAGATCGGTCACGGCCGTCTGGCCAAGCGCGGTGTGCAGGCCGTGATGCCCGGCGAGGCGGAATGCCCCTACGTGCTGCGCGTGGTCTCCGAGATCACCGAGTCCAACGGTTCCAGCTCCATGGCCTCCGTGTGCGGCACCAGCCTGGCCCTGATGGACGCCGGCGTGCCCCTGAAGGCCCCCGTGGCCGGTATCGCCATGGGCCTGATCAAGGAAGGCGACGCCTTCGCCGTGATCTCCGACATCCTGGGTGACGAGGATCACCTGGGCGACATGGACTTCAAGGTGGCCGGCAGCAAGGACGGTGTGTCCGCCCTGCAGATGGACATCAAGATCGATGGTATCACCCGCGAGATCATGGAAAAGGCCCTGGCCCAGGCGAAGGAAGGCCGTCTGCACATCCTGGAAAAGATGAACGCGGTGCTCAGCGAGCCCCGCACGGAGGTGTCCGCCTACGCGCCGCGCTTCACCACCCTCAAGATCCATCCGGACAAGATCCGCGACGTGATCGGCAAGGGCGGCGCCACGATCCGCGCCCTGACCGAAGAGACCGGCACCAGCATCGATATCTCCGACGACGGTACCGTGAAGATCGCCTCCGTGGACAAGGCCGCCGGTGATGAGGCCCGCCGCCGCATCGAGGAGCTCACCGCCGACGTGGAAGTGGGCCGCATCTACGAGGGCCGCGTGGTCAAGATCATGGACTTCGGCGCCTTCGTCACCATCCTGCCCGGCCGCGACGGTCTGGTGCACATCTCCCAGATCTCCGAAGAGCGGGTGGAGAGTGTCTCCGACCGCCTGACCGAGGGGGATCTGGTGAAGGTGAAGGTGCTGGAAGTGGATAAGCAGGGGCGTATTCGTCTCAGCATGAAGGAAGTTGGCTGAGGGGTTGATCTCTGAAGTTGTGTGATGAAAAGGGGCCTGATCGGGCCCCTTTTCATTTTGGGTTCGTTGGGTTGTCTGGTTGAAGTGTTCGCGTTCTTGGGCGGAATTTGAGTTCAAGCCGAGGCGAAAGCCGATGTCCAATTCAAAGGCGTTTCGATCCGGCTTGCAGCCGGCTCGAGTTACTTTTCTTGCTTGTCCAAGAAAAGTAACCCGAGCCCCGGGCAACGGGGATCGGAAGCCTTTGACTTTATGACTTCAGCCGAAACACAAGAGAGCCTATGTCGGATCGAAACGGTATCCAAACCTTTCCCCCAACCACGCCACACACCGCCGCTCCAGCCAGGACCGCCCGCGGCTGTCCATGAATCCCACATGCCCACCCCCCTCGGCCACCTCGAGCCGAACCGAATCCGACAGCTCGTCCGCCCCGGGAATGACGTCGGGCGTCATGAAGGGATCGTTGCGCGCATGCAGGATCAGGGTCGGTACCCGGATACCGCGCAGCCAGGGGCGGCAACTGGCTCGGGTGTAGTAGTCGTCCACGTCCCGGTAGCCGGCCAGGGGGGCGGTCACCGCATCGTCGAAGCTGCGGAAGTCCCGCAGCCGGGCGATCTCGCGGCAGTCCAGGGGCATGTCCAGGCGCCGGCACTTGCGCAGCACGGAGCGGCGCAGCTGCCGGACCAGGTGCCACTGGTATATTCGGGACAGGCCCCGTTCCATGCGGTCGGCTGCCCGGTGCAGATCGAAGGGCACGGAGATGCCGATGGCGGCATCCACCCGGGGGCTGGTGGCGTGATCCCCCAGCCAGCGCAGCAGGGCATTGCCGCCCAGGGACACGCCGATCAGCGCGAGTGGCCGGTCGGGTGCCCGTCGGCGCAGGTGATCCACCACGTGGGCGATGTCGCCGGTCTCACCGGCGCTGTAGGCCCGGGGCAGGCGGTTCGGTTCGCCGCTGCAGCCCCGGAAATGCATCACCAGACCCTGGCAGCCGGCCTGTGCCAGGCGGCGCATCAGGCCGGCGGCGTAGGGGCTGCGGCTGGAGCCCTCCAGACCATGGAGCAACAGCACCAGGGGTCCCTCGCGTTGAGGACCCCAGTCCAGGTCCAGGAAATCCCCGTCGGGCATTTCCAGGCGCTCCCGGCGCAGGGCGACGCCCCGGCGGGGCAGCAGGTTGGGGACCAGGGTCTGCAGGTGGGCACCCGGCAGCCACCAGGCGGGGGTGAAATCGGCAGGATGGATCATGACTTGAGACCGGTTCTAAAAGTGGGCGGCCCTTGAAACCCGGAGCTGGAGCCGGTACAACAGGGGCACGCCTTCACCCAAGGTTTGCCATGGATCTGCCTTCCATTCGAAGCGCCTACAAGCGTTACGCACGCACCTACGACGCCCTGTTCGGCCCCATCTTCTCCGGCGGCCGGCGCATGGCGGTCAGGCTCGCCAATACTGAGCCCAACCAGCGTATCCTGGAGGTGGGGGTCGGTACGGGGCTGTCCCTGCCGGACTACCGGGAGGATGCCCGGGTGGTCGGCATCGACATCAGTCCGGACATGCTGAAGATCGCCCGGGAACGGGCCCGTGACCTTCCCCAGGTGGAGGCCCTGCTGGAGATGGATGCCGAACAGCTGGCCTTCCCGGACAACAGTTTCGACAGCGTGGTGGCCATGTACGTGGCCTCGGTGGTGCCCCACCCGGAGCGCCTGCTGGAGGAGATGCAGCGGGTCTGCGTACCCGGTGGGGATGTGCTGGTGATCAACCACTTTGCCTCCAGTCATCCGGTGATCCGCCGTATGGAGCGCACCCTGCGCCCGCTGTCCAAGGTGCTGGGCTTTCGCACCGACATGGAACTGGACGCCCTGCCGAGGCTGCCGGGGCTCGATCGCCTCGACGTGCTCAATGCCAATCTGTTCGGTTACTGGAAGCTGGTGCATTACCGCAATGGTGAGGCAGTGGCGGAACAGACCGTGGGTGAAGAGGCGCTGGCGGGGTGAAGAGAGTATTCAAGATTCAAGATTCAAGATTCAAAGGCTGGGTTTAATCCCTTTGAATTTTGAATTTTGAATCTTGAATTATGACTTTCGTGTCAGCAGCGGCAGTTCATGCCGACGCGCGTTGGCCGCCAGAAAGGTTCCCCGGCCGTTCTGTTCCAGATCCAGCCTCTCCCGACACTCCGATGCCTCGCCCAGGATCGTGGCGAAGATCACTTCCAGTTCACAGGCATCCACCCGCATGGTCCCGAAGGGGCCGCCCCTGTCATCGGGCAGCCAGAACAGCCTGGGCGCCCAGTTCCTGCCCTGGATGGTCTCGTGCCGGTACCAGCGGATGAGTTTCTCTTCCAGGCTTTCCTGTGACTCGCTCATTCAGTCCTCCCGTGGCACCTTGACCTTGGGTTGCAGGGCGCGACCGCTGTTCGCGTCGTAGAAGGTTGCGCCGATCTCCGGCAGTTCCGGGCAGGCCGATTTGAGGCGCTGATACCAGGCGACGGGCAGGGCGTGAAATACCAGGTGCTGCAGTTCACGCCGGGTAAGCACAACCTCCACGCCGCCGCTGCGGTAGCGGTAGCCCGGTTCGCCGCTGATCACACTGGCGGGACCGGGTTCACCCAGGTCCAGGGGCTTGTGCCCGGCATAGTCGCCGGCCATGGCCACCAGCAGGGCATCGTCATCAAAACGGCGCAGCTTGCCGTCCGCTCCCTCGATCTCGATATTCATATCCCTCACCTGAAAAAATGACCGTCGCGAAATTGTCAGGCTTTGTCCGCCGGATGCCGGATCGTGATTGTGACTGAAAGTCTGCCGCTTCTCTAATCCCCATGGCGATGCACGGGGCATGGACACTTGTTTATCGTGGCCTCAGGGCTTAACGTGAAAACACGAGCATTCGAACCCGGATCCGATCAGCCATGAGCATCGACTGGAAGAGTTACGACCCCAACGGCTTCTACGACGAACTGATCAGTTCGCCCGGCTATCCCCGCGCAGCAGCCCGCACACTGACCTCCTATCTGCGCTCCCTGAGCGACGAGGAGATCCACGAGCGCAAGGCGGCCGCGGAGCATGCCATCGTGGAAATGGGCATCACCTTCACGGTGTATACGGAAGGCGGCAACATCGACCGCGCCTGGCCCTTCGACATTATCCCGCGCATCATCCCGCGCAAGGAATGGATGCGCGTGGAGGAGGGCCTCAAGCAGCGGGTCACCGCGCTCAACCTGTTCATCAACGATCTCTACAACGAGCAGAAGATCGTCAAGGACAAGGTGTTCCCCAAGGAGGTGCTGGCCCAGTCCAAAAATTTCCGTGAGCAGTGCGTCGGCATCCAGCCGGCCCACGGGGTCTGGGCGCACATCTGCGGCTCCGACCTGGTGCGCGACAAGGACGGCACCCTATACGTGCTGGAGGACAACCTGCGCGTGCCTTCGGGGGTCTCCTATATGCTGGAGAACCGCCAGGTCACCAAGCGGGTGTTCCCGGAACTGTTCGAGAACTACTCCATCCTGCCGGTGGACGAATACCCATCGCAGCTGTTCGACATGCTGGCCTCCCTGTCGCCCCGGCCCCTGGATTATCCGGAGGTGGTGGTGCTCACCCCGGGCATCTACAACTCCGCCTACTTCGAGCACTCCTTCCTGGCCCAGCGCATGGGCGCGGAACTGGTGGAGGGCAGTGACCTGCTGGTGGGTGAGGACGACTGCGTGTACATGCGCACCATCGGCGGCCTGGAACGGGTGGATGTGATCTACCGTCGCGTCGATGACCTGTTTCTGGACCCGGAGGCCTTCAACCCCGACTCCATGCTGGGGGTGCCCGGCCTGATGCGCGCCTGGCGCAAGGGCAACGTGGCACTGGCCAATGCGCCCGGGGCGGGCGTGGCCGACGACAAGGTGGTCTACGCCTTCGTGCCGGAGATCATCCGCTACTACCTGGACCAGGATCCCATCATCCCCAACGTGCCCACTTTCCGCTGCATGTACCCCGACGAGCGCGAGCACGTGCTCAAGCACCTGGACGAACTGGTGATCAAACCCGCCAACGAGTCCGGCGGTTACGGCATGCTGATCGGCCCCCATGCCAGCAAGCGCCAGCGCGCGGAGTTCGCCGACCTGATCAAGAAGGATCCGCGCAATTACATCGCCCAGCCCACCCTGGCCATCTCCACCACGCCGACCCTGTGCGACGGACACCTGGAGCCCCGTCACGTGGACCTGCGCCCCTTCATCCTCCAGGGGGTGCGCACCGACGTGACCGCCGGCGGACTGACCCGGGTGGCCCTGCGCAAGGGTTCCCTGGTGGTCAATTCCTCCCAGGGCGGGGGCAGCAAGGACACCTGGATCGTGGATACGGAGTCATAAGCGATGCTTTCACGCGTAGCCGAACGCCTGTACTGGATGGCCCGCTACATCGAGCGTGCCGAGAACACCGCGCGCATGGTGATGGCCTTCTCCCACCTGGCCCTGGACATGCCCCGCTCGGTGCAGCTGTCCTGGAAGAGCATGGTCTCCACCACCGGCGGTGATGCCGCCTTCGATCATCACTACCAGCGGGATGATGAGCGCAACTGCGTCAAGTTCCTGCTCGCCGACCTGGACAATCCCGGCTCCATCATGAGTTCGCTCTCAGGGGCCCGGGAGAACGTGCGCACCACCCGGGACCTGGTGCCCTCCGAGGCCTGGGAATCGGTCAACGAGCTGTACCTGTTCGGCAAGGCCAACGCGGAGGCCGGCGTGGGCAAGCGCGGCCGCTATGCCTTCCTCTCGGAGATCATCAGCCGTTGCCAGCAGATCACCGGCCTGCTGGCGGGCACCATGAGCCACGACCATGCCTATGATTTCATCCGCGCGGGGCGCAACCTGGAGCGGGCCGACATGAGTTCGCGCCTGCTGGACGTGGCTGGCATCGGCCTGCTCAGCAAGGACGAGGACATGCAGCCCTTCGAGAACCTGCTGTGGATCAACATCCTGAAATCCGTGAGCGGCTTCCAGATGTACCGCCAGCACGTGCGCCGGCGCGTAAACGGTGCCCTGGTGATCCAGTTCCTGCTCCAGGACAAGCAGTTCCCCCGCGCCATCGCTCATGCCCTGGGCGAGGTGGAGACCAGTCTCGCCAACCTGCCGCGCAACGAACTGCCGCTGCGCTTCATCGCCCAGGTCAAGCGACACGTGCAGGACGCCAAGGTGGAGACCCTGCTCAAGCCCGAGGAACTGCACCAGTTCCTGGACCAGATCCAGATGGAGATGGCCGAGACCCATGCCAGCATCGCGGACAACTGGTTCCGACTGGACCGGGCGGCGTGAGACGGCGGTTTGGTCTTTGCTAAGGAACATCTGCCGCAGAGGCGCGAAGACGCAGAGAATGTATTTTGACAGGATTGACATGATTTACAGGATTAATCGAAAAGCGGTGCAAGCGTGCTTATTCATCATGTGAATCATGTAAATCCTGTCAGATCCCTTCTTTCTCTGCGTCTCCGCGCCTCTGCGGCAGATGTCATCACTTCCGCGCCATAGAAAACCGGAGCCCCCATGGCCATTCGAGTCGCGCTGAACCATCGCACGGTGTATCGCTTTGACCGGCGGGTGCGGATCTCGCCCCATGTGATCCGGCTGCGCCCGGCGGTGCACACGCGCACCCCGATCCTCAGCTACTCCCTGGACATCCAGCCGAAGGATCACTTCATCAACTGGCAGCAGGACCCCTTCGGCAACCTGCTCGCCCGGGTGGTGTTCCCGGAGGCCATGCGCGAGCTCTCGGTCACCGTGGACCTGGTGGCGGAGATGACCGTCATCAATCCCTTCGACTTCTTCGTGGAGAAGTACGCGGAGACCTTCCCCTTCGGGTACGACGGCATCCTGGCCAAGGAGTTGATCCCCTATCTGGAGATCACCGATCGCGGTCCCCTGCTCATGGCGTGGCTCGAGCAGGTCCAGCGCGACGACCGCGGCATCGTGGATTTCCTGGTGGATCTCAACCGCCGCTTGCACCAGGACATCGCCTACAGCGTGCGCATGGAGCCCGGCGTGCAGACCTGCGAGGAGACGCTCACCCGGCGCATCGGCTCCTGCCGGGATTCCGCCTGGCTGCTGGTGCAGATCCTGCGACACCTGGGGCTGGCGGCCCGCTTCGTCTCCGGTTATCTCGTCCAGCTCACCGCCGACGAGAAGTCCCTGGACGGCCCCTCGGGACCGGAGGCGGACTTCACCGACCTGCACGCCTGGACCGAGGTGTTCGTGCCCGGGGCCGGATGGATCGGGCTCGATCCCACCTCGGGGCTGTTCGCCGGGGAGGGGCACATCCCGCTGGCCTGCACGCCCAGCCCCCTGAGCGCCGCGCCCATCACCGGCTACACCGAGGTGTGCGAGGTAGCCTTCGAGCACGAGAACCGGGTCAGCCGCATCCACGAGGACCCCCGGGTCACCAAGCCCTACAGCGACGACCAGTGGGCCGCCATCGATGCCCTGGGCCGCAAGGTGGACCAGGATCTGCTGGATGGCGACGTGCGCCTGACCATGGGCGGCGAGCCCACCTTCGTGTCCATCGACGACATGGAGGCCGCCGAGTGGAACACCCGGGCCGACGGCCCCCACAAGCGCCGCCTGGCCCGGGAACTGGCTGGGCGTCTGCTCAGGCGCTTCGGCCCCGGCGGCATGTTCCACCACGGCCAGGGCAAGTGGTATCCCGGCGAGCCCCTGCCGCGCTGGTCCCTGGGCTGTTTCTGGCGCAAGGACGGTGAGCCGGTGTGGCGGGATCCCGCGTGGCTCGCGGACATCAGCCGGGACTACGGCCACGGCCGCGACCAGGCCCTGGCCTTCGCCCGGGAACTGGCGCAGCACCTGGGCGTGCCGGAGAGCTACCTGGTGCCCGGTCACGAGGACCCCCTCTACTACCTGTGGCGGGAAGGCAACGAGCCCGTCAACCGGGATCCCCTGAAGGCGGATCTGAAGAGTCCCGCGGAACGCCGCCGCCTGGCCCGCATCCTCTCCCAGGGTCTGGACGAGCCGGCGGGCTACGCCCTGCCGCTCACCTGGGACCACGAGCACGACCACTGGCGCAGCGGCGTCTGGGCGTTTCGCCGCGGCCGGCTGTTCCTGATCCCCGGCGATTCCCCCATGGGCCTGCGCCTGCCCCTGGACAGCCTGCCCTGGGTGGCGCCCGCAAAGCGGGACGAGCCCCAGGCCCCGAGCCTGTTCGAGGCGCGTCCGGAGCTGGGGGATTACTTCGGCGAGGTGACCCGGCGCTACAGCGAGCGGGTGGCCCCGGAGGATCCCCGGGCCGACACGGGCCTGCAGCCCCAGGCCCCGGGCGATGATCCGGATGACACCCGCTGGGCGGAGGTGCCCCACACCAGCCTGTGCGTGGAGGCGAGGGAAGGGCGCCTGCACGTGTTTCTGCCGCCGCTCAATTTCCTGGAGCACTACCTGGACCTGGTCTGTGCCGTGGAGGCCACCGCCACGAAGCTCAGGCTGCCCGTGGTGCTGGAGGGCTACGAGCCGCCCCGGGACAACCGCCTGGAACGGCTGCTGGTGACCCCGGACCCGGGGGTGATCGAGGTGAACATCCATCCCGCTGCCAGCTGGGAAAAGCTTCGGGACAACACCCTGGCCCTCTACGAGGAGGCCCGCCAGTCGCGCCTGGGCACGGAGAAGTTCATGCTGGACGGCCGCCACACGGGCACCGGCGGCGGCAACCACGTGACCCTGGGGGCGGCCACGCCCGTGGACAGCCCGCTGCTGCGCCGTCCGGACCTGCTGGGCTCACTGGTGAGCTTCTGGCAGCACCACCCGGGGCTCTCCTACCTGTTCTCCGGCATGTTCATCGGCCCCACCAGCCAGGCGCCACGCATCGACGAGGCGCGCAACGAGTCCCTCTACGAGCTGGAGATCGCCCTGTCGCAGTTGCCGCAAGGCGAGGAGCCCCGTCCCTGGCTGGTGGACCGGCTGTTTCGCAACCTGCTGGTGGACATCACCGGCAACACCCACCGGGCCGAGTTCTGCATCGACAAGCTCTACTCCCCGGACAGCCCCACGGGGCGCCTGGGCCTCCTTGAGCTGCGCGCCTTCGAGATGCCGCCCCACGCGCGCATGAGCCTGGTGCAGATGCTGCTGCTGCGGTCCCTGGTGGCCTGCTTCTGGCGCGAGCCCTACCGTCATCGCCTGGTGCGCTGGGGCACGGCCCTGCACGACCGCTTCATGCTGCCCCACTTCGTGGAGCGGGACATGGCCCAGGTGGTGGAACACCTCAACCGCGCCGGTTACCCCTTCCAGGCGGACTGGCTGGCGCCGTTCTCCGAGTTCCGCTTCCCCCATTACGGGCGGGTCAGCATCGGCGACATCCAGATCGAGCTGCGCATGGCGCTGGAGCCCTGGCACGTGCTGGGCGAGGAGGTGACGACGGCGGGCACGGCACGCTACGTGGACTCCTCCGTGGAGCGCCTGCAGGTGCGCGTGACCGGCCTCACCGAGGGCCGCTACGTGCTGGCCTGCAACGGCCGGCGTGTGCCCCTGCAGTCTACCGGCACCCACGGCGAGTACGTGGCCGGTGTACGCTACCGGGCCTGGCAGCCGCCCTCGGCCCTGCACCCCAACATCGGCGTGCACGCACCCCTGGTGTTCGACCTGATCGACACCTGGAACGGCCGGGCCATCGGTGGCTGCACCTACCACGTCTCCCACCCGGGCGGACGCAACTACGACGTCTTCCCGGTCAACGCCTTCGAGGCCGAGGCCCGGCGCATCACCCGCTTCTGGGACCACGGCCACACCCCCGGCACCCTGCAGCCGCCGCCGGCCCTGCGCTCCCTGGCGCAATTTCACCCCGAGGGCAGCCTTCTGGGCCCCATGGCCCCGCCCACCGAGCGGCCCGACCCGGAGTATCCCTGCACGCTGGATCTGCGTCGGCCGCCTTCGGTTTAGCACTGTTGTTAACGCGGAGTACGCAGAGACGCAGAGGGCGCAAAGATTCTGAAGGGTGAAGCCAAGCCATACCCGGCCGGTTTTGATCCCTATTCCGACTTTCTTTGCGTTCTCTGCGTCTCTGCGACCTTTGCGTTGACAGCAGTGCCAGGCAGGACCCGATCCCGTGATGTGGTTTATCCTTCATCCATAATCCATCAGCCATCATCCTTAGTAGCGAATGTCCGCCAGCCCCGACGATCGCCAGTTGCTGCATGAACGCTACGCGCCCCCCGGGGATGCGTACGACGAGCTGTGCCTGGCGCCGGGCACGCCCCGGCCCCACTGGGCGGGGGTGATGGAGTCCCTGGAGGCCCTGGGGCGCGACGGGCTGCTTGCCCGGGCGGCGGAGGCGCGGCGCCTGCTTCGGGACAACGGGGTCACCTACAACGTCTACTCCGATCCCCAGGGCATGGAACGGCCCTGGCCCCTGGATCCGCTGCCCTTGCTCATGGACAGCGGCGAGTGGGCGGGCATCGAGACCGGCCTGATCCAGCGGGCGGAACTGCTCAACCTGGTGCTCCGGGATCTCTACGGTCCCCGCACCTTGATCCGCAAGGGCCTGCTGCCCCCCGAACTGGTGTTCGGCCAGCCGGGCTTCCTGCACGCCTGTGACGACCTGCCCCTGCCGGAACACGCCCTGAGCCTCTACGCCTCAGACCTGGCCCGAGGTCCCGACGGCCAGCTCTGGGTGCTGGGGGACCGCACCCAGGTGCCCTCGGGGGCGGGCTATGCCCTGGAGAACCGGGTGGTGCTGTCCCGGGTGTTCCCGAGCCTGTACCGGGATGCGGGCGTGCACCGGCTCACGGGCTTCTTCCAGGCCCTGCGCGCCCGCCTGGCGGCGCTCTCGCCCCGGCGCGACGTGGAGCCGCGGGTGGTGCTGCTGTCCCCGGGGCCGCTCAACGAGACCTGGTTCGAGCACGTCTACCTGGCTGGCTACCTGGGCTACACCCTGGTGCAGGGCCAGGACCTGGTGGTCTCCGGGGGACGGGTCTGGCTGCGTTCCCTGGGCGGCCTGGAGCCGGTGGACGTGATCCTGCGCCGGGTGGACGATGCCTTCTGCGATCCCCTGGCCCTGAACCAGGACTCCCGGCTCGGGGTGGCCGGCCTGCTGGAGGCGGTGCGCCGGGGCCGGGTGGCGGTGGCCAATCCCCTGGGCTCGGGCCTGCTGGAATCCCCGGCCCTGGCCGCGTTCCTGCCCGCCATCGCGCGCCATTTCCTCGGCCAGGACCCCCTGCTGCCCGGCGTGCAGACCTGGTGGTGCGGGGAGCGGCTGGGCAGGGCGCACGTGCTGGCCAACCTGGAGCGACTGGTGGTGCGCTCCGTGGACCGCTCCGAAGCGGCAGGCCGGCCGGTGTTTGCGGCCCTGCTGTCCCGGGCTGAACGGGAGGCCCTCGGGGTGCGCATCCAGACCCATCCGGAACGTTACGTGGGCCAGGATCAGGTCAGCCTCTCTACCGTGCCGGTGCTGGCGGAGGACGGCGGCCTGGAGGCCCGCCACGGGGCTGTACGCGCCTTCCTGTGTGCCCGGGAGGACGACTACGTGGTCATGCCCGGGGGGCTCACCCGGGTGGCGGGCCGGGCCGGGGACATGGTGGTCTCCAACCAGGAAGGGGGGCTCAGCAAGGACACCTGGGTGCTGGCCTCGGAGCCGGAACCCGTGGCCGGCCCGGTGCTCTCCGAGGGCCTGGCCGAGGGCTCGGTGCTGGGGATGCAGGCCTCCCTGCCCAGCCGCGTGGCGGAGAACCTGTTCTGGCTGGGCCGCTATGCGGAGCGCGCCGAGGCCACCCTGCGCCTGCTGCGGGTGGCTCTCAAACGCCGTCGCCTGGCCCAGGAACTGCCCGCGCCCCACGAGGACGCGGCCCTGCACACCCTGCTGCGGACCCTGACCCATCTGACCACCTGCTATCCCGGTTTCGTGGGACCGGGTGCGTCGGAGCGTCTGGCCGCCCCCGAGGCAGAGCTCTGCGCCCTGATCACCGATGCCCAGCGTCCAGGCAGCCTGCGCTTCACTTTGAACGCACTGTTCCAGTCCGCCTACGCCCTGCGCGACCGGGTGTCCGGGGACAGCTGGCGGGTGCTCGCGGCCCTGCGCGACCAGACCCGTGGCCTGAATTGCCCGGCGAGCAAGGATCCGGAGCAACTGCGCGAACCCATGGACGAGGTGGTGACCCGGTTGTTGGCCCTGGCGGGTCTGGCCCAGGAGAGCACCCTGCGCCAGACCGGCTGGCTGTTCCTGGATGCCGGCCGGCGCCTGGAACGCGCCCTGCTGCTGTCGAACCTGCTGCGAGCCACCCTGGTGGCCCGCCACGAGTCGGTGGCCGAGGGGCTGCTGCTGGAGGCGGTGCTGGCCTGGGGCGAGAGCCTCGCGGCCTATCGTACCGGCCACCGGGCGCCGCCGGAGCCTTCGCGGGTCCTGGACCTGCTCCTGCTGGAGCCTGCCAACCCGCGCTCCCTGATGTTCCAGCTGGAGCACCTGGAGCAGCACGTACGGGCCCTGCCGGATCAGCCGGGCAGCGGCCGGCTGTCCGCTGCGGCACGCCCCCTGGTGGAGGCGCTCAGCGCCCTGCGCCTGGCCGAGTCTCCCACCCTGGCCCGGGTGGATGGAGACAGCGGCCTGCGCCGGGATCTGGACCAGTTGCTGAGCCGTCAGGTCTACCTGCTGAGCCAGGCCTCCGAGGCCCTGGTGGCCCAGTACTTCGCCTTTGCCCACAGCCAGCATCCGCTGCAGTCCTGAGGTGGCGATGAGATACCGCATCCGCCATGTGACCGAATACAGCTACCCGGAGACGGTGAGCCTGTGCCACAACGAGGCCCGGCTCAATCCGCGCTCCACCACCCGGCAACGATGCGTGCAGGCCTCGGTGAGCTGTGAACCGGGCGCCGCCTATCGCAGCGAGCGGGAGGATTTCTTCGGCAACCGGGTGAGTTTCCTCACCATCGAGCAGCCTCACATCCTGCTGAGGGTGGTGGCCGAAAGTCTGGTGGAGGTGCTGCCCGAGATCGGGCAGCTGGATCTCGGGCGCGACACGCCCTGGGACGAGGCCCGGCAGCGGCTGGACACGGAGCTCAGCGAGGCGATGCTGGAGGCGCGTCCCTACCGGCTGGAATCGCCGCGTATCCCCACCCTGGAGGACCTGGCGGACTACGCCCGGCCCTCGTTTGGGCCTGGTCGGCCCCTGGGCGAGGCGGTGGCGGACCTGATGGCCCGCATCCACGGGGATTTCGAATACGACCCCGGCTTCACCACGGTCAGCACGCCGCTTGAGACCGTGCTGGAGCATCGCAAGGGGGTCTGTCAGGACTTCGCCCACCTGGCCATTGGCTGCCTGCGCGCCATGGGCCTGGCGGCCCGCTACGTGAGCGGCTACCTGGAGACCCGGCCGCCGCCGGGCCAGGAGAAGCTGCAAGGGGCGGATGCCTCCCACGCCTGGTTCTCGGTGTTCGATCCGGAGCGGGGCTGGCTGGATTTCGACCCCACCAACAACCTGGTGCCCATGGATCGCCACATCACCCTGGCCTGGGGTCGGGACTACACGGACGTGGCGCCGCTCAAGGGGGTGCTGTTCGGGGGCGGGGAGAGCCACGGCTTGAGCGTGGCGGTGGACGTGACTGCTGAAAGCTGATTGAAGTGGGAAGTGTGAATTGGGAAGTACGAAGTGAAATTCTTACTTCCCAATTCACACTTCCTACTTTTTCTTTTTCACCGTCTTCTTCTTTTTCGCGCTCACCTGGGTGCCGCGGCGCTTGCGGCCCTGGGCCGCCTCCCAGTCGAAACGGGGCAGTTCCCGGAAGGCCTTCTTGATGTTCTCGTCCCAGGCCCGCTTGAGGGTCAGCAGATAGTCGTCGTCGGTTTCCAGGCACAGGTAATGGTCGAAGGCCAGCTTGTCCTTCTCGTAGATCAGCACCTCGATGGGCGGGCCCACGGTGACGTTGGAGCGCATGGTGGAATCGATGGACACAAGGGCACAGCGGGTGGCGTCGCCCAGGGGGGTGGAGGGCTCGATGATGCGGTCCAGGATGGGCTTGCCGTACTTGCTCTCGCCGATCTGCAGGAAGGGCGTGTGGGATGAGGTGGTGATGAAGTTGCCCTGGGGATAGACCATGAAGATCTCCGGCGGCTCGCCTTCGATCTGCCCGCCCAGGATGAAGGTCGCATCCGGCGTGAAGCCTGCCTTGGACAGGGCGTCGGTGTGCTTTTCCTGTTCCTGGCGGTTGAGACGGCCCACGTAGGCGGCCGCCTCGGCCATGTGGGTCACGGTGTAGAGGCTCTCCTCGGCGCCGTCCTCCATGTCCCGCCGCATCTGGTTGAGTACCGCCTGGGTGGTGGCCAGGTTGCCCGCCGCCAGCATCACGAACACCCGCTCCCCCTCCACGTCGAAGGTGTGCATCTTGCTGTAGGTGCTCACCTGGTCCGCGCCGGCATTGGTGCGGGAGTCGGAGGCAAAGATCAGCCCCTCGTCCAGGGCGATGGCGACGCAGTAGGTCATGTGAGCGGGTCGGGGAAAGGTGGAATGGTGAGTTGGAAATGGTAGGCGGGACGGGGGCGGTGGGTCAATGAAAGGGAGATACAAGATACAAGATGCAGGAGACAAGAGGGGGAGGCACGAGGAACGTGATGGTGGTCAGGGCTGAGGGCAGGGTTCTTGACTATGTTATGTGATGACAATCCATCTGAACTGCGAGGTGTCGCATGACATCGATCCTACCCAAATCCGCGCTCCTGGCCGCTTCGGCCCTGCTTCTGACCGCCTGCCTGGGCGGCGGTGGGGGGACCTCCGGCGGCACGGGGCAGCTGACCCTGTCGGTGACCGATGCGCCGGTGGCCTCCGCCGAGAAGGTGGTGGTGAGTTTCACTGGGGTTGCCGTGAAGCCCGAGTCCGGTGCTGCGATAGAGTTTCTGTTTGAGGAACCCCGGGAGATCGACCTCCTGGCACTGACCGGCTCCCTGCACGAGGTGTTGCTGGACGGTGAAACCGTGCCGGCCGGGCGCTATGAGTGGATCCGCCTCTACGTGATCAGCGACAACAACGATTACTCCTACATTCTCAGGAATGGCATTGCCGATCCCCTGCGGGTGCCCAGTGGTGATCAGACCGGGCTGAAACTGGTGAGCGGTTTCACGGTGCCCGAGGATGGCCATGCGGCTTATACCATCGACTTCGATCTCATGAAGGCCGTGGTCTGCCCGCGTGGACAAGGAGGTACCTGCCTGCTCAGGCCGGCTCTCAGGCTGGTGGAGACAGAGCTCTCCGGCGCCATCGCCGGCAGCATTCACCCGGTGTCATTGCCGCGGCTCAGGGCGAGCGTGAGGCCTGTTTTCCGGCGGTCTATGTCTACGACGGGGACGTGACCGTGCCGGCAGACGTGGGTGGTCCCGAGGACCGGACACCCGTGACCACCACCGTGGTGAGCATCGCGACGGAAGGGGATCAGGCCGGTTATGGCTTCTACGAGGTGGGTTTCCTGCCGTCGGGGTATTACCTGCCGGCATTCACCTGCGATGCGGATCAGGATGATCCGGAGGAATATGACAACGAGTCGGAGATCCTGGTGCGTCTGCTCGAAGGTGAGGTGGTAGAGGTGCTTGCAGGAGAGACCACGGTCTATCACTTCGAATAGGTGCTGCCGGCTGAGGTGGTTCGCGGCGGGGTCGCCGCTCCTACGGTTACTGTAGTAGGCCCGACCCCGGGCCGAATCAGCCGCGCTGCCTCATTATCGAAATAGCTGTACGCAAAAAAGCCCCGGGTAGAACCCGGGGCTTTTTCTTGCCTCTAGCAACTTGCCTCTTGTCTCCGCGCCTTCCTACTTATTGAGGCGATTGTCGATCAGGTTGTCCACCACGCCGGGATCGGCCAGGGTCGAGGTATCACCCAGGTTGTCCAGTTCGTTGGCGGCGATCTTGCGCAGGATGCGGCGCATGATCTTGCCGGAACGGGTCTTGGGCAGGCCCGGGGCGAACTGCAGCAGGTTGACCTTGGCGATGGGGCCGATCTCCTCGCGCACCAGGTTGACCAGTTCCTTCTTCAGCTCCTCGCTGCCCTGTTCGCCGGCCATCAGCGTGACGTAGGCGTAGATGCCCTGGCCGGTGATCTCGTGGGGATAGCCCACCACGGCGGCCTCGGCCACCTTGGGATGCAGCACCAGGGCGGATTCGATCTCGGCGGTGCCGAGGCGGTGGCCGGAGACGTTGAGCACGTCGTCCACGCGGCCGGTGATCCAGTAATAGCCTTCCTCGTCCCGGCGCGCGCCGTCACCGGAGAAGTAATAGCCGGGATAGAGCTTGAAGTAGGTCTCGATGAAGCGGGGATGATCGCCGTAGACCGTGCGCATCATCCCCGGCCAGGGATGCTTGATGCACAGGTTGCCGGTGGCGGGATTGCCGGTGATCTCCTTGCCCTGATCATCCAGCAGCACCGGCTGCACGCCGAAGAAGGGATGGGTGGCGGATCCGGCCTTGAGCCTGGTGGCACCGGGCAGGGGGGTGATCATGTGGCCGCCGGTCTCGGTCTGCCACCAGGTGTCCACGATCGGGCAGCGCTCGTCGCCCACCACCCGGTAATACCACTCCCAGGCCTCGGGGTTGATGGGCTCGCCCACGGTGCCCAGCAGGCGCAGGGACGAACGCTTGTGCTTCTTGACGAAGTCGTCTCCCGCGCCCATGAGCATGCGGATGGCTGTGGGCGCGGTGTAGAAGGTGGACACCTTGTGCTTGTCGCACACCTGCCAGAAGCGTCCGGTGTCGGGGTAGGTGGGGATGCCCTCGAACATCAGCGAGCGCGCGCCGTTGGCCAGCGGGCCGTAGACGATGTAGGTGTGGCCGGTGACCCAGCCCACGTCGGCGGTGCACCAGTAGGTCTCACCGTCCTTGTAGTCGAAGACCAGCTTGTGGGTCATGGCCGCCTGCAGCAGGTAGCCGCCGGTGGTGTGCAGCACGCCCTTGGGTTTGCCGGTGGAGCCGGAGGTGTAGAGGATGAACAGCGGGTCCTCGGCGTTCATCTCCTCCGGCGGACACTCGGCGGAGGCCTCCTTCATGGCCTCGTGGTACCAGACGTCACGATCATCATGCCAGTTCACCTGCTCGCCGCCGCGCTTGACCACAATGCAGGTGTGCACGTTGGGACACTGGGCGATGGCCTTGTCGGCGTTGGCCTTGAGCGGCACCTTCTTGCCGCCGCGCAGGCTCTGGTCGGAGGTGATCACCACCTGGCAGTCGGAGTCCTGGATGCGGTCGCGCAGGGCGTCGGGGGAGAAACCGCCGAACACCACGGAATGGATGGCACCGATGCGGGTGCAGGCCAGCATGGCCACGGCCGCCTCGGGGATCATGGGCATGTAGATGGAGACCCGGTCGCCCTTCTTCACGCCGCGTGACTTGAGCACATTGGCGAAGCGGCTGACCTCGGCGTGCAGCTCCCGGTAGGTGAGGGTGCGGTCCTCGTTGGGATCATCCCCCTCCCAGATGATGGCGGGCTGGTCGCCGCGGGTCTCCAGGTGGCGATCCAGGCAGTTGTAGGAGACGTTGAGCTTGGCGCCCTCGAACCAGCGGATGTGCACGTCGCCGGCGAAGGACCAGTCCAGCACCTTGTCCCACTTCTTGAACCAGGTGACGTATTTGTCGGCCTGCTCTGACCAGAAGCCCTCCGGGTCGTCCACGGAGCGCTGGTACATCTCCTGGTACTGCTGGGCGTTGACGTGGGCCTGGGCGGCGAACGCCTCGGGGATCTCGTGGACTTTGACTTCAGACATGGGCCTCTCTCCTCGTGTTATGCAGGGCTTTCGGGAAAGCTCGGTTCACCGGTCTTGTTATGGGGTGCGTCAGCCCGGGGGCTGATGCCAAGGATACATACATATGAATTGATTTAGGATAACACGCCGGATGCCGGCTGCGGACCGGCTCGGCGTGTGTTTCTTGACCTCGGGCAGGGTTTGCCGCTACGGTCGCTGAGTAACGCCGCCCCGGGGCGAGCCCGCCAAATTCAGAGCCGCGAACCAGCATCGATCATGACTACCCGAACCCCCACACAGTCCTCGCTTCTCGGCCGCGTCACCGGTCTCTGGCAAGTGCTGCACGAATACCTCTTCGCCGGGGCCCGGCGCAACAAGGCACCCATCGTCGACCCCGCCGGGCTGCGCCATTTCGTGCAGACCCGCGCAAGCTACATCGCCCAGACCTCCCTGTATGGCTACCTGCGCACCCGCGCCGGGATGCGCTATCCGGAGCTGTTCGATGACGATCCCTTCGTGGTGTCCATCAACATCGCCAAGTGGCACATGTTCCTGGCCTGCCTCTCGGACCTGTCGGTGTATGCGGGCGGGATGCTGCGTCTGAAGGCACCGGGTTCGTCCGTGGACGTGGGGCGCTTCATGGAGGAACTGGTGCAGTCCATCCTGGACGAGACGGGCGTGCCGGAGGATGCCGGCGAGGAATACCCCGCCCATGCCGAGCGGGTCATGGCACGGGTGCGCGCCAGTGTCTGGCGTGACGTGACCGACGACGAGTCGGTATTCGTGGAGAGCCCCGAGGGACTGGTGAAGTATGCGCCCATCGTCGAGGAACTGAAGGCGCTCGATGACGAGATCGTGCGCAACTCGGTGCGCTTCCACTGGCAGGAGATTCGGCGGGATATGCGAGAACTGCTGAATGCCCAGGCGGTGCTCGCCCAGGTCGAGAACGCCCCGTCAGGTCCCGGCGCGCCCACCTCCATGCTGCCCTGAAGCCCGTCAACCGGACCCTCAGGTCCGCCAGGCAATCCCTCAAACTTCCCTGATACCGCAGTCGTGCCCGTCTGCGGGCGTCCCGCGTGTGCTCAGTTCAGGAACTGGCTGAACAGATAGTAGATGCCGCGGGCGATCTCGCCTTCCAGCGGGAAGGACAGCATGCCCATGACCGAATAGCCCAGCAGCCAGGGCATCAGGTAGAAACGGATCATGAAGAAGAACCACGCCACGTACAGGGGCACCATGATCGGGATCAGGAAGCCGGGCGTGATGGGTCTGAACAGCCGCAGCAGCGGGTCCGTGACCCGGATGAAGAAGCGGCTGAAGAAGAATTTGCTGTCCTCGGGCAGGAACAGACGCATGCCGGAACGGCCGATCAGGGTCCACATGATCATGCCGAGGAGGTAGTCGAGGATGACTGCCCAGAGGGGAATTTGATCAATCAACATGAGTAATAGTCGAATCCGGGTTACCGGCGGGGATGGTACCCCACGGGGTGTTCAGAAAAAAGCCGGGGCGAGTCGCCTCGCCCCGGCCCTCATACACTGACCACGAAGGTCAGCACTTCCGGCGCATCAGCCCTTGGAAGGGATGATGGTTTCGCCGCGCGGGATACGCACTTCATCCACCATGGCCTGAGTCTCAGCATCAGGCGCAGGTGTCAGCAGGGTCACCACGACCATGGCGATCAGGCTCGCGGTGATGCCGACGATGCCGAAGCGCAGGTCGTTGAGGCCCAGCCACGGGGCGGAGATGCCGTACCAGGCATCGGGGTTACGCACCGCGACGAGGTACCACCAGCCCACGAACAGACCCACCAGCATACCTGCCAGCGCACCCTGCCGGTTGGCCCGTTTCCACCACACGCCAAGCACGAGCGGGAAGAACAGGCCCGACATGGCGAAGCAGAATGCCCAGGCCACCGCACCGAGGATACCGGTGAGCTGCATACTCGCCACCAGCGCGCCGCCGGCACCGATCACGATCAGCAGCACGCGGGCGGTGAGCAGACGCTTCTTGGTCTCCGCCTTCGGGTCGATGATCTTGTAGTACAGATCGTGGGACAGGGCGTTGGCCATGGCCAGCAGCAGACCGTCGGCGGTGGACATGGCGGCAGCCATACCACCCGCGGCTACCAGACCCGAGATCACGTAGGGCAGACCGGCCATTTCAGGCGTGGCCAGCACGATGATGTCGGGGTTCAGGTAGAACTCGTTGATCTGCAGGATGCCGTCGCCATTACTGTCGACAACAGCCAGCAGGCCGATGGCGCTCCACTTCTGGATCCAGTCCAGAGCCAGCACAGCCTCGATGGGCTGACCGATGATGGCCGTGGGCAGGTTCGGGTCGATCATCGACAGCTTGCTGAACGTGGCCAGAGCAGGGGCCGAGAAGTACAGCAGGAAGATGAAGAACAGCGACCAGGCCACGGAGTTACGGGCAGCACGCACGGAGGGCGTGGTGAAGTAGCGCATGAGGATGTGCGGCAGGGAAGCCGTACCGATCATCATACAGGCCACCAGGGTCACGAACTGCCAGGCAGCCATGGCGCCTTCACGCGGCGTGGCGTGCAGCTGCGTCAGCGTGGACAGGCCACGTATCGACTCCTGGGCGGTCAGGGTACCCACACCGATCACCGGCTCCAGGTCCATGATGCGCTCCACCGCCGGGCCGTACATCAGCTGCGGCAGCGGGCCGAAGCCCTGGGCCATGGACATCCAGAAGATCGGGATCAGGTAGGCGATGATCAGCACGATGTACTGGGCCACCTGGGTCCAGGTCACCGCGCGCATGCCACCCAGCATGGAGCACACCAGGATACCTGCCAGACCGAACCACACACCCACGGCGAACGGGATCTGCAGGGCGCGGGCGGCGATGGTGCCGGTCGCGGTGATCTGCGCGGTCACGTAGGTGAAGGAAGCCACCACCAGTACCAGGATCGCCGCGAAGCGGGTCACCTTGCCGCCGTAGCGGGTACCGATGAAGTCCGGCACCGTGTAGCAGCCGAACTTGCGCAGGTACGGCGCCATCAGCGTGGCCACCAGGATGTAGCCGCCGGTCCAGCCCACCACGAACGCCATGTAGCCATGGCCGCCCATGAAGATGCCGCCCGCCATGGCCACGAAGGACGCACCGGACATCCAGTCCGCCGCGGTGGCCATGCCGTTGAACACCGGAGGCACGCTGCGTCCGGCCACGTAGTAGGCCTCCACCGCCATGGTTCTCGACAGGATACCGATGAACGCATAGATACCGATGGTGAACGCCACGAACAGGATGCCGATGGTGTCCGCGCCCATGCCCATCTGTTCAAAAAAGGCCATCAGGAAAAAGAATGCCAGGAATCCACCGGTGTACACACCGTAGATCTTCGGCAGGTTTTCAATGAAGGATTTACCTTCCCATTGCATGCCCATGTCTTTTCTCCCCCTTATTCGTCTTCAGCCACGCCGAATTCACGGTCGATGGCGTGCTGCTGACGGTTGAAGGCAAAGAGCTGGATCACGAAGACTGCCAGCGCCCCCTGTGCTGCCATGTAATAGCCCAGCGGCCAGCCGAACAGGCTGAAGTTGTTCAGCGCCGGGGCGAACCAGTGGACTACGAAGGCGAAGATGAACCAGATGACCAGGTGTACGACCATCAGGTTGCGGGTCTTCCGCCAATGCGCCTCTCTTTGTGCCAAGTCGAGTGTCATTGTGTGACTCCTTCCTGTGCGATTGTTTATGAATAAAACGTCTTGTTATGACCCAACCGTTTCCTTGTTGTGTTGATCAGACGTCCTCCTGAATGTTGGTTTGGTTGTGGTGGCTATCTCCTCCCTTGCTTGCGGATGTGTGAATGAGACCGTGGTGTCTTTAGTGGCGCATCAGGTGCAGCTTCGCCTGGGTCTGCGCCAGCCCGTCCAGGGCCCTGAGATCGTTATGGTTCTGGCGTCGTGCCTCGGCCAGCGCCAGGAGCAGGAGTTCCGCCGTCACCAGGGCATCCGCCGAGGCCCGGTGGCGCACCGGGCAGGGGATGGCGAAATGGCCGAGCCAGTCGTCCAGGCCCTTGAGGCCTGCGGTGCCCTCGCTGTAGAGGGCGGGCAGCAGCATGGCCAGATCCAGGAACGGGTTGCGCAGCTTCACGCCCAGCTGCTTGCGCAGGGTGCGGCCCAGGATGATGCGATCGAAGTCGGCGTGGAAGGCCACCAGCCAGGTCTTGCCGATGCGCTCCAGCACGCTGGAGAGGGCCTCGTGGATGTCCACGCCGGCGGCGGATTCCGTGGGCGAGATGCCGTGCACCACCAGGTTGTCCTTGTCGATGCGGGTCACCTCGCGGCGCAGCACGATCTCGTCCAGGCCGCCCAGTTCAATCCCATGAGGGCCCACCGGCACCAGGCCCACGGACAGCAGCTCGCTGCGGCTGAGATCGAGACCGGTGGTCTCCACGTCGATGACCACGAAGCGGGCCTCGTCCAGGCTGGTGCGGGCCGAGGGCTCCGGCAGGGCGCGCCAGCGGGCGAGGCGGTCCTCGATGCCCGGATCGAGGTTGGGGTGGTTGCCGAACAGAGTGCTCAGGAAACTCATAGCTGGTAGTCCAGGGTGATGCGCGACTGCAGCTTGCGCGCCTGGCGGAAGGCCTCCTTGAGGATGCGCCGGTCCAGCTCGCTCAGGGTGTCCGGGTTGACCCGGTTGCTGGGCGTCTCACCCGCGGCCTGCTGGCGTCGGTGCTGGCGCATGCGCAGCAGCTGGATGTAGCTGAAGGCCTGAATCCAGGACTGGGCCTCGCCCTTGGTGATGTGCTGGCTGCGGGCCAGGGCATTGAGGCGCTCCAGGGTGGAGGTCTCCTCGATGCGGTGGGCGAGCGCCAGGATGCGCGCGCCGTCCACGAAGGGGGTCAGCCCCTGGAGCTTGAGATCGAGGGTGTTGGGGTGCTTGGCGTCGTCGGAGACCACGAAGTCGCGCACCAGGCCCAGGGGCGGACGGTTGAGCAGGGCATTGCGCGCCATCAGGTGCAGGAAGCGGGAGTTGCCCACCATCTTGCTGGTCAGCCAGTGGCGCAGGGCCTCCACCGGGCGGCTGTCGCCCTCGATGGTGCGGAAGTCGAAGAAGATGCTCGCCTTGAGCAGGTGCTCCGGGTTGCCGCCGTCGACCCAGCGGGAAAAGCGCTCGCGCCACTCCGTCGTGCTCAGGCAGCACTCCGGATTGCTGGCCATGATGTTGCCGGGGCACAGGGGGTAGCCGCACTGGTCCAGGGCCTCGTTGATGCGCCGGGCGACGG
This sequence comes from Thioalkalivibrio sulfidiphilus HL-EbGr7, assembly GCF_000021985.1. Lineage (NCBI taxonomy): Bacteria > Pseudomonadati > Pseudomonadota > Gammaproteobacteria > Chromatiales > Ectothiorhodospiraceae > Thioalkalivibrio > Thioalkalivibrio sulfidiphilus. The sequence continues at coordinate 1,112,592 of NC_011901.1, forward strand.
GCAGCAGGGTCTGGCGGATGTCCTCGGCGGACTTGCCCTCGGGGACCTCGAAGATGATGCCGTTGTCCTGATCGGTCTTGAGGGTCTGTTCCTGGCGTCCCTCGCTGCCGAAGGCCATCCAGGTGAAGGGCACCGGCGGGGGCGGGAACTCCCGGGTGCAGATGTCGATGATGCGCCGGGTGATGTGGTCGTTGAGCAGGGTGATGATCTGGGTGATCTGCGCCACCTGGGCGCCCTGGGCGATCATCTGGGTGATCAGCTGCTGGATGTCGCCCCCCAGGGCGGCCAGGGCGGGGATGTCGTCGGCGTGGGCGATGGCACGGCTCAGATTCACCAGGCCCACTCGCTGCAGGGAGAATAGGTCCCGCTCCGAGATCACCCCCTTGAGGCGGCCGCGCTCCACCACGCACACGTGGTGAAAGCCGTGGTTGGCCATGAGCATGGCGGCCTCGAAGGCGAAGGCCGAGGGCGGCAGGGTGATGGGCTCCGGGCTCATCACCTCGCCCATGGGTTCGTCCATGCGGCGGCCCGGCAGGGCCACCCGGGACAGCAGATCGTGCAGGGTGAACACGCCCAGCGGGTGCATGTGCTCGTCCACGATGACGATGCTGCCCACGTTCTCCCGCTCCATGGTCTCCAGGGCCTCGCGGATGGGCGTGGTGGGCAGGCAGGACACCGGTTCACGGCGCAGGCGTTCACCCAGGGTGATGTTCAGGGAGGTGTCGCCGCCGGGGCCGGTGGTGGCGGCGCTGGCCTGCACCTGGCGATGCACCTGGTCCAGCAGGCTCGCCAGGCGGCGGGTGCAGAAGTCGTTGAATTCCGGGGAGAGCTTATTGAGCTGCAGGAAGTCATCGCGCTCCAGCTCGAAACAGAAGGTGTCCTCGGCGGCCCGGTGCACGGTGCGCACCGGGCGGCGGGAGAGCAGGGCGCCGATGGGGAAGCATTCCCCGGGCACCAGTTCCCAGGCGTTGCCGGAGATCTGTTCGTCCTCGCTGGGAGTCTCCCCCCGCACCCGGCCCTGCTTGATGATGTAGAAGCGCGAGGCGGGGCCGCCCTTGGGGTCGGTGATCTTCTCGCCCCGGGCGTAGAAGGTCAGCTTGAGCCGCTTGGCCAGGAATTCCAGGTGCTCCGGCTCCACCTGGTCGAAGGGCGCATGGCGACGCAGGAACTCGAGCACCGGCAGCAGGACGCCCGCCTGGCGATCGTGTGCTTCTGCGTGGCTGTGGCTCGGCTCGCTCATGGCAGGACCTGGGTGGAATTCCACTGCAAAATGCAGGTTCCATGCCGGGCGAGTGTTTCCCCGTAAATCAGCAGCTTGGCCCTCCGTGACGGGCTGCGGGTGTTACCTCGGGTAACAAAGTGTTACTGATGGTAACGGGTGGATTGCAATTCAAGATTCAAGATTCAAGATTCAAAGCTGTGTGGGCGGGCATGCCCTTTGAATCTTGAATCTGCCCCTTTGAATCGCCTTGAATCAGTGCCTCGGCACCGGCTGGATGATGGCCTCGTCCAGGTGCCAGTGGCGCGCGATGTCTCGGGCGCGGGTCTTGTCCTCCTCGTGGACGAAGACCTGCAGCCGGGCCTGGTGTTTCTCCGCCCAGGCGGCCAGCCCCTGCCAGCGGCGACCGCAGGCCTCCTCACCCAGGTCGGTCTCCGGCTCCACCACCCCGAGCAGGGTGCCCTGCTCGGGGTGGAAGGCGCGCAGGTCGGGGGTGATGTGGATGTTGAGCACCGGCACGGTGACCGGCTCCGGTTGCGGGTGGCCCGGCAACTCATGGGCCTCGAACTGCTCGAAGCCCTGCCGGCGCAACAGCTTCATGGAGGCCTCCAGCAGGGTTTCCCGTTCCCGTTCGATGGCATCAGGCAGCATCGTGGTCATGGCGACATTTCCTCATGACAGGATCTGGACTGAGTGTAGTTGACGGCGGGTGGGTCGGTGGCGACATCCGGCTGTCATGAACAGTGTTTAGCTTACCCAGTGGGTGATTCCATCAAGCTGCCCCGGGGGGATTGCAATGCACGTCAAGGCCCATCTCATCAGCCGTGGTCCGGTCAACGAACAGCAGCAACTGCAATTGCGCGGTGTCGTGGAGGGTTTGAGCAGCCACCCGGATCATGTGCTCGTTTACGAGCATGAAGGCAAGGAAGGCGGCTTGATCGCCGAGTTCGGTGTGGCGGACGAACCCCAGGCGCTCCTCCTGGAGCGCCTCAGTCGTGCCCTGTTCACGGCCATTTCCGGTGTGGAAGACGTGGTGATTGCTTTCCACGAGTGACCAGTGTTTTCTTGCCACTAGCCACTAGCCACTAGCCACTAGCCACTAGCCACTAGCCACTAGCCACTAGCCACTAGCCACTAGCCACTTACCCCGCCTTGCGGGGTATCCCCATGCGCGTCCTGCGCTCCCACAGGGCCTTGCGGCTGATGCCCAGGCGACGCGCCAGCTCGGTCTCGGTCATGTGGCCCTGGTTGTCCAGCACGAACTGGCGGAAATAGGCGTCCAGGCTCAGTTCGGCCCCGGCGCTGGACGGGTCCTGGCCGGTCAGTGCCAGGTGCTGGGGGGTGATGTCCTGGCCGACGGCCAGGATCACGGCCCGCTCGATGGCATTTTCCAGTTCGCGCACGTTGCCGGGCCAGTCATGACGGGTCAGTGAGGCGAGCGCCTCGTCGGTGAGTCCAGGGGGGCTGCGGCGCAGGCGCTGGCAGGCCTTGTCGAGCAGGAAGCGGGCCAGGATGGGGATGTCCTCGCGCCGGTCCCGCAGCGGCGGCAGGGTGATCTCCATGACCTTGAGCCGGTAGTAGAGGTCATCCCGGAAGCGCCCGTCGCGCACCATCTGCTCCAGGTCCCGGTGGGTGGCGGCGACCAGGCGCACGTCCACCCGGCGGCTGTCGGTGGCGCCCACCCGGCGGATCTCCCCGTCCTGGAGCACGCGCAGCAGCCGGGACTGGGCGGCGGTGGTCAGCTCGCCGATCTCATCCAGGAACAGGGTGCCGCCGTCGGCGGCCTCCACCAGGCCCCGGTGGGCGCGGGCGGCACCGGTGAAAGCGCCCTTCTCGTGGCCGAACAGTTCCGATTCCACCAGGCCCTCGGGGATGGTGGCGCAGTTGACCGCGATGATGGGCGCCTGGGCCCGGGGGCTCTTGTCGTGCAGGGCCCGGGCCACCAGCTCCTTGCCGGTGCCGGACTCGCCTCGGATCAGCACCGTGGTGTCCGTGGGGGCCACCTTCTCCACGGTGGCGCACACGGCGCGCATGGCCGGCGAGTGGCCCACCATGCCCTTGACCGGGTAGACCGCCTCCAGGTCCTCGCGCAGGCGGGCGTTCTCCTGTTCCAGGCGGCGTTGCTTGAGGATGCGGTCCACGCACAGCAGCATCTCGTCATGGTCGAAGGGCTTGGCGATGTAGTCCGCGGCGCCCTGCTTCATGGCTTCCACGGCAGAGCGCACGCTGGCATAGCTGGTCATGATCAGCACCGGGGTGTCCGGGCAGGCCTCCACCATGGCGGTGCCCTCGCCGTCGGGCAGGCGCAGATCGCTGATCACCAGGTCCACCCCGTCCTGGCAGGCGGTGCGGGCCTCGCCCAGGGTGGCGCTGGCGCTGACCTGGTAGCCCTCCCGCTCCAGGAGCCGGTGCAGGGCGCGGCGGATGACCTCTTCATCCTCGACGATGTGTATGCGTTTCATGGCCGTTCAATGGGTTCGTGCATGGGTGTGTGTCAGCCGCTGGCGCGCAGCCTGGGCGTCGTGCTCAGGGGCAGGCGCAGGGTGAAGCAGGCGCCGCCCTGGGGCAGGTTGTCCACGTACACGGCGCCGCCGTGGTCCTGGATGATGCTGTAGACCACGGACAGGCCGAGCCCGGTGCCCTCGCCCGGCGGCTTGGTGGTGAAGAAGGGTTCGAAGACCCGGTCGAGCAGGGTCTCGGGGATGCCGGTGCCTTCGTCCTCCACCAGGATCTCGGCGAAGCCTGCCGTGGCCTCACCCTGGATGCGGATACGGTCGCCGGGTCCCGAGGCCTGCATGGCGTTGTTGATCAGGTTGACGAACACCTGCAGCAGCTTCTGGTGGCTGCCGCGCACGGTGATTCCCGGGGGCAGGCGGTTCTCGAACAGGTGCGCCCGGGCGGTGTCGCTCAGCTGCACCAGCTGCATGGCCTCGTCCACGCAGATCTTGATGTCCACCGCGCCCATGGCGGTGCTGGGCACCTCGCCGGTGTGGCTGAAGGTGATCAGGCTCTGCACGATGTTGTTGATGCGCCGGGTCTGCTCGAGGATCTGCTGGGCGCTGAGCTCACGTTCCGACTCGTCGGGCTCGTAGTGCAGGTTCTGGGCGAGGGAGGCGATGCCGGTGAGCGGATTGCCGATCTCGTGGGCCACCCCGGCGGCCAGCCGGCCGATGGAGGCCAGGCGGTTGTTGTGGGCCACTTCGCTCTCCAGGGTGTGCAGTTCGGTGAGGTCCTCCACCAGGATCACGGTGCCGCCCACCACGGCGCCGGGATTGAGGGCACCGGGGGCCTCGATCTCCGACTTGTGCAGGTTGATCCAGCGGCTGCGGCCCTGGAGGTTGATCTGCAGCTTGTAGAGGTGCTTGTCGTCGCCCTGCAGGAAGCCGCGCAGGATGCCGTGCCAGGGATCGCCCAGCAGGCGCAGCTCCTGGCCCACGGCGTCGCGGCTGGGGATGCCGGAGATCAGTCCCATGGCGCTGTTCCAGATGATGATCTCGCCGCCGGGGGTCAGGGAGCAGACCCCCAGGGGCAGTTCGTGCAGCACCTGGCGGTGGTAGCGGCGCAGGGTGTCCAGCTCCGCCGCCAGGCCCTGCAGGCGCACGTTGGAGTGCTCCAGCTGCTCCTCCACGAAACGCAGGCTGTCGGCCAGGGCCATCTGGGTGTGGGGGTCCACCCGCAGGCGGTGGTCCACGATCATGCGCGAGAGCAGCGGACCCATGAGGCCGGAGAGGTTGCGCTCCAGGCGTTCACGCAGGCGACGCAGTTCACCGGGGTGGGTCTCGTCGGATTTCAGCCCCAGGTCCGCCAGGGCGCGGCTCACCTCCAGGGCGGCGGTCTGTGGACCCACGGTCTGGGCCAGCTGTTCCTCGAAGTGCTGCACGCTGCGCACCTCCAGCTGGCCCCGGGGCGGTTCCATCTGCTCGCGGCGGCAGGCGAGTGCCGCCTCGGTCTCCTCGGGGCTGGGCCGGGTGAGCAGGGAGCCGGCCACGAACAGCACCGCGTTCAGCGCCAGGGACCAGAAGGTGGCGAAGGCCCAGTGGTTCTGTTCCGTGGCGCGGAACCAGGTCTGCAGTTCCAGCTGCCCGGGCATGAGTCCCGACTGCTGCAGCAGGGGCACGATCAGGGCCAGGGCCCAGACGGTGATGCCGCCGGCGAGCCCGGCGATGAAGCCCCAGCGGGTGGCTCGGGGCCAGAACAGCAGGCCCATGAGGCCGGGCAGGAACTGGGCCACGGCGACGAAGGAAATGAGGCCGATCTGGGCCAGGCTCTGGTGGAATTCCATCAGCCGGTAGAACACGTAGCCCAGGGCGATGATGAGCACGATCAGGATGCGACGGCCCCACAGCAGCCAGGTGTAGAGATTCTGCCTGGGCAGGGCCTGGTTCTGGTAGCGGGCAGGCAGGATCAGGTGATTGAGGCACATGGCCGCCAGGGCCAGCGTCGTGACGATCATCATGGCGCTGGCCGCCGAGACGCCGCCGATGAAGGTGAACAGTGCCCAGCCGTAGCCGTGCTCCACCGACAGGCCGAGCACGTAGTAGTCCGGTACCGTGCCCACCTGGGCCTGCTGACCGGCCCACAGGATCAGGGGGATGGGCAGGTTGAGCAGCAACAGAAACAGGGGGAAGGCCCAGGCCGCCACGCGCAGGGCCCCCGGTTCCATGTTCTCCACGAAGATCATGTGGAACTGGCGCGGCAGCAGGAAGGCGGCGGCGAAGGCCAGCAGCATGAAGGTCATCCACGGCCCCTCACGCACCGGCGCGTACAGGGCCTCGATGGCCTCCGGGTGTTCCAGGAGCCATTCCCCCAGGGCCGCGGGGCCGCCCAGGATGCCGAACAGGGCGAACACGCCCACCATGAGCAGGGCAATGAGCTTGACCGCCGACTCGAAGGCGATGGCCATCACCAGGCCCTCGTGCTTCTCCCGGGGGGTGATGTGCCGTGCCCCGAACAGGATGGCGAACAGGCTCAGGGTGGCGCAGAAGCCCAGCGCCAGCAGGTGGGGCGGCGCCTCCTGGGTGAGCACCGCCACGGATTCGGTCACCGCCTTGATCTGCAGGGCGATGTAGGGCAGCACCCCGGCGAGCATGAACAGGGTCACCAGCACGCCGGTGAACTGGTGCCGGTAGCGGAAGGCGAACAGGTCCGCCAGGGAGGTGAGCTGGTAGTCCCGCACCAGGCGCAGGATGGGCGCCAGCAGCACCGGGGCCAGGGCGAAGGCCAGGGTCACCCCCAGGTAGATGGTGAGGAAGTTGTAGCCCTGCTCGCCGGCGAAGCCGACGCTGCCGTAGAAGCTCCAGGAGGTGGCGTAGACGCCCAGGGACAGGGCGTAGACCAGGGGGTGACGCACCAGGGCGTCCGGCAGCCAGCCTTTCTCCGTGGCATGTGCCACGAAGAACAGCAACGCCAGGTACGCCACGCCTACCGCATAGAGGATCCCCAGTTCAGCGTTCATGCCGGTGGGTCACCAGGGCGATCAGGCCGATGAGCAGGGCCCAGAGGCCGTAGGGCAGCAGCCAGTGGCTCCCCGGCGCGGCCCACCAGGCCACCAGGGGCGAGGCGAACAGCAGCAGGCCGAACAGGAACAGCAGCAGGGTCTTGTCCATGGCGGGCCTGGGAGGGTGGGTGTGTTACGGATTGTAACAATCTGAAGTGAGAAGTGAGAAGTGAGAAGTGAGAAGTGAGAAGTCAGAAGTGAGAGGAACGAACAACTGCAGTTCACCCCCTCTCCATCAGGGAGAGGGCCCGGGTGAGGGTGGTTTCCTTCCCACTTCCCAATTCCCCCTTCTTAGTTTGGGAGCGCCCAGTCCGTAGGATGGATAAGCACAGCGCATCCGGCGTTCTTCCCCGGCGTTTTGATGTCAACGCAAAGCACGCAAAGACGCAGAGAACGCGAAGGATTTTGATCAAGAAAACTCCGCGTTCTCTGCGTCTTTGCGACCTCTGCGTGATCAGATTTGCCGACTTGGAACGCCGGATGCGCTGTGCTTATCCGGCCTACGGGCTGGTTTTGTTGAGCGCGTGGTCCAGGATCTCTTCCGGAGAGCGGACGTCGGCCGGTCGGGGCACCGGCTCGCCCAGGAATTCCAGGGCGCGGATCAGGGTCGGGACGGGATTCGTGTCATCCACCGCCGGGGCGTGGGTCTGCTTGGAGAGTTTCTCGCCCTCGGGGGTGAGCACCAGCCTGTGGTGCAAGTACGCGGGGGTCGGCAGCCCCAGCAGGCGCTGCAGCAGGATCTGGCGGGGGGTGGAGTCCAGCAGGTCGGCGCCGCGCACCACGTGGGTGATGCCCTGGAAGGCGTCGTCCACCACCACCGCCAGCTGGTAGGCGAAGTAGCCGTCGGCGCGGCGGATGACGAAGTCGCCCACCTCCCGGGCCACGTCCTGGCGGATCGGGCCCTGCATCCGGTCGGTGAAGGTGATCTCGCCGGCTTCGGTGCGCAGGCGCACTGCGCGGGGGGCCTTGCCCGGGGGCAGGCCCGCGCGGCAGGTGCCAGGATAGACCGGGCCGTCCAGTCCCGGTTGCCCCGCCTCGGCGATCTCCCGGCGGGTGCAGCCGCAGTCGTAGGCGTGGCCCGCGGCGCGCAACTCATCCAGGGCGGCCCAATAGGTCTCCAGCCGGCTGCTCTGGTAGAGCACCGGCCCGTCCCAGCTCAGGCCGAAGGCCTCCAGGGTGCGCAGGATGGCATCCGCCGCCCCCGGCACCTCCCGGGGCGGGTCCAGGTCCTCGATGCGCAGCAGCCACCGCCCGCCGTGGCGCCGGGCATCCAGCCACGAGGCCAGGGCGGCCACCAGGGAACCGAAGTGCAGGGGGCCGGTGGGGGAGGGGGCAAAACGACCGATGTACATAGCGGCAAGATACAAGAGGCAAGAGGCAAGAAAAAGAAACGCCCGGCTGGGCCGGGCGTGAATCAACCTGTCTCTTGTATCTTGGATCTTGTCTCTGGCTGAGGCCTACGGCCTCACGCCATCTGCTTTTCCTTGATCTCCTGCAGGGTCTTGCAGTCGATGCACAGGGTGGCGGTGGGGCGGGCCTCCAGGCGGCGGATGCCGATCTCGATGCCGCAGGCCTCGCAGTAGCCGTAGTCGCCGGACTCGATGTCGTTGATCGCCTCGTCGATCTTCTTGATCAGCTTGCGCTCGCGGCCGCGGGTGCGCAGCTCCAGGCTGAATTCCTCTTCCTGGGTGGCCCGGTCGGCGGGATCGGCGAAGTTGGCGGCGTCCTCCTTCATGTGGCCCACGGTGCGGTCCACTTCTTCCATGAGTTCCTGTTTCCATGCCAGCAGGATCTTGCGGAAGTGCTCCTTCTGATCCTTGTTCATGTACTCCTCGCCCTTCTTTTCCTTGTAGGGGGCGATGCCGCTGACGGGCAGCGACATGGTGTTGGTCTTGGCGGCCGTGGTCTTCTTGGAGGCCATGGGCACTATCTCCTGAGTCCTGAAAAGCGTGCTTTATTAACAGAGAACCATGACAGGCGCAAGCACGATGAAGCCTGGCAAGGCCTTGTGGTACAGTCCCGCCGCCTAGCCCGCATATCTCACCACCGTTCGTAGCGAGGGCGTCGAGATGCCGCTGTGACGGGGCGCGCGGAGCGGAAGACGGCGCCGGCGTAGCCGACACTACGTCAAGCCGGCTGGAGGGAGCACGCCCCGTCACAGCGAGCAGATCGGCGGCCGCAGTAGAAGGGTGGTGAGATATGCGGGCTAGTGGACAACCCTGCCCCGGAGCCCATCGTGAGTGAATTGCGCGCACTGATTTTCGACGTGGACGGTACCCTCGCCGATACCGAGCGGGACGGCCACCGGGTGGCCTTCAATGCGGCCTTCAGGGAGGCCGGCCTGGACTGGGACTGGGACGAGGCCCTGTACGGCAGGCTGCTGGCGGTGACCGGCGGCAAGGAGCGCATCCGCCACTACCTGGATCATTACAACACCGCCTTCGAGCGCCCCGCGGCGCTGGACGAGTTCATCGCCGGGCTGCACAAGGCAAAGACCCGCCACTATCTGGACATGCTCAAGGACGGTGCCATCCCCCTGCGCCCCGGCGTGGCCCGGCTGCTGGCCGAGGCCCGGGCGGCGGGGCTGACGCTTGCCATCGCCACCACCACCACGCCGGCCAACGTGGTCTACCTGCTGGAATCCACCCTGGGGCGGGAGTCGGTGGAGTGGTTCTCGGTGATCGCCGCCGGTGACGTGGTGCCCGCCAAGAAGCCCGCCGCGGACATCTTCGAGTACGCCCTGCGTCACCTGGGCCTGCCCGCCGAGGCCTGTCTGGCCTTCGAGGACTCTGCCAACGGGGTCCGCTCCTCCGTGGGTGCCGGCCTGCGCACCATCGTGACCGTCAATGGCTACACCCGGGACGAGGACTTCACCGGCGCCCTGCTGGTGCTGGATAAGTTCGGCGAGCCGGGCAGCCCGTGCACGGTGCTGGCGGGGCCGGCGGTGGAGGGGGGGTATCTCACTGTGGAGCAGATGAAACAGTGGGGGTGAAGTGCGAAGTGGGAATTTGGAAGTGGGAATGAAAGGCTTTACTTCGCACTTCCCAATTCACCCTTCGTACCTGGTCACGACCGTGCAACTCAGTCTTCCCTTCCCCAGTCTTGCCTCCACCCGGTCGTTCACCTGCACCTGAGACGCGTCCCGGATCACCTGGCCCTCGGCCGTGGTGAGAATGCTGTAGCCCCGGCCCAGGGTGGCCAGGGGGCTCACGGAATGCAGTGCCCGGCCGGCGGCGGCGAGGCGGGCCTCGAAGCGGTCCAGGCGCCGGCGCAGGGCGCTGTCCAGGCGCAGGCGCAGCTGGGCTTCGCGGGCCTCCAGGCGCTCCAGTGCCCGGGCGGGGGATCGGTGCTGCAGCCGGTCCTGGAGCCTGGCCAGACGGGATTCCCGGTGGCGCAGGCGGTGCTGCATGGCGAGTGCCAGGCGGCGTTCCAGCTCGTCCACCCGCTGGGCCTGGTTCTGCAGGCGCCGCTCGGGGTGCTGCTGACGCAGGCGCCGTTCCAGATTGTCCAGTTTCAGGGCCTGGTGCTGCAGTCCCCGCTGCATGCGTTCCACCAGCAGGCGCCGCTGGCGCTCCACGTGCAGCAGCCATTCATCGCGCAGGGGGCTGACCAGTTCCGCGGCCGCCGAGGGTGTGGCGGCGCGCAGGTCGGCGGCCAGGTCCGCGATCGTGACGTCCACCTCGTGGCCCACGCCGCTGACCACCGGGATCTCGCAGTCGTGGATCGCCCGGGCCACGATCTCCTCATTGAAGGCCCAGAGGTCCTCCAGGGAGCCGCCGCCCCGGGCCAGGATCAGCACGTCGCAGTCCTTGCGCGCCGAGGCCGTGCGCAGGGCCTCGGCGATGGCCGGGGCGGCCGCCGCACCCTGCACCGGCACCGGGTAGATGAGCGCCGGCAGGCCCGGGAAGCGCCGGCGCAGTACGGACAGGATGTCCCGGATGGCCGCACCGGTGGGCGAGGTGATCACCCCCAGGCGTCGCGGGAAGCGGGGCAGGGGGCGTTTGCGTTCGGCATCGAACAGGCCCTCGCGCTCCAGGCGCTGCTTCAGTTCCTCGAAGGCCCGGCGCAGGGCGCCGTCGCCGGCCTCCTCCATGTGCTCCACGATGAGCTGGTAGTCCCCCCGGGGGGCGTAGAGTCCCACCCGGGCGCGCACCAGCACCTGCATGCCGTCGGCGGGTCGAAAGCGCATCAGCTGGGCCCGGTTGCGGAACAGGGCGCAGCGCACCTGGGCGCCGCTGTCTTTGAGGGTGAAATACAGGTGCCCCGAGGCCGGACGGGACACGCTGGAGAGCTCACCTTCCACCCAGATGAGCGGGAAGGTCCCCTCCAGCAGGCCCTGCACGGCCTGGTTGAGGCGGGTGACGGTGAAGATGTCGCGATCGGTGACTGCCATTCGATGCCTCGGGTCATGAGCGCAAAGACTCGAAGGGTTCAGGATACAGGGAAGGGGTATTCATCCTTCAACCTTCCCCCTTCAACCTTCCGGTGCCCGCGGGTATCGGTTTACCCAGGGGGCCTCGATCTTTATAATTGGCCGATTAACCTCCACTTCCTCACGAGATCGGTTATGCGCATCGTACAGGAAGCCCTCACCTTCGACGACGTCCTGCTGCTGCCCGCCCATTCCACGGTGCTGCCCAAGGATGTGGACCTCACCACGCGTCTGACACGGGGCATCACCCTCAACATCCCGCTGTTGTCCGCCGCCATGGACACCGTGACCGAGGGCCGCCTGGCCATCGCCATGGCCCAGGAGGGCGGCATCGGCATCATTCACAAGAACATGAGCATCGAGGCCCAGGCCCAGCAGGTGCGCCTGGTCAAGAAATACGAGAGCGGGGTGATCAGCGATCCCGTGACCGTGACCCCCGGCACCAGCATCCGCGAGGTGCTGGCCATCACCCGGGCACACAACATCTCCGGCGTGCCGGTGGTGGACGGCGTCGACCTGGTGGGCATCGTCACCAGCCGCGACCTGCGCTTCGAGACCCGCATGGACGCCCCGGTGTCAGAGATCATGACGCCCAAGGAGCGCCTGGTGACGGTGCGCGAGGGGGCCGAGAAGGAAGAGGTGCAGCACCTGCTGCACAAGCACCGCATCGAAAAGGTGCTGGTGATCAACGACAAGTTCCACCTGCGCGGCATGATCACCGTCAAGGACATCCAGAAGTCCACCGACTTCCCCCTGGCCTGCAAGGACGAGCGGGGTCGCCTGCGGGTGGGCGCTGCCGTTGGCGTGGGCGCCGGCACCGACGAGCGCATCGCCGCCCTGGTGGAGGCCGGTGTGGACGTGGTGGTGGTGGACACCGCCCACGGCCATTCCCAGGGCGTGCTGGACCGGGTGTCCTGGGTGAAGAAACATTATCCCGACCTGCAGGTGATCGGCGGCAACATTGCCACTGCCGAGGCCGCCCAGGCCCTGGTGGCCGCGGGCGCCGACGGCGTGAAGGTGGGCATCGGCCCCGGCTCCATCTGCACCACCCGCATCGTGGCCGGCGTGGGCGTGCCCCAGATCACGGCGATTGCCAATGTGCGCGAGGCCCTGCGCAACACCGACGTGCCCCTGGTGGCCGACGGCGGCATCCGCTTCTCCGGTGATCTGGCCAAGGCCATGGCCGCCGGTGCCCATTGCGTCATGATGGGTGGCCTGTTCGCCGGCACCGAGGAGGCGCCCGGCGAGGTGGAGCTCTACCAGGGTCGTTCCTACAAGTCCTACCGCGGCATGGGCTCGCTGGGCGCCATGCAGCAGGGCTCCTCGGACCGCTATTTCCAGGACAGCGAAAGCAGCGCCGAGAAGTTCGTGCCCGAGGGCATCGAGGGTCGCGTGCCCTACAAGGGCACCATCGTGGCCATCATCCACCAGCTGCTGGGTGGCCTGCGCTCCTCCATGGGCTACGTGGGCTGCGCCACCATCGAGGAGATGCGCACCAAGCCCGGCTTCGTGCGCGTGACCAGCGCCGGCATGCGCGAGAGCCACGTGCATGATGTGACCATCACCAAGGAAGCGCCCAATTACCGGATGGACTGACGTCCATCCGGCAGTGGCAAGTCTCAAGTGGCAAGTGGCCAGGGAAGGCCAGTCACTTGTCCTGTTTTCCTTGCCACTCGCCACTTGAGACTAGCCACTTGTCCATGAACATCCATTCCCACCGCATCCTGATCCTCGACTTCGGTTCCCAGTACACCCAGCTGATCGCCCGCCGGGTGCGTGAGTGCGGGGTCTATTCCGAGATCCATCCCTGGGACATGAACCCGGAGGCCCTGCGCGCGTTCGCGCCCAGCGGCATTATCCTCTCCGGCGGCCCCGAGTCGGTGAACATGGACAACCCGCCCCGGGCCCACGAGCTGGTGTTCGAGCTGGGCGTGCCGGTGCTGGGCATCTGCTACGGCATGCAGACCATGGCTGCCCAGCTGGGCGGCCGGGTGGAGAGCGCCGATCACCGGGAGTTCGGCTACGCCCAGGTACGTGCCCGGGGCCACACCCGCCTGCTCAAGGACATCGAGGATCACACCACCCCGGAGGGCTACGGCCTGCTGGACGTGTGGATGTCCCACGGCGACCGGGTCACCGAGATGCCGGAAGGCTTCAAGCTCATGGCCTCCACGGACGCCGCGCCCATCGCCGGCATGGCCGACGAGGCGCGGCGCTTCTACGGCGTGCAGTTTCATCCCGAGGTTACCCACACGCGCCAGGGCATGCGCATCCTGTCGCGCTTCGTGCACGAGATCTGCGGCTGCGAAAGCCTGTGGACCGCCGAGAACATCATCGACGACATGACCGCCCGGGTGCGCGAACAGGTGGGCGATGACCAGGTGATCCTGGGCCTGTCCGGTGGCGTGGATTCCTCGGTGGTGGGCGCGCTGCTGCACAAGGCCATCGGCGATCAGCTCACCTGCGTGTTCGTGGACACCGGTCTGCTGCGCCTGCACGAGGGCGACCAGGTGATGGCCACCTTCGCCAAGCACATGGGCGTGAAGGTCATCCGCGTGGACGCCGAGGAGCGCTTCCTGAAGGCACTTGCCGGTGTCACCGACCCGGAGGCCAAGCGCAAGATCATCGGCGGCCTGTTCGTGGAGGTGTTCGACGAGGAGGCCGGCAAGCTTTCCAACGCCAAGTGGCTGGCCCAGGGCACCATCTACCCGGACGTGATCGAGTCCGCCGGCTCCAAGACCGGCAAGGCCCACGTGATCAAGTCCCACCACAACGTGGGCGGCCTGCCCGAGCACATGAAGATGGGCCTGGTGGAGCCGCTGCGGGAGCTGTTCAAGGACGAGGTGCGCAAGATCGGCGTCGAGCTGGGCTTGCCCAGCGAGATGGTCTACCGCCATCCCTTCCCGGGCCCGGGCCTCGGCGTGCGCATCCTCGGCGAGGTGAAGAAGGAATACGCCGACCTGCTGCGCAAGGCCGACCACATCTTCATCGAGGAACTGCGCAAGGCGGAACTCTACGACCAGGTCTCCCAGGCCTTCGTGGTGTTCCTGCCGGTCAAGTCCGTGGGCGTGATGGGCGACGGGCGCAAATACGACTACGTGGTGTCCCTGCGCGCCGTGGAGACCATCGACTTCATGACCGCCCGCTGGGCACACCTGCCCTACGAGTTCCTGGACACCGTGTCCCGGCGCATCATCAACGAGGTGAACGGGATCTCCCGGGTGACCTACGACATTTCCGGCAAGCCGCCGGCGACGATCGAGTGGGAATGAAGGAAGGCGCTAGACTAGACGCGACCCGGCCCTGACCGTGCAGAGCTACTGAGTACGGCTCTGCCGCCGGGTCCGGAAGAAGGCCCGCAACTGCTCGGCGCAGGTCTCGGCCAGCACGCCCCCCGTGACCTCGATGCGGTGGTTGTGACTGGGATGCCCCAGCAGGTCCAGGGCACCGCCGACGGCGCCGGTCTTGGGATCGGCGGCACCGTACACCAGGCGCGCCACCCGGGCATGGATCATGGCCCCAACGCACATGGGACAAGGCTCCAGGGTCACATAGAGCGTGGCCCCGGGCAGACGGTAGTTGCCCACCCGGGCCGCCGCCGCGCGCAGGGCCGCGATCTCCGCATGGGCGGTGGGATCGTGGGCGGCGATGGGGCCGTTGCAGCCCTCCCCCAGCAGTTCGCCGTCGCGCACCAGGACGGCACCCACGGGCACCTCGCCGGCCGCCTCGGCCCGGGCCGCCAGTTCCAGGGCATGGCGCATCCAGTGCTGGTCTTCGTCACTGGGTTTGGACAGTTTGTCGGTCAAGGCACGCTCCCCGCTCCGGGTCGGCAAAGGCTTGTGTCATACTACGCCCCATTCCACTTATAACGGGCTTATTCGGGCGTGAGCAGCGGGAAAGATAGCAAAGAAATCGTCGATGACTTCGTGGGGAAGCTCAAGGCTGACCTGCAGAACAACGGCATTCAGATTCCGACCCTGCCCGACCTCTCCCTCCAGGCCCTGTTCACCATCAACCGGGACGACAGCTCCATCGACGACGTCACCGCCGTGGTGGCCCGGGATACGGCCATGGCCACCCGCCTGGTGCGCTATGCCAACAGCCCCGCCTACCGGGGCCTGACCCGCTGTGCCACCATCAAGTCCGCCATCACCCGCCTGGGCCTGCAGAAGACCAAGAACATCCTCCTGACCATGTCCATGAAGGAGGTGTTCAAGACCGGTCACCGCAGCATCAAGGAGCGCATGGAACAGCTCTGGGAGCACAGCATGGAGGTGGCCGCGCTCAGCATGCTCATCTCCCTGCGCCACCGCCACCTGGACGGCGAGGTGGCCCTGCTGGCAGGCCTGGTGCACGACATCGGCGTGATCCCCATCCTCAACAAGGCCAAGGATGTGGACGAGATCGTTCAGAATGACGAACAGCTCGGCATGATCATCGCCTCCCTACACGGCGCGGTGGGCAAGGCAGTGCTCAAGGCCTGGAACTTCGAACCCGACCTGATCGCGGTGGTCGCGGAACACGAAAACCTCAAGCGCGACCCGGGCGACGACGTACCGGTGGACTACGTGGACGTGGTCCAGGCCGCCAACGTCGAGAGCTACCAGGCCACCCGCCACCGCCTGGGACGCATCAACCGCCTGCACATCCCCGCCTACCGCCGCCTCGGCTACACCGCCGAGGACCCCGATCTGCATTGGGACCAGAGCATGAAGGGCATGGAGTTGGTAAGCAGAATATTCCTGTGAGCGCGAAGTGCTCACAGGGCAGAGACAAGAGGCAAGATGCAAGAGACAGGAAAAAGCCTTTCACTTGTCTCTAGCTAGCGCCCTCATTCCCGCTCAATCATCATCGATGGCTTTAACCCATTGAAAATATGGGCTTCATGAACGACTGATTTTGGGCTTTACCGTCGCTTATACTGCCAGAATCACCAGATCTTTGTTTCCGCCGATGATGCGGCGATTTTTCAGACCATGATCAACCAAAAGAATGTCTGATTAACTCTCATCTGGAAATCGCGCATCCAATGGGGAATGCACCATCTCTCTACGACGACAGCAAGATCGAGATGCGACCTTCGAAATTTCGGATGATCTGCACCAAGCTGCCGTGGGGAATCAGCGCAGGCCCATGCTCTTTCTGAATCCACAGATTTCCAGCCTCATCGCGGACAGTCCATACTCCAGCGACACCGAACTGATCCTCGACCTGAATGTTCCCCACCGGCAGCCCACAGCCACGTGGGATGCGTAAGCAGTTGTCAATCGCCGAGAACCGAGCGAATCCTATGCTGTGGGCTCTTACGAATAGTCGGCCTTCCACTTCATGCGCTGTTCGTCCATTACGGTCCTGATAGACAGACACCGTCAAATACTGCGTATCAACAGCGCTGAGCTTTGTTGCCCAGGTCGAGTCGGGCAGATTGCCGACAACGGCAACATAGCGCGGAATGTAGCTCAAAAGATCCTTGGCTTGTTCTCGGGTCAGATCTCCAAAAGCCCGTACCAAGCTCGTAACACAAGAGTCCTCTGGGTCACCATAGCGAAAGCAGCGAACTTGAGGCAGGACGTGGTGTTCCAGCGAATGACCTGCCAGCTCAACCTCGACGACGAACCAATGCGATAAAGTCTTGTGAACAAGCGCCAGGTCCGCAACGCGACGCTCGCCCTCCAGGACGAACGCTCCAGCGAACACGCCGCAACGGTATTCCGGCATCAAACACGATAGCGCTTTAACGACCTCAGCCTCGAAGTCACCCTCGACATATGTCGTTGGATCAACAAGCTGAAAAATGTTTTCGGGATGGCATTCGCCGGCCAATAGCATTCTCATGCCCGGCTCCACGTCACGGTTGCTACGCCCTCAAGGCGCTCCTCTTCCTCTTTGAGGCGCTGAATTTCTAGACCGGTCGCAACGAGCGTATAGATTGAAGCACGGTTTTTTCCCTTCGCGGGTCGCACGACCCGACCGAGTCGTTGGATACGCTGGCGCCGCGTCGCCGTGCTAGCAGCAATGATACCGATTTCAGTTTCGGGCACGTTGAAGCCTTCGTCGAGCGCACGACACGTTACCAACACATCGATCTCACCGCGTCGGTACTGTCCCAACATCGCGGCTTTCGCGCGGAGCGGCAGCTTAGAGTGATACACGCCACTCTTGACGCCGTTTTCGGATAGCACGCCGTGGATCAGATCGCAGGCTTCGATATCTTCATGAAAGATCAGGGTACGCTTGCCGCGATTTGCAGCCACCAACTTAAGCGCCAAGCGAATTCGGTTCAGGCTGAGATTCAAGACGCGGGCTCGCTTCAGGAACAGTGCAATCGTTTCCTCAGCTTCGGTGCCATGCTGGCTGATGGAGCGCGCTATGGCTCGGCTGAGCTTGTCATATTCGGCTTGTCTGCCTGCTTCCAACTCGAAGACGATGTTCTTCAGTTCGAAGGGCACGATTACACCGTCACGCAGTGCATCTGTGTAGTCATAGCTGTAGATGATCTCGCCGAGTGCTGGAACGAGCACATCCTTCAGGCCGTCGTCATATTGCCGTTCAGGAGTTGCCGAAAGGCCCAAAGACGCGAAGGTTGGAACTTGAAGTGCCGAACGAAACTGTTCAGATGCAGCCTTGTGACACTCATCGACTATTAGGAAGCACTTATGCTGCTCCTGCATGCGTTCAGGCAACTTGGCGGCCGTGTTGAGCACTGCGATGTTAATCGCCCCAAGGCGGAAGCGCAGGCTCCCAGTGATGATGTTTATTTCATCAAGATCAAGATCGAAGTAGCTTGCTGCCTCTTCCCACCATTGCTCAAGCAACGCCGAGGTCGGGACGACGATGAGTGTCGCGACCGGCCGAATGCGGTCGACGCATGACAGCGCAAACACCGTCTTACCGCCGCCCGTAACGACACTTACGATGCCGCGATGGTTAGCTTGTTCCCAATTAGCGAGCGCATCGACTTGCCAGCCTCGCGGCGTCAATTTTGGCATTCCACGCCTCTTCAGCTCTGGTCTGAAGCGGGATCGATTTTATTCCCGAATAGATCTTCCTCAGCCTGCGCGCGAACCTCAGCATCCGCGTTGTCGAGTTGTGTCGCCCGCGCTCTCAGCAAGTCATTCTTCAGACGGCGCACGCTGTCTGGATTGACGCGAGAGAGCAACTTACTAGTCTTGAACTCTGCAACTGCATCAAAGATGTACTGCTGCACGCATTCGAGTATTGCGTCCTTCGCTTCTAGCGTCTGGTAGTAAGGATGCAAGCCATTGATGATGACATGGAGAGTACTGTGGTCTGCGCCTGGTACAAACGTGACGTGCGGCTCCCACTCGCTGGCCTCCTTCAGCGACATCACTACTTTCAAATCCGGAAGAATATCGAATGTGACCAGCTCCTCTTCGGCGGTAAGCGTCTTCAAGATCTGCTGGTTGTTGGCCGCGGTAGTTTCAGGCGGTGGCAGGGCAGCGTTGTTCAGCGCGTCCTTGAACTCATTGCTCGTGAATTCGCTTTGCATGCTCATGGCGAACTCGCGCACTTGTTCCTTCGACCATTTTTGCCGCCCGCTGCCTCGCCGGCTCTTGGCGTACTCTGCATAAGCTTTGGTCTCGTTAAGGCATCTCTGAATAACCCAGCCTGATGCCAAAAAAATCTGCTTCCGCAGTCTAGTCGTTCAAATTTCGATCAATGCTACCCCCCAAAGGGGCTCATTCCGCCCATTTCCCGCCGGTTTGGGGTGGAAAACAGGCGTACTACCCCTACGCGAGCATGTAGGGTTCCGCCCGCAGCAGGTTTGTAAACCCTGCCAGCAGGTACAGTCGGCTCGTGTTCTTGGCCAGGCCACGATAGCGAACCTTGGCATAGCCAAACATCTGCTTGATGCGCTGGAACACATGCTCCACCTTTGCGCGCATGCTCGCCTTGTTCTTCTCGATCTTGTGCAAGGGCGATCTCTTCGGCAGCGCCGCGCGCTTGCCTGGCCGCATCGCGATGCGCCAGTCCACCCGGCGATCTTGATGCTCTTCGCGCCTCTCGATGCCCTGATAGCCGGCATCGGCCCACACCACTTTTTCCTCACCATGCAGCAGTTTGTCGGCCACGTTGATATCGGCTTCATTGGCGGGCGTCGTCTCCAGGCTGTGGATCAGGCCCAGCGTGTCATCCACGCCCACATGCACCTTCATGCCGAAATGCCAGGCGTTGCCCTTCTTGGTCTGGTGCATCTCCGGATCGCGCTCGCCAGACGCATTCTTGGTCGAACTCGGCGCCGACAGAATGCTGGCATCCACGATCGTGCCCTCCTTCAGCATCAAGCCCTGCTCAGCCAGAGTCTGGTTGATCTCCTTGAACAGCTTCGCTGCCAGGTTGTGGCGTTCCAGCAGGCGTCGAAAGTTCAGGATCGTCGTCTCATCGGGGATCCGGTCCAACTTCAAGCCGGCGAAGCGGCGCATCGACTCCACTTCGTACAGCGCGTCCTCCAGCCCCGGATCACTCAGGTTGTAGAACAACTGCAGGCAGTGCACGCGTAGCATGGTCGGCAACGGGTAGGCAGGCCGACCGCCCTGCGGACCGGCCTTGGCGTAGTAGCGAATGATCTTCTTCTCCAGCCGCTTCCACGGAATCAGCCCTTCCATCCGCTCCAGGAACAACTCACGCCGGGTCTTGTGCTTCTTGTTCTCGTATTCGGCTTCTGCGAAAGTCAGCTGGCTCATGGCGAATGGCTCGGGTTGGATGCGATGCCGGGATTATGCCAAATGGGCTGGGTTATTCAGAGATGCCTTAACGAGAAATTGCTCCAGCTTGTCCTCTTCGTCTCCCTCAAAAAGGATCGCATCCTTCGTATGGGACACAACGAAACCATCGAGTTTCAGGACACCAGTGAGTCGCTGCGCAACGAGGTTATTGGCGCCTTCGTCATCGACACCGCCATAAATGGCCTTAGGCTTCCAGGCATTCGGAAAACCCTGGATTTGACGATTATTCTGGAAGAGAGAAAAACCACCGAATTTTCGACCACCCTTGCGCAACACACCGATCCAGCCCATAACCTTCTTGCCATCGATGTCGAGTTCCGGCAGATCGCGGCGCATGACCGTGCCAGACGGGTCGGTATCCCAGTCGCTGTCCTGGGGCGGCGCCACTTCCTCGCCGTTATAGGTCAACTTCAGTGCTACCTGGCCCTTGTCGTCTGGTCTCAAGTCGAACATGTACATCGAACCCAAATAGGTCTTGATGGTCTCTTCGGAGCGCTTCTGAATCACGCGGCGTAGGTCTGTGATCGTGATGCGCGTGTAGTGCGCATCTTTGCTCACTGACTTCATAGTCAACGGGACCTTCGCGCCATGGTTCGCAATCGCGTTGACATCGACCGTAGCGGTCCATTCTTCGCCGCTGCCCCATTCGCATGTCGTCACCGACCATTTCGCGCCGATCCAGCATGCGGCCGTTTTCATTCCCATGCCATATTTCGATCGGCCCTTGCTGTCAGCTGTTGGGTTAGCGATCTTCAGCGCGGCGATCAAGTCTGCCTTAGTCATCCCTATCGAGTTGTCCTCGATCGTGATTTCCTTGGTCTGTCGGTTGTGCACGATGGATATCGTAAGCGGTTGTCCTTCTGACTTCAGCAGATCATTGACAAGCGTTCCATAGTTAAGGCGCGACTGGGTCGAGTTGTCTACGAACTCGGCTAGCGCGAACCACATCGTGTAGCTCAGACGGCTGTAGGCATCGATCGCCTTTGGGCCGACACTCAGCTCGGCTTCGTCAATGTTCTGCGTCATTCGTTAGCTCCCCCAGGTTGAAAAACATGCCCAACATTCGTCGGCGGATTAGAATACTGAAAACGAATCTAGGGTTATGCCATTGCCAAAGCGACCGCGGGATCCTTTAATGTATTCCTCAGATGCCTCGATGCTGATCCAAAACCGCTCAAGATTCTCTGCAGCGCAACCCGTAGTGTTGCTGCCACCGAATGGGTCCAAGACAATATCACCCGGCTCAGTAAGAAACTTGATAAAGAACTTCGCTAGATCGCTTGGCATCCGTGCAGGGTGCAGTTGGAATTGGTTGTTCCGGCAATACGTTTGATATGCGTCGGAGGCTAGTGTGTTTGCATACGTCAGGACGTTCGACGGAATCGCACCGCCATTGTTTTTCAGGAACGAGGTCTCTCCGATGTCATGTTCCGACGGGCGCTTGCCGGCGTTGTACGAGCCTTTTTTCAGCAAATCCTTCATGGATTTGCTGTATTCCTGGAGCACACGCTGATTGCTCGCCTTGGGTTTTTCGTTTGGTGACAGCCACCACAGCTTCGTGAAACTATCTTTCACCCGAATACGTTCGACATTGACCCACTGTGCCGGTGACGGCAATTTCGCCGGGTTTTGCCAGATAAACTCTTGGCAGAGGTAAAGATCGTTCTTGGACTGAAATTCAAGAAGCGCGCGTAGTGCCAGTGTGGACATTACTGGCGAGCCAGGCTCCCAAGAGTTTCCCATCTCGATCACGATAGATCCGTCCGGTGTGAGCATTTTCTTGAAGAGCGGGCCGAACGTACAAAGCCAGCGGATATAACTTTCCCCCGTCTCATTGCCATAGCGCTTTTTACGATTCAGTGGGAAAGGCGGTGACGTGAAGATCAGGTTCACCTTGCCTTCAAAACGCGCCAGAGATCCGTCGCTAAGAATTTCGTCGGATTTGCCGTGAAGCATGCGGCCCCACGCAGTTGCATAGGCAACGTTGGATGGCGGTCGCCCCATGAACGGGTTCATCAGCCGCGCACTTGCATCTTCTCCGGTGGTTACTAGTGTAGTTGTCGGCATGCGGGCCTGTGGTTCTACTTGAATGCTGTTAACGATGGATAATTCGAACTTAGTGATAATGCGACACAGTGTGCCGCTATGCGGCGATGATCTCTAGCCCATGCTTTTGCACGAGGTGCAGCAACTTCAAGGCGGTACCTGCGGGCCTCTTCTGACCGATCTCCTACTCGTGCACAGTGGAGACGCTGATGTTGAGCATGCGTGCAAACACGGCTTGGCTGACGCGCGTGTCCTCTCTGATGAGCTTGATTTCATCCGCTTTGTGCGTCGAGGCCGGAGGCACGCTCAGATGATCGAACTCGCGGAGCGTGATCTGATCCATCGCGCCGGCTCTGCTTGGGCATCTAACGGTCCTATACGAAGTTTCTAAAGGTGAGACTTGGTTTTTCGCCTGACCTTCCTTTGTCCGATCAATGGCCACGTCGAGCAGGATCACTGGCCTCCATAAAAGCCGAAGCAATTTTATAGCGCCAGGTGATACCTGCGCAAACACAGATCGACACTAAAAGCATAGTCGCCACCAGAGTGTCCCCGATTGACCGCCATGGAACCGGTCGGCAGCGTACCGAGATGGCCAATCGGTACGCCCTATCTTGCCACAGCAGGTTGTCGTGATCGCCACAGATAGCCACCATGACACTCATTGCGAACACCATGGAATCTGGGCGATGGCTGCCTCGGGCCCGCTCAGCACCTTAGCACGACCCAATGCTTCCCTAGGCGTCAGTCTCCCGCCAGCCGGATACTGCCCTTGCCGGCGGCCTTGGCGGCGTACATGGCGGCATCCGCGCCGGCCATCAGTGTCTCTGCGGTCTCGCCATGCTCGGGGGACACGGCGATGCCGATGCTGATGCCCACCGAGACTTCTGCGGCAGCCAGCGCGATGGGTGCGTTGATGTCCTTAAGCAGCTTGCCGGCGACGGCGACCGCCTCCTCGGCATCGTTGAGATCCTCAAGGAGCACCACGAACTCGTCACCGGCCAGGCGTGCGGCCACATCACTGCGCCGGATGGCACCCTTGAGTCGACGTGCCGTGTGTATGATCACCTGGTCGCCGGTGGCGTGACCATGCCGGTCGTTGATGGCCTTGAAGCCGTCCAGGTCGCAGAGCATCACCGCCAGTTTCTTGCCCGAGCGGCTAGTCCGCTCCAGGGCCTGATCCAGGAGGGCCCGAAACAGGTTTCGGTTGGGCAGGGCAGACAGGGGGTCGTGGTGAGCCAGGTGCCAGAGTTGTTGCTGGATGGCGATGTCTGCGGTGATGTCCCGCACTGTGCCCAGCATGCGGACAGGCTGGCCGGTACTGTCACGGGTCACCTCGGCTTCCTCGCGCACGTGCCGGATCTCGCCATCGGGCCTGACGATGCGATGATCCACCTGGTAGGGCGCGTCGCCGGCCAGCGCCCTGTCCACCGCCTGTTGCAGTATCTGCCGGTCATCCGGGTGCACAGCCGCCATAAAATGTTCGTAGGACGCAAGCTCGCCCTGTCGGGGCAGACCGAACAGTTGGTAGATGCTGTCCGACCAGTGCAGGCGGCCCCGTTCGATATCCCAGTCCCAGTGCCCAACCCCCGCGATGCGCTGGGCATCCTCCAGCCGTGCGGTGGTCTCCCGCAGGGCGGCGGTGCGTTCCGCCACGCTGCGCTCCAGGCCCTCCTGGGTCTCGCGCAGCAGGGCCTCGGTCCGGCGGCGTGCTTCGACCTCGGATAACAGATCCTCCTGCTGGCGCTGGATGCGGCCCGTCACGTTCAGGGCGATGATGAAGATGAGCAGCGTGGCCACCATGGCCGTGAGCAGGAAGGTGCGCCGGGTCTGCTCCCGGGTCTGTGCCAGCTCATCCAGCGCCTGTTGGTAGGCCTGCTGGAAGGTGTCGAGGATCAGGTCCATGTGCGCCATGACCCGTTCCTGCTTGGGCAGGGATTGATCGAGCAGCACGGACAGGGCGAGTTCCTGCTGATTCTCCAGACCTGCCTCCACGACGCTGACCATGATGGGTGTGCCCAGGGCGTTGAGGCGGCGCAGCTCCTCCAGCAGGGCGACTTCCGTGGGCTCCGTGGTCAGGCGTTCCACGTCCGCCCGGGCCGCCATGAATTCCCGTGCCAGGGCGCCGAACTCCTGGGCGTATTCATCGCGCAGGAACGGGTCATCGGTGCTCACGATCAGGCTCATGCGGATGAAGCGTTCCCGCACGATGCTGCGCATCCGGTGCATGCGATCCAGCTTTTCCGCATGCCGCTGGGTGAGGTGGTCCATCTGGGTATGTAGCGCCTCCACCCGGATCCAGCCCAGGACGGCCACCACCAGCATCAGGATGATGACCAGGGTGAACGCGGCGGCGAGATAGGGTGTGGCGCGTGTGTGTGGCAAGGCGTCTGACCGTCCGTGCGATGGGTGCACTGCGGTCATCTTAACCGAGTCGTCAGGGCCTAAGTACCGAGCCCCGTCAGGGGAATGTTGCGCTGGATCGCCGGCCGGATTCACCGGGGCAGGGCGGAGCGCATGCGCCGGGTCTTCTCCACCATGCGCCAGGTGGAGCGGCTGTTGTTGTAGCGGGAGACGGCGGTCAGGGGGACCCAGATGACCTGGTGGGACTCCTCGTTGCCGGGCACGGGCAGACGGTCATCGATCTCCACCAGGAAACGGATGTCGATGTGCTCGTGGCTGGCGTCTTCGGCGGTGGGTTCGGTGATGTGGATGTCCACGTCGAACACGTCATCGGTCATCAGGCGCAGATGCTCGTAGCCCAGGCCGGTCTCCTCGTGGGCCTCCTTGAGGGCCACCTGCAGGATATCGTGATCGCCGTCCGCATGTCCGCCGGGCTGGAACCACTGGTTGAGCTTGCGGTGGTGCATGAGCAGCACCCGGTCGCGGCCCGGGTTGACCACCCAGGTGGAACCGGTGACGTGGGTCGGGATGTCGCGCTGGAAGCAGTCCGGGTGACGGGAGACGAAGTCGTAGGCGCGCCGGACGAAGGCCGCCTCCTCGATGAAGGGGGTACGGTGCAACACCAACAGGCTGAGCAGTTGCTGGCGATGCATGGCTCAGGTGCCCGCAGGTCTTTCCAGGGCAGCCAGGGCCGCGGCGGCCGCCTCGTCCACGTCGGCCTCCCGGCCCGCCAGGGTCAGGCGGCCGAAGGCACCCACCGCCTTCACGTCGATGATGGTGATGTTGGCGGCCTTCTCTGCCTGGTTGGCGGCGTAGATGATGTAGCCGGCGGGCTCCACCTCCAGGATGAACATGCTCTGGTCCGGCAGGATCATGGAGCCGCGACGGTTCTGGCGGTTGATGAGCACCGTGTGATCCGGCGTCATGCCGCGGATGATCTCCTGCCAGGTGATGCGCGGCGCCTGGCGCTCGTGCCAGTCGGCGCCCATGCGCGAGAGCAGCACCCGGCCGGCCTCCTGAACGTCGCTCTGGTCCCGGTAATGGATCACCATGGAGCCGTATTCGCGCTCGATGACCTGCTGGGCCAGGTGCACCCGGGTGGCCTTGAGGGCGATGTCGGTGAGCCGATGAACCGCCATGCCCGGGGAGACCTCCACCCACAGGCAGGCATCCCCGGGGACCGGCAGGAATCCCTGGGACACGGTGGCCATGTATTCCGCCAGCTGGGGCTGGAGGGAATCCATGTAGACGTAGGTTCGAAGTTTGATCATCAGCCTGCCGGTATCACCTGCGCGACAGTCTCTCTGTCACGCCCACTATTGAACACGCGGAGCACCGCGCCGGGAACAGGGCATCCGGCGGATCGGGCTCAAGCTCACGCGGTGGTTGTGTCAGACGGGGCCCCGGATCATGACCGCCGATCCGGTGGAGTCCCTCTGGTTCTAGTTATGTACGGGGCGGGGTTTGAATCCCGATCCGCGTTCACCCGGAGACTGGCTATTGGCCAATCCACGGGTTCTGTTTCTCAAATTGGCGGAGAGGGTGGGATGATTCGGCGCCTGTGCGCCTCACCCTCCGGGCCGGTGCCGCGTTGCGGCCCCGTTCGGACTCCGCTTCGCTGCGTCCGTCGAACCCTCGTGTCTATCACCGTGGGCTCGAATCCCGATCCGCGTTCTCCCGGAGACTGGCGATTGGCCAATCCACGGGTTCTGTTTCTCAAATTGGCGGAGAGGGTGGGATTCGAACCCACGGTACTCTTGCGAGTACAACGGTTTTCGAGACCGCCCCGTTCGACCACTCCGGCACCTCTCCAGGTCGACTGCTTCTTCTAGCCGCGGCCCGCGACGCGCCGTCGAGACCGCCCAGCTCGGCCGCGCCGGAGCCTTCCAGGGGCATCAGCCCGGCCAGGAAACTCTCAAGCGGGATGCCGGTCCAAAAACAACCGGCCACGGCAGGCAATTGCGTATTATAAGTTCAAATGCCGGCCCACTTATAGCCCCGCAGACCCCAGTTGAAACTCTACCGCCGACAATTGACGGACATGCAGCACCTGGAACTGCTGGGATTCCTGATCCTGGTGGCCATCACGTTGCTGTTTGCCTTCAACAACCCCCGCAGCGCCCTGGACCGGGTGCTGGACCGGGGTGAGCTGGTGGTGGCCATGCGGGTGGGGCCGACCACCTATTTTTCCGGTCCGGACGGGGTGACGGGCTTTGAGTATGAGCTGGCCCAGGCCTTTGCCGAGCGCCTGGGCGTGCGCCTGAGGGTGGTGGTGCCGGATCGCTTCGAGGAGATCCTGCCCATGGTGGAGCGTGGGCGGGTGGACCTGGCGGCGGCGGGGATCACGGTGACCGAACAGCGTCGCCAGCAGGTCCGCTTCGGCCCGGCCTACAAGGAGGTCACCGAGCAGCTGGTGTATCGCATGGGCAGGGAGTCACGCCCCCGGACCCTGGCGGACCTCAACGGCCAGACCCTGGGGGTGCTCCCGGGCAGCACCCATGCGAGCCGGCTGAGCGAGCTGCAGTCGGAGTTCCCGGAGCTGAACTGGCAGGAAACCGCCCACGGTGACATCAAGAGCCTGCTGCGGGAGGTCTGGCGCGGTGGCCTCGAGCTGGCGGTGGCGGACTCGGTGGAACTGGCCTCCCTGCAGCGCTTCTATCCCGAATTGCGAGCGGCCTTCGACATCTCCGAACCCCGGTCCCTGGCCTGGGCCCTGCCCAGGGTGCGGGATGACAGCCTCTACGACCAGGTGCTGGCCTTCTTCGAGGAGATCCGGGAGAACGGCTGGCTGGAGCAGCTGCTGGAACGGCATTTCGGTCATGTGGAGGTGCTGGACTATGTGGGTACGGTCACCTTCGTTCAGCAGGTGGACGAGCGGCTCTCCGAGTACCTGGACCTGTTCAAGGAGGCTGCCGAGCTCCATGGCATGGACTGGCGCCTTCTGGCGGCCATCAGTTACCAGGAGTCCCACTGGAACCCCCGGGCGGTCTCACCCACCGGCGTGCGCGGCATGATGATGCTGACCCAGAACACCGCCGCTCAGCTCGGCGTGAGCAACCGCATGGATCCCCGGGAGAGCGTGATGGGAGGCGCGGAGTACTTCAGGCACATGCATTCACGTATCCCTGACCGTATTCCCGAGCCGGATCGCACCTGGCTGGCCCTGGCGGCCTACAACGTGGGGCTGGGACACCTGGAGGACGCCCGGCGCCTCACCGAGGGGCAGGGACGCAACCCGGACCGCTGGATGGACGTGATGGCGCACCTGCCCCTGCTGGCCCAGGAAAACTGGTACCGGCGCACCCGCTTCGGTTACGCCCGGGGCTGGGAGCCGGTGATCTACGTGCAGAACATCCGCAGCTATTACGACCTGCTGGTGTGGATGACTGATGAGTCCGGCGGCCGTCCCCCGCCCCTGCCCAAGATCGAACCGCTGAACATCCTGCCCCCGGGCCTCTGAGGCTGGACCAGTCGCCATGAAGCGCGCCGCCATCCTGTGCCTGTGGGTCCTGCTGCTTGCCACCGGTTGTGGCGGCCGGGTCGCGCCGGCCCCACCGTCCGCCGAGCCTCCCGGCCTGTATCCCTCGTACGTCATCACCCCGGACGGCTATCGTCTGCCCCTGCATCACTGGGCCCCGGAGGGGGAGCCCCGGGGCGTGGTGCTGGCACTGCATGGCTTCGGCGATCACGGTGCCTCGTTCGAGGCCCTGAGCGCGCCGCTCACGGAGGCGGGCTTCAAGATCTACGCGCCGGACCAGCGGGGCTTCGGGGCCACGTCCAGGCCCGGGATCTGGGCCGGGCAGGCGGCCATGACCGCAGACGTGCGCACCCTGACGGGCTGGCTGCGCGAGCGCCATCCCGGGCTGCCCGTCTTCCTGGTGGGCAAGAGCATGGGTGGCGCCGTGGTGCTGGCCACCCTGGGGGCGGATGAACCGCTCCAGGTGGACGGGGCGGTGCTGATCGCCCCGGCGGTCTGGGCGCGGGAGACTATGCCCTGGTACCAGCGTCTCGGCCTGTGGGTGATGCTGCGCATCGCCCCCGGCATGAACCTCTCCGGGGACACGGTCCATGACCTGGGCATCCGCCCCACCGACGACATCGAGGTGGCCCGTGCCCTGAGCCGGGACCCGCTGGTGCTCAAGAAGGCGCGGGTGGACACCGTTCACGGTCTCACCGAACTCATGGGCCAGGCCCTGGAGGCCAGCGCCCATTTGCCGGGGCCGGCCCTGATCCTCTACGGGGGCAATGACCAGGTGATCCCGGCGCGGCCGGTGTGCGCCATGCTGGAACGCCTGCCCGAGCAGGATTCAGTCCCCTGGCGCATGGCCTTCTATCCCGAGGGCTATCACATGCTGACCCGCTACACGGGCGCGGCCCAGACTCACGCGGACCTGGCCGCCTGGCTCACGGATGTATCCGGCAGCCTGCCCTCGGGCCGGGAAGCGAGCCGTTCCGAGGTTTTTGAGGTCCTGTGCGCCGGCCGGGCGCGTTCGGACGACGAACCGCAGGGCTGAACCCCGTGTCTTGCGCCCCAACGGCTTCTATTGGGCTTCCCTGCGGCGCAGGATGCCGCCGACGCCGAGCACGTCCAGGACCTCGCCGGTGGACTCCAGTACCCGGATCACCTGGTCCTCGGTCTCCATCAGGATGGTGCCTTCGGGCTGCTCGGGCAGACGGCTCAGGAGATCGTCCGCGGGACGGCGGCCATGGCGCACCTGTTCCTGGCTGAGCACCTGTCCGGCCTCCACCTTGCGCTGCCAGCCCGGTGGCAGGTCACCGCGACGTTCCATCCTGCGCTGAAGGCCCGGGGGCAATTCCCGCTGTCCCTCGGCCACGCCGGGCCGGGGGCGGGGATGGTTCTGATACCACGTCCGCACGGCCTCGCTTTCCTCGGGCCTGAAGCGGTAGCGATCGGAGTCCCGCACCCGTTCCTGCTCGGTCCGGTGCCGGGGATCACGGGCGTCGATGCGGTCATCGCGCTGCGGGGTGGACTCACGCTGGCGCCCCGGCGCCTGCTCCACCGGCTTGCCCCGGGGGCCGTCGGCGCCGTTGCCCAGCTGTACCGGCGGCGGTTGGGCATGCCCGGTGTGGAAGGCCAGCAGCAGGGTGCTCGCGAGCATCAGGGTAAGGGCATATCGTGGCATCGCGGATTCCTCCTGGTGGCGAGCTTTATGGCAAAGTCTGAGTCTACCTGACAGGGTCAACAACTGCGTGAGGGTGCGTCGATGAATCGGGTTCCGTCTGTTGTGCTGATCCTGGTGCTGCTTGCCGGGCTCACCGCCTGTCAGCGGTCGCCACACCAGGATCCGTGGCGAGACGGTCCTAGTGTCCTGAGTCAGAGTTCTCTGACTCAGGACACTCGCTACCAGTGTGCCGAGCAACGGGTGGAGACCCGCCTGGGCGAGCATCGCATGCAGTTGCGCCTGCCCGAGCGGGACCTGGTGCTCGACGCGGTGGTGTCCGCCTCCGGCGCCCGCTACGAGGATGCCGATGGCAACGGTTTCTGGAGCAAGGGGCCGAGCGAGGCCCTGCTGCGCCTTCAGGGTGGTGCCTGGGTGAACTGCGAAGTTACCGAGGCCCGCTCCCCCTGGGTGGCGGCCCGGGACCGGGGCGTGGTCTACCGCGCAGTGGGCCAGGAGCCCGGCTGGGTGGTGGAAGTGTGGCCCGGCGAGGCCCCGGCCATCATCCTGGTGATGGATTACGGACAGCGGCGCCTGGAGATCCCCCGCGCCCGTCGCCTGGAGGGTGACGCGGGCTATGCGGGGGAAGCTGGCGATGTGGCGGTGAGCCTGCACATCCTGCGCGAGGCCTGCACGGACGTGATGAGTGGCGAGGTCTTTCCCACCCGGGCCGAGCTGCGGCTGGACGGAAGCGTCTACCGGGGCTGCGGACATGAGCTGTCACCATGAGCACCGGCGTCACGCTCTACTATGTCCACGATCCCATGTGCAGCTGGTGCTGGGGTTTTGCCCCGGTGCTGGCGGAGCTGGAGTCGCGCCTGCCCGCTGAGCTGCCCGTGCGGCGCCTGCTGGGTGGCCTGGCGCCGGACACCGACGAGCCCATGCCCGAGGCCATGCGCGGCTACATTCAGGATGCCTGGCGGCAGATCCAGCGGCGCATACCCGGCACCGAGTTCAACTTCGAGTTCTGGCAGCGCTGCCGGCCCCGGCGCGCCACCTATCCCGCCTGCCGGGCCGTGATTGCCGCCCGGCGCCAGGGTGCGCAGTACGACCGGGCCATGACCCGCGCCATCCAGCTCGCCTACTACACCCGCGCGCTCAACCCCTCCGAGGACGAGACCCTGCTCGGGCTCGCCGCTGAACTGGGTCTGGATGTGGCACGTTTCGCCCGTGATCTCAAGGCACCGGAGGTGCAGGAGGCACTGGAGGCCGAGATCGCCCTCGCGCGTTCCCTGGACGTGGAAAGCTTTCCGAGCCTGGTGATCGAGACCCGCACGGGGCCGCATCCCATCGCGGTGGATTATCGCGACAGCAGCCCCATGCTGGAACGCATCCTGAAGCTCTGGGAGACGGCGCGGCAGAGGGATGCATAATTCACAATTCAAGATTCAAAATTCAAAATTCAAAGGGGACACCGGTTTCCTTTGAATCTTGAATGTTGAATTGGATTCAATGCGCAAACGCCGTCCACCCCAGCCGCTGCAACAGCACGCTGAAGGCCTCCGGCAGCGGGGCGTGCAGGTTCAGTGCCTCACCCGTTGACGGGTGTCGCAGGGAAAGGTGGCTGGCGTGCAGCAGCAGGCGCTCCACGCCGAAGTGCTCCCGGAACAGCCGGTTGTGCCGGCCCTCGCCGTAGGTGGTATCACCCGCCAGGGGATGGAAGATGTGCTTGAAGTGGCGCCGGATCTGGTGACGCCGGCCGCTGCGCGGCCAGACCTCCAGCAGTGAATAGCGGGCCACGGGATAGCGCCCCACCGGGATGTCCAGCTCCACGGTGGCCAGGCGCCGGTAGCGGGTCACGGCCTGCTGCAGGCCGCGGCCGTCTTCCGATTCCAGCGGGTGATCGATCTCACCCGATTCCTCGGTGTAGCCGCGCACCACGGCCAGATAGCGTTTGTGTACCTCGCCGGCCTCGAACTGTCGCGCCATGGCGGTAGCCGCTGCGGGGTGCAGACCGAACAGCAGCACGCCGGAAGTGGGGCGGTCCAGGCGGTGCACCGTGTACACCCGCTGGCCGAGTTGATCGCGCAGACGCTGCAGCACGAACACCTCGTCCCGGGAGATGGGGCTACGGTGCACCAGCATCTGCTCCGGCTTGTTGATGGCCACCAGGTCGTCGTCCTGGTGGAGGATCGTGAAAGGCGCTGGGGCGTGCATGGGGAAACCGGCACGGCCTTGCGGCCGTGCCGGCGAGGGGCATCAGGACTTGCTCGTGCCCACGTTCTGCAGGATCTGGGACAGGCCCGCCACGGCGCCGCCGATGTTGCTCAGCTCCGCGGGCAGGATCAGGGTGTTGCCTTCCTTGGCCAGTCGTCCGAATTCGCGCACGTACTGCTCGGCGATGCGCAGGCTCACCGCTTCCTTGCCACCGGGCTGGTTGATGGCGGTGGCGATGCGCTCGATACCCTGGGCGGTGGCGGCGGCCAGCATCTGGATCTCCCGGGCCTTGCCCTCCGCCTCGTTGATCTGCTTCTGCTTCTCCGCCTCGGAGAGGTTGATGATCTGCGCCTTCTCGCCCTCGGAGATGTTGATCTTCTCCTGACGCTCACCCTCGGAGCGGGCCACCACGGCGCGGCGCTCGCGCTCGGCGCGCATCTGCTGTTCCAGGGCGTCGTTGATGGTGGTGGGCAGCAGGATGTCGGCGATCTCGTAACGCATCACCTTCACGCCCCAGGGCTGGGCGGCGTCGTCCACCGCCTTGACCACCTCCTCGTTGATGCGCGCGCGCTCCTCGAAGGTCTTGTCCAGCTCGATCTGGCCGATGATGGACCGCAGGGTGGTCTGGGCCAGGCTCATGGCGGCGAAGCGGTAGTCGGAGATGCCGTAGCTGGCGGCCTGGGCGTCGAGCACCTGCAGGTACAGCACGCCGTCCACGGACACGGTGATGTTGTCCTTGGTGATGCACTGCTGCTTGGGCACGTCCAGGGCCTCTTCCTTCAGGGTCTGCCTGTAGGCCACCCGGTCGATGAACGGGATCAGGATATGAAAGCCGGCGTCCAGGGTGCGCGAGTAGCGGCCCAGGCGCTCGACGATGTAGGCGGAACGCTGGGGCACGATCTGCGCCGTCTTGACCAGCGCCACCACCACGATGGCGAGGATGATCAGGGAAATGATGGTCGTGATGCTGATGCCGTCCATGTAGCGGATCCTTTTGGCGTGTTGAAGTGAGATGTTGTTGTGTGATTACTGGCCGGGCGGGCGCGGGCTGACCTGAAGCACCAGTCCGCGACGTCCCGTGATCCAGACATGCTGTCCGGCGCTGACCGGCTCGGCGGACTCCGCGTTCCAGCGGGCGCCGCTGTAGTGCACCAGTCCGCCGCCATCGACGAAATCCTCGCTGGCCACCACCTGGGTGCCGATGGGCAGCACCTCCACCCCGTGCTGACCTTTGCTGGACGCGCCCTGGAACCAGGCCTTGAGCCGGTTGCGGGTGAGCAGCAGCAGGACCGCGCCCAGGGCGGCGAACACCAGGATCTGCACGTTGAAGGACAGATCGAAGCCCAGGAACAGGATGATCGCCACCACGATGGCCGCGGCGCCGAAGAAGATGGCGATGATGCCGGGGAAGACGAATTCGGAGAAGATCAGCAGTACGCCCAGCAGGAACCAGAGCGATGCGGGTGTGACAGTCCAGTCGATGTTCATGGGGCCGGGTCCCTGGGAATTGAATGAGGCCCGGGCATTATCCTGTGGAGCTGCGCGCCCGACAACCACCCGGACGGGGTGGGTCGGACGGGCTCGCGGGCATCAGTCCCTGCGGATCAATGCTTGTGACGGTAGCTGATGCGACCCTTGGTCAGGTCGTAGGGCGACATCTCCAGCTTCACCTTGTCGCCGGTCACCACGCGTATGCGGTAGCGGCGCATCTTGCCGGAGGCATAGGCCTGCACGTGCATGCCGTTGTCCAGTTCCACGCGGAAACGCTGGTCGGGCATCACGTCGGTGACGGTACCTTCCATTTCGATCAGGTCTTCTTTGGCCATGAAATCTCCTCTCGCGTAGCGGGCTTCCTGCACACCGTGTGCCCCTACGTGCTGGCTTGGATGAATGGACGGGCCCGGCGTCGCAATGCCTGGCCTGTGTGAGCGCGTCACCTCGCGGATGACGCCCTGGACTGACAGTCCTGTGGAGCTGTCGATGAAGCGGTGTGCTGATGAATGCGGGTGTAACTATCAGCGGAGCATTATACATGATTCGGGGTGCCCTTTCAGGCCCGGCCCGGATGCATGGCAGGCGGATGCACTTGTGCCGGCCGTGGCCGGTACTGAAAACCCTGATCCGGACGGCAACGCTGATGCGGGGTTCGCGCTACTATTCAACGAGGTTATCCGTGAACCCGTTTCACCGAGGTGTCCTTCCATGCAGACCGGGGCCTTACATCCGGAGCCTGTTGACCGGGGCCGTCGCGCGGCCCTCAAACTCATGCTGGCGGTCGCGCTGGCGCCACGGGTCGTGCGGGCGGAAGGCCATCCGCGGATCGGCCTGGCCCTGGGCAGCGGCGGGGCCCGCGGACTGGCCCATGTGCTGGTGTTCGAGGTGCTCGACGAACTGGGCCTGCGTCCCCATCGCATCGCCGGGAGCAGCATCGGCGCGATCATGGGTGCGCTCTATGCCTCCGGCATGTCGGCGGCGGATATCCATGCACGCATCGACCGGCTCACGGTGTCACCTGAAGAGACCTGGTTCCATTCCCTGCTGGAAGAGGATCTGTCCCGCTGGCTGGGATTCTTCAGGCCGACCCTGGGCAGCGGCGGCTTGATCGGCGCCGATGCCTTCCTGGCGTACCTGAGTGAGACCACGGGGCGCACCGCCTTCGAGGAACTGCGCATCCCCCTGCAGGTGGTGGCTACCGACATGTGGACCCGCGAGTCGGTGGTGCTGGAGGCGGGTGAACTCTGGCCGGCGGTGCAGGCCAGCATGGCCGTGCCCGGGCTGTTCCCGCCGGTGAGTCTGGGCGAGCGATACCTGGTGGATGGTGGCCTGACCAATCCGCTGCCCTATGACCTGCTGCTTGCGGATTGCGACCTCACCATCGCCGTGGACGTGCTCGGCACCCGCACCGTGGACAGTTCCCGGGATCCTTCCTATTTCGATACCAGCTTCAACACCTTCCAGGTGATGCAGATGGCGATCCTGGAAGAAAAGCTCAAGCGTCTGCAGCCGGATTTCCTGGTGCGTCCCGATATCAAGGACGTGCGGGTGCTGGAGTTCTATCGCTTCGCCGAGATCTTCGAGCAGGCGCGCCCCGCCCTGGAGACATTCAGGCGTGATCTCGCCCTGCGCCTGGAGAGATCATGAGAGTGACCGGCTCCACCTGCAGGGTGGTCTCGCCGCTGGTGAACCAGACCACGCCATCCTGAAGGCTGCACTGGATCTGCATGCTGCGTTCGGCCAGGGCCGCCAGTGCCTGGGTGGTCTCCTGGGGCAGCCACAGCACGGTGAGGTTGCTGAGCTTTTCGAGCTTGTCCAGGTTCAGGTTCCACCAGGTCTGCGCCGTGCGCCCGTAACTCAGCACCACCACCTGCGAGGCCCGTCCGCAGGCCTTGCGCAGATCCCGTTCATCCGGCGTGCCCACGTCGATCCAGCGCTGAATCAGTCCGGTCAGATCCTGCTCGTAGAGGTCCGCCTCGTCGTCCGTGGACAGGCCCTTGCCGAATTGCAGCCCTTCACTGGCAAACAGCGCGAAGGCCAGCACCCGCACCATCATGCGCTCGTCGGTCTCGGAAGGGTGGCGCGCCAGGGTCAGCGCGTGTTGCCCGTAGTAGTGCCGGTCCATGTCCGAGACCTGCAGTTCCGCCTTGAAGATCGTGGCCTTGAGTGCCATGGGTTTCTTTCCGTGTTGATTGTTTGTGTTGTCGTGACCTGAAAAGCCTGACCACGGAGTCACATCGGGCGGGCCGTGTGCCCGCCGCATCGGCATTGAGCGAGGGCCAGCGGCGCCCACGGGGCGCCCTATGCCTGCCAAGCAAGTTAATGATTTGCTTTGCGTCCTTCGCGCCTTTGCGTCTTTGCGTTGAATCTTGTTTCGAGTTACATCACCGCCTGCCCGAACAGGAAGCTCACCGCGAACACCGCCGCGATCACGGCCACCAGGTCGGCGGTCAGCGCCGCGGGCAGGGCATGGCGCAGGCGACGGATGCCCACGGCGCCGAAGTACACGGCGAGCACGTAGAAGGTGGTCTCGGTGGAGCCCTGCAGGGTGGTCACCAGCAGGCCCACGTAGCTGTCCGGGCCGATGGCCGGGTCATTGATGATGGAGGCCATCACCCCGTAGGCGCCGGAACCGGACAGCGGCCGCAGCAGGGCCATGGGCAGGGCCTCCGCCGGCAGTCCCAGGGGGCCGGTGATGGGCCCGAGCAGGGCCACGAAGGCGCCCAGTGCGCCGCTCGCCCGCAGCATCCCCACCGCCACCAGGATGGCCACCAGGTAGGGGATGATGCGCACCGCCACCTGGAAGCCGTCCTTGGCGCCTTCCACGAACACCTCGTAGATGCGCACGCCGCGCAGCAGGCCGAAGGCGAGAAAGCCCATGACCAGGCTCGGGATGATCCAGGGTGCTATCGCCTGGCCGTAGAGCACCGAGAGCGGGATCAGGGCCACGAAGCCCAGCAGCGCGAGTCCCGAGACCCAGGCCGGATAGGCGCGTCCGTCGTCCTCGGCAAGCGGTGTGTCGTCGGTACTCTCCGGCAGGGCCTGATCCGGTGTCGAGGGTGTTTCCTGTTCCGCCGCAGGCGCAGCGGGCAGAGGCGGCAGGGGCGCGAAACGCCGGTACAGGAACGCAGCGCTGATGCCCGCGACGGTCGCGCACAGGGTGGCGAACAGGGTGGTGGGCAGGATGGCCGCCGGATCCGAGGAGCCGGCGGCGGCGCGGATGGCGATCACCCCGGTGGGCAGCAGGGTGACGCTGGAGGTATTGATGGCCAGGAACAGCACCATGGAATCGCTGGCCACGCCCGGGCGTGTGTTGAGCTGATTGAGCGCCTGCATGGCGCGGATGCCGAAGGGCGTGGCCGCGTTGCCCAGGCCCATCATGTTGGCGGAGAGATTCAGGATCATGGCTCCCATGGCCGGGTGATTGGGCGGCACGTCCGGGAACAGGCGCACCATCAGCGGCCGGATAAGCCGTGCCAGGATCGCCAGCAGGCCGCCGGCCTCCGCCACCTTGATCAGCCCCAGGAACAGGGTCATGACGCCGATCAGGGCGATGGCCAGTTCAACGGCGCCGCCCGCGGCGTTGATCACGCCACTGGTGAGTTGCGCCATGGGCGCCTCGCCCGCACCGTCCCAGCGCAGCTGGTGCCAGGCGGCGCTGGCAAAGGCGATGGCCACCAGGGCGAAGAAGATGATGTTCATGGCGTGGGATTATACTTGGGCATGAGACAAGGAGATCGGTGATGGCAGACTCAAAGCTGGATCGTGTGGTGGCCCAGGCGCGGCGTGAGGCGCTGGAGCGGGGGCAGGGGTATCGGGAACAGGCACTCAAGATGTACCCGTGGGTGTGCGGGCGCTGCGGGCGCGAGTTCACCCGGGCCAATGTGCATGAACTGACCGTGCATCACCGCAACCACGATCACGACTTCAATCCGCCCGATGGCAGCAACTGGGAACTCTTGTGTCTCTACTGCCACGACAACGAGCACCAGCGTCTGCTGGAGGCGGCGGCCAATCCCACGAGTGTGAAGGGCGGCAAGGCATCGGGCGCCACCCATTCGCCCTTCGCCGGACTGAAGGATCTGTTGAAGAAGGACGAGTAGGAGGCCCGACCTCGGACCGAACCCGGTCGCTTGTGCGGTCTGCGGCGTTCGCGGCGGGGTCGCCGCTCCTACGGGCAAGCCGACAATGAGACGATCTATGAATCACGAACCCTGTCCCTGCGGCAGCGGCAAGGCGTACGAGGCCTGCTGCGGTGCTTATCACGCCGGCGAGGCCTTGCCCGAGACGGCGGAGCAACTGATGCGCTCGCGCTACAGCGCCTTCGTGCGCGGTGACGCGGACTACCTGCTGGCCACCTGGCACAGCAGCACCCGGCCGGCGAGTCTGGATCTGGATGCGCGGGTGAAATGGCTCGGGCTCAAGGTGCACGCGGCGACGGCAGGTGGTCCCGGCGATGAATCAGGGACCGTGTCCTTCGTTGCCCGCCACAAGATCGGTGGGCGCGCCTACCGGCTGGAGGAGACCAGCCGCTTCGTGCGCGAGGCGGGGCGCTGGGTGTATGTGGATGGGGATGTATCCTGACCGATAGGGCGGGCCGTGCCCGCCGCCCGGAGATCCGTTCGGGTGCAGAACGGCGGCCATGGGCCGCCCTGCGGGTGAGTGGATCCTGCAGCGATTCTCATCCAGTCGCCCCGTAGGTCGGGCTTCAGCCCGACAGCGAGGCCATGTGCGAGCTCCGACGTCGGGCTGAAGCCCGACCTGCCCTGGCTGGCGGCGCCGTGTATCAGGCCGATGTATCGGCGCCGATGCGCTCCTGCACCGCGCGGGCCAGGTCATCCGGGTGGTATTTCTGGATGAATTTGTTGGCGCCGGTGCGCTTGACCATGTCCACGTTGAATACGCCGCTGATGGAGGAGTGCAGCAGTATGTAGAGGTCCTTCAGTTGCGGCTGCTGGCGGATCCAGGTGGTGAGCTGGTAGCCGTCCACCACGGGCATCTCGATGTCCGAGACCACCATGGTGAAATGCTCACTCACGTCCACGCCGTCGGCCAGCATCTTCTCCAGCAGCCGGATGGCGTGCTGACCGTCGGGCACCTGGGTGCACTGGATGCCCAGCTGCTCCAGTGCACGGCTGATCTGGTTGCGGGCCACGCTGGAATCATCCACCACCAGCACGTGGCGGTTGCCGGCATCGATCTGGGCGCTCAGGTCGGCGGACACATGGGTGCTGGCACGCACCACCTGGTCCAGTACCTTCTCCACGTCCAGGATCTCCACGATCTTGTCGTCCACCATGGTCACGGCGGTGACGTAGGCATTGCGTCCCGTGGCCTTGGGCGGGGACTGCACCTTGTCCCACTGGGTGTTGATGATGCGGTCCATGCGCCGGATCAGGAAGCCATGCACCGAGCGGTTGTACTCGGTGATGATGATGTAGCCGTTTTCCGGGTCCTTCATGGCGGGGCCGCCGATGGCCCGGGACAGGTCCATGATGGGCATGGTGACACCGCGCAGGGTGGCCACACCGCTGACCATGGGGTGCGAGCCCGCCAGCCGGGTCAGCTTCTTGAAGGGGATGACTTCCTGGACCTTGAACACGTTGATGCCGTAGAGCTGGTGACCTTCCAGCTGGAACAGCAGCAGCTCCAGGCGCGTGCCGGCGGCCTTGTTGGATTCGAGGCTCGAGCCCCAGCTGTTCGTACTCATGGCGGCATCCTGGCTGTGTTGACGAGTGTGCATGTTAGCTGAAGCACGCAGGGGCATGACCGACGTCCGTCGGACATGCCTCTACGCCGGTCCGTTTGAGATACGCCGGATCAGGCGTGGCCGCTCATACGGGCCTTGCTGCGCACCAGTCGTCCGGACTGGTAGTCCTGGAAGGCCTGCTCGATCTCCTCGCGATGGTTCATCACGAAGGGTCCGTACTGCACGATCGGTTCGCCGATGGGCTGCCCGGCCACCAGCACCAGCCGCGCGCCATGATCGCCGGCCTTGAGGGCAACGCCATCGCCGTGCTCGAGCACCGCCAGCTGGTGCTGTTCCAGCGCCGTGCCCTGGATGTCCACCGAGCCCTCGTAGACATACACGAAGGCGTTGTGCCCGACGGGCAGGGCATGCTCGAAACCGGCACCGGGTTCCAGGTTCACGTCCAGGTAATGCACCTGGGTGATCGGGTCCTCGATGGGCGCGCGGGCATCACCGTGTTCACCCATGAGCACCTTCACCCGGGTGCCCGCGCTGTGTACCTCGGGGAAGGCGCCGGGGCCGTATTCCTGATAGGCGGGGTCGGTCATCTTCTCCCGGGCGGGCAGGTTGATCCACAGCTGGAAGCCGCGCATCAGGCCCTCGGTCTGGCGGGGCATCTCCGAATGGATCACGCCGCTGGCGGCCTTCATCCATTGGGCGCCTCCGCTCTTGAGATCGCCCTGGTTGCCCATGCTGTCCTTGTGCTCCATGTGGCCGTCCAGCATGTAGGTGAAAGTGATGAAGCCCCGGTGCGGGTGGTCCGGGAAACCGGCCACATAGTCGTCCGGGTCATTGCTGGAGAAGTGGTCCAGCATCAGGAACGGATCCAGGTTCTTGAGTGCCGGCGAGCCGATGCTGCGGCGGAGCATCACGCCGGCGCCGTCGGAGGCGGGCATGCCGGGGATGCGGGTCTTGACGGTGCGTGCCTTCATGATGAAGTCCTCCAGTCGGTCCTTGAGAATAGACCAGGTCAGTGTGTAGTCATTGTCGTTGTTTATTTATTCGGAATAAATGCCTTGAATCGCAATCATGGGTTCTGTATTTCGGAACGAATAGCGCATTGCCGAGCGGGTGACTTTTCCCGTCCGCGCGTTGTCCATCAACATGGGGGCAGGCGCTGTCCTGAATCCCCCGTGAACCTGAGAGACCGCCGGAGCTCGCCATGATTCCCCGTCCCAAGCACCTGTCCCGCCGCCGTTTCCTGACCTGGCTCGGGGGTGCCAGCCTGCTGCCGTTGCTCCCGGGTGTACCGGCCGGGGCGAATCCCGCCGAGATCCTCACCCGCCCCATCCCGTCCTCGGGTGAAGCGCTCCCGGTGATCGGCATGGGCACCTGGCTGACCTTCGACGTGGGCGAGAACCGCGCCCGCCGGGACGATCGGACCCAGGTGCTGCGCACCTTCTTCGAACACGGCGGCCAGCTGGTGGACTCCTCGCCCATGTACGGTTCCGCCGAGGCGGTGCTGGGTCATGCCCTGGAGCAGATTCCGTCGCCGCCGCTGTTCTCCGCCACCAAGGTCTGGACCTGGGGCCAGCGGGCCGGAGAGAGCGAGATGGAGCGTTCCCGGCAGCTGTGGGGCGTGGGGCGCTTTGATCTCATGCAGGTGCATAACCTGCTGGACTGGGAGGCCCACTTGGAGACCCTGCTGCGCTACAAGCAGGAGGGTCGTATCCGTTACCTGGGCATGACCACCTCCCACGGCCGGCGCCACGACACTCTGGAGAGAATCATGCTGGGGCACGATCTCGACTTCGTGCAGTTCACCTACAACATGCTCGACCGGGAGGCGGAGGACCGTCTGCTGCCGCTCGCCCGGGAGCGGGGCATCGCGGTGATCATCAACCGGCCCTTCCAGCGCGGCGGTCTGTTCCGGCGCGTGGAGGGTCGCCCGCTGCCGGGCTGGGGTGCGGAGATCGGCTGCGAGACCTGGGCCCAGGCCTTCCTCAAGTTCATCGTCTCCCACCCGGCGGTCACCTGCGCCATCCCCGCCACCACCCGGGTGGAGCACATGATGCAGAACATGGGCGCGGCCTACGGGGCGCTGCCCGACGAGGCCCTGCGCCGGCGCATGCTGGTGGACTTCAATGTGGCTTAACCCGCATATCTCACCGGGATCGCGGGAGCAGGCGAAGGATTCGCGTTCGTAGGCGCCGCTCTGGAGCGAAACCCATAGCCGTAGCTATGGGTTGAGTGAAGAGCAAGCCTACGGACGCGAAGACGAGCCTGAACCGCGATAGGACACCGGCGGGAACAGAGTGTGATGCTGAGCTCGGCGACCATTTCAGTGTATTCCACTTACGTTTCAGCCCGTTACGCGCCCGCCGGTGTCCGACCGGTGAGATATGCGGGTTAACGCTTGCGCCTGATGCAGGTGCCAGGGGTCTGCTTGCATTTCTGCGGGATTGGTTGAAAATATGACCATGTGGTCATTTTGAGGGCTTGTTCCATGCGCACCGTGCAGATCGTTGAGGCCAAGGCCCGTTTCTCCGCCTTGCTGGCGGCAGTCGAGGCCGGCGAAGAGATCGCCATCACCCGCCATGGCAAGGTGGTGGCGCGCCTGGTGCCGGATCGCCCGCGCATGGCCTCGGAACTGTTTCGCCCCATGTGGGATCACGCCGATGAGATGGACCTGGAGGCGCCGGCCGACCTGATCCCGGAGCCTGTGTCCGAATCCCTGGACTGACATGCCCTATCTGCTGGATACCAACATCCTCATTGCGGCGATGAAGGGGCACCCGCAGGTGCGCGAGCACCTGGAGGTTACGCCGTTGCAGGAGATCGTGTTGTCTCCGGTGGTGCTTGGCGAACTCGAACTGGGTGTGGCCAAGAGCCGGTATCGGGACAAGAACGCGGCCCGTCTTGCCGAATTGGTCCGAGGCATTGCGCTGCA
The DNA here is from genome assembly GCF_000021985.1 of Thioalkalivibrio sulfidiphilus HL-EbGr7. Lineage (NCBI taxonomy): Bacteria > Pseudomonadati > Pseudomonadota > Gammaproteobacteria > Chromatiales > Ectothiorhodospiraceae > Thioalkalivibrio > Thioalkalivibrio sulfidiphilus. The sequence goes on from NC_011901.1 coordinate 1,154,406, forward strand.
ACCCATCGATGCCGAGGTGGCGCGCCACTACGCCCGCATACGGGCCGCACTGGAGCAGGCGGGTACGCCCATTGGCGCCAATGACTACTGGATCACGGCTCAGGCCCTGGCCCAGGAACTGATCCTGGTGAGTGACAATGTCCGGGAGTTTTCCCGCGTGGGTGGACTGAAACTGCAAAACTGGATGGCGGCGCCATGAACCCATTCGAACTCGATGCCCGCCTCGCGGCAGACACCCTCGCCCTCGGTGAATCCGAGTTGTGCCTCTATCGCCTCATGGACGATGCCCGCTGGCCCTGGGTGATCCTGGTGCCCAGGCGTGCCGGCGTGACCGAGATCCACGACCTGAACGATACCGACCACGACACCCTGTGGGCGGAGTCCCGCGCCGTGGCCCGCGCCCTCGCCGAGGCGTTCGATGCCCGCTCCATGAACGTGGCCAAGCTCGGCAACGTGGTGTCCCAGCTGCACCTGCATCACGTGGTGCGCCAGGAGGGCGACCCGGCCTGGCCCGGCCCGGTGTGGGGTTTCGGGCAGCGGGTGGCCTATGAAGGGCGGGCGCGCGAGGAGATGGTGACCCGGTTGAGGGATTGTTTGGGGTTGGGTTGAGGTTGGTGCTTTGTGCTTTGTTGATCCAAGTTGTAGGCCGGACAAAGCGTAGCGGTGTCCGGCATAAGTTGCCCGATACCGCTTGCGCTCTATCGGGCCTACAGATCTTTGTTTATCCAAGTACCAAGTACCAAGTACCGCTTTTAACTCAACGCCCCGCCGCAACTCGACCCCTGCCCGGCGGTGCACCCGAAACAGTGATCCGCCACGGCGATCTCCCGGCCTTCCAGATCCACCTCCATCAGCGCCCGCAGATGGTTACGGGCCGTGCCGCCCCCCAGGGGCATGCGCAGCATCTGGTTGAAGTCGCAGTCGTGGACATAGCCCTGCCAGTCCACGCTGATCAGCGAGCGGCACATCACCGCCGCCAGGTTCTCGTCCCGGTGGGCGCCTTTCAGCAGGTCCAGGTATGCCTCCAGCCGCCCCTCCTTGCGCAGCTGCTTGCCGAAGCGGTGGATGGGCATGTTGGCGATGGTGAACAGCTGGTTGAACACCACGCCGTACTGTTCGCCCAGGTGGCGCTTGTAATCCGCCTCCAGCGGCCCCTGGGGCGGCGGCAGGCTGGGGCCCTGGGGGTTGAAGACCAGGTCCAGTACCAGGCCGCTGCCCGGTTGTCCGTAGCCCCGGGCGTTGAGCTGTTGCAGGCCCCGGATGCTGGCCTGGAAGACCCCGTCGCCCCGCTGGGCGTCCACGTTCTGCTCCAGGTAACAGGGCAGGGAGGCCACCACCTCCACCCGGTGCTCGGCGAGAAACGCCGCCAGGTCATCCTGGCCGGGCTGCTCCAGGATGGTGAGATTGCAGCGGTCCATGACCTTCACCCCCAGGCGCCGGGCCTCGCGCACGAGGTCACGGAAATGGGGATTCATCTCCGGCGCGCCACCGGTGAGGTCCAGGGTCTTCGCCCCCGAGGCGCGCAGGTAATCGAGCACGAGGTCCACCGTGTCCCGGTCCATCACCTCCCGGCGGTTGGGGCCGGCATTCACGTGACAATGAAAGCAGGTCTGGTTGCACACGTAGCCCAGGTTCACCTGCAGGGTCTCGAGCCGGCCACGGCGGATGGCCGGGAAGCGGGTGTCGTGCAAGGGGATCAGGGGCTGGGTTGCGGACATGGGTGTTCCTACGGTATGAGACGTTGAATCCAGCGTACCAGACGTCGGGTGGCGGGGCCGAAAAGCCTCGGGCTGTAGGCGGTATTGACCGCGCGGCGATGGATTTGTGCCAGGGTGGGGTAGGCGTGGATGGTGGCGGCGATGCGGCTCACGGGGATCTTCGCCTGCATGGCGAGCGCCAGTTCGTGGATCAGCTCGCCGGCCCGGGGGCCCAGCAGGGCGGCGCCCACCAGCCGCCCCTTGCGCACCAGCAGTTTCGCCTCGCCCGCGGTCTCGCCCTCGGCCAGGGCCCGGTCCACCTGGCTGAAGGGGAAGCGCAGCACCTCCACCTCAAGCCCCTGCTCACGGGCCTCCCGTTCATTGAGCCCGACGCGCGCCAGTTCCGGGTCGCAGTAGATCACCCGGGGCAGCACCCGGTAGTCGGCCTTTCGGGGCAGGCGGAATACCGCATTGGTAATCACGATGCCCGCCTCATATTCGGCCGCGTGGGTGAAAGGGTAGGGCGTGTCGCAGCAGTCGCCGCAGGCATAGATGTGTTTGGCGCTGCTGCGCAGGCGCCGGTCCACGCGGATGCCGCGTGCGCCGAAGTCCACCCCCGCCGCCTCCAGGCCCAGGTCCTCCACGTTGGGCCGGCGCCCCGTGGCCACCAGGATCGCGTCGACTTCCAGTGTCCGGGAACAAGCGTCCTGTACGTAGTCGAGGCGTTTCACGGCATCCAGGCAGCTTACGCCGGTCACCTGCGCGCCGAGCCGGATCTCCAGACCTTCCCGATCCAGGATGGCCTTCAGCGCCTCGCCGGTGTCCGGATCCTCGCCGGGCAGCAGGCGAGCTGCAGCTTCCAGGATCGTGACCCGGCTGCCCAGCCGGGCCAGGGCCTGGCCCAGCTCCAGCCCGATGGGCCCGCCGCCGAGCACCGCCAGGCGGCGGGGCAGGCTGCGCTGGGTCCAGAGGCTGTCGCTGGTGAGACAGCCGGCCTCATCGAGGCCGGGGATGGCAGGGATGGCAGGCCGTGAGCCGGTGGCAATGACAAACCGCCGCCCGGTGATGCGCCGGCCCTCCACCATGAGATCCCGGGGGGCGGTGAAACGGGCCTGGCCGAAGATCACCTCCACCCCGTAGCCCCGGAAGCGTTCCGGGTCGTCATGGGCCTGGATGGAGTCGATGACGCTGCGTACCCGGTCCATGACGGCGCCCAGGTCCACGCGGGGATCGGCCGCCGGCAGCCCGAACTCGCCGGCCCGACGCATCAGGGAGGCCACTTTGGCGCTGTGGATCAGGGTCTTGCTGGGCACGCAGCCGGTGTGCAGGCAATCGCCGCCCAGTTTCGGGCCTCGCTCGATCAGGGTGGTGCGCACCCCCAGCTGGCCCGCCACGCTGGCCGTGACCAGCCCGCCCACGCCGCCGCCGATGATCACCAGTTCCGGGTTGTCTTGCTGTCGGGGACTCATGGGTATCATTACGGGGCCAGGCGCGCATCGGATGCAAGGCACGGCAACAAAAAGGGGGCTTCATCGCCCCCTCTCTGCGTAGTGATCGGCCTCTGTCAGCGCCAGTTGAGCTTGAGCCCGTGGTCCTCCAGGACCCGCAGGGCCGATTCCACGCAGCGGTCCACGAAGGCGGTGCGCTGGGTGTTCTGGCGTGCCAGGCGCGCCCAGCGGCGGCCGTCGGACAGCCCGGCCAGCTCATAGATGCGAGGGCGGGGATAGTAGAAGGCGTGCACGAACTGGCTGAACACCGCGTTCATCACCGGCCGGAACAGGGCGCGCTGCAGGGGCGAGAGCTGATCCACCATGCCCCCCAGGGTCTCCCGGGCGTGGGCGATGTGGCGCGCCTCGTCGATCACGTGCACGGTGATCATGTCGTAGATGGTGGGGCAGATGTCGTCCCGGTGCTTGCGGATCAGCCGGTTCATGCGATCCGGCACCTCCTCGCCGATCAGCACCGCGATCCAGAAGGCCGGGGACTCGTAGGGTGCGTGGCGGCCCAGCAGGTTGGCCAGGTTGAAGCGCCGGAAGCGGGTGCGCGGCATGGGCAGGCGGGAGCGGCGCATCAGCTCCAGGAACATCAGGCTGTGGCCGGCCTCCTCGCGCAGCTCGTGCAGGCGGTAGGTGGCCCGGGACAGGTCGCCGCCCAGGTGCCCCATGGAGCGGCTGATGCGCTCCATGAACAGGCTCTCCAGCCACAGCGCCCCCTCGATGAAATTGATGAACTCGTACTGGGACAGGGCCTGGCGGCGTTCCAGGGGCAGGGCGTCGAACTCCGGGATGCCGTGCAGGGACACGGCCTCCTCGGGCAGCCAGAAGCTTTCCAGACTGAGCGCTTCCCAGTCCACCCGGGCCAGCGGGTCCAGGTAGGGGGTGCTGTTGCGGCTCAGGTGCTCCAGGAGTTCGGAAGAGGGCTGGGTCATGGCCTTGATCGGGTCTTGATCCGTGGCTGCAAAACCCCAGATTCGTCACTGCTGCCGGGGTCTGCCGGAAATTAGCATTTGCTTAATAAGCGGTGAATGATAGCCGCTTGTCACGAGCGGGTAAAATATCCTTCACCGACACCTATGCGGAGCCCCATGGGCCATGAGTCGCAGAAAGAGCATCTACAAGGTCAGTTTCATCAACCAGGGCAAGGTCTACGAGGTCTTCGCCCAGAAGGTCTACCAGGCCGACCTTTACGGTTTCGTGGTCATCGAGCAGCTGATCTTCGGCGAGCGCAGCACCGTGGTGGTGGACCCGGGCGAGGAGCGGCTCAAGAGCGAGTTCGAGTCCGTGCGCCGCAGCTTCGTACCCATGCACGCCATCATCCGCATCGACGAGGTGGAAAAGGAGGGTGTGGCCAAGATCCACGAACTGGGCGCCAACGTCACCGCCTTCCCGCCCACCCTGCCGCCCCCGGGCGGGCGCCGGGACGGCTGAAAAGGCCCCGCGGGGTATTTGCAGAAGTCCCGCATCTGGGGTAACCTTCCGCCCCTTGCCCGGCCCCGGATGGAGCCCGGCAGCCCGCCCAGCATGAGTCCTCGGGGCGGAAACATCCAGCGGAGAGGTGGCCGAGTGGTTGAAGGCGCACGCCTGGAAAGTGTGTATACGGTAACCCCGTATCGAGGGTTCGAATCCCTCCCTCTCCGCCATATTCCCCATGCCTTTTGCACGCCCGGATCGGCTTGATTTTCCCGCACGTTCAATGGTGACCCGCATCGGTCCCCTCGCGACAACAAGCTGTGAACCCCGCCAGGCCCGGAAGGGAGCAACGGTAACAGTGGACTTGGGCGCCGGGGTGTGGCTGGTGCGGGTTGCCACCTTTTAAGGCAGTGGCAAGTCTCAAGTGGCTAGTGGCAAGGAAGGTCAACGGACGGTTTCCCTTGCCACTTGCCACTGTTCCATTGAGCCAAGGGAATGTGCCTGCGGTATCATGGTCCCACCATGCTCACCCAGATCACGTAGCTTCCCAATGTCCTATCAGGTTCTTGCCCGCAAATGGCGTCCGCGCAGTTTCGAGGAGATGGTGGGCCAGCCCCACGTGGTGCGCGCCCTCTCCAATGCCCTGCGCGACCAGCGCCTGCACCACGCCTACCTGTTCACGGGGACCCGCGGCGTGGGCAAGACCACCGTGGCCCGGGTGCTGGCCAAGTGCCTGAACTGCGAGACGGGGGTGACCGCCACCCCCTGCGGCCAGTGCAGCGCCTGTCGTGAGATCGACGAGGGGCGCTTCATCGACCTGATCGAGGTGGATGCCGCCTCCCGCACCAAGGTGGAGGACACCCGCGAACTGCTCGACAACGTGCAGTACGCCCCCACCCGGGGCCGCTACAAGGTGTACCTCATCGACGAGGTGCACATGCTCTCCACCCACAGTTTCAACGCGCTGCTCAAGACCCTGGAAGAGCCGCCGCCCCACGTGAAGTTCCTGCTGGCCACCACGGACCCGCAGAAACTGCCGGTCACCATCCTGTCCCGCTGCCTGCAGTTCAGCCTCAAGGCCATGCCCGCGGACATGGTCGGCGCGCACCTGAAGAAGGTGCTGGAGCAGGAGGGGGTGGATTTCGATCCGCCTGCCATCATGCGCCTGGCCCGGGCCGCCTCGGGCAGCATGCGCGATGCCCTCAGCCTGCTGGACCAGGCCATTGCTTATGGCAGCGGCGCCCTTCGCGACGACGACGTGCGCGAGATGCTCGGTGCCATCTCCCAGGACCACCTGGAGCGCATGCTGCAGGCCCTGGCGGCCGGTGACGGACCCGCCCTGATGGGGGCCGTGGATGACCTGGCCCAGCGGGCCCCGGACTACAACGCGATACTTGGGGAACTGGTGTCCCTGCTGCACCAGGTGGCCCTGGCCCAGCAGGTGCCCGAGGCCCTGGACGAGGGCGCGGTGGACGTGGCGGCGGTGCAGGCTATGGCCCGGAGCCTGGCCCCCGAGGACGTGCAGCTCTATTACCAGATCGCCCTGCTGGCCCGGCGCGACCTGCCCCTGGCCCCCGATCCCCGGGCGGGCTTCGAGATGGCCCTGCTGCGCATGCTGGCCTTCCGGCCGGCGGGTGCCGGGGAGGCCGCGACAGCCTCGTCAGTGCGCAGCCGGCCAGCGCCGGAACCCCGCAGCGAGACCCAGACACGGGCACCGGTCGGGCACGCGCGCAGCGCGACGACACCGGAGCCGGCACCTGCGGTGCGCGAACCCCGCATGCCCGAACCCGCAGTCTCTCGTCCGGCACCGGCCCCGACCTCGACGGCGGCCCCCGGTGGGCTCGACTGGGTGGCCACGGTGGCGGCCATGGGACTGGCTGGCCCGGTCTTGAACCTGGCCAACCACTGCGCCGTGGGCCGCCACCAAGATGGAGAACTGGTGCTGAGCCTGGCCTCCCGGCACGAGACCCTGAAATCCGCAAACAGCGAACGGCGCCTGATCGAGGCGGTCAGACAGTATCTGGGTGAAGACCTCAAGGTACGTATCGAGATCGGCGAGCCCACGGCGGAGACCCCGGCACAATCCCAGGTGCGCGCCTCGGAGGAACGTCAGCGGGCGGCGGAGGCGGCGGTGGCTGGCGATGAACTGACCGCCCGTCTGGGCGAGGTCTTCGGTGCCCAGGTGGTGCCGGGCTCCGTGAAACCCGTGTGAGCCCCGAATTCGGGGCGGCAAGCGAGAGGGCCTTGCCGCCAACTAACGAACAACCCCAGCAAGACAGGTGATGAAATGATGAAAGGTGGACTTGGCAACCTGATGAAGCAGGCCCAGAAGATGCAGGAGCAGATGGCCCGCGCCCAGCAGGAGCTGGCCAACATGGAGGTGACCGGGCAGTCCGGCGGCGGGCTGGTGAGCGTGGTGATGACCGGCAAGCACGAGGTGCGCCGGGTGGCCATCGATCCGAGCCTGCTGGCGGACGACAAGGACATGCTGGAAGACCTGGTGGCCGCGGCCATCAACGATGCCGTGCACCGCGTCGAGGAGACCACCAAGGAGCGCATGGCGGGCCTGACCGCGGGCATGAGCCTGCCCCCGGGTTTCAAACTGCCGTTCTAGTCGCTGCGTGAAATCTTCACTGCTGGACGAACTGATCGACGCCCTGCGCTGCCTGCCGGGCGTGGGGCCCAAGTCCGCCCAGCGCATGGCCCTGCACCTGCTGGAGCGGGACCGCCCGGGCGGCGAGCGCCTGGCCGCCGTGCTGCAGGACGCCATGGCGCGCATCGGCCACTGCAAGGTGTGCCGCACCCTCACGGAGCATGAGCTGTGCCGGGTCTGTGCCGATCCCGGGCGCCAGCGGGACGTGTTGTGCGTGGTGGAGACCCCCGCCGACGTGCTGGCGGTGGAGCAGGCCACGGGATTCCGCGGCCAGTACCACGTGCTGCTGGGGCACCTCTCTCCCCTGGACGGGATCGGCCCCGAGGAACTGGGCCTGGACCGGCTCGAGACCCGTCTGGACCAAGGCGAGATCCGCGAGGTGATCCTGGCCACCAGCACCACGGCCGAGGGCGAGGTCACCGCCCACTACATCGGCGAACTGGCCCGGGCTCGGGGCATCCGCAGTACCCGCATCGCCCACGGCGTGCCCCTGGGCGGGGAGCTGGAATACGTGGATCGCGGCACCCTGTCCCACGCCTTCGAGGGCAGGCGCGAATACTAGAAAGGCGCAGAGACAAGATGCAAGATGCAAGAGGCAAGAGGGGGTTTCTTTCTTGTCTCTTGTCTCTTGTCACTTGTCTCTAGGAGTCATGCAATGACGACCTGCATCTTCTGTAAGATCGCCGCCGGCGACATCCCTGCCGAGATCGTCTACGAGGACGACCAGGTGCTGGCCTTCCGGGATCTCAATCCCCAGGCGCCCCTGCATGCGCTGGTGATCCCCCGCAAGCACATCGCGACCCTCAATGACCTGACTGCCGAGGACGAGGCCCTGGTGGGCCGCATGTACCTGGCGGCGCGTCAGGTGGCCGGGGAGGCAGGTTTAGCGACGCGCGGCTATCGTACCGTGATGAACTGCAACTCCGAGGCGGGTCAGAGTGTCTATCATATTCACTTACACGTGTTAGGCGGACGTTCCATGCAGTGGCCGCCGGGCTGAAGCGACGGGGCAGCGGCGAAGGGATGCGGCGCACCCAGGGCGACACCGGCAGGGGGGATAGCCCGAGTGGCACCCCGAGGGGAGGGCTGAACGATGAACAAGACGCGGATCTGCGCATGGGCCATGCTGGCCTGTGTCCTCTGGGGCACGGCGGCCATGGCCGAATCCGAAACCACCGGCTACCAGGTGGGCGTGTTCCTCGAAACCTATCCTGACAGCTGGCAGCTGAGCGGTCGCCATCACGATCCCCTGCTGACGACGCCCAACAGCCGTACCATCCTCAACGCCCATCTGGACAACTTCCTGCGCGGCGACTCCGGTTACCTGTTTGGCGTCGATGGTCGCATGCAGTGGGCCAGATCGGACCCCCTGAGTGAGTTGCCCATGCGTCTGGAGGCGGATTTACGTACCCTGCAGTTCCAGGCCCTGGGTGGCTATCGTTTCGGGGCCCATGGCGATGCGGTTCGCTACGACCTGCGCATGGGTCTCGGTTACCAGGGGCTGAGCCGGGAAGCGCTGGCCGGCAGTGGCTTGGCCGATGAGGACCTGGGCCTGCTGTATACCCAGTTCTCCGGCGGCCCCCGGTTCTCCAGCGGCGGCTGGCAGGGTTTCCTGGAACTGGGCGTGCGCATGCCCCTGTCCCTCACCGACGCCGGCGTGTACGGCGGGGCGGACCCCGCCGAGGCCAATGGACTGCGCAGTTCCGGCTTCATCAGTTTCCAGAACCAGTTCCAGTTGGGCGACAGCAGCGCCCTGCGCCTCAATCTCTATTACGACAGCCAGCGCTACGGCCTGCCCAACGGCCGGGGCAGCGAGCTTTATGGAGATGACGCCTCCAACGCCCGGGATCGCGACGTGTTCGGGGTCGAAATGGGTGTGAGGTTCTGAGGGGGGAATTCAAGATTCAAAGGTACTTCGCTTCACCCCTTTGAATCTTGAATTTATTTCTTCATCGCCAGATAACTGCGGTAGCGCTCGCCGCTGATTTCTCCCGCGTCCACCGCCGCCTTGATGGCACAGCCGGGTTCCCGGTCGTGGTTGCAGTTGTGGAAGCGGCACTGACCCAGGTAGGGGCGGAACTCCACGAAGCCCCGGGCCAGTGCCTCGGCGGGCAGGGGCGGGGGGGTGAAATCCCGCACCCCCGGCGAGTCTATGAGGTCGCCGCCGCCCGGCAGGTGATACAGGCTCGCGGCCGTGGTGGTGTGGCGGCCTTCTCCGGTGGCTTCCGAGACCTCCCCGATACGCAGACTTTCCCCGGGCAGCAGGGCCTGGATCAGGGATGACTTGCCCACGCCCGATTGTCCCACCAGGATGCTCGTCCTGTCCTTGAGCTCGCCACGCAGATCATCGAGCCCCAGGCCGGCACTGGCGCTGGTGTGCAGCATCGGGTAACCCAGTTGCCGATAGCGTTCTTCCATCCCGGGTTGCGGGTCCGCAGGATCCGGCTCCAGATCGGCCTTGTTGACCACCAGCAATGCGCGGGCATCCAGGTGTTCGATGGCGACCAGGTAGCGGTCCACCAGGGGCCACTGGGGCGGCGGGCGGCGGGCGATGACCACGACCACCTGGTCCAGGTTGGCGGCCACGGGCCGGGTCTGGCCCCGAGGATCCAGGCGTTGCAGGAGGTTGTGCCGGGGCAGGATGGCGCTGACCACGTCGTTGCCCGAGTCGCTGGGGCTCCATTCCACCCGGTCGCCGCACACCGCGTCCTGCAGACGGCGACGGCTGGTGCAGCGTCGGCGCTGGCCCGTCTCGTCCTCGATCACCAGCTCCGCGCCGAAGCGGGTGACCACCCGTCCCGTGTGTGTCACGCGTGATCCGGTCCCTGGGTCTGAAGGGTTTGGAGGGTGTCGAGACGGGTCACGGGCACGGCAGGCTCAGAATCTGTAGAAGTTGCTGTTGAGGTATTCCACCACGGCCATCACGTCCTCATCAAACCAGCGCAGGCCCAGCGTGCTCTCACAGCGCCGAACCTGGGCGATGAGCTGATCACGGGAGCCCACCAGGCGGTTGGCGCGGGTGTACAGGGCCGTGCCGTTGCCGCCCACCATGCTGGTGTGGCAGCTGACGCAGTTGGTGGCATGCAGTTGCTGGCCGCGGTTGACGTCGGCCTGGGCCGAGGCGCCGAACAGCAGGGCCAGGATGGCGATCACGGCGGTGAGGGTGCGGCTCGGTTTCATGGGCGGGTCCTCCCGGAAGCGCGTGCAGCCTGCTGACACAGGCATAAGTCTTAGTGTAAGACTAGGACATTGCTGGTGCCGAGTACACAGCCCGATGCTCTCGGGCCCGTGCCGACCCGCCTCGAACACCCCCGGGGGATGCGTGTACACTGCCTCCCGAAGCCAAATGCCGCACAAAGGACGTTCATGAATCCCAATCCCGACAACCTGGCCTGGATCGATCTGGAGATGACCGGTCTGGACACGGACAACGACTACATCATCGAGATCGCCACCCTGGTCACCGACAAGGACCTGAATATCCTGGCCGAGGGCCCGGTGATCGCCGTGCATCAGAGCGATGCGATCCTGGCGCGCATGGACGACTGGAATCGGGATACCCACGGCCGCTCGGGGCTCATCGACCGGGTCAGGATGAGTCTCCATACGGAGATCGAGGCGGAGCAGGAGACCCTGCGTTTCCTGGAAAAATACATCCCCCGTCGCGGATCACCCATGTGCGGCAACAGCATCTGCCAGGACCGGCGTTTCCTGGCCCGCTGCATGCCGGACCTGGAGGCCTTCTTTCACTACCGCAACCTGGACGTGAGCACCCTCAAGGAACTGGCACGGCGCTGGGCGCCGGGTGTGGCCAACGCCTTCACCAAGGAATCCAATCACCAGGCCCTGGACGACATCCGCGCCTCGGTGCAGGAACTGCGGCATTACCGGGAACACTTTATTAAAGTGTGAAGTGGGAATTGGGAAGTGGGAATGAAAGGCAAGAAGGCGAGCTTGGCTCGCCTTTTTTGTCAGCGCAGCCCCGGTCGTAGGTCGGGATTGTTCGGCGCATCCCTGCGCCTCACCCCAAGGGGGGCTCGCGCGACGAATCGCTCCCGGCGATTCGTTCAGCCCGACAGCACGGCTTCGACGGACACCGCTGTCGGGCTAAAGCCCGACCTACGGGACAGGTGTCAACGCGGGGTGCCGGTCTCTACGGGCACATCCGGGGCGTTGCCCCAGTCGGACCAGGCGCCGGGGTAGCCGCGCACCCGTTCGAAGCCCAGGTGCCTGAGCATCAGCCAGGTGTGGGCGGAGCGGTGGTGGTCTACTGCCAGACCCACCACCTCCCTGTGGGGGTGATGCCCAGGGCGACCAATTCCTCGCGCAGTTCATCGGCGGGGCGCAGGCGGAGATTGCGGTGGATGTCCATGGCCCGGGTCCATTCGTAGTGCACGGCACCGGGGATGTGTCCGCCGCGGGCGGCGCGCACGTCGATGCCCTGGTATTCACCCACGCTGCGGGTATCCACCAGGCACAGCCCGGGGTCGTTGATGTGCTCGAGAATCCAGGCCCGCTCGGCCACGTCTTCACTGCTGTACTGCCAGCCATCCCGGGTATGTCTTGTGATCAGAATTGCGCCGGTGGACAAGCAAAAAAATTTTTGCCACGGAGGTCACAGAGTCATTAATGCAGTGGTGTCTCTGTGTCCTCTGTGACCTCTGTGGCAAATCGCTTTTTTGAGTGCCTCACCTAGCCAGAGTTGGCTTAAGCACCGTGGGCCTGCCGTCCTGGGCCGGGTCCCGCTCCGGGTAGTCCAGGGTGTAGTGCAGGCCGCGACTCTCACGGCGCTGCATGGCGCAGCGGATGATGATGTCGGCCACCATCACCAGGTTGCGCAGCTCCAGCAGGTCGTTGGTGACCCGGAAGTGGCTGTAGTACTCGTCGATCTCCGCCATCAGCAGGTCCACGCGATGCTGGGCCCGCTCCAGGCGCTTGGTGGTGCGCACGATGCCCACGTAGTCCCACATGAAGCGGCGCAGTTCGTCCCAGTTGTGGGAGACCACCACCTCCTCGTCGGAGTCGGTGACCCGGCTCTCGTCCCAGGCGGGGATGGTGAGCGCCGGTGGCGTGGCGGTGTCCCGGGACAGGATGTGCTCGGCGGCGGCCCGGGCGAACACCAGGCATTCCAGCAGGGAATTGCTGGCCATGCGGTTGGCGCCATGCAGGCCCGTGTAGGCGGTTTCGCCGATGGCGTAGAGACCCTCCAGGTCGGTGCGGGCATCCAGGTCCGTGACCACGCCGCCGCAGGTGTAATGGGCGGCGGGGACCACCGGCAGGGGCTCCCGGGTCATGTCGAAGCCGAATTCCAGGCAGCGTTCGTGAATGGTGGGAAAGTGGCCTTTCACGAACTCCGCCGGCTTGTGGCTGATGTCCAGGTAGACGCAGTCGGCGCCCAGGCGCTTCATCTCGTGGTCGATGGCCCGGGCGACGATGTCTCGGGGGGCCAGTTCGCCCCGGGGGTCGAAGCGGTGCATGAAGGGCTGGCCGTCGGGCAGCAGCAGCCGGCCTCCCTCGCCACGCACCGCCTCGGAGATCAGGAAGGACTTGGCCCGGGGGTGGTAGAGGCAGGTGGGGTGGAACTGCATGAATTCCATGTTGGCCACCCGGCAGCCGGCGCGCCAGGCCATGGCGATGCCGTCGCCGGTGGAGCCGTCCGGGTTGCTGGAGTAGAGGTAGACCTTACTGGCGCCGCCGGTGGCCAGCACCACGCAGGGGGCCTGGAAGATCTCCACGCCGTTGGAACGATCCAGCACGTAGGCCCCCACACAGCGGTTGGGGCCGTCCAGGCCCAGCTTCTCGCGGGTGATCAGGTCCACGGCGATGTGCTGTTCGAACAGCTCGATGTTCGGGGCGCGCCGGGCCTGGCCCACCAGGGTGTCCTCCACGGCCCGGCCGGTGGCGTCGGCGGCGTGCACCACTCGCCGGTGACTGTGGCCGCCCTCCCGGGTGAGGTGCAGCTGGATGCTGCCGTCGGCCAGGGTCTCCTCGGTGAACGGCACCCCCAGGTCCTGCAGCCAGCGGATGCTGGCTGGGCCGTGCTCCACCGTGTAGCGCACCGAGCGCTCGTCACACAGACCGGCACCGGCCGTCAGGGTGTCCCGCACGTGGGCCTCGAGAGAGTCCTTGTCGTCCAGCACCGCGGAGATGCCGCCCTGGGCATAGAAGGTGCTGCCTTCGGTGATGGGACCCTTGCTGAGCACGGCCACCCGACGGTGGGGGGCCAGGTGCAGGGCCAGGGACAGGCCCGCCGCGCCGCTGCCGATGATCAGCACGTCATGGTGGTGGACAGCGGACTTGGCTTGAGGCGGGGTCATGGTTTGAGTTATTTTGTCACAGTTTTTGCGGCCTTAGCGTGGCATCCACGGGTCGCGCCACATGGGTTCGCCCGCTCGGGCGGGCATTCATCAGGCAACTATCCGCCAGAACTTACCGCTGGTTTACAGGTCAATCGCAGGTAGGGTACAGGACGTGCCCTGAGAGGGGGAGTGCCCGCATGGGCAAGAAGGTCACCGACGAGGAGCTGGTCAAGCGTGTTCAGGCCGGAGACAAGAAAGCTTTTGACGCCCTTGTGCTCAAGTACCAGCACAAGATCGTCAATCTTGTCTCCCGCTATGTGCACGACCCCTCTGCCGCCCTGGATGTCTCCCAGGAGGCCTTCATCAAGGCCTACCGGGGCCTGGCCAATTTCCGTGGCGACAGCGCCTTCTACACCTGGCTCTACCGGATCGCCATCAACACGGCAAAGAATTACCTCGTCTCCCAGAACCGGCGTACCCCCGACTACGAGGTGGATGCCCAGGACGCCGAGCAGATGGGCGGTGAATCCGCCCTCAAGGAATATGCAACCCCCGAGGGTGAATTGCTGTCACAGGAGATACAGGCCGCGGTGCAGCGCACCATCGAGACCCTGCCCGAGGACCTGAAGACCGCCATCACCCTGCGTGAGCTGGAAGGCATGAGTTACGAAGAGATAGCGCAGACCATGGGATGCCCGATCGGCACCGTGCGCTCACGCATCTTCCGGGCCCGGGAGGCCATCGACCGGACCCTGCGACCCCTGCTGGAGTGATGCAGGGGACGCCCATGGTTATTTTCAATCGAGTAGAGAGTGTACGCCCATGACCGCCACGAAGAATGAACGCCTGTCCACCCTGGTGGACGACGAGGCTGACAGCTTTGAGGTACGACGCCTGGTGGATGAGCTTGGCAAGCATCCCGAGGACCTGGCCCAGTGGGGCCGTTACCACCTGATCGGCGACGCCATCCGCGGCGGTCTGAATCGCTCGGCCCCGCCAGACTTCGCCAGTCGGGTGAGTGCCCTGATCGAGCAGGAGCCCGCCCTGACGGGTGTGCCCCAGCAGGTCGGCCGAGGCCTGCTCAAGCCGGTCGCCGGCGTGGCCATGGCCGCGTCCGTGGCCGTGGCCGTGCTGGTGGGTGTCATGAACGTGGGGGGTACCCCGGAGACCATGCCCGCTCCCGCTCTGGCCGAGCGCCCGGTGTCAGCCCCGCTGGCCATGCAGGTGGCTGAGGGTGAACGACAGCTGGCCTCCGGCAACGCCCAACGGGTCCGCGAGGCATCCGGTTTCAGCCGTCTCGAGACCCCCGATGCCCGACTCAACAGTTTCATCGTCAATCACGCCGAACACGCCGGTGGTCAGGGCCTGATGCCCTACGTGCGGGTGGTCGGCTTCGAAACCCCCGGGGAATAAGGCATGGGCCTGCGGGGACTCTCCCGGTACGTCCTGGCCGTGGGGCTGCTGGCCTCCAGCCACGCCTGGGCCGACGATCACCGGGCCGATGCGTTGCTGGATCGCATGATCGAGGCGGTCAGGAGCCTCAGTTACGAGGGCACCTTCGTCTACATCCACGGGCAGAAGACCGAAACCATGCAGATCGTCCACACCCGGGACGAGCGTGGCGAGCGCGAACGCCTGTTGTCCCTGACCGGCGAGCCCCGTGAGGTGATCCGCGACGAGGACGTGCTTACCTGCGTCTGGCCCGCCAGTCGTTCGGTGGTGATCGAGCCCCGGCGCAGTCGACTCGGCGGACTGCCCGCCGCCATCCCGGACCGTAAGTTCGGTCCTGACTCTCCCTACCGCTTCCAGGTGGAAGGGGAGCAGCGCATCGCCGGCCTGAGCTGCCGCACCCTGCAGATCATCCCCAACGACGATCTGCGCTACGGTCACCGCCTGTGCATCAACGAGGACTCGGGCATGCTGCTCAAGTCCGAGATGCTCGATCACCAGGGCAACACCATCGAGCAGTTCATGTTCACCAGCATCCAGTTCCCGGATTACGTTCCCGACGACCGCTTCATCCCGGTCATGAAGGGCGAGGGCTTCACCACCCACCGGGTGGATGCCCAGAGCGAGATGAACCCGGATCCGGGCTGGAGGGTGCGCGACATCCCCGACGGTTTCCGGGTGGCCTCGGTGAGCAAACGTCCCATGGCCGCCAATCTCAACCCGGTCCAGCATCTGGTGCTGAGCGACGGGCTGGCCACGGTGTCGGTGTTCATCTCCCGGGCCAGCAGTCTGGACGACCTCTACATGGGCGTGACCCAGTCCGGTGCCCTGCACGCCATGGCGGTGCCCGCCGGCGAATACCAGGTCACGGTGGTGGGCGAGGTGCCCGAGGCCACCATCCGCATGATCGCCGACTCCGTCTACCACGAGGCCAGACCGTGATCGAGGAGCAGGCCCGGGTCATCAGCGTCGAACAGGGCCATGCCTGGGTGGAGACCCAGCGCCGTTCCACCTGCGGCAGCTGCGCCGCCAACAAGGGTTGCGGCACCTCCGTGATCGCCAAGATGGTGGGCAACCGGCGCAGCCGGGTGCGCGCCATCGACCCCGTCGGGGTGCGCCTGGGTGACGAGGTGGTGGTGGGCATCGAGGAGGCCGCCCTGGTGCGTGGCTCCCTGGCGGTCTACACCGTGCCCCTGATCACCCTGCTGGTGGGTGCCCTGCTGGCCCGCTGGCTGTGGCCGGCGGCCGGTGAGCCGGTGGTGGTGTTGAGCGGCCTGGCGGGACTGGCCGCGGGACTGGTGTGGCTGCGGCTGTTTGCCGGCCGGGTCAGTTCCGATCCCCGCTACCAGCCCGTGATCCTGCGCCGCCTGCACAGCCTGCATCCCCGCGCCAATGGTGTTTTGGCCCCCTGATTGTCATAATCCCCACTGGGTTTATTCCCCGGACCGGTTTCCAGATGATGGTTTTCTCGCGTAGTACCCTGCCTTTCGCCCTGCTGTTCCTCACCCTGGTGTTTTCCGCGGCTGCCCAAGGGCGCGCCGCGCTGCCGGATTTCGTCCCCCTGGTGGAGGACAACAGCCCGGCGGTGGTCAACATCAGCACCACCCGCAATATCGCCCGCGGCGGCCGTGAACCCCCCCAGTTGCGCATCCCCGATATGCCCGATGACGGCGTGTTGGGTGACCTGCTACGGCGTTTCTTTGGCGAGGGCGGCCAGATGCCCGAGCAGTTCGACACCAGTTCCCTGGGCTCGGGCTTCATCATCTCGCGCGACGGCTACGTGGTGACCAATCATCACGTCATCGAGGATGCCGACGAGATCATCGTGCGCCTGAGCGACCGGCGCAGCTTCCCCGCCACCGTGGTCGGTTCCGATCCCAAGAGCGACGTGGCCCTGCTCAAGATCGAGGCCAGCGACCTGCCGACCCTCAAGCTGGGTAACTCCGAGCAGCTCAAGGTGGGCGAGTGGGTGCTGGCCATCGGCTCTCCCTTCGGCTTCGACCATTCCGTGACCGCGGGTATCGTAAGCGCCAAGGGGCGCAGCCTGCCCACGGAGAACTACGTGCCCTTCATCCAGACCGACGTGGCCATCAACCCGGGCAACTCCGGCGGGCCGCTGTTCAACATGAAGGGCGAGGTGGTCGGCATCAATTCCCAGATCTACAGCCGCACCGGCGGTTTCATGGGCCTGTCCTTCGCCATCCCCATCGAGATGGCCATGGAAGTGGTCGAGCAGCTCAAGACCCAGGGCTACGTGAGCCGGGGCTGGCTGGGTGTGCTGATCCAGGAGGTCACCCGGGAACTGGCCGACTCCTTCGGCATGAGCCGTCCCACCGGAGCCCTGGTGGCCCGGGTGCTGCCCGACAGCCCTGCGGAGAAGGCCGGTGTGCGGGTGGGCGACGTGATCCTGACCTTCAACGGCGAGGAGGTCACCCGCTCCAGCGCCCTGCCGCCCCTGGTGGGGCGTGCCCCGGTGGGCAAGGACGCCCGGGTCGAGATCCTGCGCGACGGTCGCAAGCAGACCCTGCGGATACGCATCGCGGAACTGCCGCCGGACGACGAACTGGCCAGCCGCGCGCCGGCCGAATCAGTGGCCCCTTCGGCAGCTGAAAATCGCTTCGGCATGACCCTGGAGCCGGTGCCCGCCGAGTTGCGCGAGGCCCTGGACCTGGAGCAGGGCGGTGTCCTGGTGGCCGGGGTCGGCGAGGGCGCGGCACGGGATGCGCGCATCCAGCGCGGCGACGTGCTGGTGATGATCAACAACCAGCGCATCGAATCTCCCGCGCATTTCGCCGAGCTGGCGGGTAAACTCACCCCCGGCAGCAGGGTCCCCGTGCTGGTGCAGCGTCCCCAGGGTCCGGTCTTTCTGGCACTGAAGGTGCCGGATTGACCCCGTGGCACGGACGCTGATCCTCTACAGCCGGGTCGGATGTCACCTGTGCGAGCAGATGCACGCGCAGCTTGCCGCCATTGATTTCCCGGATGATGTTTCCCTGAAGACCGTGGATGTGGACGCGGACCCCGCGCTGCGCGCGCGTTTCAACGTCAAGGTGCCGGTGCTGGCCCTGGATGACGAGATCCTGTGCTGCCATTTCCTCGATGAAACCGAATTGCGACAGGCCTTGAGTGATGGCTGAACCCAGACAAAAATACATCCGCAACTTCTCCATCATTGCCCACATCGATCACGGCAAGTCGACCCTGGCGGACCGCTTCATCCAGACCTGCGGAGGTCTCGACGCGCGGGAGATGTCCGAGCAGGTGCTGGATTCCATGGACCTGGAGCGCGAGCGCGGCATCACCATCAAGGCCCAGAGTGTGTCCCTGGACTACCACTCCCGCAGCGGCCAGGTCTACCAGCTGAATTTCATCGACACCCCGGGGCACGTGGACTTCTCCTACGAGGTTTCCCGCTCCCTGGCCGCCTGCGAGGGCGCGCTGCTGGTGGTGGATGCCTCCCAGGGCGTCGAGGCCCAGAGCGTGGCCAACTGCTACACCGCCATCGACCTGGACCTCGAAGTGCTGCCGGTGCTCAACAAGATCGACCTGCCCGCCGCCGACCCGGAACGGGTGGCCGCGGAGATCGAGGAGATCATCGGCATCGAGGCCAAGGACGCGGTGCGGGTCAGCGCCAAGACCGGCCAGGGCGTGGAC
This sequence comes from Thioalkalivibrio sulfidiphilus HL-EbGr7, assembly GCF_000021985.1. Lineage (NCBI taxonomy): Bacteria > Pseudomonadati > Pseudomonadota > Gammaproteobacteria > Chromatiales > Ectothiorhodospiraceae > Thioalkalivibrio > Thioalkalivibrio sulfidiphilus. Next base: position 1,173,067 of record NC_011901.1, read on the forward strand.
GACCTGCTGGAGGCCCTGGTGGGGCGCATCCCGGCGCCGGCCGGCGATCCGGACGCGCCCCTGCAGGCCCTGATCATCGACTCCTGGTTCGACAACTACCTGGGCGTGGTGGCCCTGGTACGGGTCATGAACGGCACCGTGCGTGCCAAGCAGAAGATCATCGCCATGTCCACGGGCCGCACCCACCTGGTGGACCGGGTGGGCGTGTTCACACCCAAGCCCAAGGACCGGGAGGAACTCGCCGCCGGCGACGTGGGTTTCGTGATCGCCACCATCAAGGACATCACCGGGGCCAAGGTGGGCGACACCCTCACCGGCGCCGACCGGCCCGCCGAGTCGCCACTGCCCGGCTTCAAGGACGTGCAGCCCCGGGTGTTCGCGGGCATCTTCCCCATCAGCGCGGAAGACTACAACGACCTGCGCGACGCCCTGGACAAGCTCAAGCTCAACGACGCCTCCCTGCACTATGAGCCGGAGACCTCCCAGGCCCTGGGCTTCGGTTTCCGCTGCGGCTTCCTGGGCATGCTGCACATGGAGATCATCCAGGAGCGCCTGGAGCGTGAATACGATCTGGACCTGATCACCACGGCGCCCACCGTGGTCTACCACGTGGAGACCACCAAGGGTGAGGTGCTGGAGATCCACAACCCCTCCCAGCTGCCGCCGATCAACGAGATCAAGGAGATCCGCGAGCCCATCATCCGCGCCAATGTCCTGGTGCCCCAGGACTACCTGGGCGCGGTGATCAGCTTGTGCGTGGAAAAGCGCGGTGTGCAGACCCGCATGCAGTACACCGGTCGGCAGGTGGGTCTCACCTACGAGCTGCCCCTGTCCGAGGTGGTGCTGGACTTCTTCGACCGGCTCAAGTCCGTGAGCCGGGGCTACGCCTCCTTCGACTACGAGATGGCGCGCATGGAACCGGCGCCCCTGGTGAAGGTGGACCTGCTCATCAACGGCGACCGTGTGGATGCGCTGTCCGTGATCGTGCACAAGGACCAGGCCCAGAGCCGCGGCCGCCAGCTGGCCGAGACCATGAGCGAACTGATCCCGCGGCAGATGTTCGAGGTGGCCATCCAGGCGGCCATCGGCAGTCACATCATCGCGCGCACCAACGTGCGTGCGCTGCGCAAGAACGTCACCGCCAAGTGCTACGGCGGCGACGCCACCCGCAAGCGCAAGCTGCTGGAAAAGCAGAAGGCGGGCAAGAAGCGCATGAAGCAGATCGGCCGTGTGGAAGTGCCCCAGGATGCCTTCCTGGCGGTGCTGCGCGCCGACACCAAGAGCAGCTAGGCACAGGCAGCCGAGAACTGCCGGGCTGAAAGACTTAAGGGGAGCAGTGCATGACCTTCGATCTTGAACTGGTGCTGGTGCTGGGCACGCTCGTCACGGGTGTGGTCTGGCTGCTGGATGCGCTGTGGTGGAGCAAGGCCAGGCAGGCGCCGGTGCCCGTGGAGGGGGAGAGCCGCAACGCGCGTCCCCCCGAGCCCTGGTACGTGGAGTACTCCAAGTCCTTCTTCCCGGTGCTGATCATCGTGCTGGTGCTGCGCTCCTTCGTGGTGGAGCCGTTTCGCATCCCCTCCGGGTCCATGATGCCGACCCTGCTGGTGGGCGACTTCATCGTGGTCACCAAGTACAGCTACGGTATCCGCCTGCCGGTAACCCGTCAGCTGATCATCCCCACTGGTCTGCCCAAACATGGTGATGTGGCGGTATTCCGCTATCCTGAGAATCCCAGAGAGGACTACATCAAACGGGTGGTGGGACTGCCCGGGGACCGGGTGGCGTTCTACAATAAGACCCTGTTTATCAACGATCGCGCCGTGACCCAGCGGGAGATCGGGACCTACGAGGGCGTAGGCTCCGGGGACGTGATGACCGGCGCGACCCTGGCCGAGGAGACCCTCGGTGACGTCACCCACCAGATCCTGATCTGGCCCAACCGACCGTCGGTGCAGGGCGAGATCGTGGTGCCGGAAGGACACTATTTCGTGGTGGGTGACAACCGGGACAACAGCAACGACAGCCGCTACTGGGGATTCGTGCCCGAGGAGAACCTGGTGGGCAAGGCGGTGATGATCTGGATGCACTGGGATTTTGCTGACAGTTCCTCGGACCTGGGTCGGATCGGGACGCGGATACGTTAATCACGTCAAGGGGGAGATGAACATGAACCACCTGTCTGCCAAGCGCCTGCATGCCCTGGCCTTCCGCAAAGAGCGGGGCATCGCGCTCATTCCGCTGCTGTTCGTCGCGGCGGTGCTGGTGATCTTCGGTACCGTGGGCCTGCGCCTGTTTCCCATCTACCAGGAATTCATGACGGTCAACTCCGTGCTCAAGGACGTGGCCGCCGAAGGTGCCGCCAACCGCAGCATGCGCGAGATCTGGGGGGCGACCAGCCGGCGCTTCCAGGTCAACAGCGTGGACAATGTGCGCCAGGAGCACCTCAAACTGGAACAGCGGGGTGACAAGCGCGTCATCGTGCTCGACTATGAAGTGCGCACCAAGATGATCTCCAACATCGATGCGGTGGTCAGCTTCAAGCGGGAATATCCCCTGGGTCCATGAGCCGGATTCCGCTTCACGATCTCCTGCCCGAGGGGCTGCACGATTCCGAACTGCTCACCGAGGCGCTCACACACCGCAGCGCCGGGAGCCCCAACAACGAGCGCCTGGAATACCTGGGTGACGCGGTGCTGGGCATGGTGATGGCGGAGCATCTGTTCAAGGCCCACCCGGAGGCCAGCGAGGGTGACCTCAGCCGGCTTCGCGCCACCCTGGTGAACAAGGACAGCCTGGCCGTGATCGGCAAGGCCCAGGGCCTTGGCGGGCACATCAACCTGGGCCAGGGGGAGCTGAAAAGCGGCGGCGCCCGGCGCAACTCCATCCTGGCCGATGCGGTGGAGGCGGTGATCGGCGCGGTCTACCTGGACAGCGGTTTCGATGCCGCGCGGCGTTTCGTGCTGGCGCTCTACGCTGATCGGCTGGAGAGTCTGCCCGCGCTGGACGCCCTCAAGGATCCCAAGACCCGGCTCCAGGAATGGCTGCAGGGCCGCAGCCGGGAACTGCCCGTCTACGAGGTCACCTCCGTGACCGGCAAGGCCCACGAGCAGCGTTTCCGCGCCCTGTGCCGTGTGGGGGACCAAGAGTACCCGGGTGAAGGCACCAGCCGTCGGCGCGCCGAGCAGGCCGCGGCGGAATGCGCATTGAAGGCGCTGGAGACCAGTGGCAAGAGGCAAGAGGCAAGTTGAAAGCAGCCTACATTTGTCCGCCACGCCATAGCGTCAAGTATTCTTGTATCTCGTCATTTTTCTCTGGTAGCCATAGGGCGGGCCGTGCCCGCCGTCAGCCGGCCGTCCTGGAATCTGGGGCTGATGGCGGGCACGGCCCGCCCTATGAGCTAGCCCCAAGCGTCATGTTTTCTTGTATCTTGTATCTAGTCACTTGTCTCTAGCGCCTTCCTGGAGCCCCCATCATCGAAACCCAGTCCCCATCCCGCTGCGGCTACATCGCCATCGTCGGACGCCCCAACGTGGGCAAGTCCACGCTGCTCAATGCCCTGGTGGGCGAGAAGATCGCCGCCACAACCCGCAAGCCCCAGACCACCCGTCATCGCATCCTGGGCATCGTCACCCGGGGCGCTGATCAGCTCATCCTGGTGGATACGCCGGGGATCGATACCCGCTCCGAGAAACTGCTCGGCCGGGTCCTGAACCAGGCCGCCCAGGCCGTGTTCGCGGACACGGACGCGGTGCTGTTCGTGGTGGAGGCGGACCGCTGGGAGAGCGGCGATGCCCAGATCTTGGAGATGCTCAAGCAGGCCGGCGTGAAGAAGCTGGTGCTGGCCATCAACAAGGTGGATCGTCTCGAGCGCAAGGAGGCCCTGTTGCCCTTCATCGAGCGGCTGCAGGGCCTGCACGCGTTCTCGGACATCGTGCCCATCTCGGGGTTGCGCGGCGTGAACCTGGAGCCCCTGGTGGACGTGCTCCAGGGCTTCCTGCCCGAAGGTGTGCACCTGTTCCCGGAGGATGAACTCACCGATCGCAGCCAGCGCTTCAGGGTCACCGAGGTGATCCGCGAGGAGCTGCTGGAACGCCTCGGGCAGGAGGTGCCCTATGCCACGGCGGTGGAGGTGGAGTCCTGGAAGGACACGCCCACGGTCACCCACATCGACGCGGTGATCTGGGTGGAGCGCGACAGCCAGAAGGCCATCGTGGTGGGCAAGGGCGGTCGCATGATCAAGAGTGTTGGCACCGCCGCGCGCCACACCCTGGAGCAGATGCTGGAGCGCAAGGTGATGCTGCGCCTCTGGGTGAAGGTCCGGGAAGGCTGGCAGGCGGACGTGGACTCCATCCGGCGCATGGGGATTGATACTTAGAATTCAACATTCAAAGGGGGCAGCTATGCTGGAGATTCAGGCCGTACGGCCCTGCTCAGCCCCTTTGAATTTTGAATTTTGAATCTCGATTTTATTACCCCGTGAACAGAGTCCACACCACAGGCTTCATCCTGCATGTGCGTCCCTACCGGGACAACAGTCACATCCTGGATCTGCTCACCGAGGCCGAGGGACGCACCGCCTGTCTGTTCCGCGGCCGCAGCCAGAAGGCGCGCAGTTTTGCACGCTACGAGCTGGCCTGGCAGGGACGGGGCGAGCTCAAGACCCTCAGCCTGCTGGAGGAGCAGTCTGCCGTGGTGCTGGCCGCGCAACGCCTGGCCTGCGGCTTCTATGTCAACGAACTGGCCCTGAAGCTGTTGCCGCGCCAGATTCCCCTGGAGGGTTTTTTCGAGGACTACGCCCACACCGTCGCGGCACTGGCCCGACCGGACGAGGACCTGGAACCGCTGCTGCGGGGCTATGAGCGCAGCCTGCTGCATTACCTGGGTGAGGGGCTGGAAAGCATCGACCTTGCGGCGCTGGAGCCCGAGGACTGCTATGTGTACGAGGCCCAGCGCGGCTTGCGGCTTGCCGGACCCGGGGAGCGATCCCGGGGCCCCTGTGTCCATGGCGAGACCCTGCGTGAGCTGCTGGGCGGGGGTGTGCAGACGCCAAGGGGGCGCCAGGAGGCCAAGCGCCTGCTGCGCGGCTTGCTGGACCATCATCTCCAGGGCCGAAGGATCATGAGCCGCGCGCTGTTTCCCGGCGCAGCGGGACAGAGACAAGAGAACCAAGAACCATGAACACGCAAACCGCCCTGCGACTGGGCGTCAACATCGACCACATCGCCACCATCCGCCAGGCCCGGGGCACGCCCTATCCGGATCTCGTCGAGGCGGTGCGCATCGTCGAGGAGGCCGGCGCGGACATCATCACCCTGCACCTGCGCGAGGATCGTCGTCACATCCAGGACCGCGATGTGGAAATGCTGCGCGAGCGCATCACCACCGGCATGAACCTGGAGATGGCCGCCACCGAGGAGATGCAGGCCATCGCCCTGCGCATCCGCCCCCAGGCCTGTTGCATCGTGCCCGAGCGGCGCGAGGAACTGACCACCGAAGGGGGGCTGGATGTGCTGGGTCAGGAGGCACGGCTCAAGGCCTTCTGCGCGCCGCTGCTGGCCGCGGGCATCGAGGTGTCCCTGTTCGTGGAGCCCGACCTGGCGCACCTGGATGCCGCGTTGCGCATCGGTGCGCCGGTGGTGGAACTGCATACCGGTGCCTATGCCAGTGCAGCGCCGGGGCCGGATCGCGAGGCGCATCTGGAGCGCATCGTGGCCGCCGCCGCCCACGGCCACGCACGGGGCCTGGTGGTCAATGCCGGGCACGGCCTCGACTACGAGAACGTCCTGCCCATCGCGGCGATCCCGGTGATGCATGAACTCAACATCGGCCACGCCATCGTCGCCCGTGCGCTGTTCACGGGGATCGGCGAGGCGGTGCGCGCCATGCGTGCCGCCATGGACCGGGCACGGCGGTGAACCCGGCCATGAGGATCCTGGGTATCGGCACCGACCTGGCCAGCATCCCGCGCATGGCGGGGCTGCTCGAGCGCCACGGCGAACGCCTCGCCCGGCGCATCCTGCATCCCGTGGAATGGCCCGGGTATCACAGTAGCGCCGCCCCGGCGGCCTTCCTGGCCCGCCGCTTCGCCGCCAAGGAGGCGGCAAGCAAGGCGCTGGGCGTGGGGGTGGGCGCACACATGCGCTTCATGGACGTGGGCGTGGATCATGATGCGCGGGGGCGCCCGCTGCTGGTCTTCTCCGGGCGCGCCGCCGAGACCGCCGGGCGTCTCGGGGTGAAGGAATCCCACATCAGCATCACCGACGACCGGGATTACGCGCTGGCCTTCGTGATCCTGCAGGGCTGATCGTTTTTCTTCCCGGATCCCCCAATAACGGGCTGTCTCGGCCTGCCTTGCTTGCATAGGGCGGGCCATGCCCGTCGACACCCACAGAAGCCATAGGGCGGGCCGTGCCCGCCGTCACCCGAAGCCATAGGGCGGGCCGTGCCCGCCGACACCCGAAGCCATAGGGCGGGCCGTGCCCGCCGTGAGCACCGGGTTCGCCGTCAGCAGGCGGCCACGGGCCGCCCTATGGGCATGCGAGATCGTTTTCCTCGTATAGGGCGGGCACGGCCCGCCGCATCCGGATGGCCTTGGTGAAATAGCCGGGCTAGGTCTTCGGGCTGCCCAGTGATTCCAGCAGGCTGTCCCCGCCCTCGGTCAATGCCTTCAGTTCCTGTTTCCAGGCCTCCAGCAGGGTGGGGACGTCGTCCGTGCGCCCGTCCTTGAGGGCCGCTTCCAGGGCCTGGCTGCGGGTATTCAGACGTGGTGTGCCGCAGTAGCGTGAGCCGCCGTGTATGCGGTGCACCAGTTCCAGCAGGGCCTCGTTCCCCATGGATGTCTCAGTGATCTGCTCCAGGGCCTTCTGCGCATCTCGGATCAGCATGTCCAGCATGTCCCGGGCCAGCTGAGGATTGCCGCCGGCCCTTTGCAGGGAAAGCACGGGATCGTGGACCGGGTGCGGCATGTCCCGCGCCGGGTCGACGTTGCGACGGCTGGAACGGCGCACGCCCTTGTGACTTTCCTGCACACACTCGACCAGGTCCTGCTCCGAGATAGGCTTGGAAAGTACCTGGTCAAAGCCCTGCTGGAGCAGGGAGATGTGCATCTCGGGGCGGGCATCGGCGGTCACCGCGACGATGCGCGCAGTGGGATCCTCCGTGCGTATCTCCAGCATCGCCTCGATGCCGTCCTTCACCGGCATGTGCACGTCCATGAGCACCACGTCAGGCGTGTCCTCGTGATAGGCGCTCACTGCGGACGCACCATCCTCCACCTGCCGAACCTGCGCGCCCTGCTGCTGGATGATCTCCGCCAGCAGGCGCCGGTTGACGGCGTTGTCATCGGCCACCAGGAAACGCAGACCGTTCAAGGGTATCGTGTCCTCTGCGAGGTCTTCCTCCACGTCCCGGCTGGCGGTGCCGGGACGCAGTCTGCGCTGGATGGCCTGATTGAGGGACTGGACCGAGAGCGTGAGCGGCATGAAGCGCGCCCCCTGGGCGAGCAGGCCCGCCTGGGTCTCCTCCGGCATGAGGCTGTTTCTGGCGATCAGGGTGCGCGCCAGCAGTGACGGGTGCAGACGCAGTTTCTCCAGGTCATCGCCGGACAGGGAGCGCACCCAGATGATGCCGATGCCCTGGGGGTTGAGGTCCAGCTGCTGGATGTAGTCATCCAGTGATCTCCCTGCCCGGGTGCCGAGGTTCATGACCCTGAGGGTTTGCAGCAGTGCCGTGCGCACTTCTGTATCGTCGCACCAGACCGTGACCTGGCCAAGGTCGCCCGGCAGCGGCGGCGAGGGCAGCGGCACATCGCTGTCGTACAGCGGCAGCAGGAGCGTGAACAGGCTGCCCGTGCCCGGGGCGCTGTCCACCAGGATCTGTCCACCCAGCAATTCCGTGATGCCGCGGGTGATGTTCAGGCCCAGGCCTGCGCCACTGTGACGGCGTACCTCCGGATGCCTGGACTGGAAAAAGGGCTCGAAGATGTGCGGCAGGTCATCCGGTTCGATACCGGGCCCGAAATCCCGCACGCAGATCTCAAGCTGCCGGGTACGTCCTTCCTGACGCACGCTGGCATGTACGTTCACCTGGCCGTTGGCGGTGAACTTCAGCGCATTGCTGAGCAGGTTGGTGATGACCTGCTTGAAGCGCAGGTGATCGGATGTGATCGAGGCGGGTGTCTCGGGACTCATGATCAGGGTGACGTCGACCTGGCGGTCGCGCAGGGAACGGCGACAGATGCCGATCACTTCCGAAAGACATTTGCCGAGCTGGAACTGGCTGCGGTGGATGGTGATGCGCCCGGACTCCAGGCGTGCCACGTCCAGCAGGTCGTTGACCAGCTTGAGGGTGTCCTTGCTGGAGGTGTTGATGATCTCCAGCCAACCCAGATCACGGTCGTCCAGGTCGCCGTACTGTTCCAGCAGTTCTGCGTAGCCCTGGATGGCGCTCAAGGGCGTGCGCAGTTCGTGACTGATGCTGGCGAGCAGCTGGGACTTGCGCTGGTTGGCTTCTTCCGCCTTGCCGCGGGCAAGGGTCAGTTCACGGTTTTTCTGGTCGATGAGGTCCAGCTGATCCTGCAGATCCCGGGTGGCGGACTGAATGCGTTCCGCAAGCCTGGCGTGGGCGCGCTGGATGTTCTCGGCCATGTTGTCGATGCCGTGGGCCAGCTGTGCCAGTTCACCGCCTGTCCTGACCCCGGTGCGGGCCTCCAGGTTGCCGCGTCCGATACGCCGCACGGTCTCGGCCATCTGCTCCAGGGGGGCGGAAATGGGCTGCTCCAGGCGATAGATGACGAGCCCGGTAAGGGCCAGCAGGACGACGATGATGACGAGGCTTCGCAGCAGCCATTCCGTCTGGGTGACGGCGGTGGGCACCGTGGACAGGCTGATCCTGACATGCCCGATCACCCGCTCCGTGTTGCGCCGGTCCACCTCCGCGGACCCACCGAGGAAATCGAAGCCATCAAGGCTGGTGAGCACGATCGGTGCCTCGAACTGCCGGACCTCGTGACCGAACAGCAGCGCAGACAGGGTGTGCAGCCGACGGGAATCCTGGATATCGCGCACATGGGTGTAGAGCAGGTTGTCACGGTCGTCGCTGACGCGGATGCTGATCAGGTCCTGTTCCTCACGGACCCGGGTGCTCGCCGAGCGCAGGTAGGCCCGGTTTCCCGACAGCACCCCGTACTCCGCGGCCGGTGCCAGGAAGGCCACGATGGTCTCGCCGCGTTCTTCCAGTTGCCGGTTCAGCTCCATGATCTTGATGGCCGTCCAGTAGCCGGTGAGCACCATGGCCACCACCATCGAGGGCAGCAGTGCCAGGGCCAAAAGTCGGTGTTTGATGCGCCAGTTCGTCATCACGGGGATTCTTTGACTCGTATGCGGAGGGAGCGGGCCACCTGCGGGTTGATGGTCACGGTGTAGCGTTCGGTGTGGCGGTCAGTGTGCTGCCAGCGCTGCGCCCTCAGGGCGTTTGCGATCAGTTCACCGGCCTCTTCGCCGAGCATCTCCGGGCTGGAGAACACCGACATCAGTGCCCCGGCCCGGGTCATGGCCTCGGAATATCCGATCACCGGGGTGTTGCTGCGATAGGTGGTGAGCATGATGCGCACGATGGTGTCGCGATTGAAGATACGCGGATCCGGCACGGCGAGGATGGCCTGGTTCTCGCGGCTCGCCTGGGTGAACACCTCGATCAGATCCGCCTCGCGGGGAACGCCGTATTCCCGGAATTGCATGCGAGGGATCTCGGACGGATGACCCTGACGCTTTTCGGTGGCCAGGTACTGGCCATCACCGCTGACGATGCCCACCGACGCGATGCCGGTCAGCCGCTGGCTGATGATCTCTGCCATGCGTTGCAGCGAGACCTCCATGTAGATGGCCGATATCCTCACCCTGTCCGTTCTCTGGCGGGTGAGCTGCAGGAAGCTCTCTTCCGGTATGGCGATGGCGAGGATGTGCGCCTCGCGGCTGTGTTCAAGTCCCAGGCGCAGGGCATTGACGCCGGAGGTGACGATGAGGCAGTCCTGGCAGTCGTAACCGCTGATCTGCGCCATGGCGGATTCGGCGCTGGCCACGGCCGTGGATCGTGACACAGGCAGGTTTACGATCTGCCGTTCCAGTGACAGCAGCACGCGTTGATGCAGGGTGCCGTCGTCGCTGGCCAGGAGCAGCACGCGCTTCGGGGCCGGTTGCGGTTCGGAGGCGAACCCGCACAGCGGCATGAACAGGACCAGCGCCGGTAGCATCAGGCCGGCGATGAGTGATGTCCATGTGGCGATGGGTGTTCGCATCATCCTTGGGTGGTTCGATGTCCTGCTGGCTAGAAGTCGAATGACAGGCTGGCGAAGCTTCGGGTTTCTCGACGGTTGACCTAGTAGATATCGGCATTGGCCGGTGTTCTCCCGTCATAGCCCCGTGCCAGCAGGTCCTGTACCGTGACACCAAGACGTGCATGCCTATTCAGGGTCCACTCGGCGGAGACATCCAGGAAGCCATCGTAGGCATCCGTAGGCGCGCCGTCGATCCAGTTCACCTCGGAATAATGATAGTAGGTACTCGAGAGGCGCAGCTGATCGGTGACCCGGGAGGTGATGGCGGCGTTGAGAATGCGACGCGGGACTGCTTCGCCGTAACGGCCGTCGCCCTGTTCGCTCATGTCATCCCGGTTGAAGTGATAAGTCAGGCCACCGTGCAGGCGGGTTCGGTCCGAGAGCCAGTACCCGAGCTGCATCTCGATGCCCTGGTAGGCGACGCCACCCCTGTCGGCAAAGGAGCGTGAAGCGTTGATGGCATCGATGAATCGCGTGATCCTGTTGCTGAAGACCTTGGTGTCGATGGCCGCGCGACTACCGTTGAGTGAATAGTGGTGGCCTATTTCGTAATACTCCAGTCGTTCGGGCTTCAGGCCGCCGTCGGCATCGAGAATGATGACCTCGTAGGTGTTTCCAAAGATGTCCATTGGGTAATAAATCTGACGCGCCAGTTCCTCCGTGGGTGACGGTGTGCGTGTCGCCCTGGAGGCAATGAAGCGGAAACTGTGCGTCGGGTTTGGATGTGCATTCAGCGCAAGCCGGGGCGAGAACTGGTCGCCGAACAGGCGGCTGCGTTCATAGCTGGCTCCCAGATTCAGTGTCGTGATGGCGCTGAGGTCGAATTCGAGATTCCCGAATACCCGTTGCATGTCATCACTGACCGGGCTGCGTTCGCTGAAATAGGTGGACGAGGTGACCTTGTCGTGGCGAAGCCCTGTGCCCCAGATCAGGCGGCTCCCGGGTGAGAGCAGCGTGCGATGTTCAAACTCCAGGTCGTGTCGATCCGTCCGGTGATTGAAGTCCAGCGCCATGTCGACGAGCGGGATGACTCCCTGGAAGAGAAAGTCCCCGGTATTGAACTCGTCGACCGTGGCGAACTGCTGGTAGTAGTACTGCAGGCTCCAGCTTTCTCCGATCCCGGTGTCCCTGTCCAGTCGCATCTGGACGAACGCGCTGTCAGTCGTGAAGCGACGCTCGGGATCAACAGGGTTATCCATGAAGCCCCGCGCCTTGCGTGACTGTCCGAACCCTGCCTGGGTGGTCAGGCTGTGTTCCTGGGTCATGCGGTAATCCATGCGCAGGTTGGCGAACTGGGCGCGCTTATCGCTGTTCGTGTCGGGGAATCCGTTGTCTTCCTGGGTGGACAGGGTCAGTCGGTAGTCGAGGTTGTCCCGGCCGCCACTCTGCCGCGCCACCAGGTCGCGAACGCCGTTGGTGCCGAGGCGGCTGGTCACATGGTGGCCCCGGACCTCGGCAGGGTGGCGGGTGATGATATTGATGACGCCCAGGAAGGAGTTCGGGCCATAGGCGGCGGAGTTCGGACCGCGGATCACCTCGATGCGCTCGATGTCCTCGATGGCCAGTCCCAGGTCGGTCCAGAACACGCCGCCGTCGAAGGGCTGGTACACGGAACGGCCGTCCACCAGGACCTGCATGCGCCTTGCATGACGCTCCGGGAGTCCGCCGTAGGTCACCACGGGCTCGTGGTTGCTGTGCCGGGCCACGATCATGCCCGGCACCAGGCGCAGGATGTCCACCAGTTCCCGGGCGCCGGAGGCCTCGATCAGTTCCCGGTCGATGACGGTGACGGCGGCGGGGGCCTCGGCCACCGGTTGCTGCAGGCGGGTGGCGGTCAGCACCACCGGCAGGTCCATGAAGAAATCGTGTTCCGTGGGCAAGGGGTCCTGCTGGGCCTGGGCCACGGGCAGGGATGTCAGGGCTGCGCCCAGTATCGATATGAGTATGCGAGTCAGCTGGTTAGCGGGTTTCATGGGTCCGGGACGCCCCCTGCGCGTCGTGTTTATAATGTCGGCTCTCGTCCCTGACGGTCCCTGAGCGAACATGAAGTCCTATCCCACCCTGGAAGCCTTCGTCGGCAACACCCCCCTGGTGCGCCTGCAGCGTCTGCCGGGGCAGACGACCAATACGATCCTGGCCAAGCTTGAAGGCAATAACCCCGCCGGCTCAGTGAAGGACCGCCCTGCGCTCAACATGATCCGCAAGGCGGAGGCGCGCGGCGAGATCCGCCCCGGGGACACCCTGATTGAGGCCACCAGCGGCAACACCGGCATCGCCCTGGCCATGGCGGCGGCCATCAAGGGCTACCGCATGGTCCTCATTATGCCGGAAAACATGAGCGCGGAACGCCGGGCCTCCATGAAGGCCTTCGGCGCCGAGATCATCCTGGTGTCCCGGGAGCAGAGCATGGAGGGGGCCCGGGACCTGGCCAAGCAGATGGAGGCCGAGGGCAGGGGCCGGGTGCTGGACCAGTTCTCCAACCCGGACAACCCCCTGGCCCACTACGAGGGCACCGGCCCGGAGATCTGGCGGGATACCGGCGGTGAGGTGACCCATTTCGTCAGCGCCATGGGCACCACCGGCACCATCATGGGCACCTCCCGCTACCTCAAGGAGCAGAACCCGGCGGTACAGATCGTCGGCGTGACCCCCGCCGAGGGCTCCAGCATCCCGGGCATCCGCCGCTGGCCGAAGGAATACCTGCCCAGCATCTTCGAGGACTTCCGCGTGGACCAGACCCTGGAGGTCTCCCAGGCCGAGGCCGAGGACACCATGCGCCGCCTGGCCGCCGAGGAGGGCATCTTCTGCGGGGTCTCCTCCGGGGGTGCCGTGGCCGCCGCCCTGCGGCTGTCCGCCCAGGTGGAGAACGCCACTATCGTGTCCATCATCTGCGACCGGGGCGACCGCTACATTTCCACCGGAGTATTCCCCGCATGACCCCGATCATGGTGTTCGACATCGAGACCGTCCCCGACGTGGAGGGCGCCCGGCGCATCCACGGCTTCGAGGGTCTCTCCGACGAGGACACGGCCAAGGCCATGGCCCAGCTGCGGGTGCAGAAGACCGGCAGCGAGTTCCTGGCCCACCACCTGCACCGCATCGTGGCCATCTCCGTGGTCCTGGCTACCCGGGACCGCCTGGCGGTCTGGTCCCTGGGCGACGAGGACGCCAGCGAAAAGGAGCTGCTGACCCGCTTCTTCGAGGGCGTGGAGCGCTACACCCCGACACTGGTCACCTGGAACGGCGGCGGCTTCGACCTGCCGGTGATCCACTACCGCACCCTGCTGCACGGCATCAGCGCCGCCCGCTACTGGGAGATGGGCGACGACGACCGGGAGTTTCGCTACAACAACTACCTGTCCCGCTTCCACTGGCGCCACGTGGACCTGATGGACGTGCTGGCCGGCTTCCAGGCCCGGGCCAACGCCCCCCTGGACGAGGTGGCCAGCCTGCTGGGCTTCCCAGGCAAGATGGGCATGAGCGGCGCCAAGGTCTGGGACGCTTACCTGGCCGGCGACATCCGCGGCATCCGCAACTACTGCGAGACCGACGTGCTCAACACCTACCTGGTCTACCTGCGCTTCGAGCGCATGCGCGGCCGGCTCACGGAGCAGGCCCTGGAAGCGGAACTGGAGCGGGTGCGGCACATGCTGGCGGAATCCCCCGAGGCGCACCTGGGCGCCTTCCTGGACGCCTGGCAGGCGGGGAAGAACGCCTGATGGGCCGCAGGGCCCGTTCCGCGCCGGTGCCCCAGGCCCCGGTGGAGGTCACGGTCGAATCCCTCACCCACGAGGGCCGCGGTGTGGCCCGGGTGGAGGGCAAGGCCCTGTTCGTGGACGGCGCCCTGCCCGGGGAACGGGTCAGCGCCCGCCTGGTGGCCCGGCACCGGCGCTACGACGAGGCCACGGTGGACCAGGTGCTGGAGGCCTCCCCCGACAGGGTCGAACCCCGTTGCGCCCATTTCGGCCTGTGCGGCGGCTGCAGCCTGCAGCACATGAGCGACGCCGCCCAGGTCCATGCCAAGCAGCAGGCGGTGCTGGAGGTCCTTGAGCACGTGGGCAAGGTGGTCCCGGCGCACATTCTGGACCCCCTGCAGGCCCACGCCTGGGGCTACCGGCGCAAGGCGCGCCTGGGGGTGAAATACGTGCCCAAGAAGGGTGGCGCCCTGGTGGGTTTCCGGGAGCGCTACAGCCACTACCTGGCGACCCTGGAGGCCTGCGAGGTGCTGCACCCCTCCGTGGGCAGGCGCATCATGATCCTGCGGGATTTCCTCTCCACCCTGGACGCCCGGGACCGCATCCCCCAGGTGGAGGTGGCGGTGGACGACGAGGACCGCACCGCCCTGGTGTTCCGCAACCTCGATGCGCTGAGCGATGCCGACATGGAGCGCCTCAAGACCTTCGCCGCGGCCCAGGACGTGCAGGTCTGGCTGCAGCCCAAGGGGCCGGACACGGTCCACCCCCTGTCACCGGAGCAGCCGGAGCCCCTGTACTACGCCCACCCGGATTTCGACGTGCGCATCCCCTTCGGCCCCCTGGACTTCGTGCAGGTGAACCGGGACATCAACCGCGCCATGGTGCCCCGGGCCATCGAACTGCTGGAGGTGGGGCCGGAACACCGGGTGCTGGATCTGTTCTGCGGCCTGGGCAACTTCAGCCTGCCCCTGGCCCGGCGCGCCGGCCACGTGGTGGGCGTGGAAGGGGAGGCCGTCATGGTCGCCCGCGCCCGGGACAACGCAGAACACAACGGTATCCGCAACGTCGAGTTCCACGCTGCCGACCTGGCCGCCCGTGACGTGATCGATGCCCCCTGGGCCCGGGCAGGTTTCGACCGCATCCTGCTGGACCCGCCCCGTGCCGGCGCCGCCGGCGTGATGAAACTCCTGGGACGTCTCAACGTGCCGCGCATCGTCTACGTCTCCTGCAACCCGGCCACCCTGGCCCGGGACGCAGACACCCTCGTGCACAGCCTGGGCTATCGCCTGGAGGCAGCGGGAGTGATGGATATGTTTCCCCATACCGCCCATGTGGAGTCGATGGCGGTGTTTGTGAAGGGGTGAGGGTGGTGGTGCGTGAGGGGTTAGGCGAGAGGGGATAGGGGAAAAGCGAACCGCGAAGGGCGCGAAGGGATGCGCGAAGGTCGCAAGGTGACTGAATCGCTATGGATTCTGTCGTCACCTGCCGGTTGTATGGATGGCCCCAGTGGATTAACGGTCTCCCAAGAAAGATCATAGAATTATGGATATTCGGAATTTCTGATCGCCCCCATCCAGGATTGTCCAAAGCGTATCAAGAGAGGTGCTATATGAAGGTAAAAGACCTGATCGATGAGGCGGAGGCGCTTCCTGTGGAGGATCGGGTACTCGTGGTTGACTCGCTCCTGCGTAGCCTTAATCCGCCTGAGTCGAAGATGGATGAGAAGTGGGCGTCGATCGCGCGGAAGCGTTTGCAGGAAGTTCGCTTCGGCGCAGTTGAAGCCGTCCCAGGCGAAGATGTGTTCGCAAAGATCTGGGGCGACCGATCGTAATGACCTTTCGTTTTCATCCCGAAGCCGAGCACGAACTTCGAGAGGCCATTTCATACTATGAGGATATAGAGCCTGGTCTCGGATACGATCTTTCAGTTGAGGTTTATTACGCGATTCAACGAGCTGTGGCACATCCACAGGCATGGCCTGTACTGGATAGCGATATTCGGCGGGTTTTGGTTCGAAGATTCCCTTATGGTGTGCTGTACTCCGAGGAACAGGACGCACTGCTCGTCCTTGCGGTGATGAATCTTCATCGAGAGCCAGGCTACTGGAAAGGGCGTCGTTAGATGGCGAACCATGTCAACCTGCCGCCGCTGGAAGGCTGTTGAAAAACCCTCAGGCTGCGCCATGCAGCGGGCAATACAGAATCTGCTTTGTGCTTTGTCTGGGGTCAACATGGACCTGCCAGAGTCGAAGTCACCGATGATCACTAGAGCTACCCATCATGGTGCGAATTCCAACCCATAGACCGCCTACCCATCCCGGCGAAATGCTTCGGGAGGAGTTCCTCGTGCCTATGAACATCAGCCAGCGTGATCTGGCGGACGCCATCCATGTCCCGTATCAGCGGGTCAATGAACTCGTGAATCAGAAGCGAAGTATTACCCCCAGCACTGCGCTCCGGCTGGCGAAGTTTTTCGGGGTTTCCCCGGATTTCTGGCTGAATCTCCAGGTACGGTGGGATCTTTATCGTGCTCAGGTTGCCGAGGCTGATGAGTTGGCATCCATCGAGGATTTTCATCATTTACAGAAAATGGCCTGATAGCGATTCCCTTCCCCAACCTGTGCGGGAAGTTGAGTCGGTCGGCATGATTTCCACTGATCAAGGCAACCATGAACCAAGATAACCACGCCAGAGAAATCGCCCTCCAATGGATCGACGCGGTGGAGCGCACCGCCCGTGCCCTGGACCATCCCGCCCACATGGACCTGGTGTCGAAGCGCGTCCGGGTGCTTGGCATCCCCGGTTTCGAGGCCATCGGCTACGACGACTGGTTCCGCCAGTGCGAGCATGAGTTCAAGGACGGCGTGCTCAAGGACGTCAGCTACACGGGCCTGCGCATGAGGGCCGCCACGGACAGGCAAATCATGTTCCAGACCGTGGAGCGGGTGGAGGCCAACGACGGCACCGTCATACGTCGTGGTCTGGAGGTGGTGCTGGACAAGGAACCGGACGGCCAGTGGCGCGTGCTGCAGCAGCGCATCATGCCCGATCACGAGGCGATGCATTACGGATTGCTGGATGCTGGGTCGAGCAGTTAAACGGGGAGATTCATGCCGACCCGCCTGACAATGGGTTCCACCCACACAAAAGAAAAGGGAACGGTGGACTGATCATCCACCGTTCCCTTTGTACATCTCCCGGACCACCACCCTCCCTGGCGGCAACCGGGTCACTTCACCTGCCGATCACTTCAGATCGAAGCGGTCCGCGTTCATCACCTTGGTCCAGGCGTTGACGAAGTCGCGCACGAACTTCTCCTGGTTGTCGTCCTGGGCGTAGACCTCGGCGTAGGCGCGCAGGATCGAGTTGGAGCCGAACACCAGGTCGACCCGGGTGGCGGTCCACTTGACCGCGTCCGTCTTGCGGTCGCGGATCTCGTAGTGCGCGCCGGCCGGTTTCCAGACGTTGTTCATGTCGGTCAGGTTGACGAAGAAGTCCTGGCTCAGGGTGCCCACCTTGTCAGTGAACACGCCGTGCTTCGCGCCGCCGTGGTTGGTGCCCAGGACCCGCATGCCGCCCACCAGGACCGTCATCTCGGCTGCCGTCAGGCCCATGAGCTGGGTGCGGTCGAGCATCAGTTCCTCGGCGCTCACCACGTAGTCCTTCTTCACCCAGTTGCGATACCCGTCGTGGATGGGTTCCAGTACCGCGAAGCCATCCGCGTCGGTCATCTCCTGGGTCGCGTCGCCACGGCCCGGGGCGAAGGGCACGGTGACGTTGACACCCGCGGCCTTGGCGGCCTGCTCGATGCCTACATTGCCGGCCAGCACGATCACGTCGGCCACGCTGGCACCACTGTCCGCGGCGATGGGCTCCAGCACCGCGAGCACCTTCTGCAGGCGGGCGGGCTCGTTACCTTCCCAGTCCTTCTGGGGTGCGAGGCGGATGCGTGCACCGTTGGCGCCGCCGCGGAAGTCTGACTGGCGGAAGGTGCGGGCGCTGTCCCAGGCGGTGGCGACCATCTCGGCGATCGACAGACCGGAGGCGGCGATCTTCGCCTTCACCGCATCCACGTCATAGCCGGTCTTGCCGGCCGGGACCGGATCCTGCCAGATCAGGTCTTCGGCGGGGACCTCCGGGCCGATGTAGCGGGCCTTGGGACCCATGTCGCGGTGGATCAGCTTGAACCAGGCGCGGGCGAAGGTCTCCGTCAACAAGGCCGGGTCCTTGTGGAAGCGCTCGGAGATCTTGCGGTAGATCGGATCCTCGCGCATGGCCATGTCGGCATCGGTCATGATCGGCTTGCAGCGGATCGACGGATCTTCCACATCCACCGGCATGTCTTCCTCGCGGATGTCGACGGGTTCCCACTGCCAGGCGCCGGCGGGGGATTTCTTCAGCTCCCACTCATGGCCGAACAGCATGTCGAAGTAGCCGTTGTCCCACTTCGTCGGATGGGTCGTCCAGGCGCCCTCGATGCCGGAGGTCACGCTGTCGCGACCGATGCCGCGGGTCTTGTGGTTCATCCAGCCCAGCCCCTGCTCGCTGATGTCCGCGCCCTCGGGGCTCGGGCCCAGGTTCTCGGCGCGGCCGTTACCGTGGGTCTTGCCGACGGTGTGACCGCCCGCGGTCAGGGCCACGGTCTCTTCGTCGTTCATGCCCATGCGGGCGAAGGTCTCGCGCACCTGGGCGGCGGTCTTGAGCGGGTCGGGCTTGCCGTTGACGCCTTCGGGGTTCACGTAGATCAACCCCATCTGCACCGCGGCCAAGGGGTTTTCCATGGTCGAGGGGTCGTCGACGCTGCCGTAGCGTTCGTCGCTGGGCGCCAGCCACTCCTTCTCGGCACCCCAGTAGGTGTCCTTCTCGGGATGCCAGATGTCCTCACGGCCGAAGCCGAAGCCGAAGGTCTTGAGACCCATGGACTCATAGGCCACGTTGCCCGCGAGCACGATCAGGTCGGCCCAGGAGAGGCGGTTGCCGTACTTCTTCTTGATCGGCCACAGCAGGCGACGGGCCTTGTCCAGGTTGGCGTTGTCGGGCCAGGAGTTGAGGGGCGCGAAGCGCTGGTTGCCGGTGTTGGCACCGCCACGGCCATCGGCCGCGCGGTAGGAGCCGGCGGCGTGCCAGGCCATGCGGATCATCAGACCACCGTAGTGGCCCCAGTCAGCCGGCCACCAGGCCTGGCTGTCGGTCATCAGCGCCTCCACGTCCCGTTTGACCGCGGCGAAGTCCAGGGTCTTGACCGCCTCGCGGTAGGAGAACTCCTCGTCCATCGGGTTGGTCTTGGTGTCGTGCTGGTGCAGGATGTCCAGGTTCAGGGCCTTGGGCCACCAGTCCATGTTGGACGTGCCAACCTCGGTGTTGGCGCCGTGCATCACCGGGCATTTGCCGGCGGATTGGATGTTTTGTGCGGACATGTGTTCCTCCTGATTGATGTCTGTGTAGGTAGTACGAGTGCTCGATGACTACTCTAGTTCAAGATGCTCGATTAATTTAGTGAATTATGTTTATTGTCTCTATAGTCACTGGCTATTATGATTTCGGCTAATCGGGTCGTGTCCGCCGATGCGGCCTCGGTACGGAATCGAGGGCCCCGGACGTTGTGGAGGGTGTGAGCGTGGAGAGAGGGTCTTCCCGTGCATCCGCGGGATTCCTTTCACGCGATGCCGGTGTTCACAGGGTTAGAATAGTCGGGATTCTTCACCGGCGTGTGACGCTGCGAGTTCTGGATGCGTCAGTCCCGTGGGCGGTTGGGTGAACCACTTCGCGGTGTCCATCGTCATGTGCTTCAACCTACAGCAAGCAATGAGGTATTTCCATGTACGGATTCAGCAAACAGGTTTCATGCGGTTTCGATGACGCGGTGGCCCAGGTGACCGCCGCGCTTAAAGATGAAGGCTTCGGCGTGCTCACCGAGATCGACGTGAAGGCGGTGATGAAGGCCAAGCTGGACCTGGACAAGCGTCCCTACAAAATCCTCGGCGCCTGCAACCCGGTGCTGGCCAACAAGGCGCTCACCGCCGAGCCGGACATCGGCCTGCTGCTGCCCTGCAACGTGGTGGTGCGCGAGGAGGAGAACGGCGCCATCACCGTCGCCTTCATGGACCCCCAGGCGGTGCTGGACCTGGTACAGCAGCCGGGCATCCACGACCTGGCCGGCGAGGTGAAGGCGCGACTGGAGCGGGTGCGCGACGCCCTCAAGTGAGCCTTGCACCGGGCGCCCCATGGACCCGCTGAGTATTGCCCGCCATCGCTGGGTCAACGCCCTGCAGACGGCCCTGCTGGTGCTGGGCCTGATGGTGCTGCTGGGCGCGGTGGGCTGGCTCGTCGGCGGACCCGGTTACGCCCTGATGGCCATCGCCGTGGTGGTGGTGCTGTATCTGTTCAACCCCGCCATGTCGCCCGCCCTGGTGATGCGCCTGTACCGGGCACAGCGCCTGGATGCGCGCACGGCCCGGGTGCCGGTGCAGATCCTGCAGGAGCTCTCGGAACGGGCGGGGCTGCCCGGGAGCCCGGCCCTCTACTACGTGCCCAGCCGGTTGATGAATGCCTTCTCCGTGGGCGACCGGCGCGAGGCGGCGGTGGCGGTCTCCGACGGCCTGCTCCGGGGTCTGGATACCCGCGGGCTGGTGGCGGTGCTGGCCCACGAGGTGAGCCACATCGCCCACAACGACCTGCGCACCATGACCTTCGCGGACCTGGCCAGCCGGCTCACCGGCCTGCTGTCCCTGGTGGGGCAGTTTCTGCTGCTGGTGAACCTGCCCCTGCTGATCCTGGGGGAGCAGACCATCAGCTGGTTCGCCATCGCGCTGCTCATCTTCGCGCCCACCCTGAGCGCCCTGTTCCAGCTGGCCCTGTCCCGCAGCCGGGAGTACCAGGCGGACCTGGGCGCGGCGCGGCTGACCGGCGACCCGGAGGGGCTGGCCCTGGCCCTGGCGCGGCTGGAGCGGGTCCAGGGGGGCTGGATCGAACGGGTGCTCATGCCCGGCTGGCGCATCCCGGAACCCTCCTGGCTGCGCACCCATCCGTCCACCGAGGAACGCATTGCCCGACTGATGCAGCTTGAGCAGACCATGCACCGGGCGCCCCTCTCGCCCGGGCCCTACGACCCGGCGGCGCTGCTGCGCCAGGATCTGCCGCGCCCGCGCTGGCGCATCGGCGGCACCTGGTTCTGAGCGCCGGGGGAACCCCGGCCCCGGGTCATGGTCGGCATAGAGACTGAATGCTTCCCGGAACCGCGAAAGCCGAACCCCAAGGAGTCCCGCCATGAGCCGTTTCCTGAGCCCCGAAGAGATCGCCGAACTGCAGCCCTCCGAGCTGCTGCCCAACGAGACCCCCATCCCCACCCAGATCGTCTCCAGCGACGAGTTCTATCCCACCCCCCAGACCGGGCCCCAGAAGCAGGTGGAGGCCCGCCTGCTGGCCATGGCGGACGAGCTGGGCAGCCACCAGGGCATGAACCGGCGCCAGTTCTTCCGCTCCGCCGCGGGCATGGCGGCGGCCTTCGTGGCCATGAACGAGGTCTACGGCCTGGTGTTCGGCGCCAGCCGCGCCGAGGCGGCCTCCCCGGAGCTGGCCAACGAGCGCGCGGGCACCTACCGGGACCAGTTCATCATGGACATGCACACCCACTTCCTGCGCGATGACACGCGCCTGGAGCGCTTCGTGCGCATGCGCGAGGCGGTGGGCCGGGCCGGCTGGAACAAGCCCCTGGGCGAGCGGGAACAGACCCTGGAGGATCTCAAGTACGAGAACTATCTCAAGGAGATCTACCTGGACAGCGACACCAAGATCGCGCTGATCTCAAGCTCCCCCTCCGACGAGGCCCAGGACTGGTTTCTCACCAACGAGCAGATGGCCGAGGCCCGGGAGAAGGTCAACGCCCACGCCGGCAGCAAGCGCCTCTACACCCATGCCATCTTCACCCCCGGGCAGCCCGGCTGGCTGGAACAGCTGGACGCTGCCCTGGAACTCAAACCCGATTCGGTCAAGGGCTACACCGTGGGTGACAACACCCACAAGGCCACCAGCCGCTATCCCTGGCGCATGGACGACGAGCAGGTGGCCTACAAGGGTTACGAGAAGATGCTCAAGGCCGGCGTGAAGAACGTGTGCGTGCACAAGGGGCTGTTCCCCCCCTCCATGGACGAGCGCTATCCGCATCTGCGCGACTACGCCGACGTGCGCGACGTGGCCCAGGCGGCCAAGGACTGGCCGGACCTGAACTTCATCATCTACCACTCCGGCTACCGCCACGTGGGCGGCGATCCGGCGGTGGCCCTGCAGGAATTCGAGACCACCGGGCGCATCGACTGGGTCAGCGACCTGGCGGACATTCCCGAGAAGTACGGGGTGAGCAATGTCTACGGTGATCTCGGCCAGGTGTTCGCCACCACCCTGGTGGCCCAGCCGCGGGTCTGCGCCGCCATCATGGGTATCCTGGTCCGGGGCCTGGGCGCCGATCACGTATGCTGGGGCACCGACGCCATCTGGACCGGCTCGCCCCAGTGGCAGATCGAGGGCCTGCGCCGCCTGGAGATCCCCGAGGATATGCGCCGCCGCCATGGCTTCGCGGAACTGGGTGCCGCCGACGGCGCGGTGAAGAACGCGATTTTCGGTGGCAACAACGCCCGGCTCTACGGCCTGAGCGAGCAGGCGCGCCGTGCCTTCGCCGGCGACCGCATGGCCGCTATCAAGGCGGACTACGAGCGCAACGGCGCCGAGCGCAGCAACCTGCGCTACGGCTACGTGGCCCGGGGCTGACGCCTGGCGGTCGGGCACGGGAGCCCCGTGCCCGACCGCGTCACAGCACGCCCTTGTCCGCCACGTCCCGGCGCCTCCTGCCCAGGAGCCGGTCGCCGAACTCGAACAGCGCCAGTCCCGCGAGGATCAGTGCCGCACCCGCCAGGATGCGCGGGTCGAGGGGCTCGCCGTTCAACACGTGGCCCAGGACCAGCGCCGCCACCGGCGTGACCAGCGTGATCAGGGCCACCCGGGTGGCGTCCACCCGTCCCAGCACGTAGTAGAACAGCGAGAAGCCGATCACCGAGCCGATCACGCCCAGGTAGAGGATCGAGCCCAGGGCGCGCTGCGGCAGATCCACCGGCCAAGCGCCGTCGAACAGTCCCCAGGTGATCAGGAACAGGGGCGTGGAGACGGCCAGGCCGCCGGCCACCACCGACAGGGGATGGAGCCCCGAGCCCAGGCGCTTGGTCCAGATGGCGCTGACCGAGTGGATCAGGGTGGCGAGCGCCACTGCGCCGATGCCCAGCACCGCCCGCTCGTCCAGGGCGGCCCCGCCGCCGAAGATCACCCCGAGCCCGGCCACGCCGATCAGTGCGCCGCTCAGACGCAGGCGGGTCAAGCCCTGGCCCGGCAACCACAGCAGGGCGAGTGCCCCGGTGGCGATGGGCGTGAGCCCGAACACCACGGAGATCCAGCCCGAGGGGATCTGCTGGGCCGCCCAGTAGGTGAACAGCATGGCCCCGTAGATCCCGAGCCCCACCACCCCATAGGTGGCCAGGGCCTCCCGTCGCCAGACCCCAAGCCCCATCAGTCGCGCAAAGCCCAGCGCCAGGACCGTGCCGATGGCCATGCGCGCGGCCACGCCGAACAGGAAGCCGGGGCCGTCGCCGCTCCACTGGATGGCAAGCGGGGTGGTGGCCCAGATGAGGATCACGCCCAGATAGGCGGCCGGGACGGACATGGTGGTTTTTCGCCTCCTCGTGGTGGTGGGACAAACAAAAAAAGGGGCCGCAGGTGGTTGCCTGCGGCCCCTTCGGATGGGGTGAGATGAACGGCTTGTATGTCCGGGTCAGTTCACTCCACAGGGCGCGCGCAGGCAGGCCTGGCGATGCAGCCAGGCAGGTACGCGTCGAGCCATGAGGAAGGTGTCGTACATGGGGCCAGTGTCATCCGATGTCTGGATGCAGTCAAGCGATCTGACTCAG
Source organism: Thioalkalivibrio sulfidiphilus HL-EbGr7 (assembly GCF_000021985.1). Lineage (NCBI taxonomy): Bacteria > Pseudomonadati > Pseudomonadota > Gammaproteobacteria > Chromatiales > Ectothiorhodospiraceae > Thioalkalivibrio > Thioalkalivibrio sulfidiphilus. Next base: position 1,197,044 of record NC_011901.1, read on the forward strand.
AACGTCGACCAGCCGCTCGCCTCCATGAAGCGGTAGCGCCAGTAGCGTAGCCGCGAGGGGTCGGCATAGCGTTCGTAGGACACGGAGAAATGGCGCTCGGGTTCGTTGTGCCAGTAGCGCTCGAACCAGGCGGCGGCGTCGCGGATCACCTGCGAATCATGGTCGGCCAGCAGGCGCACGCTGGTCTCCAGGTTGTAGTCGTCCAGGTTGCGGCGGGTGAAGTTGGCGGAGCCCAGGATCAGCTCCGCCTCGCCGCTGGCCCGGGTGAGCAGCAGGTACTTGCCGTGGCACTGTTCGCCGTGGGTGTCGCACCAGCGGATGGGCACGCCGGCGGCATGGAGTTCCAGGGCCACCTGGCGGTTGGGGATGCCGCTTTTCTTGCGCCCGAAGGCATCCTCGTTGGGGTCCAGCAACAGGCGCAGTTCGACGCCCCGGCGCTGCGCGTCACGGATGGCGTTCACCACGCCCCGGTGAGAGAGGTAGAACACGGCGATGCGCAGTTCATCCCCCGGAGCCGCCGATTCGATGCTCGAGATCAGGGCGTCCCGCACCGCGCCTTCGGTGAGCACCTGTACACGTTCGCCGTCACTCGATCCGCCTGAGTCGGGGGGACGAGGTGTATCTGGAAAGTCGTGTCCAGAGAAGCGCGCCACTGCCCGTTCCGTCTCCAGCAGGTCCAGGGCCGCCATACCGGAAAAGCGCAGGGCCACGTTGTCGTGGGCGCTGCTGGCGTCGTGGGGGTTTCCGGAGGTCACCAGACCCACCCAGGAATCGCCCTGGTCCACCACCAGTGTCTTGCGATGGTTGGCATTGAAGTTGAGCAGGGTGAGATAGGTGCGCAGTCCCACCTTCTCGGGGCCCACGGGGCTCGGCAGCCAGCCGCCATCCGGGGAGTTGCCGAACCAGCGGCAGCACAGGCGCCACAGGGCCGACCAGCTGGGGTTGGAGTCCCGCAGCCGGGACAGGTCCGTGATGATCACCTCCACGCCGGCCTCCCTCAGGCGATCCAGGTGTTCGGCCTCGACGCCGTTGTAGAGGGTGTTGAAGGGATCGGTGATCAGCACCGCCTGGAGTCCAGGGACCTCGCGGCGCCGGGCCAGCAGCGCCTCGGTCACCTCGCCGGACAGGCGCCGTGGCGCGCCGGCCGCGTCCCCGGCGAACTCGTTGATCAGGAACATGTCCAACACCACCAGCCGCCGCGCCTGGGCGATCAGGCCCAGGATCTCGTCGAAGATGGCCTGTTCGCTGTGCCGTTCGCCCCGGGCATCGAGAAAGGTGTAGTCGGCCAGGAAGCGGACTTCCCCGCTGGTACGCAGAGGCGTGGCGACACTCACACCCTCGGGCAGGGGCTTGAGGCTGTGGTAGAGGCCCGTGGCCAGGTAGACCAGCAGCAGGATGGCGAGCAGGAGGTACCAACGGTATCCGGGGCGTGTCATGTGCGCCAGTATAGCCAAGCCCGGGTGCCGGTCATCCACGGGCTCGGGGGTCGCCTATCCATCAGGATTGCACGCCGGTCGTGGCGCACAGTCCTCCGGGATCGGCTGTGATAGGCTTTCTTCGTTTGACCGAGTAGAAGCCCCGTAATATGCCGGGTGCCAAGATCAATTTCCGGAGGTTCGTTTCGTGAAGAAGTCGGTATGGGTTGTTGCGTTCCTGTTCATGCTCATCCAGTCCGCCGCCTGGGCGGCTGAACTGGGTATCAAGGATCTGAAGGTGGGCGAGGGCGCCGAGGCCTCCCGCCACGACACCGTACAGGTGCACTACACCGGCTGGCTCATGGACGGCACCCAGTTCGACTCCAGCGTGGAGCGCGGCACGCCCTTCACCCTGGTGCTCGGCATGGGCCAGGTGATCCCCGGCTGGGAGATGGGCCTGGAAGGCATGCGCGTGGGCGGCAAGCGTGAACTGGTCATCCCGCCGCAGCTGGCCTATGGCCCCCGCGGCGCCGGCGGCGTGATCCCGCCCAACGCCACCCTGCGTTTCGAGGTGGAGATGCTGGCGGTGCAGCCACCGCCGTTCGCCAACGTCGGCAATGGTGAACTGATCAAGTTGATCGAGTCCGGCGTGAAGGTGATCGACATCCGCCGTCCCGACGAGTGGCGCGAGACCGGCGTGGTGGAGGGCAGCTACCTGCTCACCGCCTTCGACGAGCGCGGCAACCTGGTGCGCGATTTCCCCTCCGAGCTGGACCGCCTGGTGAAGAAGGATGAGCCCGTCGTGATCATCTGCCGCACCGGCAGCCGCACCGGCTACCTGGCCCGGGCCATGGTGGAACAGGCCGGCTATGAGCAGGTCTACAACGTCACCGACGGCATCACCCGCTGGATCGCCGATGGCCAGCCGGTGAAGAAGAACTGCCCGAGCACCCAGTTCGGGGCACAGTGCTGATATCAGCTGTCGGCGCCGTACGTGCCAACGTACGGCGCCGGACCTTTCCCCGGTATCAGCCAGGCGGCATGCTTTGTGCGGCGTCCAGCGGGATCGGCCGCTGGATGCCGTAACCCTGGGCGAAATCGACGCCCACCTCTACCAGGCGCTCTCTGATCGCCTGCGTCTCCACGAATTCCGCGATGGTCTTCAGCCCTGCGACATGTCCGATTCGGTTGATGGCGTCGACGATGGCCAGGTTCATCGCGTCCTCGTCCATGTCCCGGATGAAGCTGCCATCGATCTTGATGAAGTCGGCGGGGATAGTCCTCAGGTAGGAGAATGAACTCATGCCGGTGCCGAAGTCATCCAGGGCAATCCGGCAACCGAGTTGCCTGACTTGCTCGATGAATTTCAGGGCGCTACCCAGGTTGGTGATGGCGGCGGTTTCTGTGATCTCGAACCCGACCATGGAAGGGGGCAGGTCATGTTCCTGCAGCGCATGGCTGACATGGGCGTAGAAGGATTCATCGCTGATCGTTGCGGCGGAGAGGTTGAAGAAAAACATCTCGCTGTTCAGCGGTGCACCCTGGCGTCGGCAGCGGGCGAGCCAGTGAAATGCGTTGCACAGGACCCAGCGGTCCAGGGCCGGCATGAGGTTGTAGCGCTCTGCCGCGGGTATGAAGGCACCCGGCGGTATGAGTTCTCCCCGCTCGTCGAGCATGCGCAGCAGGATCTCGCAGTGGGATGAGCCGTGTGGTCCGAGTGGCGTGATGCACTGGCGATACAGCCTGAAACGGTTCTCCTCCAGTGCCTGGTTCAGACGCCCCACCCACTGCATCTCGTTGTGGCGTTGCAGCAGTTCCTGATCGTCAGCGCGATAGATATGGACCCGGCCGCGGCCCCTGTCCTTGGCGGCATAACAGGCCATGTCGGCCATGCGCAGTACGTCGGACGCGCGCAGGTTCGCATCATCGAGCATGACCAGGCCGATGCTGGCGCCGATGAGGAAGCTCTTGTCCCGCCACACGTAGCGGAAATCACGCACCAGGTCCACGATCCGACCGGCAACCTGCTGCGCCTCATCGAGTCTGCAGCCGCTGAGCAGCACGCCGAACTCGTCTCCGCCCAGGCGTGCCAGGGTGTCGCTGTCACGTATCGGTGTCCTGAGCAGTACGGACAGCTGGCGCAGCATGCCGTCGCCGGCCTCGTGGCCACAGGTGTCGTTGATGATCTTGAACTGATCCAGGTCCACGTACAGCAGCGCGTGTTGTTCACGTTCGCTGGCCGTGCGCAGCGCCTGGTGAAGGCGTGCCTCGAATTCCCTGCGGTTGACGAGACCGGTGAGCGGGTCATGATAGGCCAGGTGTTCGATGGTCTGTTGTGCCCGGCGATGGGCTTCCCGGTTCCTGGTCTCACGCAATTCCCGCTTGATGGCCGGACTCAGCCGGGCCAGGTTGTGCTTCATGATGTAATCGTTGGCGCCATCCTTCATGGCGGCCACGGCGATGTCTTCGCCGATGCTGCCCGAGACGATGATCACCGGCAGATCCAGGCCCGTGTCCTTGATGATCGCGATCGCCTCTGCGGAACCGAAACCAGGCATGTTGTGGTCGGTGATGACAATGTCCCAGCTTTTCTCCCGCAGTGCCTCCCTCAGGGCGGGGGCGCTGTCGACACGTACATGTCCCGGTCGGATGCCGTCCTTTCGCAGCTCACGCAGGAGCAGCTCGGCGTCGTCCTCGGAGTCCTCGATCAGGAGAATGCGCAGATCACTGCTCATGGCTCATGCCCGGGCGGGAGGTGGGACGTTGAGGACCAGCCAGTAGAGATTGAGCTGTCGAATGGCCTCCATGAACTGCTCGAAATCCACCGGCTTGCGGATGTAGCTGTTGGCGCCGAGTTCATAGCTGGACACGATGTCACGTTCCTCGCTGGACGTCGTCAGGATCACCACGGGTTGCAGTCGGGTGCGCGGGTCAGAACGGATTCTGCGCAGGACCTCGATGCCGTCGAGCTTGGGCAGGTTGAGGTCCAGCAGCACCAGTTGCGGGGCATCCAACAGGTTGCGACCTGCGTACTCGCCTGTGCCGAACAGGTAGTCCAGTGCCTCGGCTCCGTCACGCGCCACCACGACTTCATTCAGGATGCGGTTCTTCTGCAGGGCCCGCAATGTCAGCAACTCGTCGTCCGGGTTGTCTTCCACGAGGAGGATGCTACGGCTGCGTTCTAGCATGAGGGGCTCTCATCTGTTCGGTTATGGGGTTCATGGGTGGTACCGCCGGGGAGATCAGTGCGATGCGTGGCGGGCAGGGAGAAACAGAAGCGTGCACCCGCACCGGGACTTCCCTGTGCCCAGATCCGACCGCCATGGCGGTGGATGATGCGCTGGACCGTGGCCAGGCCGATGCCGCTGCCCTCGAATTCATCGCGATGGTGAAGTCTCTGGAAGGGACTGAAAAGCTTACCGGCGTGTGCCATGTTGAAGCCCGTTCCGTTATCGCTGACGCAGAACACGGGCTCATGGGCAGAGTCGCCGGGCTCTCGGCAGAAATCGATGCGGGCATCGGCAGTCCTGGCCGTGAACTTCCAGGCGTTGCCGAGCAGGTTCTGCATGACGGCGCGCATCAGGCCGGGATCACCCTGAACCCGCATGTCCGGTTCTATGGCAATGCGCACCGATCGTTGCGGGTCTGTCTCCCGAAGCTGTTGGATGATCTCCTCGGCGAGCTGGCCCAGATCCACCTCTTGCAGTTCCAGAGGGGCCTGGTTGACCTTGGACAGCCTCAGCAGGTCGTCGATCAGTTGTCCCATGCGCTGGCTCGCCTTGCGCACCCGGTTGAGATAATCCTTGCCGGTGGCGTCCAGTCGGTCGCTGTAGTCTTCCAGCACGGCCTGGCTGAAACCGTCGATACCCCGCAGCGGGGCCCTCAGGTCGTGGGACACCGAGTAGGCAAAGGACTCCAGTTCCCGGTTGGCGGCCTCCAGGGCGGCGGTACGTTGTGCGACCCGCTCTTCCAGGTGTGCGTTGGCGCGTTGCAGTGCGTTGCGCTCGGTCTGCACGCGATCCGCCATCACGTCGAATGCCTGGCCCAGGCCAGAGACCTCGTCTTTACCCTTGAGCCCGGTACGGACGCCCAGGTCGCCCTGGGCCATGGACATGGCAGCCTGTGTCAGGCGGTTCAGACGCAGGGTCAGGAGATATCCGAAGAACAGGCCGAAGAACGCGATCACCACCATGCCTGTCGCGGCAATGAGGATGCCGATGGTGCGGGCCTGGCGCTCGGCCTTGATGATCCGAAGGCTGGAAAACTGGATCGCCAGGGTGCCCAGGTGCTCGGCGGCGTTGTGGATTTCGTAGACACGCCAGTAACTGTCGATGCCCGGCAGGTAGTCCGGGGCTGACTGTCCCACGTATTGCAGGTCGGTGCCCGCGACCACGCGGCGACTGCTATCCAGCAGGAGGATGCGCAGCAGGTGCGGGTCACTGCGCATGCGTTCCATGTAGGGCTGCAGTTGGGAGTATTCCTCGGTCAGCAGTGCCGGGCGGCTCAGCTGGGCAAGCATGCCCGATGCCACCTCCTCCAGTTCCTCGACCTGCTCCCGGGCGGAATTGGACAGCATGCCCAGCACGATCCACAGCACGGTGGTCATCATGATCACTTCCAGGAGGAAGATGGTCGCAGCGATCCGGTATCTCAGGGAGTGGAGGGCAACCACGGTTCCTCCAGCGTGGTTACGAAACGCCGGACCTCGTCATAGTCGTGATCGAGGGCCGGGACGAAGGCCGCGGTGTTGATGCGCTCCAGGATCTGTCTTCCGTGTTCGGTGGTATTGAGTCCCACCAGCGCCTCCAGAAGCGCTGCGCGGTCAGTTTCGGGCACCCGTGGGTGTACGACGAACACCAGGCTGGGCAGGGAGATGGTCTCGAGCAGGGTGCGCAACTTGACGCTATGTCGCAGCTCAAAGCTGCGAGCACCCAGAGGACCGGTGACGCAGGCATCGGCCGCGCCGATAAGTACCTGCTGCAGACAGGAGTCGGCGGTGTTGAATTCGCGGAAACTCAGGTCCCTGTCGGGCACGAGGCCCCGCTCACGCAGGGCCTGCCGAGCCAGGTGCACGGCGGGTACATGGGTGGGTGGAGAGGCGATGAGCCCGCCCCTGAGTTCCTCCAACTGGCGCAGGGGGCTGGAGTCCAGGGTCACGACCACGGAGCGGAAGGGTTCACGAACGCGCGCCAGGGGCAGGTAACCGAACTCGTCTGCGGCGGGCACGTAGTAAAGGGGCTGTATCAGGGCGATGTCATAGTCGCCATCGCGCAGGTTCTCGAAGAAACGTGCGAAGGTCGACGCAGTTCGGAATCGGACCGGCTGCCCGGTGGCGGAGGAGAGTTCTGCGGCGACGGGGGCATAGATCTCTTCGAGCCGGGTGGGCGAGAAATACGGGAACACCCCCATCCGGTAGCCCTCCTCACTGGCACCGGCCCGTGGCATCCCTGCGGTCACCAACAGCAGAAAAAAGAGTGCGATCAGCCCTATAGCGGGCTTCATTGGTGACCACGGCATTGGGTTTGGTGTGCGCACTCCGTCCTGCCCCCCCATTATTATGTCTTCCCATTACCCGAAGTGTAGTCCGGGTGTCTGTGATTACATCACCTTCCGCGCCCCGTAATGTCCTGAAATACTGCATGGGATTTCGGTCCGGTCATGCCCCGTTCAGCTTGTCCCTTTTAACCTGACCATGAAGCGTCGAGCTGGTTCGGCGCAGTTCGGAGGAAGGCACATGAACAGGGGCTGGAGGCTGGGTCTGGTGTTGCTGTTGTTGGTGCCGCTGCTGTCCGCCTGCGGTGAAGAAGTGGATCTCGCCTGCGGCTCGACGCCGCTGGGACTGGACGGCAGCTGGTTCGGCGCCATGGAGGACGACCAGGGCACGCTGTTCACGCTGGAATGGCGTATCTGCGGCGACCGCATCAGCGGCCAGTCGCTCTCGGGTATCGATTACGGGATCGGCGGCCACCTGGTCCGTGATGCGCCGGGGGTCTATGTGGCCTACCTGGATGACGGCAGCGAGGCCCGATTGCTCACGGCGCCCGGCCGAGACCACGGTCTGATGGTCAACGAGTTCTTCGATTTCTCGGTGTTGGAGAGGGGCGCGCGTTTCCTTCCCCGGCAGCGCTACTCCGACCTGGACGGCAGCTGGAACGGCCGACATGCCCGGCTCCTGCCCTCGGTGACCCTGGTGCAGTCCGCCTGGGCCTGGTGCGGTTCCGGTCTGTGTAGCCAGACCCGGGCAGACGGCGTCTCGGTGTTGATGGATTTCGATGAATTCGTTCCCGATTACGGACTCTACCGGGGGGATTACGAGTACGGCATCGCGGGGGCCCTGCTGAGTCCTGACCGGGAGGTGATGGCCACCTATACCTGCCCCGTGGGCTACCGTTCGCCTGCCGATTGCGGGTTTGCCCTCCACTGGCGTCCTTGAATCGGACCGACTCAATCCGGCGCCTGATCCCGACCGTTTATCCCGCGCCGTGGCACTGTCCATCCGGGCTCCGGTATAGTCGGAACGGGGGAGTCGGCTGACCGGTGCAACCGGCGACTGGACTCATGGAGATAAAAAAACCAGAAGGAAATGGGAGGCATTCATGTCGAGCGCCGATGTCACGCTGGAATTCCGGGGAGAATACCAGGACGGCCTGGACCCGCAGACGGTCCTCAAGCGCCTGGGTAATGTGTTCGGGCTGGGGCAGCCGGGCTTGAGCGAGGCCCTGAACCGTCCCGTCACGGTGCTGCGCGAGCAGCTGTCCGTGGAGGAGGCGGAACGCTATCGGGCGGCCCTGCAGGCCCTCGGCATCACCCTGCACGTGGTGCCCGCGGCAGCCGGTGTGACGGCCCCACCCGCCGCGCCAGCCGTCGTATCACAAGGACCCGACGACACCGCCACCCGCACCCGGGTCTGGAACCAGATGGCCCGCACCCTGCCGTTTCAGTTCAGCGGCCAGGGCGCCGAGTTCTTCCGCATCTGGATCGTCAACATCCTGCTGACCATCCTGACCCTGGGCATCTACTCCGCCTGGGCGAAGGTGCGCACCCATCGCTACTTCTACGGCAACACGGAAGTGGACGGCAGCCGCTTCGAGTACCTGGCCAGCCCCATCAGCATCCTCAAGGGTCGCCTGATCGCCATGGCGGCCCTCTTGCTGTGGGTGTTCTCCGACATCATCTCACCCTGGTTGAGCATCGCGCTGGTGCTCATCTTCATCTCCTTGCTGCCCTGGGTGATCATGCAATCCATGGCGTTTCGCAATCACAACAGCGCCTACCGCAACCTGCGCTTCACCTTCCGGGGCGGCTACGGCGGGGCGTTGAAGGCCTTCATCCTCTGGCCGCTACTGGGTGTCCTGACCCTGGGCATCATGATGCCCTATGCCATCTACAGGCAGCAGCGCTACCTGATCGAGCACAGCGGCTTCGGCACCGCGACGTTTCGTTTTTCCGCCGGCGCCGGTGATTACTTCTGGGTTGCGTTCCTGGCCGTTGCCCTGCTCATGGGCGGCGTGACCGTAGCGTCGATCCTGGGCGTGGTGTTCGCGCCCCTGATGGTGCTGGGCATGATCGTGGTGTATCTGCTGGTGTTTGCCTTCTGGCAGGTGCGCACCGTGAACCTGCGTTTCAACCACAGCAGCCTGCCGGGGGTGCATTTCGAGTCCCGCTACGAAACCCGCTCCTACGCCTGGCTGGTGTTCACCAACCTGCTGGGCATGGCGCTGACCCTGGGGCTGTTCTATCCCTGGGCCCGGGTACGCACGGCACGCTATGCCGCCGAGCATATCGTCGTGGTCAGCGACACGGACATGCAGGCCTTCATCGCCGCCGAGCAGGGCAAGGTGGCCTCCACCGGCCAGGAGATGGGTGACTTCTTCAACGTGGATCTGGGCATTTGAGCACGATTCAGGGCCATTACTACGACGGGCGCACGGCGCGACGTCACGAGGCCAGCCTGGAGACGGCGGGCGGGCGGGTGCGGGTCAGCGTGGGGGGGGAGATTGTCCGTGACTCGGTCTCCCTGAACGACATCCAGATCAGTTCCCGTCTGGGCAATACCCCCCGCAGCCTGCGATTCGCGGACGGTGCCCTGTTCGAGACCCTGGACCACCTAGCCGTCGATCGCCTGTTGAAAGGATCGGATCGCGCAGCTTCCGGTCTGCTGCATCGCCTGGAGTCCAGTCTCAAGTACGTGGCCCTGGCCCTGGTGGTCACCGTGATCGCCGTCTGGGCCGGGGTGCGCTACGGCGTGCCGGCGCTGGCCCAGATGGCCGCTTACGCCATGCCCGTGGAGGTGAGCCGTTCCCTGGATCGCGGCACCCTGGAATTGCTGGATGCGCGCCTGTTGCGCCCCAGCACCCTGAGCGAATCCGAACAGGCCCGTCTGCAGCAGGTGTTTGCGCCCCTGGTGGACGAGGTGCCTGGGGAGTTTGCCGTGCGGGTGCTGTTCCGGGATGCGGGGCACAGCATCGGCCCCAATGCCCTGGCGCTGCCCTCGGGCACGGTGGTGTTCACCGATCAGCTGGTGCAACTCGCCGAGGAGGATGCCGAACTGCTGGCGGTGTTCGCCCACGAACTGGGGCACGTGGTGCACCGCCACGGCCTGCGCCAGACCCTGCAGGGTTCCATGCTGACCCTGGCCGCGGTGGTGGTGCTGGGGGATGTCTCGTCCCTGTCCTCGGTGATGGTGGGCCTGCCCGTACTGCTCACGGAGCTGGGTTATTCCCGGGCCTTCGAGCGGGAGGCGGACGACTACGCCCTGCGGGTCATGGCGCGCCACGGCATCGACAGCCGCCATTTCGCCGCCATCCTGTCACGCATGGAGCAGGGCGGGGGCTGCCCGGAGAACGACGATGATTGCGCACCCGCGGACGGTGGCCGCTGGGACGCCTATCTCTCCACCCATCCATCCACGCAGGAGCGCGTGCGGCGCATCGAGGCCATGTCTTCGCAACACTAGCCGCCGGCTCAGATGTGCGCGCTGAAATTCCCGTGGCGCGCGGGACCGAGCAGTCCCATGAAGGCGCTGCCACTCAGGCAGACCAGGGATTCATGGTCGCCGCCTTCGATGTAGACCTCGTCCTGGTCGTTCAGGCTGTCGTCCACCAGGGTTTCCAGGCCATAGGCGGAACCCAGTGCCGGCACGGCCCCCTGCGCGCAGTCCCCGAACAGGCGTTCCACTTCCGCTTCTGTCGCCAGTCCCACGTGTTCACCCAGGGTGTGATGCAGACGGCCCAGTTTCAGGCGTCGGGTGGCGGGCAGGGCGGCCAGGATGTACTGGCCGTTGTCTTCCAGTACTACCGCTTTGACCAGCTTGTCGCCCGGGATGTGGGCGGCTTCGGCGCTGCGGTTGGCGGAGGGGGTGGGGTCGTGGTGGATAACCTGGTAGGGGATGCCTTGGCTGTCCAGGTAGGTTTTGAGGGTTTGGGAGAGACTCATGGTGGGCCTCCTTGGGGGGTGTGTCCCCGGTGTGTGTTGATGCATTGGGGCTTCGATCCGGTGTCAGGTGGGTTTAGACGCCGCTGAAACCACTATCAACGGCAAAAGGCTTCCGATCCCCGTTGCACGGGGCTCGGGTTACTTTTCTTGCTTGTCCAAGAAAAGTAACCAAAAGAAGGACACCCCGATGCCGCACCCGCTTGTAGCGGGTGCCCTGCGTTGCTCGGCTTCGAGGGGGTCGCCTGACAGGCCTTTCTGTCTACGCAATCCTGCTTCGACAGAAAGTCCAGGGCGCACGTCCATGTGCGCCCGCTCGGCGGGGCGGAAGTTCTTCCGCCTGATCCGCCTCGCCCCTGGCCTGGCAGGCGACGCGCCGCATCCCTGCGACGCCCCTTCGGGCTTTTTCCCTCGAAGCCTGCGCTACTCGGTGCGGCATAAGGGGGAGGTAGGTCAACACCGCTTCGGTCTGCCTTGGGTTTTCCTTGTAGGAGCCCCGACCCCGGGGCGAATGGTGAGAAATTCGCCCCGGGGTCGGGGCTCCTACAAAAGAGCACAACCCCACCGAAGGTCAAAGGGTTGCTGCCTTTGACGTCCCCCCCGTTTTTCTCGCCGAGCACGGGGGTGTTCCGGGGTCAAAGCCCGCCAGGGGCGCCGCAGGGATGCGGCGCGTCGGCTGTCAGGCCAGGGAAGGCCTGTCAGCCGACCTCCCCGGAACACCCCCGCGCGCAGGGCACCCCGCAGGGGCGAGAAACCCGGGTGTCTTTTCTTTGGTTACTTTCTTTGGACAAGCAAAGAAAGTAACCCGAGCCGGCTGCAAGCCGGATCGGAAGCCTTTGACTTTGCGCTGTGTACTCCTAATAACACGCAATCGCAAAAGCACTACACCTATCCCAAAGTATAGAACCTCCCCCCAAAACCACCGCCCTCAACTGACCACCCGCCAACTGCCATCCGGCTGCCGGCAGGCCGTGCCATAGACCTTCTCCATGCGTCCACCGATGATGGCGTCGATGGTGTATTCACGGCAGGGACCAGCGGTGGATTCGTAGGTGCGGGTGGGCGTCACGCTGTACTGGTTGCCGGTGTCTGGATTGACCCACACGGAGGGCACTCCGGTGCGCACGGTTTCCAGGGTCTGGGCGGTCTTGAGCCGGTCCACCTGGTCCATGGACTGACCGATGGCGCCGCCGATGGCGGCACCCGCCAGGGTGCCTGCAATGATGGCGGCGGTGCGCCCGCTGCCGGCGCCCACCTGGGAACCGAGCACGCCGCCCAGCACGCCGCCGATGACCATGCCTGCCTGCTCCTGGGGGCCCTGGTAGGTGGCGCACCCGGCCAGGCCGACGCTGCCTGCCAGGAACATGGTGAACAGTGTCTTGCGTAACATGGCGGTTGCTCCTTTGATGATCAGGCCACGCGGCCGATTGCAGAATGTATAGTGCAAGGCCACGGATGCTGGTGTGATCCAGATCAGTGATCCTGCACAAACGAGACTGCAACAGAGGTGTCAGTCATGTCGCTGCCTGAGCTGATTGCCCACCGAGGCTATGCGGCACGCTTTCCGGAGAACACCCTGGTGGGTATCCAGGCGGCCGTGTCGGCCGGGGCGCGCTTCGTGGAGGTGGACGTGCAGCTGTCGGCGGACGGCGTGCCGGTGCTGTTTCATGACGCAGATCTGCTGCGCATCTGCGGCGTGCCGGGCGCGGTGCATGAATGGGATTTCGCGGCCCTGATGCGCCTGCGTGCCGCCGAGGCGGGACGCTTCGTTGATCGCTTCGCGGACAACCCGCTGACCTCCCTGGCACAGCTGGCGGAGCTGCTGGCACGCCATCCTGGCGTGACGGCGTTCGTCGAGGCAAAGACCGAGGCGGTGGGTCTTTTCGGCGAGCAGTCGGTGCTTGAGGCGATCTCCAGGACACTGGCCCCCGTGGCGGCGCAGTGTGTGCTGATCTCGTTTTCCCTGCCCTTGCTGCAAGGGGCCGTTGCCTATCAGGGCAGCGCGGGCTGGCATGACCTGGGTGGCGTGGTGGATCGCTGGGAGGACAGAAACGAATTTGCGGGGCTGGGTTTGGGCTGGTTGTTCTGCGACGTCAACGGCCTGCCTGGCGAGGGCCCGCTCGCCTTCGAGACGGCCCGGCTGGCGGTCTACGAGGTGGATGACGCGCGCCAGGCCCTGGACCTGGTGGCCCGGGGCGTGGCGGCGATCGAGACCTTTGCATTGCCCGAATTGCGCAAGGGCATTGTGCGTCTCGCCGGCCTGGCGGAGGAATGAACCGGATTGCGGCTGAGAGGTGTAGGTCGGGCTTCAGCCCGACAAGCGATGCTTCGTCAGGCACCGCTGTCGGGCTGAAGCCCGACCTACGATCGGCTCATTCAGGGCACTAGCCGGCGCTGCCGATCCAGAAGTCCATGGAACGATCCAGGAACTCCTTCCAGGTCATGTAGTGGGAACCGTCGCAGGAGAAGGTCAGGCTCACCATGCCGTTGAACAGGTTGATGGACGAGGAGCGCAGGTAGATGGTCTCGTCCGCGAAGCGCAGGGCCTTGAGGTTCGCGAGGATCTCGCCCATGGCATCGCCGGGGATCTGGGCGTCGGGCGGGTAGTCCCGGTGCGGGAAGGCCAGGCAGGTGTCCGGATTGCTCAGGGCCTCGTGGGTGAGGATGCGGTAGCGGTAGGGGTCGTCCAGGGTCCAGACCGTGGCCCGGCTGCTGGAGAAATGCAGCACCAGCTGGAACACGCCCCGTTCGGTGAACAGTTCCTCCAGGATGGAGAGTACCGCGTCCATGTCCCGGTCCATGAGGCTTTCCACACGGCTTTGCAGGAACAAGGTGCCGCGGATGGAGGGGTCACCCTTGATCTGGCGCCACTCGGTGGTCTCCTCGTAGAGGGGGGCGCTGTCCGGCAGGTTGCGCAGGTCGAAGTCGGCGCCCAGGAAGCCCAGGGCCTTGCCGTCTGAATCGCGCACCAGTTGCAGAGCGGTCAATGAGGGGCGGCGGCCCAGCAGGCTGATGTAGGCCTCGGAGAGCAGGAAGCCGTCGGCAGGCACCACCTGCTTCATATAGGGGCGGTGGGAGCGGTCGCGGCCGAAGTGCTCGGGCAGCAGGCCGCTGCGCGCCACGTTGTCGGTGAGCTGGATGCCCTCGGTGTTCAGCGCATACATGAACGTGGCCTCGGGGATCTGCGTCATGTTCTGCTGCAGCAGGGCGTCGAGGGCCTCGCGGTCGGGCCACACCGCAGGCATCTGCCTGGCGATGGCCTGCAGCGGGTCGTGCAGCAGGCTTTCCAGGCGCCGGCGCTGGGCCTCGATGGCCTGTTTGAGATTCTCCATGGGGCGTTCCCTGCCGTGCCGATCAGTGGGCGGCGTTCATGCGCTGGCGCAGGAAATCCAGCACGCCGTCCAGGGCCACCTGGGTGGTGTCCGTATCACGCCGGCCCTTGTACTCGATCTCGCCGGCGTCCAGGCCCCGTTCGCCCAGCACCAGGCGATGGGGAATGCCGATCAGCTCCATGTCCGCGAACATGGCGCCGGGTCGCAGACCGCGGTCGTCGTAGAACACCTCAAAGCCTGCATTCAGCAGCCGTTCGTACAGCGCATCGGCGGCCTCGCGCAGGCGCTGGGACTTCTGGGCGTTGATGGGGCACAGGGCCACGGTGAAGGGGGCCAGGGCCTCGGGCCAGATGATGCCCTGGGCGTCATGGTTCTGTTCGATGGCGGCGGCCACCACCCGGGAGACGCCGATGCCGTAGCAGCCCATGGTGACCACCAGGGAACGGCCCTGTTCGTCCAGCACCGTAGCGCCCATGGCCTCGCTGTACTTGCGCCCCAGCTGGAAGATGTGGCCCACCTCGATGCCGCGGCGGATCTGCAGGCTGCCCTGGCCGTCGGGGCTCGGATCGCCGGCCACCACGTTGCGCAGGTCGGCCACCGGGGGCAGGGCCAGGTCCCGCTCCCAGTTGATGCCGAAGTAGTGCTTGCCGTCGATGTTGGCGCCGGCGCCGAAGTCGCTCATCAGCGCCACCGCCCGGTCCACCACGCAGGGGATGGGCAGGTTCACGGGGCCCAGAGAGCCGGGGCCGGCACCGATGGCGGCGCGGATCTCTTCCTCCGTGGCCATGCGCAGGGGGCTCGCCACCTGGGGTAGCTTCTCCGCCTTGATGGCGTTGAGTTCGTGATCGCCGCGTACCAGCAGCGCGATCAGCGGCGCCTCGGCGCCCTCGGCGGCGGCCACCACCAGGGTCTTCACGGTCTTCTCGATGGCCAGACCGTGCTGTTCCACGAGATCGGCGATGGTGCGCGCGTTCGGGGTGTCCACCAGGCGCATGGCCTCGCCGGGCGCCGCGCGCTCGGTGGCGGGCGCCACCGCCTCGGCCAGTTCAACGTTGGCGGCGTAGTCGCTCACATCGGAGAAGGCGATGGCGTCCTCGCCGGAATCGGCCAGTACGTGGAATTCATGGGAGGCATTGCCGCCGATGGAGCCGGTGTCGGCCAGCACGGCGCGGAAGTCCAGTCCGCAACGGGTGAAGATGCGCGTGTAGGCCTCGTGCATGCGCGCGTAGGTCTCCTTCAGGCTGTCCTCGTCCACGTGGAAGGAGTAGGCGTCCTTCATGAGGAACTCGCGGGCGCGCATCACGCCGAAGCGGGGGCGGATCTCGTCGCGGAACTTGGTCTGGATCTGGTAGTAGTTCACCGGCAGCTGGCGGTAGCTCTTCACCTCCCGGCGCACGTAGTCGGTGATCACCTCCTCGTGGGTGGGGCCGAAGCAGAACTCGCGCATGTGCCGGTCCTTCAGGCGCAGCAGCTCGGGTCCGTACTGTTCCCAGCGCCCGGACTCCTGCCACAGCTCCGCGGGCTGCACCGCGGGCATGAGCAGTTCCAGGGCCCCGGCCCGGTCCATCTCATCGCGCACCAGGCCTTCCACCTTGCGCAGCACCCGCAGGCCGAGCGGCGTCCAGCTGTACAGACCCGAGGCCAGGCGCCGGATCATGCCGGCACGCAGCATCAGCTGGTGGCTGATCACTTCGGCGTCGGCGGGGGTTTCCTTGAGGGTGGCCAGGGGGAATCGGGTTGCGCGCATGGTTGTCGTTCTTGGTTTCTGGTGAATGGGATTAGGGAGCGAAAGATTTGTTTGCCACAGAGGTCACAGAGGGCACAGAGAACAAGCCAAGTGAGGAGTGAGGCGTCAGGCGAGAGGGATCTCCCACGCCTGACGCCTCACTCCTCACGTCTCACAGATTAATCAGAAGGTGCCGCCGTTCCAGCCCCATAGCTTACGGGGTGCGCTGGCGAATTCAATGTAGATGCGGTCGCGGGGGACCTTGAGTTCCTCCTCCACCAGGCGGCAGAGCAGGGCGGAGAGATCGCCGGTCTCGGATTCCGACAGGCCGATGCTCTTCATCTCCAGGTAGGCGAGCGGGGTGTCCTCGCCGGCGAACAGCATGTCGGGGTTGTGCTGGAATCGCACCATCACGTAGCGCTCCGGCTTGCCGAGCTGCTCGGCCAGGGCGCGGGAGGTGAGCTTGAGCAGGTGCGCGATGCTGGCGTCGTCGGCGCGCTGGTTGGTCTCGATGCTGAGCAGGGGCATGGGGGTTCCCGGGCAGGAATCAGTTGGCGTTGTCGCCGCAGAATTCGCGGATCTGTTCCCGGGTCTCCTCCAGCATACGCTGGCGCTCCTCTTCCTCCAGGACCCGGTACTGGTCGTTCTCGCGCACGGTCACGCGTCCGCCGCGCTCCGTGAGCGTGGCCAGGTTGCGACGGGCCTTTTCGCAGTTCTCCCGGCGGATGCGCTCGGATTCCGCCTGACGTTCCCGCTCCTCGGCGGCGCTGCGCTGCTGGGCGCGCGCCTCGTCGCTGCCCTGCAGGGCGCGATCCAGGCGTTCCTGGGCGGCACGGTCGGGGGGCGGGCTGGCCCGGCGCACCGGCTCGGCCTGGACGTTGGCGGGCGGGGTCTGGCCGTAGTGCACGCCCCCCTGTTCATCCACCCAGCGGTACATGCCCTGGGCATGGATGAGCGCCGGCATCAGCAGCATCAGCGTCAGAGACAGGAGTGCAAGGCGCATGGCGGGGCGGAAGATCATGGGGGACGGACTCCTTCTCGGCTAACTGGCTCAAGCTTATCAGATTTTCGCGGCCGACCGCTGCGGGCGGACCACCCTGCATTTTGTATACTCGGATGGGTCCCGGCGTCCATGAACCCGGTCCGGTTTCCTGCCAGGCGGTTGTTTGCAGGGTATGAAGACTATATATTAGAAAAATCTAATATTCAGGGTGCCGGTCTTCGGGCCGGTCGATCCGCAGCTACAGGAGTGAGAGGCCAATGAGCAAGCAGGGAAACCGGACCGTGTTCAGCACGGGCCTGATGGTGGTGGCAGGCTGGGGGCTGGGCGTCCTCGTCCAGGCGAGTGCGTCAGTGCCGTTCGAGACCCTCCGGGTGGAACAGCAGCTCACCGTGCAGGAGAAGGTGGTGGACGGGCGCATCGAGGCGGTGCAGCAGGCCACCATCACGGCCCAGACCTCCGGGCGCATCGTGGAGCTGCTCTACGACGTGGACGACTTCGTGGAGGCGGGTGCCGTCATCGCCCGTCTGCGTGACACCGAGCAGCGGGCGCGCCTGAACCAGGCCACGGCCTCCCTGCGCGAGGCCCAGGCCCGTTTCAACGAGGCGGAGACCGAGTTCGAGCGCATCCGGGGGATCTTCGAACGCCAGCTGGTGGCCCGCGCCGAGATGGACCGGGCCACCGCGTCCCTGGAGGCCGCCCGGGCCAGGCTGGAGGCGGCCCGGGCCGCCGTGGCGGAGGCCGAGGAGCAGGTGGAGTACACCCGCATCCGCGCCCCCTATGCGGGCATCGTCACTGAACGTTTCGTGGAGGTGGGCGAGAGCGTGAGTCCAGGCCAGCCGCTGATCGCCGGGATCTCGCTGGAATTCCTGCGGGTCACCGCCGAGGTGCCCCAGCGTCACATACAGACCGTGCGCGAGCTGGGCCGCGCCCGGGTGCTCCATGACGGAACCGCCGCCGTGGAGGCCGAGCAGCTGACCTTCTTCCCCTATGCCGATCCGGCCACCAACACCTTCCGGGTGCGGGTGCAGTTGCCGCCCGGCATCGAGGGCCTTTTCCCGGGCATGTTCGTCAAGGTGGCCTTCGCCGTGGGCGAGCGCGAGCGTCTGATGATCCCGGCCAGCGCGGTGGTCTACCGGGGCGAGATGGTGGGTGTCTACGTGGTGGACGAGGCCGGGCGCGTGAGCCTGCGCCAGGTGCGCGTGGGACGGGTGGACAATGACCAGATCGAGGTGCTGGCGGGACTGGAGCCCGGTGAACAGCTGGCCCTGGATCCGGTGCATGCGACCCTGCATCTGAAGCGCCAGCAGGAGGCGGCCCGATGAGCGACGAGAACATGGGCGTCTCGGGCCGCATCGCGAAAAAATTCCTCACCTCCGAGATCACGCCGCTGCTGGCCCTGGTGGGCCTGCTTCTGGGGATGTTCGCCATCATGGTGACGCCCCGTGAGGAAGAGCCCCAGATCAACGTCACCTTCGCCAACGTGTTCATTCCCTTCCCCGGCGCCACCGCCCGGGAAGTGGCGCAGCTGGTCAGCTCGCCCGCCGAGCAGGTGCTCTCGGAGATCGAGGGCCTGGAGCATATCTACTCGGTGTCCCGACCGGGCATGTCCGTGCTCACGGTGCAGTTCAAGGTGGGCGAGGACCGCACCGCGGCCATCGTGCGCCTCTACAACCAGATCTTCTCCAACCAGGACTGGCTGCCCCAGGGCCTGGGCGTGGGCCAGCCCATCATCAAGCCCATGGGCATCGACGACGTGCCCATCGTGGCGGTGACCCTGTGGACCGAGGACCAGGACCGCGGCGGTCATGAACTGCTGCGGGTGGCCCATGCCATCGAGGCGGAGCTCAAGCGCGTGCCCGGCACCCGGGACATCTACGCCATCGGCGGCCCCGACCACGTGGTGCACGTGGTGCTGGACCCCCAGCGTATCTCCGGCTACGGCATCGGTCTCGACGAGCTGCGCATGGCGCTGCAGGCCAGCAACTTCTCCCGGGATGCCGGTGCCCTGGTGCGCGACAACCTGGAGATCCCGGTGCAGGCGGGCACCTTCCTCACCAGCGCGGACGAGATCGCCGGCCTGGTGGTGGGCGTGCGTGACGGCCGGCCCGTGTACCTCTCCGACGTGGCCGACATCCGCCATGGTCCGGCGCCGCCGGATAACTACGTGCGCTTCGGCGCCGGCGCGGCCGGCGACGGTGTGCCGGGTCTGACCCACCCGGCGGTCACCCTGGCCATCGCCAAGAAGCCCGGCACCAACGCCGTGGACATCGCCGACAAGCTGATGGAGCGGCTGGAACAGCTGCGCGGCACCTACATCCCCGAGGGCGTGCACACCACCATCACCCGCAACTACGGCCAGACCGCCGACGACAAGGCCAAGACCCTGATCCAGAAGCTCATCTTCGCCACCGCCTCGGTGGTGATCCTGGTGTGGCTGGCACTGGGCTGGCGCGAGGCGATCATCGTCGGCGCCGCGGTGGTGATCACGCTGGCCATCACCCTGTTCGCCTCCTGGGCCTACGGCTTCACCCTCAACCGGGTGTCCCTGTTCGCGCTGATCTTCTCCATCGGCATCCTGGTGGACGATGCCATCGTGGTGGTGGAGAACATTCACCGGCACATGCAGATGGGCAAGAAGAAGCTGCTGGAGGCCATCCCCCTGGCGGTGGACGAGGTGGGCGGTCCCACCATCCTGGCCACCTTCACGGTGATCGCGGCCCTGCTGCCCATGGCTTTCGTGACCGGCCTCATGGGGCCCTACATGAGCCCCATCCCCATCAACGCCAGCATGGGTATGCTCATCTCCCTGGCCGTGGCGTACGTGGTCACCCCGTGGATGACCTACAAGTTCCTGCGCCGCCAGGCCGAGGCCCATGGACCGGCCAGCGGCGGGCAGGGCCACGGGGAAGAGGGCAGCGGCTGGCTGATGCGCCTCTCGGAGCGCAGCATGGGTCCGTTCGTGCGCGGCGAGAAGGCACGCACGCGCCGCTGGGGCCTGTACGGGGCCATGGTCGTGCTGATCCTGGCCTCCGTGTCGCTGGCCTACTTCCAGGCGGTGGTGCTCAAGATGCTGCCCTTCGACGACAAGTCCGAGTTCCAGGTGGTGCTGGACATGCCCGAGGGGACGAGTCTTGAGCAGACCAACCGTGCGCTGCACGAGATGGGCGCGTTTCTCGCCACCGTGCCCGAGGTGACCGACTACCAGATCTACGCCGGCACCGCCTCGCCCATCAACTTCAACGGCCTGGTGCGCCAGTACTACCTGCGCGAGGGTGCCCACATGGGTGACATCCAGGTGAACCTGGTGGATGCCAAGCAGCGGGACCGCAAGAGCCATGACGTGGCCCTGTCCGTGCGCGACCCGCTGCGCGAGATCGCAGCCCGCTACAACGCCTCGGTGAAGGTGGTGGAGGTGCCCCCGGGTCCGCCCGTGCTCTCGCCCATCGTGGCCGAGATCTACGGCCTGGACTACGACGGCCAGATCGAGGTCGCCAGGCGCATCCGTGAGGTGTTCGAGTCCACCGAGGGTATCGTCGATGTGGATGACAGTGTCGAGTATCCCGGTCCGCGACTGATCCTGGAGGTGGACCGCCAGAAGGCGGCGCTGCTGGGTGTCTCCCAGCAGTCCGTGGTCAGCGCCGTGGACACGGTGCTGGGCGGTGAGGACGTGAGTTATCTCTACGGCGTGAACGTGAAATACGCCGTGCCCGTGCGTCTGGAATTCGACGTGGCGGACAAGGCGCACATCGAGTCGGTGCTCTCGCTCAAGGTGCGTTCCCAGTCCGGCGCCCTGGTGCCCATCTCGGAACTGGTGAACGTGGTCGAGACCACCCGTGAGCATTCCATTCACCACAAGGACCTGCTGCCGGTGGTCTACGTCATGGGCGACATGGCCGGCGAGCTGGACAGTCCGCTGTACGGCATGTTCGACATGTTCTTCCAGATCCGGGAGATGCCCCTGGCCTTCGGTCAGACCATCGAGCAGTTCTTCATCTCCCAGCCGGACGATCCCTACTTCTACAGCCTCAAGTGGGACGGCGAGTGGCAGGTGACCTACGAGACCTTCCGGGACATGGGCATCGCCTACTCCGTGGGCCTGGTGCTCATCTACCTGCTGGTGGTGGCCCAGTTCCGTTCCTACATGGTGCCGCTCATCATCATGGCGCCCATCCCGCTGACGGTGATCGGCGTGATGCCGGGACATGCGCTCATGGATGCCCTGTTCATGGACGCCAAGTTCACGGCCACCTCCATGATCGGCATGATCGCGCTGGCGGGCATCATCGTGCGCAACTCCATCCTGCTGGTGGATTTCATCAACGACGAGCTTCGTCGCGGTGCGGCCTGCGAGGATGCGGTGATCCGTGCCGCCGCCGTACGCGCCAAGCCCATCGTGCTGACGGGACTGGCCGCCATGGTGGGTGCGGGTTTCATCATCGACGATCCGATCTTCAGCGGTCTGGCCATCTCGCTGATCTTCGGCATCCTGGTGTCCACGGTGCTGACCCTGGTGGTGATCCCGGTGCTCTACTACAGCTACATCCGCAACCGTCAGCATCTGGTGCGTGAGGCGTAATCGTCAGACGTGATGCGTGAGGTGTGAGGCGGGCATGGCCGGCCCGCCCACTGTCAGCGAATGCGATGTCGGAACCTGCGAGCCGCGCGACCCCGCGAGCTTCCAGGGCCAGCAGTCATCAATCAACAGCGAGAATCGTCATGAAAGTGGAAATGGGTGAAGAGGGACTGAATATCCTGGACATGTCCCGGGACCAGGCGGGGCTGCTGGTGGAGGCGCTCAAGGCATCGCCGAAGCAGGGCTTCATGGAGGATGAGGAACTACGTCGCCTGTTCAAGCTGCTGGCGGTGGTGCAGTCGGATCTCTGGGATGACATGACCAGCGGCAAGTTCGACTTCTCGGCCTACAAGCGTCAGTAAGGCGATGAGGTGTGGGGATCGACCCCACACCTCACAACCACTCCCCCAGCCAACTCACGGAATGACCAGCTGCGTCTCGCAGGTTTCCACGCTGCCGCAGTTGTTGCTGCCCGTGCCGGTGCAGGTCAGGCCCTGTGAAGGCACGTTCACTGACACCGAGTGGCTGTAGCTGCCCGAGGCGGTACCCAGTTTGATCCGGTAGCTGTCCACGAAGGTGCAGGCGCCATCCAGGGTCATGTTCGGTGCGGTCCAGGCCAGCGTCACCACCGACCCGGAGGCCAGATCCCCTGATGCCTCGTTGGAATCCGGGCTCTCCTGTCCCAGGTCATCGATGGCCTGCACGGCCACATACCAGGTGTTCAACTGCACGACGGGTTCCGGTTCCGGTTCAGGGGCCGGCGCGGGCGCAGGTTCGGGCTCAGGCTCGGGCTCAGGTGAAGGCGCGGGTTCCGGATCGGGGATCGGATCCGGTTCGGTGATCGGCTCCGGCACGGGATCAGGTTGTGGCTCCGGCTCCGGCTGGGACGGGGGTGGCGTCGGAGTCATGCCGGGGCTGGATTGCGACGGTGCCTCTTCCGTCTGCGGGTCGCTGTTGCTGACCTGATTAGCGACGTCTTCCTCGACACAGCCCGACAGCAGGGCAATGCCCAGAAAGCCGGTGGCCAGTGCGCGCAGAAGCGTCGTGGAGATCGTTCCGGACGGATGGGACGCAATGCCATGGCAGTAGCACGCGGCAATGGGCGTGTCATTCGATCGCGCGTTGAAACATGCGGCGGCATCACGGCCACCCGAAAACATCGTCTTCGTCATTTCGGTAACTCCGCTGTCATGGCCGAAGCCGTAGACCGGTGGTTTTGCGTCCCCGCCTTTCGGTCGGGTATGCCCTTTCGATGAGCTTTTTTTCTTAACGCGTGTTGGGCCTGTCCTTGTGTCGTTCCGCCATCCCGCGAGGGAAGGGCGTGAATGGATGTCATCCGATTCCCTGATGACCCGTGGCGTGAAGTATGTGGAGTGCGCTGGTCGAGAGCCGTGATGCCCTTCACGGGGCGCGTGCCGTGAATCCGGCTTTGCACGCCATTCATCGACCAATTTCGTGAACGGTGACGGGGCTCACACGTGAACCCGGGATGTGCGTGTCTCAAGCCATACGCACGGACTGTGACGTGCGTTCGATGTTTGTGCGAAGACGCGGGTGTGCTCGGCGCCGGAGGTGCATCTGGCGCGGATCCTTCGGGTCGATGTTCATAAAAAAGCGCCGGGTCCCAGGGATGGAACCCGGCGCTTTGGTTCGATGCCGATGGCCTCAGATGGCGGGCACCTGCATCTGTAGTTCGCAGGTGTAGGTGCTGCCGCAGGCATTGCTGCCCGTGGCACGGCAGTACAGACCCAGCGCATTGCTCTGCACGTTCAGGGAATAGCTGTAGTCGCCTGGCGCCGTGCCGAGTTTCACCAGGTAGCTGTCGACGGTGGTGCACGCGCCATCCAGGGTCATGTTCGGTGCCTCCCAGCTCAGGGTGACATGTTCACCCGAGGCGAGATCGCCCGAGGCCTCATTGGAATCAGGGCTTTCCTGTCCCTGCCCATCGATGGCCTGCACAACCACGTACCAGGTGTTGAGTTCGACCACGGGTTCGGGCTCGGGCTGAGGTTCCGGTTCGGGCTCGGGCTGAGGTTCCGGTTCGGGCTCGGGCTGGGGTTCCGGTTCGGGCTCGGGCTGAGGTTCCGGTTCGGGCTCGGGCTGGGGTTCCGGCTCTGGCTCGGGCTGGGGTTCCGGTTCGGGCTCGGGTTGAGGCTCCGGTTCGGGCTCGGGCTCCGGGTCGTTGCTGACCTTGTTGTTGCCGCGTCCGTTGTTGGTTTTACCGCCGTCGTCGCTGTCCTTGACCCTGCCATTGCCGTTGCCACGGCCGGGGCTGGTGCTGGTCTCCAGGCTCTGCTCATCAGTGGCAGTCTGGGCCTGGCCGTGCCCTGGCATTGCAAGGGTCACGGTGAGCAGCAGTGCGAGACTGGCGTGCAGCGCCACGGCAAGAGGCTTGCCCCTGGATGCGGCCGGTGCGTCGGCCGGACTGGCGGGATGCACAGCATCTCGCGGATGCGTGGGGTATTGCCCGGAGACGTCGTGGCAAGCCAGGACCGAGCGCGGGGCGTGTTCTGAGAAGCGCGCGCCCACAGGGCCACGCTTGGCATGGTATGTCGTCATTTCGGTAACTCCGCTGTCGTGGCGTTTGCCGTAGACCGGTGGTTTTGCGTCCCCGCCTTTCGGTCGGGTATGCCCTTGTCGTTTAACGATCGGGACTTTCTGCCGATGGCACTCCTGTATCCGTTGGCCTAGCCCGCAAATCTCACCACCGTTCGTAGCGAGGGCGTCGAGATGCCGCTGTGACGGGGCGCGCGGAGCGGAAGACGGCGCCGGCGTAGCCGAGACTACGTCAAGCCGGCTGGAGTGAGCACGCCCCGTCACAGCGAGCAGATCGGCGGCCGCAGTAGAAGGGTGGTGAGATATGCGGGCTAGTCGGTCGCATTATGCCGGGAGGGTCCCCGGACTCGCCGTGACGGGCCTCACGGCAGACGGGCAGGCCGTCTGCCGATCGCTACCGGATATCGAGAGTGGACGTCGATTCAGCCACAGACCGGCTGAGTGGCCGCTGCTGGGTGCGGCAGGCGAGGTGGCAAATCCGGGGTTGTCCATGGATTCGGAAGGGATGCTGCGCTGCACAAGTAGCAGTGAATATTCCATGACACGCCAGCTTTTTTGATCGTGGTCAAGGAAGCTTCATGGGCAGCGTCCATACTTGAGCAAACGACAAGGATGAGGAGACGCCCACGATGCGCCTGAACCAGAACCCCAGCGCCGAGACACCCGCCGTCGAGACGCACAATATTCGCTTTCTCAATCCCTACCTGATGAGTGGCGCGGAGATCCGCCGCCTGCAGGTGGCCAATGGTGACACCCCCTGTTTTGGTACCGAGGTGCGCTACCAGTGCAGGCGCGACGACTGCCAACTGAGCCGCCGCTGCCTGGGTGGTCTGGTGGCGCACTGGAAACGCTGAATCTTCAGGACGCCCGATTCCCTCGTTTTATCTGCTCAGGACTGCCCCGAATTCAATCGGGGCGAAGCCGATTGTGTTCTGCATGCTCAGCCCCCGCGTTGACGCCCCTTGAAGCCATCCTCTATGGTTTCCTTGAAATCAGTCATCGACTCCACGCCAGCCCGGGAGGTGTGACTTGCGCGTAATGGCCCCCGAGGAGATGGAATCCCTCATCCGGCTGCTGTCCGATGACGGCTACGAGGTGGTCGGCCCCACCCGGCGCGAGGGCGCCATTGTCTACGACCGTCTTCAGGGTCTTAACGACCTGCCCGCCGGTTGGGGCGACGAGCATGGCCCCGGCCATTACCGACTCCACCAGCGCGACGACCAGGCCCTGTTCGGCTACGTGGTCGGCCCCCATTCCTGGAAGAAATACCTGTTTCCGCCCCGGGAGACCCTGGTGCGGGTGCTGCGTCGCGAGGACGGGGGCTTTGAAACGCAGCCCGGCGAGCCCGCCCCGCCCCGGCGCGCCTTCATCGGCGTACGGCCCTGCGAACTGGCGGCCATCGGCATCCAGGACCGGGTGTTCCTGGAGCAGTCTGTCAGGGACCGGGCCTACGGGGCCCGTCGCGAGGGCGTGTTCCTGGTGGCGGTCAACTGCGCCGAGCCGGGCGGCACCTGTTTCTGTACCTCCATGGGTACCGGTCCGCGGGCCCATGCCGGTTTCGACCTGGGTCTCACCGAGGTGATCGGCGTGGGCATGCACTTCCTGGTGATCGAGGCGGGCAGCGAGGCCGGCGAGGCCATGCTCGTCAGGCTCGATCACCGGGATGCCAGCGAGGCGGAGCGCGCGGCCGCTGAACGGATCTGGCAGGAGGCCCCGAAGCACATGGGACGCACCATGCCCGGCGATGCCCGGGAGGTGCTTGCCGGGGCCCTGGAACACCCCCGCTGGGCGCAGACCGCCGAGCGCTGCCTCTCCTGCGCCAATTGCACCCTGGTCTGCCCCACCTGTTTCTGTGCCCAGATGGAGGAACTGCCGGACCTGGAGGGCAATGCCTCGGAGCGGGTGCGACTCTGGGATTCTTGTTTCAACGGTGAACACTCCTACATGATCGGCGGTCCCCACCGCAGCACCGTGGCGGCCCGCTATCGCCAATGGCTCACCCACAAGCTCTCCACCTGGCACACGCAGTTCGGCAGTTCCGGCTGCGTGGGCTGCGGGCGCTGCATCACCTGGTGTCCCGTGGGCATCGACATCACCGAGGAGGTGGCCGCCATCCGCGCCACCGCCCAGGGCAAGGCAGGAGGGCAGGGCACATGAACGAGCTCCTGGAGATCCTCAAGGACCAGCCCTTCTTCGAGGGACTGCGCGAGGCGGACATGCGGCTTCTCGCCGCCGGCGCCTCCCTGAGGACCTTTCGGGCGGATGAAACCCTGTTCCGGGAACACGAGGAGGCGGCAGCCTTTTATCTCATCCGCAGCGGGCGGGTGGCCCTGGAGAGCCGGCTGCCCGGTCGCCGCGCCGAGGTCTTCATGACCCTGGGACAGGGCGAGGTGCTGGGCTGGTCCTGGCTGATGCCGCCCTACCGCTGGCACTACAGCGCCCGCGCCCTGGAGGAGACCCACGCGGTGCATTTCGACGCCCCGGCCCTGCATGCCTGCATGGACCGGGACCCGGTGCTGGGCTATGCCCTGTACCAGCGTTTCGCGGCGCTGATCGTGCAGCGCCTGCAGGCGGCGCGGCTGCAGGCCATGGACATCTACGGAGGCGGCGATGTCGGTCTCGGCGGCTGAGCGGCAGATCCCTGAACCCATGGCCCCGGCGCCCTGGCGCATCCTGGACGTGCGCCGGGAGGTGGCCGATGGCGAGGTATTCACCTGGCGCCTGCGGCCCGAGTCCGGCGTGGCCCCCGAGGTCCGTCCGGGACAGTTCAACATGCTCTACCTGTTCGGCGTGGGTGAGGTGGCCATCTCCGTGAGCGCCACGGGCGATGACGGCAGCCTGGTGCACACCATCCGCGCCGTGGGCAGCGTCACCCGCACCATGCAGGGGCTTCGCGCCGGCGACGTGGTGGGCGTGCGCGGCCCCTTCGGCAGCGCCTGGCCGGTGGAAGCGGCCGAGGGGCGTGACCTGGTGCTGGCCGCGGGCGGTATCGGTCTGGCGCCCCTGCGCCCGGTGATCCACGCGGTGCTGGCCCGGCGCGAGGCCTTCGGCCGCGTGCTGATCTGCTACGGCGCGCGCTCGCCCCGGGACCTGATCTTTCGCGACGAACTGGCCCAGTGGCAGGCCCGTGCCGACCTGGATGTGCGGGTCACCGTGGACCGGGGCACCGCCGACTGGAAGGGGGACGTGGGCGTGGTCACCCAGCTCATCGACCGGGGTGGCTTCGACGGCCGCAATGCGCTGGCCATGGTCTGCGGCCCGGAGGTGATGATGCGCTTCTCGGCCCTGTCCCTGCATCGGCGCGGCGTGGCCCCGGAGCGCACCTTCGTCTCCATGGAACGCAGCATGCGCTGCGCCCTGGGTTTCTGCGGCCACTGCCAGATCGGCCCCCATTTCGTCTGCCGGGACGGCCCGGTGTTTCCCTACCCGGTCATGGAGCCGGCCTTCCGGGTGCACGAGCTATGAGAGTCCAACGCCCCACGCTCGCGGTCTGGAAGTTCGCCTCCTGCGACGGCTGCCAGCTCACCCTGCTGGACTGCGAGGACGCACTGCTGGCCCTGGCCGACACCATCCGCATTGCCCATTTCCCCGAGGCCAGCAGCGCCCGGGTGGAGGGCCCCTGGGACCTGTCCCTGGTGGAGGGTTCCATCACCACCCCGGAGGACGCCGAACGCATCCGCGAGATCCGCCGGGCCTCCAGGCACCTGGTCACCATCGGCGCCTGCGCCACCTCCGGGGGCATCCAGGCCCTGCGCAACTTCGCCGATGTGGAGGCCTTCACCCGCCAGGTCTATGCCCGCCCCGACTGGATCCAGACACTGGCCACCTCCGACCCCATCGCCGCCCACGTGCCGGTGGATTTCGAGCTGCGCGGCTGTCCCGTCGACAAGGGCCAGCTGCTGGAGGTGATCAACGCCTTCCTCTACGGCCGGCGCCCGCAGATTCCCGCTTCGAGCGTGTGCGAGGAGTGCAAGCGGGCCGGGCACGTGTGCGTCATGGTGGCCCACGGCACCCCCTGCCTGGGCCCGGTGACCCAGGCCGGCTGCGGCGCCCTGTGTCCCGGTTGTCACCGGGGCTGCTACGGCTGCTTCGGTCCCAAGGAGACCCCCAATGCGCCGGCCCTGTCGGCGCAGCTTTCGCAGCTGGGCATGGACCGTGGGCAGCTGCTGCGCATCTATCGCACCTTCAACGCCAACGCCAATCCCTTCCGCGAGGAGAGCCTGCGCCATGAGTCAGACCCGGACCATTGAGGTCAACGCCCTGGCCCGGGTGGAGGGCGAGGGCGCCCTGTACGTGCGCACCGAGGGCGAGCGGGTGGCGGAGGTGAAGCTCAGGATCTACGAGCCGCCGCGCTTCTTCGAAGGTTTTCTCATCGGCCGGGATTTTCGCGAGGCCCCGGACATCACCGCGCGCATCTGCGGCATCTGCCCGGTGGCCTACCAGATGGGCGCCTCCCAGGCCATTGAGCAGGTCTGCGGGGTGAGCCTGGACCCGGCCCTGGAGGACCTGCGCCGGCTGATCTACTGCGGCGAGTGGATCGAAAGCCACGGCCTGCACGTGTTCATGCTGCACCTGCCGGATTTCCTCGGCTACCCGGACGGCATCACCATGGCGCGGGATCACCCGGAACTGGTGCGCAACGCCCTGCGCATCAAGAAGATCGGCAATGCGCTCATGCGCCTGGTGGGCGGCCGGGAGGTGCATCCGGTGAACCTCAAGGTGGGCGGCTTCTACCGCGCACCCACGCCGGCGGAGGCGGCGGCCCTGCGCGAGGACCTGGCCTGGGGACTCGAGGCCAGCGCCGAGGCCCTGGACTTCCTGGCAGGACTGGACTTTCCCGATTTCGAGATGGACTACGAATTCGTGTCCCTGGTGCATCCGGACGAGTACCCCATCCTGCACGGACGGCTTGGGTCCACCAGCGGCATCGACGCGCCGGTGGAGGACTACGACCGGATCTTCACCGAGACCCACGTGATCCACTCCAACGCCCTGCACAGTCACCTGAGCGAAACGGGGCGCCCCGCCTGCCTGGGTCCTCTGGCCCGCTTTGCCCTCAACCGGGAGCGGCTCACCCCCCGCGCCGCGGCCCTGGCGGAGAAGGCCGGACTCGGGGCCGTGTGCCGCAACCCCTTCAAGAGCATCCTGGTGCGCATGGTGGAGATCGCCTTCGCCTTCGAGGAGGCCCTGCGCCTGGTGGATGCCT
Source organism: Thioalkalivibrio sulfidiphilus HL-EbGr7 (assembly GCF_000021985.1). Classification (NCBI taxonomy): domain Bacteria; kingdom Pseudomonadati; phylum Pseudomonadota; class Gammaproteobacteria; order Chromatiales; family Ectothiorhodospiraceae; genus Thioalkalivibrio; species Thioalkalivibrio sulfidiphilus. Next base: position 1,226,287 of record NC_011901.1, read on the forward strand.
ACCAGGCCCCGGCCCGGCCGGCGGTGGACATGACGCCCCGCGCGGGCACCGGCTACGGTGCCACCGAGGCGCCCCGGGGCATCTGCTACCACCGCTACACCCTGGACGAGGCAGGCATCATCCGGGACGCCAAGATCGTCGCCCCCACCTCGGTGAACCAGCCCAGCATCGAGGCGGACCTGCACGGCTTCGTGCAGGATAATCTGGACCTGCCCGATGACCAGCTGCGCCACCGCTGCGAACAGGTCATTCGCAACTACGACCCCTGCATCTCCTGCGCCACCCACTTTCTCGATCTCACCGTGGAACGGGGATGAGTCGCGCCCTGGTGATCGGCATCGGCAATCCCTGGCGGGGTGATGACGGGGTGGGCGCGGCGGTGGTGCAGGTCCTGGCGGGCACGCCGGGTATCCAGGTGGCCAAGTGCGGCGGAGAACCGGCGGAACTGATGCAGTGCTGGGCGGGCTTCGACCGGGTGATCCTGGTGGATGCCGTGGTCACGGGGGGAACACCCGGCGCGATCCTGCGGTTGACGGTCGATCAGCCTCTGCCGAGCACCCCCCGCCATTCCTCCCACGGCCTGGGCCTGGCCGAGGCCGTGGAGCTGGCCCGCGCCTTGGGCGAGTTGCCGCCTGGCCTCGTCATCTACGGCATCGAACCCCAATCCACCGATGACGGCACCAGCCTCTCGCCTGCCGTCGCGGATGCGGTGACGACGGTGGCCCGGGCGATCTGCGAGGAGCTGGACATCTGCCGCAGAGGCGCGGAGGCGCAGAGGGAAAAATAATTGGACAGGATTTACATGATTTACAGGATTGAAAGAGGGTTTGCAGCGCCTCAAATAAGGGTACTCAAGCCCAAGCTATGATTCTGTCAATCCTGAAAAATCCTGTTCATCCTGTCCATTGCATTTCTCTGCGCCTCCGCGCCTCTGCGGCAACTCTTCCCCGGCCGTTCACCGATTCTCCCGCCGTGAAACCGCCAACAGCACCCGGTCCAGCCAGGCGGCGGGCAGCAGGCGGCGCAGGGTGCCGAACAGGTAGGTGGGGAAGGTGACGTAGTAGCGGGCCCGGGGGCGGGGGCTTTCCAGGGCGTGGATGACCTTCTTCAGCACCGCCTCCGGGGGCAGGGTGAAGGGGGCGGCGGGGCCCTGCCTGGTGAGCCGCCGTTCGGCGGCGGCGTAGCGTTCCCGGAACACGCTGTGTTCCCGGTCGATGTTCTTCTGGAATGCCGCATGCGCATTGGCCCGGAAGCGGCTCTCGATGGGGCCGGGCTCCACCAGGCTCACGTGCACGCCGGAACCCTGCAGCTCCAGGCGCAGGGTGTCGGTGAGCCCCTCCAGCGCGAACTTGGAGCAGTTGTAGGCGCCGCGAAACGGCAGGGCCACCAGGCCCAGCACGGAGCTGTTCTGGATGATGCGCCCCTCGCCCGCTGCGCGCATCACCGGCAGCACCCGGTTGGTCAGCTCCAGCCAGCCCAGCAGGTTGGTCTCCAGCTGCGCCCGCAGCACCGCCCGGGTCAGGTCCTCCACCGCCCCCGGCTGGCCGTAGGCGCCGTTGTTGAACAGGCCATAGAGCCGGCCGCCGGTGCGTTCCAGCACGGTGTCCACGGTGGCGGCGATGCTCGCGCTGTCATCCAGGTCCAGTCGCAGTGCCTCGAAGCCCTCGGCCGCCAGGCGGTCCACGTCCTCCGCCTTGCGGGCGGTGGCGAACACCCGGTAACCCCGGTCCTTGAGACCCCGGGCGACGCAATGGCCGATGCCGCTGGAGCAGCCGGTGATGAGGATGGGTTTCACGGTGAAGTGGGAAGTGTGAATTGGGAAGTGGGAAGTGAACTGTTGAGGGTAAGGGGCAGGCCCTCACGCTCAATACGTGAGGGTGACCACGTTGTCCTCGACGATCTCGCCCACGAAGGCGCCGCCGCCGCGGATGCCGTCCAGTTCCGGGATGGCGTTTTCCTGTGTGAGGTCGTGCTCCGCCATGGCGCCGGCGCAGGCGTAGAACTTCACACCGGCCTCGTGGGCGTCCTGCATGAAGCTGTACACGGACTTCTCCTTGGCCTCGCCGGGGTGGATCTGCTCGGCATAGCCCTTGATCAGCAGCCGGGTGGTGCGGGCGGCGAAGTAGATCTCCACCTCCAGGTCCATGGCGGCGGCCACCGTGGCCTGGAAGAAGGGGGCGCCCAGGGTGCCGGGCACGTCCGGGTTGAGGTTGAGCAGCATGATGACGATCTTGTCCGCCATGGGGGACTCCCTGGTGTTCGGGTGAATTTGGTGCGGAGGGAGTATTGGAATTTCCCGGGACCGCACCCATATAATCGGTTCTTAATATTGACCGATTTGATGAGGGATTGAAAATGCCCATCTACGAATACGAATGCGCTGCCTGTGGTCATCGGCTCGAAGCCATCCAGAAGTTCAGCGATGAACCGCTCAGGGACTGCCCCGAGTGCGGCAAGCCGGAGCTGTCCAAGCTGATCTCCGCGGCGGGTTTCCGCCTCGGCGGCGGCGGCTGGTACGAGACCGACTTCAAGAGCAAGAACCAGCGCAACCTCAAGGATGGCGGCGGCGAAAGCAAGGCCTCGGCACCGGCCTGTGGCAGCGGCGGCTGTGGTACTACTGCTTGCGGCACCACTTCCAGCTGATCCGCCCGGGTCCTCCGGCCGATGCTTCACACCCTGCGCAAGTACCTGATCACCGGTCTGGTGGTCTGGGTGCCCCTGGTCATCACCTTCTTCGTGGTGAAGTTCCTGGTGGACCTGATGGACAACAGCCTGCTGCTGTTGCCCCCGGCCTGGCGTCCCGAGGCCCTGTTCGGCTTCAAGATCCCGGGCCTGGGGGTGGTGCTGGCGGCGGTGATCCTGCTGGTCACAGGCCTGGTCACCGCCAACCTGCTGGGCCGCAAGCTGGTGGACCTGTGGGAGAGCGTGCTGCAGCGCATTCCCCTGGTGCGCAGCATCTACTCGGCGGTCAAGCAGGTGATGGAGACCCTGCTGGGGGCGGGCGGGGATTCCTTCCGCAAGGTGCTGATGATCGAGTACCCGCGCAAGGGGATCTGGACGTTGGGTTTCCAGACCGGCGTGGGGGTGGGGGAGGTGCAGTCGCGCACCAGCAAGGAGGTGGTGACGGTGTTCGTGCCCACCACGCCCAACCCCACCTCCGGTTTCATCATCCTGGTGCCCCGGGACGAGGTGGTGGAGCTGGACATGTCCGTGGAGGACGGTCTGAAGTTCGTCATGTCCCTGGGCGTGGTCAGTCCCCGCTGGCCGTACCCGAACCGCCCGCCATCAAATGGCGAGCAGAGGCGCGGGGGTTTCTGATCCCGGGCGGCTGTCGCCCGCAGATCTTCTCCGGGTCGTGAAGCTCAAGTGCTCAGGGTTGCCGGGCGATGTGCGGCAATGGTCTGGGCCGGGCGATGCCGTATCCCTGGGCATAATCCACCCCCAGTTGCGCCAGACGCTGGCGTACCCCTTCCGTCTCCACGAACTCCGCAATGGTCCTCAGTCCGGCCACGTGGCCGATGCGGTTGATCGCCTCCACGATGGCCTGGTGCATCTCGTTCTCGTGCATGTCGCGCACGAATCCACCGTCGATCTTGATGTAGTCCGCAGGGATGTTGGACAGGTAGGAGAAGGAACTCAGGCCGGTGCCGAAGTCGTCCAGGGCCACGTGGCAGCCGAGATCGCGCATCCGCTGGATGAAACGAACGGCATTGCCCAGGTTGGCGATCACGGCCGTCTCCGTGATCTCGAAACCCAGCGCCTCGGGTGGGATGGCATGTTCTCTCAGGCGCTCGGTGACGTGAGCCAGGAACGCATCATCGCCCAGGGTCAGGCCGGACAGGTTGATGAACCAGCGGTAACCCTTCGGCACTTGTCCTTCCCTCAGCAGCTGGCGTATGCGCGGCAGCGTCAGTTCCAGTACCTTGCGGTCCACGGTGGGCATGAGGTTGTAGCGTTCCGCCGCCGGGATGAAGGCCCAGGGTGAGATCACTTCACCGCTCGGGTCGAGCATGCGCAACAGGATCTCGCAATGGCCGGCGGTGTCCGGTTTGAGCGGATGGATTTCCTGGTAGTAGAGCAGGAAACGATCCTGCTCCAGGGCCTCGTTGATGCGCGCGGTCCATTGCATCTCGCTGTGCCGGGCCATGAGCGTGCGATCGTCTTCCCGGAACAGGTGGACGCGGTTTCGTCCCTTGTCCTTGGCCGCGTAGCAGGCCATGTCCGCATGGCGCATGACATCGGAGAGCGACAGATCAGGGTCGTCGAGCAGGGTCAGCCCGATGCTGGCACCGATGCGGAAATTGTGCTCACCCCAGGTGTAGCGAAAATCGTTGACGATGGAGAGCATGCGCCGGGCCACCTGTTCGGCCTGCTCGAGGGTACATTCGTCCAGCAGCACACCGAACTCATCACCCCCCAGACGGGCCAGGGTGTCGTGTTCCCGCACCGGGATCTGCAACAGGCTGGCCAATTGTCGCAGCAGGTCATCGCCGGCCTGGTGCCCGCAGGTGTCGTTGACCAGCTTGAACTGGTCCAGGTCGATGTAGAGCAGTGCGCTGGGACGCTGCCGCCGGGCCTTGGCCAGCGCCTCCTTGAGCCGGGTCTCGAAGCCATGGCGATTGATCAGGCCGGTGAGCGAGTCGTGCAGGGCCAGGTGGTTGATGGCTTCCTGGGCCTGCCGGTTTTGGCGGCGCACCTCGTGGTCGCGCAGTTCCCGGTCTATGGCCGGGGCGAGTCGGGACAGGTTGTCCTTGAGGATGTAGTCCTGGGCACCGTTGCGCATGGCGCTGACGGCGATCTCCTCGCCGATGCTGCCGGAGACGATGATCACAGGGATGTCCTGATCCCGTTCCCGGACCAGGCGCAGGCAGTGGCCGGAATCGAAGCCGGGCAGATTGTGATCGGTGATGATCAGGTCCCAGGCGTGCCCGCTCTCCAGGGCTGTCTGCAGTTGCTCGATGCTGTCCACCCGGGTGCAGTCCGGGGAAAAACCTCCCCGCTGCAACGCGCGCAACACCAGCACAGCGTCGTTCTCGGAATCCTCCACCAGCAACAGGCGCAGGGGGTGGGCGGCTACGGAATCCATGCGTCGTCCGGTTCGCCCAGGGTGAAATAGAAGCGGGCTCCCTCGCCCGGGGTCGCGTCGGCCCAGATACGCCCGCCGTGGCGGTGTATGACCCGGGCCACGGTGGCCAGGCCCACGCCGCTGCCCGGGTAGCCACGGGCGTTGTCCAGGCGCTGAAAGGGTTGGAACAGCTTATCGGCACGGGCCATGTCGAAGCCGATGCCGTTGTCGCTCACGCAGAAGACCCGTTCGTCCGCGTGTTCGTCGGTGTTGAGTTCGATGCGTGGCAATTCCCTGTCCCGGCTGTACTTGAGGGCGTTTTCCAGCAGGTTGGTGAGCGCGATGCGCAGCAGGCCCGGGTCCGCCAGGACGGTGGCACGGGTGGCGATGTGCAGTTCAGGGGCAGGACCCTGGTGCCGGTTCAAAAGCTCCTCTGCCACTTCCTGGGCCAGGGTGTCCAGCAACAGGCTCTCCGTGTGCATGGTGGTGCGCGTGAGCCGGGACAGCTCCAGCAGGTCGTCGATCAGTTCGTTCATGCGCACCGCGCCCTGGTGGATGCGACCGAGATAGTCCTGGGCCTGGTCGTTCAATTGACCCGCCAGGTCCTCGTGCAGGGCCAGGGCAAAGCCCTTGATGGATCGCAGAGGTGCGCGCAGATCATGGGAGACGGAATAGGTGAAGGCCTCCAGGTCGTCGGTGCGCTGCCGTACCCGCTCCTCCAGGCGCTGGTTCAGTTCCTGCAGGCGTTCGGTGGCGAACTTGCGTTCCAGTTCCACGCTGATGCGGGTGGCGAACACCCCCAGCATGGGGGCAGTCCAGCGGGTCAGTTCCATGGGACGGGTGTCCATTACCGACACCAGGCCCAGCATCTTGCCCGAGGAGGCGATCAGGGGTGCGCCGAAATAGCTTTCCACGCCCATGTCAGCGAGCAGGGTGTCGCTGGGATAGAGGCGGCTCGCATCCCGCGGGATGAGTTCCTTCTTCAGGTCCAGGACGTCCTTGCAGGGGGTGCCTTCCAAGTCATACTCGAAATTATTCGCCAGCCGGTCGCCGGCCCACACGGCCAGGGTCATGACTTCGGCCTGGCCGGGTTTGAGCAGGCCGATGAAGGCATAGCGGGCGTCGTAGGCCCGGGCCAGATCACGCACGCAGTTGTGCAGGAAGTCCTCCGTATCCAGTACGCTGCTCGCGCGGGCCAGGGCCTCCATCACGTCCTGGGCGCGTTTCTCCTCGGTGATGTCCAGCAGATAGCCCTGCAGGATGACAGGGCCGGAGGCATCGCTGACCACGTTGACCAGGTCCCTGAGCCAGATGCAGCGCCCCTGGCTGTCGAGCATGCGGTATTCGAATTCGTGGTCCTGACCATCGTGGGCGGCCTGCAGGCAGAAGTCCGGCACCCAGGACTGGTCATCGGGGTGTATGTGCCGGGGCCAGAATCCGGGTTCATACCAGGCCTCGACGGGATAGCCGAGCAGGGGTTCGATCTGGGGACCGATGTAGGTGAAACGCTGCTCTCGCAGATCGAATTCCCACGGAATAAGGCGCGTGGACTCCAGCAGGCGTTGCTGGCGGAAGCTCACGTCGGGGGAGGATGGGCTATCGACCATGCTAGACCTCATGCTGGGCGGATGCGGCTAGCGCAGCGCACAGTTGTTCACCACGGCCCTGCGCTCCGGGTTCGGTTGCGCCGGCACTGGCCTCTATAGCCGTTATTGATGAATGGTTATTCGGTATTCTGTCACATTACATTGATCTGAATATAGCTGATGAATCAGCTTGGTCGTCAATAAGTATCCTCGGCCCTCAGCCGGTCGATGACCTCCCGCACCTCGTCTGTATCCCACTCGATGGCCGTGTTCACCGAGTAGCGCACCCGACCCTGGCGGTCCAGCAGGAAGGAGCTGGGGAAGGCGAATACCCGCCACTCGCCCGAGACCGCGCCGTCCTCGTCCATGAGCACGGGGAAGTCCACGTTCACGTCTTCCATGAAGTTCAGAACGTGCGCCGGGGATTCCCGGAAGTTGATGGAGACGATGGCGAACTCGTCTTCCGGGTAGGCGGCGGCCAGGCGGTTCATGGACGGGATCTCGTGCACGCAGGGCGGGCACCAGGTGGCCCAGAAGTTCACCAGGGTGACCCGCCCCAGGCTCTCGGTGTGCTGATGGCGCACGCCCCGGGCATCCACCAGGTCATAGCCGGGCGGGTCGTAGGCCGGCCGTTCCACCAGGCCAAAGGCCGGCAGCACCGGCGCCTCGGCCTCCTCGTCCAGGGGCGCGGGACGGTCCGGGCGCGGGGTCTGGGCCAGCAGCCGGGTGGCCGCCAGCAGCTGGGTGGGGGTGTCCAGGATGGCGCGGGTCACGTCGAAGGGGATCGGGCCGCCCATGGCCTCCAGTTCCACCGCTTCGGGCTCGACGGAGCGCAGCAGGTAGTAGTCCCGCACGCTGTCCACCAGCCAGCCGTAGGCGGGGCTGCCGGCCCGGTGCAGGGTGGCCAGCAGCGCCTCCAGGCGCGGGCGGTTGGTGCCCAGTTCCGGCTGCAGGATGGCGAGCGGCATGTTGGTGGCGGAGACGATGCCCAGCAGCTCCGGCTCCTCGCCGGCCACCGGGGTGCCCCGGTAGAGGTTGGGGAAGAACAGGATGCCGCCGGCCACGGCGTTCATGTCGGTGGCCTCTTCCTGCCAGGCCCGCAGGCCCCGCAGCAGGGGCACGGTCATGCGGTCGCAGGTGGTGACCACGATGGGTCCGCGGCCGCTGTCCACGGCCTCGTGCAACAAGGCCGCCACCGGTGCGCCGTCCAGGTTGCGCACCACCTCGTTGCTGCGCTGAAGCAGCAGGGAGTCCAGCAGGTCCACCTGCCAGACCGTGGCATTGCGCTCGGCCAGACGCCGGGCCAGGTTGTGGGGCCCTTCGGTCTCGCCGTACTGGTTGATGAGCCAGACGAACAGGGGGCCGGTGTTGTCCTCGCCCCAGACGCGCACGTCCAGGCGCTCGCCGTCCGGCAGGTCCAGGCTGAAGTCGGCGAGAACGGCATGGGGCAGGCTGAAGAGCAGGAGCAGCGCGAGGCACAGGCTCGGTCGTCGGGGCACGAATCACATTCCCGTCATTTGGGGTTCATGGGTCCGCAGCCCGGTGAGAAATCCCGGCCAGGCTAGCGGGCGAAGCTGTGGCGGCCCTCTCCCCGGGGCTGTCCGGCTCGGAATCCGGGCTGCGGGGCGGCATCGCCTCTGCCGAGGTTACCGTCCCGACGCCCGCCCTGCCAGCCGGGGTCCCGGTTGCCGCCCTGGCCACGCCAGCCGCCGTCGCGTTCGCCCTGCGGGCTGCGCGGGACCTGTGCGCGACCGGTTTCACCGTTGGCGTTCCAGGCCGGCCGGGATGGCTGCTGCGCCTCCTGCCGGGGACGGTTCTGGCCCTCCCGGCTCCAGCCCTCGCGGATCCGGTCGCTGTGGCCTTGATGGAGTTCCCGGCTGTTGATGCTGCGCCGGGTGTCGTCGGTGACCGGACCCGTGCGGGTCCGCTCCCGGGGTGCCTGGGCGGTGGCATCGCCACTGCGGCGCTGCTGGCGCCATTGCTCGGTGTCCCGGCCGGGGGCTGAGCCCAGGCTCGGGCGTTGCCCGGTCTGGGCTTCCCGGCGGTGTTCGGTGCGAGGACGCTCTGCGTCCGTACGCCAGTCACGGGAGCGGGCCTGATGGTCTTCGCTGCGGGGTGCCGGACGCGCGGGACCGGATGCCTCGCGGCTGCGCTCGGTGCGGGGGCGGTCGCTGTCCGTGCGCCAGTCCCGGGAGCGGGCCTGCTGCTCCTCGCTGCGGGGTGCGAGTCGCGCGGGGCCCGAGCCGTCGCGGCTGCGTTCCACGTCCCTGCGCCCCTGCCAGTCGGAGCGGCGGCTGTCGTGGGGCACGCTGAGGCCGCCCGGGCGCTCGGCACGGCTGCGTTGGCTGTAATGGCTCTCGCCATAACGCTGGTGCACCGCGTGATGCCGGTAGGCCACGCCGCGGCGGTGCCAGGGGTCGTGGCGCCAGCGGTGGCCGGCGGGCACGTAGTGGCGGGTGCGGTAGTCGTAGTGGTGGATGATCACCACGTGGCGATGGGTCCAGTTGAAGCCGCTGTAGAAGAAGCTGCGGGACACGGGCACGCCGCTCACCCAGGTGATGCCGATGCTCACGGAATAGCCGTAGGGCGGTCCCCAGTAGACCGGGGCGTAGGCGGGCCACCACCAGCCGCCGTAGACGATGGTGGGCTGGTAGTAGGGCACGTACACGACCCGCGGGCTGGCCGGTTCGATGTAGATGACCTCCCGCTCGCGCACCACCCGGACGTGTTCCCGATCCTCCAGGTGGCCGGCGTCGTAGGCTCTCTGGCGCAGTTCCTGGACCATGTCGGCCACGTCCTCCTCCTGGAGCAGGAAGGCGTCGCCCACCTGCCGGGTCCAGGTGAGGTCATCGCTCATCTGCTGGATCACCCGGGGGAAGGCCACCAGGGCCTTGACGCTGGGATCCCAGTCCATGTCCGCCACGGCGTCCACGGCGGCGCTGCCCTCGAGCCCCGGGTTGCGCCGCGACCAGCGCGCCGCCTCCACCACCTCCAGGGGATAGGTGGAGGCCATCAGGATCTGGGACAGCAGGGCATCGGGGTACAGGGCGATGGGCGCGAGCAGGGAGGCCAGCTCGGCCTTGCTGTAGGTCTCCTGGCCCTGGGCGTGGGCGGGGGAGAGGCCCAGGAGCAGGGCCAGCAGGCATGCCGAAAGCCAGGCAGCCGGGGATCGGCGATGGGTGTTCATGATCGGGTCCTCCTCGTGGGCGGGACCGGGGCGGCGAGGCCCCATGTTTGTTCGGACCCCCTCATGCCGGGTCCGTTCACCCGGATGTGCATCACCATCCGGGACCTGTGACAGCACTGCCCGGCGTCAGGCGCACCGGGACAGGGTGTCAGCCTACGCCCCGTGGCTGAACACACCCTGAACCGTCAGCGGGTGGGGGGCTGCCGCCAGGGCAGATGGTCCAGGTCCACGTTGCCGCCGGAGAGGATGACGCCGATGCGCAGTCCCCGCAGGGCCTCGCCCTGTTCCCGCAGGGCGGCCAGGGGCACGGCGGCGGAGGGCTCGATCACCTGCTTGGCCCGTTCCCAGACAAGGCGCATGGCCTCGATGATGCCCGCCTCGGAGGCGGGCAGGATGCGCTCCACGTGCTCGCGCAGGAGGGGGAAGGTGAGATCGCCCAGGTTGCCGCGCAGACCATCGGCGATGGTCTGGGGATGTTCGCCGGGGATGATCCGGCCCGCCGCCAGGGAGCGGATGGCATCATCGGCGCCGGCGGGTTCGGCGCCGATGACACGGATGCCCGGCTTCAGGCCCCGGGCGGCCAGCGCGGTGCCGCCCAGCAGGCCGCCGCCGCTCACCGGGGCCATGACCACGTCCAGGTCCGGGATCTCTTCCAGCAGTTCCAGGGCGGCGGTGCCCTGGCCGGCGATGATGCGCGCATCGTTGTAAGGGTGGACCAGCGTGGCTCCGGTCTCGGCCACCCAGGCCGCCAGGGCCTGCTCCCGGTTGCGGGTGCCCGGTTCGCAGTGGCGGATCACGCCGCCATAGCCCCGCACCGCCGCCTGTTTTACTCTGGGCACGTCATGGGGCATGACGATGTGGGCGGGAATGCCGCGCAGGCGCGCCGCCAGGGCCAGGGCCTGGCCGTGGTTGCCGGAGGTGTGGGTGGCCACGCCCCGGGCGGCTTCCTCATCGGAGAGCGAGAGCACCGCGTTGCAGGCGCCCCGGAACTTGAAGGCCCCGGCCCGCTGCAGGTGCTCGCACTTGAGGAATATGCGCGCCCCCAGCCAGTCGTCCAGGCTCGCGCAGGTCTGCACCGGCGTGCGCCGGGCATGGGGCGCGATGCGCGCGGCGGCGGCGCGGATGTCCTCAAGACCGAGCGATGACACTAGATGCGGATGTTGAGCAGGCCGATGATGCCGATGGCGATCAGGTAGATGGCCACGATCAGGCTGAGCAGCTTGGGCCGGATGAGGATCAGGATGCCGGCGATCAGGGCCAGCAGGGGGGCGAGGCTGAGATGCAGGGTCATCGGGGCTCCTAGGGTCTGGTGTCGGGCTGCTGAATGCGATGCACCGAAGTTGTAACACACTCGCCCGGCCTGGGCCGGGCCGGGTGCGCAAAAGCCGGGTTCACTCCACCAGCAGGCGCTTGAGGATGCCGGTGTAGATGCGTGACAGGGCGTCGAGATCCTCGATGCGCACGTGTTCGTCGATCTTGTGGATGCTGGCGTTCAAGGGCCCCAGTTCCACCACCTGGGCGCCGGTGGGGGCGATGAAGCGCCCGTCGGAGGTGCCGCCGGCGGTGGAGAGCTCTGTGTCGAGCCCCATGACCTCGCGGATGGCGGCGCTGGCCGCCTCCACCAGTTCCCCCTCGGCGGTGAGGAAGGGGTGGCCGGAGAGTCGCCAGCTGAGTTCATAGTCCAGGCCATGGGCATCGAGCACCGCGTGCACGCGAGTGCGGATGCCTTCATCGGTCTGCTCCGTGGAGAAGCGCAGGTTGAACATCACCTCCAGCTCGCCGGGGATGACGTTCTCCGCACCGGTGCCGGCGTGGATGTTGGAGATCTGGAAGGAGGTGGGCGGGAAGTGTTCATTGCCCTCATCCCACTGGATGGCCGCCAGTTCGGCGAGTGCCGGCAGGGCCCGGTGCACCGGGTTGTCGGCCAGGTGCGGATAGGCCACGTGGCCCTGCTGGCCGCGCACACGCAGCACCCCCGACAGGGAGCCGCGGCGGCCGTTCTTGATCACGTCACCCAGGCGCTCGGTACTGGAGGGTTCGCCCACCAGGGCCCAGGTGATCTTCTCGCCTCGCGCCTCCAGCCACTCCACCACCTTCACCGTGCCGTTCACCGACGGGCCCTCCTCGTCGGAGGTGATGAGCAGGGCGATGGAGCCCTTGTGATCCGGGTGATCCTTGAGAAAGGCCTCGCAGGCGATGACAAACGCCGCGATGGAACTCTTCATGTCCGCAGCGCCGCGGCCGTAGAGCTGGCCGTTGCGGATCTGCGGCTGGAAGGGATCCGAGGACCACTTCTCAACGGGGCCGGTGGGCACCACGTCGGTGTGGCCCGCGAAGGCCAGCACCGGCCCCTCGCTGCCCCGGCGCAGCCAGAGGTTGTCCACGTCCTCGAAGCGCAGGTGGTGTGCCTCGAAGCCGAGCGGCGCCAGGCGCTCGGCGATGAGCTGCTGGCAGCCGGCATCCTCAGGTGTCACGGAGCGGCGGCGGATGAGTTCCTGGGCGAGGTCGAGGGTGTCGGACATTCGGGTCGTTTCTCGAAGCAGTGGTTTCGTCGGAAGAAGATGAATGGACAGGATGATCAGGAACGATATGGATCTGACAGGATTTACATGATGGACATGATTAAAGAACTAAAAATCCTGTCAATCATGTAAATCCTGTCCGTGGTTTTCATTGTCTATGGGGCGAAGTTGATCAGAGTTTGGCGTAGACATCCGGATCGAATCCCACCAGCACCTGCTTGCCGTGTTCCACCACCGGGCGCTTGATGAGGGTGGGTTGTTCCAGCATCAGGGCGGCGGCGCGTTTTTCGTCGATGCCTTCGCGCACCGCTTCCGGCAGCTTGCGCCAGGTGGTGCCGCGGCGGTTGAGCAGGGTCTCCCAGCCCACCGCCTTGATCCAGGCGTGGATCTGTTTCGCCTCCAGGCCGTCGGCGCGGAAGTCGTGGAAACGGTACTCGACACCGCGTGCTTCCAGCCACTTGCGGGCCTTCTTCACGGTGTCGCAGTTCTTGATGCCGTAGAGCGTGGTCATGATGGGTCGCTGTTGTTGATTTCGTTGTTAACGCAGAGGACACGAAGACGCAGAGGACGCAAAGGTTTTAAATCTTCAAAGATGCCTTTCTCCGCGCCCTCCGCGTCTCTGCGCCCTCTGCGTTAACTCACTGCGCTCAAATGTCCCGCAGCAGTTCGTTGATACCTACCTTGGAGCGGGTCTTCTCGTCCACCTTCTTGACGATCACCGCGCAGTACAGGCTGTACTTGCCGTCCTTGGAGGGCAGGTTGCCGGAGACCACCACGGAGCCGGCGGGCACGCGGCCGTAGAGGATCTCGTCCTTCTCGCGGTCGTAGATGCGGGTACTCTGGCCGATGTACACGCCCATGGAGATCACCGAACCCTCTTCCACGATCACGCCTTCCACCACCTCGGAGCGGGCGCCGATGAAGCAGTTGTCCTCGATGATGGTGGGGGCGGCCTGCAGGGGCTCCAGCACGCCACCGATGCCCACACCGCCGGACAGGTGCACGTTTTTGCCGATCTGTGCGCAGGAACCCACGGTGGCCCAGGTGTCCACCATGGTGCCGGAGTCCACGTAGGCGCCGATGTTCACGTAGGAGGGCATGAGGACCACGCCGGGGGCGATGTAGGAGCCCTTGCGCGCGGTGGCCGGGGGCACGACCCGGGCGCCGCCCTCGCGGAAGTCCCGGGAGTTGGCGTCGGCCCACTTGGAGGGCACCTTGTCGTAGTAGTTGGTGAAGCCGCCCTTGATGAACTGGTTGTCGTGGATGCGGAAGGACAGCAGCACGGCCTTCTTCAGCCAGTCGTTGACGATCCATTCACCGTCCTTCTTCTCCGCCACCCGGGCGGTGCCCCGGTCCAGCATGTCGATGGCTTCCATGACGGCGTCCTTCACGTGGGTCTCCACGTTGCGCGGGGTGATGTCGGCGCGGCGCTCGAAGGCCTCGATGATGATCTCCTGAAGCTTGCTCATGGTGTGACTCCGTTGGGTCTGGAAATGGGTATGGGGATGTGTGTCAAAGGGATTCCACGAAGCGGCGGATGCGTCCGGCGGCCTCGATGCATTCGTCCAGGGGGGCCACCAGGGCCATGCGCACCCGGTTGCGTCCCGGATTGCCGGCCTCGGTGTCCCGGGAGAGATAGCTGCCCGGCAGCACGGTGACGTTCTGCTGCCCGAACAGCTCCCGGGCGAAGGTCTGGTCGTCCACCGGGGTCTCGGGCCAGAGGTAGAAGCCCGCGTCCGGGCGCGAGACCTTGAGCACGTCGCCGAGGATCTCCAGCATGGCGTCGAACTTCTGCGCGTACAGTTGGCGGTTCTCCTCCACGTGGGCCTCGTCGGCCCAGGCGGCGGTGCTGGCCGCCTGGCTGGGCGGGGCCATGCTGCAGCCGTGGTAGGTGCGATACAGGTGAAAGCGCTCAAGGATCTGCGCGTCGCCGGCCACGAAGCCGGAGCGCAGGCCGGGCACGTTGGAGCGCTTGGACAGGCTGTGGAACACCACGCAGCGCCGGTAGTCGGTGTTGCCCATGCGCGCGGCGGCGCCCAGCAGGCCCGGGGGCGGGGTGGCGCCCGGGAAGTGGATCTCGGAATAGCACTCGTCGGCGGCGATCACGAAGTCGAAGCGCTCCGCCAGTTCGATGGCCTGGCGCAGGTGGGCCTCGTCCATCACCGCGCCGCTGGGATTGCCGGGGTTGCACAGATACAGCAGCTGGCAGCGATTCCAGACGGCATCCGGCACCGCGTCCAGCTCCAGCAGGAAGCGGTTGTCCGCGCTCAGGTTCAGGAAATGGGGCTCGGCGCCCGCCAGCAGGGCCGCGCCCTCGTAGATCTGGTAGAAGGGGTTGGGCATCAGCACCAGCGGGTCGCGGCTGCGGTCCACCACGCACTGGGCGAAGGCGAACAGGGCCTCCCGGGTGCCGGTGACCGGCAGCACGTGGCGTGCCGCGTCCAGGCTGCCGGCGGGCAGGTCGAAGCGCCGGGTGGCCCAGGCGGCGATGGTCTCGCGCAGGGCATCACCGCCGCGGGTGATGGGGTAGTGGGCCAGGCCGTGCAGGTGGCTGGCCAGGGTCTCGGCGATGAAGCCCGGGGTGGGGTGCTTGGGTTCGCCGATGGACAGGGCGATGTGTTCCAGGTGCGCCGGTGGCTTGATCCCCGCCTTCAGTTCCGTGAGTTTCTGGAAGGGATAGGGCTGCAGACGGTCCAGATCGGGATTCATGGGCGCGCGGGTCGGGGTTCAGGGAAGGGGGCGATTATACGCGAAGGGCGCCGGCCGTGCAGGCGCAGGCGCCGCAACGGTATGCTTGTGGCATCGCTTTCCGAGATAACCCTGCAAACGGTGTCCCCATGGGCCAGATCCTGTCAGCCATCACCCCACAGCAAGCCGAGTTCATCCGCGCCCAGCCCCTGTACTTCGTGGCCAGCGCGCCCCGGGCCGATGATGGCCACATCAATCTCTCGCCCAAGGGTCTGGACAGTTTTCGCCTACTCAATGCCAACAGCGTCGCCTACCTGGACCTGACCGGCAGCGGCAACGAGACCGCCGCCCACGTGACGGAGAACGGGCGCATCACCTTGATGTTCTGCGGTTTCGGCGAGCAGCCGGGGATCGTGCGCCTCTACGGCAAGGGGCGGGTGGTGCGTCCCGGAGAGCCCGAGTGGGGGCAACTGCGTCCGCTGTTCAGTGCCTTTCCCGGCATCCGTCAGATCATCCACGTGCAGGTGCAGCACACCCAGACCTCCTGCGGTTTCGGCGTTCCACAGATGGACCTGGTGGGGCAGCGGGACGCGCTCCCGGACTGGGCAAGGCGCAAGGGTCCCGAGGGGGTGCTGGACTATCAGCGGCGCAAGAATGCGTTCAGCATCGACGGTCTGCCCGCGCCCGGCATCGACACGGTGGAACAGCCATGAGCGGCCGCTTTCTGGGTATCCACCACGCCAGCCTGATCGTGGCCGACACGGCGCGCGCGCTCGCCTTCTACCGGGACGTGCTGGGCCTGCCGGAGCTTGCGCGCCCTGATTTGCCGTTTCCCGGGGCCTGGCTCGGGGCGGGCGATCAGCAGATTCACCTGCTGGAGCTGCCCAATCCCGACCCGGTGGATGGCCGCCCCGAGCACGGCGGCCGGGACCGGCACGTGGCGTTCTCGGTTTCGGGCCTGGAGGCGATCAGGCAGCGGCTGGAGGCAGCGGGTGTGGCTTATACGATGAGCCGTTCCGGGAGGCCGGCGCTGTTTGTCAGGGACCCGGATGGGAATGCAATGGAGCTTATGGAAGCTCCATAGAGACAAGATTCAAGAGACAAGAGGCAAGCACGAATTCCTTTAACCTCGCGGGGGATCGCAGAGCGGTGGTTTCCTCTTGTCTCTTGAATCTTGTCTCTTGCCTCTAGGGCATCTCTGAATAACCCAGCCTGATGCCAAAAAAATCTGCTTCCGCAGTCTAGTCGTTCAAATTTCGATCAATGCTACCCCCCAAAGGGGCTCATTCCGCCCATTTCCCGCCGGTTTGGGGTGGAAAACAGGCGTACTACCCCTACGCGAGCATGTAGGGTTCCGCCCGCAGCAGGTTTGTAAACCCTGCCAGCAGGTACAGTCGGCTCGTGTTCTTGGCCAGGCCACGATAGCGAACCTTGGCATAGCCAAACATCTGCTTGATGCGCTGGAACACATGCTCCACCTTTGCGCGCATGCTCGCCTTGTTCTTCTCGATCTTGTGCAAGGGCGATCTCTTCGGCAGCGCCGCGCGCTTGCCTGGCCGCATCGCGATGCGCCAGTCCACCCGGCGATCTTGATGCTCTTCGCGCCTCTCGATGCCCTGATAGCCGGCATCGGCCCACACCACTTTTTCCTCACCATGCAGCAGTTTGTCGGCCACGTTGATATCGGCTTCATTGGCGGGCGTCGTCTCCAGGCTGTGGATCAGGCCCAGCGTGTCATCCACGCCCACATGCACCTTCATGCCGAAATGCCAGGCGTTGCCCTTCTTGGTCTGGTGCATCTCCGGATCGCGCTCGCCAGACGCATTCTTGGTCGAACTCGGCGCCGACAGAATGCTGGCATCCACGATCGTGCCCTCCTTCAGCATCAAGCCCTGCTCAGCCAGAGTCTGGTTGATCTCCTTGAACAGCTTCGCTGCCAGGTTGTGGCGTTCCAGCAGGCGTCGAAAGTTCAGGATCGTCGTCTCATCGGGGATCCGGTCCAACTTCAAGCCGGCGAAGCGGCGCATCGACTCCACTTCGTACAGCGCGTCCTCCAGCCCCGGATCACTCAGGTTGTAGAACAACTGCAGGCAGTGCACGCGTAGCATGGTCGGCAACGGGTAGGCAGGCCGACCGCCCTGCGGACCGGCCTTGGCGTAGTAGCGAATGATCTTCTTCTCCAGCCGCTTCCACGGAATCAGCCCTTCCATCCGCTCCAGGAACAACTCACGCCGGGTCTTGTGCTTCTTGTTCTCGTATTCGGCTTCTGCGAAAGTCAGCTGGCTCATGGCGAATGGCTCGGGTTGGATGCGATGCCGGGATTATGCCAAATGGGCTGGGTTATTCAGAGATGCCCTAGCGCTTTACTCAAGCGCTTCCCGCAACGCCTTCTCAATCTCCCCCTGCCGTTCCCGGTCCTGGATGGGCCGGTCTTCCAGGTCGGTGATGTAGAACACGTCGTCGGCCTGTTCGCCGGCGGTGGCGATCTTGGCGTTGTGCACCTTGATGCCGCAGCGGGTCAGCGTGGTGCCGATGCGCGACAGCAGACCGGGGCGGTCGCCGGTGGTGATGGCCAGCAGGGTGCGGTTGAAGTGCAGGCGATCGCCGAACTCGATACGGGTCGGCACGTTGAAGTGCTTGAGCCGGCGCGGGGTGCTGCGCACCACGGCGGTGGGCGGCTGGTCCGGGTTGCCGAGACGCTCGGTGAGCACCTGGGCGATCTCGTCCATGCGCAGGGGGTCCATCACCGGGTGACCCTCGTCCTCCAGCACCAGGAAGGTGTCCAGGGTCTTGCCGCTGGGGGTGGTGATGATGCGCGCGTCCACGATGTCCAGGCCCAGCTGGGTGAGCGCGGTGGTGGTCAGGGCGAACAGGTTGGGATGGTCCTCGGTGTAGAGGAAGATCTCGGTGCTACCCCGGGCGGTCTCGCGGCGCACCCGCACCAGGGGACGGGTGTCCGGGCCCGACTCCAGCACCGCCCGGGTATGCCAGGCGATCTCGTCGGCGGAATGGCGCAGGAAGTATTCCGGCTCGAACTCCTCCCAGAGCCTGAGACACGCGGTCTCGTCCATGCCCTGGTCCCGCAGCAGGCCAAGCGCCTGGGTCTGGGCCTCGTGGACCAGTTCCTCCTGGTCCGGCGGGTTGTCCAGGCCCCGGCGCAACACCCGCTGGGTGGCGCCATAGAGTGTGGACAACAGGGAGTCCTTCCAGGAATTCCACAGCTCCGGGTTGGTGCCGCGGATGTCGGCCACGGTGAGCAGGTAGAGGTAGTCCAGGCGGGTGTTGTTACCCACCTGGGCGGCGAAGTCCTGCACCACGTCCGGGTCTGAAATGTCCTTGCGCTGGGCGGTCAGGGACATGAGCAGGTGGGCACGCACCAGCCAGGCCACCAGGTTGGCGTCGTACTGGGACAGGCCGTGGTTGAGACAGAACTCACGGGCCTCCTCGGCGCCCAGTTCGGAATGGTCCCCGCCCCGGCCCTTGGCGATGTCATGGAACAGGCCGGCGAGATACAGCAGCTCGGGCTTGGGGATCCCCTTGAACACATGGCTGCAGTGGGGCAGCTCGTCGGCCAGTTCGGGCACGGCGAAGCGGCGCAGGTTGCGGATCACGAACAGGGTGTGCTCGTCCACGGTGAAGGCGTGGAACAGGTCGTACTGCATGCGCCCGACGATCAGGCCGAAGGCGGGCAGGTAGGCGGCCAGCACGCCGTAGCGGTTCATGCGCCGCAGCTGGTGGGTCAGGCCCTGGGGCTGGCGCAGGATCTCCATGAACAGGCTGCGGCTGGCCAGGCTGGCGCGAAAGTCCTCGTCGATCAGGTGCCGGTGGGCGCGGATCTGGCGGATGGTGGCAGCGCGTACACCCTGCAGTTCCGGATGCTGTTCCAGCAGCAGGAAGATCTCCAGCAGGGCCTGGGGGTGCTGCTCGAAGACCCGTTCGTGGACGGTCTCGATGTATCCGTGACGGTCCTGGAAGCGGCGGTTGATGGGTACGGGGGTGTCGTCACCCTTGCCTGGCAGCAGGGCCTCCCGGAAATGCTGCAGCAGCATCTCGTTGAGCCGCTCCAGTTCCATGACCGTGCGGAAGTACTGCTGCATGAACTGCTCCACCGCCAGGTTGTGATTCTGGTCGGTGAAGCCCAGCTGGTTGGCCAGGGCCCGCTGGTGGTCGAACAGCAGGCGGTCCTCCTTGCGCCCGGTGAGGGTGTGCAGGGCGAAGCGCACCCGCCACAGGAAGGTCTGGCCGTCCACCAGGTCCCGGTACTCGGCCTCGTTGAGGAAGTCCTGGGCCACCAGTTCGTGGAGGCTGCTGGCGCCGAAGTGGCGCTCACTCACCCAGCCGATCATCTGGATGTCGCGCAGGCCGCCGGGGCTTTCCTTGAGGTTGGGTTCCAGGCGGTAGGCGGTGTCGCCGAAGCGGTGATGACGCATCTCCTGCTCGCGGAGCTTGGCGGCGAAGTATTCGCCGCTGGCCCAGGTGCGTTCGGGGGACATGGCCGCTGCAAGACGCCCCATGAGCACGTCGTCCCCGGCCAGCAGGCGCGCCTCCATGAGGTTGGTGGCCACGGTGATGTCGCGCGCCGCCTCCTCGGTGCACTCCTCCAGGCTGCGCACGCTGTGACCCACCTGCAGGCCGATGTCCCAGAGGAAGGTGAGGAAGCGGCTGATGGCCTCGCCGGTCTCTTCGGCCAGCGGGCCGTCGTGCAGCAGCAGCAGGTCCACGTCCGAGCCAGGGTGCAGCTCGCCGCGGCCGTAGCCGCCCACGGCGATCAGGGCCATGTCCGGCCGGGCCTCCAGGCCGAAGCCCTCCCAGGCCAGGGCCAGGATGCGGTCGATGATGGCGGCCCGGCCGTGCACCAGCTCCACCACGCTGACCCCGGAGCGGAAGCCCGCCTCCAGGGTGCGCCGGGCGGCCTCCAGGCAGTCGCCGTAGGCCTTGATGTCGGTCAGGCGGGCGCGCAGGGTGCGCTCGTGATGGCCCCAGTCCAGGGGCAGGGCCACCGCGTCCGGCAGGGTGACCCAGTCGGTATGGCTGCGGGGTTCGACGGGGGAGGCAATGGCCATGGCGCTAGCCCGAATGTTTCGTGAATTCGCGCGATGATCGCGCAGGATATTGGTCGCACAGGGGATTTTCCGAGGAAGCGTCGTATTGGATCATACGGCCGACTGAGGAAAATGCCCTGTGCGGACAAGAGACAAGCGAGGGCGTGCGCAATTCATGAAACATTCGGGCTAGATGGCGTGGTCCTTCTCTTCCTGTCGCAGGGTCAGCACCTCGTATCCGTTTTCGGTGACCAGGATGGTGTGTTCCCACTGGGCGGAGAGGCTGTGGTCCTTGGTGACCACGGTCCAGCCATCGGCCAGCAGGCGGGTGTGGCGCTTGCCCACGTTGACCATGGGCTCGATGGTGAAGGTCATGCCGGGCTTGAGTTCCAGGCCCTTGCCGGGCTCGCCGTAGTGCAGCACCTGGGGATCTTCGTGGAACACCTTGCCGATGCCGTGGCCGCAGTATTCCCGCACCACGCTGCAGTGCTGGGCCTCCACGTAGCTCTGGATGGCATGGCCGATGTCCCCCAGCCGGGCGCCGGGGCGCACCTGCTCGATGCCCAGCCACAGGGCCTTGTGAGCCACGTCCACCACCCGCTTGGCGCTCACCGAGGGCTTGCCGATGAAGAACATGCGGCTGGTGTCGCCGTGGTAGCCGTCCTTGATGACGGTGATGTCGATATTGAGGATGTCACCGTTTTTCAGGCGCTTGTCCCCGGGGATGCCGTGGCAGACCTGGTGGTTGATGGAGGTGCAGATGGAACGGGGAAAACCCTTGTAGTTCAGGGGGGCGGGCACCGCGTCCAGGTCGTTGACGATGTAGTCGTGGCAGATCCGGTCCAGTTCGTCGGTGCTGACGCCGGCCTGGACGTGGGGAATGATCATCTCCAGGACCTGGGCGGCCAGGCGGCCGGCCACGCGCATCTTGTCGATCTCTTCGGGGGTCTTGATGGTGACGGCCATGGACGAGGGGTTTCCGGTCTTCAAAGCCCGGTAGAATGACAGGTTTGGCGGG
This sequence comes from Thioalkalivibrio sulfidiphilus HL-EbGr7, assembly GCF_000021985.1. Taxonomy (NCBI): domain Bacteria; kingdom Pseudomonadati; phylum Pseudomonadota; class Gammaproteobacteria; order Chromatiales; family Ectothiorhodospiraceae; genus Thioalkalivibrio; species Thioalkalivibrio sulfidiphilus. The sequence goes on from NC_011901.1 coordinate 1,247,395, forward strand.
GGGTGGTCAAAAGCCCGGAGTTCCCCTGCGCGTTTGTTGTGATCAGCCGATTATGGTATAAAGCGCCCGCGTTCGGTGCAAACCCGGCCGGACGCACCCACACATTACCCTGAAACCGCACATGCGCCGGCACATCCAGTCGGGTGCCCGTTGAGACAGACGGGTTTCTGGATGGGGCGCATGGAGGCTCAACCCAGACCACGGAGATATAGATATGTCCAGCGTGACCATGCGTCAGATGCTCGAGGCCGGCGTGCACTTCGGCCACCAGACCCGCTACTGGAATCCCAAGATGGCTCCCTTCATCTTCGGGGAGCGCAACAAGATCCACATCATCAACCTCGAACAGACCCTGCCCCTGTTCAACGATGCCATGAACTACCTGGGCAAGCTGGCTGGCAACGGTGGCAAGATCCTGTTCGTGGGCACCAAGCGTTCCGCCCGTGACACCATCGCGGAAGAGGCCCTGCGCTGCAAGATGCCCTACGTGAACCACCGCTGGCTGGGTGGCATGCTCACCAACTTCAAGACCGTGCGTGAATCCATCCGTCGGCTCAAGGACCTGGAGCTGATGCGCGAGGACGGTACCTTCAACCGTCTGAGCAAGAAAGAGGCCCTGATGCGCACCCGCGAGCTGGAGAAGCTCGAGCGCAGCCTGGGCGGCATCAAGGACATGAACGGCCTGCCCGACGCCATGTTCGTGATCGACGTGGGTTACGAGAAGATCGCCGTCAAGGAGGCCAACAAGCTGGGCATCCCGGTGATCGCCGTGGTGGATACCAACAACTCCATCGAGGGTGTGGACTACGTGATCCCCGGCAACGATGACGCCATGCGCGCCATCCAGCTGTACGTGTCCGCTGCCGCTGACGCCATTGCCAACGCCCAAGTGACCAGCCGCGCCACCGCCGCCCCTGCCGGCGACGACGAGTTCGTGGAGGTCAGGGAAGGCGCCGAGGCGTCCAAGAAGAAGGCGACCGTGAAGAAGAAGGCCGCCCCGCGCGCCGCCTCCGGCGAGTCCGCCGAGGCCGCCGCGGAGTGATGGCCGGCCCGCCTCCGGGCGGGCCGTTTCGTTCCAGAGCCGACTGATGCCGGGTGAACCGCCCGGGGTCACGTCCGATTCATACAGTACCGAATTCAGGAGTATCCCATGACGATTACCGCATCCATGGTCAAGGAACTGCGCGAGCGTACCGGCGCAGGCATGATGGAATGCAAGAAGGCGCTCGCCGAAACCAACGGTGACATGGAGGCCGCCATCGAACTGATGCGCAAGTCCGGCGCCGCCAAGGCGGACAAGAAGGCCGGCCGCATCGCTGCCGAGGGGCAGGTGGTGGTGGCCCTGTCCGATGATGCCACCCGTGCCGCCATGGTGGAGGTCAACTGCGAGACCGACTTCGTGGCCAAGGACGAGAACTTCGAGAAGTTCGCCAACCGGGTCGCCGAGGTGGTGCTGAGCGGCGCGCCCGCCGACGTGTCCGCCCTGATGGCCCAGAACATGGACGGTGCCAGCGTCGAGGAGACCCGTGCCGCCCTGATCGCCAAGGTGGGCGAGAACGTTCAGGTGCGCCGCTTCGAGCGCCTCGAGGCCGCTGCCGGTGGCACCCTGGGCTTCTACCGTCACGGCAACCGCATCGGTGTGGCCGTGGAGCTGGAAGGCGGCGACGCCGAACTGGCCAAGGACATCTGCATGCACATCGCCGCCAGCCGTCCGGTGTGCGTGGACGAGACCCAGGTGCCCCAGGAGCTGCTGGACAAGGAGCGCGAGATCTTCGCCGCCCAGGCCGCCGAGAGCGGCAAGCCTGCCGAGATCATCGAGAAGATGGTGAGCGGCCGCATCAAGAAGTACCTGGCCGAGATCACCCTGGTGGGCCAGCCCTTCGTGAAGGATCCCGACAAGACCGTCGGCAAGCTGCTGGAAGGCGCCGGTGCCAAGGTGCGCCGCTTCGTGCGCTACGAGGTGGGCGAGGGCATCGAGAAGAAGACGGAGAACTTCGCCGAAGAGGTCATGGCCCAGGCCAAGGGCGCTTGATCAGGAAGACCACGGGGGCGCCAGACGGGGCCCCCGTTTTTTTGAGGCAATCCTCGGCGCGCAGGCGGGTGATCGGCGATCATGGCCCGACCTGCAGTGCACGGATGCCAGGAAAGCTGCAGCACAGACATCCATAAAATCAGGCCACCGAAACCAGGGTAGAACATGAGCGAAGAACTCCGTCCCGCATACAAGCGCATCCTTCTCAAGCTCAGTGGTGAGACCCTCATGGGCGACCAGGAATACGGCATCGACCCTCGGGTCATCGGCCGACTGGCCCGGGAAGTGACGGAGTTGAGCCGCATCGGTGTGGAAGTGGCCATCGTCATCGGCGGTGGCAATATCTTTCGCGGTGCGGGCCTGGCCGAGGCAGGCATGGACCGGGTGACCGCCGACCACATGGGCATGCTGGCCACGGTCATGAACGGCCTGGCCATCCAGGACGCCCTGGAGCGGCTCGGCAAGTTCTGCCGCGTGATGTCCGCCATCAAGATCAACCAGGTGTGCGAGGACTACATCCGCCGCCGCGCCGTGCGCCACCTGGAAAAAGGCCGTATCGTGGTGTTCGCCGCCGGCACCGGCAGCCCGTTCTTCACCACCGACACCGCCGCCAGCCTGCGCGCCATCGAGATCAACGCCGATATCATGATCAAGGCCACCAAGGTGGATGGCGTGTATGATTCCGATCCGTTCAAGAATCCGAACGCGGTGCGCTATGAGCGCCTGACCTACGAGGAGGCGCTCAGCAAGCACCTGGGCGTGATGGATGCCACCGCCCTGGTGATGTGCCGCGACAACAACATCCCGCTGCGCGTGATGAACATCTTCAACGAAGGGGACCTGATGCGGCTCGTCACCGGCGAACCCATCGGCACCCTGGTCGAAAGAGGCTGAAACCCCATGACTGATTCCATCAAGAAGGACGCCAAGGCCCGCATGGGCAAGAGCATCGAGTCCCTGCGCAACGAACTGGCGAAGATCCGCACCGGCCGTGCCCACACGAGCCTGCTGGATCACGTGATGGTGGAGTACTACGGCTCCGATGTGCCCATCAGCCAGGTGGCCAACGTGAACGTTGAGGATGCCCGCACCCTGACCGTCACCCCCTGGGAGAAGACCATGGTCTCCAAGGTGGAGAAGGCCATCATGACCTCCGACCTGGGCCTGAATCCCTCCTCCATGGGCACCGTGATCCGCGTGCCCATGCCGGCGCTCACCGAGGAGCGTCGCCGGGACCTGGTGAAGGTGGTGCGCGGTGAGGCGGAGAATGCCCGCGTGGCCATTCGCAACATCCGTCGCGACGCCAACAACGCGCTCAAGGCCCTGGTCAAGGGCAAGGAGATCTCCGAGGACGATGAGCGCCGCGCCCAGGACGAGATCCAGAAACTCACTGACAGCCACATCGAGGAAGTGGACAAGGTGCTCGCCGAGAAGGAAAAGGAACTGATGGAGGTCTGAGACAGTGTCGTGTCCCGTAAATATCTTGCCATTCAGAGCCCCGCAAAAGCGCCAAGGCAAGGCGCACACCGCAGGGAATGGCCAGGCCCTTGCCAAGGTGTGCAACGCGGCATTGGCGGTTTTGCGGGGCTCCCTGCGGGCGTGGCTGTGCGGGCGTGTGGCGGTGTTACGCTTGCTTGAAATGGGGGTGGCCATTCCAGCGCAAGCGTGCCTAGCCACACGCTCGCACAGCCACGCTGAATGGCAAGATATTTATGGGACACGACACTAGGCCCCGTCGTTTCGATTCCGTGAGTCCAGCCCCCGCCGACAGCGCCGTCATCCCCCGGCACGTGGCCATCATCATGGATGGCAACGGCCGCTGGGCGCGCGCGCGCCATCTGCCCCGCACCGAGGGTCATCGCCAGGGCGTGCATGCCACCCGCACGGCGGTGCGCTTCTGCGCCGCCCGCGGGGTCCAGGCCCTGACCCTGTTCGCCTTCAGCAGCGAGAACTGGAAGCGCCCCTCCGCCGAGGTCAACACCCTGATGAGCCTGTTCGTCAGCGCCCTGGAGAAGGAGCTGCCGGAGCTGGTGCAGAACAACATCCGCCTGCGCTTCATCGGCGAGCGCGAGGCCTTCTCCGACAAGCTCAAACATCGTATCCACGAGGCGGAGGCCGCCACTCGGGACAATACCGGCATGGAGCTGGTGATCGCGGTGAGTTATGGCGGGCGCTGGGACATCACCGCCGCCGTGCGGTGCCTGGCGGTCGAGGTGGCCGAGGGGCGGCTCGACCCGGCGTCCATCAGTGTCGAGACCCTGGACAGGCAGCTGTCCACCGCGGGCCTGCCCGACCCGGATCTGTTCATCCGCACCGGCGGCGAGCGTCGCCTGAGCAATTTCCTGCTCTGGCAGCTGGCCTACACGGAGCTCTACTTCTGCGACGTGCTCTGGCCCGACTTTGACGAGGACGCGCTGCAGGCGGCCTTCGAATTCTTTGCCGGCCGGGAGCGCCGCTTCGGCCGGACCGGGGAGCAGGTGAGCCATGAGCGTGCTTAGGCAGCGCATCCTGACCGGCCTGGTGCTGGTCGTGGTGGTGTTCGGCAGCATCCTCCTGCTGCCCACCTGGGCCTTTGCCCTGGGCGTGCTGGCGGTGCTGCTGGGCGGTGCCTGGGAATGGTCTCGTCTGGAACGAGCCATCGCGACCAGAGGGAGCCCGGAGGGTGAGCCCCAGGGACGGGGCGAACAATGGTCTCGTCTGGAACGAGCCATCGCGACCAGAGGGAGCCCGGAGGGTGAGCCCCAGGGACGGGGCGAACAATGGTCTCGTCTGACCGGCAAGGGCGGGCAGGCCGGCCGGCTGGCCTATCTGGGGCTGATCCTGCTGCTCGCGCTGGGGGCGGCGCTCCTGTGGCAGGACGGCTCGGGTCTGTGGCCGGTGCTGGCCGGTGTGGTATGGTGGGCCGTGGTGCTGGTGCTGCTGGCCATCTATCAGCCCGGCGGTCACCGGCACCCGGTGCTGACCGGCCTGGCAGGCCTGCTGACCCTGATTCCCGCCGGGCTGGCCCTGGTCATGCTCCACGAGGTGAGTCCGCTCTGGCTGGTGTTCCTGGTGTTCCTGACCTCCACCGCCGACAGTGCGGCCTATTTCACCGGCAAGCGTTTCGGGCGCAACAAGCTGGCCCCCCACATCAGCCCCGGCAAGACCCGGGAGGGCCTGTTGGGGGCGCTGGTGGCCACCGCCCTGCTGGGGCTGGCCGGGGCCTGGTGGTTCCAGGTGCACCCGGGCCTGTGGTTCTACTTCGTGGCCCTGTGCCTGGTGACCGCCCTGCTGTCCGTGGCGGGCGACCTGTTCGAGAGCCTGGTGAAGCGCGAGGCGGGGGTGAAGGACAGCGGCACCCTGCTGCCGGGTCACGGCGGTGTGCTGGACCGCATCGACAGCCTCACGGCCGCCGCACCGGTGTTTCTGCTGGGCCTGGTCTGGGGCAACATCCTGTCCCTGTAAGCATCACTGTGACGATCACGTTCTCAATGCGCCACTTCCCGAAAACAGCTCGACGCCCGAACCCGCGCGCGATCCCCGGGTCGGAGGCATCATGACGATGCAAGACGAGCCCGTGCGCCGTGGCGTGACCATCCTGGGTTCCACCGGCACCATCGGGGTGAACACCCTGGATGTGCTGGCCAGACACCCGCAGGCCTATCGCGTGGTGGCGCTCACGGCCAATGACAACGTGGAACGCCTGGCGCAGCAGTGTCGCGACTTCCGGCCCGACTACGCCGTGGTGGTGAGCGCGGACGGCGCCGAACGCCTGGAGCGCGAGCTCGCGGCCGAAGGACTTCCCACCCGGGTGCTGTGCGGTGCCGAGGCCCTGGTGCAGGTGGCCGCCCTTCCGGAGACCGACTACGTGATGGCGGGCATCGTGGGCGCCGCGGGCCTGATGCCGACCCTGGCGGCAGCCCGGGCCGGCAAGCGGGTCATGCTGGCCAACAAGGAGGCCCTGGTCATGTCCGGGCAGCTGTTCATGGACGAGATCCATGCCAGCGGCGCGGAGCTGCTGCCCATCGACAGTGAGCACAACGCCATCTTCCAGTGTATGCCGGCGGATTTCGCCCGGGGACTCGATCGGGTCGGCGTGGAGCGCATCCTGCTGACCGCCTCCGGCGGGCCGTTTCGCACCTTAAGCCCCGAGGCCCTGGCCGGTGTGACCCCGGAGCAGGCCTGTGCCCACCCCAACTGGGTGATGGGCCGCAAGATCTCGGTGGATTCCGCCACCATGATGAACAAGGGCCTGGAGGTGATCGAGGCCTGCTGGCTGTTCGGCACCGGCACCGAGCGGGTGGAGGTGGTGCTGCATCCCCAGAGCGTGATCCACTCCATGGTTTCCTACAGCGACGGCTCCGTGCTGGCGCAGCTGGGCAATCCGGACATGCGCACCCCGATCGCCCACGCCCTGGCCTGGCCGGAGCGCATCGCCTCCGGGGTGGCGCCCCTGGACATGGTGGCCATCGCCCGACTGGACTTCGAGCGTCCGGATCTGGGGCGTTTCCCCTGCCTGCGACTGGCCTACCAGGCCTTCCAGGTGGGCGGTACCGCCACCGCCGTGCTCAACGCCGCCAACGAGGTGGCGGTCGCGGCCTTCCTGGACAGCCGGCTGGCCTTCACGGACATCGCCAAGGTGATCGAACACAGCCTGGAGCAGGTGAGCACCGGCCCTGCCTCGGACCTGGAACGGGTGCTCAAGGCCGATGAGGCCGCCCGCCAGGTCGCCCGGGAACGCATTGCGGGCATCGGCGGACTGCGTATGGGACAGGCCTCATGAGTATCCTGATCAGCATTGCCGCCTTCGTCGTCGCCATCGGCGTCCTGGTGACCGTGCACGAATACGGCCACTACTGGGTGGCCCGGCGCGCGGGCGTGAAGGTTTTGCGATTCTCGGTGGGCTTCGGGCGTCCCCTGTGGCGCAGGGTGGCCGGCGCCGATCGCACCGAGTACGTGATTGCCGCCATCCCTCTGGGCGGTTACGTCAAGATGCTGGACGAGCGCGATCCGGACACGCCGCCGGGCGAGGATCTGTCCCGGGCCTTCAACCGCCAGCCGGTGGGCAAGCGCATCGCCATCGTGGCGGCGGGTCCGGCCTTCAATTTCCTGTTCGCCATCCTGGCCTACTGGCTGATGTTCATGGTGGGCATCGGCGGCGTGAAGCCGGTGGTGGGCGAGGTGGCACCCGCGTCCCTGGCCGCCGAGGCGGGCTTCGTCAGTGGCGACCGGCTGATCTCCGTGGCCGATACCGAGACGCCCACCTGGGAACTGGCTTCCCTGGCACTGCTGGAGCGCAGCCTCGACTCCCAACGGGTGGCCGTGCGGGTGGAGACCGCCGACGGGCGCGAGTTCGTGCGTTGGCTGGACCTGAGCGACACCCGCCGGCTGCTGGATGAGGGTCCGCTCCTGGACAAGATCGGCATCACCCCCTGGCGTCCGCGCCTGGACCCGGTGCTGGGCGAGCTGGTCTCCGGCGGGCCGGCAGTCCAGGCCGGGCTGCAGAGCGGTGACCGGGTGCTTGCGGCGGACGGCGAGCCCGTGCACACCTGGCAGGGCCTGGTGGAGCACATCCAGGCCCGGCCCGACGGCATGATGCAGCTGGAGGTGGAGCGCGACGGCAGCCGCCTGCAGGTGGCCGTGCGTACCGGCAGCCGCGAGGACAACGGGCGCATCGTGGGCATCATCGGCGCCTATCCCCACGTGGACACCAGCCAGTTCGAGGCCATGCGCACCACGGTGCGTCACGGCCCCGTCGAGTCCTTCGTCAACGGTGTGACTCGCACCTGGGACATGACCGTGCTCACCCTGCGGGTGCTCTGGCGCCTGGTGATGGGCGAGGCCTCGGTGAAGAACATCAGCGGGCCCATCAGCATCGCCGAATACGCGGGCGTCACCGCCGTGATCGGTGTGGCCGCATTCCTGGGTTTCATGGCCATCGTCAGTATCAGTCTCGGCATCATCAACCTGCTGCCCATCCCCATGCTGGATGGCGGACACCTGCTCTACTACCTGGTGGAGATCGTCAAGGGCAGCCCCGTCTCGCCCCAGGTGGAGGCCATCGGCCAGCGGGTGGGGCTGGTGATGATCGCGCTGCTGATGACCCTCGCCTTCTACAACGACATCATGAGAATACTGGGCTGAATCTCCCTATGCTGAATCGTCTGAGAGTTGCCGTGGCCGGTGCGCTGCTGGCTGCCGGCATGGCCCACGGGGCCACCTTCACCATCGAGGACATCGAGGTGGAGGGTCTGGAGCGCATCGCTCCGGGCACGGTGTTCACCAATCTGCCGGTGCAGGTGGGCGATGCCTTCGACGATGCGCGCAGCGCCGAGGTGGTGCGCGCGCTGTTCCGTACCGGCTTCTTCTCCGACGTCTCCCTGCGTCGCCGCGACAACGTGCTGGTGGTGGTGGTCGAGGAGCGTCCCGCCATCAACGAGATCAACATCAGTGGCAACCGTGACATCAAGGACGACGAACTCATGGATGCCCTGCGCCAGGTGGGCATGGCCCGCGGACGGGTATTCAACCGCACCGTGCTCGAGCGCATGGAGAACGAGCTGCGCCAGCAGTACTACGCCCGCGGCAAGTACAACGTGCGTATCGACGTCGAGGTGGAGGAACTGGAACGCAACCGCGTCGACGTGAACATCGACATCGCAGAGGGTCAGGTGGCCAAGATCCGGCGCATCAACCTGGTGGGCAACGATGCCTTCGAGGACAGGGAGATCCTGCGTCGTTTCGATTCCGGCATCCCGCGCTGGTACGCCTTCTTCAGCCGCCGGGATCACTACTCACGCCAGAAGCTCTCCGGTGACCTGGAGACCCTGCGTTCCAAGTACCTGGACAGCGGTTTCGTCAATTTCAACATCGATTCCACCCAGGTGACCCTGACCCCGGACCGCAAGGACATCTATGTCACGGTCAACGTGGACGAGGGTGACCAGTACACCATCAGCGACGTGCGCCTCGGTGGCAATCTCATTGTCGACGAGCAGGAGCTGATGGAGCTGGTCCGGGTCGCGCCGGGGGATGTGTTCTCCCGGGCGCGGATCAATGCATCCGCCGACGCCATCACCCGTCGCCTCGGCGACGAGGGCTATGCCTTCGCCAACGTCAATCCGATCCCCGAAGTGGATGAGGAGAACCGCACCGTCAGCCTGACCCTGTTCGTGGATCCGGGTCAGCGGGTCTACGTGCGGCGCATCAACTTCACCGGCAACGACCGCACCCAGGACGAGGTGTTCCGCCGCGAGATGCGCCAGATGGAAGGCGGCTGGTACTCCACCTCCAACGTGGACCGTTCCCGGGTGCGCCTGCAGCGCCTGTCCTTCGTGGAATCGGTGAACGTGGAGACCCGGCGCGTGCCCGGCAGTGACGACCAGGTGGATCTGGACATCAGTGTGAAGGAGCGCTTCTCCGGAAGCTTTACCGTGGGCGTGGGCTACGCCCAGAGCGAAGGCGTGCTGTTCAACCTGGGGCTGTCCCAGGAGAACTTCATGGGCACCGGTCGGCGCGTGTCGCTGGCCTTCAACAACAGTTCGGTGAACCGCACCTACAGCATCTCCTACCTGAATCCCTACTACACCCTGGACGGCATCAGCCGTGGATTCACGCTGTTCTTCCGCGAGACCGATGCCTCCCAGCTGGATATCTCCCGCTATGCCACCAACCGCTACGGCGGCACCCTGACCTACGGCATACCGCTCACGGAATTCGACACCTTCCGCTTCAGCCCCGGTTACGAACGCGTCGAGGTGGTGACCACGTCCGGCACCTCCGACGAGGTCTTCGATTACATCGCAGACGGCAACACCTTCAATTTCTACACCCTGGAATCCTCGTTTACCCACGACACGCGGGACCGCACGGTGTTCGCCAGCGAGGGCAACCTGCAGCGGGCGGGGGTGAAGGTGGCCCTGCCGGGCAGCACCGCCGAGTACTTCAAGCTCGATCTGCGCAGCCAGTGGTTCCTGCCCCTGCGCGACAACCTGTCCATCGGGCTCAACGGCGAGATCAACTACGCCGAACCCTATGGTGACAATGACCGTGTGCCGTTCTTCGAGCATTACTTCGCCGGCGGCTCGCGCTCGGTGCGCGGCTACCGGGACTTCAGTCTGGGCCCGCAGGATTCCAACAACGACCCGTTCGGCGGCACCTTCCGCGTGGTGACCACCGCCGAGCTGCTGTTCCCGCCGCCATTCCTGGACGACAGCGGCAACATGCGCATGAGCCTGTTCCTGGATGCGGGTCAGGTCTACCAGAGTTACGAGGCCTTCGATGCGGGCGAGATCCGCACCTCGGCGGGTATCGGCATGACCTGGTTGTCCCCCGTCGGCGCGTTGACTTTCAGTCTGGCCCAAGCGTTAAATGACAAGCCGGAAGATGACCGGCAGGTGTTCCAGTTCAGCATCGGCGCGGCGTTCTGATGCCGATGCGTGACCGATTTCACTCAGGCTGGTCATCTACGCACGGAATTTAAAGTGCCTCATGCAGGTCCAAGCTGAGACACGTTACGAACCACCGATCCCCGAAAGGGAAAACGTACTCAATGGAGAGCAGTCTTGAAGAGAATGCCCACGATCCTGGTTTCCCTTATCCTGGCGCTGACCCTGCTCGGCTCTGCCGGCATGGCCCTGGCAGCCGAGGCCAGGGTGGCCTTCGTCAACATCAACTTCATCATGGAGCGTTCGCCTCAGGCTGAGGCCGCCCTCAGTGCACTGGAGAAGGAATTCTCGCCCCGTGACGCGGAACTGGTGGCCGAGCGCGACGCCCTGCGCCAGATGCAGGAGCGCCTGGAGCGTGATGCCGATGTCATGGGTGCCGAACAGCGCGCCGAACTGGAGCGCAATTTCCGCAACCGTTCCCGCGAGTTCAAGCGTGCCCAGGACATGTTCAGCGAGGACCTGAACGTGCGTCGCAACGAGGAACTGGGTCGGCTGCAGCGCCTGGTCCAGAACGTGATCCTGGAGATCGCCCAGCAGGAACGCTATGACCTGGTGCTGACCGAGCGCAACGTGCTGTTTGCCAGCGAACGCATCAACATCACCGACAAGGTGCTGGAGCGCTTGCGCCAGCAGGGCCAGGGCGGTCGCTGATCCGGCGGCCGCGTGCCTGACAGGTTTCGAGCAGGCATCCGAGCGACGTGGTGACGCTTTCCGACCTTGCCGTCCATCTGGGTGCTGAACTGCACGGCGACGGCCGGCTCGAGATCACCGGGGTCGCCCCCCTGGACCGGGCCGGCCCCGGCGAACTCGCCTTCCTGAACAACCCCCGCTTTCGCAAGCACCTGCCCGGTACCCGGGCAGGTGCCGTGCTGTGCAGGGCAGATGATGCGGCCCTGTGCCCGGTGCCGGCGCTGGTGATCTCCGATCCCTACCTGGGCTATGCCCGGGCCTGTGCCCTGATCTTCCCGGAGCCCTTGCCCCGCGCCGGCATCCACCCCACGGCAGTGGTGGATGCCTCCGCGCGTCTTCATCCGGGTGTCGAGGTGGGCGCGCAGTGCGTGGTGGGCCCGGAGTGTGTACTGGATCAGGGCGTGGTGCTGGGGCCTGGCTGCATACTGGAGGCCGATTGCCAGGTGGGTGCGGATACGCGCCTGGGTCCGCGGGTCACGCTCTACCGCGGCACGCGGCTGGGTCGGCGGGTGCGCATCCATGCCGGTGCGGTGCTCGGGGCCGACGGTTTCGGTTTCGCCCCGGATCAGGCTCGCCACTGGGTGAAGATCCCCCAGCTTGGCCGGGTGGTGGTGGGGGATGACGTGGAGATCGGCGCCAACACCACCATCGACCGGGGGGCGCTGGAAGACACCGTCATCGGCACCGGCGTGAAGATGGACAACCTCATCCAGGTGGCCCACAACGTGCACATCGGCGATCACACGGCCCTGGCGGGCTGCGTGGGCATCGCCGGCAGCACTCGCATCGGCAGCCACTGCGCCATTGGCGGCGGAGCCGGTATACTGGGCCACCTGGACATCGCCGACGGTGTGACCGTCACTGCCATGAGCTTCGTGACCCGCTCCATCCGCGAGCCCGGTGTGTACTCCTCCGGGGTGCCCCATGACACGGCCCGCGAGTGGAACCGGAGTCTCGCCCGCCTGCGCCGCATGGGGAAGCGCGACAAGGGTGCGCCCGGGCAGGACTGAGCGCTCCGTCTCGATCGACGACAAGCTACCAGCCGCATCGCCCAGGCGTTCGGCCAGACAACAACACAGGGACACATCATTGGACGCCATGAGCATTCACCAGGTGATGCGCTATCTGCCTCACCGTTACCCCTTTCTCCTGGTGGACCGGGTCACCGACTTCAAGCCCGGTGAATACCTGGAGGCCATCAAGAACGTGAGCATCAACGAGCCCTATTTCCAGGGGCATTTCCCCATTCGTCCGGTGATGCCCGGCGTGCTGATCATGGAGGCACTGGCCCAGGCCACGGGTCTGCTGGCCTTCAAGACCGAGGAGGCCCGCAACGAGAACCAGGACAAGCAGCAGCTCTATCTGTTCGTGGGGATCGACGAGGCCCGCTTCCGCCGCCAGGTGGAACCGGGCGACCAGCTGCATCTGCGCGTGGAACTGCTGAGAGTCGTGCGCGGCATCTGGCGCTTCAAGGCAGAGGCCCGGGTCAACGGTGACCTGGTGGCTTCCGCCACGCTGATGTGCGCCGGCAAGGAGATCGAGTCATGATCGATCCCCGGGCGGTCATCGAGCCCGGCGCGCAGATCGCCGAGGACGTACACATCGGCCCGTTCACCACCATCGGCGCCGACGTGCGCATCGGCCGGGGTACCCGCATCGGGCCCCACGTGGTGGTCTCCGGACACACGAGCATTGGCGAGGACTGCCAGGTGTTCCAGTTCGCCTCCATCGGCGAGGCGCCCCAGGACACCGGCTACAAGGGCGAACCCACCCGGGTGGTGATCGGGGACCGCAACGTGATCCGCGAGTTCGTCACCATCCATCGCGGCACCCCCAAGGGCACCGGCGAGACGCGCATCGGCAACGACAACCTGATCATGGCCTACGTGCACATCGCCCATGACTGCGAGGTGGGCAACCATACCATCTTCTCCAATGCCGCCTCCCTGGCCGGACATGTGAAGGTGGAGGATCGCGCCATCCTGGGCGGTTTCACCCTGGTGCACCAGTTCTGCCGCATCGGCACCCATGCCTTCACCAGCATGGGCGCGGCGCTCAACCGTGACCTTACGCCCTATACCCTGGCCTCGGGCAATTACGCCCGGGCCATCGGCATCAACAAGCTGGGATTGAAGCGTCGCGGGTTTTCCCCTGAGACCGTGCGCGCCCTGCACCAGGTGTTCAAGCTGCTGGTGCGCGGCCGTGACCGTGGCGCCGCGATGGCGGCTGCGGAGGAACTGGCGAAGCAGTCTCCGGAAGTGGCCCGTTTCGTGGAGTTTGTGAAGTCGAGCCAGCGCGGTATCGTGCGTTCGGGTCGCAGGCACCCATCTGAAGGGTGAAGTGCGAATTTAGAAGTGAGATGTAGGAAGTAGGAAGTGCATTGGCGGAGCTTTGCCATTCACCTATTGTCACTTCTCACTTCTCACTTCTCACTTCTCACTTCTCACTTCTCACTTCTCACTTCAATCCAGTTTCCCGGTGTCGATCAGTTCCAGCGCCATCCGCGCCACATTCTCCGATCCCCCGCCTTCCCCCAGTCTTTCCCGGATGATCCCGAGGCGTTCGCGCACCTGGCGCGCGTAGTCGTTGTCCGTCAGCAGGCGCTCGATCTCACCGGTGATGGCCTCGGGGGTGGCTTCGTGCTGGATGAATTCCGGTACCACCCGTTCGCCGGCAACGATGTTGGCCAGCCCGATGTCACGGATCAGGATCAGTCGCTTGAGGATGGCGTAGGTGATCGGTGAGACCCGGTAGAGGATGGCCATGGGCACCCGCAGCAGGCCCGCTTCCAGGGTGGCGGTGCCCGATGCGATCATCAGGGCATCGCTGGCGTGCATGGCGTCGTAGGTGCGACCACTCACCTGCACGATGCCCAGGCTGCCGTCCACGTGGGACGTGACATCCCGCTCCACGTCCACGCCGGGGGCGATGGGCATGATGAACTGCACGCTGGGGATGCGGCTGCGCAGCAGCCGGGCGGATTCCATGATCAGGGGCAGGTGACGGCGCAGCTCACCGCGACGGCTGCCGGGCAGGATGCCCACCACCGGGGCGGTCTCGTTGAGGCCGAAGCCGCGGCGCAGGGTGTAGCAGTCCGCCGAGGCCCGCACCTCGTCTACCAGCGGGTTGCCCACGTAGCGCACCGGAATGCCATGCTTGCGATAGACCGCCTCCTCGAAGGGAAACAGCACGGCCATGGCGTCGATCACCTGGCCGATGCGCCGCACCCGGCGCGCGCGCCAGGCCCAGACCTGGGGGCTGACGTAGAACAGCACCTTCACGCCCTTGCCCTTGGCGAAGCGGGCCAGGCGCAGGTTGAACTCCACGTAATCCACCAGCACCAGCAGGCGCGGAGGCTCCCGCTCGATGCTGTGCTTGAGGGTGTTCAGGGCCCGGCGGATATCACCGTAATGGGCCAGCACCTCCACCAGGCCCACCACCGCCAGGCGGGTGCTGTCCACCAGGATCTCCACGCCCGCATCCCTGAGTGCACCGCCGCCCATGCCGGAGAAGCGCAGTTCCGGGCGCAGGCGGCGCAGGGCGCGCACCATGTTGGCGGCGTGCAGGTCGCCGGAGGCCTCACCCGCCACCACCATCACATGGTCGTGACTGGGCTCAGGCGATGGCATTCCGGATCACGTTGGTGACGGTGACGATGTGCTCGTCGGGCATCTCCGGGTAGATGGGCAGGGAGAAGCAGCGCGCCGCGACCTCGTCGGTGACGGGCAGCTGTAGGTGGCTCAGGGTTTCGCCGAAGGCCTTCTGCCGGTGCAGCGGGATGGGGTAGTACACGGCGCAGGCAATCTGCTGGGCCTGCAGGGCCTTCATGATCTCGTCGCGACGCTCGGACAGCAGGGTGTACTGGTGGAAGACGTGGCGTCCGTGACCGTCCTCATGGGGCGTGACGATGCCGGTGCCCGCCAGCAGTTCGTTGTAGCGGTGCGCCACCCGGCGGCGCTGGGTGTTGAATTCATCGATGTGGCGCAGCTTCACCCGCAGGATGGCCGCCTGCATCTCGTCCAGGCGACTGTTGTAGCCGATCACGTCGTGGTGGTAACGCACCTCGCTGCCGTGGTTGCGCAGGCTCAGGATGCGCTTGGCGTACTCCTCGGAACGGGTGGTGATCAGGCCGCCATCGCCGTAGCAGCCGAGATTCTTGCTGGGGAAGAAGCTGAAACAGCCCAGCTCGCCGATGGCGCCGGTCTGGGTGCCGCTCACGTCGGCGCCGAAGGATTGGGCGCAGTCCTCGATGAGGAGCAGCTTGTGCTGGTCGCACAAGGCCTTGAGCCGGTCCATGCGCGCCGGCTGGCCGAACAGGTGCACCGGCAGCACGGCGCGGGTCTTCGGGGTAATCGCTGCCTCCACCTTGTCCGGATCGATGTTGTAGGTCTGGGGGTCGATGTCCACGAACACTGGTGTGGCGCCCACATAGGCGATGGCCTCGGCGGTGGCGATGAAGGTGAAGGCGGTGGTGATCACCTCGTCGCCGGGGCCGATGCCGGCGGCCGCCAGTGCCAGGTGCAGGGCGTCGGTGCCGGAGGCGCAGCCGATGGCGTGGGGCACGCCCAGGTACTCGGCGGTCTCCTGCTCCAGGGCCTTGACGTTGGGGCCGAGGATGAACTGGGTGTTTTCCAGCACGTCCATGACCGCCGTGTCGATCTCGGCCTTGAGCTGGTGGTACTGGGTCTTCAGGTCAACCATGGGGATCATGGGATGGTCTGCCTCGTGTCTTGAAAAGGGATTCGTGTGGGGCGCGCGCTCAGCGCAGCACCCGGGCGTTGCGCAGCACCAGGTCGGTGATCCGGATGGCGGTCTCCAGGGCACGCTGGCCGTCCTCGCCGGAGACGATCACCGGCGCGCCCTCCTGGATGGCCTTGAGGAAGGCAATGATCTCCGCCTTGAGCGCATCGCTTTCGTCGAAGAAGCTCTCCTCGCTGGTGATCTCGGGAATGCCCGGGAACATCTCCCGCTCACCCACCCGGTGGATGGACAGGCCGCGGTTCTGGAAGTCCACGGAGATGTAGGCGCTGGGCTCGAAGATGCGCATCTTGCGCTCGCTCTTCATGCTCACCCGGCTGGAGGTCACGTTGGCCACGCAGCCGTTCTCGAATTCCAGGCGTGCATTGGCGATGTCCACCGCCTGGGACAGCACCTGGGCGCCGCTGGCGGCGATGGATTTGAGCGGCGAGCGCACCATGTCCAGGATGATGTCGATGTCGTGGATCATCAGATCCAGCACCACGTTCACGTCCGTGGCCCGGGGCTTGAAGGGGGCCAGGCGGTGGGACTCGATGAACAGGGGGCGGATGTTGCGGTCGGCCAGGTCCATGAGGGCGGCGTTGAAGCGCTCCAGGTGACCCACCTGCAGGATCACGCCCTTGTCCCTGGCGATTCGGTTGAGTTCGGCGGCCTCTTCCACGGTCACGGTGATGGGCTTTTCCACCAGCACGTGGGTGCCGTGTTCCAGGAAGTCCTTCGCCACCTGGAAGTGCAGGGTGGTGGGCACCGCGATGCTCACCGCATCCACCTTGCCCAGCAGTTCCTTGTAGTCGGTCAGGGCGCGGCAGTGGCAGTCGGCGGCCACGGCGGCAGCCTGCTGGGGACTGGCGTCCACGACGGCGATCAGGTCGGCATTGGGGAGGGCTGCGTACTTCTGGGCGTGGAATTTGCCGAGGTAGCCCACGCCGATCACGGCGCAACGGGTGCTGGACATGAGGGGATCCGGTTTTTCAGGTTTATCAATGGCTTGGAAATTTGGCACCGGGACCCGTGAGGGCTGCCGGTGCTGTGGTAGCATTGTTCGGCCCGTCCTGGGCCTCACCACTGTGGGGCTCGCGCGATGAATCGCTCCGGGCGATTCATAGTTCGGCCCGTCCCTGGGCCTCGCCCCTGTGGGGCCTGCGCGGCGTGGGCGTAGTTTACTGGATTTCTGTGGGGGATGCGTGGATCTGGAGGCCTGGCTGGGGTTGCCCGGGGTGGCGGGCGTGGACGAGGTGGGCCGGGGTCCGCTGGCGGGTCCGGTGGTGGCCGCAGCGGTGATCCTGGACCCGGCGAGACCCATCGATGGACTCAAGGATTCCAAGAAACTGAGCCCTGCACGCCGGGAGGCCCTGGACGTGCAGATCCGCGAGCGCTCCCTGGCCTTTGCCCTGGGGCTCTGCACCCCGGCGGAGATCGACCGCATCAACATCCTGCAGGCGAGCCTGCTGGCCATGCAGCGGGCCGTGGAGGCCCTGTCGCACCGCCCCGAGATGGCCCTGGTGGATGGCAATCGCTGCCCGAAACTCACCATGACCGCCCACGCGGTGATCAAGGGCGACAGCCGGGTGCCGGCCATCAGCGCTGCCTCGATCATCGCCAAGGTGCACCGGGACCGGCTGATGCTGGCACTGGACGAACAACACCCGGGCTATGGGCTGGGCTCGCACATGGGTTACCCGACCCCCGTGCACCTGGAGGCCCTGGAGCGCCTCGGTCCCAGCCCCTGCCACCGCCTGAGCTTCGCCCCGGTGCGCCGGGCGGCGGAGCGCATGCAGGTTGCACTGTTCTGATGAGGCGGATCACGCAGAGAGCGCAAAGACGCAGGGGCCGCGAAGGAAGCAGGCATCAGAATAGCCGCGCGGCGTCTGTGATAATTTTCCGGCTCCGCGTTCTTTGCGTCTCTGCGTGCTCCGCGTTAAATCGCCATTACTGAATAGAACTATCCATACATGACCACTAGCTTCGTACATCTGCATCTGCATACCGAATTCTCCCTGGTGGATGGTCTGGTGCGCGTGGAGCCGCTGGTGCAGGCGGTGCGCGAGGCGGGCATGCCGGCGGTGGCGGTCACCGACCAGGGCAACCTGTTCGGCATGGTGAAGTTCTACAAGGCGGCGCTCAAGGCGGGCATCAAGCCCATCGTGGGCGTGGATACCTGGGTCTCGGCGCCCCAGGCAGGTGAGGCCCCCTCGCGGCTGGTGCTGCTGGCCCAGGACGAGGACGGATACCGCAATCTCACCCGGCTGATCTCGCGAAGCTACCAGGAGGGTCAGCAGAGCGGCGACGCGCCGGTGCTCGATCGCGGCTGGTTCGACGGCGCGAGCCGCGGCCTGATCGCACTCTCCGGGGGGCGCGAGGGCGAGATCGGCCGCGCGCTCATGGGCAGCCAGCCCTCTGCCGCCGAGGAGCTGTGTGAATTCTGGGAAGGCCTGTTCCCGGGGCGCTTCTACCTGGAGATCGGGCGCACCGGGCGTGAAGGCGAGGAGGACCACCTCCATGCCGCGGTGGACCTGGCCCAGTCCCGCTCCCTGCCGGTGGTGGCCACCAACGACGTGCGCTTCCTGGCGGCCTCCGACTTCGACGCCCACGAGGCCCGGGTGTGCATCCACGACGGCCGGGTGCTGGATGATCCCCGCCGGCCCCGGGACTACACCCCGCAGCAGTATCTGCGCACCGCCGAGGAGATGGCGGCGCTGTTTGCCGACATCCCCGAGGCCCTGGAAAACTCCGTGGAGATCGCCCGGCGCTGCAATGTCTCCCTGACGCTTGGCAAGTCGGTGCTGCCGGAGTACCCGGTCCCCGCGGGCATGACCACCGACGACTACTTCCGCAAGGCCTCCCGGGAGGGCCTGGACGCACGCCTGGCGGTGATCCTCGAGGGCGTCACGGACAACCGCGAGGCAAAGGAGCGCGCCTACCGGGAGCGCCTGGAGATCGAGCTGGACGTGATCTGCCAGATGGGCTTCCCGGGCTACTTTCTGATCGTGGCGGACTTCATCCAGTGGGCCAAGGACAACGCCATCCCGGTGGGTCCCGGGCGTGGTTCCGGCGCCGGATCCCTGGTGGCCTACGCGCTCAAGATCACCGATCTGGACCCGCTGCTCTACGACCTGCTGTTCGAGCGTTTCCTCAATCCCGAACGCGTCTCCATGCCCGATTTCGATATCGACTTCTGCATGGAGCAGCGCGACCGGGTGATCGACTACGTGGCGCAGCGCTACGGCCGCGAGAAGGTCTCCCAGATCATCACCCACGGCACCATGGCCGCCAAGGCGGTAGTGCGCGACGTGGGCCGGGTGCTGGGCCACCCCTACGGCTTCGTGGACCGTATCGCCAAGCTGATCCCCTTCGAGATCGGCATGACCCTGGACAAGGCCCTGGAGCAGGAGGAGGAGCTGCGCCGCCTCTACGAGGAGGACGAGGAGGTCAGCGGGCTGATCGACCTGGCCAGGAAGCTCGAGGGCGTGGCGCGCAACGCGGGCAAGCATGCCGGCGGCGTGGTGATCGCCCCCACCGAGCTCACCGACTTCTCGCCGCTGTATTGCGAACCGGGCGGGCAGAGCGTGGTGACCCACTTCGACAAGGACGACGTGGAGGCGGTGGGCCTGGTGAAGTTCGACTTCCTGGGCCTGCGCACGCTGACCATCATCGACTGGGCAGTGCGCACCATCGACCAGCAGCGCAAGGCCGAGGGCCAGGCGCCCCTGGACGTGAACCGCATCCCCCTGGACGACCCGGAGACCTTCGGCCTGCTCAAGCGCCAGGAGACCACCGCGGTCTTCCAGCTGGAATCCCGGGGCATGAAGGAGCTCATCAAGCGCCTGCAGCCGGACGTGTTCGAGGACATCGTGGCCCTGGTGGCCCTGTACCGGCCGGGTCCGCTGCAGTCGGGCATGGTGGACGACTTCATCAACCGCAAGCACGGCCGGGCCAAGGTGGACTATCCCCACCCGGACCTGGAGCCCATCCTCAAGCCCACCTACGGCGTGATCCTGTACCAGGAGCAGGTGATGCAGATCGCCCAGGTGCTGGCGGGCTACACCCTGGGCGGCGCCGACATGCTGCGCCGGGCCATGGGCAAGAAAAAACCCGAGGAGATGGCCAAGCAGCGGGAGATCTTCCTGGCCGGCGCCACCGGCCGGGGCGTGCAGGAGGCCACCGCCAGCTACATCTTCGACCTGATGGAGAAGTTCGCCGGCTACGGCTTCAACAAGTCCCATTCCGCCGCCTACGCGCTGCTTTCCTACCAGACCGCCTGGCTCAAGCAGCACTACCCGGCGGCCTTCATGTCCGCGGTGCTGTCCGCGGACATGGACCACACGGACAAGGTGGTGAACCTCATCGAGGAATGCCGGGCCATGGAACTGCATGTGGTGCCTCCGGACATCAACCGCTCCCAGCACCGCTTCGGGGTGGCCGATGCCCGCACGGTGATCTATGGCCTGGGGGCCATCAAGGGGGTGGGCGAGTCCGCCATCCAGGCCCTGATCCAGGCCCGGGAGGCGGGCGGCCCGTTCCAGAGCCTCGATGACCTGTGCGTGCGTGCCGACTCCCAGAAGATCAACCGCCGCACCCTGGAGGCCCTGATCCGGGCCGGGGCCCTGGATTCCATCGGCCCCAATCGGGCGACCCTGATGGCCAATCTGCCCAAGGCCCTGTCCCGGGCCGAGCAGCACCTGCGCAATGAGAGCCTGGGTCAGGAGGACCTGTTCGGTGGCCCGGTCACCCCGGGTGCCTCGGACGTGGACGACGAACAGCTGCCGGAATGGGACGAGGACCTGCGCCTGTCCGCCGAGAAGGAGACCCTGGGGCTGTACCTCACCGGGCACCCCATCGACCGCTTCCAGGCGGAGCTCAAGGCCATTCACAGCAAGCGCATCGCCGACCTGGTGGCCGAGGTGGGTGACCAGACACCCGGAGAAGGGCGGCGGCGCAAGGAACAGCAGGCCACCGTGGGTGGCCTGGTGATCAACATCCGCACCAAGCCCACCCAGACCGGGCGCATCGGCTTCGTGACCCTGGACGACCGCAGCGGGCGGATCGAGGTGGGCCTGTTCGGGGAGGACTTCAACCGCTACCAGCACCTGCTGGTGAAAGACCGGCTGCTGGTGGTCCAGGGCCAGGCCGGGGTGGACGAGTTCAACGGCGGTGTGCGCCTGCGCGCCCGCCAGGTCATGGACCTGGACGAGGCCCTGTCCCAGTGCGTGAAGGGCCTGGACCTGCGCGTCCTGGGACGGCCCGTGAACGGCCTGGTGGATGAACTCAAGGATGCCCTGGCCCCCAGTCGGGAAGGGCCTTGCCCGGTCTACATCCATTACCGGGACGACCGCTTCCAGGCCTGCTTCGAACTGGGCGAGGACTGGCGGGTCAGGCCCAGCGGTGACCTGATCGCCCGCCTGCGGGGGCTGCTGGGGGAGGATGCAGTGGCGCTGCGTTAGAAGGACAAGTGGAAGTGCGAAGTGTGAATTGGGAAGTCGGAAGTGGGGGTGAGGGTGGTTCCATTCACATTTCCCAATTCACACTTCCCCCTTCAATTCGCACTTCCCTCAGCAAAAGCGTTAGAATCCCAGCCTTGCCGACGACAACGAATCCAAACCCGGCAGCCATTCTTATGAACCCTGATTTTCTCGACTTTGAACAGCCGATCGCCGAACTTGAGGCCAAGATCGAGGAACTTCGCTATGTGGGCGATGATGCCGAGGTCAACATCCAGGAAGAGATCTCGCGGCTGCAGGCCAAGTGCAAGTCCCTGACCGAGTCCATCTTCTCCAAGCTCTCCGCCTGGCAGGTGGCCCAGCTGGCCCGCCATCCGCGCCGTCCCTACACCCTGGACTACATCGGCCGCCTGTTCACCGACTTCGAGGAACTGCACGGCGATCGCGCCTATGCCGACGACGCCGCCATCGTGGGCGGCATGGCCCGCTTCGATGGACAGCCGGTGGTGGTCATCGGCCACCAGAAGGGCCGCGACACCAAGGAAAAGATCCGCCGCAACTTCGGCATGCCCCGTCCCGAAGGCTACCGCAAGGCCCTGCGCCTGATGCGTCTGGCGGAGCGCTTCCGCCTGCCGGTCTTCACCTTCATCGACACCCCCGGCGCCTATCCCGGCGTGGGTGCCGAGGAGCGTGGCCAGAGCGAGGCCATCGCCATGAACCTGCAGGTGATGGCGGGTCTGCGCACACCCGTCATCTGCACCGTGATCGGGGAGGGCGGCTCCGGTGGCGCGCTGGCCATCGGCGTGGGCGACCGGGTGATGATGCTCCAGTACAGCACCTACTCGGTGATCTCCCCCGAGGGCTGCGCCTCCATCCTGTGGAAGAGTGCCGAGCGCGCTTCCGATGCCGCCGAGGCCCTGGGCATCACCTCCGCCCGGCTCAAGGAGCTGGGCCTGATCGACACCATCATCCCCGAGCCCCTGGGCGGCGCCCACCGCAACCCGGAGCAGATGGCCGGCAACCTGCACACCGCGCTCGCCGAGGCCCTGCAGACCTTCAGCGCCATGGACACCGATGCGCTGCTGGAGCGCCGCTATGGGCGGCTGATGGGGTATGGCGAATACAAAGAAGGGTGAACTGAAGTGCGAAGTGTGAATTGGGAAGTGCGAATTGAAAGCCTTTACTTCCCACTTCCCAACTCACACTTCGCACTTCATGGCCATGTTGTCTGACGTCCTCCGCGATGCCCTGCGGCATCTCCCTCCCGCCTCCCGCCTGATCGTCGCCTTCAGCGGCGGCCTCGATTCCCACGTGCTGCTGCATGCCGCCGCGGCCCTGCGCGGTGTAGGGTTTCCCGAGCTTCGCGCCATCCACGTGCATCACGGCCTCAATCCCCGTGCCGATGCCTGGGTCGAGCATTGCGGCCAGGTCTGCGAAGACCTGGGCGTGGAACTCAGGGTGATCCATGTGGATGCCTCGCCGGCCGACGGGGAGAGCCCGGAGGCGGCGGCGCGCCGTGTCCGCTATGCCGCGCTCGAGGCCGCGCTGCTGCCGGGCGACGGCTTGCTCACCGCCCATCATCAGCGGGACCAGGCGGAGACCCTGTTGCTGCAACTGCTGCGGGGTTCCGGCCCGGCGGGTCTGGCGGCGATGCCCCGCTGGCAGCCCCTGGGTGCGGGCTGGCATGGCCGGCCCCTGCTGGAGGTCTCCCGAGAGGTTCTGGAGGGTCACGCCCGGGATCATGGCCTTGCCTGGATCGAGGACGACAGCAACCGGGACACCCGTTTTGACCGCAACCTGCTGCGCGAACGGATCATGCCCTTGCTGCGCGAGCGCTGGCCCTCCCTGGACCAGACCCTGGCCCGGGCCGCCGGACACCAGGCGGAGAGTCTCGGCCTGCTGGGGGACCTGGCGCGCCAGGACCTGGAGGCCCTGCGCGGTGACTTCAGTGGCACCCTGTCCGTGGCCGCGCTCAAGACCCTGCGCCCGGCGCGCCAGCGCAATGTCCTGCGCTTCTGGCTCATGGAAAAGGGTTTGCCAATGCCATCCCAGGCGCGCCTGCAGAGCGTGCTGGACGACGTGCTCGCTGCCGGCCCGGATACCACGCCGCTGGTGGCCTGGCCGGGTGGCGAGATCCGCCGCTACCGGGACGCCCTGCATGCCATGGTGCCGCTCGGAGATCACGATCCCGGCCAGTGTTTCAAATGGGATGGCCGCAGCGCCCTTGAGATCCCGTCCCTTGGTGTGACGCTGTCCGGCGATTGGCTGGCCTCTCAGGGGGTGAGTCTGGCGCCGGGGGAGACCTTCACCGTGGCCTTTCGCCTGGGCGGCGAGACCCTGCGGGTACGGGACCGGACCCGGGACCTGAAGAAGTTGATGCAGGAACGGGGCGTCCCGCCCTGGCTGCGGGACCGGCTGCCCCTGGTGTTTCGGGGGGAGGTGCTGGTGGCGGTGTACTGGAAGTCGGAAGTCTGAACCTGGAAGTGCGAAGTGGTGTGGCATTGAAAAGGGCGGCCGTGGCCGCCCTTTTCCATTTTGTATATCGGCTGGGCATGAGAGCGAAGCCGGTGTCCGGGAGAGGCCGTGGTCCTTGCCGTTTCCCGTTTCCCACTTCCCAATTCACCCTTCCAACTTTCTACGAGGCCTTGAGGCCCTTGGCGGCATCGGCCAGCGCCTCGGCCCGGTCGGTGCGCTCCCAGCTCACGTCCAGATCCTCGCGGCCGAAGTGCCCGTAGCTCGCCGTGGGGCGGTAGATGGGCCGCTCCAGGTCCAGCATGGTGAGGATGCCGTAGGGGCGCAGGTCGAAGTGTTCGCGCACCAGGGCGGTGAGGGTGCCCTCGTCCACCTTGCCGGTACCGAAGGTCTCCACGGCGATGGATGTGGGCTCGGCCACGCCGATGGCGTAGGAGACCTGCACCTCGCAGCGCGATGCCAGGCCGGCGGCCACGATGTTCTTGGCCACGTAACGGCAGGCATAGGCGGCGGAGCGGTCCACCTTGGAGGGGTCCTTGCCGGAGAAGGCGCCGCCCCCGTGGCGGGCCATGCCGCCGTAGGTGTCGACGATGATCTTGCGGCCGGTGAGCCCGGCATCGCCCAGGGGGCCGCCGGTGACGAAACGGCCGGTGGGGTTGATGTGGTACTTGGTGTCCTTGTGCAGCCTGTCGCCCAGCACCGGCTTGATGATCTCCTCCATGACCGCCTCGCGCAGTGCCTTCTGCTCGATGTCCGCCGCGTGCTGGGTGGAGAGCACCACGGCATCGATGGTGGTGGCCTTGCCGTTCTCGTAGCGAAAGCTCACCTGGCTCTTGGCGTCGGGGCGCAGCCAGGGCAGCCGGCCGTTCTTGCGCACCTCGGCCTGGCGGCGCACCAGGCGGTGGGCGAAGTGGATGGGGGCGGGCATCAGCACCTCGGTCTCGTCGCAGGCGTAGCCGAACATCAGGCCCTGGTCGCCGGCACCCTGGTCCTCGGGACGTGCGCGGTCCACGCCCTGGTTGATGTCGGCGGACTGGGCGCCGATCAGGTTCATCACCGCGCAGGTGTCGGCATCGAAGCCCATCTCGGAACTGGTGTAGCCGATGTCGCGCACCACCTCGCGCACGATGCGCTCGATGTCCACGGTGGCGCTGGACTTGACCTCGCCGCCCACGGCCACCACGCCGGTGGTGCAGAAGGTCTCGGCGGCCACCCGGGCCTTGGGGTCCTGGGCCAGGTAGGCGTCCAGGATGGCGTCGGAGACCTGGTCGCTGAGCTTGTCGGGATGGCCTTCGGATACGGATTCGGAGGTGAACAGGTAGGTCTTGTTCATGGCATGGCTCCTTGAGTCATGAATGGATATGCAGCTGAGCGGCACCTGGAACGGGTGCCGCAGGCGGGAATCAGGCGGGTTTGCGGAAGCGGAAGATGCCCCAGGTCAGGTGGCCGTTGCGGCCGCCCTCGATCCAATGAGCGAGGCCCTTTTTCATGCGTTCCAGGTAATCCGGGGAGATCTCGCCCTTGAGGCCCTGTTCCCGGGCCTCGGTCTCGGCCAGCACCCGGGCGTAGTGGCGCGGCAGCTGGTCCGCATGCGCCTCGAAGCCGATCTCCTCCAGGCCCTCGGCGGCGCAGGCCTCCCGGTAGAAGCCCGGCGAGCCCAGGGTCTGCAGGTGGATGCGGGCCAGGATCGGCTCCAGCACGCCCTCGGGGCAGTCGTCGGTCTGCATCGGGTCGGTGAAGATGAACACGCCCCCGGGCTTGAGCAGGCGGGCCGCCTCCCGGACCACCTGGCGGCGGTTGCCGCTGTGCAGGATGGCGTCCTGGGACCAGACGATGTCGAAGCTCTGGTCGGGGTAGGGCACGGACTCGAAGCTGCCGTCCACCACCTCGACGAGCTTGTCCAGGTGATGGGCGCGGGTCTTCTCCCGGTTGCGCTCGTTTTCCACCTCGCTCAGGTTCAGGGCCACCACCCGGCAGCCGAAGGTGGACGCCAGGTAACGGGCGGAGCCGCCGTAGCCGGCACCCATGTCCAGCACGGTCATGTCGGGCCTGGGCTCACCCAGCAGGTCGCCCATGTGGGCCACGGTGCGTCGGCTGGCATCAAAGATCGGCTCATCATCGGACTCGTACAGCCCGATGTGGATGTCCTCGCCGCCCCAGACCCGATGGTAGAAGGTGTCGGCGTCGTCACTGTTGTAGTAGTCCCGCGCGGTGGCCACCGCAGTGCTGTACTTCTGGCTCATGCTCATGCCTCCCGGTACTGTTTCTCGGCCACGTGGATGAAAAAGTCCGGCTCCGTTTCCTTGTAGGTCTCCTTGAAATCCCCGTAGGTCTCGATGCGCTGAAAGCCCACCTCGCGCATCAGGCGGCGCACGTAGGCCTTGCGCAGCGGGTACATGTTCAGGTGGTAGACGGAGTGGTCGGGGAAGGTGTACTGGAACCGGGCCAGGCCCTCGTCCACGTGCTCGGGCCGCACCTCCACGTTGTCGCCGCAGTAGTAGAAGGTGTGCTTGCTGGAATAGCCGTGATCCATGATGGCG